>NZ_JAHESE010000002.1 GCF_018598175.1 Dawidia cretensis
GTTCAAGAATATATCCATGAGCAACTTCAGCCCGGAAGCGCGGGCACGTATCGACGCCAAGTTCCGCGAGCTGGTAGGCCGCATGCAGGATTCCGTCTCCCGGCGGTCGGACTTCATGGCCAGTATTTCAGACTCGTCCTTTGTAGCAGAAGATATCCACAACCTCTTGAGCCATGCGGATCGCGAAAGCGACGCCCTGGACGCAAATCGAACGGCATTTGAAGAAAAGATCGAGATGATCACCAACAAGCTGAAGAAGGGTGTCTCCAACCTGAACGATGACACACGCAAAAACCTGCTGGCCGACCTCGACCGGTTGGAGATCATGCTGATTGAGAACGAAAGCAAGTTTTACAAGAATCAGAACGACTACCGCGAGATCATCAGTACGTTGAAAGACACTTACTTCGATGTGCAAAACCTCGAAGAGCGACTTTCCATCACGCAACAAAAGCGGGCCGAAGAGCAACAGCTCTTTCAGCAACGACTCCTGACGACCATCGGCATCCTGATTGTATTTGGTGTATTGATCGTGTTGCTCATATCGTTCAGTGGCAGGTTGCGCCGACAACGGGAAGCACTGCGTGTAGCCAACGAAGAGGTTACGACCATCAACGAAAACCTGGAAGCCATCGTCGTGAAGCGGACGCTGTCGCTGGAGCAATCGAACCGCGAGCTCGATACATTCTTATACCGCGCCTCGCACGACCTGCGCTCGCCCATCAGCTCGATCCTGGGGCTATGTCACCTCGGCGAAAAAATGGCCACAGCCGAACTTGTCGGAAGAGTCAAAGGTGTCGTACTGAAAATGGACCGCATGCTGAAGAAACTTATTGAGACCAGCGAGATCAGCCAGGAGGCCCAGAAGGTTACCAGGTTTTGTGTTCGCGGCGTGATCGGAGAGGTGCAGACCCGGTTAGCAACCGAGATCGCCGCGAGCGGGGTAGAGTTTCACGTCGATTGCCACGACGGCATACACCTTCACTCCAGCGCGACGCTGGTAAAGACCATCCTGGCAAACCTCGTCGAAAACGCTCTGTATTTCAGCCGCCTGCGTAGCACCGAGCATGCACGCGTAGAAGTAAAAGTAGCGGCAGAAGGAAACACCCTCCAACTCACGGTATACGACAACGGCGTAGGCATCGATGACGGCATCCGCACCGACGTATTCAACATGTTCTTCATCGGTCACGAGTCATCAAAGGGAAGCGGCCTGGGACTCTATGTGGCCCGAAAAGCCGCCCAGGCATTGGATGGCAAAATCGATGTCACATCAGAATCCGGCCGGTATACAAAATTTACCGTCATACTACCCGTCAGCGTTTAACACCAACACGCGCGCCGGCTTTACCACTACGCGGTGAAGCCGGCCATTCTGTAATAAGCTTTACGAGCATCGCCACCTGCTTCTCGCGATTCAACGGCAACGTATTCCCTACCAACGCATACCCCTCCGCATAGGGAATCAACAAACTAACAATCTCATTCGCCTGCGGAAAAATCTCTTCCATCAACCCGATCATCCACTGCGCATAGTTCCTATAATACTCTTCCAATGTAGCCTTCAGCGCCGCATCCCGGCTCGACAGCGCCCAGATCTCCCGGAAGATCACATTGAACTCCTGGTTGTCACACACCACCAACACCTCGATCACCCGTTTCAGAAAAGCCCGGGACGACTCCGGATCCTTCGGCAACACCAGCGCCCTGTCCGCCTGGATGAGCTCCTGGCACGTAGTAAAAAATTGCGCGACGGTAGCCTGTATCAGCTCGGCCTTGCCCGGAAAATAATATTGCAGGTTGCTGAGCGTAATGCCACACGCCGCAGCGACCTTCCGCAGGGTCAGGCCTTCACTGCCCTCGTCCCGCAAGAGCTGGATAGTCTGGTCGATAATCAACCGGGTACGCTCGTCTCGCTTGGTCATCAGAAATTTTTTAAAGCACTTGTATAAATAGGTCACTTGACCTACATTTGTTTGGTCACTTGACCTAAACAAAGGTACTGTACCGGATCGTCACATCCAACCTTGACGCGTGGGAAGGGTGTGCCTGGCGGTAAAAATTCGTGTAACAACTAACTTCAGAGAAATCATGCAAATCGTAAATAAACTTTACGGCTACGGCCGCCCTGTGGGCAAAACCATTATCGTTTTATTGTCCGCGTTCTTCATTGTACACTCGGCGCGTTTCTTCAGCCTGTCGCCCGACGTGCTGGGCAAATACTTACCGTATACCTGGGCCATTCTGGGCCACATCGCCGGTGGCGCCGTGGCGCTGGTGGCCGGTCCATTTCTATTCTGGAAATCCCTCCGCCAAAAATACCGGCGTACACACCGTATCATTGGCCAGGCCTATACCATCGGTGTTTTGTTCGCGGCTTTTGGCGCCTTGATATTAGTCAGCACCACCGCGCTGTCGTTAGGCCTCTCTTATATCGTGTCGCTGCACGCCCTGGGCGCCACCTGGACCATAACAACCGTGTTAGCCTGGCGCATGGCCGTCACCAAACAATTTAAGCTCCACGAAGAGTGGGCCACGCGCAGCTATATCGTCACCATGGCGTTTGTCATTCAAAGCGTTGTATACATGCTGCCGATCACACAACAGCTCGGCGCGGCGAACGCCATCGGCGAAGTGCTGGCAACGATCATCTGGGTCTCCTGGACAGGCCCCATGTTCCTGTACGACATGATCCTCAGCTTCCAGAAAAGATCAAGGCAGCCGGCCCCTGCGTTGTAGTTTTGGACAATGACAGGCGCCAGCAAGTGCTTTATTGTGTATCTTTCGCATTCACGCCATCCCGCATGAACGCCAAAGCGATCCTACAATCCCACATCGCCAAAACCACCTCCTTGTCCGACGACGAGTTTGACTACTTCTTCTCACACTTCAAACCGCAGTCGTACAAAAAAGGACAAACCATCATTTTCCCCGGCGACGCCGTAGAGCACGAATACTTTGTACTGGACGGATGCCTGAAGTCGTTTTACCAAACCGACCAGGGCAAGATGTTTATTCTCCAATTCGCCATGCCCACCTGGTGGGCATCCGACTATGAGGCACTCTACAACGGCACGCGCGCCACCACGCATGTGGACTGTATCACCACGAGCGAGGTACTGTGCCTGTCCAGCGCCGACCGGGAAAAACTCTGCCGGGAACTACACACCATCGAATCCTTTTTTCGCTGGCGGACCAACCGGGGCTATGTAGCCGCGCAAAAGCGCCTTTTATCCTTCATGCACCATGATGCGCGTCAGCGTTATGAAGAGGTGTTGAAATTATACCCGCAGCTCTACAACGTTGTGCCCAAACAGCTCATCGCCGCCTACCTGGGCGTATCGCGCGAGACGCTGAGCCGTCTATACCAGCCATAGTGGTGTGATGTAGGTCACATTATTGGACTGTGCTCCACCGATTGTGATGTAGATCACACGATCGCGTCAACTCCTCCCATCATGTTTGTGTTGTTCAAGCAAACACAAACACTGAGCACTATGAAAAAGCAAACAATTATTATTACCGGCGCTTCCTCTGGCATCGGCAAAGCCCTGGCTCACTATTTCCTGGCAAAAGGAGATAACGTGGTGATCAACTCGGCCACGGCCAGCAAACTGAAACAAACCTACGACGAGTTGGGTGGTGGCGGCAACCTGGCCTTTGTACCCGGCGACATCCGCGACAAAGCCGTAGGCGAGCTGCTCGTCAAGACTGCCGTCGACCGGTTCGGCTCTGCCGATGTCCTGATCAACAACGCCGGGATCTTTGAGTCCAGGCCGTTCCTGGAAGTGGACGAAGCTTACCTCGACAAATTCTTGAATACTAACCTGAAGGGAACGTACTTTACTACGCAGGCAGTCATTCCGCAGATGTTGAAGCAAAAAGATGGTGTGGTCATCAACATCGGCACACCCATCGTGGGCCATGCATTGGGCGGTGTACCGGTAACGGCGGCCATGGCGAGCAAAGGAGCCATCCATGCGCTGACCCTGCAGCTGGCGGCAGAGTTTGGTGCGCAGAACATCCGCACAAACACCGTTGCGCCCGGCGTGATCCGTACACCCATGCACGGCGACAACGCCGACCAGATGGCAGGCTTGCACCTGATGAAGCGCGTGGGGGAAGTGAACGATGTAGCCGAGATGGTATATACCGTGGCCAAAAGCCAGTTCGTAAACGGTGCGATCATCAACGTGGATGGCGGCTTTGGCGCCGGGCACCACGTTGGATAAAAAAATAGAAACGACAATGCTATGTGGTATAACACGAAGGCAACCGAAATACTGGGCATTCAATACCCGATCTTGCAGGGACCATTCGGCGGTGGCTTGTCCACCGTCGAGCTGGTTACGGCGGTATCGCGGGCAGGTGGTTTGGGAGGGTATGGCGCGTATACGTTAAGCCCGCAAGAGATCGTCGACGTCGACAAGAAGATTCGACACGCAACCGACAAACCGTATAACCTCAACCTGTGGGTGTCGGATACCGACGCCATACAAGGTATAGCAACGGACGATGTATACGAACGCGTCAAGACGCAGTTCAAACCCTACTTCGACGAAGCCGGCATCGCCGTGCCTGAAAAGCCCAGGCCTTTCCAATCGCGCTACGAAAACCAGTTGCAAGTAGTGCTCGACATTCGTCCAAAGGTATTCAGCTTTATGTTTGGCATACCGTCGGCCGACGTGCTCGAACAATGCCGTCGGCTGGGGATCAAACTGGTGGGCGCGGCCACCACGTTAGACGAAGCCCTTGCGCTGGACAACGCCGGCGTGGACATGATCATCGCCTCGGGCTTTGAGGCCGGCGGCCACCGCCCCTCATTCCTGGCGCCCGCAGAACAGTCGACAACGGGCACCTTCGTGTTGGTACAGCTCATGCGGGAAAAAGTGAAAGCACCGATCATTGCTGCCGGCGGTATTGCCAACGGCCGCGGTATAGCCGCCGCGTTGACATTGGGAGCCGATGCTGCGCAAGTGGGCACCGCCTTCCTGGCCGTGGACGAATCGGGCGCATTGCCGGCACACCGGGCCGCCCTATTTTCCGACGCAGCCCGGCACACCACCTTGTCCCGTGCCTTTACCGGAAGACTCGGACGCGGGATTACCACGCGTGTTGCCCAAGACCTGATAGGCCAGGAGAAAAACATCCTGCCATTTCCCTTACAGACCACCTTCATGTCGTCGCTCCGGCAGGCAGCGTTAGCCCAAAAGAAACACGACATGATATTGTTCTGGGGTGGACAGATCGCACCGATCTTAAAGCATACGAAAGCAGCCGGCCTTATGCAGTCGCTGATCGCGGAAACTTCGGCGTTCTTATCACGATAATACTTTTTTAGATAACTTGGACCGTTCGCTGGCATCCGCCGGCGGGCGGTCTTGTTCATTTATCTGATAGTAAGGTGTTTGAAGTATTTAAAGCATATATTCTGCAACGGGCCACGATAAGCGAAGAAGCACTGGCCCAGATAGAAGCCGTGTCCCGCGTCCGGAAATTCCGCAAAAAGCAATACTTGTTGCAGGAGGGAGATGTGTGCCATTTGCACGCCTTTATTACGAAAGGGTTGATGCGTACCTACTCCGTGGACGATAGTGGCAACGAGCATATCATCCGTTTTGCAATGGAAAACTGGTGGATCAGCGATCGCGAGAGTCTGCTCTCCGGGCAACCATCCCGGTTTAACATTGACGCCATCGAAGAGTCGGAAGTAGTCGTGTTCGAAAAAGCAGACATGGAACACCTCACCGAAACCATACCGGCCTTTAACCAGATGATCAACAACATCCTGAACAAGAGCTTTGTCGTTTCCCAGACCCGGATCCACGAGTCGATCAGCACCAATGCAGAAGAGAAATACCAGAACTTTGTCAAGCGGTATCCCGAATTCGCACTGCGGGTGCCACAAGGCATGATCGCCTCTTACCTGGGCATCACCCCGGAGACCCTCAGCCGTCTGCGTCGCCTTAAACACTAAGATGCTCATGTCTCTTGACAAATGTCAAAAAAGCAATCGATCTACATCAAATTCTTTCTTACCAAACGTCATCGTTCCACAGAGCACGTGTCATGCAATTTTGTTTCGTTAACCAGATAATAAGGTTGGCGCAAAACACAAAATTATATGACACGCAAATTAGAGAACAAAGTCGCCGTAATCACCGGCGCAACCAGCGGCATGGCACTGGCCACGGCAAAAACATTTGTAGAAGAAGGTGCTTATGTATTTATTACCGGCCGTCGCCAGGATCAGCTCGACGCCGCTGTAAAAGAGATCGGACGTAACGTAACCGGTGTTCGCGCGGACTCGGGCAACCTGGAAGACATCGATCGTCTATATGAAATCGTAAAAAAAGAAAAAGGACGTATTGATGTGCTCTTTGCCAGTGCCGGTGTTGGCCACTTTGGTATCGGTGTGGATGCGATCCAGCCAGAGGAATATACCCGGGTATTTGACGTCAACGTGCGGGGTACCATCTTTACCGTACAAAAGGCCCTGCCACTCCTGAGCGAAGGTGCGTCTATCATCCTGAACGGCTCGATTGCCACTGTCAAAGCACTCCCCGGCATGGGCGTATACAGTGCCAGCAAGGCAGCTGTCCGTTCGCTGGCCCGCACCTGGACGCTCGAGCTTCAGCCCCGTAAGATTCGTGTCAACGTATTAAGCCCGGGCTCGATCGATACAAACACCTTTGCCGGTGTACCGCAGGAAACCATTGAAACGTTAAAGAAAAATATCCCCATGGGACGTTTCGGAAAGTCAGAAGAGATTGCAGCAACCGCGCTGTTCCTGGGCTCCGGCGACTCGAGCTTTATATCCGGTATAGAATTGTTCGTCGACGGCGGAACCGCGCAGATATAATACGGAAGACGGTACTATGAAAGAGCAAACCGTTTTAACGATCGCCATGACCGCCGGCGCAGAAGGATGTCCGTTGCAGGCCCTGTTAAAGACGCTGCCAGAAACAGCAGCAGTCTATACAGAACCTGGCCTGACAGTCCTGCGTGTGGCGCCGGGTGTGTTGTTGGAATTGCACGGAATGGGATCGTGTATACCGGCTCATTTCAATGAGCAGCGTCCTGTCTTGCTCAGCTTTCGCGTCGGAGATTTAAAAAGCACTGTGGACCTTTTGATCAGCAAAGGGGCCACGGTGCTGCTCTCCGCAGCGGCGGAAGAAGGGTGCATGTGTATGAGCCACGTACAGCTTGCCAACGGCCAGATCTTCGGTTTCTTTGAAGAAAAAGTTGTTTAGTCACAGAAAAACACCATGGGAAGCATGTAGGAAAAAAAGTATACCCAAACGATAAAGAAAAGCTGTAGTGGAATTCCACCGGTTGACTGTTTGAGCAAAGTAAGATTGACGGTTTAAACAAAGCACCACGGGGCATGTCCACGCTAATTTTGTTCCAACAAATTCAGAAACAACTATGGAACAAAACAATTATCAAGGCGCGTTGCAACAGCCCCTGGGCTCAGGCTTTAACGCTACTTCAACAGCGAGCGAAGTACTCGATGGTAAGAACCTCACCGGAACAACGGTCATCATCACGGGTGGCTACGCCGGCATCGGGTTGGAAACTACCCGCGTGTTGGCAGAGGCGGGTGCGACCGTAATCGCCCCGGCGCGTGACCCCGAAAAGGCCCGTAAAAATCTCGAAGGCATACCCAACGTAACCGTCGAGCTGATGGACCTGATGGACCCGAGCTCGATCGATACCTTTGCGACCAACTTCGTAAAGTTAGGCAGACCGTTACACCTGCTGATCAACAATGCCGGTATCATGTGGGTGCCGCTGCGATACGATCAGCGTGGTCACGAGTCACAGTTGGCGACCAATCACCTCGGCCACTTCCAGCTGACGGCCCGTCTCTGGCCCGCGCTCAAAAAAGCAAAAGGCGCCCGGGTAGTTACCGTGTCGTCGTATGGCCACCAGATGGCGCCGTTCAACTTCGAAGATCCGGATTTCAGACACCGCGACTATGAAACCCTGCAAGGCTATGGACAATCGAAGACCGCCAACAACCTGTTCACCGTCGAGCTCGACCGCCGCGCCCGGGCGCACAAGGTTCGCGCGTACGTACTACACCCCGGCGCCGTAAACGGTACCGATCTGGCCCGTGAAGCGCCGATCGCGCTCTTCCAACAAATGGGCATTATCGACGAAGCCGGCAACCTGAAACCCGAAGTGGAGGCCAGACTTAAAACACTGCCCCAGGGCGCTGCCACGACCGTATGGTGTGCCACCAGCCCGCAGCTGAGCGACCTCGGTGGCGTATACTGCGAAGACGCCGACGTGGCCGAACTGGACCTCGGCAACCTGTCACCAAACTACGAAGACCCCTCAACGCAACGCGGCGTACAGCCGTACTCCCTGGACGAAGCCAATGCCAAACGTTTGTGGTCGCTCAGCGAGGAAATGACGGGCATAACGTTCCCGGTTGATTGATCCTATAAATCATTCATTAACTTTGTTTATGCCGTCGTGCAGGCAACCAGCGCGCGGTTACATGCGTCCTGTCAAACAACAAAAGACTCATGGACTTTCAAACAAACTATATCACCCCTGACATCAAGCTGGCCTGCTATTCGGATAAGCCCTTTAAAGCAGAGGCGTTGTTCGATGACCACATGCTCATCTGGTTTATCGCGGGTGGGGCCAAGATCATCCAGGCCGACGAAACATATACGTTCCAGGCCGGCGATATCTTCCTCCTCCCGCGAAACCAGCTGTCATCGGTCATCATCTACCCCAAGGACGGCCAGCCACACAAGTCGGTGGCCATGCACCTGCCGGAAAGACGACTGCGCAAGTTCTATGAAGGTGTGACAACAACGTCACCGGCCATGGTATCGCAGAAGATCCGCTACTTCGAGCAACATCCCCTGTTGAAAAGTTGTTTTACTTCTCTCATACCGTATTTCGAAGTAGAAGAGCAATTCCCCGAAAACATTGCCGCGCTCAAGATTCAAGAGGCGATCAGCATTCTGCGCATCATCGATCCCGAGATTGACGGCATCCTGGCCAACTTCGACGAGCCCGGCAAGATCGACCTGGCCGGCTTCATGGAAAAGAACTACATGTTCAATATGCCCATGCAAAAGTTCAGCTACCTCACCGGCCGCAGCCTCTCCACCTTCAACCGTGATTTCAAAAAACACTATCAGGTCACGCCCCAGCGCTGGCTCACCCAAAAACGCCTGGAGCTGGCACACTATCAGATCCGCGAAAAACGACGGAAACCCGTGGAGGTATATTTAGAAGTAGGCTTTGAAGACCTGTCGCATTTCTCCCTGGCGTTCAAAAAGCAGTTCGGCTATCCACCCACCAACCTGGTAAACCATTCCACTGCCCGCTAGGTCTGGTGCCATGGCTCCGCCGACTACCTTCGTCCAACACGCCAGTCGCCGGTGCCAATCCCAGCCATATAAAATATCAAATTTAGATTGCTGCTGCAACCAAAACCCGCTCATGGGCGTCTGATCTAATAAGCGACACATCCCCGACCGCAGGCGGACAAGATTTACCTATATTCGAACACTCGTTGGCCCGGCGCACAGCATACCCGTGGCCTGGAGGCGTAAAACGGGCCGTCACAGGCCTGGCATAGGGAATGTTAAGCGTAGACATATGTATAAAAGCCTATCATGAGAAATAGCCGTTATTTTTTCTTCCTGTTGCTGATCGCGCTTGGAAGTATTGCCCCAGCCGTACAGGCACAGGACACCGTTCTTAACCTTTCCTTCCAAAGTCGGCTTGACTCGATCCGGTCCACCATTCTGAACCAAAAGCGATTGATTCAGGTATTTACGCCCTCGGGGTATAAAGCCGGAAGCACGGATACCTACGATGTGATGTATGTATTGGATGGAGGCAACTGGAACACAGGGCTCATTACGCGGGTGCAGAGCTTCGTGCAAGGTGAAGGCTATGTGCCGCAGACGATCATTGTAAGTGTGTTGGGAATCGACCGAAACAAAGACCTGACGCCGACGCACCTGGAAAGTTGGAAAACGTCTGGCGGTGGCGATAACTTCCTGCGGTTTATCAAAGAGGAGCTGATCCCGTATGTAAACAAAACGTATCCATCCAACGGCGATAATACACTCTGGGGGCATTCGCTCGGCGGACTGTTTGTAACCTACGCCATGTTGAAAGAGCCCGCGACGTTCAAGTCCTACATCGCGGTCGATCCCAGCATGTGGTGGGATAAGTGTTATGTACCCAAAATGGCTGCGAGCCGGTTGGGCGCGCTGGCAGGGTTGAATGCGACACTCTATGTCAGCGGGCGTGACGAGGCCGGAATGAAGGAGATGAAAGTTGATACCCTGGATGCCGTGTTAAAAAGCCATGCGCCGGCAGACCTGCACTGGAAAGTAGTATCATACCCGGGCGAGTCGCACAGCTCCGTGCGATTGAAGACCACCTACGATGGCTTGCGATTTAACTATACCGGGCTCGTCGGCAACATCGAGTTTCACCCCATGAACGGGCTGGTGTTGAAAGACAAGCCCATTAAGCTTTGGTACTTCGAAGATACCACGAGCGTTCGCTACACCCTAAATGGCACGATGCCAACTCTTACCTCTGCCAAAATACAACCCGAGCTTACACTGACCGGCGGCGGTAAGGTTACCTATACACGCTTTACACAACGGAGCCGGTATAATAAAAGCACGACGGGTATTTTTACAGTCACCACGCCGCTTCGGCCGGCAGCGAAGCAAAAGAATTTGATGCCGGGCGGCTTTCGTTATAGTTACTATGAAGGCGACTGGAGCACCTGGCCGGATCTCAAAGGTGTAAAGCCGACGAAAACCGGCATTACTGATCACAATTTTAATCCAGACGAGCTGCCACGGAAAAAGGATTATGCCATCGTGGTCGAAGGATTTCTGGAAACCACCGAAGAAGGGTACCATATTTTTATAATGGAGGCCGACAAAGGCACAAAATTTTACCTGGGCAACCGACTATTGATGCAATGGGACGGCGGCTATACGCGGCGAGCAGACAGTTATATCATTCCATTGTCGAAAGGGCTTTACCCCATACGTATCGAATACCTCCATAAGAAAGAGGATTTCAAGCTACGGTTGGCTTACCTCACGCCCAGCCGGATCGACACAAAAGATCCTCAGCCCATCCCGGACGCAGTACAGTACCGTCCGGCACCATAGGCAAGTACGGAGGTTTGTTCGCATTTGGGCCGCCCCAATTGTGGCGGCGGGCTGTAACCTGACAGGTAAAGACGCTGTCTAAGGCATTGACAGTTAAAACACTTGCGATATGCTCAGGAGCTACGTTACCATCGGATGGAGAAATATCTTGAAGTACAAGACTTTCTCGTTTATCAATGTATTCGGCCTTGCCATCGCCATGTCGGTGTGCATGCTCATCATGCTCATGCTGGCGGATCATAAGCGTTATGATCAATTTCACGAAAAGAAAGACCGCATATACCGGATCCTGTCAGATCGCCCCGGCAGCAAGGCGCCGTCAGCCACCACGCCCTCGCCACTGGCAAATGCCCTAAAGACCGACTACCCCGTCGTAGAAGAATCAACGCAGCTCAGAAGAGGAGTCGGGGGTGATCTTCTGTACAATGGCACGACGGTGGAGGCACGCGGCTATTTTGTCGATGCGTCTTTTTTCAACGTCTTCAGTTACGATGTTACCGGCGGAAATGTACAGCGCATGCTGGCCACACCCAATACCATGGTGATATCGACCGCGCTCGCACAGCAACTATTCAACGGTGCGGAGCCGGTTGGAAAAATCGTTGACCTGAACAATCGGGGCCTTTCGATGCTAGGGGATGGAGAACCGGGCATCGCCGTGCCTTGGGGCAGTTATACCATCACCGGTGTCGTAAAAGACAAAGGGCATCGCTCACACCTGAAATTCGACGTATTACTTTCTGCCGCTTCGCTGCCGGCGTTGTATGCTGCCGGGAAAATAGGCGATAACAGCAACGATTGGGTCCATGATTTTTCAGTCTATACATATGCCGTGACGGCAGACGGTAAAACTGAAGAAGAGCTTACCGCAGCGCTGCAGGATATCGTCACGCGCCGGTATGCCGGGCAGGAAGACATGAAAGGATTCGCGCTGACGCAGCAGCAGCTCACCGCCATCACACCGGGCATACTCGTGAGCAACGCGCCGGGGTACACGCTTCCGCTGATGGCCTATTATTTCCTATCCCTGCTGGCCCTGATTATCATGGTGTCGGCGTGCCTGAATTATACAAACCTCTCGACTGCCCGCGCACTGACCCGTATGAAAGAGATCGGAGTTCGCAAAGTGACGGGTGCCCACAGAAAAAATCTCATTCTCCAGTTCCTCAGCGAGTCAATGCTCACGTCGTTGATGGCACTGGGCATGGCCCTGATCCTTTTGGTCATCATTAAACCGGCCTTCCTGGGACTGTGGGTCAATCGTTACCTGGATTTTAGCTTACATGCAAATAGTAATGTTTACCTGATGTTTATAGGCTTCTCCCTGGTCATTGGGCTAATGGCCGGTCTTTATCCGGCACTGCACTTGTCAAAATACCAACCTGCCCGGGCGTTAAAGAATCTGGATACACTCCGGCCGGGTAAACTGGGCGTGCGCAGGGTGTTGAGTGTTTCGCAGTTTGTTGTGTCACTTTTTTTCATTACAACGGTGGTGCTGATCTACAACCAGTTCCGGCACTATCTTGATTTTGAATATGGATTCAATGCGAAGAACGTTGTCAATATCTCGTTACAAGGCAATGACCATCGGCGGGTGATACACGAATTCCTGACGGTATCGGGTGTTGCCTCCGTCTCGGCTTCTGATATCATTCCTGCTACCAACGTACAAAACGGTGTGAGCTTGCGCGTGGCGGGAAGCGACGTAGAATATACCAGGTTCGGCGTGTTGCTCACGGATGATCATTTCCTCGGCAACCTCGGGCTTAGCCTGGTAGCGGGTGAGAACATGAACGTATCCGGCGATTCCACCAGCCGGTTCGTGCTGGTGAATGAAGCCGCCGTGCACGCTTTAGGCTACGCTCATGCGCCTGACATCGTAGGGGAAATGCTTCAGTCTAAAGGTGGGACCGAGGAATTTACGGTTGTAGGGGTAACGAAAGATTTTCAGCATACGGCACTGGTGAACGAAGATGGCGTCAGCCCGATGGTACTCCGTTACCAGCCGGAAAGTTTCGGGTATGTGAGTGTCAGGATGGTTTCCGATAATGCCGCCGGCACGCTCTTGCAGTTAGAAAATAGATGGAAAGCGATTGACCCGGTGAACCCCTTTCGGTATGATTTCTATGAGGACCAGCTCGATGCCATGTATCGTGGTTTTTTCGATGTTGTTACCATTCTTGGGTTCATTGCCTTTCTGGCAGTTGTTATCGCGTGCCTTGGCTTGTTGGGTATGGCGATGTATATAACCGAAAGACGACGCAAGGAAGTAGGCATCCGTAAAATTTTGGGTGCTAACGATTCGAGTATTGCCCTATTACTGTCGAAGTCCTTTTTTAAAGTACTGGGGGTAGCGATATGCATTGGCGGACCCTTGAGTTATTTTATAAACAACCTTTGGCTCCAGTCTTTGCCAAACCGGGTAGGCTTCGGGTTAGGAACAGTCCTGATAGCGATCAGTACATTACTCGTGTTGGGACTCGTCACCGTCGGCACACAGACCTTGCGCGCTTCGCGGAGTAACCCGGTGCAGACGTTGAAAATGGATTGATGATGCAAACCAGGTATAACTACCGGCGAAGGGCTTCGCGTACTTTTGGTGCGATGCGGGTTCCGTAAATCTCGATCGCTTTCATGAGAGAGGCGTGGGAAGGCCCGCCCACATCCAGGTGTGCCGAGAAGCGTGTGATGCCGAACAGCTCGTGCATGTGCAGGATCTTGTCGATGGCTTCATTCGCATCCCCAAAGAGATAAGCACCTTCGTTGCCCCGCCCATAGTCGAACTGGTCGCGTTGGAACGGTGGCCATCCGCGCGTGCGGCCCACCCGGTTCATTTGTGCGGAGTACACGGGGTAGTACTCGTCGGCCGTTTGGGCGCTGTTCTCGCCAAAGAAGCTGTGCATATGTACACCCACCCGAAATTTGGTCATGTCGTGGCCGAAGCTCTCGTACAGCTCTTTATAATATTGAAACAGCGGCTGGAACTGTGCCGGGTTGCCACCGATAATAGCAAAGACAACCGGTAGGCCCAGTTTGCCGGCGCGGACAACCGACTGGGGCGTGCCACCCAGGGCAAGCCAGATATCCAGGTGATCGTTGAGCGGCCGGGGTAGTACCTCTTGCTCTTGCAGGGGTGCACGGTATTTTCCCTTCCATGTGATGGGCTGCTGCCGGTCGATCTGCAGCAGCAGCTCGAGCTTCTCGTCGAACAGGGCATCGTAATCGTTCAGATTAAAACCATATAGCGGAAACGATTCGATGAAGCTGCCGCGACCGGCCATGAGCTCGGCCCGGCCGTTGCTAAGCTGGTCTATCGTCGCAAAGCTTTGGTATATCCGTACAGGGTCCGATGAGCTCAGCACTGTGACGGCGCTGCCCAGTTTAATCTTTTTCGTAACGGTGGCCGCCGCTGCCAGGATGATCTCCGGCACCGACACGGCATAGTCAGGACGATGATGCTCGCCGATACCGAAAAAATCGATGCCCACTTCGTCCATCAGCTTGATCTCTTCGATCAGCTCCCGCAACCGCTCACCCGCCGCCAGGGGTTTCCCGCTTGTGTCGTAGTGATTGTCTCCAAACATGCCAATGCCTAGTTCCATATGTCTCATTTTATGATTATATCCAATCGTACGAGTGGTAAGATGTCACTGGCACAGTTAAATAGCAAAATTACAACTTGATCATCACTCGATTAATAATTTGTTATTGTTTTTTGCTTTCATTCAATAGCTTGTTAACTTAGTTCCATGAGCCCATCTTATACGCCATTGTGTTGGCGGTGAGATGGGCTTTTTTATTGACCTAGTGCATCTGATTATGATAATGAAAGAAGTTTTCGGCAATCACAGGGCAACACTTCGGAGTTACGCCCGGCATAACCCTGAATGGATTTATACGCTGGTGTTTTTTGCTCTCGTAATACTCGTTTATATTCAGACGTTTCATGTTGGTGAAAACATAAGTGACAAACAATTTGTCAAAGAATACTTTCAGAAGGCTTTGCCTCGGGAGCAGATTACCCTATTAAATAAGTTTTCTAAGGATGAAGAATTTGATCTTGATCGTGGATGGTTGATTAAGGGGATTCATGTAAATCCGCAAGTTTCGACAGGTACCACAGCAGAATTCTCGTTTCTTAATATAGGACGTTCATTTGGAGTCCTGGAGGGTGATTCTGCATTGTACTTAGAAAACTCTAATCGCGATTGGGAGAGAGTGATTTTACCAGTTAAGAAGACCGTTCGTTCAAATGGAGTGAAAGGATTTTCTGCTTCTTTCGATATGAATTTTTCTCATGAAATTTTGTATGACAGATCTTCAATGGTTTTATTTCACAACGAGGACCAATTGGCTTATTGTAGGGATGGTGAGAAGAAGTTTACTATTAGTCACTTTAGTAGGAATCATCTCGATAAATTATCCGAATATGATCGATTTATTCAGTTTTGTTATCTGGGGCCAGCATATATTGCAGGTATTGGGACTGATTCGGTCTACTTCATCCCCACAGATGCAGCTCTTGCAGCGGAGATTCTTCACGTAGCTAGACCTATCGGAGGGCATTGGATGCCTAGTCAGGATGGAATTATTTTTAATAGTGAAAGTACTTTGCGACCTTTCCTCTATTGGTTGCATCCCAGCGGAGAGTACAGCACGTTGGCCACAGATAATGTACTATTAGAATTGACAAAAGGACATGAGTTTAGTTGGACAGTAAGAGATGATATTGTAGTTATCGAGGTTTCCATGCAGGCAAAAGTTGGGATTATCGATCTTCGCGAGGAAAAGCCCTTGCTACGTATCTTTCAATATCGATCGTCTCAGTTTGATAGAGCACCTTTCCCATATCGTGGGCAGCATCGAGTTTTTTTAATTGGAGAAACATCTGGCAAACAAATTGGTGTGGCACGACTGGCGCTTCGGGAGCAAAAAGATAGTATTGATGTATTGCCATTTCCGGAAGTTTCGGGAACTCATCAATTTTTGCAAATAAATGACGATGGCCTCACATTGGGATACGGATCAGACGATCCAGGTCTTCATAATTTTGATTTATATGTATTGAAAAATGTTAGCAACAAGATTGAAACACTAGCGACAGAATCGTTACTTGATTCTGCATTAGTCAATGAGTTATCGTCTTTTAGAATTGAAATACCAGAATATTCGCCTGAATTTTCTTTTATAGCT
The DNA here is from genome assembly GCF_018598175.1 of Dawidia cretensis. Taxonomy (GTDB): domain Bacteria; phylum Bacteroidota; class Bacteroidia; order Cytophagales; family Cyclobacteriaceae; genus Ohtaekwangia; species Ohtaekwangia cretensis. The sequence continues at coordinate 16,374 of NZ_JAHESE010000002.1, forward strand.
ACAAATTCCCGTACAATTCCAGTAGGTTTTGGTGTTTTCTTGAGTAGAGATCGATCGGATGTAACAATCAATAGGATAACTGATAATCGAGCGCAAATACCGAGATCGCTAAGCTGGCCGAATTATGAATTCTATAAAGTAGATTCCACTGTCGATTACTTCTTTATTGTTATTATAATAATTGGGGTGATTATTATTTATTTTTTTGGTCTGTTTTATATCCTTAACTATAAAAACAGAAATAGACCTGAAGAAGAATTTAAGGCACCTGTAGAAGCGGAGATAGCCTCGTTAAAAGAGAAAGTTCAATACGCAAAACGAACTATGCAAAGTTTAAAGCTACGTTCTGAAATCATGTTGTGGTTGGGTATTGTAGTTGGTGTGTTGGGGATATTTGCATTTATCCTTTCTCTAAAGATGTTTTTTAAGGACACAAGTAATCTGGAGTTTAACGCCGGATTGTTGATTTTGCTATTGAGAACATTTGCTGTTTTTGGATTTATGGAAGTATTTTGTTTTTATTTTTTAAAACAATACCGAATCACATTCAATGAATATAAGCGATTCTTTTCATTATATCTTCGATTAATGAATTATTATCAGTATATGGAGATGGTTAGGGTATTCCCCAATGGTGCGGTTTATAAAGAGATGCAAGAAGCTATTTTGAAGGACACGTTTTCACTGCATGACGAGACGATGACGGAGAAAATAAATGAATTTGAAAAAACGGTCGTGAATGATATTGTAAAAACGCTTTCGACAAAGATACCTAACCCATAGTGACGTGAACATAATAATCCGCTCGGTAGTTTTGTTTAGTAATAGTGTAAGAATTTCACTATTCAGTTTGCTGTCGTTCGCCTATTCTTCATGTGTGGTGATGCCCAAAAGTAGTCTTGATAAATTGCTGGGAGCAAATAAGATTGCTCCGGTAGCCACACTGCCAATGCCGAACGATGACACCCGTAATTTTGTCCAACAGGTTAAGGTAGAGATAAATCGCACACTGTTGGCGAAATCTCCTGAGATGACTTGTAGTCTAGATTTTTTGCTTCCGTTACTGGCAAAGCATATGAGCGCTTTGTCAGAATTGAAGGTTCACGATGCGCGCCTGAATCTCATAAAAAATGATCTCGTAAATGCGTATAGAGAATACGATGATAACCGTTCTCGTGGAAAAGTTGCGGTGTTGACAGAGCAAGAAATGCTATTTAGACTGGACGCGTACTTAAATCATATGATTTTTTCATATCGAGAGCCAATTTCCTTTTGGGGCCGGTGATATTTCCATCAACTACAAGCTCGCGAATTAACGCATCGTACCGCCGCCATGGCGCATAGCACAAAAACCTTCACGGTCATTGGACTTGAAGGTTTTTGTTTTATGCTTGCTTGTAACTATTATAAGACTACCGTTATGCGTAGAAAAGTCGCTGGGATATATGTGGCACCGTTGATGCCGTTTTTGTTTTGACTGTTAAAGAGGGTTTCCAGTTCGCGTTGTAGCTCGGCTGCCTTGCCATTTTTTTCAGCAGCCTCAAAAGCGTTCATGGTAGGGCCATAATACTGTCGGAACAGATCCAGAAATTGAGCCGGGGGGAAGGGAGCAATAAACGTATACGTGTCGCGGATGAATGTTATTTTTTCTTTGGGCACACCGGCACTGCCGAAGCGCTCGATCACCTGGTCTTCGACTCCCCACAGCATGGGACTTACAAATCCTTCGGGGGGCGGCGGCGTATACGCGGAGCTGATCTTTAGTATTTGGGCGACGAGCGTAGGGTCTCCCGGAATCCAGTTGCCCATCACAATGCGGCCGCCGGGACGTGTAACCCGTACCATTTCTTTGGCTACGTCGTGCGGCCTGGGTGCGAACATCGCGCCAAAGATGCTTACGGTGAGGTCGAATGAATGATCCTGTAAGCCTTCCAGATTGGACGCATCGCCTTCCTGAAAAGAGCAATTGGTGAGGCCTGCTTCCTTGGCCCGGGTGTTAGCAGCCTGCACCAGGTTACTGGCAATATCGACGCCCAGCACGGTAGCGCCCAATTTTGCGGCGGGGATGGCGGTCGTGCCGTCGCCGCATCCCAGGTCAAGCACACGAAGGCCCGGCGTAATGCCTAGCTTGCCGACAAGCTCGGAGCCACTTTCGCGCATATTTGCGGCGAGACGGGTAAAGTCTCCTTTTTCCCAGAGTTGTTTGTTTGGATTCATGGCGGGGGTGATGGGGTTTTGTTTTTTAAAGTGAATAGATTTCAGAGACAATCAAAAGGGTTTTTTCCCCTATGTCGGCAATTCGGAGCTGTAAGACTGGCGAAACTCATGGCAAATGCCAGTAGTAACCGGAAGACAACAACCCGGATCCATCCGTTTAGCCTTATTATTCAGGTATAGTATACGTTTTATTCGATTAACGATACGTCCGTTACAAACGCCGTAAATTTCCCAATTCGTCACGAGTATATCCCCGGTTGTGAACAATCTACCCACACGTTGTATACGACTATCCACAATTTTGTGTGCATAAGTCCTACAACGGCCATTTCATGGCCAATCAATAGCGAGGATATCCTACTGATAACATAATTTTAAACCATTTATACACCACTCATAATCACGATCTATATATGTCCGGGTCATTTGATGGTCCGGATGAAATTTTTAAAAGTATATATCTTCAATTGATAGTCTTTTGACTGACACTCCCTATATTGTACGCAGAAACAGTTGTACCCTCGCGACCGTTTTGTAAACCAGTCGTTTTGCTAACCAATATTTACCTATGGCATTTTTAGAAGAACTTAAAATTACCGGTAGCCTCGGCAACCTCAGCTTTTATAAAATGCGCGGCGTGGACAAGATCGTCGTGCGGAGGAAGGGCGGCGCACCCAAGGAATATGTCAAAAAATCGCCTACTTTTAAAGTGCCGCGACTCTATATGCGTGAGTTCGGTGGTTGCTCGAAGATGGGCAAAGAAGTGCGGTTTATGATGCACCCTGTGCGAACGCTATCCGACTATAATTTTAGTGGCTTTATTAATAAGGCGCTAAAGATCGTACAAAAGCAGGACGGCACCGGCGAGCTGGGGCAACGTTCTATTGCGTTATCGAAGTATCCAGGCTTGCTCGCCGGTTTTCAGCTGAATAAAGCGACCACATTTGACTCTGTTCTTCGCACGCCACTCACGTATACGTTGGATCGTAACACACTTTCAGCGCGTGTAAATATACCAGCCCTGTTGCGTGATATCAATTTTCATCCCAATAATAGACATGCCCGGTTCTGCATCGACGTCAGCCTGGGTATTGTGCCGGACTTTATGTTCGATCCCAAGGAAGGCGCATATAAGCCATCCGCCTGGTATACGACTATGTTTGCGCCACAAAGTGTATCCTCACCATGGTATCCGGCTTTGAAGGGATCGCCGGCTACCTCTCTGGAGATAACACTCACCGACCAGGTGCCCGCGGACGAATCGTATAGCCTGATGCTGACGGTCGGCGTGCGGTATGGCTCGCCGATGGAAGATGATGTGGTGAAAGATGTGAAACGCGCGGGCGTTGCCAAGGTAATTGCCGTAGCGGGGCGTCCGGAGGGTGAAGAACCGGGAGACAAAAAGCCGGTTGCCGTACGAGCGGCAGAAGTGATCCAGCACGAAGAACAAAAATCATCGGTAGTATCCGTACAATCCGCTGCAGCCTGTACGTTTGGCTGGCGCTCCACGGCGTCTGGTCATACTATTGAAACACCTCGGCGATCTGAGGATTTGTCGGAAACCGAAACAGCGACGCAAACAGAAGCAAATGCCTCTACCGGAGCGTCGGAAAAGTCTGCAATAATTGCCGTGTCGTTGGTGCCTGAGCGAAATGATGGCGAAGCCATCGCGATTAGCCGGGAAGGCTTTTTTACCTCGTCGTGATTCGATAGGGCTGCCGCAACTCTATTACTATAGGGAATAGTCGTGTGTGGTAAGTTGGTATAATTTTTATGACCGGGTAGTGAATTTTAGGGAAAAGATGGGCCATTCACAAGTATATATCCTCTGCGGTTTATTGTGGTAGAAAACGTTTGCATTTCTCATTAAAAATGTTGTACATTCATTTTAATTCGAAATCAAAACCCCTTCGGCGTATGGGAACAGTAAGAAATATTCTTTGTACAAAAGGACATGAAGTCTTTTCTGTGGAGCCTGCCGTTACCGTGTATGATGCGATTGAATTGATGTCGCAAAAGAACATTGGCGGGTTGATCATTACCGATCATCGTAGTGAAAGATTGCTGGGCATTTTTACCGAACGTGATTATGCCCGGAGACTGATACTGAAAGGCAAGTCTTCTAAAGACACCGAGATAGGAGAGATTATGACTGAAAATCCTACCACCGTCTGTCCCGACGACAGTATAGAAGATTGCATGAAGCTGATGACCAACCGCCGTATCCGGCACCTGCCGGTGATAGAAGGCGGAAGACTTACAGGAATGATCTCGATTGGTGACGTTGTGCGGTTTATCATGAACGAGCAGCGCGGCATCATCGAGGACCTGGAACAGTACATTACGGGTCACCACCAGTAACCTACCTTCGGTAGGCGGGCCTGCCTACAGCAGGGCCTGTTTGCCGACGGCAGAGCGTAACGGTTGCAGGCATTTTGCACGAGATAAATGCCTGGTTTGTAGTTGTGAACTAAATTTTGATGTCATGGTACGCTAAATTATCCAACCCTTGGATACAGCAGAACATAGTGCTCCGCTCTGGCCGCTATTTCTATATGGCCTGATTGTGTTAAGCCTCGTTGGCGCGATGCTGGGCTTGTCGTACGTGCTGGGCCAGCGTCATAAAGAACGTGCCACCGACGATCCCTACGAAGGTGGCATTCTGAGCGCGGGTTCTGCGCGCATACGCTTCTCCTCCCAATTCTACCTGGTGGCCATGCTCTTCGTCATCTTCGATGTGGAGACCATCTTTATTTTCTCCTGGGCTATTGCCTTTCGTGAGCTGGGGTGGTACGGCTATGCCGGCGTCATGGTGTTCCTGATCCTGCTGTTGGTGGTGCTCATCTATGAATGGCGTGCGGGTGCCCTCGACTTCGGCCCCGATGGAAAAAAAATACTGAAGGCTTACAAACGATTAACCGGACAGAAAGTATGAACTGGTGGCTTACACAACCCAACGGATCGACAGACGCCCTCAAAGGCAACAGCTCCATGGAAGAGGCTGTACGCCAAAGTGTGATGCTCACCTCTGTGCAGGGCCTGCTGGCCTGGGGGCGGCGCAATTCGATGTGGCCTTTTCACTTTGGTCTGTCGTGCTGTTTTGTAGAAATGGCGACGAGCATGACACCGAAATATGACGTGGCGCGTTTCGGCGCCGAGGTGATCCGCGGTACGCCGCGGGAGGCCGATGTCATGATCATTGCCGGCACCGTGTTCATCAAAATGGCGCCGGTCATTAAACGCCTGTATGAGCAGATGATGGAGCCGCGGTGGGTGATCTCCATGGGCTCGTGCGCAAATTCCGGCGGTATGTATGATATATATAGTGTCGTGCAGGGCGTTGATAAGTTTATGCCGGTAGATGTATATGTGCCCGGGTGTCCGCCGCGGCCCGATGCCTTTATGGAGGGGCTCATGCTCCTCGCCGCGAGTGTAGGGCAGGAGCAACGACCCCTTAGTTGGGTGATTGGAGAGCAAGGTGTGATCCGGCCCGAGAAGATCTCGATGAAAGAACAAAAACAGGAGCAACGCAAGCAAATGGTAAGCTTCCGTTCGCCCAATGAAATATGATCCGGAGTGTTGCTCTGGATTCATGCAAACTGTCCGGTAGACGAGACCGGTGATGAAAGCGATCTGTAACTAAAACAAGTCACGATGACCGACTGATTTTGAAACTACATCTGCCCCGGGGCACCAGTTGTGCGCCGCAGTGTAATGAAAACAACACCCCAAACAACGGAGCTTTTAAAGCTAAAATTCGGTGAGTCAACCATCACCGAGCAGTCCACCCGCGATGGCATGACCACCGTGTGGCTGCCGTTGGACAGATTGCGGGAGGTGTTAGCGTACCTCAAGGCCGGTATCGAGCATCCCTATCCGCTTCTGTTCGACATCACTGCCATCGACGAGCGAACCCGACAGCGGAACCCGCTTCAGAATCACCACCCCACCAGCGACTTCACCCTTGTATATCATCTTCTCTCTTTCGATCGAAATGCATTTCTCCGACTGAAAGTCGCCCTGAACGGAGAATTTCCCACAGTACCCAGCATCACAAAATTATGGTCGAATGCCAACTGGTATGAGCGCGAAGTGTTCGACATGTTTGGCATCCGTTTCGATGGCCATCCGTTCCTGCGGCGCCTGCTCATGCCGGAAACGTGGCAGGGCAATCCGCTACGGAAAGAACATCCGGCGCGGGCCACCGAGATGGGGCCGTTCCGATTGTTCGACGAGAAGCAGGACCGCGAGCAAGCCGCCCTGCAATTCAAGCCGGAGGAGTGGGGCCTGCTGACGCAACACGATGATGCGGACTTTATGTTCCTGAACATCGGTCCGCAGCACCCGGGAACCCATGGCGTGCTCCGCATCATTCTACAGCTCGACGGAGAAGATATCGTGGATGCCGTACCGGATATCGGGTTTCATCACCGGGGTGCGGAGAAGATGGCCGAGCGGCAATCGTGGCATACCTATATTCCTTATACCGACCGCATCGATTACCTCGGTGGCGTAAACAACAACCTGGCGTACCTGCTGTCGGTGGAAAAGCTGGCGGGCATTGAAGTGCCCGAACGTGCCCAGGTGATCCGCGTCATGATGTGCGAGCTTTTCCGCATCGCCAGTCACCTGGTGTGGTATGGAACCTTTGCGCAGGATCTCGGGCAGCTCTCGCCCGTCTTTTATATGTTCAGTGACCGCGAGAAGATCTTCGATATCGTAGAGGCCGTTTGCGGCGGCCGCATGCATCCCAATTGGTTTCGCATTGGCGGCGTAGCCCAGGATCTTCCCAACGGATGGGAGACGCTGGTCAGGAGCTTCGTCGACTACTTTCCGAAGCGCCTGCGCGAATATGACGCGATGGTCATGCGCAACAGCATCTTCAAAGCCAGGACGGTAGGCATCGGCATTTTTACAAAAGAAGAAGCAATCGAATGGGGTGTTACCGGTCCGGGTCTTCGGGCGTGTGGTATGGATTGGGACTTCCGCAAAAAGCAACCCTATTCAGGGTATGATAAATTTGACTTCGAGATACCGGTAGCGCATAACGGCGATTGTTATGATCGCGCCGTGGTGCGCGTGGAAGAGATGCGTCAAAGCTTGCGCATCATCGAGCAGTGCCTGAAGCATATGCCGGAAGGAAGGTATAAAGCCGACCATCCGCTGACCACACCGCCGGTGAAGCAGCGTACGATGAAAGATATCGAAACGCTGATCACGCACTTTCTGGGGGTGAGCTGGGGGCCGGTGATACCGGCGGGCGAAGCCATGAGCTGCATTGAAGCAACGAAAGGCGCGAACAGCTACTATGCGATCAGCGATGGCAACACGTCGCCCTATCGGCTGCGCGTGCGAACCCCCTCTTTCCCGCACATGCAAATGATACCTTATATCAGTAAAGGATATACGGTGGCCGATCTGCTGAGCATTCTGGGCGCCATGGACTATGTATTGGCTGACATCGACCGGTAATACAAAAGATAAACACTATAACGACAACGCTATGTTATCCGGGGAAGAGATCATCGAAATTGAAAAAGCGATACACGTGGTGCCGTACCGTCAGGCGGCCTGTATCGAAGCGCTCAAGATCGTGCAGACCAGACGACGGTGGATCTCCGACGACTCGCTGAAAGACATTGCTACTTTCCTGGAGATGTCGCCCGCGGAGCTCGACTCGGTTGCGACTTTCTATAACCTCATTTTCCGGAAGCCGGTCGGAAGACACGTGATCCTCGTGTGCGATAGCATTACCTGCTGGGTGATGGGCTATGATAAGCTGCACGAATATCTCCAGGCAAAATTGGGCATCCGCCACGGTGAGACAACGCGAGACGATCGCTTTACCATGCTGCCCAATCCGTGCCTGGGCACCTGCGACTGTGCCCCGGCGCTTATGATCGATCGCGATCTATACCGCAACGTGACCCCTGAACAACTGGACGAAATACTGGAACGTTATGCTTGAAAAACCTCTAACCTCCCACATCCGCGCGGACGGCGTGCCGCTTACCCTTCGTGAATACGAATTGCAGGGTGGATACCAGTCTGTGCGAAAAGCATTGCTGAACATGACACCGCAAGCCGTACAAGCCGAAGTCAAAACATCGAATCTACGGGGGCGGGGAGGAGCCGGTTTTAGTACCGGGCTGAAGTGGAGCTTTGTGCCGCTGGACGCTCCCAAGCCAAAATACCTGATCGCCAATGCGGATGAAATGGAGCCCGGCACATTCAAGGACAGGCTATTGCTCGAGAGCGCCCCGCATCAGCTTATCGAAGGCATGATTGTATCGGCCTACGCATTGCAGGCCGACACGGGCTTTGTATTTCTGCGGTGGGCCTATCACACCGCGGCGAAGGCCATTAACACGGCCATAGCAGAAGCCTATCAGGCCGGCTACCTCGGGCAAAATATACTTGGCACGGGCTTCAACCTGGAGATGCACCTGCATACCGGCGCGGGCCGGTATATGTGTGGTGAGGAGACGGCCTTGCTCAATTCGCTGGAAGGCAAGCGTGCCACGCCCCGGGCCAAGCCGCCATTTCCGCAGGTTAGTGGATTGTTTGGCCGGCCTACGATCGTTAACAACGTGGAAACATTATGCTGCATTCCACACATCATTACGCACGGTGCGGAGTGGTTTCAGAAATTAAGCCTGACGGCCGACGCGGGTACCAAAATCTATGGCGTCAGCGGGAAAGTGCGGAAGCCGGGACTGTGGGAGCTGCCCATGGGCACAACGTTGCGCGAGCTGATCGAAGAGCACGCCGGCGGCATGCAGGACGGCCTGTCCTTCCGGGGGGCACTGCCGGGTGGCGCATCGACCGATTTCCTGGTGCGCGACCACCTGGATGTGCGAATGGATTATCCTTCGGTGGCGGCCGCCGGCAGCCGCCTGGGCACGGGTACGGTGATCGTGCTCGACGACAAAACGTCGGTGGTGGGCTTTGTCAGGAACCTCATTCATTTCTTCGCGCAGGAGTCATGTGGTTTTTGCACGCCGTGTCGCGAAGGACTGCCCTGGATCGAAAAGATTCTGCAGGCCATGCAAAGCGGCGACGGGCGAAAAGACGATATACCCATGCTCGAGCTGCATACCCGCTTGCTCGGTCCCGGTAATACGTTCTGTGCGCTGGCACCCGGTGCGATGGAACCCCTGCAAAGTGCGCTCAAATATTTTCGGGAAGATTTCGAAGCCTATATCCGGGAGCACGCCTCCCTGGAACCTATAACAGTATAATCGTGGGAACAAAAGAGAAAGAACGATGGCAACTATACTAATCGATGGCAAAACATATGAAATTCCCACGGGTAAGAACCTGCTGGAGACTTGTCTTACGCTCGGGTTTGATCTTCCTTACTTCTGCTGGCATCCGGCCCTTGGTTCGGTCGGTGCCTGTCGCCAGTGTGCGGTGAAGGTTTATAAGGATGAGAACGACACGCGCGGACGGCTGGTCATGTCGTGCATGGAAGCCGTAACACAGAACCAGCGGATCAGCGTGAGCGATCCGGAAGCCCGGGCTTTTCGCGAGCAGGTCATCGAGTGGCTGATGACCAATCACCCGCACGACTGCGCCGTATGCGATGAAGGCGGCTCCTGCCACCTGCAGGATATGACCGTGATGACCGGGCACGACTACCGCCGGTTCCGCTTTAAAAAGCGAACGTACCGCAACCAGTACCTGGGGCCGTTCATCAACCATGAGATGAATCGCTGCATTCAGTGCTACCGTTGCGTGCGGTTCTATAAGGACTATGCCGGGGGCGACGACCTCGATGTATATGCTTCGAAGAACAACGTGTATTTCGGCCGGGAGGAAGACGGTATACTCGAGAGCGAGTTCAGCGGAAACCTTGCCGAAGTATGCCCGACGGGCGTGTTTACCGATAAGACATTGAAAGAACACTATACGCGCAAGTGGGATCTGACCATGTCTCCCTCGATTTGCCAGCATTGCAGCGTAGGCTGCAATACGATTGCGGGCGAACGGTATGGAACCCTACGCATGATTGCCAACCGCTTTCATGGCAAAGTGAACGGCTATTTTCTGTGTGACCGTGGCCGGTTTGGTTATGAGTTTGTCAACGCCGACACGCGTATACGCCAGGCGTCGGCAGGGGAATCGGTTGTTTCGCAGGAACAGCTTTTCCACCATCTGATACCGGCGCTGAAGCAAGCGAAGATGATTGGCATCGGGTCGCCGCGCGCGTCTCTTCAATCAAACTTTGCGTTAAAGGCACTGGTTGGCGGAGATAATTTTTATCACGGCGTTTCGGACAACGAGCACGACCTGGCCGAGCTCGCCATCCGCATTTTGCGCGAAGGCTCTGTACGTACACCGTCCACCCGGGAAGTGGAGCAAGCCGATGCGGTGCTCATTCTTGGCGAAGATATTACCAACACCGCGCCTATCCTGGCACTCGCCGTGCGCCAGGCTGTCCGGCAACAACCGGGTAAGGCAGCCGACGCCGTCAACATTCCCGGCTGGCATGATGCCGCCCGTCGCGAGCTCGCGCAACAGGACAAGGGGCCACTCTTTGTTACCAGTGTTCATACCACCAAGCTCGACGAGGTTGCGCGGGATGTATACCATGCCGCGCCGGACGATATCGCGCGGTTGGGATTTGCCATCGCGCATCGCCTGGACCCCACGGTGCCGGATGCGACCGACTTACCGGAAGCTGTAGCGCTGCTGGCCGACCGGATCGCACAGGCACTGTCGGCCGCCGCGCGACCGGTGATCATCTCGGGCGCCTGCTGCGAGTCGGGGTGTGTCATGAAGGCGGCTGCCAACGTGGCCTGGGCGCTTCAAAAGAAGAACCCGGCGACGGGCCTTGTGCTGACCATGCTGGAGTGCAACTCGCTGGGGCTTGCCATGATGGGCGGCCACCGGCTTCACGCTGCTTTCAATGCGGTGATAAACGGCCATGCCGATACGGTGATCGTCATGGAGAACGATCTATACCGGCATGGAAAGGCAGAAGAGGTCGATGCGTTCCTGAGCAAGTGCCGCCGGGTGATCGTGCTCGACCATCTGCTGCATAAGACTGTATCAAAAGCCAATGTCATTATACCGGCCGGCACTTTTGCCGAGTCGGACGGCACGCTCGTCAACAACGAGGGACGTGCGCAACGTTTTTTCCAGGCCTACGAGCCCACCGACATCATTCGCGAAAGCTGGCGCTGGCTACTAACCCTCGGCCAGCGGATTGAAAACAACCGAATGGCTACCTGGCGGAATTTTGAAGATGTTACGTTGGCGATGGATCGCGATGAGCCGCTGCTCCAAGGTGTGGTGGCGGCCTCACCGCCATCGCAGTTCCGCATTGCCGGGCAGCGCATCGCGCGGGAGACGCATCGCTATAGCGGGCGGACGTCCCAGCAAGCCAATATCAACGTCAGCGAGTCCAAGCCGCCGGAAGATTCCGACTCGCCGTTGTCGTATACCATGGAAGGATTTCACGGCCAGCCGCCGTCATCGCTCATACCGTACTTCTGGGCACCGGGCTGGAACTCGGTGCAGTCGGTCAACAAATACCAGTCAGAAGTAGGCGGCTCGTTGCGGGACGACGATCCCGGCGTGCGCCTGCTCGAACCGAAGACCGAAGGAACCCATGCGTACTTTGTCGGCGTGCCGGAACGGTTTCGCCCGCTCGAGGATCACCTCTGGGTGGTATCGCTGCACCACATCTTCGGGTCGGAAGAGCTGAGCGCACACGCCCCGTCTGTTGCACAGCGCATACCGCAGTCTTACGTGTTGCTGCATCCGACGGATGCCGCGGCGCTGGCGGTGGAAGCCGGCGGCCTGCTGGCCTTCACGATCGACTCTCAATCGTATCGCCTGCCGGTAAAGCTCAGCGAGGCTTTGCCCGTCGGTATCGCCGGCATGCCGTATGGCATCGAGGGCGTGCCGTATGCCGATCTGCCGGAGTGGGCGATTGTGCAGCGCCCCAACCAACGTCAAAACCTGAACGATCACAGCTATGCAAAACGACACGCTTAATCATATACTCATTACGGTCGGGGTACTGGCGGGGCTGCTGATTGTCGCCCCGGGCCTGATCTGGCTTGAACGGCGGCTGCTGGCGCTCTGGCAAGACCGCTACGGCCCCAACCGGGCGGGGCCCTTCGGCGTAATGGTGGTGCTGGCGGACACCCTGAAGCTGTTTTTCAAGGAGGACTGGATACCACCCTTCGCCGATAAGAAGGTGTTTGTGATCGCCCCCGCCATTGTGGTCATCACGGTGCTGCTGAGCTTTGTGGTGATTCCCTTTGCGCCGGGCGTGATCGTGGCCGACCTGAATATAGGGCTGCTGTTCTTTCTTGCCATGTCGTCGATGGGCGCCTATAGTATTATCCTCGGCGGCTGGGCCTCCAATAACAAGTACGCCCTGCTGGGTGCGATGCGGGGCGCCGCGCAACTGATCTCGTACGAAGTGTTTATGGGGCTGTCGCTCATGGGCGTGGTCCTCATGAGCGGTTCTTTTAGTCTGCATAAGATCGTCGAAGCGCAGCAGGGCATGTGGTTTGTCGTGCCGCAGTTCCTCGGCTTTGTGATTTTCCTCATTGCCGGCATTGCCGAGACACACCGTCTTCCTTTTGATATTCCGGAGGCGGAGAGTGAGCTGGTCGCCGGATTCCATTCGGAATATTCGGGGATGAAGTTCGGGATGTTCTTCGTGGGCGAATACCTGGGTGTCATGCTGATCTCGTGCATGGTCACATGCCTGTTCTTCGGCGGTTGGCTGGGACCGGGGTTTCTGCCGCCGGTGGTGTGGTTTATCATCAAAATGTTTGCCTTCATCTTCCTGTTCATCCTGTTGCGCGCTTCGCTGCCCCGGCCGCGATACGATCAATTGATGGAGTTTGGCTGGAAGATTCTGTTACCCCTCACGTTGGTGAACCTGATGGTCACCGCCACGTGGCTCTTGTATCATGAACAAAATAGCGTCGGTCACTAAAACTATATAGCGATGTTCAGTATCATTCGAACGATGTGGCTCACCTTCCTGCACATGTTCCGGAAGCGCGTCACCATTCAATACCCAGAGGAAAAAGCCAAGCTCCCGCCCCGGTGGCGCGGACGGATTGTGTTAACCCGCGACCCCGACATGGGCGAACGTTGCGTGGGGTGCTACCTCTGCGCCGCGGCGTGCCCGGTAGACTGCATTGCGCTGCAAGCCACCGAAGACGAAAACGGCCGGCGTTATCCCGAATTCTTCCGGATAAATTTCTCGCGTTGCATCTTCTGCGGCTTTTGCGAAGAGGCTTGCCCCACGTATGCCATTCAGCTGATTCCCGATTTCGAGATGGCAGAGTACAACCGGCAGAACCTGGTGTACGAAAAGAAAGACCTGCTTATCGACAGCCAGGGCAAATACCCGGGGTATAACTACTACAACATCGCCGGCCTTGCCATTGGTGGGAAAGACAAAGGCCAGGCCGAGAACGAAGAAGCGCCGGTCGATATCCGAAGTCTTGTGCCGTAAACAGAACGATATGCAAGCCACCTTTTATATAGCTTCTGCCGTAGCGGTTCTCGCCACCATCATGGTAATCACACGCTATAACATGATCCACGCGCTGTTATACCTGGTCATATCCTTTCTCGCCGTGGCCATTGTGTTCTTTATACTCGGGGCGCCCTTTGTGGCGGCGCTGGAGGTGATCATCTATGCAGGGGCCATTGTCGTGCTGATCATCTTTGCCATTATGATGCTCAACCTGAAGGAGGAAGCGGTGGAGCAGGAGCGGATTTGGTTTTCCGGCAATACCTGGATCGGTCCGGGGGTGCTGTCGGTCATCCTGCTGGGGGAGCTGATCTATATACTTGTTTCTTCGGCGTCGCCGGAGGTGTCGAGCCGTGTGATCGATGCAAAGGACGTGGGACTTTCGCTGTACGGCCCGTACATCATCGGCGTGGAGCTCAGCGGATTATTGCTCATGTCGGGCATTGTCGGCGCGTACCACCTGGGGCGCCAGAAAAAGAAAGTGATACATCGGTTTCTTGAACAAACAGACGAATGGAAACAGTAGCGGTCGAATATGGACTTGTGCTCGCGGGAACGCTGTTCGCGCTGGGGCTCGTCAGCGTGCTGGTGCGGCGCAACATCATCTTTATGCTCATCTCGGTGGAGATCATGCTGAATGCCGCCGGGTTGGCGTTTATCGTGGCAGGCGCGCGGTGGGGGCAAGCCGATGGACAGGTCATGTTCATCTTCATCGTCACCATGGCCGCGGCCGAAGTATCAGTTGGGCTTGCGCTGATCTTACAGATCTACCACCAGCTCAAGACACTCGACAGCGACGCCGCGGATAAAATGAAAGGTTAAAACGTTTAGCGTATGACACATTTTCTTTGGCTTATTCCGACCTTACCTTTTCTGGGAGCATTGATCTTGGTGCTGATGGGTTCATCGTTATCCCGCCGCACCGCGGCGATCATTGGATGCAGCACCATCGGGCTCGCGGCCCTCATCACCCTATTGATAGGATACGAGTTCCTGGCGGCGCACACCGAGGCCTACCGTCATGTTGCGTGGAACTGGTTTGCCGTGTCCGGTCTGTCGGTCGGATTCTCGTTTCACCTCGACGCCCTGTCGCTGGTATTTCTTTTTGTTATCACCTTTGTTGGCTTTTTTATACACCTGTATTCCGTCGCGTTTATGCACGACGATACAGGCTTCACGCGGTTCTTTGCATATCTTAACTTGTTCGTCTGCGCCATGCTCATCCTGGTGCTGGCCGATAACCTGGTGCTGCTATACCTCGGCTGGGAAGGCGTGGGCCTCTGCAGCTACCTGCTGATCGGGTTCTGGTACGACGAGGAGAAGAATGGCTATGCCGCCCGGAAGGCGTTTATCATGACCCGTGTGGGAGACACCGCGCTGGCGATCGGCCTGTTCATGTTGTTTGGCGTTTTTCATACCCTCGATATACAGGAGATCCTGACACAGGCGCCGCGGCTGTGGTCGCCCGGCACGCAGACGGCTACCATTATTGCTTTTCTGTTGCTGGGCGGTGCCGTTGGAAAATCAGCCCAGTTGCCGTTGCAAAGCTGGCTGCCCGACGCCATGGCCGGGCCCTCGCCGGTGAGCGCGCTGATCCACGCCGCCACCATGGTGACAGCGGGTGTTTATCTGATCGCGCGGATGCATGGTATCTATGAGCTCGCACCCCTCGCGCAGCTGTGGGTGGGTATCATCGGGGCCGTTACGTTGCTCATGGCCGGATGCAGCGCGCTGACGCAGAACGATCTGAAACGTGTGCTGGCGTATTCCACGATCAGTCAGATCGGGTATATGTTCCTGGCGCTCGGCATCGGGGCGTGGTCGGCCGCGGTCTTTCATTTTATGATCCATGCTTTCTTCAAAGCCCTGCTTTTCCTGGGCGCGGGCACCGTGATCTGGGCGCTGCATCATGAGCACGATATGTTTAAGATGGGTGGACTGCGAAAGCGGATGCCCGTCGTGTACTGGACCTTTTTGATCGGCGCCGGTTCACTCGCGGCCATCCCGCTTGTTACAGCCGGCTTTTATAGCAAAGATCAGATCCTCTGGCTCGCCTGGGCGAGCGCTAAGGGCAGTCCCTTGTTTTTCATCGCGGCGCTGACAGGTGCATTCATAACGTCGGTATATACCTTCCGGATGGTGTTTGTTACTTTCTTCGGCGTCGAGAAGACACACACCGCCCATCTGCCCGGAAAACTCATGCACGTGGCGCTGATTGTGCTGGCGGTGCTGTCGCTGGTCGGGGGTTTTATCGAGTTGCCGCATACCTTCGGTCATGTCACGCTGCTATCCGATTTGCTACACCCGGTCTTGCCTTCGACGGTATTGCGTGCCGGGGCCGAAAGCTCGGAAGTACTGATTCAGCTCATCGCCGCCACGGTAGCCCTGAGCGGTGTCCTCCTGGCGTATATATTCTATATTGTCAAACCCTCGCTGGCGGACGAGATCGAAAGCTCCTGCTTCGAGGTGCACCGGTTGTGGTATGCCGGCTGGCGGTTCGATGCTTTGTATGACCTGGTGATCGTGCGACCTTTTGTTTGGGTGTCGACGATAAACAAACGCGACATTATAGACCAGTTTTACACCGGGCTTGTTTCGGCAACCGAGTACTTCGGCCAGACATTCTCCCGTACGCAGACGGGGGTGCTGCGATGGTATATCATGGGCATTACGGCCGGTGCCGTGATCATTCTCACGTTAAGTCTTTTCATAAACCGGTAATGCGATGATACTACTTTGGATGATATTTATTCTGATGGCCGGTGGGATTCTCGCCGGCATTGTCGCTGCGTGGAGCACAATAGCGTGCCGGGTCATTGCGTTGGTCAGTATCATGCTCGACATGTTGCTGATCACCTGGGTATGGATGGGGCAGGATGTTTCGACGGCGCCCGGTACCACGTGGATCGCCGATCTTAACCTTCCGTGGATTCCGAGCTTCGGCATTTCCTTCCACCTGGCCCTCGATGGCCTGAGCCTGCTGATGCTGGCGCTCACTTTCTTTCTCGGCATCTTCGCGGTGTTGCTGTCGTGGAAGGAGATCCAGTACCGCACCGGTTTCTTCCACTTCAACCTGTTGTGGGTATTGGCGGGTATCGCTGGGGTTTTTGTAACCATGGATCTTTTTCTGTTATACTTCTTTTGGGAGGTGATGCTGATACCGATGTATTTCCTGATCGGCATTTGGGGACATGCCAACCGGCAGTACGCGGCCTACAAATTCTTTATATTCACCCAGGCCAGTGGCTTGCTGATGTTGCTCGCGATCCTGGGACTTTATTTTGTTCACGGCAACCAGACGTCAGTATATACCTTTGATTATTTCAGTCTGTTGCAAACATCGATGTCGCCGGATGTCGCGCGCTGGCTCATGTTGGGATTTCTCGCGGCATTCCTGGTGAAGCTCCCCGTGGTGCCGTTCCATACGTGGTTGCCCGATGCCCACTCCGAAGCGCCTACAGCCGGCAGCTTTATCCTGGCGGGTCTCATGTTGAAGACGGGGGCCTATGGCCTCATTCGCTTCGCCTTGCCGTTGTTCCCGGAGGCGGCCGTGGAGTTTGCGCCGTGGGGTATGCTGCTGGGGACGGTGGGTATTGTTTATGGCGCGGTTCAGGCCTTTTCACAGACCGATCTGAAGCGCCTGGTGGCCTATACCAGCGTCAGCCACATGGGGTTCGTGATGCTGGGTGTATTTGCGTTTACGGAGATGGCCCTGCAAGGTGTGGTCATGCAGATGATCACCCATGCCATCAGTACGGGCGCGCTGTTTGTGCTGGCGGGGGCACTCTACGAGCGGATCCATACCCGCGACATTCTGCAAATGGGCGGGTTCTGGAAACGCACGCCGTTTATGGCGACGGTCAGCCTGATCTTTGTGATGGCATCGCTCGGGCTACCCGGCCTGGGCAACTTCGTCGCCGAGTTCCTGACGCTGATGGGATCATGGTCGACCAGTCCCGTACTGACTGCGATCGCCACGGCAGGACTGGTAGCCGCGACAGCATACTCGCTTCGGATCATGCAAAAGATTTTTCTTGGCAAGGATGCGCACACGCATGCGTTGCCGGACCTGTCATTGCGTGAAAAGCTCGTACTCGTACCCATGGCGATCGCCATTATTGTATTAGGACTATTCCCGCAGCGCATCATCGATACGGCGCGGACTACAGTGGGAAAAAGTGACAACAAACATACCACGACACCGGTGCCTGCACGCGGCATGTTGTCGGTGAAAGGAGGAAATCATGAATAAGACTGATTTGCTAAGCCTCATACCGCTATGGATTCTTTCCAGCGCGGCAATCCTGAACTTCTTTTCGATCTCCATTCGGCGAAATCACAAAGTGATCTTTATCATTACACTTGTTTCGTTGCTGGTGGATTTTATATTCCTAACGTCCTATAGCATACACCATCAGCAAGCGATTGAACCGCTGCTCGTCATCGATGGATTTGGCGTCTTCAACATGGGCTTGATCTTGTTAACGACGCTGCTGGTGGTCATGATGTCGTATGCCTATTTCGAACAACGGGAGGAACGGAAAGAAGAGTATTATATATTGATCATCCTGGCCGCTCTGGGCAGCTGCATCCTGGTGATCAGTAAACATTTTGCATCGCTCTTCCTGGGACTCGAGATTCTGACTGTATCGCTCTACGCCCTCATCGCGTACCTGCGCAAGCGCGAGCGTTCGGATGAAGCCGGTATCAAATACCTGATCCTGGCGGCTTTCTCTTCGGCGTTTCTGCTGTTTGGCATGGCGTTGTTGTATGCGGCCACTGGTACCATGAGCTTTCAGGGATTGGCCGACTGGCTGGCTTCCAACCGCGAAGTATCACCGCTGGTGTGGTGTGGCTTCGGTATGTTTACGGTCGGGGTAGGGTTCAAGCTGGGGGTGGTGCCATTTCACATGTGGACACCCGACGTGTACGAAGGCGCACCTGCGCCGGTTACTGCGTTTATCGCTACCGTTTCGAAAGGCGGCATGATCGCGTTGCTGGTGCGGTTCTTCACCATGGTCCAGGGGCATCAGTTAACGCTGCTGGTCACCGTCTTTACTGTGTTGGCCGTGGCGTCCATGTTTGTGGGCAATTTTCTGGCGCTGCGACAAAGTAATGTCAAACGACTGCTGGCCTATTCTTCCATTGCTCATGTCGGTTACTTGCTGGTGGCGTTTCTGGCGGGCGGTGAGCTCGGAACCCAGGCCATCAGCTTTTATCTCGTGGCATATTTCATTACCACGCTGGGAGCCTTTGGTATCATGGCTACGCTGTCGGACAAAGAGCGCGATGCCGAGCTGATCGAAGATTACCGTGGGCTGCTTTGGAGGCGCCCGCTGACCGCCATCATTTTTAGCGCCATGCTGCTTTCGCTGGCGGGCATTCCTTTGACGGCCGGATTTATTGGCAAATTCTACGTAATCGCCGCTGGCGTACGGACCAGTCACTGGTTCCTGGTGTTTGCGCTCGCGATCAACAGTGTGATCGGGCTGTATTATTATATCCGCATCATCGCGGTAATGTTTGATCAGGGGCAAAGCGTTCGCACGTCGGAAGAGCTCCATCCATTGGTATATGTGATCAGCAGCTTCACCATGGCCTTGCTGGGGCTGATGCTGATCTGGCTGGGGGTACATCCGGAAGAAATGCTGACGCTGATCCGGAATACGTTGTGAAAGAGAAGATATCTTATTTTTCCGAGGAGAAATGAATAGGCAATGGCTACCCGGCATTATCGGTCGACAAGCCAGATACGTTGGGTTATTTGACGATTGATCTATTTACAAATTCGGCCATGTCCGCCAATGCGGTTTGTGATGCAACGGTATGGATATTCATGAAGGGCCATACGTGCAGGGCGCCTTCAAACAACTTCAGTTCCGCCATAACGCCGTCATGGAGTAGCTTCTGGTGAAGATTCATGGAGTCGTCTTGCAGAATCTCGTGGGTACCGCATAAGATTAACACCGGCGAAAGCCCGCGGAAGTCGCCGTTAACGGGTGACAGAATCGGTGCTGCCAGGTCCCAACCGGAGGCATACATGTTTGCGGCCTCGATCAAATAGGGTCTGGCTAAAATGATATCTACTGTTTTATTGCGCTCATAACTGGCATTCTTACATTCGAGATCCACCCACGGAGAGATGACAATGATGTATTGCAGCTTGAGACCGTTTGTTTCCTTCAATACGAGTGTGGTTGCCAGGATGAGATTACCGCCGGCACTGTCGCCGATGATGCCGATAGTCGCGTGCGGATATTGCTCACCCAGGGCGGTGATAACGGCGACGCAATCCTCTATGCCGGCTGGAAAGGGATGCTCTGGCGCCAGACGATAATCGATCACCAGTACTTTTCGTTCTACTGCACGCGCGATGTGACTGACCAACGGAGCGTGTGAGCTAATGGCGCCGTATATAAAAGCGCCGCCGTGAATGTAGATCACGATGTCATTCTCTCCCGCGCCGGGGGGCGTAAACAGGCCGCAAGGTACGCCGGCCACCCTGAGATCTTCGCGCGTAACGTTTTCGGCAACGGGATATGTGTTGCCGATGGCTTCAAAGCCGATACGGGCTTTTTTCAAATGGTCCATGAGTATCAAATTTTTCAGCCCAAAGCTCTTGCGGTGGATGTGAAAAAAAATTAAGATATCTTAGTTTTTTACCTGGCAGGAAGCAGCAAAGTTTGTAGGTTGTTAATTCGAGCACAGCGAGTATGCCATACGAAAACATCTTGCAGAACATTCGGCGTTATGTTTCCCTGACACCACAGGAGGAAGACGCCTTTTGCGCGTTGCTGACTGTAAAGAAGATCAAAAGGAGGGAGCTTCTTTTGCGCGAAGGCGATGTCTGTACCGATGAATATTATGTCAACTCGGGCTGCTTCCGGGAATATTTTGTTGACAGCAAAGGCTTTGAGCACAACCTATATTTTGCCATAGAAGACTGGTGGATATCGGACTTGTACAGTCGCACACAGATGGCGCCCAGCTATTGTAACATTGTAGCGCTGGAGGATTCCGAGCTTGTACAAATCGGCCATCTGACCCTGGAGAAATTTATGGAGGAAGTTCCCAGGTTGGAGCGGTTTTTCCGGATGTCCTATGAGCAGTCACTGGTCAACCAGCATTTAAGGAACTTGCAGATGCTGCATATGACTGCGGATGAACGTTATATTCATTTTCGGGAGCGTTATCCCAAGCTCGCCAATCGCATACCACAGAAGCATATAGCCACTTTTTTGGGCTTGACGCCGGAATTTTTCAATACGGTCCATGCGAAAGTCATGCGTTTAAAACGACCGGGAATATAATGGGCTTTTTTATGTTTTATTTCTGACGATGTGAAACATTCGTCATATTCATTTCCCAGGTCCGGCCGTTATCGGGAGAAAAGGCTTGTGCCCAGACGGGGTTGTTCGGATCGGTCTTATCCCATTGAAACATGACGAGAATGGGCTTGCCCTGGAATACATCTTTACAGTAGAATGTCCCGACGGCGCCTTCAAAGGAGCCGACCACGGGCGGATCGAGCACGCCGAGGTTGCTGTCGACCCAGTATAAGCTCCACAGCCGGGTCTGCGGATTGAAGAGCCGCAGCGTAAGTCCTTCATAGGGTTTATCGCCGGCTGCATTAAAGTTGGTTCGGTAGAAATCCATGTTGCCCAGGCCATTCAGTATAGATCCATAGTTTTGAGAAGTCGATTTATATTCGAGCCATGTCGTGTTGTTGCTTAGCCGGGCCTTTAGTCGCTTGTTGTCCATGGCCCAGTCGCCCGCCAGAAAATCGAAGTCATGGGTGGACGACGTTTTTGACGGTAAAATAACGAGCTCTCCGGCTTGCGATACGGAAGCATTGACCATTTTGAAGTCGGGGGGGATTTGTGCCAATGCGCGAACGGACGGCAACGACAGGACGACCATGAGCAGGAGGGGATAACGTTTCGGGATATTCATGGCAGGTTACTTTTAGGGGTTTGAGATGTTTCTGTAGCGGTAAAAGTAGCCTACCTTTGCACCCATTCCAGGAGTCAGTTTTATACTATTTAACGGGTGCAGATATGATTCCGATTTTGAACCGCAGTGGCAGGCCGCTCTATGAACAGCTTTATGAGTTCTTTCGGGATGCCATCCTGGAGGGCCGGATACAGCACGGTGACAGGTTGCCTTCGTACAGGATATTATCGCGGGAGTTACAGGTTGGTCGGAACACGGTTGTTCGGGCGTATGAACAGCTCACGTTAGAAGGATATTTGGTGAATGAAAACCGCAAGGGACTGTATGCCGCCAAACTGGATGTACGGGAACGGCATTCGGAACTGGCGTTCAGGCAATCGCGGCGCGGCGTGGCAAAGCGGACAGCCAATCCGTCGGCAGAGAGATTTAATTCATCTGTCCACATGGTAGATGAAAGCAATTTTCCGGTAGCGCAGTGGCGAAAATGCAGTAACTGGGCGCTCGATAACATCAGTTTTCAATACCAGGAGCATGAGCGCGAAGATCCTTTGAAGACGCAGCTGATTCCGTACCTGTTTCACCACCGTGGTGTGCAGGTGAAACCCGAACAGATCATTATAGGCTCGGGCGCCAGTGTGCTGGTTTTCTGGCTGGCCGTTATTCTTCGGAAGACCTGTTCGGATATTATGGTAGAGGACCCTGGGTACCCGCGCATTCAGCAGGTTTTTTCGGAATGTGGGTATATTATAAAAGCGCTTCGCGTAAAGAAAGATGGGGTGGACCCGGACAAGCTTGCCGGGCAAACGGCGGACTTGCTTTACCTGACGCCGTCGCATCAGTTTCCTACGGGCGTGTCTATTCCCGTGCAGGCCAGGTTGCGGATCCTGCATTGGGCGCGGGAGAACAATGCGTATATCATCGAAGACGATTTCGACTGTGAGTTCAGACATAAAGCGAAGCTAATGCCGGCATTACAGGGGCTGGACCGTGATGATCGGGTGATATACCTGGGATCGTTCTCAAACTCTTTGATGCCATCTCTGCGGGTGGCGTACCTGGTATTACCGCAGAAATTTTCGGTGGACTATCAGTCGTACGCATACCTCATGGACACGGTGCCGTACGTTATCCGGAAGACGCTGGCCTGTTTTATGGAAGAAGGATTTTGGGAGCGGCATCTCAAACGCATGCGAAAGGTATACAAAAGCAAGTATGATCGATGTGTGCGCGCATTGGAAGAGATGCCGGCCGAGCTTATTCACTTTAACCGTGCGCCATCCGGGCTCAATATCTGGTTACGGATCAATACAGTATTAAGTGAAACAGAAGTGGTCGAACGGGCGGCAGCGCAAGGAGTACACGTGACAGCAGGTAGTTACTATTACCGGTCGCGGTCCAACAGCAAGCGCAGGCCGGAAGTATTGTTCGAGTTCGGAAGCCTGCCGGAGGACCAAATTGAAGGCGTGGTCAGGAAGTTAGGGTTGGCCTGGTCGGTGTAGAGCTCAGAAACAAACCTGAAAGAATAAGTGCTCCGCCGACGACCTGCCATGTAGTAATGCTTTCGTGCAAGAATATTACGGCAATGGAGACGCCCACCAGGATATCGAGGTTGAGAAAGTTGCCCACCATGGCTGCCGGCAGACTTTTTAAAGCCTGGTTGTAGAGCAGGTAGCAGAGCGCAGAAGAGATAGCGCCTAAATATACCACGGCTATCCAGCCGAACATTCCCAGGCGTATGGGCGTGTCGAGGTGGGTGTATTCATAGACAGCCGTCGGTAAACAGAGGAGCGTCCCGGCACATCCGCCTAAGAAAGTAGTTGTTATGGAATCAAGATGGTTTGATTTTCTGGACAGCAGGGTATACGCCGTCCAGCAGATAACCGATGCCAGCATGAGGAGGTTGCCGAGGATGGGATTGCTTCCGGTTGCCTTGTCATTTGAAATGACCCCTACAAGGGCCACACCGGCAAACGAAATACCGGCGATCTGTCGTTGATTTACTTTTTCACTCAAAAATAGAATGCCGAACAAAGCAATGCAGATGGGAATAAGCCCCTGGATGAGGGCGCCGACGGAGGCAGATGTGTATAGGAGTGAGAAATTAAACAGAATATAATATCCGGTTACACCGGTGAGTCCCATGAATACCAACCTGACATAGTCTGACGTCACCAGCCTGTCTTTCTGTTTGCGGCGATGCTGGAGATAGATTGGGAGCAGGCAGACCGTGGCAATGAGAAACCGGATGAAGGCAAAGCACATGGGCGGGAGCGTTGCTACGACGGATTTTGTTATGGAGTAGGAGCTTCCCCACACCAGCATGATGAAAATCAGAATTAGTATCCCACGTGTTTTATTGTTTTCCACGGCCTCTCTTTCTGCGAATCTAACGGAAAAATTGATACAAGGTCAAAAACATATTTCTATTGGGGGAGCCCTGGAAGTCTTGTATTGGGTATATTGTGCGCATGCGTGAATTTTATCTTGTTGAAAAGACCGGCTCGTTACGAAATTTGAGGCTTCGCCGTTCGGAAATCCCGGCGTTGGAAAAGGGTAAGGTGTTGGTCGGCGTGCGTTCCGTCGGTCTTAATTATGCGGATATCTTTGCGATCATGGGGCTTTATAGTGCCACGCCCCAGGTGCCCTTCATTCCAGGACTTGAGTTTAGTGGAGAAGTGCTTTCGTCGGATTCAGATAAATTTCAGGTAGGACAGAAGGTGATGGGCGTTACCCGGTTTGGTGGTTATGATAGCCATATCGTTGCGGATCCGGAATATTTGTTTCCACTGCCTGGGGGTTGGTCTTATGAGGAAGGCGCGGCTTTTCCTGTGCAGACGTTCACGGCATATTACGCGTTGAGGACGTTAGGCGATCTGAAGTCCGGGCAAACGGTCCTTATTCACAGTGCAGCCGGCGGTGTTGGGTTGCAGGCCCACCGTATCGCGAAAAAGTACAACGCCTATACGATTGGCGTGGTGGGAGCGGAGAACAAGGTGACGCTGTTGAGACAGGAGGGATTTGATAAGACCATTGTACGGGGAAAACATTTTCGCCATGATTTGCGTCTCTCGCTGGGAGACCGGTTGCTCCATCTTGTTCTTGAAACTACGGGTGGGAAATATTTTTACGATAGTTATAACATGCTGGCGCCGATGGGAAGGCTGGTGGCGTATGGCTCGGCTCAGTTTACGCCGGCGTCGCATCGGCCCAATTATATCAGCCTGGCGTTCCGGTATCTGTTCCGGCCCCGTGTTGATCCGCTGACGATGATCAAGTCCAACAAGTCTGTGATGGCGTTCAACCTCATCTGGATTTACGAGCAAAAGGAGCTGATGTACGAGATGCTTCGTGACATCGAGGCGTTGCATCTGCCGCCACCGATTGTCGGCCATCGGTTCGATTTTTCGCACATGGCCGAGGCGTTGGCGTTGTTTCAAAGCGGAAAGACGACGGGGAAGGTTGTGCTGAATATCGCGGGTAGCGTGGAATAAACGTTATATTGCACGGTGCAGATTACGAGCTAATGAAAAAAAGTGCATACTGGGTTGCGGGCCTCTGCCTGCTGTTGCTGATGGGATGTGGGCGGACGCGGGGTGTTGAAGAGAAGACTCCTCTTTCCGAATCGGATAGTGCATTGATGCCAAACACGGGGTCTCCCCCGGAGGAATCGAAAGACTCTGTAAGTGTCACCGGAAATACGATTACATACGCGGGAGTTCAGGAAGATAGTGTTCATGCCATCTTGCATACTTTGCCGTCGCTTGAGCCCCTGTTAGCGTTGGTGGCGCAAATGATTCGGGCGCAGGATAGTCTTCAGCAGGACAGTGTTGCAACGGCCCCGTACCGGCAACAGGTTACTATGGCTATTGAAGACTATAAACGCACCGCGAGCGCAGGAATCCGGATGCCGGAAAATTTTCCTACGCTATTACAGCTAAACCGGCCGATTCAGGACGGCGACACAGCGGGTGGACAGCTTCCGACAGTAAAGCCATCGTTTCTCACGGCACGATCGAAATTCTTTTTCACGGGAGGAGCTCCTTTTCTGATCAAGCTTGAGCCTGATGATAATACAATTTTTACGAGTCCACAACGTATGCCGGAGATACGTGTCGAGGCTGGGCAGACGGAAAATACAGAATATCTGTTGCCGTTCGCCTATCGCTACAGCAAGGCGCCGGTAAAGATCCTGCAAGGGCCGGTTCATGAATTTTATGACCGCCCTGATTTTGGATTGCGAATGCTCGTTCATCAGTTTACACGTCGTATTCCCGTGTTCTTCCTGACGGAACATGGGCTGATCGAGGCTCAGCTTCTCTCGATTAGGGTAAAGCTCCATCCGGAAAGCAGGGGATGTGTTTATGACCGTCCCACCCTTCAGTTCGCGTGTCAGAAGCTTGTCTCATCCGAGGATATCCTGGGAATCTATATACCCGTTGACGCAACAACGCCGTTATCGTGTACTATCGATAGAAAAGACCGGACACATTGGACAGCCGATCTAAACGGAGACGGCATTGCCGATATTGCCGCCATCGCTTCTATCTTTTCCGGGGAAGTAAATGGAGACGCCCTGGCAAGGGTATTGTGGTTTGCCAACGTCGACGGGCAGTGGCAGATTATTGACTTCGGAGAAGATCTCGATTGTACATGATACGTGACAGCAGACATTCGGTTGCAGTCGTGCTAATATGCCTATTTGTTACCGGCGTATTGATCGTTGCCCTTGTAAGGAATTATTACTACCCATTGCTGGCCATTAGCGGAGAGCCTTCAGCCGGCACATGGCTTTCCGGTGTGTTGTTGATCATGTCGGCGACACTGTCGCTGGTAGCAGGTATGGATAGACACCCGTGGACGTGGTTTTCGGTAGCGACATTCTTTCTGACCCTTGCACTGGACGAGCGGTTTATGTTTCATGAGCAGCTAAAAGAACAAATCATCTTTTTTACATACGGTAGGAACTTTCCTCATGCACTATACGAGTTGCCCGTAATTTTCGGAGCCTGCATGGGCGCCGGGGTCGCTTTCCTCCTGTGGTCGCAGCTCTCCCGTTGCGGCCGGGTGGTGTTAGTATGCGCAGTGTCGCTCGGGCTTGTGTCTGTGGTGATCGATATCCTGGCGACCGGGCCGGTCCTGTTTGAAGATAGCAGCAAATTGCTCGCAGAGCTTCTCGTAACCTGTGCGCTGGTGCTGAATGTGCGGTCCGGTAAAACCGCATGCGGCAAGCTTCCTATGGAAGAAAATTGAAATTGTCCGCTCCTGTAATAAATATAAAAACGTCTCAACTGGTGCTGGCACATTGTCGGAAATATCTCTATATTCATTTATGTCTATCTGACACCTGTCGGCAAGTGATGTGAGGTATTTCGTGTTAACGAGACCGACTCGATATCTTAATTCGTATTGACTAAATCATAAACCCCGTGTGTATGAAAGCCAGCTTTACAACCAGCCTCTATTGTTCATTAAAAATTCTGATCACCACTCTGCTGCTGATCATTTGCGTTCAGCTTCGTGCGCAGATCCCCGGAGCTGTCGGCACCACAATTTATACGCCCATGGGGCAAGCGGTCTTTGCCGTGATCAATCCCGAAGACGACTACTACCGCGATTATGTCAATACCGACAATGCCAACAAGATCGCTGCGAACAACTGGTGGGTGCAGGTGGAGAGTGGGGCGACCACGAAATCGCAGTGCCACGGTTGGGCCTGGTCGCAGTACAATGGTGGACCGGCCGTGGAGATCAACGGTGATGTACGAAAGTATTTTACCAATGACGCTGTGGAAGAAATCGCACCCCTGACACAAGAGACCTGGGAAGAAGGCGTGATGATTGTTTTTGGGGCCAATATGAGTGTGCCCGTACATACTGCGATTACCACAAGCGAATACGGCATCGTGCGGTCAAAGTGGTGGTACGGCGCCGTGTACCGGCATACGCTGGAGGGGCATCCCTGGGCAAACGCTGTTTGGCAGCGCGGCTGGTATCGTGTAAACATGACCGGCAACAAAAGAGTCTGTGCGTATGGCTCGACGTCAAGTTATTCCACCACATCATCGATTCCCGGTGCTACGTATTCCTGGAAGTTGTCGGGCGCTGCCGTGGGAGGCAATTCAAGCTCGGTGGCCGTGCAACACAATTTCTCGCCCAATACTGCCAAGTCCCTGAGCGTCGAGATTCATTGCCCGCTTTCCGGCACGACCATCAAAAGTTTCAGAAGAATATGCTTCGGCGAAAACAGCGGATATGTACCCGGCGGCTCGTATTATATTATGGGATCATCCGATAACATGTCGCTCTGCCCGAATACCAGCTATACACTGTATGTTAATCCTCCCTGCTCGGCGTCCGGATACACCTATACGGTGCCACCGGGGTTTACGATTAACTCGGCATCAGACTTTAGCATGTCATTCAGTACCGGCTCTGGTGGAAGTGGGTCGATTGAGGTACGCGCCAATGTCTGGTGCTCGGTCAATGCAAACACCTGTTGCGCGCCTGCGCCCGGGACGAATGTGGCCATTGCCTATGCGTATGTGGATACGTCAAATCCATACTGCGGATGGTCTATGACGGTATCACCCAACCCGGCGGCCGATTACATTGATATAGAAACCGGTAGCGCGGAAGGCCGCGATGCCGCACTAAGCCGGACGGCGGCGTCATCGGAAGGTGTAGGTGAATGGTATCGCCTTACGGTCTACAACAGTCAGCAGGTGCCGGTATTCACAACCAAAAGCAATGACCGCAAAGTGACAATCAATACACATTCGCTGCAAAACGGGATTTACATCGCCGAAATAATTCGCGGGAAGGAAAGGATCTCTAAGCGCTTTGCCGTAAATCATTAATGACGTTAGGATTTTCCTCTGACGCCCCGCATGATTGAAAAGAATCCTGTCAGCGTCGGCACCAGGCCTGTCAGCGTGGTGATAAACCCGGTGACCTGGTTAAAGGCAGATTGCTGCGTATAGAGTAGAAACGCGCCCATCGATACGAAGAAGATGATCAGCACCATGCGGATGGTATCCCAGGTACCCGTCACGTTGATCTCGTGCTCCAACTGTAAGGCGTCGTCCGGATTGACGACGGAGAGGATGAAGTTGCGGAAGCTTCGGTTAAAGATGTGCAGTGCTTTTTCTTCTTTTGAAACATATACCAGTCCGCGACGCTGCAGGCTGCCGAGCACGGGGAAGTTGAGGTAATTGGTCAACTCGTCCTGGGCCAGATCGTACAGTACGTATTTTTCCTGGCTGGTCAGCGAAGCCCACAATGAATGATAATAGTTTCCGGCCAGTTCCTGGACCTTTAGCACGAACATTTCCTCCGACCTGGACTCGCATGCCGTCCAGTTGCCGTTCGCGTCCTTTTTGAAGTAGGTGTGAAGTATATACTGTCCGGGTCGCTTTGAAACAATGTTGCGAAACAGCCGCGCGAAGTAAGCGCCGAAGCGGAATTCGTCGGTAACAATTTGCAGACCCTGGTAGTCGTGAAAGATGGCGGCATCGTTTTGCTCCAGGGGATAATTTACCTGATCGAAATCATCGAGCACCTGCAGTAGCTTTTCTTGCTCCTGCTGCAGCGACATGTCGTCATTTTTCGTAGCTGCCTGCGCGAGGTATTTTTTGGAAAGTTGCAGCGCCTGGTCGCCGGGATCACAGGAGGTCACCCAGATCACTTTGGTGGTACGGCGTTGGAATAACCTGGAGAGCTCTTTGAGATACTCTATACATTTTCCTTTTTCGACGTCCCGCGGGTCGAAGTAATGGAGCAGCACGATCTGATCCGGCATGTCCTTTCGGGGAGTGCCTTTAAAGTTGAGATGCTCCACCTTGTTCGCAAGCGCGGCGTCGGGATCGTCTTCGCGATACGCTTCCCGGGCAAGTGTTTCTTGTATCATCGGAATTACCTGCGTGCCGATGGGCGCGAGGATGAGCAGGTTTGTCGGACCGTGAACGGCGTTATACCGGATATAGTCGATGTCTGTATCGCGGGCGAGTTGTAATGTCCCGGGCTCGAAATACCCGACCAGCAGGAGGCGTTTGTAGGCCGTGTGGAGTGTGAAGTAGGTCGTCAGGCCGATAATCACCACGGCGAACAGGAACATCAGGTGCCCCGGAAATTCCAATAGCTCCCATTCTATTCGCATCGGCAACGCTACGGACACACCGGCATAGGCTTCGGATGGAAATTGCCGGCCATAGTGATAGTATAGAATGTCGTGCGCATTGCCGGGACCGCGTCCCCACCACCACCGATAGGGATTGTTTAGCAGGGCCGTACGGTCCAGGTATAGGTTGCGGGTTTCATATGCATTGAACGTCATCTTGGGAAGGCTGATAAGCCGGAGGTACCACGACGTGACGCTGTCGGCAAGCTGTGGCTTCGACGATCGCCAGTTACCTTCTGCGATGTCCAGCACGTGCGCATTCAGGAGCTCTACCCGGTCGTTCCGGTTGCCAAAGGTATAGATGCCGGTACGGACCAGGTGCAGCGGGTCGCCCCGCTGTGGCAACCGTTGTCGCCGGGTGCAGATTTCGGTGATCGTGGCGGCCCGGCGGGATGGAGTATTGCTTGTCGTGCGTGCCGCGGGCGTCGGCGTATGGCCTCCCGTGGCGATCTGCTCCCAGCGACGGGTGATGTCGGGAAAATTTCGGACAAGCCAACGCTGCCGTTGCTCGATACCTTCGGCAATCGCCAGCGCCCCACGCTTTTCGTGCAGGCCGTTTTCCACGCGGATGGCCGCGCGAAAGAAGCCAAACGTCGGCAGGATGCTCAGGTTTACAGCGGCCAGCATCAGCACCGTTGTGACCCGGTAGCTTGTTTCCGGTTTCTTCAGCCACGGCATGCTCTTCAGTTTATTAGGATCCCGCAGCATCGCCAGCAGGGGCACCAGGGCATCTGGCCGCCAGATAAACCACGCCGACACTGCCACGAGCAGCGCAGTGAACAGTACGGCCGGAAGTAACGACTGGGACCCTTCGAGCTGCCACAGCATGCCGCAGAGTATGAGCGCGGCGAGCAGGCACAGTCCGAACAGCAGACGGAACGGCCACCGCACCAGGGGGCGCAGTACCGCCTGGTCCGTGCGCCGCGTTAGCGCGATCGCGTGCGCCGCTGCCCCGGTCAGCATCACCGTCAGTATCGGGAAGGCGAATGACACATACAGCAGCGTGCCCGTGGAAAGACCGAGGCTTCCGCCGGAAACGTGGTATAGCAGGCACTCGGTGATGAACTGGCCCGTGGCCAATGCGACGGGTACCAACAGCACCAGCAGAAGCAGGGTAAATTTCTGCTGGCCGGTATGCGGGCGAAGCCACCGCAGGTCGATCTTCTGGCGTTTGAGCAGCGACGGTCGGCGCCCTACGAGAAAGGGTATGACGATGAGCAGGACAATGCCCAGGGTCAGGTAACAAAGCATAAACAGGGTGAACGTCACCTCGTTCGAGAGCGTGCTGATATAGGCATCTGAATCGTACAGGATCACGGTCGTGTAGGGCAGGTCCTGCAGGGGAGAAAAGTGCATCAGGCGATCCTGCCCATAGTAAAAGATCTTTTCAAATCGGGTGGAGCGGCTTTGAATCAGCTCGCGAACCAGTGTCGCTTTGCTACATTCCTCGAGGAAGTTCTCGCGCAGGTTGCGCCGGCCGTCGGAGTGGAAAAGTACGTTGCCGCCGGCGTCCAGGATACAAAACTGTACCTCTGCCGGCATGGCCGGCCGCATGGCCGAAAGCAGCAGTGTTTCCAGCGCCAGGATGCGCAGGTGCCCTTGCGTATCGCCCTGCTTCCAGTGGTTATGCCGCAGACTGTCGTGCAAGTTGCGCCCCAGGTCGTCGACCAGTTCCTGTGCCGGCCTATTGGGTGCTTTACTGACGACTACCGTGTTTTCCTGGCTATGCCACGAGTATACCGGCTGCAGGTAGAATGTACGGACCACGCTGTCTGCCGGCAGTACAAGTTTGTAGGGTGACGCTTGCAGTGCGTTGACATATTCCCGGGCGCGCAGGTCCATGTCCGCGCGGCCATTTCCTTTATTCATCCAGGTGCCCCAGTTCTGGCCATTCTTGTCGATGAACAGCAGCGAGCTTACCGGGTGCCACGACGAAGCGTTGTTAAAGTAGCGGTTAAGCCCCTGCATTTGTGCCGCATACGGCTGACGTAGATTTGCCCGCAGCCAGGTACGGTACGTGGCGGACGTGGACGCAGGCATATAGCACATCTCCTGCTGGTCGATCTCCATGAGGATGTCGGCCACCTCGCCTTGTACCCGTCGTTTCAGCTCGCCGCCGACATGCTGCAGTGTGCATTCCTGCTGCTGGCGCTCGGCCATGTTGTGCATCCACAATACCAGCATCGTTACGATCACCGCGGCTCCCAACAGGCTGGCAACACCCAGGCCGGTCACGTCGTAGTGATATACTCGCTCCAACGGGCCAATCAGGAATACTTTCAGATAGGGCAGGGAACATAGTGCCAGTAACGTGAAGAGAGAGAGCCAGACAATTTTGTCCGTGTCGATCATATTGCGGTCGTGCGCGTATTTCTCTTCCGAAACCAGGCCGCACAATACGAACGGTACTTCCGATGCCTTGTCGACGGCATGGTAGTATACCACATAGGGTTTGCCGCCCAGGGTATCGTGCCGGATCTCGTTGGATACCGGCACGCGTCGTTTGTCTACGAGCGTGACGGCCGGGTTCAGGTCGAGCGGGTGCGTTTGGTATATGACCGAGTCTCCGTAGAGCACGACGTAATCCTCGAAGAAATCCTGGCGATACCCAACGACCTCCGTCAGGTATTTTTCCGCATCGCAGTGATATTCCAGTAACGAGTCCTTTGAACGGACAAAGTCGTACCTCCCGCCGCCGGGCTTCCGGTCGTAGATAGAACCGAAAAAGGTAATGAACCATTTGTTGTCGCGGCCGTTGTTCTTCGGTACAAATTTGCGCCCGTGGAATTTGCGTTTCCATTCGTTGGTGGAAATGGGCCCTTCCAGCCTTAATCCGTCAAAGTAAGCAATGGTATCGTTCGGAGAGTATCGCTCGCCCGCCATAGGCTTTTTGCCATAGACTTCGTCCAGGATAACCTGCACATTATTTTTCTTATCGTGAATATTGCGCTCGATGCGCGTCAGTATCCGGAATCCCCGCTGGTTCAGCTCCCGTTCCCGGGCGGGCACCACCACCACCAGGTAATAATAGGCCAGGATCGATACGCCGCCGATGGTTGCGAACGCAATAAATATCTTGCGAAAGTTTACATTCTTTGTCATGGATATGAAGGTTAACCGGACAACTATCACCTCTATCTAACCCGTCTTACACCTGGATTGAGCTGTAAAACAAAAAAGCCCATCTTCTGAACAACCGTGTCGGGTGCACAAAAGATGGGCTCAATAGATTGAAGTTAAGAATACCATCTGAACCGTGCAATTTCAGCTGGCATTTTTTCCGGATGGTCGTGCCAGAAATTGCCTTCGGGCCTTTTGTTTGACAATGACGGTCTTGTTTCGGGTAATCAGTCTTTTGGGCTTTGATTATCAGGTAGTTCATTTTGTCTGTGTTGTTTTATGGAAAAACCGAAGGTGGGGCATCTCAAAAGAAACTATCTTTTGAACCGCATGAGATCTACGTTACTGTTTTTGCTTGTAGTGCTTCTTTACCATCAGGCCCACGCACAAAAAGACTTCTACTCCCAGCGTTGGAGCGACGTTTATAAAAATGAGATCAAGAATCTGCCACAATCTGCGTTGAAGATTGTTGACACGATTTATTATCAGGCGAAGAAAGACAAAAACGTTACCGAGATTACCAAGGCCGTTTTATACCAATCCAAGTTTGCGCTGATCCTGCAGGAGAATGCCGAGCTGGTGGTTGTGGAGAAATTCAAAATGGAGATAGAAGCCAGTCAGCCGCCTTTGCGGAACGTGCTCGAATCGATGCTGGCCCAGGTATACTGGCAATATTTTCAGATGAACCGATGGAAATACTATGGGCGCTCTGTTTCCAGCACCGTGAGCGCTGCCGACTTCCGCACATGGGATGCTGCGGCTATTCTGCGGGGGATAGAACAGCATTACCAGCGTTCACTCAACAACAAAAACTTACTACAAAATACCCGGCTGGAGACGTTTGACGATATTCTGGCCCTGGCGGAGCACTCCAGACGCTATCGCCCCACGCTATATGACTTTCTGGCTCACTATGCGTTGGATTTTTATGCAACTGACGAAGCAGCCTTGCGGAGTCCAGGCGCTAACAATACATTTGAAGTCGGTCATTACTTTTCTCCGATTGACGCGGCAAGCTTCAACGACAGCACCTTTGCGTCAGGGCAATACGAGGCGCTTAAGCTCTATAAAGAGATGCTGGCATTTCATCGCCAAAGGCGTGATACCAATGCTTATGTGAACCTGGAAATCGAAAGGCTAAAATTTGTGGCGGCGCACTCCGCGGTGCCCGGTGACGACGCGCTGCTCAAGAATGCACTGACGAGTTTAAAGAGGGTATATAACCGGCATGCTGCCGCTACGCTGATCGACCTGGAGCTTGCGATGAGCTTATTTAATGAAGGAACAACGTACGATCGCGAAGACACGACACACCGGTGGAAGAAGAAGCTTGCGTTGCAAATATGTAATGACGCCGCGAGCCGCTTTCCGGGGAGCGACGGAGCAAAACGGTGTGACGTACTGGCCGGGCGTATTCTTGCCCAGGCGCTATCGATAAAAGGCGAAAGATTCTTGCCGCTCTCCAGGCCCTCCAGGCTACTGATGAGCTTCACGAATGTATCGAATCTGTTTATCCATATCTACCCGCTTACGGCCAAATTGGAAGACGCGTTCTTTCTGGAGAAAGACGACTCGTTACGCATCGCCCTGCTGACCAATAAAGTGGTTGACAGTCTATGGCAGGTTGTGTTACCTAAGACGGATGATTACCAGAATCACAGCACCGAGCTGGTCTTGCCGGCACTTTCGCGGGGCAACTACCTTATTGTCGCGTCGGAAAATCGCGTGCTTTCAGGGAGCACCGGGATCTTTGCGTTCACATCGGTGCGGGCCACGGACCTGGCTTTTCTGGAAGTGCAAAGCGACAATATCTTGAGGTTCCAGGTGATAAACCGGAATAACGGGAAGCCAATTGCCGGGGCGGATGTACATGTGCTGTCCACCGACACGTATTCGGGCGCAGGAATCGATGAGCATAAGTTGACCGATAAAAACGGGTTCATAGAGATCGATAAAGTGACGAAAAGAGGGTGGAATCTGGAAATGTCGGTGATATACAACGGTGATACGGTGTCGTTCGGTGATTACTATTACTATCATTATCAGCATGACGAGCAAGAGACGGGCGTTACTGCAAAATCATTTCTGTTCACGGATCGCAGCATCTACCGGCCGGGGCAAACTGTTTTCTTTAAGGGTGTACTGATTAAAACAAAAGATAAGAAATCCAGCATCGTCGTCGGGCAGCATGTCGAAGTCTTCCTGGAGGATTCACGTTCCAGTGAAATCGCTACGCTACGCGTAAAAACAAATGGCTATGGATCGTTTAGTGGAGAATTTAAATTGCCCGCAGCCGGATTGACAGGCGAGTATAGCCTGTATGCCGATGAAGACTCTGAGGACGATAGCCAGTTCTACGAGAACCTGGATGACTTTGACTATGATGAGACGACCGTTTCTGTAGAAGAGTACAAACGGCCTACGTTTGAGGTCAGCATGCAGCCTCTTACCGGAACCTTCAGGCTCAACGACACCCTTCGGATAACCGGTAACGCTGTCGCGTACAGTGGCTCGAAAATAACAAAAGCCAAAGTAGCGTATACCGTAAAACGCGAGGTGCGATATCCAGGCTGGTATTATTGGAGATCGTCCAACCCATATTCGCCCGAGGCGGAAATAGTCAGTGGCGAAGTATATACAAATGAAAAAGGAGAATTCACCGTTCCGTTCAAAGCTGTCCCCGACATTGAAGTATCTCCCACCGCGAAGCCCGTTTTTACCTACTCCATTGCTGTTGACGTAACCGACATTACCGGGGAAACCAGGAGCGCGGCGTCAAGCGTGAAAGTAGGCTATCATAGCATGCTGGCTACAGTCAGGGCTCCGGCGCAGGTCGATGTGCAAAAGCCGGTTGTCGGCCTGAGTATCACGACCGAAAATCTGAACGGTCAGTTCCTGCCGGCGGCCGGCACCGTGAAGATTTACAAGCTGCAGGGGCCCATCAAACCCATACGGAAACGCCCGTGGGCTGCCCCCGATTATCCTACGCTGACGAAGGAAACGTTCGAAAGGTTGTTCCCCAACGACTCGTATGGCGACGACGCGGGAAGCGCCGTGGGATGGCCCCATGGAAAACTGATGAAAGAACTGTTGTTTGACACAAAGACTTCCCGGGAGCAAAGTCTGACCCTTGACAAGACCTGGCAAATCGGCAGCTATGTGATGGAACTGTATACGAAAGACTCGATCGGACAGACTGTAGAAGATAAATTCATGATCGAGGTAGTCGATTCAAAAGGTAGCGGAGTACCGGACAACGCGCTCCTCATCTTTCAGACAGACAAAACGAGCTACAAGCCGGGCGAAGTTGCAAAAGTTACGATTGGCTCGGCAGCTACCGATGTCAGCATTACCGTGGAGGTGGAAAAGAACAACAAGATTGTTAAGACCTATACCGAGCAGGTATCCAACAGCACAAAGGTGATCACCGTTCCACTGGTGGGTACGGAGGATGAAGGTCTTTCGATCCATTGTAACGCGGTGATCGTTAACAGCGTTGTCGAGCGGCACAAGCGGATAATAATCGAGCAGCGCCGGCCACAGATCGCCATTGAAACAGAGACGTTTAAGGATAAGATTCAACCCGGCGCAATAGAAACGTGGAGCTTCACCATTCAGGGAAAAGACGAGCAAAAGCTCCAGGCTGAGGTAGTGGCGGCCATGTATGATGCCTCGCTGGACCAGTTTAAACCCCACGACTGGAGCTTTAACCCCATTTCACAGCTGGTATATTATTCCCAGTACCGGCTAGGGTATGGGCAGAGTTTCGGTGTGACCGATTTTATCGTCAAGAATGTTCCGTATCGCCAGTTGAACATCCCGCGACAAAATTATGACGGCTTTGACTCGTTTGGGTTTAACCTGACCAACAGCGGTCGTGCCCAGCGAAAATACCTCGAGCGGTTGTACGTCGACGTTACCTCGATCGGAAAAGCGTCCAAGGTAACAATGAGCCATGACCGAATGGGCCGCGCTGGGTTTATATCGGGGCAGCTCACTACGAGCGATGGGGACGTGCTTCCGGGTGTTAATGTGATGGTAAAGGGTACTTGGCGCGGGACGGTAACGGATGTTGAAGGCTATTATAGCATCGAAGCCGGTATGGACGATGTACTGATCTTTAGCTTTGTGGGGTATTCGAGCGCCGAGGTGAAGGCAGGAAAGAAAAATATCGTGGATGTTTCCATGGAGCCGGATATCATGCAGCTGTCGGAAGTTGTCGTTGTCGGTTATGGAACGCAAGTGAAAAAGTCACTGACGGGTTCTGTCGCGATGGTCACAGATCAAGGCACAGTCAGTGACGTTGTCCTGGAAGAGGCCTTGGCGGGCCGGATGCCGGGTGTTTTCGTCCGGGGAGCGGACGGTTCACGCTATACGATCACGATCAGAGGTACTACGTCACTACCCGGAGGAAACGCACCGCTCTACGTGGTGGATGGCGTGATTGTAGAGTCTTCGCAAATCGATCAGCGCGACCTGGCAAGCGCCCAGGTTTTGAAAGGCGCCGCAGCCATCGCTATATATGGTGCCAGAGCCTCGAACGGCGTCATCATTATCTCCACCAGGAGCGGGCAGCAGAAGCTCGACAACGAAATGGCGAAGGTCAACGCCCGTAAAGACTTTAACGAAACGGCGTTCTTTTATCCGCACATGTCCACGGATGAAAACGGCAGGATACACTTCTCCTTTTCTACTCCCGAAACATTGACCCGCTGGAAGGTTCAGCTGCTGGCCCACACAAAAGACTTGCTGACGGCTACTAAAACGCTGCAGGCCGTGACGCAAAAGGACCTCATGGTTACGCCCAATCTTCCCCGCTTTGTGCGGGTAGGAGATGAGGTTATTATTTCAGCCAAGGTGGCAAACCTCTCGAACAAGAAGTTGCAGGGAAAGATCGTGCTTCAGCTGACAAACCCCGTTACCGGCCAGGCGGTAGATGCTTTGTTCGCCAACCACGCGCGCAACCAGGCGTTCAGGACAAATGCAAGAGGCAACACACAAGTTTCCTGGAGCCTGAAAGTACCCCCTGGCATAGCTGCTGTTCAGTACAAGATCGTTGCAAAAGCGGGCAGCTTTAGTGATGGAGAGCAAAATATAGTACCGGTCCTGCAAAACCGCGTACTGGTAACGGAGACGCTGCCCCTATATGTACGATCCAATCAAACGAAGTCGTTCAGCCTGACGAAGCTGCAGCAACAGTCATCGCCCACGTTGCAACACCATCAGCTTACGCTGGAGGTCACCTCGAATCCGGCCTGGTATGCCCTTCAGTCCCTGCCGTACCTCATGGAGTTTCCACATGAATGTGCGGAACAACTCTTCTCGCGCTATTATGCTAACAGCATTGCCAGCCACGTAGTGAACAGCAATCCCAAGGTTAAAGCGGTGTTCGACACGTGGGCCGCTTCCGGGAAGCTAACCAGTGATCTTGAAAAAAATCAGGAACTGAAATCTATTATCATTGAAGAAACACCCTGGCTGCGGGACGCGGAGAGCGAAACCGAAGGAAAGAAACGCATGGCGCTCTTGTTTGATCTGGCGTCTATGGGCA
The DNA here is from genome assembly GCF_018598175.1 of Dawidia cretensis. Taxonomy (GTDB): domain Bacteria; phylum Bacteroidota; class Bacteroidia; order Cytophagales; family Cyclobacteriaceae; genus Ohtaekwangia; species Ohtaekwangia cretensis. The sequence goes on from NZ_JAHESE010000002.1 coordinate 54,903, forward strand.
ACCAGCTGAAAGGGGCTGTTCAGAAGTTAAAAGATATGCAATTTGCCGATGGCGGTTTTTCCTGGTTTGCCGGTGCGCGATGGCCCAACCGGTATATTACCCAGCACGTGGCCTCAGGGTTCGGACACCTTACAACGTTAAAGATTCATTCCGAACCGGAAATGCAAACCATGATGGTTAAAGCCGTACACTATCTCGACGGCGAGGTGGTGGAAGATTTTAATGGCAATTTCCTGGAGAGCTATACACCGACATCGATCGAAGTCCACTATCTCTACATGCGCAGCTTTTATCCGGAGATTGGCTTCGATGATAAAACGAAGGAGGTTGCGCGGTATATGGAAAAGCAGATCACCAAAAAGTGGCAGGAGTATAGACTGTATGAAAAAGGGATGATCGCTTTGATTCTCTATCGCGCGGGTAACAAAAATCTCGCATGCGACATTCTGGCATCGCTGAAAGAGAATGCTATTATAAGCGATGAGCTCGGAATGTATTGGAAAGAAAATACCGGCGGCTGGTATTGGTACGAGTCGGAAGTCGAGACACAAGCCCTACTGATCGAAGCGTTTGCCGAAATTCAAGCCGATGCTCCGAAACTTTCCGTGGAAGAGAAACAAACGACAATCGATGCGCTAAGGGTCTGGCTGCTGAAGAACAAGCAGACCAACGCGTGGCGTACGACAAAGGCCACCACGGAAGCCGTATTCGCGCTGTTGCTACAGGGCAGCGACTGGCTGTCGATTGGAAATTCTGTCGACGTAACAGTAGGCAAGATGCCGGTGAACATCGACACTACCGAGCCGGAAGCCGGGACCGGATATTTTAAAACCAGCTGGAAGCGTGAGGCGGTTACACCTGATATGGCCACCGTTACGCTGTCTAAAAAGGATGGGGGCGTGGCCTGGGGCGGTCTGTACTGGCAGTACTTTGAAGACCTTGACAAGATCACACCGGCCGAAACGCCGTTGAGGTTGAAGAAGAATGTTTTCAAAGTCGTCCACACGGACAAGGGTGACGAATTGCATGCGTTGAAAGACGAAACGTTGAAACCGGGAGACCTGATTAGGATCCGGATAGAGCTGGCCACAGACCGGGCAATGGAATATCTGCATATGAAGGACATGCGTGCCGCAGGCTTTGAGCCGGTCGATGTTCTATCGGAATACAAATGGCAGGAAGGGCTGGGATACTATCAGAGCACCCGTGACGTGGCGACCCATTTCTTCTTTGACCGTGTTCAGAAAGGGGTGTACGTTTTTGAGTACGATCTGCGGGTGAATGTGCGGGGAGTTTTTTCCAACGGCATTACTACCATACAGAGCATGTATGCCCCGGAATTCAGCAGTCATAGTGAGGGCGTGCGCGTTACAATAGAGTGACGTCCGTGAAGCAGCCGTTCCGTTGGCGGGATGGTGTGGTAATTTTGTATATATTCGATGCAATATTCTTTAAATGTCAGTGTTTTTAAGACGATGAAAAAGCATACGCTCCTATTGGCACTTTGTTATGTGCTGGGTATTATGGTGTCACGAGGACAGTCACCAGTAGTTATTGATTCCAAAATTGACGAGGCCACGGTGTATTTGAATGGTGCCGAGCTCCGGTTTACGGAGAATGTTCAGGTGAAGCGCGGGGTTTCTGTATTGCGCTTTCGGGGTATTTCAAAGTCGTTGGTGAATAACAGTGTGCATGTCACGGCAAGCGGCGGTGTGAATCTGGTCTCGGTGTCTGTCGAGGAGGAAACAATGTCATTGCGTGCGATGCCGGTAAAGTTTCGTGTGCGAAAAGACTCTATTGATAAATTGCAAGCCCAGATCATCGATATTAATAACCGCATCAGCGCGTATGATGCCGAGCAACAGATGCTAAAAGAGAATCAACGCGTGCAGGCCGGCACGTCCTTGCTGGAGCTTGCAAAGACCGCCGATTTTTTTCGCGACCGCACATTGTCTATTCAGACTGCGCAGACCGAGCTGCGGCGCAAGGTTGGTATTATGACAGAGTTATTGTCGGAAAAGCAGGCGATTGAGAAACGCGACCCCTATGATCCGGCACGTTATACCGTCGTGGTTACTGTACAGGCTGATAAGGATCAAACCGTTCCATTCGTGGTTCGCTACGGTGTAGAAAATGCTTCGTGGGAGGCTTCGTATGATATTATCGTTCCGGAGATTAATAAACCCGTAACGTTGCAATACAAAGCTCGGGTGTATAATGATACCGGGCTCGAATGGAACAACGTGAAGCTCTGGCTATCGTCCGGAGATTTGACGCAAAATTCTACCCGGCCCTACCTAACAGTATGGAATCTTAATTACACGTCGGTGGCCAACGAGGGATATCTGAACCAGCGCGCCCAGAATCGGGCCGGTGCCGACGAATCAGAAGCCGTGGAGATTGTTGATAAGGCTGTCTCGGAATTGAACACGTCGTTTACCCTGGAAGGTACCCACTCCCTTGCCTCCGGAACTACGCCGTATGTTGTTGGCATTAAGGGTGAGTCCTTGCAAGCTTCGTATGAATACCTGGCGATCCCGAAGGTTGAAAACAATGTTTTTCTGTTGGCCAAAGTTACCGGCTGGGAAAACCTGAGTCTGATCGATGGCGTGGCCAATGTATATTACGGAAACAGCTATGTGGGTGAGTCGAATATCGATACCAGGCTCGTGGGCGATACGCTTGAGCTGTCCCTGGGGCGCGACAATCAGATCGTGGTGAACCGGACAAAAGTCGAAGATAAGGCAAGCACATCATCCCTGGGGGGAAAACGTGCCGAGTCGTTTATCTATGAAATCCAGGTGCGGAATAACCGTAAGGTTGGCGTTTCTATAAGGATTCAGGACCAGCTTCCCATTTCCCAGGAAAAGGATATCGTAGTGGAAGCTTCTGATGTATCCGGGGCCAATCTTGATGCACCTTCGGGGAGGTTGCAGTGGTTAAAGTCGCTGGCCCCTGGCGAAACGGCGCGGTATCGTATAGCGTTTGAGGTTAAGTATCCCAAAAATAAGTCGGTTCAGATTCGTAAGAACCGCGTGGTGCGGACGCCCCGATATCGTCGCTAAAAAGCCTCAGTAGAAAATACTGAGGCTTATATCCGGGTTACTCAATCGTAGTCTTAATTGTTCCCAGAAAAGAGATTGACGTCTCGACGAAGTCTCCTGGTTTGAGGTATTTATCTTCGCGTATCTGTTCTTTCAAATGCTCTTGCATGACGTAGGGGAGGAGTTGATGCGAAAAAAATCTGAAGGTGAGAAAGTATTTAGATGCAGTCTTTACTTTAAACCCCGTGGTTGGTTTTTTAAAGATTACTCCGGCTGGAGTGCCTGTGATGATAATGCTGTTTGCAGGGATGCAGTTATTCTCGAGCAATCCTACGTTTTTATTGTGACAAGGCCATGTCCGGTTTTTTGAGGCAAGTGTTTCTTCTATTATTTTGTTGATACTCCAGACCATGTCCTTTGCAGATCCGCTTTGCCGTATCACGCCATTGACGTGGAGGTCTAATTTTAATTCTGCTACGAACGATTGCCAATCTTTGGGAACAACAATATAGGGCCCTGTAGGCAGGAAACCTTTCATGCTTTTTGCATTGGGAAAGCCTTTGCCATTCTTAACGTTTTTAACATCCAGCTCCCGCATGAGTGTTGCCCGTTCGGAGTAGTCGTTTACAACCAGGAAACCAATTCGTTGGTCGGGAAGATTCGAGGTGGAGCAAACTGCATCCGGGAACACGAGCCCCAGCTCTACTTCATGATCCAGAAGCCATCCGCGGGTATATTTCAGGTGATGAATGGCTGGATCGGTATCCACTATTTTGGGAAACAAAAACGGCGCATCTACACTTGTTTCTTCACCGTGTTCGTCATAGTTTATACCGATCGCGATGTGTTTATCGCCCTCGATGGCGGGAAGCAGTGCCTCGTATGGAATCGTAACCCTGTCTTTACTTGCGCGGATGATCGCCACAACCTCATCATACGTTAATGTTTGAATTACTTCGAGCGCGGGCTGGTCAAACCGGTTTAATTCAACGCTTAAATCAATTCCGGTGAGCGTTTTTCCGTCATCATCCAGCACGGCAAGAATATGTGCCTGCCCGTTTTTAGTAAACCTGCTCAGTGTCAGTGCTTCCTCCGGGGCTTTTAGGTTTTGTATTTTTCCTGTTTTGGCTGCGTAAACATCCGAAAAGCATAGAATAGCACAGGTGATCAGGCTCATGAATGTTTGATTCATCATGTTTATGTTTGAAGAGTTGTAATTGAAAAATCTAAATAGATGCGGGCCAATGGCGGTTAGTTGTCCAACTACCGGAATACACGGTAGCTGAGCGCAAGCTTGAAATTGGCTCCTTTTGAAAACTCAGGATTTAACGGATCGGGCTCGTAGCCAATAGGAACGAAGTCAACTTTAAGGTCTGTCTTATCCCGTTGATGATTAATGTCCTCATGGCGTATAAAGCTGTAGCTTACCGTTGCGCGCAAGGCGAGCGAAGGGGTGAGGTATCGTTCGAAGAATAATCCTGGCTGGGCCGTATTGTGTGATAGATATTGCCGGTTCTTTAGTTTGTAGCTTGTGTTTACCGCTTCCAGTGTAAATCCTGCATAATTCTTTTGATTTAGCCTGTAGGCTATCGTCAGATCGCGGGGAGCATCTCCGAATATTCGCCACTTCTCGTTTACCGTCCAATCCAGGCCTACCAGGGCGATGATCTGTGGGCCGTACCATTGATCCCGGAATCCCAGGGTGGCCCTCCAGGTCAATCCGGGTCTTTTGGAATAGGCTGCCTGTACAATGCCGCCTAATTTGATATCCGTAAAGGATACATCGTCAAAATCGGAATTGAGCGCTGGTAGAAATAGGTAGCGCATGGTAAGCTTGCTATTGACTTTCTGCGTAAGTCCGATCGTTGGCTGTATGCCGTACACATTTTTAATGGCAAACGCCGGGTGCATTCCGCTGAAATTTAATACTTCGAAGCCTGCCCCGATGATCAGGTACTTTGATTTGTCTTTCGCGAGAAACACCGGGAAGCCCGTGTTAAACCGCCATGTATTGAGTGTGAACGACTCGTCGGGATCAACATCTTTAACGGTTACGGGTGAGCGCTCATAATTGATATTCATTCCTTCGATATATCCCTGTGCGGATGCTAATTCCGGTATGAGCAGGAGTATCATAAAGATCATGGATAGGTAGGTTTTATGCCGGGGAAGCAGGTTGGTACTCCCCGGGAGAGGCCCGGAATTTCGTTTCTTAATTTTCATGGATAAATGATTAAATTATTATCTGGAACAAAAGTATCTCCCCGGTTTCCAGAAGTGATTGATAATTATCAATAACCACATTGGGGCACGGCTATTTACCAGCGGCGCAGTCGTCTGGAGGTGGGTTGCGGGTATTGCTTATGATTTTTTTCTTATACCTTTGCCATAGATGACCAATCAGGAATCCATTTCATTGATCGAAGGTTACGTTCGACAAGTTGTCTCGCCGAATGCCGAGGAATGGGAGGCATTTCGTGGCATTCTTAGCCCCAGGCGAATACGCAAGAAGGAGCTGATATTAAAACAAGGGCAGGTTTGCACATTCATTGCCTTTGTCACAGAGGGTTTCTTACGGGAGTATAATTTTCTGCACGACAAGGATGTGACCGTTGACTTTATTTCTCCCAGTCATTTTGTGACGGACTATCCCAGCTTTCTTTTGCAATCACCCTCCGTCCAATATATTGAAGCGCTGACGGATGTGGAATGTCTCGTCTTTAAGAGAGACGATATACATCGTTTATATGATCAGTACAAGACCTGGGAACGTTTTGGTCGGCTAATAGCCGAACGGATATTTTGTAATGCAGAGGCCAGGCGAAAGAACATTATTAGTAAGAGCGCGGAGGATCTATATCATGACTTTGTGCGGGAGTACCCGCATGTCGTCCAGCACGTTCCTCAGTATTATATTGCGTCTTATTTAGGATTGTCGCCAGAGCATTTGAGCAGGATACGGAGGAAGGTGTAGGGAACAAGGTCATATTCAAAGCGTATAATTTAATGCACAAAATTCATTTAGTTAAATCGTTGCTGATATCCGACTTTCCTTCCGGATCATCCATCAACTATTACGAGGGAAAATTCTATCTTATTGGTGACGACTCCCGGAATGTCCTTGTGATGAATAGCGACTATGCCCCCCTTGGCGCCATTCATTTATTTGACTATGCGGAGCAAAGAATCGCGAAGCGGGAAAAAGTCGACCTGGAAGGCTCTGCGATTGTTCGCGTGGGTGACACGGATAATTTGCTGATTGTAGGATCGGGCTCAAGGAAAAACAGGAAGCGGATCATACTGATACCCCTTACTCAAGCTGGTTTAGAAATTGGCAGTATGCAGCATGCCATTTATAAGACAAAAGATTTCTTAAAACGGATTGAAGCCGCCGGCGTTGCAGAGATCAATCTGGAAGGCGTTACCCTGGTACATAACAACCTCGTACTGGGAAACCGCGGTAATCGATCAACTCAGGATAATCATTTGATCGTGACCGATACGAACTTTTGGGAAAATCAAGGCAATGCAAATCTGCTCATCAAACGGCTGATAATGCCGGTCAATCATACAAACGTTGTATTGGGCGTATCGGAACTATGCTACATCCGGGAAAACGATACTTTACTGATTTCGTTTACGAGTGAGAATACGGACAATGCCTACGATGATGGGGAAATTGGCGATAGCTACATCGCCTGGATCTCACATGCTTCAGCCCAGCTTCACAAAAATGAGATCATAGTAGACGAGCTGCTCAACTTGTCCACAATAGCGGACGCATTTAAGCGTCAAAAGGTTGAAGGCATGTGTTATCAAATGTCGGGTGCTGATTTCATGCTTCATTTGGTTTCAGACAACGACAACGGTGAGAGTAGGCTGTTTCAAATACTGCTGAATTTTTAACGCGGCGTTGACGTTTTGATCCCCCCATTTTGCCATCCACGGAACATTTAGAGACACGGGAAACTTCTATTTTGTTTTTTGTGAATAACTGAATGATTTTTCGGGTCATGAGTACCCGACACAATCTACCTGCGGCAATCGCCGCCGTATTTTTACTTCAAATAGTCATCTTCCCATCGATGGCACAGATAACCTGGCCATCGGGTCAGCTTCTCCCTTCTTTTCCGAAGAGCGCACAGACGCAGGACTTTATTATCCTTCGCGAAACGCGGGCGAAGCGAAAGGTAGGGGACTCGGTAGGCATTCAGCAAAACGGTTCTTCTGCCGAGATGTATTTATTTGCTTCTTTAAAAGGTATCGTGAACCGGACACAGCCGCGAATCTTCTCATACGAGGGGAATGCGGATGCTGAAGGTCCTTATACCTGGCTACAGTCTCTGGGGCTTCGCTGGACCGAACCAGCGGATAAGTGGACATTGATAACGAAATACCGGAGCGAGCTGGCGGGCCTGATCGTTTATGACCCTTCCCAGATCCATACTGTTAACCTGGCAACTGTGCTCGCGAAAGATCGTCGCGCGCTGATCGCTTCGCCGTCGTTGATTTCACGGTTAACGGCAGCGCCGTATAACTTGCCGATCTTGCTGGATTTGCGTGGGAAATTCACCGGTAAGCTGCACGTATACCAAACACTCTTCGATACCTATTGGTCCGGTCTTGACCATCGTCTGCTGATCGGGCTCAACCCGGAGGTTCATAAGGCCTCCTTACGTGAATATGCCACGGCGCTGGGCGCGGCCGTGATCTGGCTTGATCCGAAGGTAGCCGACGAAAGTACCTTGCTCAACAGCTTCCTGTCGTCTATGGCACCGGGAGCGTGCTTTATGGGTTGGTGGCCCGAAGAAGAACCCGGCGTAACCCGGGCTTCTACGTACGGTATCGCCACCGTTGCCAGTGACTTTGCGACCAACCTCACTGTGCACAGTGGCATGCCCAGGACTGTTAACATAAAACCCATACCGGCCAAGCCTGCGCTGCAAAACAAGCTTTATGTGGCCTTTATACTGAGCGATGGCGACAACCTACAATATGTCGAGCACCACATGCGAAAGCTTTGGAGCAGTCCTGACCGTGGTACTGTGCCGATCGGATGGACGTTATCGCCCGCGATGCTCGATGCCATGCCCGGTGCGCTGAACTACTACTGGCAAAGCGCTACGGCCAACGACAACCTGATCTCCGGTCCTTCGGGCTATGGTTATGCGTATCCCAACAACTGGCCTGCCCATTCCTTAGACCAATTCGTCGCCAAAAGCGAAGATTACAATCGCCGCGCTGGTCTGCGGGTTACAACGATTTGGAACACCATTAAAGGCCCCATAAATCAGAACGTAGGTGAGAGCTTTGCCCGCCACGCACCGACGCTACTCGGCTTAACCGGACAGAACACCGGGGGCGGGCTTACTGTATACAATCAAAGCCTGCCCGGCATGGCCCTCTCGTGTAACTATTGCACGAATGAACAGGCTATGAAGGACCACATAGCGTCAGCGTCCTCCGGATGGAATGGAACTTCGCCTCGCTTCATTATTATCCAGGCGCAACCCTGGCAGGGCGTCACGCCAACAAGCTTTAAGAATGTGGCAAGCTCACTCGGTGCAGATTATGTGTTGGTGCGGCCGGATCAGATCTTTCAGTTGATTCGCGAGGCGAATGGACTGTCTATTACCCCGGGCACCAAGCCCTCGGGAAAATGATAGCGGAGTTAGCACCATCGTGAAGAAGTCAACCCATTGTTGGGTTGACTTCTCAATATTGCTTTACAACCAACAAGGACTAACTTATTGAACCCTGCAGGAGGATACCTGGTCATTGGCATTTGGACTTAGTGTGCCAAAGTTAGGTGTATCGGATGTTCTGGTCCAGGAAGTGCCAGAGAAGTTGTCATTCGAGTACATGATGAGCGTTCGCCCTGCGGGTACTCGAACAGATGATGCCCAATCGTTCGGCACACCCCTTGCATTGAGTTGAGATAGTGTATAGTTACCAATCGGTAAGCTCTGGCTTGCGGCTCCGCCATAATTATAATCCTGGTAGAATACTACGCCACCGCTACCGCCGATGATCGTTGGCGTTGGCCGTGTTGCAGTAAGTGCAATTTGACCTTTCAACATTCGGCCGCCATCCCCTGTAAGTCTGAGATAATAATCAGAAGAACAAGGTGTGCCATCTTCATCCAGTGCTAAATATCCCGAACCAGCGGGAATCATGGAGGCATTTTCGGCCGTTTTAGCAATCTGATTGCCTTCGTTGTATTCATCAAACATGGATATATAAATCCCCTGGGCGCCAACGCGTACGGCATTGTAAAACATGCGCCACATCAAATCGCCGTGGGCTCGTTGATGAATTAACAGATCGCCCGGTAATACGCAGGGCTGATAGTCAATGTTGTGCGAATTGCAATAAGCCTGATCGCCCACCATGTAATTATTGTAAACATTGTCAGCATCCGAAACATTGCCGACAGCGCCAATCAGCCACGGGGAAATCATATTGAGCGCATTGTAAAAAGGTAGGAATTGAGGATCTGTTGTACGCCACTCACGCCGTACGCCGCCGATGACGTAACACCCTTGCGATTTAAACCAATTTACGATGTCGAGGCTTGCCGCAGGAGTAGCCGGATGCGCAGCATCATTCAATCCCAATCCCCAGATACATACCACCGGAAGTCCATTCTGCCGGGCGTAAGCGGACGAGCTGGTATGTGTTTGCATTTTGTTCGTCCAATCTGTTTTGATCTCTGACTGGACATTTGTCCAACCGGTGGCATCATACATAATGTAAAACTTGCGTCCATACGTCTCGGCAGCAGCTCTTACCCGGGTGGTCACGCCGTCGCGGGTAGGGCCTTCCGCTGTGTTAGGATTAAAACGTTGCAACGCGGCACAGTCAATGTTGTTTTGTTGCATCCATAGAAAATGTGTATTGACAGTTTGCTGGTTCCAGTTGGAATATAGCCGCGCTGGTTGGCCGCCGTTTAGATTGGGATACCCTGTCTGATAGGTTGTTGTATACTCCCTTACATCAGGCCATGCTTTGAGCCCCTTATTACTGTTGGATGGAGCTTGCCCCCAATTCAAGGCCCAATGCCACCATGCGTTAATCGGCGACCCATCACCTTGCGCGGCAAACCATCCTTGATAGCCCACTGTAATTTTACCGACGACATCTCCGGGAGGCGAGGCTGCGGCAGTCCCCATTCCTTCTGCATGGGCTACTGTTTCTTCACTGGAAACAGAATCCTTTTTAATGTGATCTTCTGAGCAGTTACTGAATACGAACATGATGGCAATGACAAGAAGGTGCTTCATATTGAACCGAACGGCATTGCTTACAAACTGGCTTTGATTTTTTGTCTTCATTACGAGATTGGTTTTAGATTGCATAATGGAGCGGATCGTATCATGTGCGCATCATGATCGACTCACTCAGAAATAAGCCACAAGTGGCTTATGCTAACGTTTGCATAATGAATAAATGTAAGTGGCCCTACTTAATAACTACTTAATTATGGCTTAATTAGCGTTCGGCGGTAGAAGCCTCATGAGATCGTTACGCCTGAATTTGTTCAGACGCCTGCTATAGATACGTAGATACCTTAGAATTAAGGTGGTGTTTTTCTGAAATCATATTGAGATGCAGTCCGTCTCGCAGCGAGCAGGTCTTAGTGCGCCACATACTCCTCGTCATGGGGTATCGTAACGACAAAGCGCGTCCACGCTCCAAACTCGGAGTCGACGTCAATTTCGCCATAGAGCCTGTTTACCGTTTCATGTACGATGTATAGACCGAGCCCCGAGCCCTGTGAGCGGTTGGTTGCGCGGAAAAACATTTCGAAGATCCGGTTCAGGTGCTTCTTTTGTATGCCGATGCCGTTGTCGCGGATTTTCAGCCTCCAGAATGCCGTCTCGCGTTCGAAACCAAGCTGAATAGTGTTTGTGTCCTTGTCTGGATCCCTGTATTTAATAGCGTTGCTGATCAGGTTGTCAAAAATGATTTTGAGACGGCGCGGATCGCTGTATACAATTTGCTGCGGAGGAATGTCCACCTGGAAAATAACAGATTCGGCTCCTGGCATAAATTTGACGTCGGCGATGCATTCCTGTATCAGGTCGTGAATGTTAACTGCTTCATGGGTGATCTCGAATCTCGTATTACGGGAATGCTGAATCATGCTTTGTATGACGTTCTCGAGTTTCCCAACGCTGATCTCGATATGGTTTAAGTATAGCGACAGCTCTTCACCCGGTTTCTCAAGCCGCGCCAGGTCTACGAGACCGAGCACCGATTTGAGCGGCGCGACCAGGTCGTGCGACGCGCTATAGACAAAAGCATCGAGCTCTTTTATCGTTTTGCCAAGTTGTACGATGGTCTCGTTGAGTTTTTCCGTACGCTGCTGTACCTGGCTTTCCAGCGACTCGTTGATGTGCTGTAATTCTTGCTGCGTTTCTTCCAGCAAGACGTATTGTGAAGCAATCATTTCTTTTTGCGCCGAGACCTCTTCATTCTGTTGTAGGAGCTCTTCATTTTGGGCAGCCAGGTGGTTGTTCTGATCGGTTATCTCACGACTTTGTTCTTTCACGAGGTGCTCAAGTTCTTTTTTGCGCGCCTGGAGCCAGCGCACGCGATACCTATAAAAAACGTAGACGAGCAATATGATGGTGCCCAGAAACAAAAGCCGGAAGTAGAGGCTTTGCCACCAGGGAGTGAGCACGTGAATGGTGATGGTTGCCGGTGGCCCCCAAGCCCGACCGTTGTACGACGCGCGTACACGCAAGGTATAGCGGCCGGGGTCGAGGTTCGTGAACGTCAGGCTGTGACCCATGGCGGATATCCACGTGGTGTCGAAGCCGTCAACCTTGTAGCTGTACCGGATACGGTCGGGAGCGACGTAATTCAGTGCCGAATAGGTGAAGGTGATAAAATGCGAGTCGCGATAGGGCAGTGTTATCGCATCGGCCTCGGTAATACTTTGGGGCAGTAGCCTGCTTCCAGGCCTCACACGGCTGTTTGCCAGCAGCAGGTCCGTAAAGGCGACATGCAAATCGGCATGGTTGAAATCGAAAGGCTCCGCGGTAAAGATGTTGAAACCATTGGAGCCACCAAACATGTACTGACCGTCCCGGAGCCTGATCGACGCGCGGCGATTAAATACAATCCCCTGTACGCCATAGTTAGCGTCGAATGTGGTGAAGGCAGTATCGGACAGATTAAAATGGATAAGCCCTTTGTTTGTACTTAACCAGAGGTTGTGATTGTCTTCCTTTTCAATAGACAGGATCACATTGTTCGGAAGCCCGTCGGGTTCATCCAGTGCAGATAACCGTCGGTTTTTTATGTCGTAACGAAGCAGCCCGTTGCCAAAGGTTCCGATCCAAATGCTGTTGCCGTCTTGTAACATGGCTTTTATGCGTAGGTTTCGTACTCCGGGCAATTGCGTGCGTATTTCGAACACACTGTCGGTAGCGGGGTGGTATACGGTGAGGCTTCCATAGGAGCCGACCCAGAGCGTGGAGTCGGTGGCGAACAGTATGCTTTGTACCTGGCCATTCACGAAGATCTTCCGGATATTTCCGGGGGGAAGGTTGTTGAGACTATAGAAAATTTTTCGGGTGGCATCGAACTGGTTGATACCACGGTCGGTTCCAACCCACAGGTTTCCCGAAGGGTCTTTGGCCAGGGTCCAAATGATATTGTCCGATAGTGACGTATTGTTTCCGGGTATGTGGCGATACTGTCGCCATTGGCCTTGCGGGTTTCGGTGGATCAACCCCTCCTGAAATGTTCCGACCCACAACCCGGTTTCGTCCGCGAGGAGAGAGATCACGACCTTTACATTTTCGAACGGCGCGGGTAGTGCTATGCGGTTAACGATACCGTCTTTGAAGCTGTGCAGTCCGCCACCGTCCGTTCCGATCCATACGGTGCCGTCGGCACTTTCGGCCATGGCAGTGACAGAGTTGTTCAGAAGAGAACTATTATTGCCGAATTCTTTTTTATACCAGCGGAATTGTATCGGCATACGTCCACTATAACTAATGCCGCCGTTATAGGTTCCAAGCCAGGCGCTGCCTTCCGGCTCTATGTATATGGACCGTATGGTGTTGGCGCTGATGCTGCGCTCGTCGAATTCGGAATAGACGCAGGTTTGTATGTTTTTTCCAGCTGCGGTAATGATGTTGAGACCACCGCCATCGGTTCCAATCCACAGGGTGTGTTGCTTCGTTTCAACAATGGCCCATACGTTGTCGTTGTTGAGTGCCCCGTTGTCGCGGTTGAAACCCTGCAGGGCATGTGTGCGCCGATCTATTTTGCCAAGGCCCTTGCCTTCGGTTCCATACCAAATCGCCTCGGCCGTGATGGTTATTGCGCGTACGTTGTAAGTAGAGTCCGCGACTGTGGATAGAACGTTTGTTTTAAGGTTTAGTAACTGAAGGCCGCTGCCGAGCGTGCCCAGGAGCAGGCTATCACCGAGCTGTTTAATTGTCCAAACAACCATCTTGTTCAGTCCCGGATGCTCCACGTCGTGAATGGTCTGGGTGGTGAGATCGAAATAGCGTACTCCCCCTACGCCTGCGGCCAGCCAGAGACGGTTTGTTTTTCTGTCGGTAATGGCATTGACGTATATCGTACCGGGCCGGTTAGGGAGATTGTAGCTCTTAAACGTCTCGGTATGACGGTCAAAGTAGTTCAGCCCGTCAACAGTTCCGACCCACAGGTTTCCGCGCGGGTCTTCCTGTACGAAATGGACGACGTTGTGACTCAGGGATGTGGTGTCGCCGGGCACATGCCGGTAAACCCGGAATTCGTTGCCGTCATACCGGTTAAGCCCGTCTTCGGTGGCGAACCAGACAAAACCTTTCGTATCCCGGCAGACGTCGTTTATGGTGGCCTGGGACAGGCCTTTGTCGACCGATATCCGTTTGAAGAAAAGTTGAGCGGCTGACTCCTGAACCTGCGCGGGGGAACTGATATAGACGGCTAACAGGCAAAGTATCCAGGGGGCTATTCTTGGCATTTTCAGTTTCGTTCACTCGTTTAGATCATTTAAGATAATGAAAAAGATTTAAGATAGAGAATGGTACTTTTGCAATTGCGCCTACGGAGTCGACGAAAAATAAAAGCCTGCAAGGTCGATCTTGAAGGCCGGGAGGAGGAGTGGTTTCGCGAAACTTTCGTCTTATCTTTGCGTGTAGCGTCGTGCATGAGCACTAGCAGTAGAAATATTTATGAGAGTTTTATTGGTTTTATTCGTTTTTGTCGCTTCTACTGCGAGCGGTCAGCAACTCGAGCAAGTGAGAGCGGCGGTGAAAAAGATTCAGACCGAAAAACAAGCGAAAGCATATCTCGCTGGCAAAGGCGCGCCAGCCGGTCAGGTCCTGGAGATCAACGCTGCTTCTGATACGACAGAATCTGATCGCGAGCTGATTGCCCTGCCGTTGGGCGAAATCATCGAGTTTCCAGCAGAGCACCAGCAAACACACTATTTTTACAAATCCATTGAGCATAAATCGATTACATCTTTTCGTGTTCAATACATTTTTTTAGATCATACTAAAATTTCGCTGCGGCAGGTCGACAGCTTGCGTACCGTCATACTCAATCGGATTCAGGCTGGCGAAGATTTTGATGTGTTAGCCCGTACATTCTCCATGGATGGCAACAATAAAAAAGGTGGTGATTTGGGATGGTTTCAGGAGGGCATGATGGATAAGTCCTTCGAAGAACGTGTAAGAAAACATCAACCCGGCGAGGTGTACACAGTCGATATTCCAGAAAGTAAATGGTACTACATCGTGAAAAATACGCACCCGCCTCGGATTGATAAAAAGGTGATATTACTATACCTGGAGGTAATGCTATAGGTCCGCTATCCGTATAGTTGATTTTTAGGCGACACTCTCTTTGTTAGGCACGCTGAGGTCGGCACTGCGATCGTAGGCCCGCACACGCAGATTACCGGTCGCGGGGTTGGCCGTCTGCCTGTACAATCGCCGGAGAAGTGTAATGAGTTTGTTGCCCATAATAGGGGTTAATGGTGAACGATTAACTGCGCTCATGAAATAGATTGGATTACTTATTTGGGGTCTTTAAAATTGTAAGGCTACCGGTTACATTTTTGTCAGCATCGCTGATCTTCAACTCGAAAAAGTATACGCCCGCGGCGAGGTCAGCGCCCGTGAAATCATTCTGGTAAAGAGGTGAATAAAATACTTCCTGACCCCATCGATTCAGTATTTTCAGGCTGGCCGGGTATAGGAACGGCTCAACAAAGAGTTGGTCATTGTCGCCGTCGTGATTAGGAGTGATAGCATTGGTAACGAATAGTTCCTGTACTTCTACCGGGTATTGATAGGTAGTTCCACAACCCTTTTCATCAAAGCCTGTCAGCTGGACCACATAGGTGCCGGGATTCGTGAACGCATGTGACGGATTCTCCTCGTCGGTGGTGGAGCCATCTCCAAAATCCCAGGTGAAACCAGTTCCTGCTGACGATGTGTTCATGAACCCAACAGGGCCATTGGTTAATAAAGCCTGTCCGGCGGGAGTCGTTTGTCCGGCAATTGCGAGAGAAAAGTTTATATCCTTGCCACTGACCAGGTCTGATCGACCGGGTTGAGTGGTGTATGTTTCTACGAGTGTGTAGCTCGCTGTTTCAATGGAGACGGTATAATTTCCGGGCGTTGTTACGGTAATGGCAGGCGTTGTTGCGCCGGTGCTCCAGGTATAGGTGGCGCTCGTGAGGTTTCGGGTGGCGTCCAGTGTTGCCTGTCCGCAGAAGCTTACAGGCTCGTTGGCAAGCACTTGAAGCTGCACCGGGTTTCGCTGCAGGGTAAGGTCTGTAACAAGGGTGCTGGTAATGGTCGCGGAGTAACTGCCGGCCTGTGTGGCAGAAAGATCATTCAGCGTGAGGCTGGCACCGGTGACGTCGGGCAGCGGTGCACCGTCTTTAAACCAATGGTAGCTGTTTGCTGTGCCGCCTACTTCGCTTTTAAGGATCAGCCGCGAGCCGGCTTTGGCCGTAATGGTTTGGATATCGTAAACCGGTTTTTGCGGGGTGTATAGAAATGCTTTGCCTTGATTGCGTAGCGCCAGGTTCGGCTCTATATCTTCGAATGTTAGACGATTGTTTGCGATCGACACGAGGGAAAGACGAGTCATAGTCGTCAGGTCCGGTAATTGGTCGAAGTTGTTATCATCCACGACCAGGCGTTCGAACTTTGTTAACTGGGTCAGCTCAGCGGGTATTGCCCCTTCAAACCCACTGGAGGCAGCGATGATCTGCTCCAGCGCAGCAGCGTTGCCGATGGCGGTTGGTATGACACTGCCGGTAAGTTTGGTGTTGAGTAAAACTAACAAGCGCAACTTGGGGAGGCTGAGAATGGATTCGGGAAGGGGACCTTCCAGGCTGTCGTTTAGGACCAGTAAAAGGAATTCCAGCTTGCGTAAGTTTCCGAGTTCGTTGGGTATGGTGCCGGAAAGTTTGGTGCCGGAAATCGACAGCGACTCCAGGTTTGTCAGTGCACCGAACTGTGTAGGGATGCTTCCCCGTATATTGTTTCCCGAGAGAAAGAAGCGACGTAAACTAACGAGATTCGCGATGGACGTCGGAAGAGGTCCTGATAATCCGGGATTTTGCAGGTATAACGCTTTCAGCGAGGTGAGCGAGCCGATCGCCGCCGGAAGGGTACCGGTTAGCTCGTTATTGTCTAGGCCCACCGTGTCGACACGATTTCCTACGGTACCGACGCCATACCAGGTGCTCACGGGGCCTTGTAGCCAATTTGTACTGTTGTTCCAGCCTGCGCCGTTCGTTGCATTATAAAGCGCCACCAGCGCGAGTGAATCCTGCTCGATAATTTGAGAGGAAGCCGTGCCGGTGATACAAGCCCAAAAACCAACGACAATAAAAAAAGAATACTTTGACATTAAAAAACAGGATTTACGGTAAAAAGGTAGCGAGGAAAACCTCGCTACCGTTCACTTACTTTATTGAATGATAATTTTTTGATGAATGCTTCGTGGTGTGCCCTGTATGATCAGGTGATAGACTCCGGGACTGATACCTTGAACGTTCAGGATATAGTTGTTGCCGGAGGCTTTCTTCCGCACGACCTCTTTACCCGCCATATCCAGGAGTATGAGTTGGTTCATAGTACCTTCTCCAAGTTCGATGTTTAGTTGATCGGAAACCGGGTTGGGTGAAATCGAAACACTTTTTGATTCTGTTTCCGCTATGCTGGGGCCGGCCTGCCGACCCGTGGGGCAAGAGCAGCCCGTATCACCCGAAAATATTTTTTGACTGGAACATCCGTTGGTTTTATCGGTTACGATCAGTTTCAACGCCTGCCTTAATAAGCAAGGATCGCTATCGAAATAGAAATTTCCAGTGACACCTGTTACGAGGACATCATTCAGATACCACTGGTAGGTGTAGTTGCCGCTGGGAGCATTTACGAATCGGGAGAAACAAGGATCTCCTGCCCGTATAACATTGGCCAGGTTGGGAGCATTTCCATAGGTAATGGTGAATCCATCGCTTGTATTAACACAATTAGCGGCCGATGTAATTTTCACGGTCAGCGGGTTCGGTAACGGTGTCGTGGGAGTAGCGGCTGCTATTTGTATCCGTACCTGGTTGGTGTTCTGTCCATTTAGTATTTGATACCTTCCGGCATGATTGACGGGCAAAACCCACTCGAAGGTCGCTCCGGCTATCGCTGGAACAGCGAAGTTTACGGCGGCAGTAGTCGTGGGCGAAATACAGTCACTACCGGCGGAGACAAGCGTAATAGGTCCCGGTTTTGGCGGATTGATATTCGCCGTAAAGCTCAGCGCGTGGCTGGTCGTACATCCGGACGCGGTGGCCATCACCGATATGGTTACCGGGCCTGTTCCGGCTGTAACGGTCACTTGTCGTGAATTCGGAACGGTAGAAAATGTCCATCCATTTATGGGAGAGGAGATACTCCAGAGATAGCCTTCGGCAAAGTCAACGACATTAGACGCCAGGATATATTGCTGGCCCGCGGTGTAGCATAAAGATCCGCCATTGACCAACGGAGTTCCGACTACTCCAAAAGTTGATGTAACTTGTTGGGGCATAGCCGGCCCGATCGGTACTTCCAGCGTGCTTGTTACGGGAGTACCCGTTCCGCAGTTCCCGACAATCTCCGCCGTGACCAGGAAGCGGCTGCCATTGGCTACACCGGTAAAATTGGGAATATACCGAATGGTAGCGCCGTTCACATTGGCCGGACTTTCGGGAACCCAGTTGGCCGGCGTGAGCGCTCCATTAGCCGCTTTTACCTGGACGTTCCAGTTGTAGGTATTGTCGCCACCGGCCACGGTGAATTGAACGGGCTCTGGATTGCCAAAGCTTAAGCATCCCTGACCTACAAGAAGCGGGGCGGTGGAAGGATACCGGTTGATATCGAGGGTCGCCAGCTCATCGCCGCAGCCGTCGTTTGTAGCTCTGACGGTGATGGTTCCGGGGCTGGTATTGGCCATACGGATCACGACTTCGGTGTTGTCGGGTCCATTGGTACTGAGGATTTCCCAGGCTGCCGGAATGATCCACTCATACTGAAAATCCGATGACGGATTATTCAGGACGCGAAAGGTTTCTGTCGTCGTGTTATTCTCAGGCAAGCAGAACGTAGTACTTGCCGTATAGCCATTGGAGGCTGTGCCTATCTGGGCAGCCGGTGCCGGCGCACGCAATACGCGGGTATAGGTAAGCCCGGGATTACAGGCCGGGCCCAGTAGTAGCGACACGGTAATGTCTGTTGAATTGTCCAGCACCCTAAACGCGATGGCACTGCCATCACCGCTGAGAAATTCCCGACGAAGCTTGTTGGTGGGGAAACTCCACTGATATTGCCCGGGGTCCCAGCGTCCCAGCACCGGAGGTACCGCCAATACGAGGAGGTTGTCTTCGCCCAGCACATCGTCACTGGTACAGTCCGCACCGGTTATTTCGATCGCGGCACGTTCAGTAGCCGATAATGTCTTTCGTATCATAAATGAACGGGTCGGAGAGGAGCAGAACTCACCGGAGCAATCGTTGGTTACCGTTACACGGATAACAGACGTACCGGCGTTGAGTGAATTGACCGTAACCGTCGGACTGGTCCGGGTGGAAGCAACGATTTGTGTATTCTCACCTCCCTGCACCATGACCCAGCTATATTCGACATTGCCGGCACGGGGGTCTACAGCGATGGAGAATTGAGCGCTTCCGTTGGACGCGATACAAGCGCTTCCCGTAATGGCGGGAGCCACCAGCGTGTTGAGGTTTGTCACGCTCACTTTCACGGAGTCAATGATTTGACTGTTGTTGGGGTCGGCGACATATATTGTGCCGCTGCCGAAGGAAGCCTTTACCTGAAAGGTCGAGGCCGCCGTGACAAGAATAGGAACTTCCTTACCGTTGGAAGGATCTACGATCATTGCTCCTCCGTTGACGGAGGCGACGTAATTACCGGTGTACGTAACAGTTACCGTTGCCGTCGACTTGCAGTCCAGTACAGTCGATGTTTGATTGCCAGGAAACCTGGCCGTGATGACGGGGGGTTGTTGTGCCCACGTAGGAATTATTCCTGCCATGAGTAGCACGCTAAGTAGAATTAGCCTTTTCATAATAAATTGGTTAGGGGTTGTGTAAGAGAACGTTAGGAATATATCATGTGAATGCCATGTTGACTTTTTTATGACAGGTATCTTTTGAAATAGCTAAAAACCTCCCCGTAGCAAGATTACACCAACTTTATAGCTAGTTCTGTTTTAACTTAGTTATAGGATATTGAAAATATAGTATTCAGTAACTGTCTTTTTTTGATAACTGATTAGCGCAATAAATTTAGGGATAACTTTGTTTTATCAAAATAATATCCTTGGTTTTTTAGTAAAATAAATTTTGGGGAAATATATAGTATAATACCTTTCGGACTGGTTGTTCTTATTTTACATATAACGTGACATTTTATAGTATATTCGGTCACTTTTTGTGACTTTTGAGCATGTATGCTAATAACATTAGCTTCTATCGTTAATTAAATACTCGATGATTGTCAATTGTTTAAATCGTTTTTGGTGTATGAAGCCAATCGTTCCCTGTTTGTTCGTTTCGGCTCTGTTGGTTATCAGCTTATTTCCCATTTCAGCGCATTGTCAGCAACACCCCGTCATCAGCAGCTATATGAAGCAGCCGTTGTTGCTAAGCCCCGCTGCAGTAGGAATAGACTCCAGTACACACCTGGACGTCACGCATCGTTCGCAATGGCGCAAATATGACAACTTTTCAGATGGCAAAAGCGGTCCAGCCAGCCAGTTGCAAATGGTAACGGCATCTATGCAGCTTCGCGATAGTGCCGGGGGCCTGGGCTTACTGGTGTACCGGGACGAGGCGGGTCCGCTACAAACATTCGATATGAAGGTTTCGTATGGGTATCATATACGATATACTAAAAAGGGAACCATCGGGTTGGGCGCCGGCGTAGGAGTACGGGCCAAGACGATGGATTACAATGACTATATTGTTAAACATCCGGATGATGCCCTGCTGGGAGAAGGAGCTGTCACTCAAATAAAGCCCGATCTTTCGTTGGGGGTATGGCTTAATCATGAGAAATATTACTTTGGCGGCAGTTATGCTCATTTTCTCGGTGCCGATTACGACCAGGTAAACGTTCAGGATGAAGCATTAATCACGATTACCGGGGGATATCATTTTCAGCTAGATAAGAATTGGAAAGTTACGCCGGGCTTTCTGCTGATGAATGAAGCATCGCAAACCACTTTCGCAATTCATACACTGGGAACATATCGGGATTTGTTTGAAGGAGGTATTTCGTACAGGCATGAGGAGGCTTTTTCCGTGCTCATGGGAACACGGTTACTGAAGGATCGTTCGTTGCGATTGGTACTGGCAACGGACATGATTACAGAAAACAAGGGGGCGAAAGGTAATGCTTCTTTTGAAGTGATATTGGGGTACAGGTTTCTTTGATTCCCGATAAGAATGAAGTGCCCAAAGTCAGTATTGTTATAGATCGATCATTTTCATATCCCAAGCCAGTAATCCGAATGTGGATTATTTTTTTTCATGATGACGTTGCTCTTGTCATAATCTTTTTCGAAGAAGCCATCACTGTCATAGTGGAATATTCCTTTTTCAAAGCATATGATGAATGAATCGATCATTGCCTCCAACGAATCAAAATAGCTTGTTGGTTCCAGGATCTGGAGCGACGGGCAGTAAATGAATATCTTGCCAAAGCCCTTTGATGTTTTTTCGAGATCGATCAGAAAGCTGTCGTCTGAAATACAGGGAAATAGTTTTTTTTAAGTTCGAAATCGGTGCGATTGTAGATCGTAACACTATCCTGCAAGGGGAGAAGAACTCCTCCGATACCGAACAACAACATGCCGGTCGGTATGTCGTCATATCTAAGACCATTTCGCCATTGATACAATGTAACAAGGTCGTCAGTTGGCGTGAGGCCGGTTGTCGCGAATCGCCTATGGATCTCTTCTTTTGCAAGACCAGGTAGGAGATATTTAATAACCGGAGCTTTTATTAGCTCCAGTTGTTTTTCAAATGCAGTAAGTTTTGCTGTAATGCTCATCCTTCCAAATCATTCCATGGGTTTGAACTACTAGGTGTATCGAAGCAAGGTATATAAATCGGGAACCAGAATAAAGTCGGAAGGCAGGTCAAATTGTCATTGAATACGACGTGTTCGGGTAAACCCATCAGTGCCGCGCCGGACTCGCCGGTGTGGTCGATGGGGGAATTGGAATGGCATTTTCCCGTGCTTCCGGCGGCTACCGTTCAACACAGTTCCGGCGGGCGCGGTGCCCCGCCATCTGGTTGCGTTATCGGAGTACCGACCTTCCGTTCATGGAACCGGATTGTTTCGGGCGGCCTGGTGGATTTTATTTTGTTATCTTGGCCATTGGGAGACATCATACCCAAGCCGAAATATGAAAACAACGCTCGCGCCGGCCGCCCGCTGGCAAACCGTGTGCCTACCTGCCTTTTGTACAGGCATCATGCTTTTACTGGCAGGTTGTCAGGACAAAGAGCACGGCGGGGACGCCGGTAAACGGATTCGCCGGATGGATCCGCAGGAGACAGCGCAACTGGCAAAGGTCATCGAGGCGCAGGTGACACCGCAGATCGCCGACGGCCTCACGCTGCGGCTATGGGGCGTGGATTCGCTGGTGGCAGACCCTGTGTCGATCGACGTCGACGATCAAGGTCGGTTGTATTACACCCGCACCAACCGCCAGAAACATTCGGAATTCGATATCCGCGCGCACCGCGATTGGGAGATTGAATCTATCCAGCTGCAAAGTGTGGAGGATAAGCTCGCGTTTTTTAAACGTGTTCTGGCGCCGGAAAACAGCCAGAAGAACGAATGGCTGGCCGATCTCAACGGCGACGGGTCACACGACTGGCACGACATGACGGTGGAAAAAGAGCATGTTTACCGGCTGGAAGATGTATCGGGCGACGGTGTGGCCGACCTTTCGCAGCGGATGGTAGAGGACTTCAATGAAGTAATAACCGACGCGGCAGGCGGTGTACTGAAGTACGGCGACGACCTGTTTGTGGGCATTGGCCCGGATCTCTGGCGGATAAAAGACAAGGATGGCGACGGCCTGGCCGACGAGAAGACGTCGCTCTCGCACGGTTACGGGATTCACCCGGGTTTTTCGGGGCACGGTATGTCGGGCCTTGAAGTGGGACCGGAAGGGAAGATATACTGGCAGATCGGCGACATCGGCTTTAGCGGTAAAGGTTCCGACGGCCGGAAATGGGAGCATCCCAACAGCGGTGTGATCGTGCGGTCCAACCCGGACGGCAGCGATTTCGAAGTGTTTGCTTACGGCAACCGGAATACACACGAATTTGTCTTCGACGAATACGGCAACCTCATCAGTGTGGATAACGATGGCGATCATCCCGGTGAAAGCGAGCGCCTGGTATATATCGTCGACGGCTCGGATACCGGCTGGCGCATCAATTGGCAATTCGGCAAATACCGCGACCCCGAAAACAATACGTACAAGGTATGGATGGACGAGAAGATGTATGTGCCGCGGTTCGAAGGTCAGGCGGCCTACATTCTTCCACCGATTCAGAACTTCGTGAACGGCCCCACAGGAATGTTATACAACCCAGGCCTGGCGTTGAGCCCTGCCTGGAAGAATACCTTTTTTGTCGGCGAGTTTGTCGGTAACCCGGCCCGCTCGGGCATTCACGCCTTCAAGCTCAAGCCGAAGGGCGCAACGTTCGAGCTGGCGGAAAGCAGGATGATTCTCGGCGGTATCCTGGCCACAGGAATTGACTTCGGTCCGGATGGCGCCATGTACCTCGCCGACTGGATAAACGGCTGGGACACGAAGGACTACGGCCGTGTATGGAAGCTCGACGCCGAAGGCGGAGATACACCGGCACGCCGAGAAGTGAAGACACTGCTCGGTGACGACTTTACAACGTACGACGATGAGCGGCTCAGCGCCTTGTTGAAAAATGAAGACATGCGTATTCGCCAGAAGGCCCAGTTTGCGTTAGCTGCCCGGGGTGACGCCGGTATACGCGTATTTCAGGCAAACATTGCGCAGACGGCCAACCAGCTGGCACGTGTCAACGCTATCTGGGGCATCAGCCAGTTTGCGCGAAAAGATATGCAGCACGCTAAGCTGCTGTTACCGCTGTTAAAAGATAATGATCCTGAAATCCGCGCGCAGGCTGCGAAGTGGTTGGGGGATGTAAAATACAAGGAGGCCGGTGAAGTCCTGTTGCCTCTGCTGAAAGACGACTACAGTCGTGCCCGGTTCTTTGCCGCCGAGGCGCTCGGCAAAATTGCCTACGCGCCGGCAATCAACCCGATCATCGAGCTCTTACGAACTAACAACGATGAAGACGCGTACCTGCGCCATGCCGGGAGCCTCGCGCTGGCGCGCATAGGTCGAGCTGAGCCGGTGGCGGCGCTGTCGACCGATGCTTCACGCGCTGTGCGTATCGCGGCGGTGGTGGCGTTGCGCCGGATGCGCGATCCTTCCATTACCAGATTCCTGACAGATCACGACGAGTATATTGTCACCGAAGTAGCCCGGGCCATCAATGACGATCTTTCCATCGAACAGGCGCTGCCCGCGCTAGGCGATGTGCTGGCAACGACAGCCTTTACGAACGAGGCATTGCTGCGCCGCGCGATCGGTGCGAACCTGCGCGTCGGCACGGACAAAAGCATGCAAAACCTGATCGACTACGCAGGCAAAGCGGGTGCGCCGGCAGCGATGCGGGCCGAAGCGCTTGCGGCGCTCGGGACCTGGGCCAAACCTTCGGTACTCGATCGGGTGGACGGCCGGTATCGGGGTGAAGTGAAACGCGACCCTGCTCCTGTAAAAGCGAAAACATCCGGAACACTTGCTCGGCTGACCTCGGATAAAGAGCCAGACGTACGACGGGCAGCCGTAAAAGCCATTGGCAAGCTCCACATTGAAACCGCGTCTGCACAATTGCTGGCCAGGCTGAAAACAGACAACCAGGCCGGCGTACGCGTAGAAGCGCTCCTGGCGCTGGCGACGCTCGACGATAAACAGATTGGCGATGCTATCCGCATAGCGCTTGCCGACAAAGACAAAAGCGTGCGGGTAACAGGCTTGGACCTGTTGCCGAAAATGAATATACCGCGGGAACTGATGGTGTCGTTGCTTAGCGATGTGATCAATACCAAAACGCCGGAAGAAAAACAGGCGGCGCTGGTTACGCTCGGCGCGCTGCCCTTAGAGCATACGCAAAAGGTCTTCGACCAACTGCTTGTGAAACGTGCCGGGGGAAAACTGCCACCGGAAGTATACCTGGAGCTGGAAGAGGCGATTGACAGTACACACTCGCAGTCACTCATTGCGCAGTTAAAAAAGATCAGCACGACATCATCACCCGATACATTAAAAGCCTTGTTTGCCGGCAGCCTGCTCGGCGGAGATCCGGAACGTGGCTCACGCGTCTTCTTCAGTCATCAGACGGCCCAGTGTATCCGCTGCCATTCGTACGACGACATGGGGGGCACGGCAGGACCCCGTCTGAACGGTGTCGCCACACGCCTGACCCGCGCGCAGCTCCTAGAGGCGCTCGTCACGCCGAGCACACGCCTGGCACCGGGCTTCGCTACGGTGAATGTCGAATTGAAGGACGGCAAAAAAGTAAGCGGTATCTTACAAGGTGAAAAGGCCGAAGATATTACGGTGAAGGTGGGCAACAAACCCGATACGGTAATCCGTAAAGATCAGATCGTAAAACGCACCAATGCGGCCTCCAGCATGCCCCCCATGGGGCTGTTACTGACAAAGCGGGAGATCCGGGACGTGGTTAGTTTTCTGGCTACGTTAAAAGAAGAGAAATAAAAAACAGGCCTGGAGGCACGTGGTTCTGGTTTTTCTGTATTCGCCGTCCGTTTTTGAGTCATGGTATCTCGAATTCGTACAGGCCGATTTAAGAAATCCTTTGTTCCAGCGTAATTGTCAGGGGCTTTGCATGGCATCGTTCTTGCCGACAGATTACCGAGCAAAGCCTCAAACACCTAATCCTGCTTGCCATGTTTAAGAACTACTTTAAGATCGCGCTGAGAAACCTGGTGCACAACAAAAGCTTTTCAAGCATTAATATCATTGGGCTCTCCATCGGTATGACGTGCTGCCTGATCATCTTTCAGTACGTTTCTTTTGAATCCGGTTTTGATAGCTTTCACGAAAAGAAGGATGATCTATATCGCGTGACCCAGACCTATGTGCGCAAGGGCGAGGTTATGGGTACGGGCGCTTATACAGCACAGGCTTTGATGACCGCGCTCCAGGAAGGTGTACCCGAGATTGTAAACGTCACCCGCGTTCATCCCGAAAATGCCATTGTATCAAGTACTGTCGCACCCGACAGGGTGTTCGAGGAAGATAGAGCGCTGTATGTCGACGCGGCTTTTCTCCAGATGTTTTCATTCCCGATGGCATCGGGCAATGCAGGACGTGACCTTCGTCCGGGAACAGTACTGCTGTCGGAAACTGCCGCAAGAAAATATTTTGACGGGCTCTCGGCGGTAGGTCAGACGCTGGAGGTAACAGGGAATGTTGAGAAAAGTTTCACCGTGTCGGGTGTCTTCCGCGACGTTCCGTCCAACTCTCATCTGCAGTTTGATATGCTGCTTCCCATGGAGGACTTGCTAAAGACTGAAGATTATGCGCACGAACCGGAGGGTGGCTGGAGCTGGAACAACTTCACCACGTACATTGAGCTTCATCCCGGTGCAGACCGGGCGGTAGTGGATGGCAAGATGACCGAAGTATATATAAAGCATCGCGGTGAGTTTCTGCGGCAGCAGGGTGCGTCGGCAGCCTTCCGCGGTCAACCACTTTCCGACATTCACCTCAATTCGGAAATTAACGGGACTGACAACATTGTAACCGGAAGCTATAAAACCGTGTATTTCTTCCTGGTGATTGGCCTGATCACGCTCGTGATTGCACTCGTGAATTATATTAACCTTGCTACGGCCCGCGCACTAAATCGCTCACGCGAGGTGGGAGTGCGTAAGGCTGTTGGCGCAAAACGTCAGCAGCTCATTATCCAGTTTCTGTGCGAATCGGCCTTCACCAATGTGTGTGCGCTATTGATTGCTCTGGCCCTTACCTCGATGCTTCTACCTATGGTGAATAGCATCGCCGACGTGCAGCTGGCTGTTGAGCAGTGGCTTGAGCCTCCTTTTCTGCTGGCGATTGGCGCCACCCTGCTTTCAGGCACCCTGCTTGCAGGGCTTTATCCGGCTTTTGTGTTATCATCGTTCCGTCCTGCCACCGTGCTGAAAGGCAAAGGCTCCTCTGTATCAGCGCACGTTTGGTTACGCAAAGGCTTAGTGATTACCCAGTTTTCTGCGTGCATTGTATTGATTGCAGGGACAGCAATTGTATATAATCAGCTGGACTTCATGCGTAGCCTGGATCTCGGGCTCAAACTGGAACAGGTGATTGCTGTTCAGGCACCGCGTGTACTCAGCGAAGGCGTCGACCGCCCGTCAGCCATGCAAACATTTCTTACGCAAATCCGGGAGATGCCCGGCGTTGAACAGACGGCAATGTCATCAACCCTGCCGGGCAAAGGCTTTAATTGGAACGGTGCTTCCATCCGGAATGCAACGGAGGATCCTGCCGCTGCATTGCGGGGTGTGGCAACGTATATCGATTCAGCTTTTGCATCGCTTTACGGGCTACAGCTTGTTGCAGGTAAAGACTTCAGCCAGATCACACTGCAGGAAGATGGTGAAGGTTCACCCTGGCTGGTGATTGTCAACGAAACAACGTCCAAAAATCTGGGTTATGCCAGCGCCGCCAGTGCTGTTGACGAGCTGCTCGACATCGGCGGAAACGAGGCACGGATCATCGGAGTTTATAGGGACTTCAACTGGTCCTCTGCGCACCAGGCGCAACAGAACATCGTGTTCGGCCGAACGCCCGCGGGACGCGAGGTGTCGGTTCGTCTGGCGGCAAGGGATTATGCCGTTGTGATCGATAAGATCCAATCTGTTTATACGTCGATGTTCCCGGGCAATCTGTTTCATTATAGCTTCGTGGACGAAACATTTGATCTTCAGTATCGGAATGATCAGCGTTTTGCAAAGCTGTTTAGCATTTTTGCCGGCATGGCAATCTTTATTGCGTGTCTGGGCCTGTTCGGGCTTGTAGCCTTCACAGCCCAGCAGCGAACAAAGGAAATCGGGATGCGGAAAGTCCTTGGGGCATCGGTGACAGGCATCGTGGCGTTGCTAAGTAAGGACTTCCTCAAGCTGGTGATCGTTGGGTTTGTGCTGGCAGTACCGGTGACCATTTATATTATGAATCAATGGCTTGCCAACTTTGCATATCGGACAGAGATCAGCATTGGCACGTTCGTGCTGTCAGGTGCGCTCGCCCTGCTTATCGCCCTTCTAACTGTGAGCTGGCAGTCCTTTAAGGCTGCTACAGCCAATCCCGTGAAGAGCTTACGTAGCGAGTAAGCTGAAAGCGAGAATCGATTTTAAAAATGCAACTTACGTATATCGTTGACGTGTTAATGTTCAGAAAAACGATGTCTGAAGACGTCGATGCATATAAAACATCTGAGATTTTACAGCCATTACGGGCATCCAAGTATATAGCGCTGGAATGTAGCTGAATTTTTGGCGAGCCCAGTTGGCCGGCGTAAGCGTTCGATTAGTAGCTTTTACCCTGATCAGGGTTTCTTTTAAAAACATATTTACCTTCCTCATATAGTATACTGTGTTGCCAGGTTTGTGCTAAAGATTGCGGCTAAAAAATAGCCAAGTTCTTTCCCGGGCCTTTGGACAGCAACTAAGCCCATGAGCATAAAACGCCATCGGATTTGCATCGATTTGGCGGCAGTTTGCGCTGTTCCCTTGTCCGAAAGGCTAAAAGTCTCCGTGTATCTATGTTTAAAACCGTTGATTTAAAACGTTTGTATAGAATCTTCCGGTGATGGTTAATAGAAGTTTTTTCACTGGAAGTTGAGAACTTTTATAATACATATTCGGGGTGTGAGCATGAAAAGCTGCTCCGCGACGGTAGCTGCATGTTGTATTGCAAAGCCGTTACGATGCTGGGCATTTACGGGCGTGGTGAAAATGTCATCGGCCGGGTGAAACTGTGATTCTTTTGCTATGATGAAAACTAACGTATTGTTGTCGATTTGCTGCCTCTTTCTCTTTTGCCTGGCAGCGCAGGGCCAGCAAATTTCTAAAGAAGAACTCGTTTTTCTAACGCCGGAATGGAAAGGAGAGCGGTATACCGATGGAAGGCCGAAAGTTCCAGATGCGATTCTCGAGCGAATGCAGCTTGTGACGTTGGAAGAAGCGTGGGCGGTGCTTCGCAACGAAAACTACAAACATCAATACGATGACGGATGGGTAATGATCAATCCCGATAGCGTGCTTGTTGGTAGAGCAGTCACGGCTACGTTTATGCCCGGCAGGCCGGACATTCATAAGGTGATTGATGACCGCGGACACAACCGTGATAAGAGGATCAAATCACAAAATTCATGGCCAATCGACCTGCTAACAAAGCGCGATGTATATGTCGTAGACCAATTTGGCGCGCACGAGGACGGCCCGACTATCGGTGACAACCTGGGCAACTCCATTTTTGCGAAGACGGGCAACGGTATCGTGTATAATGGTGCAGTGCGCGATATCAACGGGCTTAAAGAAATCGGATCCTTTACGTCTCTTTTCCGGAGTTACCATCCGTCGCATCACCTGAATGATCCCAAAGGGCAACTCAATACGACGTTGGTTGGTATCAATACGCCGACGCGCATTGGAAAGGCAACGGTCATGGCAGGCGATGTTGTACTGGGAAGAGATGGTGGAGTTGTTTTTATTCCGGCACACCTGGCCGAAAAGGTAGTGAAGACTTCCGAGATCGTACGACTTCGTGATATGTTTGGTCATCAGCGCTTGCGCGAACAGAAGTATACGCCGGGTGAAATTGATTCGCGATGGTCGGACGAAATCGAAAAGGATTTTTCGAAATGGTTAACTAGTAATATCGATACGCTACCGGTGCCCAAAGAACAAATTCAGGAACTGCTAAAGCAACGCACGTGGTAGTGCGCCCTATAAATCTTATATACATGAAAAATATTTCGTCGAGAAGAGCCTTTTTTAAGAAGGCCATTACCACCGGGGCTGCGGTGTCTGCGGCAGGCGCGTTGTTTGGAACTGGCCTGGTGCAGGCGGCAGATCGAAACCCGATGTATTCAAAGCCAGCCGATCTGAAGATTACCGAAGTTCAGTGCGCCTTTATACGATTTGGACATGGGCTCTTCGTGAAAATACACACCAATCAGGGTATCTATGGTTGTGGCGAAGGGGTCGATGCCGTGGCCGGCACCTACCACTTTGTCAAGATGCTTGAGCGAAGATTGAAAGGCAAAAACCCCTTGAATGTACACCGCTTATTCGACGATCTGCGCAAGTCGGGCGTCTTTGAAGGCGCACAATCCGGTATGTTTGTGGCCGTATTGTCGGCCATCGAAACGGCGCTATGGGATATCATGGGAAAGGCGCTCGGCGTTCCGGTATACCAGTTGCTGGGCGGGAAGTTTCGCGACAAAATCCGGGTGTACTGCGATACCGCCTTGTATCAGCAGAATCTGCCAACGCCCGACGATTTTGCGAAGGTGGCGTTAGAGGCTAAGAATATGGGATTTACAGCCATCAAGTTTGATCTTGATCAGCGGAACGATCCCAACAAGTATGATCTGTACAATTGGACGGCCAGCCCCGGAGAACTGACGCGGATGGTTGATCAGGTGACGGCGGCGCGCCAGGCGGTAGGCCCCAATATCGATATATGCTGCGATATGCACGGGCGATATGATACCATCACGGGGCAACAAGTTGCCAGGCGACTGGAGTCGCTTAACCTGATGTGGTTGGAAGAGCCGATTCCGGCGGAGAACCCGGAAGCATACAAAATTATATCCGACGCCACGGCAACGCCCATCTGTGCAGGCGAAAACCTTTTCCTGGCGTATGGTTTCAGAAGGCTGCTCGAGATCGGCGCAGTGGACATCATCATGCCCGACCTCCAGAAAGTCGGCGGATTAGGTGAAGGCCAGCGCATCGCGAATCTGGCTAACCTGTACTATGTTCCTTTCGCGCCACATATGGTTGCCTCATTTTTAGGCGCCATGGCATCGTGCCACGTTTGTGCTTCTGTCCCTAACTTTATGATTTTGGAGTGGCAATCTTACTTTCACACAGACCCGATGTTTAAAGATATCGTTACGTTTGACGGCCCCATGGTCGAGAATGGATTCATTACAGTTTCTGAAAAGCCTGGTATCGGTGTAGATATTAATGTGGAAGGAATGAAGAAGTATGCCACGGAAGGCTACCCATTCTTTAAATAGCAGTATGAATTGCTGGCGGCGACGTTGCGTCAGCTATTTAGATGTAATACGTCTTCGATATATATTTCCATGTTTTGCCGCGGCAC
Source organism: Dawidia cretensis (assembly GCF_018598175.1). Lineage (GTDB taxonomy): Bacteria > Bacteroidota > Bacteroidia > Cytophagales > Cyclobacteriaceae > Ohtaekwangia > Ohtaekwangia cretensis. The sequence continues at coordinate 85,982 of NZ_JAHESE010000002.1, forward strand.
TGGGATCGATAACCCTGTGCCGTTTTTTTTGGATATGCCCGTCTAAAACGCCATCGCAATCGTGTGTAATATTCAACGGTGTATGTTATTGGAAGTATGACAGGGGGGTGACCGATATCTTCGTTACCGTGGCCTTGCCGAATGGTCATGTCAATTCTTAACCCTAACCTAGTAAACATGCTAAAACATTACTTAATCGTTTTGATTGGTGCACTTTGTATAGTGTGTCCTCATACGTCAGCCCTCGGCAGCGGATCGCGGGTTGCAGGTTCGTTCCTACCGCCGCCACAGCAGCAAACGATTCGTGGGACTGTAATGGACGAGAACGGCGTTGTTTTTCCCGGTGTCAATGTGGTTGTGCAAGGTACTGCAATCGGTACGGTGACCAACTCCGATGGAATGTATTCACTGGACATTCCCGCAGGAGCAGCAACACTTGTTTTTTCATTTGTCGGATATATCGCGCAGTCGGTGCCGATCGATGGAAAAGCCACTATTGATGTTGCGCTTACCCCCGACGTGGCGTCCTTAGGCGAAGTGGTGATAACCGCGTTAGGTATTCAGAAGGAATCGAAGAAGCTTGGTTACGCCGTTGAAACGGTGCAGATGGATGCACTCCAGAAAAACAGAACAATCAATGTAGGAGAATCGCTGGAAGGTAAAGTTGCCGGACTGGATATCTCGCCGCCGTCTTCGGGGGCTGGAGCCAGTACAAAAATCCGTCTGCGCGGTCAATCTGGCTTCGCAGGGGCGAATAACTCACCGCTTATCGTGATCAACGGTCTTCCCATGGATCAAGGCGCCCAGAGCGCCAATGGCAACGATTCACGCGATCGGGGTGACAATCTTCAGATCGTCAATCCGGACGATATCGAAAGTATGACCGTATTGAAAGGCGCGACGGCGGCGGCGTTATATGGCTCACGTGCGGCAAACGGTGCTGTGATCATCACGACAAAATCAGGCAGGAATAGCCACGGCGTCGGGGTGGAGCTTAATTCTAATTATACGCTCGGTCGGGTCATGGACTTTACCGAATTTCAACACGAGTTTGGGCAAGGTCAATTGGGTAACAGACCGACTACACAAGGCAACGCCGTGTCCACCGGCATGTTGGGCTGGGGCGCAAGGCTGGATGGCGAACCAACGATCAATTTTGATGGCCAAATGAGGCCCTACACGGCCAACCCAAACCGGATCAAAGAATTCTTTCGCGACGCCCGGACATTCGCCAATACGGTGGCAGTCTCAGGGGGTGGCGCCAACGGTAATTTTAGACTTTCCTATTCAAAAACAGATGCTGAAGGGATCACGCCGGATAATACCTATTCCAAGGATATCGCTAACCTCGGGCTTCAACAGAATGTCACCGACCGGCTGAGCGTTGCCGCGAACATCAACTTCTCGCACGAGATCAACAAGAACCCGCCGCAGGTAGGTGTACAAGGACCCGGCGCAGCCAACTTTCTATACCGGATGTCCACCTCGGTTCCGCTGAGCGCATTGGAGGAAAGTGCTGTTGCACCGAATGGTACGGAAACACCAACGTCCGGATTTCAGACAACGCTGATCAATCCGTACTTCCAGATGGGACGGCAGTTCTTTAAGAACAAGAAAGACCGCTTTCTGGGTACGGCCACCGTGCGCTATAAGCTAACAGACTGGTTGTTTATACAAGGACGGTATAACTATGACTATGGTGTAGGGTTGACGGAGTTCAATACCCCCACGGGTATGGGAACATCTACCCCATACAATGCCGCAGGCACCGCTTTCAATGGTACATATGACGCCAACGACGCACAAGGCACGCAGGTGAATACCGATTTCCTGCTGGGCGCAAATAAGGAGTTCGGTAATTTTTCTGTTGACGCCAGCGTCGGGGAAATATCTTCAAACGCAGCAATCGCACGGCTAACCTGAGTGTGCGCGAGTTTACCATACGTGATATTTATTCATTTGCCAATGGTGTCATCAAAACGAACGTCGATGATACGCGGCTTACCGACTATACTATTTCCCGTGACCAGGTCAATTCATTGTACGGGTTGCTGGAGTTGGGGTATAAAGGAATGTTATACTTGAACATTACCGGCAGGCAGGACTGGTTCTCGGTATTAAATCCTGAAAATAACAGCGAGTTTTATCCTTCCGTATCGGGTAGCTTCGTTTTCTCGGAAATTTTGCCTGAGGCCGAGTGGTTGTCGTATGGTAAGCTGCGGGGCTCGTGGGCGCGCGTGGGAAGCGCCAACGGCGTATCTCCTTACGAGGGTACCTTACTTTATGGGTTGGTGCAAAATCAATTTAACGGTCAGACGCTCGGAACCATTCCCAGCACAACCTCTCCGAACCGGTCGCTTACCCCGTTCACGGTGACAGAAAAAGAACTCGGTCTGGAGGCAAGGCTTTTCAACAGTAAAGTCAGGTTGGATATAGCAGCCTATGAAAAAATTACCACGGACCAGATTCTCAATGTCCAGGTTTCCAACGCCTCCGGCTACCTCGATACAAAACGCAATATCGGATCGCTGCAAAATCGCGGCATGGAGCTCATGGTAGAGGTTGTGCCGGTTCAATACACCAATTTTAAATGGACGACTTCTTTTAACACGGCGCTGAATACAACGGAAGTGCTCGCCCTGGCCCCCGGTGTGAACAGGTTTACCGTGCAATCATTTTCCGGCAATGAGTTCATCGGGTCGCTGGTATATGAAGTCGGGCTACCGCTCAATCAGCTTTCCGCCCGCACGTATCAGCGGAATGAGAACGGGCAAATCGTAGTAAATGATAATGGAACGTTGATAGCGACTGCACAAAATGTGAATTTTGGAAGCGCGCTTCCCAAGTGGACGGGCGGCTGGGTGAACACCCTGTCGTATAAAAACCTGAGCTTGATGGTACATGTCGATTTCAAAGCTGGCGGTAAGATCCTTTCTTCAACAGCCTTGAATGGGTTACGACAGGGCCATACCAAAGCGTCCCTGGTGGGCCGACGCGAAGGCGAAACGGGGGTGGTATTCGACGCTGTATATGCCAACGGTGAAAGAAATACCAGCGCGGTGAACCCACAGGACTTTTACACCGGTTACCGCAATGCGCAGATTGCCGATCCATTCATCTTTAAATCAGACTTTGTCAAACTGAGAAATATAATGCTCAGTTATGATTTGACCTCGTGGGTAAAAAACCGCGTGAAGTTTATCCAGGGACTTGCATTGTCAGCGTCTTGCCGTAACGTGGCGATTCTGTATAAAGATCTGGCTGATCTGGATCCGGAAGCGTTTGCGTCTTCCGGTGATAACAGGGTAGGGTATGAGCAGACTTCGCTGCCTACGACGCGTAACTACAGCATTAACCTGAATGTTAAATTCTAAGAAAACTGACTATGAGAAAATATATAATTCTTTTGGTATCTGTGACTATCCTCGGTTTTGGGGGATGTGATAACGGCTTTGAGGAAATGAACAAGAATCCATACGGCGTTACAAAAATTAGCCCGGCATTGCTGTTTGCTAATGCCGTGCGGACCACCCACACCGGGTCGTGGGAAGGCGAGCAGACCATTGTACAACAATTTTTAAATGCCTACGATCTTGGCGCTACTTCCGGGTTTAATTTCAACCTGGATAACAACAATTTCAATAACCTCAAATGGAACGCTAATTATGAAAATACCATTAAGTTACTTGTTCAGGCGATTGCGCTGGCGAAGGAAGAGCCGCAGGCGAACGTGAACCTGATGAGTATGATGCGTATCTGGAAGGCTCACGTGTTTATGACCTTAGTGGATACGTACGGCGATGTGCCATATTACGCTGCCGGCGGAGCGTATATAGAGCAGAATTTTTTTCCTGTATATGATGATGACGAAGAAATATATGAGGATTTATACCGTGAGTTGACGGCAGCATCGATTGCGTTGGATCCCGCGGGCAGCTATGTTCCAGAGGATTTGTTGTATGGGTTTTCTTCGGCCACGCCTGCTGTCACGGCCGACGTTCAGGCAGGAAAATGGAAAAAGCTGGCCAACTCGCTATTGCTGCGGCTGGGCATGCGGTATTCGAAGATCAATCCCGGCAAGGGCAAGGATATTGTCGCTGAGGCCGTCAATACGGGTGTGATGGAAACGAACGCCGACAATGCCTACCTGCGGTTTACTACCGTATATCCCAACCAGCTTAACCAGGGACCACGAACTATTAATCCACGTTACTATTATTTGGCCGAGCCATTCGTTGATCAACTGAAGGCTACAGACGATCCGCGGGCTAAATATATCTGGGGCAAGTATTCCGAGCCGAACGATGCTCCGAATGCAATTCCCGATGTTTCCCCCGCAAACCAGGTCGGCTTCCCCGTGGGGTATAACCAAAATACAATCACGGAGCATCCGGATTACCAGGGAACCGCAGGCCAGGGCTTCAACTACTCGCAGCTCAATTTTAGTGTCGTAGGCAGTGCCATTGCCCCTATACTCTTTGTTACAAACGCACAGACAAAGTTGTTGATGGCAGAGGCTGCTCACCTGGGATGGATCGATGGATCCGCGCAGCAGTATTACGACGAAGGTGTACGCGCAAGCATGGATGAATGGTCGCTTTATCCGAATACGCCGGACGTTGCCATCACACCGGAAGAGCAGGATGATTACCTGTCGCTTCCCGAAGTGGCCTTTAACACGAACGATGCGCTGGAGCTGATCAATACACAATATTGGATCGCAAATGTCGCGAACGGTGCCGAAGCATTTGCCAATTTCAGACGAAGCGGATTTCCAACGCTAACGCCCAATGCAGCCAACGGAGGGCTTGGCGGCGACGGCTTCGCGCGGCGTATGGCCTATCCGGACGATGAAAGTTCGGAGAATGAAACCAGCTATCAGGACGCTGCGCTGGCCATCGGTGGCGACAACCTCACTACCCGCGTGTTTTGGGATAACCCTTAGACGCTTCCTGATGTTCTTACACATGTAATAGTCCTAAAAGCTATAGTATCGGCGGAGTATACGGATTTTTATGATTCCGGCATATTCCGCCTTTATCGTATCAACAACCTATACGGCTGCTTCACATCAGATAGTTGAGGCACAGGACACCCAGAAGCCCGACGACCGATACAATTGATTCCATGACCGTCCAGGAGCGTAGCGTGTCCGTTATTGTCAATCCGAAATACTCTTTAAACAGCCAGAATGCTGTATCGTTGACATGCGAACAAAACAGACTTCCTGCGCCGATGGATAGCACCATGAGATTGGGATCGACTCCCACCTGCAAAGCAAGCGGCGAGAGAATGCCGGCGGCCGTCAGGCCTGCGATTGTGGCCGAGCCAAGCGCTATCCGAAGGCCGGCGGCGACCAGCCATGCGAGGAGCAGGGGAGGTAATGGCCAGCTTTTTAGACCTGTGGCCAGTACGGTGCTCACGCCACTATCGACGAATATCTGCTTTAAAATGCCGGCACTGCCGATGATGAGCAGAATCATCGAAATGTCTTTGACCGCGTCGGCATAGACTGCCATGATCTGGGAAATCTTTTTGCCGCTGCGGATGCCCAGCGTGTACGTGCTGATCACAATTGTCAGCGCCATGGCGATATTGGGGTCTGCAAAAAATGCGAAGATGTTTTGTGCCGAATCATTGGGGCTATATATTTTCTCAAGTACTGTTGCCGTAGCGATGGTGATGACCGGAAGTAACGACGACACAAAACTGTTGACGACACCGGGCAAATCGTCGTCATCGGTTGTTGCACAAAGGCTCACGGTTGGATCAGAGGAGGCGATGCGTTTCAATGATCGGGCAAAAAGCGGGCCGGCAATGATGATCGCCGGAATCGCGATGATAATGCCGTAGCTAAAGGTCGTGGCCATGTCGGCGTGAAACTGCATCACGAGCGCCATGGGCGAAGGATGGGGGGGAAGGAAGCCATGCATGACGGACAGGGAGGCAAGCATGGGAAGGCCGATGTACACCAGCGGAAGCTTATAACGATAGGCTACTGAGAAAATAATCGGCATGAGTAACACAAAACCTACGTTGTAGTATAAGGGTATTCCGACCAGGAAGCCGGTGAATGCCATCGCCCAGACCAGATGACGTGTTCCAAACAGACGCTGCATCGTGTCGGCAATGCGTTGTGCTGCCCCGCTTTCGGCCACGAGCTTACCGAGCATGGCGCCCAGCACAATGACGATCACCAGAGACCCCAGCGTATTGCCTATGCCTGTAGTAACAGATTGTGAAATTCTGCTTAACGGCATTTTTAGCACCACGCCCGAAAGTATGGACACGCCGAGAAACGCCAGGAATGGATTGATCTTGCCCCAGGTTATCAACAAGACTAAGCAGCCCACACAGGCGAACAGAATGAAAAATGTCATCGGTAGGTGGGACTAATGAGAATCGCGTAGCACGCGTGCCCCCGATTTCCCGACGAGAAAATCCAGGTCGGCCCCTTTATCGGCCTGTTGCACATGCTTGATATACAGGTTGGCATAACCGCGGTCCGCGGTCGGCACGGGCTGTTTCCAGTGCTGTCGGCGTTGCGCAAGCTCTTCGTCAGAAACGTGTAGGTGGATCCGCTTTTCTTTGACATTTAATTCAATCAGGTCTCCGTTTTCAACCAGTGCCAGGTTGCCGCCAATCGCCGACTCGGGCGACACGTGCAGCACCACCGTGCCGTAGGCTGTCCCGCTCATGCGACCATCGGAAATCCGTACCATGTCAGTGATACCCTTATCCAGAAGTTTTTTCGGAAGCACCATGTTGCCAACCTCCGGCATGCCCGGATAACCCACTGGCCCTACACTTTTCAGCACCATGACACAGGTTTCGTCTATGTCGAGGTCGGGGTCGTCGACGCGATGGTGATAGTCTTCAATGTTTTCAAAAACCACCGCGCGCCCCGTGTGTTTCATCAACGCAGGTGTGGCCGCAGACGGCTTTAGCACGGCCCCGTTTAGCGCCAGATTGCCTTTCAGTACAACGATGCCGGCTTCTTTGATGATCGGAGTGTCGTAGTCGGCAATGACGTCTTTGTTATAGCAATCGTGACAGCGTTCCAGATTTTCTCGATGTGTTTTACCATTGACCGTTAGCGTATCCAGATGTAAAATGGATTGTAATTCTTTCAGTATGATCGGTAAACCACCAGCATAGTAGAAATCTTCCATCAGGAACCTGCCGGATGGCATGAGGTTTAGCAGTAAAGGGACTTTGCTGCCAACGTTGTCGAAGTCTTGCAGGTTTAACGCAACGCCTATTCGGCCCGCAATGGCCGTGAGATGAATAATGAAATTTGAAGACCCGCCAATGGCGGCGTTTACTTTGATGGCATTTTCAAAAGCTTTGCGTGTAAGAACGGTCGACATCTTCAGGTCTTCTTTCACCATCTGAACAATCCTTCTTCCGGAGAGCTGCGCCAATACCTTTCTACGCGAGTCTGTCGCCGGTATGGCCGCAGCGCCCGGTAAAGTCATGCCCAGGGATTCTGCCATGCAGGCCATGGTTGACGCGGTGCCCATGGTCATACAGTGTCCCGGACTGCGCGACATACAACTTTCAGCGTGCGCATATTCATCGTATGAGATCTTGCCGGTTTTAAGCTCGTCTGTGAGTTGCCACACGGCTGTACCCGAACCGATGTCCCGGCCCTGGTATTTTCCATTCAGCATCGGGCCACCGGGTACAACCAACGTTGGAAGGTCTACGCTGGCTGCGCCCATCATCGTGGACGGTGTTGTTTTATCGCAGCCCGTAAGCAAAACAATTCCGTCGAGAGGATTGCCGCGGATCGATTCTTCGGCGTCCATACTGGCAAGATTCCGGAACAACATGGCGGTTGGTTTCAAGAGGGTTTCCCCAAGCGACATGATTGGGAATTCAAGCGGAAATCCACCGGCCTCGTAAACACCGCGTTTCACCCATTCGGCAATATCACGGAGGTGCGCATTGCAGGGCGTAAGCTCCGACCAGGTGTTACAAATGCCGATGACGGGACGTCCATCAAACATATCTTCCGGGATGCCCTGGTTTTTCATCCAGCTCCGGTAGATGAATCCCATTTTATCTTTTTTACCAAACCATTCGGCACTTCTGTAGCTCATATAGGTATACTTAAGACGCTCGTTACTTTACTGATTCTCGTGTTTGTTCCCCGTTGAGCAGTCGCCAGATGCCCAGGGGATTGTTATCCTGCAGCTCGGCCGGCAAATGTCCTTGCGGCATATTCTGGTAGCATACCGCCCGTGTGAACCGGAATATCGAGGCAGTTCCGACCGATGTACTTCGTCCGTCGGTCGTCGCCGGATAAGGTCCGCCGTGCACCATGGCGTGAGAAACTTCGACGCCGGTAGGGAAGCCGTTGATCACAACCCGTCCGACCTTTTGTTCGAGGATGTCGAGTAATTCGCGGTAATCAGCAAGATCTTCATCCGTTCCATGTACGGTGGCCGTGAGATGTCCCGATAGATTACGTGCGATCGAAAGTACCTCGTTCCGGGAAGCGGCCGAGACGATCATGCTTGTTGGTCCGAACACCTCCTCGGCAAGCGCAGGATGCTCTGCAAATACCGCTCCCGTAGTCTTAAAGAGTATAGGAAGTGCGCAGTTTTGCGTCGGATCGTCTTTTCCACGGGCAAGCACTTCCATTTGACCTTGTGTTATATGCCGGGTAATGGCGTTTGTATACGAACGGAGAATATTTGCTGTTAGCATCGGGCCGCCTGAGATGTTTCCAAACTCAATGGTCAGGTATTTCTGAAATGTGCGGCCGGGCTCATTTTCTTCGTATACCAGCAACCCCGGATTGGTACAAAATTGTCCTGTGCCAAGGGTAACCGACGCAGCGAAGCCCTGCGCTATTTTTTGACTCGTCGCCTGCATCGCTCGCGGCAGAATAAAAACCGGGTTGATACTGCCCATTTCTGCATAGACGGGTATGGGCTCGTGGCGTTGAGCGGCCGCGTCGGACAGTGCTTTGCCGGCTGTGAAAGACCCTGTGAAGCCGACTGCTTTTATGTGTCTGTTTTTAACCAGTTGTATCCCTGTAACGTTTCCGTTACCATGCAGCAAAGAAAATATACCATCGGGCATGTCTGTCGCTTTCGCTGCCCGTACAATGGCTTTTCCCACCAGCTCAGACGTGGCCGGGTGGGCCTCATGCACCTTTACGATGACCGGGCATCCTGCGGCAAAAGCCGCGGCAGTGTCGCCCCCTGCTACCGAAAAGGCCAGGGGGAAATTGCTTGCTCCGAATACGGCAACGGGACCGAGGCCGAGGTGCATCGTGCGCAAATCGGGCTTCGGCAAGGGCGTACGCGCGGGGTTTGCTGTGTCGATGCGGGCGCCCACCCACGAACCTTCGCGCAGCATGCCGGCAAACATCAGCAACTGGTTCACGGTGCGGTCACGCTCACCTTCCAGCCGTGGTTTGGGAAGTGCTGTTTCGAGGTTGCAGATTTCGATGAGCTGGTTACCCAAAGATTTTATTTCAACGGCGATTGCCTCTAAGAATGCTGCCTTTGTGGCTCCCGTTGCTTTGCGATACTGCTGAAATGCTTCCGAGGCTTTTTCGCACGCATGGTTCAGTTCGTCGGCTGTGGCCTTGGCGAAATGATAGGGCAACGGCGCGCCGGTAGCCGGATTAGCGGACTGGAAAAATTCGGTTCCCTTTCCACTTTCTTTAAATCCAATGAGTTGGTTTCCTTCGATAGGGATCATAGCGATGGCCGTCACGCGACGGTATTTTCTAGTGTACCGATATGCTCGATTGTTATGCTGATCACGTCCTGCGCGAGCAGTGTGAAATTATCTGGCGGAACAATTCCGGTTCCCGTCATTAAATATGTCCCGTGCGGAAAGCTGACTTCGCGAAACAGGTATTCTGCCAATTCGGTATGCTTTCGTTTCATTCTGTCGATGGAAATCTCATTTGTGAAAACGGTTTTACCGTGGCGGTTGATGGAGATGCTGATTTTTGTGCCGGAATCGATCGGCTTTTCAGATACAAAAAGGCAGGGGCCAATGGCGGCGGCACCGTCGTATGATTTTGCCTGCGGCAGGTAGAGTGGATTCTCACCCTCGATATCGCGCGAAGACATATCATTGCCGATAGTATATCCCTCGATGGTGCCGGCCGTACAGATGAAGAGTGTTAATTCCGGTTCGGGGACATTCCATTTTGAATCTTTTCGAATACGTACCGGTTGATTTGGTCCGACGGTTCGATAGGCGGGAGCTTTGAAGAAAAGCTCGGGGCGATCGGCTTCGTAAACGCGCGCGTAGAAGTCGCCGCCGCCCGCGTCCTTCGATTCTTCCATGCGGGCTTCGCGACTGCGCAGGTAGGTAACGCCGGAAGCCCATACTTCCTGACTGCCGATGGGCGCGACGGAGCTTGCCTGGCAACGTGCGGCGAGTGATGAATCGGATTGTAGTCGGTCGATTTCACGTAGGATTTCTGCATAGAGGTTGGAGCGGTTAACGAAGGTGTCCCAGTTCGCTTCGGTTGAACGATAGTGATGATGCTGGTGCTCGACGATTATTTCTGTTGGCGTTTTGTATACTCTCATGTCGCGTTATGTTAGGGTATAGGTATGGAAGTTTTCAGCATATTAGACGTCATGGGTAAATGTGTGTCGGGCTGACCGCCGCCGATACTAAGTTCCAGCGGCCCGGAGGTGCCGGGCGGAATTTTCACCATGAGTGCTATGGACTGCGTTTCGCCAATGTTAAGATGTACTCGTTTGTAGGCCACCAGCGAACGGAACGGATGGCCGGTTTTGCGGGTAAGGTCTTTTGTGGAGGCATATACCTGCACGACTTCGTCGCCGTCGAAACCGCCGGTGTTCTGCACGCGCGCCGAAACCTGAATGCTATCGGTGCCGGGGATACGTGCTGCGTGCAAATCTGTGTATAAAAACGTGGTGTAACTCAGTCCATACCCAAACGGATAGAGCGGTGTCCCTTTGTAGTAGCGGTAGGTTTGGTTTGTGATGTTATAGTCGTCGAAGGGAGGGAGGTCGCGTGTGGATTTGTAGAATGTTATAGGTAATCGCCCTGCCGGATTATAGTCGCCAAACAGCACGTCGGCCAGTGCCTGCCCCGAGGCCTGGCCCGGATACCAGGCTTCCACAATTGCCGGCACGTGATCGTTTTCCCACGTCACGGCGAGGGCGCTGCCATTGAGCAAGACCAGTACGATAGGTTTGCCTAACGCGTGGATGGCCTTGATGAGGTTCTGCTGCGACTGGGGAAGATCGATGCGGGTTCGGTCGCCACCCCGAAAGCCGTCTATCATAACATCCATCTCTTCGCCTTCCATACGCGGGGTGAGCCCCATGCACATTACTACCACATCCGCCTGACGGGCAGCTTCGACGGCATCGGGCAGGAGGTTGGGCTTGGGTGCCGCCCAGACCAGTTGCAGCTGGGCGTCGGCAAATGTTTCGATCGCTTCCACCACCACTTTATACTTCCTGCCCGCTTTCAGCTTCATAGGGGAAGTTTTTCGCAAGCGTGGATCGCCGTATTCATCGCGAAAGTGATAGATCGTTTTTGTTACGAGGCTATCATCAATGTATAACTTTGTGTTGCACGTCGAAATAAACCCGAGCTGGTACGTGCCGGAATGGTGCGGAATGATGGCGCCGGTCCACCGCACACTAAAGTTGTCGTCGTCCATGTCTTTGCGCGGGGCGTTGTCTGACCAGTTGGCGTCCAGGGTCGAATCGACTTCCGTATACAGGGGCTTTCCCGCCAACGTTATATTGTTGTAGTATGCGGCCTGCAGCCCCGGTGTATTTTCGTTCGTAAAGAGTACCGTAGTGGGTACGGTGTAAAACATAGGCATGCCGTCGGCCAATTCAGATCCTTGCGCAAACAACACGCGCGTTTGGCGGGAGACCTTTTCTTTAATGCCTTGCAGGGGCGTGACGGCACGCGAAGGTACGCCATTGTAGTTGCCCAGCAGCATGAGCCATTGATCGGCGTTGGGGCCAATAACAGCGATCGTGCCCGGATCTTTTTTCAAGGGAAGTATGCTTTTATCGTCTTTGAGCAATACTATTGATTTACGTGCCGCATCCAGCGCCAGTGCCCGATGCTCTTTACTGTCGACAACGGAGTAGGGTATCTGCGCATACCTCACGTTTTCAACTGGGTCGAACATTCCCAACTTGAACCGCGCTTTGAAAAGTCTTCTTACGGCGGTGTTTATATGCTCTTCGGTAATGAGTTTCTTCGCGACAGCTTCTTTAAGGTGCAGATAGACGTTGCCACATTCTAAGTCCGTTCCGGCGATGACGGCGAGGCTTGCCGCCTCGTCGGGCGTTGGTACAATTTTATGATGCTTGTAGATGTCTGTGATCGCCTCACAATCGGAAACGATGTAGCCGTCGAAGCCCCATTCGTTTCGCAGAATGTCATCCAGCAAGTGCGTGCTGCCACAGCAGGCGTCGCCATTGTACCGGTTGTAAGCGCACATGAGCGAATACGGTCTGCCGAGGCGAACGGCCATTTCAAACTGGGGCAAATAGGTATGCCGCAGGTCATGTTCGTTGGTGACGGCGTTAAACACATGCCGCGCTGGCTCAGGGCCGCTGTGTACGGCAAAGTGCTTTATGGTGGCAACGGTTTTCAGGTAGTGAGGATCGTCTCCTTGCAGCCCTTTAATGAAGTTAACCGCCAGAGTTCCCGTGAGGTAGGGGTCTTCTCCATAGGTCTCTTGTCCGCGCCCCCAGCGGGGGTCGCGAAAAATGTTTATATTCGGTGACCACAGGGTTAGCCCCTGGTATATAAATCGTTTGTCGTTTCGGGCAAAGTGGTGGTGTTTTGCACGTGCTTCGTCGGCGATAACCGTTGATACCTCATGCAGCAGGGCTTCGTCCCAGGTTGCGCCGAGGCCGATGGACTGTGGAAATACCGTGGCCAATCCGGCCCGGGCTACGCCGTGCAGGCCTTCGGACCACCAGTTATAGCGCGGTATATGCAGCCGTTCAATAGCCGGCGCATCGTGTACCATCTGGCTGATTTTCTCCTCCAGCGTCATGCGTCCAACAAGGTCGTTAACCCGTTCGTTTATGGGCAGCGCGATATCCAGGTACGGCAATATGGCATCATGTTTTTCTACAGAGCAGTCGGTGCCGATGAGAGCCAATGCTGATATAAAACACGCTTCGAATGCCTTTCGTCCGTAGCGGAGCCAATTCTTCATACAATAATATCCAGTTCGTCAGCCGTTTCTCGAATGCCGGGCACAATTTGCAAAATGAGTGCCTTGGCAACCCTGCAAGCTGTATAGTCTTGACGATTCAAACTTCCAATAAACGACGGTGTTGAATTTTAAACACGTTTGCGGGATCGATGTAAAGCATAAACTTTGGGTCTTTTTTGTTTTTATATCCGTGTGCTTTTTACAGCTTTGTTAAAATGCGGGATAGGGCGGCCGGTGTGCCCGGCCATGTGTGGTTGATACTATCGATCTGCTTATTGCCATGAACCAGTTTTTTTTACATCGCGGAAATTCAACGGAACTGGAGGGATTTAGTCACATCCACGAGATGGGCATTCGAAAAAATACCAGCATTCAGCACAATTCACTCTGTTCAACGACTACCGGCAATATTCGCCTTTATTATATCCTGGATGGAAAGTTCGAGTGGTCTATCAATGACCGGAGTCATAGTCTCTACCCAGGCGACCTGGCAGTCATTTTGCCGGGGCAGGCTTTTGGCGGTAGCAAGGAATTTATTGATATAGGCACGTTCTGCTGGATATGCGTGGATGTAAAACAGGACGGCAGTAGCCGCAATATGACGTTGGGCGATTGGAGTGGGTTATCGGAGCATGACAGTATTACGATCAGCAAGATTCTGCATCTCCACGATATTGCGGTACTATCAAAAGTAAAAGAGGCATTTGTCATGCTTCAGGGTATTAAGGATGAGCTGTTTCAGCGAGAGATAGGCTATGTGACACGGGTAAATCACCTCATTGACGATTTGCTGATATTCGTCGCGCGGCAATCGGGCCAACAGCGAAATTTGCGACGGGACTTTCCGGAGACGTTTACCAAGCTGGAGGAAACGTTACGCCGGAACCTGGCGCATCAATGGACAGTGGAAGAGATGGCCGCGCTGATTGGACTTGGAACGACGGCTTTTTCTGAAAAGGTGAAAAACTATACCGGATTTTCTCCGCTGAACTACCTCATTAATATTCGTGTATCCGAGGCGATCAAACTATTAAAAAAGCAGGAGATCAATGTCACCGAGATTGCGTTAGAAACCGGCTTTTATTCATCCCAGCATTTTGCCACGACGTTTAAAAAGCTCACCGGGTATACCCCTGTGGAATTCAGAAAGAAGAAATAGAAACTTAAAATACGCAAAGAAATGGAATGTGTCATTACCGTAGAGCTTGGAACAAACGCGGTGCGTGTCTTTGCCTTTGATTTGAAAGGAAATGTGCTGTCATCGGCGAAGGGTTCTTATCCGACATTTCATATTCAGCCCGATTACAGTGAACAGGATCCTGAACAGATTTTCATCACGATGTTGTATGTGTTGAAAAATATGATCACCGAAACGTTGCACCCCAGGCGCTACGGGGTGCAATCCATCTGTTTTGTTGCCTCGATGCACAGCGTGCTTGCCATCGATGATCAGGGCGTGCCACTGGGAAATGTGATTACCTGGGCCGATAACCGCGGTAAGAAAGAGGCGCAAGAACTAAAGGAGTCTGATTTGGGTAAGGTGCTGTATCGGGCCACGGGCACACCCATCCACCCCATGTCGCCACTGATTAAAATAGCGTGGATGAAAAATAATGACAAATCGCGATTTGCGCGTGCGTCGAAATTTCTGTCGCTGAAGAGTTATATTCTCCAGCAGCTTACAGGGGAGTTTGTTCTCGACTATAGTTTAGCGTCTGCAACGGGGCTACTGAATATTCACACCATGAAGTGGGAGCAGACGGCGCTTGATTTTGCGGGCATCCAGGCAGACCAATTGCCCAGTCTAATGTCTGTGTTTGACGTTCCGGGTAAGCTGAGAAAGGAATATCAAAAGTCGCTGGGATTGGAAAGCAACACGCGGATTATGGTAGGCTCCAGCGACGGTTGCATGGCCACGCTGGGGGCCGGCGTATGGCGGGAAGACAAAGCCACGGTAACAGTCGAAGACAGTGGCGCAGTACGCGTGGTGGGCAAAAAGGTTTTGGACGATGATAAGCAGCGCTTCTTTAACTACCTGCTGGCGGAGAATTATTATATATCGGGAGGCCCTACCAACAACGGAGGAGTTATTTTTGATTGGTTTGCCAAGCAGTTTGGTACGTCCAGCGCTCCGTTTGACACGGAATATATGATGGATAGTCTGATTCAGGAAGCTGCTAATGTTCGGGTGGGATCAGAAGGATTGTTGTTCCTGCCCTATTTGCTGGGCGAGCGCGCGCCGATCTGGAATGCGAATGCCAGAGGATCTTATTTCGGATTAAATATCAAGCACGAGCGACAGCACTTTATACGGGCCACGATTGAAGGGATTTTGTATGAAATATATAGCATCGGTAAAATCTTACAAGAGCATCGGACGATAAACAGTCTATCGATCAACGGCAGTTTTGCCACGATACCGTTCTGCGCCCAGTTGCTGGCAGATATCTTTAATAAGCCTGTAAATATGGCGATGAACGCCAATAGCGCAAGCCGGGGCGCATTTCTGTTGTGTGCGATCGATATGGGAATCTATTCCACATTCGAGCAGGCCGCAGAAAGTACGACGTACCAGGAAACGATTATGCCGCGGGAATCGAATCACGAAACGCACAGCCGCTACTTTCAGATTTTCGAGCGACTTAGCGTGAAGCTAACAGAAGAGTTTGAGGCGCTGGCAGCGCTTCAGCATAACGGGGAGTACTGATGTTGCATTTGATAGTACATGTCATTCTTTCTTCCTGTCGGAATCTCTTCTTAACACTGTGTGTTTCTTTCATCGCCGGCATTGCCTTTTCTGTCGCGGCACAGCCAACGCCGGCACGCAATCCTGTCGTCTTTGCGGATGTGCCCGATATGGCTATTGTGCGGGTAAAAGATGTATACTATATGAGTAGTACGACGATGCACCTGAGCCCGGGTGTACCCATGATGAAGTCGAAAGACCTGGTAAACTGGCAGCTTGTGAACTATGCCTACGATACCCTCGCAGCGATAGATGAGTTGAACCTGGTCAACGGCAAGAGCAGCTACGGCAGGGGATCGTGGGCCAGCAGCTTGCGGTTTCACCGCGGTACCTATTACGTAACGACGTTTGCGCAGACCACGGGGAAAACTTACATTTTTACAACCCGTAACATCGAGAAGGGGCCGTGGAAGGTTTCTTCGTTCAAACCGTCTTATCATGATCACACACTCTTCTTTGATGACGATGGACGCGTGTATCTTATTTACGGGGCCGGTACGCTGCGGCTGGTAGAGCTTACAGCCGATGCTTCGGACGTAAAACCAGGCACGACCGAGCAGGTGATCATCGAGAATGCCAGCGCACCGGCGGGGCCGGATATAGGCCTGAAAGCAGAGGGCTCGCAATTATTTAAAGTGCACGGCAAGTACTACCTCTTTAACATCACCTGGCCGAAAGGAGGCATACGCACGGTGGTGATCCATCGTGCCGACAACATAACGGGGCCGTACGAAGGACGCCTTGCATTACAAGACCTTGGCGTGGCACAAGGCGGGCTGATCGATACGCCCGACGGCAACTGGTATGCCTATTTGTTCCGCGACTATGGTGCCGTGGGACGGATCCCTTACTTGGTTCCTGTCAGATGGGTGGACGGCTGGCCGGTGCTGGGGCAAAATGGCAAGGTGCCCGAGAAACTCAACCTTCCTCCAAGCCGTGGCCTTATACCCGGCATCGTTGCTTCCGATGAGTTCAGCAGGAGAAAACACGATCGACCGCTTCCACTGGTCTGGCAGTGGAATCACAACCCAGAGAATACGCTTTGGTCTCTTACAGCGAGGCCTGGCTATCTGCGTCTCAAAACGGGTAGGATAGATACTTCTTTTCTTCAGGCCCGGAACACCCTCACGCAGCGTGCGATCGGCCCGGAGTGCTCCGGCATGATCTCTCTCGATGTATCCAACATGAAGGATGGTGATTTCGCTGGCCTGGCGATGCTGCAAAAGCGATATGGACTTGTGGGGGTGAAGATGAACAATGGTGCGAAAAGTATTGTCATGGTCAACGCTGAAACGGAAAGTCCGGTTGAAATAGCCCGCCTGCCGCTCAGGCTTAATACCGTCTTCCTGAAAATCGATTGTGTCTTCAAGGAACTGAACGATACCGCATCATTTTTTTATAGCCTGGACGGAGAGTCGTGGATGACGATCGGGACGCAGCTTAAAATGACCTATACATTGCCTCATTTTATGGGATACCGTTATGGAATGTTTTATTATGCAAGCCAATATGTGGGCGGAAGCGTTGATTTTGATTTTTTCAGAATACAGGGCGGTGGCGCGGAAAACTAGAAATCGTTCCACTATACAGGAGTTCGGATAATCAATTTCAGCTATCCGATTTTAGGACAAACCTACCATCTATCGATGCCTCTTTAGATATAGCCGTTTGGTATATGCGAATACCCCGTCCCATATGCCAACGCAAGCTTTCCATGCTTCATCTTCAATAAAAAACGTTTTATGTGTTGACCTCGATCTCTTGGTATAGTACATACCATCTCTTATGTCCTGTTGGTTTTTGACAATGTGTATTACTGAAGGAGTAATCGGAAGCTTGCGGTTTCATTTATTTTCACCCACCATGCAAACGTTTGAAAAAACTCTTGCTAATAAGTATGAACATAGATACATTTATCTAACCAAACGCTAAACCATGGCACGGCTGATACTTCTATCATACGTGAACACATCCATTATTGCTCATAGAGGTGTCGAAGGGAAGGTGAGATTTAAAGAGCACCCTGGATCCATCCGTGCCGGGAATGTAGACCATCGCTCCGATGTGCGAACACTTCCTCGGGGCACATATATCATACAGTTAAACGCCTCGCAAAGAAGCGAGTCCACCACTTCATAACACCGATAATGAGAAACTTTCAATTTGTTATTCGTTCGATCACCGTCCTTTTCTTTTTTACGGCAAAAGCCTGGGCAGGCCCAGACAATATCGCTTCGCAGGCTACCATTACCGCATCAACATATCTGGGAGAGTCCTATACGCCGGCCAATGTGGCGGACGGGATCATTCACATTGACGGCCAGGGCGAGTGGGCCTGCCAGGGCGACACCACCGACTGGGGGTATGTACGGTTTCCATGGCTTCAGCTGGAGTGGAAGTCACCGCAGCGGGTGAACCGCATGGTACTCTACGACCGGGAGGCATCACGCAACCACATCGCCACCTGCAAGCTGCTCTTCAGCGACGGCAGTACACTCTGGGTGAACCAGATCCCCAACGACGGTACTGGCAAAGCGGTCGAGTTCCAAACAAAAACAATCGTATGGGTTAAGATCGTTGTCACAGACGGTACCGGCCGGGACCTCGGGTTCTCGGAGATCGAGGTCTTTCCCTCCGCCGATCAATTCACCGACTATGTATCGATGGTGGATCCCTATATCGAGACGAACCGGGGCCGCTACTTTTTTTTCATTACCGGAGGTCGCCCGTTTGGGATGACGGGCGCCGCGCCGCATACCCGCAACAAGAATCAGGGCGGTGGCGGCTATAACTATAATGAGGCGCATATCCTCGGCTTCGGCCAGGTTGCCTGCTGGATGCTCTCGGGCCTGGAGATCATGCCGGCCAACAGGGAGGTGAACCCTTCCGGCGGTGAACAGGCGTGGAAGTCGCGCTTCACGCATGCGGAAGAAATTGTTCAGCCCGGCTACCACCGGGTATACCTGCAGGATCCGCGCACGTGGGTAGAGCTAACCGCAACGGAACGTGTAAGCTTCTACCGGTTCAGGTTTACGGCCGATCAGCAGACGCAATTGCTGACAAACCTGGGCGGGTATCTCTGTGGTACCACGATGGCCAACGCGTCGGTGAAGAAGAACAGTGACAAGGAGTTCGAAGGATCGTTCAGCTCGGTGGACCGCTATTGGGGTGGTCCCAGGGATGTAAAGATCTTCTTCGTGGTGCAGTTCGACAAACCGTACGACCAGCTCAACGGGTGGGTGGGAAATAAACACCACCAGCGTGTCTCCACACTGCAGGGCGATAGCCTCGGACTATCCGCGACCTATACAGTAAAGGCGGGAGAGGTGGTGCAGATGAAGATCGGTATTTCCTATACCAGCATCGACAACGCACGCGATAATCTACAGAAAGAATGTGCGGGCTGGAATTTTGACGCGGTGCGTCAGGAATCCAAAGCGGTTTGGAACGAGTGGCTTGGAAAAATAGACGTGCAAGGAGGCCGCACGGACCAGCGCGTGAAATTCTATACCGACTTGTGGCACGTGCTGCTGGGCCGGCACAAGATCAACGACATCTCGGGCGACTATCCCGACCGTACGCAGGGAAAGCGCGAAGAAACTTTTACCGATGCCGTTTTCAAAGTCAAAACGCTGCCGAAGAATGCCGACGGCAGCTTGCGCTACAACATGTATAATTCAGACGCCTTCTGGCTGTCGCACTGGAACCTCAATATTCTGTGGGGCCTGGCGTGGCCCGGCATACAAGACGAGATGTCGGCGTCGATGCTGCAGTATGCAGACAATGGCTACCGACTACCACGCGGTCCTTCGGGTGGCGGATATTCGTACATCATGACGAGCTGCCCTACCACCAACCTCATTGTGAGTACGTACATGAAGGGCATGCTCACGAAAGCCGATCCGAAACATGCTTTTGAAATTCTGAAGCGCAATCACCTTCCCGGCGGCATGCTGGGGTCTTCGGACGACATCAACTTCTATACGAAGCATGGCTGGTGGCGTAACAACGCGGGCATCACCGTGGAAGCGGCCTTTCAGGATTGGGCCATCGCCCAGATGGCGCTACGCCTCGGCAGGAAGAAAGACTACACCTTCTTTATGAACCGCTCGCAGGGATGGAAGAAGTGCTACGACCCGCAGCAGAAGCTGCTGTTTCCGAAAGACGATAGCGGGAACTTTGTGCATCGCAACCCGCTGAGCGGACAGGGGTGGGTGGAAGCGAATGCGTGGCAGGCTACGTGGGGCGTATCGCATGACATCAAAGGACTTGCCGCGCTCATGGGAGGCAACGATACGCTGTGCCACAAGCTGAACCATGCTTTCGAGAAGGCAAGCGCCAGCGACTTTGTATTCGCTTACAACGACGGCTATGTGAGCTACGCCAACCAGCCCGGTTGCTCCAATGCCCATGTATTCAACTACGCGGGCAAGCCCTGGCTTACGCAACAGTGGGTAAGACGGGTAAAGGAGCAGGCGTACGGCGGCACCACGCCCGACCTCGGCTACGGTGGACATGACGAAGACCAGGGGCAGATGGGCGGCGTGAGCGCGCTCATGGCCATGGGGCTGTTCAGCCTGCAGGGTAATGAATCGGTTGTTCCCACCTACGAGATCACAAGCCCTGTCTTCGACCGGATCACCATCCGGCTCGATCCGAAGTACTACCCGGGAAAGCAGTTCGTGATCACCGCGCACAATAACTCTCCGGAGAACATGTACATACAGCGCGCGTCGCTGAACGGCAAACCGCAACAGCGCTTCTGGTTCACGCACGAGGAGTATGCAAAAGGTGGAGCGCTGGAGATCTGGCTGGGAGACAAACCGAATACGTCATGGGGAACAGAAGAATAATGAACGTAACGCATTTTATGAAAGCAATATAAAAGTCTTAACCAATCAATTATGAACAGAAAATTCTACCGCATTTTTTATCGGTTGTTGCTACTGTTAAGTATGGTGTTGGGGGGCTCCTTCGAAGTGTTTCCGGAAGGAATGGTTCAGGAGAGGCTTGTGAGCGGAAAGGTGATCGCATCGTCGGGTGAACCGCTGCCGGGTGTCAGTGTGTTGATAAAAGGCACCACCCAGGGTACCGTTTCGGATGCCGACGGTAGTTATACCATGAATGTCGGTCCGGGCGCTGTACTGGTCTTTTCTTTCATCGGGTATTCACAGGAAGAGGTCACCGTAGGTACACAGACTACCGTGAACGTTACGCTGACGCCGTCGCTGGAGACGTTGTCGGAAGTGGTGGTGATCGGTTACGGTACGGTAAAGAAAACGGACCTTACCGGGTCCGTGGCGTCGGTGAAAGCAGAAGAGATCATGGCGGTACCTACTACATCGTTCGACCAGGCGTTGCAAGGCCGGGCCGCGGGCGTTCAGGTCATGCAGACATCAGGCGCGCCGGGAGCCGAAGCATCCATCCGCATCCGCGGCATTAGTTCCATCCTCGCGGGAAATGAACCTTTATATGTCATTGACGGCATGCTGGTGAACAGCAATACGTCAGAAGTGACCAACGGCACCATTGGAAGCGCGCCCCGCATCGGTCCGCTGGCCGCTATCAACCCGAACGACATCGAGTCCATCGAGATTCTGAAAGACGCTTCCGCCACAGCGATATACGGCGCGCGCGGCGCCAACGGCGTGGTACTGATCACCACCAAGCACGGAAAGAAGGGAACGAGCGCTGTGACGGTGGATAGCTACTATGGTGTACAACAATCATCGAAATATATCGATCTGCTCAACGCACAGCAATTTGCCGAGTTCGTCAATGAGGCACGTGTCAACGGTGGCCAGGCGCCGGAATATGTCAACCCATCCACGCTGGGCGAGGGTACGGACTGGCAGAAGGAAATGCTTCGCACGGCGCCCATTCAGAGCCACCAGGTAGGGGTTTCCGGCGGAAGCGAAAGGACCACGTACAACATTTCCGGAGGTTATTTCGGCCAGCAGGGGATCGTGATCAACTCCGACTTCTCGCGGTATAATTTTCGCTCGAACATTACGACCGAAGTGACTAAAAAGCTCAGCATCGGCGCCAACATTGCGTATGCCTATACGCGGGGAAATTCGGTGAACACCGGGCTGCAACAGATCACGCCGGGGGTAATCGGCGGCGCGCTGGGCATGAACCCCATCCTCCCGGTATATGATCCTTCGGTGCGCGGGAAATATACCTATGAGAACGACCGGGGCATCGTGATTGGCAACCCTGTGGCCGAAGCGAAGGAGCATAAGGCCTATAGCACCGCCACCCGCGTGCTGGGCAACGTCGAGGTGCGCTACAAGATCCTGCCGTCGCTGGAGCTCAAGAGCACGTTTGGTATTGACGGCATTTCGTCCCGGGATAGAACGTTCGCGCCGGACTTCCTGAAATCGGCAGCAGGCTCCAAGGGCGAAGCAAGTGTGGCAAATCTCGAAGCCCTGACGTGGCTTAACGAGAATACAATCACGTTCGACAAGACGATAAACACTAAACATACGATCACGGCGCTGGCGGGATATACGCTGCAGGGATTCAAGAGTGAACGACTCACCGGATATGTCTTCGGTATTTCCGATCCTCGCCTGGGATACCACAGTCTTCGCGGCGCAGCCGAACCGCAACCGCCCCAGGTAGGTGAGGCGACCTGGACCATGCAATCGTACCTGGCGCGCGTTCAGTACTCCCTGAATCGCAAATACCTCGTCACCCTTACCGGACGGGTGGATGGCTCCTCGAAGTTCGGCGCGAATAACAAATACGCGTTCTTCCCGTCGGCGGCCCTTGCCTGGAGGATCGTGGAAGAAAAATGGATGAAGCCTGCGGAGTTCATATCCGAGCTCAAGCTGAGAACATCCCTGGGAATCATCGGAAATCAGGCAATCGATTCGTACCAGTCGCTCGCGCTTGTCGGAGTGTACGGCGAGGGCGTCTTCAACCACGGTGCGACGCTCGACTATTATTCCAGCAGTCAACCTACTGACTATAGCAATCCCAACCTGAAATGGGAGACCACGCGCCAGTTCGACATCGGTATTGACGCGGGGTTTCTAAACGACCGGATCACCCTCACGGCCGATTTGTATCAGAAGTATACCTATGACCTGCTGCTGCGCACGCCCATTCCGTACACGTCGGGCTTCGACTTTACGACACTGAACATCGGCGACCTGAAGAACACCGGGCTCGACATCGACCTTCGCACCGTGAACACTACCGGCAAGCTGAAATGGAGCTCGTCCATTAACTTTTCCACGTATAGCAATAAGATCACCCGGCTGGCGGAGGAAGGAAAAGACGTAAACCTTGGCTCGGGACTCATCCTGCGCGAAGGTCAGCCCCTCGGTACATTTTACGGTCTGCAATTCGACGGCATTTTCCAGACAGACGAAGAAGCGGAATCTTCGGCGGTGCTCAACGGGCAGCATAACATTCCCGCCAACGCGCTCACACGTGCGCGCGCCGGCGACAGGAAGTACAGGAATCTTTCCGCCCCCGATACTGTCATCAACGAAAATGACAGGGCCATTCTCGGTAACGCGCTTCCGGATTTCACCTGGGGGTTCAACAACACGCTCGCGTACGGCAACTTCAGCCTGAGCGTGTTCATCCAGGGATCGCAGGGCAACAAGATGGCGAACTTCAACGCCCTGGCGCTGGAGGACTTCCGCGGGGTGCAGAATATATCCGCGGAGGCGGGATTGAACCGCTGGACTCCGGAGCACCCCGGCAACCGTTTTCCGCGCGCACTGGCCAACCGCACGGTAGATGTGGGCACGTTCTCGTCGGCGTATGTGGAAGACGCTTCGTATGTGCGTATCAAGAATATAACACTCGCGTACAACATTCCCCCCGCGCTACTGGACCGGGCCAAACTCAGGACGCTGCGCATCTACGTAAGCGCCACCAACCTGGCTACGTTCACCAACTATACCGGCTACGACCCCGAAGGAAGCTCCTACGGCATCGCTACTGCCATGCCCGGCGTAGACCAGGGACGCTACCCCATGACGAAGACCTACCTGGTGGGAGTAAACATTGGTTTATAAGACAGTAACCCTTTTCTGATATGAAATTCATCAAACGAAACATAAAGCTCGCCAGTGTATTTCTGCTGCTGGTGTTCCTGGTCCCATCGTGCAAGGATTTTCTGGAAGAAGATCCGCAAAACTTCGTGGCCGTATCGAACTTCTATAAAACGGAGGAGGACGCCGTATCGGCCGTGAACGCCATTTACGGGCACCTGAACTCGCAGAGCGGCGATACGTTCGGCGGCGTATACCACAGCAACTTCTGGATCGCGGTAGGGTTGGCGTCTGATGAGATGCTCAACAACCAGGTGGGCATGACAGATGCCGATCAACTTTCGAACTTCACCTATTCGCCGCAGAATGGAATCGTGACCGATGTTTGGAAGCAGCACTACAAGGCCATCTCGCTGGCCAACATTGCCATCGAGAAGATTCCGGCGATCGACATGGACGCCGCGCTGAGAACGAGACTGGTGAACGAAGCGAAATTCCTTCGGGGCCTGCTGTATTTTAACCTTGAACGGATGTTCGGGAAAATCCCCCTGCTGCTGAAGGTAGAGGAACCTCTCAAACCTACTGCGGCGGAAGTGAACGACATCTACACCCAGATCATCACCGACCTGACCGACGCAGAGGGGCTTCCGGAAGATCAGACAGAAGGCAGGGGCAGAGCTACCCAGGGTGCGGCAAAGGCGCTGCTGGCTAAAGTGTACCTCACCCGCCAGGAGTATAGCACGGCTGCCGCCAAGGCGTTGGAAGTGATTTCCTCTGGAAACTATGCGCTGTGGGATGACTATGTAGATGTATTCAAGATCGGAAACCGCGGCGGCAAGGAAGCGATCTTCAGCGTAGGCTTCGGCGATGCGGGCGGCAAGATCATCTTTTGGGAAAGCGGACAATTTCACACACGTCTGCTTCCCAATGCGCTGGTGAAAGCGGGCATCACCAATAACACCCTGGGATGGCAGGTGCCGACACAGGCGCTGGCCGACGCATACCCGACAGGTGATAAGCGCGACTCCGTGACCGTTTTTAATGCGTTTGACGAGACCGTGGCCGGTACGCCCTACAATGTTCCGTTCGACAAATATTACTTCAGAAAGTATTGGGACGTAACGAATCCCGATGAGTTTACCAACGCGAAAACGGCGCAGGATTTTCCCGTGATCCGCTATCCCGATGTACTGCTGATGTATGCCGAGGCGCTGAACGAGGACAACGGCCCGACCGACGACGCCTATACCTACCTGAACATGGTGCGCCACCGCGCGAACCTGGGCGACGTCTCGGGCCTTACCAAAGACCAGTTCCGCGACGAAGTACTGGAGCAGCGCAGGCTGGAACTGGCGGCGGAAGGTCACCGGTGGTTCGACCTGGTGCGCACCGGAAAGCTGGAGACGCTGGTGCCCCTGGCCAAACCGGGTGTGACGCCGCAGGCGAAGCATTACCTGTTTCCCATTCCGCAACGGGAGCGCGACGTGAATACGAACCTTCCTCAGAACGATTACTAGACCGTGTCAACCTTATATGCCTAAAGCGATGAAAAAGTATCGTCAATACCTACTGGGTCTTATGCTGGCCGCGTGCGCCTGCGCGCTTTCCTGCGAAGACGATTATGAGTCCAATGCAGACAAGCCGGGCCTCGAGCTCACCATTCCGGGACAGAATATCAAGATTGCCGGGTATGGCCAGTACCGCTCGCAGGCGCAGGAAGGCGACGAAGCGGTGGTAGCGGTAAAGCTCCCGTCGGACGTCCGCTCGCTGACTATTACGAAGTCCGTAAACCTGGCCGCGGATACTGACTATGGCACCAAGGGTGTTCTTACCGTAGACGCGTCAGCGCTTTCATCGGGCGGTGAATATACCTTTCGGTACCGGGGCCGGGAAGAAGACATTGACCAGTTGATCGGGTTTGCCTTCCGCGCGGAGACGGCATCCGGCGATGTGATGAGAAGCGATCTCACCCTGGCGGTGGCCGCCGCGCCGCGCATAAACCTTTCCCGCAGAAAGTGGATGTTCACATCGAAGATCTGGGTAAACAAAGCGAACAAAGAAGACATCCTGGAGTGTGAAAAAGATAATTATTATCTGTTCCATGCCGATGGGCTCATGGATTCGTTCTACGGCTCCAACCACGACGGCGGATGCGAGCTGGAGGAATTCAACGACTACGACGCCTGGGAGCTTTCGGAAGACGAGACCACGTTCAAGATGAAATATCACGGCATCTTTACCCCCGATGTGTTTACCACCGATACCTACCGGGTGAAAACACTGACCGTCGACAAGCTCGAGCTGGAGATCCATATCGACCTTTCGTGGGCCGGTGAGAGCAACGACGAGGTGTTTATTTATAAATATGTGGCAGCTCCTAAATAGTAATGTTAAATTGAGTATGATGAAACAGATCACTTTTTGTCGTGTGTTGATCGCGCTGGCCGTGGCCGGAGTAGCGACGTCCTGTCAGCAGAAAAAAGAAGAGCAGAAAGAAACCACCTATACGGTGCATGCCGCGCCGGAATGGACAACGTTGTTCACACGCTCGCAGGGATGGTTCGGCGCCGACGGCATTTACTCCATTCCCCTGAAAGGAAGCGATGCCGGTGCGTCTGGCGATACCGTGCTCTTTGTTTTCAGCGACACCATGTTCGGCCAGGCCGGCGACACCAGCCAATCCGGGGCGCCCGGCCTGGCCATGATCAATAATTCGGTGATGCTGCTGACGGGGAACGAGCCGCAGGAAGGCAACGCGAAATTCATCGTAGGCAAAAACACAACCTCGGTATTCCTGCCGTCCACGCCAAAGGCACAACCCGGCGATTACTACTGGTTGGGCGACGGCGTGGTGGATCATGCAGCGGGAGATAGCCTGTATATCTTCGGATACCTCATTCACAACACGAATGACGGTTCGAAGTTTCCTTTCCGCCACGTAGGGACAACGTTGCTGATCTATCCCCCGCATACCACAGACTTCTCGAAGTCGAAGCAGGTAGACCTGCCGCTCGTATCGCCCAGCGATGACCCCGCGGCTACGGCGTTCGGGGCGGGCGTCTATGCCAATACCCAGGCATCAGGCGCGCCCGATCCGGACGGCTATCTATACATCTATGGCGTTCGCGGAACGAATAATAAGGAATTAATGGCTGCACGAACGAGAGCCGGAACGCTGGCGAAGTTCTCGGCCTGGGAGTTCAAGACATCTAGTGGATGGTCGAAGGATTTGCAGTCGGCCACCGCGCTGGCCGACAGTGTATCGAACGAGATGAGCGTCTCCGCCATCGGCAACGGCCAGTATGCGCTCATCTATCAGCTCGGTGGCATCTTTTCGGAAATCTGCATGCAGATCGGATCTTCGCCGGTCGGACCGTTCGGCCCGAGAAAGGTGATCTGGAATACGTCGCCCGAGCTGACGGAGAAAGATCTCTTCACCTACAACGCAAAAGCTCATCCCGCGCTTTCGAAGCCGGGCGAGCTGCTCATCAGCTACAACATCAACAGCTTCAACTTCCTGGAGCAATTGAAGAAGACACCGAACTTCTATCACCCCCGGTTTATAAAAATAGTCTTTGATAAAAAATAACAGCGCATGAAACGTACGAGCAGTGCCGTTGTGCCTTTCCGGACCCCGGTGGTTTTTTGGGTTGTGATTCCCCTTTTTGTCTTTGATCCAACGGTCAGGGCCGACGTGAAGCTGCCGGCGATCTTTCGCGATTACATGGTACTTCAGCGGAACGCGCCCATTAAAGTGTAAGGGTGGGCTTCGCCGGGATCTGCAGCAACGTCTCAAACCCCGTAGCGGTGCGTTATGCGTGAGACAACAACCCGGCCCACTGGACCTTTACAGCGCCGAGACACTCCCTGCTGTACCGTTCCGTACGGATGACTGGGAGGCACTACCGTCCATACCAAATTCAGACGGGGCAACCGAGATTTTGAATTTAAGTATAAACATAAAATGTAAAGTATGTGTCAACCATCAACCACACAGGATAACATGAAACTCCGGATACTTCTCATACTGATATCAGCCTTCCTGGCTATGACGGCCTCCGCGCAAAAGGGAGGTTTTGACGGCATCGGCACGAACATGGATAACCTCTACAGGCTGTCGGATGCGCTGACGCGTTCGATAAGCCCGGAGAACCCTACCGGCGAAAAAGGCAAAGGCGGCATGGCGAAGGAAGGCACTGCCTCGGGCCCCGCGAAAGATCTCGGTCCGGGATGGAAGATCAACCCGTTCATCCGCATCGCCGCGCATACCACCTATACCCTCGCCGAGATCGATGGTGGCGGCGCCCTGCAGCATATCTGGATGACACCCACCGGCAACTGGCGCTACAGCATTTTGCGCATGTACTGGGACGACGAAAAGGAACCGTCGGTGGAGGTGCCCGTTGGCGATTTTTTTGCCGCCGCGTATGAATACAAGCCAATCACATCGCTCGCGGTGTGCGTCAATCCCGGCAGCGCCTTCAATAGCTACTGGGTAATGCCCTTTCGGAAGAAATGCCGCATCACGATGGAAAACATAGCGGATGAAGAAATGATCCTGTACTATCAGATCGATTACACACGCACGACGGTGCCCGAGGATGCCGCCTATTTCCACGCGCAATTCCGCCGGGTGAACCCCTTGCCCTACAAGGACGTATATACCATCGTCGACGGCATCAAAGGTAAAGGGCACTTTGTCGGCACGTATATGCTCTGGCAGAGCAACAGCAACGGCTGGTGGGGAGAAGGAGAGATCAAGTTCTATATGGATGGCGACACACAGTACCCCACGATCTGCGGCACCGGCACGGAAGACTACTTCTGTGGCTCCTATGCGTTCGCTGTAAAAGACAAGAACGGTCAACAGCAGTACGAAGATTATTCAACTCCGTATGCGGGCTTCCATGCGTTCAAACCGGACGGCACCTTCAAATCTCAGACGATGTTCGGAATGTACCGGTGGCACATCACCGATCCGGTTCGTTTCAATAAGGATTTGAAAATCACGATTCAGGCGCTTGGCTGGCGCAGCGGCATGCGTTACCTGCCGTTGCAAGATGATATATCCTCTGTGGCGTTCTGGTACCAGGCAGAGCCACATGCGCCGTTTCCGAAGATTCACCTACGAGATGGGTTGGAAATCGTACGGTAGAATGAATTGGTGTATATACATATGTAATCATTTCTCGAAAAGGTCGAGAAACTCCTTTTTCCTGGTCGAAGACACCTCCAACTCCTGATTGTTCTTCATCGTGACGTATCCACCTTTTCCTTTGGAATATCGGATCACATAATCTGGATTGATCATGTACGAGCGGTGGATGCGGAGGAAGCGGTGCGGAGTAAGGACTTCTTCGAAATATTTCAAAGTGCGACAGATCAGGAGCGGGGCAGTGTGCTCGAAATGGAAGCGCGTAAAGTTATCGACGGCTTCGCAGTAGAGAATGTTTGGTACAGGGACGATCTCGAACCCTTCCATAGTGGGCAACATAATCTTTTGGGGACCGGTGGCGCGGATGTTGTCCACGAGCACTTTAGCGTGGCGAACCTGGTTATCGGCGTGCTCGGCTTTGATCTTTTCTACGGCTTTGATGAGCTCATCGATATCGATAGGCTTGAGCAGATAGTAGGCGGCGCTTTGATTGAGGGCCTGGATGGCATAATTGTCGAAGGCGGTGACGAAGACAGTTTCGAAGGAGATGTCGCCGGCCTTGTCGAGCAGGTCGAAGCCGTTGCCATAGGGCATCTCGATGTCAAGGAAGACGATGTCGGGGGTATGCTGGCGGATAGCATCGAGGCCCGTGGCGACGGATTCGCCGAAACCGCATACAGTCACGTCGGAGCAATATTTTTTGAGATAGCTGGCCAGAATTAGGCGGCTGTCTTTTTCATCATCTACGATCACGGCTTTCATGGCAGTATCCTATCTGTTTTATGAAGAGGCAGCGCTAGGTGCACAAGCGTGCCTGGGCCGGGCTGCAGGTCCTCGATGGTAACCCGATAGTCGGCTTTATATACTTTGTTGATAATATCGAGGCGCTCCTGAATGTTCTTCAGCCCGGTGGAGTTGTGTTTCTTCTGATTGGAAGTCTTCAACGCTGCCGAGCGCTTGCGTCCAATGCCGTTGTCGCTGATCTCGACCATCAGCGTTGTGTCTTGCTGATAGAAACGCAGGGTGAGCATGCCCCTCTCTTCTTTGTAACGCAATCCGTGCCACACGGCGTTTTCGATATAGGGTTGGATGAGCATGGGGGGAACTTCAATCGCTTCGGCGTTGATGCTCTCGTCGATATCGATGCGATAGTCGAACTTATCGCGGAAGCGGTAGTGTTCCAGTTTGAGGTAGAGCGCCAGGATCTCCTGTTCTTTGAAGAGCGGGATGAAGTCCTCCTGCGAGTTCTCCAGCACGAGGCGCATGAGCTGGGAGAACTCAGAGAGAAATTTATTAGCGGTTCGCTCGTCCTGTTCAGCGATGAAATGATTCACGGAGTTGAGGGCGTTGAAGATGAAATGGGGGTTCATCTGGCTGCGCAGCGACTTGAGGGCCAGGAGCTGGTTGGCCACTTTGCTGGCCTGTGCGTTCTTGTAGATATAGTATGACGTGATAGTCGTGATGAGCAGGATGACCAGCAGGCCATAAATGACGAGTTTCTGGCGCGATACGGTAGCCTGTTCAATCGTTTCTTCACGTTTACCGACAGATACGTTTTTGCTGAGCTCTTCGATGTCGCGTTGCTGGCCGAGGAGCGAAGAGTTAGTAATCTGTCGTTCTTCCTGAATGCGTTGCGACCGGGTCACGGCGTCGCTGTACTTGCGGTAGGCACCGAGGGCCTGGGTGGTCCTGCCGTTCTTTTCATAGATGTCGGCCAGGGTGAGGTAAGCCTTGGCCTGTGCCTTGGGGTTTGCGAGCGTATCGGCGATGCGGGCGGCTTCTTCGATCTCCCGGAGGGCTGCTGCGTCTTCTCCCTTCGCTACGAGGGTTTTGCTGATCTCCACTTTATCGTTGGTAACCTCGTCAAGGTTCCTGCTCTCCAGGTTGAATTCGATGGACTTGTTACGCAGCTCGATCTCGTCGTCGTAGAGGTTCTGCCCGCGAAGCACATCGGCTATCTCTTCCTTGGTCTCCTGCAGCGACTTCACGCCTTCGGCGTCGTTCTTGTTGACGCGCAGCTGGGCGAGAGAATTGTCGTAGAGGTTCTTGGTTTGTGGAATGTCGTTCAACCGCGCGTATATCTTGGCCTTTTGATTTTGAACGCGCATATCCAGGGTATTGCTGCTGATTGCCTTACCACCCTGCGGGGGAAGATTGTCCAATACCCTGAGCGCTTCGGTATAGTTGCTCATCTGATAATAGGTCTCAGAGAGATCGAGGGTACGGTCTATGCGCTGGTTCCGGTCGAGTCTGAGGTCGAGCGCCTGCTGAAAATATTGGAGCGCCACGTTGAAGTCGCCAAGCTTGAGGCTGGTGTTGCCCAGACCACGCAGCGTACGCTGATAATCCATAGTAGTGGTGGGGACGTCTTTGGGATTTTTATGGGCATTTAATATCTGATGGGCTTGCAGGTAGTTTTCGCGGGAGAGCTTCCATTCCTGGATGCCTTCGTTGATCTCGCCGATCAACATATGACTACGGGCTTCGTTGAGCACGTCGCCCGAGGCCAGGCTCAAGCCCAGCGCCTCGCGCACCTTGGTCAGCGCCTCGCCTGGGTTGCTGTCTTTCAACGAAGCCGCTTCTTCCAGCAAATCCGCGGGGTTGGTGCGGCGGGATAATTTCTTAAAGGTTTTATACGACCCCCGGTCCTCAAGTACTTTCTCATCCTTTTCAGCCGCCTTTTGCGATGGCGCCTTCTTGCTGTCCTGCGCGACGGCACTACTGATGCAGAAGAATGCAATGAGGCTCAATGTGAGGGTATGCCGGATCATGGTTGTCAATCGCAGGAAAGTTAGCACTTTAATTCTTACCCGTTTCCGGGCCCGCCTGTCCGTGAGCCGGGGTTCACTCAGCCAGTGGGACGTTTCACCCAGCGGCACGGCACGATCACGAAGTGTAGGTATCCCCGTCACGCTTTTAGCGTAAAATTTACCAAAAACATCCAAGATCATGAAGACGATATACACTTCCATCCAATTTCTGCCGCGTCTGGCCACCGTACTCCTTTTGTTGCTGGTGACAGTACATTGCCAGCCGGTACACTCTGAAAACCGGCGCGGAGACACACCCGCCGCCGAAAAAGACCAGGAGATTATGCTGGCACTTTTGCTCGACACCAGCAACAGCATGGACGGCTTGATCGAGCAGGCCAAATCGCAACTTTGGAAAGTGGTAAACGAGCTGGCCGCCGCGAAGTGCGCCGATGGAGCAAAGCCGAGTATCAAGATTGCGCTCTATGAATATGGCAATGACAATCTTTCTCCCCAGGAGGGCTATGTGCGCCAGGTAAGCGGCTTAACGGACGACCTGGACCTGATCTCTGAAAAGCTCTTTGCGCTGACGACCAATGGTGGCGAAGAATATTGCGGCAAGGTGATCCAGACCTCGTTGCACCAGCTGGTGTGGTCGAAGTCGGCGGCCGACCTGAAGCTCATCTTCATCGCAGGCAATGAACCCTTCACGCAGGGGCCAGTATCTTTCCGGCAGTCCTGTACGCTGGCCAAAGAGAAAGGCGTAGTGATCAACACGATCTTTTGCGGCAGCTTCGACGAAGGCACGAATACCAGCTGGCAAAGTGGCGCGACGATCACCGGCGGTACGTATATAAGCATTGAGCAAAACCAGAAAACGGTATACATTCCTTCGCCGTATGACGAAAAGATCGATGCGCTGAACGATCAGTTGAACGATACCTATATTTATTATGGTTCTTCGGGCAAGACGAAGAAGGCGGCACAGATCGCACAAGACAATAACGCCGAAAGCTACGGACAGTCCAATAAGGCGGAGCGGGCAATCTCGAAAAGTACGCACGTCTACAAAAACTCGACCTGGGATCTGGTGGATGCAACCAAAGACGATTCGAAAGCGATCGAGAAAGCGAAGACCGAAGAGCTCCCCGACGAGATGAAGAGCATGAGCGTGGAGCAACGCAAGAGCTACATCAAAGAGAAATCCACCGAGCGTCAGCAGATTCAAACGGAGATCCAGGAATTGAGCAAAAAGCGTCAGGAGTATATCACCACGCAAGCAAAACAAAACGGCGAGGCGGGCATGCTCGACGCCTCCATGATCCAGGCAATCAAAAAACAAGCGACTGCAAAGAAATTACGTTGGCAGTAAGTGTATTTGGATGAAGAGGGTGTCTCGAAATGGCACCCTTTTTTGATTTATACTTGTTCATCGCTTGCCTTCGTCTCCCCCGATCGGCTTTGGTTTCCGGGGTTCTTAACGGCGTATGTTCTCATAATTTTATTCAGGTCGTGGTTATGGCGTATAACGTCCGAGCGTAACCCACCGCCAGAAAAGACAATATCCAATCGTCAGACATGGCGGTATGAAGACTGACTTATAGCTGACGAAGTACTCTGTGCCGGTAATTCCCGGAGAGACAAATGTAGGGCAGCTCAGATTGCGGTGGCAGAAGAGATCTTTGCAAAATTCAGACATCGGTTACCCGGCTTCGGAACATCGGATTCAGATGGTTAGTATATAATCGGCTCAAATGAAAATCGACGTTAAGACATCTCCCTTTTTCGCGTGGACAATAAATATCATGGGCATCGCGCTGGCGCTTTCGGCTGGGATAGTGATTTTTTTTCATTTTCTGATCGGTCTCGCCTTGTTGATCGTTAGTGCACTGATTTTTACCACACACTACCGACTAATGATCGACCTCGATCAACGGGTCTACCACGACTATGTTTGGATAATGGGAATTAAGCATGGTAAGGCAGCCTCGTTCGAGAAAATCGATTACCTGTTCATTAAAAAGAGCCGGACCGTTCAAAATATGTATGCGCGGGTTTACACAACATCCCTAAGGAAAGACGTGTACGACGCGTATTTGCGTTTTTCGGAAACCAAAAAAATACACCTTGTTACACGGGAGAGCAAACGCCTGCTTGTGAAACAAGTAAAAGCCTGGCCGCGCAGCTGGGGGTAGAGGTTATCGACTACACGAGCGGAGAAGGAAAGACGCTCTGATAGTGAGAAGCTCGTCGTCAACATTCGGTCATGTGAACCTATTTCAACCCCGCCCGCACCGCGCGCACCTCTTCGGCCTTGATGGCAGAGCCTCCATGGGTCATCCGGGTACGCACGTAGCTGAGAATATCGGCCACCTGCTCATCGGAAAGGAAAGCATGTGCAGGCATCACACCATCATACGTCTTGCCCCGTACCTCTATCGGTCCTGTAAGTCCTTTCAGCACAACTTCGATTAGCGTCTTGTTCGGGCCGCTTACCCATTTCGAACCGAACAGCGGCGGATACCGGTTGCCGTCGCCCTGGCCGCCGGGAAGGTGACAGGAAGCACAGTATTGGGTGTAGGCGATAGAGCCCGGCGTATCCTTGAACAGGTTGTCTTTCTTCTCATCGGGTTGCTTAATGTTGGTAGCTGTTTGTTTCCGGTTTGCCATTCCGGCAAGCTGCTGCTCGCCAAACGCTGCCTTGTCGCCTTTAAACATGATCCTCCAGATCTTGCCCTTTACGCTTTCAGTCACATAGAGCGAGCCGTCGGGTCCTTCGGAAAGTCCCATGGGCCGCGCCTTGGCATCGGAAGTATTGACGATCGTATCCCGTTGCGCAAATCCATCGGCAAACACTTCCCACGGGCCGGAGGGTTTCCCGCCTTTCATAGGCACAAACGCTACGAAATATCCGCCTTGCGGATAGGGTGCCCGTATAGTGGAGCCGTGAAAGGCGATGAAGGCGCCATTCTTGTAGCGTGCAGGAAATTGATCGCCACGGTAGAAAAGCAGGTCATTGGGTGAGAAGTGTCCGGGAAAGCCGATGAGCGGCAGGGCTACCGTGTCGGCGCCGTCGGCCTTCTTGCCGTCGCCGCCGTATTCCGGGTTCAGTACTTTCTTGTCCTGCATGTCGTCGAAATAATAATAAGGCCAGCCGCCGTTGGTACCTTCGGTGATCCTGAAGAACTCTTCCGAGGGAAGCAGCGCGCTCTGCCAGGGAGAGTAGAGACCCGGCCATGTCCTGGAAAAATCATCGCGTCCGTGCTGCACGGCGAACAGATTGCCATCTTCGAAATTCCAGGCCATCGCCACCAGGCTTCGCATGCCGGTAGCGTATTTTTTTCCATCACCCTGGATCTGTCCGGGCTTGTTGGCATCGAATTGCCAGACACCGCCGTGAATGTCGAGCTGCGGGCAAGGAAGCATACCGGGAGCGCCGGGCCTTCTGTTCTCCGCCTGGCACACGTCGCCGGGAGCGCCAAAGGGAACATAGATGTGCCCCTTGTCGTCAAAGGTGATCGGCTTTGTAATGTGCTCCGTTCCACGGGGATTGGCCCGGTAAGCATCATCGATTACCATGGGCTCCGCCGTGGTATCGGGCAGGAGCTGACCGGGAATGAGCTTGCTCCGGTATACCACGCCGGTGGACGCATAATAGATATAGCCATTGTATATACGCATACCCGTGCCGTATGAGCTCGGGTCTTTGTACGTACCGAAATATTTCACAATATCGGCTTTGCCGTCGCCTGTCGTATCACGCAGGGCTACCGTCCCACCCGCGGGGGGCACGTTGCGGAGCTTCACATAGATATCGCCGTTGTCGTTCACGGCCAGGTGTCTCGCCCGCCCCACGCTGTCTACCACCACCAAAGCCTCAAAGCCATCAGCCAACGCAAGCTTTCCATTGTCAGGGTCACCCTTGGGAAGCGAGGCTTTTGTATCGCCGGGTGAACACTGGCTGCACAGTAATATCAATAAGCCTAATGGCAAGCCAGCTAAACCCCGAAAGATCAGCTTCTCTCGGGTTCTTGGGGACAGTCGTGGTTCCTTCATATCTTCCAGTAAAAATATTCCATGTGTTGACCGCGACCTCTACACGCACAAATTCTTGTTGGTCCGGTTGTTCCTTCGGTTAATAAATAGTAATATAATATTTTCTAAACATCCGGGGAAGTACAGTTGCCAGGGCCGGTAGCAGGAGGAGATCAACGGGAATTTCTTCTGCATGAGTATTCGGATGACAAATAACACGCTTATGCGATATATTTCTGACGATATCCATCTGGTTGCAACAGATTTGTCCAATCACCTGAGTTGCGAGCATTTGACCCAACTGAACCGACGGGTGGCCGCCAGGGAAATACCGAGGCCTTCCTGGCATGACCCTTCTCTTGAAGTGCTCATAAAACGCGGTGAGGAACATGAAGCGGCATACGTTGAATATTTAAAAACGAAAGGTCTTTCGTGGATATACTTGAAGGGACAACCGTTGGAGGCTACGCTCCAGGCGATGAAGGACGGAAAGGATGTGATTGTTCAGGCTTTTCTGGAGGCAGGAAAGTGGTCGGGGTATTCGGATGTCCTTCTGAAAGTGCCGGGGAGAAGTAAATTCGGGGACTGGTCGTACGAAGTGCAGGATACTAAATTGTCACAAAACACAAGGGCTTCGGCAATTTTGCAATTGTGTTTGTACTCCGATTTGTTATCGCAGCTTCAGGATTACGTCCCCGAGAAGATGCACATTGTAAAACCAGGTGTGCAATTTCCCGCCGAATCCTATCGTTTTGCTGAGTTCCGGGCCCACTATAATTTGATTCGGAAAAATCTTGAATACACGATGACCCGACCGGCGTTGCCAACATACCCCGACATTTCGGAGCATTGTTCGATCTGCAGCTGGTGGCGCACATGCGACCAAAAGCGCCATGATGACGATCATCTTTCACTCGTAGCCGGCATAAGATCGCTTCAGATCGTCGAGCTCGAAAGACAGAAGATCGCTACGTTGGAACAGTTCGCAACGACAGACAAGCTTGCACGTCCGGAACGTGGTAATAAAGAAGCGCTCGATAAAAAGCAGCGTCAGGCCGGTATACAGTTAGACGGCAGAAATCAGGCAAGGCTGCTATATAATATTCAGCCGATAGAGTCGGGACGCGGGTTAAATCGGTTGCCGGAACCTGACGAAGGAGATGTTTACTTTGATATCGAAGGAGATGCTTTTTATGAGGACGGAGGACTTGAATACATTCTTGGATATGTTTATAAGGAGAATGGGGAGCTGGTATATCGGCGAATATGGTCGACGAATCGGAAGGAAGAGGGGCTTGCCTTTGAGCAACTCATGAAGTTTATAATGGCCAGATGGAAGCGCTATCCAAAGATGTATATTTATCACTTTGCACCGTATGAGCCTTCCGCGGTTAAGCGATTGGCACGGGTACATGCGCGGTTCGAGCAGGAGGTAGATAGGCTACTCCGCGCGGAGCGGTTTGTTGACTTGCACGCCGTCTTTAAAGAGTCATTGCTGGCGAGTGTCGAAGTTTATTCGCTGAAAGAGCTCGAGAAGTTCACACCGTATACCCGGAAGGTGGCGCTGCACGATGCCAGCCTAGCAAGAAAGTCGGTCGAGATTGCGTTGGAGCTTCATGATTTTAAATCACTGCCGGATGAAACTGCCCGAACGGTCGAGGCATACAACGAAGATGACTGCTTTGCTACCGAAGCACTACATCAATGGTTGGAGCGTTTACGTTCTGAAAGTGCGCTGGCCGGAACAAAATTTGACCGGCCTGAATTGAAAACAGGCGAGGCCGGTGAGGAAATACAGCAGTTGGATATTCGTTCGCAGGCAATTTATAAAGCATTGGTGGAAAAGTTGCCGGATGACAGGACCACGTGGACCAGCGAGCATCGTGCTAAGTGGCTTTTGGCACACCAGGTTGAATATTTCAGACGGGAGCTGAAAAGCGCATATTGGGAATTCTTTCGTGTTCATGAGTTGGAATATGAGGATCTGTTGGATGAACGGCATGCTATAACGGGTTTGAAACTTGTCGGGGAGCTTCCCAAAGGAAAGAGCGAACGGAGCGTAACACATCGCTATTCCTTCCCACCCCAGGAACTAAGTATTGCGGAGGGTGACAGCCTGGTAGAGGTGAAGGGTGACGACGTCGGCTCCGTTAGAGCTGTTTCGTTGGAGAACTATACCGTTGACATAAAGAAATCCGGTAAAACGGTAGAGGTCCACCCGGTCTCCGTGCATGTTCGGGACATTATCACGCCGCGGTCACTTGAAGTATCATTACTCAACCTGGCGAATGACGTTGTTGAATACGGGCTGGCGCATACATGGCCGGATCATGCGGCAAAGGATATATTGATGAGGCGGGACCCCAAGCTGTTAGATGGAACAACAGGAGCATTTGTGCGGGCAGGCGAAAACACCGTGGATGCTGCTATCCGGATCGCGCTTGGTCTTGACAAGAGCTACCTGGCGATTCAGGGACCGCCGGGATCGGGTAAAACCTATACGGGCGCCAGGACGATTGCTGAATTGGTGAGCTCGGGTAAGAAGGTCGGGATTACCGCCGTCAGCCATAAGGTTATCCGGAATCTTTCACTTGCAACGCTCAAAGAAGTATCAAAAGCTGGTCGTAGTATCAGTTTTGTTCATAAAGTTAGCGGGAAAGGGGCGGCATGCCCAGATGGGATTGTGGAAGTGACAAAAGCCGATGAAGTGATTGCTGCGTTGAACAAAGGCAGTGTCGGATGTGGCACAGCCTGGCTTTGGGCAGAAGAAACTTCACGAGAGACATTAGATTATCTATTTGTCGATGAGGCTGGGCAGATGTCTCTGTCTCACGTACTGGCGGCATCGCGCGCTGCCAGGAACCTCGTTTTACTTGGTGATCCACAACAGCTCGAGCAACCACAGAAAGGGGCCCATCCCGAAGGGAGTGATGTTGCAGCGCTTGCGTATCTGCTGGAGGGGCACTTCACGGTACCCGAGGGGAGGGGGTTATTCCTGGATATCACACGGCGGCTTCATCCCGACATCTGCCGGTTTACATCTGAAATATTCTATGAAAACAAACTGCAATCCCTGCCCGGACTGGAGAAGCAGGTGATCTCCGGAAGTACCCCCTTTGACGGAGCGGGGCTAAATTATGTCCCCGTGCCACACAAAGGAAACCAGAGTA
Source organism: Dawidia cretensis (assembly GCF_018598175.1). Classification (GTDB taxonomy): domain Bacteria; phylum Bacteroidota; class Bacteroidia; order Cytophagales; family Cyclobacteriaceae; genus Ohtaekwangia; species Ohtaekwangia cretensis. Next base: position 125,063 of record NZ_JAHESE010000002.1, read on the forward strand.
AATCAAAAGAAGAGGTGGATGCCATAACTGCGATTGTGGGTAAGCTTTTGGCAGGCGGGCGTTGGACAAATGAAGAAGGAACGGAGCAGCAGATCACGCGAAAAGATATTCTCATCGTCGCGCCCTTTAATGCACAGGTAAGCGCGCTTCGCGAACGGCTACCCGAAATTGAAATCGGTACAGTGGACAAGTTTCAGGGCCAGGAGGGGGCCGTGGTTATCTACTCCATGACGTCGTCCACGGTTGAAGATGCACCCCGCGGAATGAGTTTTCTTTTTAGTCCGACCGATTGAATGTTGCCACCAGTCGCGCAAGGTGTATTTGTATCCTGGTAGCCAATCCCGGGTTGCTTCAGCCGGATTGTCGGACGATAGATCAGATGCGATGGGCGAATGCCTTGTGCAGATATGTAGAAATGGCTCGGGAGGTTTCAGCTATCGAATTGTCAAAATAGGTATATAATTGACATCGGGCTACTCCTTTTGTAAGATGCAATCTACTGAGCAATTTTATGTATTTTTAGGTCATGCGTCAACTGGCAGCCATTCTATTTGCAGACATTACCGGGTACACAGCCATCATGCAGGAAAACGAACAGCTTGCCCGGTTGAAGCGGAAACGATTTAAAGACATATTGACAGGCGCCGTTCAAACCTTCGAAGGAAAAATACTCCAGAATTATGGCGATGGCTCACTGGTTATTTTCAACAGCGCCCGTCAGGCTGTATCCTGTGGCATAAAAATACAAACGCAATTACAAGAAGAACCTCGTGTTGATGTCCGCATCGGCATACACATCGGCGATGTGAGCGTGGAAGACGAATCCATCTATGGCGATGGCGTGAATATAGCGTCACGCATCGAATCGGCCGCTATACCGGGCAGCGTTCTTATTTCCGGCAAGGTGTATGAGGAAATTAAAAATCAGGACGATATCACTACGTTGGAATTGGGGTTCTTCGAATTCAAAAACGTAAAAGAAGCGATTTGCGTTTTTGCCATTACGAATGATGGGATTGTCGTTCCATCGCGGGCAGCATTAAAAGGAAAAATCAAGACGCCCGTAAACCGTGTTGCCGTTCTTCCTTTTGTCAATATGAGCGCTGACCCCGACAATGAATATTTCAGCGATGGAATTACAGAAGAAATACTGAACACGCTTACGAAAATAGACAATATCCAGGTGACCTCACGGACTTCTGTTTTCGCTTTCAAAGGAAAAAGCATCGACGTGCGGGATATCGGCGTTCAATTGAATGTTGACAAAATACTGGAAGGAAGTGTTCGGAAATCGGGAAATCGCCTGCGTATAACGGCGCAGTTAATTAATGCTGCCGATGGCTATCATATTTGGAGTGAGAACTATGATCGCAATCTCACAGATGTTTTTGAAATACAGGATGAGATCAGCAGCATCATTGCCAACAGGCTCAGGGAGAATTTATCACCGGATCACGCTGAAAGCCCGTCCAGGACCGGCATTAAAAATATTGAAGCGTATACCCTCTATCTTAAAGGTCTTCATGCTTTCAATAAACTAACTCCGGCGGATACCCGCCAGGCCATTGTATATTTTGAAAATGCCATAACGCTTGAGCCTTCTTATGCGCAAGCACACGCGATGATTGCCCGTGCCTATACCCACTTGGGTTCTACGGGACAGATGTTGCCCCAAAAGGCATTTGAGCTTGTTCATAAACATGCAGATATGGCCTTGCACCTGGACGCTACTATTGCCGAGGGTTACATTGCGAAGGCTGCAGCGTATTTGTATTATGAATGGAGATGGGAAAAAGCACACGATGCCTTGCAAAAAGCCATACACCTTAATCCTACGGCTACAAACGCGTATCAATCGCTGGCTTACTACTATGTTATTGTAGGCAAGAAAGAGAAAGCCATCGTAGTGATGGAAGAAGCCACCAAGCTTGATCCACTCTCACCGTTTATTACGCACCACCTGGGAAATATCTACGTTATGAATGAACGATATGATGATGCGATTCATCAGGCCGATAAACTCCTGACCATGGACCCTGCCATGCGCATCAGTATCGAATTAAAAGCATGGAGCACCGGCCTGAAAGGCGAATGGGCAAAAGCGCTACCGCTGTTTTTAGAAACACATCGTCTCACAAACCACCCATTAAAAGGATTGATGGGTGTAGGTTACGCATACGGGAAATTGGGGGAACGTGAAAAAGCATTGGAATGCATTCGCAAAATAGAACAACGTCAACGGGAAGAACCCGGCGTAGTGTTAGATAACGATCTTGCAGGAATTTGGTACGGCCTGGGTGACTTTGATAAGACCTTTTACTATATCGAGGAAAGTTTAAAGAAAAGAACCTCGACACCAGCGTTATACCTGGAGTACCCCGCTTTCAAGGAATTGAGAGTCGATCCACGGTATGAAGCATTGATGAAGAGGGTACGTGGGTGAAGCCTGCCCAGGCACCTAAAGGAGAACTTCGGTCGGTTCGCGGGCAGTGTTAGGCCACAATGAAGGCATTTAGCGTTTGCGGGCTTCGGGTCTTAACATCTTTTCAGCGCGGCCTGAATGGGTACTGCTTTACGAGGACAAGGTAATTGATTTCGCCTTTGGCGTCGCAGATCTTTACCTCTTACCTTGCTCAATGAACGGCTGTAATACGGCCCGAATCAACGGCTCTGCCGCCGCAAGACCATACGGTTTAATCAGGTAGTTTTCCGCTCCCAGCTGCAGGCATTGCTCTCTATCCCTTTCGTTTGAAGAAGTTGTGTAGATAATAACCGGAATTGATTTAAGCCGAGGATCAGTCTTAATTGATTTTAAACACGACTTCCCATCCATCGTTGGCATGTTGATGTCCAGAAAAATGAGATCTGGGAGGATCGCAGACGCATCCAGAATATCTAATACCTCACGCCCATTTCGAGCATTCATGCACGTGGCAACGGGATACACCCGTGCAAGTGTTTCTTCGAAGAAGCCATAGTCGTCTACGTCGTCTTCTGCGTATAATATTAACATACCAGCATTTTCGCTCTAAACATAGCAAATAGAAGGAAGAAATAGTAGCCGGCCGGCGTCAGTTTGCGTGTGAATTTCAAGGAAAAGAGATAAAAAGCCATCAGGCAATGAAAAGATTATCGACCAAGCCCAGGGTCAGGCGTTTCATCATGGCTGCGCACATTGGTGATTTCTAACGATATTGCTGTAGTGTTCAGGATTACCACTTCAAAATAATAGAACATTAAACCTTAGCATTGATGTATAGAAGAATACTACTGTTGTTGTCTTTGTGCTTTTCCGTGTTGGCTCAGGCACAGCAAGCTGTCCGGCTGGAAAGCCCTGACAAGTTGCTGCAGTTGAAATTATCGCTTTCGGAGTCGGGCGAAATACAGTATAACCTGATGAAATCGGGGGTAAGGGTGCTTGAACCATCCACGCTGGGGATTGTGATGAAAGGGCATAATTTCTCGCAAGGGATGAAATTGCTCTCCGCATCGGAGCCCATGCTCGTAATGGACGACTATCGAATGGCAAATGCAAAAAAAAGCAACATTCACTATGAGGCGAAGCAGTTGACAGCTTCATTTGCCAATACGGAGGGGAAACAGATGGATATTATCTTCCGGCTGTCGGACGACGGTCTTGCCTTCAGATATTATTTCCCCTGGGTCAATCAGGAACAGGTCATCGAGCGCGAAGCCACATCCTTTCACTTCAGCACAGCGGCCAGGGCATGGCTGCAGCCCATGAGCAAGGCCAAGGAGGGATGGAATCACACCTATCCGAGTTACGAGGAGCATTACAAACAAGATATACCGGCAGGCACCATGCCTTCTTTTCATTCCGGATGGGTCTTCCCGGCGCTTTTCAAAACAAACACCATCTGGGCATTGATAACCGAAGCCGGTGTAGATGAACACTACTGCGGTAGCAGGTTGCTGAACGACTCCCTGAGCACTATCTATCGCATCGGCATGCCCGATCCCAAAGAGGTGTATACGGGCGGCGGTTATCTGCCGGTGAACGATCAGCCCTGGTATACGCCCTGGAGAATTATTGCGGTGGGTAGTCTTAAAACTATCATGGAATCTACTCTCGGTACAGACCTCGCACCGGCAAACGTGCTAAAAGATATATCGTTTGTAAAACCAGGGAAAGCCAGCTGGAGCTGGATCAACAGCAAGGATGAAAATATTACTTTTCAGGAACAAAGAAAATATATCGATTATGCCGCGGAGATGTATTGGCAGTATTGCCTGATCGACGTCGACTGGGATACAAAGATCGGATATGATAGCATAAAAGTTTTAAGCGATTACGCCGCAAGAAAGAATGTTGGGCTTATACTGTGGTATAACTCTGCCGGAGACTGGAATACAGTGGAGTATCATCCCAAAAACCTTCTCCTGTCTCATGAGGACCGGGTAAAGGAGTTTTCGCGGATTCATGGTATGGGTATCAAAGGTATAAAAGTGGACTTCTTCGGTGGCGATGGGCAAAGTGTGATGAAGTATTATTTGGATATTTTAAAAGATGCGGCGGCGTATCATTTAATGGTGAATTTTCACGGCGCTACGCTTCCAAGAGGCTGGCATCGCACCTATCCTAATTTGGTCTCGGCAGAAGCAGTATTGGGCATGGAGATGGTCACGTTCAGCCAGCATCACGCCGACTTGCAAGCGAATCATTGCGCCATGCTACCGTTCACACGCAATGTCTATGATCCCATGGACTTCACGCCCATGAACTTGTATAAGCTCACCCATAGTCAATGTACAAGAAAAACTTCGGCAGCATTCGAGCTCGCATTGTCGGTTTTATTTTTGTCTGGAATTCAACACTATGCGGAGTCGCCGGAGGGTATGGCAAAAGTACCGGATGATGTAAAGAATTTCCTGCGAACCCTGCCTGACCATTGGGATGACGTAACGTTCATGGACGGCTATCCCGGAAAGTATGTCGTGGCTGCCAGAAGAAGCGGTAATCGCTGGTACATTGCGGGCATTAATGGAGATACCACCGGGCAGAAGATAAATCTCGAACTGGGTTCATTCAAAAAAAGCAAGGCCACACTTTACACCGAGGGGCGAAATGGCGCCCTGTTTTCAAAGGAAGAATTTAAAGTTTCGAAGGAGACAAAGCGTGCTCTTGCGCTTCCGGTAAATGGCGGGTTTGTCATAGTTCTCGAATGATCGTAAACGAGGCATAGCCGGTCCTGCCCGTCGTCTTTATTGCGGTGCCGTGTTATTGCAAGTGTTGTGACTGCTGCGCGTACTACGTGGTTCTATTTGTTCCGGAAAAAATATCCTCCATGCAAAATTGTGGCTCGGAGCGGGGTGATTTTACTAGATCTTTGATTTACGACCTTTCCACGTTTGTCGCTCATTATCTGACGTTACAGATGCTATTATTGGTTGGTGCCTTTTCGTCTCCATCCAGTGCATTTGGTGATTATTTTTGCAATCTTCTTTATACTTATATTAGCTACTTAAAACAAAATCAAATTGCTAAGAAAGTTGCTGATAAGATTTGCATACGTAATGGGTGGACTGCTTGTCCTTTTTATGATTTTACTCGCCTTCAACTACTACCGAGTAGATAACCGTGTGGCGCTGGAACCCATAACGGAATTCGAAAACCGACGTGCGATTTTGCGTCTTGATTCTGTTTTGATTCAACCTGATTCCATCACGCAACTGGTTAATGCCTTGATGCAACATGCCCACGTTCACGGTCTTGCCGTTTCAGTGGTGAACAACCATCACCTCGTATACCAGCAATATTTTGGCTGGAGAAACAAGAAAGAGAACCAGCGATTCACACGGGGCACCATTATGTATGGTGCTTCACTGAGCAAGACAATCTTTGCAGACATCGTCTTGCAACTGGTCGAAGAGAAAGTACTTACCCTTGACACCCCTCTGTATCGCTATCTCAGACATCCTTTGCCAGACTACACGACAAATACCTTTCAACAATTATTGGGCGATCATTTTATCGACTATACGGATCTAAAGGGTGACGACCGCTACAAGAAGATTACGGCAAGAATGTGCCTCTCTCACACGAGCGGCTTACCCAACTGGCGATGGCTCGAGCCCGATGAAAAGCTGACAATCAAATTTGACCCCGGGACGAGGTATAGCTATTCGGGCGAAGGCATGTTTCTTCTGCAAATGGTCATCGAGCAACTGACCGGGAAAGGTTTTGAGACGCTCGCGGTAGAAAAGATTTTCGATCCGCTCGATATGCGGCGAAGCAGCTACGTATGGCAACGGGCCTATGAAGGAAACTATGCCGGGGGACACGACAGTAACGCGAATGATTTGAATATTCCGAAACGTCATGTTCCCAATGCCGCCGGGTCATTATCAACCACCCTGGAAGATTACACACGCTATTTCACGCACGTATTGGAACAGAAAGATCCGAGGTATGCCCGGCTGGTGGCCCCCCAGATCCGAATAAAATCGAGACAGCAATTTGGGCCGAGTGCTTTGATCGATACCGACGAAAATGACGACATCCACCTTAGCTACGGTATGGGCTTTGGCGTTTATGAGACGCCTTTTGGCAAAGCCTTCTTTAAGGAGGGGCACCTTGACGGATGGCAACACTATGCCGTTGGCTTCCCGGAAAGAGGGACTGCACTCATTCTGATGTCGAATAGTGAAAATGCGGAATCTATCTTCAAGTCACTTATCGAAGAACTTACCGGCAACACGTATACACCGTCGTTTTGGGAAGGGTATATTCCCTATGATTCAAATATGTAGCAGGCCACAAGTGCGGTCGTCTTAGTGTTTGGGAAAATGATCGGGCTGATGTCGATCCGGGAATCCTTTCAGTCATGTCGTTTTTTGCAGCGGATTCGGTAGAGCGTCGGGGAACAATTCATTGACGCGTTTCTCCGTGGCACTTGTTTCAAGAACTTCATCTGAATGGCCCGCTTTGGCCAAGAAAACAGGTGTTCCGTGGCTTATTTATCCGAGAATACAGACGCCTGGCAGTTTGGCTTGGTATGGGTACCAATGCAACCGATTACAGCTTCTTAATTGAAAAAAAGATTTTCTCCAGGTATTCTTCCTTGTTACGCGTGATGCGTATCTGTGTTCCATCCGTCATTTCTACAGTGCCGCCATCGGCCTTTAGTATTTTTGTAACAAAACGTGGGTGTATGACGTGGGAATGATGGACGCGTAGAAAATCGTGATCAATCAGGACACTCTCCACTTCTTTCAGCGTCCTACATACGGTGTGTGACTGCCGGTTTTGCATGACAATATGCGTATAGTTCCGGTCGGCGGCACAGCGGACAATCTCTTCAAATAAAACGATCTCATAACCCTCCAGCGTTGGAATTGCCATGCGATCGGGCACTGTTTCCGCCCGGTTGAGGTAGTGGCTTAACTGTCCCCATTGTACGGGATGGAGCTGTTTGTGTTTTTTCTGCATCCACCGGTTTACAGTATTGCGCAGCTCATCTTCCAGCAGGGGTTTTAAGAGATAGTCCAACGCATTATAACGGAACGCCTTTATGGCATATTGATCATAGGCAGTAAGAAAGATCACATCAAACGGCAACGGCGTGACAGATCGCTCCTGGAGGATCTCAAGTAAACGGAAACCCGAATAAGGCGACATTTCCACATCGAGGAATAAGAGATCCGGCAGCGATCCTTCGTGCAAATGTTTGAGCATCGCTTCGGGTCTTGTATAGGCAGCTATTACTTGCAGGTCAGGGTGCGCCATACCGGCAATTTTTATGAAGCTGTCGATGGCATGCTGCTCGTCATCAACAATAATAGCGTTTATGCTCATTGTTTTATATTTGTTTCACCGCTTGTCGACATTCCGTTACGATATGTCCTTCTTTACGTCATGTTCCTCTAGGATGTATATGGATACACAGGTGCCTTCGACCAGCTGCTCCGCAGTGAGTATTTCTTTAATGTCCATAGTGATATGCGTACCGTGCTGCTGATTAAAAACGTCCAGGCGTTCTTTCATGAGCTTTAGGCCAAGGTGTGTTCCTTCCAGCGCGTTGCGGGCGTTGATGATCTGCGAGGCCCGTAGCCCAATGCCATTATCTTCAACCCGTACTAAAATACGTTTCGCGTCGGTGGATATAATGATGGTTATACGTTTTTCATTTTTTAAACTATGACGCAAACCATGCTTCACCGCGTTTTCGGCAACCGGCTGCAGCAACTTGGGAGGAACTTCAATGTCTGTGAGATCGAGCTGCCCCTCGATTTTGATCGCATACCTAAAATCATCGCCAAAACGCAACTTTTCTATCTGAAGATAGTGAGTGGTTGCTTCAAGCTCTTCCTGCAAGGTAATACTCGGTTTCCGGTTATTGATCAGGCTTGTTCGCAGCAGCAAGGCAAATGTATTGATATATTGCATCGCTTCATCGTTCTTGTTTTTTAATACCAGATCGCGTACCGCACTTAATCCGTTGAACAGGAAGTGGGGATTCATTTGTGCCTCCAGCGATTGTAGGGTAAGTTCCTGAATACGCCCGTCAAATTCAGCTTGCAGCTGCTTCACCTTGCGGGCTTCTATTTGTTGTTGCTGCGCTAGGATCTCCTGGCGCGCAGTGGCCACCCGCTGTGCGAGCACTTGCCGCTCATTTTCGATGAGCCGGTTATTTTCCTGTAGTTGTTCGATATACTGTTTGCGGTGCTCATCACGTTGCCGGTGAATGAGGATATTATTATATCCCAGTGCCAGCGAAAATAATATCGTTTCTCCGATGATGCCTGCCTGAAGCAGCGCGCCAGGGTGGACATCACTTCCACGCACATGCCAAACGCCATCCTGGTAATCGATTATGATGGAGGAAACTACACCGGCCAGTAAAAAGATATTAGCGATGAGAAAAAAGATTTTTAAAGGACTACGGATACGGAATAGGATGAAAAGAATGATAAAGATATAGAAGGGCATGAAGATCACCCGAAAGTAGAAATAGCTTTGCATTATAAAGAATGCGCCGTGCGCACCGGCCGCCTTCACAACCAGGTGTATAACGCCATATACAAACAGGAGGACTACTTCTGTTTGTAGGAAATATCCGAACCAACGACTTTGGGATGACATATTCAGCAACTTGTCGGCGAAAAGGATATACACGGCAAACATCCACGCTACGGCGGTTTCATTGAGAAGATATCGCAATCCGAAAATCGAATACATAAAAGCCTGAGCATGATAGGGAAGCTCGTTCCACATTGTGAGGCAGAACGCCAGCGCCATCAGCAAATAAAGTGAGTATAACGTGTATAAGGTTTGTTTAACGGCGATGGCGTAAAAGAGAAAGAACAAAAACATGAATGCCAAAAAACCAAGTGAAAGCGTATTGATCAACGTCTGGATGCCTCGCCGGAACTGATATTGATAGAAGTATTGATAGATAGAAGCTTTATCATACAACCGGATTTGCAGACGGGGTGATGAGGGTACCATCGGCTCATTTTGAATATACACTAGTACGTCACTGTTTGCCGGTAGTGGCAGAATACCGACGGTAGGATCGTCGCTGAAAAATGGTTGGCTAGGTTCTGGCCAGATACCGATGGTATCTGCAAATAGTAAAGTTCCGTCCCGGGTGAACACATAAAAGCCTGTATGAAGGTCGGCGGTAGCTTCTATGAACAATGTGTCCGGGTAGGGTCGTGTATTCTTCAGGGGAAATCTGAGCCACACCCGTTCCCTGGAAGAAAGATTGGTAAAAATCGGGTGAGAAGAAGCCGGATGTTCCCATAGCTCCGCGGGATGCTTACAGATACACTGCTGAAGCGCAGGGATACTGTCGGCCAGGATATGCGTCGCACGGTCGGAGGAAAGAGTGTCGGGCGCCGAGGCGAAGCTTTGATAAGGCCCTGAGAATAGCCAAATCAGACAGACTATCCACCAAAGGGCAGGTTTAACGATTTTCGGCATCGCCACAAGTTACATATTATGATGTCCCTGGAAAAGGCATGTGCTAAGTCAGGTAGGTAGTCCGCACAGTGAAGTGACTGAACGGCACAGTTTGAAAAGTAGGTGAATTGAAAATTGATAATTTGCCTTCCTATCGCTGGCGTTGGCTTATTGTCAGGATGCCACGATTACATTCAACGATGTTTCACTTAAACGTTATTTTCATGCGTCATCTTATCATAGTACTCCTGTTATGCGGTATATGGTCTGTCTCTCTGGCACAGGCTTTAAAAGATTTTGATAAACGTTTTTCCAATAAGGTAAACCGTAAGATTGATCAGAAAGTAGACCGGAATATTGATAAAGTATTAAACAAGGCCGACCAGAGAACGGACAAGCCCATCGACGACGTCTTAACCCCTAAACCCGATGGGAAGAAGGCAGTAGAAAAGAAAGAATCTGCCGAAGGTACACAGCAGGAGAATAATGAGGACATCAAACTGCATGCCGCGGGCGATTTTGATTTCGTGCCGGGCAGCGAACTAATTTTTGCAGATAATTTTGAAAAAGACGCAGTTGGTGATTTCCCGGCTTCGTGGAACACCTCTGGCTCGGGTGAAGTCCTTATCCTAAGTGGAATGCCCGGCAAATGGTTATCCATACCCCACAATACGCTCACTCTTCCCGAAAAACTTCCGGCGTTGCCGGAAAATTTCACGGTGGAGTTTAATCTTATCTATCCGGGTGATAACCGCCCGCCGATTACGTTCGGATTCACGGATAGTAAAAACCCCGTGAAAGAAAACATTCAATATAAAAAACTGTTTTACTTTCGCATTCAGCACACACAGGATCTTATTGGCAGCACAGACCGGTTTTACTCCGGCGGCGAGAACAATCAATCCTACGCTTTCAAAAGTTTGGCTGGTAAGGTAATGCGTGTCAGTATCAGCGTGAACAAAACGCGTATCCGGCTTTATCTAAACCGGGATAAGGTTTTTGATCTGCCCCGCGCCTTTGAGCCTTTTACACTTCGTAACAATTTTTTCCTGAAGTCTGCGGCGGTCACAAGCAAACCCCAGCCGTTTTATATTGCTGACGTACGCATCGCGGCAGCCGGTACAGATGCGCGAAGCGGTATTTTGAAAGAATTTATGGACAAGGGTAGCGTATCGACGAACGCGATTCAATTCGACTTTAACAGCGATAAAATAACCCCGTCTTCGTATCAGATCATCGACGAGTTCGGCGAAGCGCTGAAGCGAAGTGACGATTGGCGTATCAACATTATTGGGCACACGGATAACATTGGCAAAGATTCGTATAATCAACAGCTGTCCGCAAAACGTGCTGCCGCTGTAAAAGCGTATCTGGTGAGCAAATATGACATCGACACGGATCGAATACAAACGGAAGGAAAAGGTGCGGCCATATCCCTGAAGCCCAATGATACAGCCGAAGGACGCGCCGCGAACAGACGCGTAGAATTTGTGAGACTTACTATTCAGAAATAAACAATTACTATGTTAACTTCTTATTATTCGGGTATTCTTTTTATTATTTGTCTTTTTACCGTCTCCTGTAAAGACGATAATGATGCGCCTCCTGTGCCTGTGCCTGAGCTTAGGAATAAAATTGTTTTTGCAAGCGATAGGGACGGCTCCGTCATGCTGTATAGCATGAACCTGAACGGTTCTGATCCCGACGATCTGACCGAAGGATCCAACGGCTCGATATCACCCGACGGCAGAGCGCTTGCATACGTTAAAGAAAATAACATCTATACAGCAAAGGCAGATGGGTCCGATGTTTTACAGTTAACTATCACCGGAACAGACAAGCAACCCCGGTGGTCGCCCGACGGATCAAGGACCGCCTTTTATAGTTTCCGGCAAGGGGGTAAGGCGCAGCTCCATACCATGAAGAAGGATGGAAGCGACGTGATGCAGATGACTGACATTAGCGGCCGGGGATTTATTGACGCGGTATGGTCACCCGACGGGTCCAGGGTAGTATGTATTGGTAGTGTCGATATTTCTAACACCGATGTTTACCTGGCTGACGGGAACCAAACTTTAAACCTAACCAATGATAGCTTTGAGGATATGCACGCCGGCTGGTCGCCGGATGGAAGTAAAATTCTCTTTGTCAGCAACCGCGGTGGTGAATACAATATTTATAGCATGAATGCCAATGGTACAGCTGTAATTCGCCTCACAAGCCATGTGGGTGTACACTTAAACCCGCGGTGGTCGCCAGACGGCAGCGAAATATTATTTTTGGGCGACTACAGCATATATAAGATGAACGTTGATGGAACCGGTCTTATGCAGCTTACTTTTCAGACGGAAGCGCATTTTGACGAATCTCCCCAATGGTCGTCTGATAGCAAAAAAATCATCTTCACCCGTAATACCAAAATCGGAGCAGCCTACCAGTCGGATATATTTTCGGTCAACCGGGATGGTTCGGGCCTGGTAAATCTCACCGCAAATCCGGCAGACGATTTCCAACCCATCTGGGGCCCTGCGGGAAATTAGCGCATGATGTGTAAGCGGAAGTCAGCTTGCTGCTAAATAAGATGCCTTGGAGTAAGCAGCTCGGCCTCGATGGTGATACGCCGCTTTAAAAAACAGAGAACGCTCTTCACGTCTGGCTAGCATTCACCATCATGCCACTATTTGCACTGCCAAATGCTCGTCTTCACCTAGATGCAGGCATCTTCGATGCCGTCAAGACGCCGGTCAATACAGGCGTTTTGTCAGGACTTGTACCGGGTAAGTGCGTTGGCTTTTTTGGCTTCACCAGGATGGTGATTCGGCTTGGGATAGCCACGCTTCCGGTTGGGGGACGGGAAGTTTATATTTTTGGGGTTGCGTTACTGGCGGGTATTGGGTTACAATGTCTTTGTTCAATACAGCGCTAGCGTTTTCGACTCCAGAGCTAATTTCGCAGTCCAATACGGTATCTTGTTAGCTTCCCCGGTGTCCGATGTTTTTTGGGTGTTTCTTTTAAAAACTTTCGTAAGCCCACCGGAGCACTTGTAAGCGGTTCGATGGCAGTCAGTAAATGATCGCTGCTCCAGTATTCGATACAAATTAATTTTTCAATACATCTACATATTTGGCCATAAAAATTCTATTTAAACAGTAAATGCATAGTACGATCACCCCAACTGATCCAACCGTAATTATTGCGAGGTTTATGAGCCCACCATACATATCCAGTAAGGAGTAATTTATTATTGATTTGTGGTCAGCGAATGTTCGAATGAGATAGCCACACAAGTTAGTTGTTGAGTGAATCACTATAGGGTACACCATATTCCTCGTTTTATAGAATACCCATCCCGCGAACAGGCCTACTAAAAAGGCGGCCACAAATTGCCATGGATTTAAATGAACAATTCCGAACAGGAAGCTGGAAATTATTATCGCTTTGGATGGAGAATATGCTTGTTTCAGTAGGCCATCTAAAATAACTCCTCTAAAGATCAATTCTTCTAATACCGGCGCGGCAATCACCATCAAAACAAAAGTAAATAGACTCGTTTGGTTGACCATTTCGATCAGTGACGCTCGAACACTTTCCGGCATGGGTATCAACATTGATACCGGCGATATAATCCCGAAGAGAAGGGAAATTGAAATTGCAATAACCAAGTAAATAACGTGGGAATTGTCGAATTTGAACGTGTAAGTAGCGGTTTTGACTTTTATTTTTCTGATTTTTTGTACTACTAAAAATGAAACGCCCATTGCGCACAAATAATACAAAAGATTAGAAGCTTCTCTGCTAATGATGGTAATTGGCAAGGTTGTCAAAGGCGCAAATATCAACAGCGCCAGGATTATGATGCCAGCAATCGAAAAACTTTGCATTATATTCGGATAGATAACTGATTGTTGCGTTTTCATCGTTTTATCGCTGTTTAAATAGTGTATATTATTTTATTACTTCGCGAAGAAGTTCATCAATTTGATTGATTTGTTTATTGTAATATTTTACATGCACTAATGTCAGAATGGTATAAAAAAAACCTCCGGCGCCAATGTAAAGTAAAATCGTCGCTAGTGGAACCGCTGTGAAAACATCTGTATTATTGGTTAGTTTAAATACGACCGGGCAAACAGATGCCAATAGGGCGAATCCTAATGGTAGATAGAACTTCTTGTTTATATGGTATGCCTTCTGGCATGCCGCAAAGTCAAGAATTGTTTGTTTGTAGCTTTTTCGGACAATATCTATTGTGCTGGCTTTTATAATAAAATTGGCCGACATCACTATTGCAATGAGAGAAATTATCATACTTAAGATACCGCTAAACAGCAGTGGAGTTGTATCCAGAGTTTCAAGCTTAAATAGGATATAGCAAATGAAGGCGAACAGCCATGTGTTGCCGCCTATTTCAAGCATGAATACTTTGCTTAGTCTATTTTTTGATCTCGTTTGGGCCATCCGTAGAATAACCTCATTGGTTAATTTTTCCTGCTTTTCAACGCGGTCACTGATTTGGCGCCACAGTTCTTTCGTTTCGTCAATATCCATATCTTAGATTGGTGTAATTTGGGATTTTAGCTTTTGCTTAATGCGCGATAGTCTTGTAGCAACATTCGTTAGGGTAAGGCCGGTAACACGTGCTATCTCCTCATATGGCTTATCTTCGAGATAAAGAAAAATGATGCCCTTGTCAAGATCATTGAGGCTCTGAATTTCTTTATACAACACTTTCACTCTTTCTTCCCAATAGAGATCAGTGTGCTCGGCATAATTCAAAACGACGTCATCGATCGGTATCTGCGGTATTTGTTTTTTGTTTTTTCGAAACTGTGTAATGGCTGTATTTAACGCAATGCGGTAGATCCACGTTGATATTTTTGAATCACTTCTGAATGCGTCAATGGACTTCCATAATTGTATCACGATTTCCTGAAACAAGTCCTTTCGGTCATCCTCGCTCTTCGTGTATAAGATTGATACCCTGAAAATCATGGACTGATTCTCCTTTATGATTTTTGTAAAATCTTCGTCCCGGTTCAACTATTTTGCGGTTTTACTATTTGTCGTCAAATCTTCAAAAAAGTCACAGTTTGATCTGGGACTCGATAGGCAATGCATGCTTAATTAAAAGCTGTCGGTCTGTAGGGCAGAACGGCCGGCAAATGGTGGCGGGATATCGCCGGTGGCCGATTGGTCGACAATGGATAATGCAATCTGAAGGGGCTCGACCTTCGGGCTCGCTGGGGCCTCGATGGCTAATTGATGCATTTTTGGGTCTTTTGATGTGGCCAGTCCTATTCCCATCCCTTTCTTGTGAAGAATGGTTAACGGTTAGGAACAGCGCAGAAAACGTAAGCAATGGCCCGCCTCTATCATTGTAAGAATTAATGGTTAATGTGGTAGTGCTTTTAGGCATTGTTTTTTCATGCTGGTTATTGGTGAATAATTACATTGTTATTCTTGCTATAGTTGGTACCGCGGCGCTTGCTATGGCCTGGATGCCCGCAATAACTCAAAAATTAAAGATTTCGTATGCCGTGCTGTACGTTATCGTGGGCTTTACGCTTTACGCTTTTGTCCGAACGCTGCCTGAGCCAAATCCTACCAAGCAGGTTGACATCACTTTGAGACTCACTGAACTGGTTGTGCTAGTTTCGCTGATGGGGACCGGCTTGAAGATTGATGAACGATTTTCCATTAAGGAATGGTCTATTCCGCTACGTCTGGTCAGCATAACGATGTTGTTGAGTATTGCCATTACTGCCTTGCTCGGCTACTTTTGGTTGGGGTTCAGCATTCCGTCGGCGATACTTCTTGGAGCTGCTTTGGCCCCGACAGACCCCGTGCTTGCCTCGGATGTTCAAGTTGGCCCGCCATTAGAAAAAACGAGAAGTAATGTTCGCTTTGCGCTGACTGCTGAAGGCGGCCTAAACGATAGCATGGCGTTTCCATTCACCTGGCTGGCGATAGGATTGTCCGCTTCTACCTTTGATGCTGGAAAAATCGCTAATTGGGTCATTGATGATGTAGTTTTTAAAATTGGCATCGGTCTGGTAACCGGTTTTCTGATCGGGAAAGCGCTGGCGTATTTACTATTCCATTTGCCGAAGAAAACAACACTTGATACGCCAGCCGATGGATTTGTCGCCCTATCTGCGACGTTACTTGTATACGGGGTTACGGAGCTGATCCATGGCTATGGATTTTTAGCGGTCTTCGTTTGCGCAGTGACGCTTCGGAACTCTGAAATGGATCATGAATATCATAAGAAGCTTCATGCTTTTTCGGATCAGATCGAGAGGATACTGGTGGCAATCGTTTTGATTTTATTTGGAGGCAGCATTTCGTATGGTATTTTATCCATTCTTAATTGGCCGTTAGTGTTATTTGGGCTAGTGTCCATCGTTGTAGTAAGACCATTGTGCGCGTATTTCGCTGTTATGCGTGCCAGGCTGCCTGGGAGGGAGAAGGCGATAATAAGCTTCTTTGGAATTAAGGGTGTTGGCTCATTGTTTTATCTTGCATTTGCATTAAACGAAGCGCCTTTTGAAAATGCCGCGGAACTGTGGTGTGTCGTGTCATTTATAGTGCTCTGCTCTATTGTAATACACGGATTTTCAGCTGCGAAAACCATAGCTAGTGTTGAGAAACATCCCTGACATCACCTATTTATATGTATAGTCAGAGCCAAGTCGGATAATGCTTCGATGTTTGCCGCGGGCGTCCCGGCGTGCGGCGTTATGATTACGGGGGCCGCCGGGCGTGACTCCAAAAGAGAAGTTTACGAAATGATCAACGGAAAAGATGCGGAAGAAAAGACTTGGTGCTGTTAGCGGTAGTAGCTCTTAAAAATCGCCATTGATTTACTGCCGGGATTGGGCGCCTTGTGACACATTGGCCCAATGTTTTCCAGCGTTTTCCTGCTGGTATAGTTGGGCCAACCGAATACGCTGACGATTTGAACGTTATCAGCAGTATTGGGTTTCGGCTTGTGATCCGACAGGGACTCGAACCCCGAACCGTCAGCTTAGAAGGCTGATGCTCTATCCAGTTGAGCTATCGGACCTGGATATACCTTGTTGTCTTACTCGGTGTGACTTCTGTACATGCCGAGCAGCATCTTGGAGACTTTCTCGTAGCGCTCGTACAAGTCTTGCGCTTGTGCCAGGGGAATCATCCCCAGTTCGCCCAGTACTTGCAGAATGGCCACGCATTCAAAAACGGCACTGCGGGATATGGTGATATAATGCTTTTTGTCGGCCGTTGTCATCCGGCCGGTGCCTTCGGCCAGGTTGAGAAGAATATCCATGCAGGCTTTTCTCCACTGATCCTTGATGTAAGGATCCATCTTCTCACTTGAGAAAACGATCTTTAGTGAATCCGTCACCAGTGTTTTGGCGATTTGGTAGACCTCTAATTTCTCAAAATCAAACATGGCGCTGGCTTAATCATTATCCCAACCACGAGCGGAGAGGGGGGGATTCGAACCCCCGGTACCGGTTGCCCAGTACGACAGTTTAGCAAACTGTTGGTTTCAGCCACTCACCCACCTCTCCGTGTTATGTGTCCTCTTTGCGCTTACAGGGCCTGCAGTCTTTTAAGATTGCCTTTTGGCCTCAAAAACGGGCTTTTTCAAAAAGGAAGTGCAAATATAGAAGTTGCCCGTAAACTATCGCAAGCGGATGCCAAATAGTTTATCGTTTCTCATACCATTTCTTCTTGGCCGGTCGCAACAACGCGCCCGACAAGGCGGCAAATCCACCCACCAGTCCACCCACCAATGCCGTGATGACAAACAGCAATGTGTTGTCTTGCAGGGTAAAGATACGCGCCACGCGTGTGCTCAAATCCGTCGATGCTTCACCGTCGATCATCCAGGCCTTCCACACCCACAGTCCGGCAATGGCCAGGAACCCGGCGAGGAAATTTGCCCGCGAGCGCACAACATACCCGGCAAAGAAAGCGGCCACGACGATGACGTACCACGGGAAGAATAACTCGAGTACGTAGGCCAGTACAAAAATGACAATCAGCTGCAGCAGGAATTTCATTGTTCAGAAGGTGTTAGCACAATAGAGGAAAACTTGTCGGCCGACTGGCCGGCAGTTTGTAAGAAATGTAGCGCGGGATATTTCCCATTGGTCCACGTGTCGATCATGTCGGCGTAGTGCGGACTGCCCGGGTTGCCCGATTGGCCACCGGGGTATACACCCCAGGCTTTGACGCCGCTTTTCTCCAGGCTCACGATCATTCTCCACGAAGGACCATGCGTTTTGGAAAATGCATTGACGATGTCGTGATTACCACCGGCGTTGACGGCCACGCTAAGCGGCTCCAGGCGCAGCAAGTGATTGATGCGGCTGTCCTTGTAGGCGCCCCACGGCACCTTGGTGCTGCCGGCATGTTCTTTTTTCCACTGCTCGACACTTTGCACGCTTTTGGCAAACGCCAGGCGAATGATGTCGGTGACGGTTTCTTTTTGCGGTGTCTGCTGAATATCAAAGAAAGCCAGGTCCGGCTTTTCCCGCATCAGCTTGAGGGTGGTATAGGTAGTCGGATACTCCAGCAAGGTATCGCCTTTGCTCAGCTCGTCCCAGATCAGGCTGGGATACATGCTGTCCCACCAGGCTTCGTAATACGCGGCGCCTTCGGCGTCGGCCGTGTTGGTATAGTTCCAGGCTTTTAGAATATCGAAGGCCGTCATCTCGGCAGGGGAGAGGCGGGTGGAGTCCAGTTGTTTGAGCCAGGTCGGCAGGCTTTCGGCGGCTTTGAGATTGTAGTTGTCGGTCTGCAGGGCCATCATGTCGGACACGGTAATGCTCGTGTCCTGGGTCAATACGCTGTTGATGCGGCGATTGCGATACGCTTCCCAGGAAGGCGCGGTAATGTAATACGGGTAAGTGTTGTCAACCGGATATTGGTTGGCCGAGCTTACAAAGCCACGCGGTGGATTGCGATAAGCTATGTTTTGCTCCACGGGTATAAAGGCTTGCCAGCCGTTGGTGTGGAGGCTGCCGTCGAGTACAAAGCGACCTTCGTTCTTACGGCGCGCCGGGAATTTACCCTGTATGCGCATGGCCACATCGCCCTGCACGGAGGCGAAGACAAAGTTCTGGGCCGGCGCCTGGTAGGTGTTGAGTGCTTTTTTATAATCGTCGAAGCTGCGCGCGCGGTTTAGCTTGTAAAAGGTCAACAGCTCCAGCGACGGATCGTGGGCAATCCAACGGAAGGCATAGTCGGCGTGGTCGTTGTTGGCCTTGAACGTGTGGTCGTAGGTGATGGGGCCCCAGTGGGTATAATACACAGTGTCGGATACCGGGTCTTCACCGCGGACGTGGATGGTCTCCACAACGGCACGGGTATCGGCCCAACGTTCGTCGAGGCGGTATTTCTGGCGGCTGCTGTCTTTATAGGTAATGCGGAACCAATCGATGAGGTCGCGCTGTGCATTGGTCACGCCCCACGCCACGGAGTCGGTAAAGCCGATGATGATGCCCGGGGTACCGGGCAGCGAAGCACCCATGCAGTTGGTGCCCGGGCCATGAAGCTGTACAACGTACCACAGTGACGGCAGCGACAGGTTCAGGTGCGGGTCGTTGCAAAGCATGGGCGAACCGGTGGCCGTCTTGCTGCCGTGCACGGCCCAGTTGTTGCTGCCCGTCGTCGGGTCGGCGCCGGGTTTCTTTTTTACCTGGATCAGTTCCTTTGGCAAGGCCAGGGGGATCGAGTCGGACAGTACGTTGGTAAATTTCCAACTGCCGGGCTGGTCGACGATGGGCTCGCCTGCGGCTTCCTGGTCGGGATATAGCAGGTCCACTACCTCGGGGCCGAAGAGCTGTAGGGCATTGGTCATTTCGAGATCCTTGTCACGCATGCAGAGGCTATAGGCCATGTTCTTGAGCAGCAGCGCTGACTTCAGGGGTGTCCACGGTTCCGGCCGATAGTCCAGGAGTTTGTATTCGAAGGCCAGGTCGCTGTAGTGCAGCGATTGGATATAGGCGTTGATGCCTTCGGCATATTTTTCGATCATCCTCCGGGTCGTGTCATTCTTCATCATCGTTTCGTAGGCATGCTGCGCGCCAAAGGTCATGCCGAGGCGGCGCATGTAGCGATCATTTTCAAGGGCTACCGGGCCGGCGATCTCGGACACGCGGCCCGCGGCGGCATGCGTCTGAATTTCCATTTGCCAAAGGCGGTGCATGGCGGTGACATAGCCCTGCGCCAGGTACAGGTCGGCCTCGTTCGAGGCGAAGATGTGGGGTATGGCCAGGCTGTCGAAGACGAGGGTGACTTTGTCCTGTAAGCCGGGTATATGCAACTCGGTGGGCGGCTTGGCGCCCGTGGGCTCGATGTTTTGCCAGAAGCCGTGGAAGGGGTCGAGTAGCTTCCCCAGCGGTGGGAGGGGAGCTTTGCCAATCACCCAGCGGTTGTCCAGGAAATACACGAGTGCCAGGGTAATGGCAAAGGAGACGGAGAACTTAATTAAGCGCATGTAAGGGCGGTTCCGGAATAATAATGTCGCGTTTAAAGCCGTGAGCGGGGCCGGCTCAAACTTTTCCGTTCAAAATAGAAAGCTTTTCCTAATTTTCGGGTGAATTTTCCACGAAAAAATTTAGCTAAATCGTTTGAAACAGATTTTATCCAAATACACCAAGGAACAGGTCCACCGGGCGGGCCTGATCAAGGCGATCTTCTTTGATGTGGACGGCGTACTGACCGACAGTAAGATCATTTACGACGAGAACGGCCGGGAGATCAAAAACTTCAATGTCAAGGACGGGCAGATCATTTCACATCTGAAGCGGGCGGGTATCCTGACCGGGGCAATCTCCGGCCGCGATTCGGGCGCTACGGCCAGGCGTTGTGCCGAGCTCAAGGTAGATTTCTGCCACCAGGGTATTATGGATAAGGCCTCTACGTTTGAGAAGCTCGCCAAGCACTATAAGTTGAAGTTAAAGGAAATTGCATTTATCGGCGACGATATCAACGACCTGACCACACTCAGCCGGGCAGGCTTGAGCGTATGTCCGGCGGATACGTTCGACTATATCAAAGACCGTGTGCACCTGGTAACGTTCGCCAAAGGCGGCCGCGGCGTGCTGCGCGAAGTAGGCGACCTGGTGCTGTCGGCACGCGGGGAGTTTGATAAGATCCTGGAAGTGTAGACTAACGAAGAAAATAACCTATGGATAAGTTTAAAGATACTGTACAGATCGCTGACCGGATCACTCTGGGGGGCGAACGCATGGTGCTGTTCGGCGGCCCGTGCGCGGCCGAGAGCTACGACATTTGTATGGAGACCGGCACACAGGTAAAAGCCTTGTGCGAGAAGCTCGACATTTCATATGTATTCAAGTCGTCGTTTGACAAAGCCAACCGCACCTCGTCGGGTTCCTACCGTGGACCGAGTGTAGAGGGTGGGTTGGATATTCTGCGTCGCGTGAAGAAAGACCTGCAAGTGCCGATCGTCACAGACGTGCACGAGTCGTACCAGTGCGCGGAAGCTGCCGAGGTAGCCGACGTGCTGCAGATCCCGGCGTTCCTGTGCCGGCAGACGGACCTGCTGAAAGCTGCCGCCCGTACCGGCAAAGCTGTGAAGATCAAGAAGGGCCAGTTCATGGCGCCCGAAGACATGAAATACGCCGTGGACAAAGTGCGCGGCGAAGGCAACAACAATGTATTCTTAACGGAACGTGGTGCCAGCTTTGGCTACCACACGCTGGTGGTGGATATGCGCTCGCTGCCGATCATGCGCCAGTACACCCCGGTGATTTTTGACGTCACCCACTCCGTGCAACAGCCGGGAGGCATGGGAGGCTCATCCGGTGGCCAACGTGAGTTTGCGCCGTTCCTGGCCCGCGCCGCGGCCGCTGCAGGCGTCGACGGTTTCTTCATTGAAACACACCCGAATCCTGAAAAGGCCTTGAGCGATGGCCCCAACATGATCCCGCTGCACCAGATGGAGGACTTCCTGGTGATGCTGAAACGGTATTGGGAGTTGCATACGCTGCATCACTAAGCCACTCCCAGGCCTGTTGATCAGGGCCTAGGTTCTAGCCTTAGAGGAAGAGCGAGAAAGCCAGACAGTTATGTTGTCTGGTTTTTCTTTTTGTAGCCATTTATGGCTTGGGTATTATGGAAGCAGCGGGCAGAGCTATGCTGTTTTAGTGCAGCGATTTTTCAACCTTGCCGTTAAAGCCAACTTCTTGCCGTGGGACAAAATAGCCCTTGATACAATTCGGATTCCGGATGCAGATTTGAATGTGATTTTTGTCCTTGAAGCCCGCCTCCGGATAAACATGATCTCCTTCCCAAAACACGGAACGTACCGAGTCGAAAGGGCGCATGCCACCTTCCCTGTTGATGTCATGAACCGCTTCAAGAACGGCGCAGTCAAGCGCCCGATAGATAAAATCATCAGGATTTGAATTCGGAGCGGACTTATTTGTTGGTATTCCAGCTTTGGAGTGGGTACCGAGCACCGTTTTGTAGGCTTCTCGCAGAAAGGAGAAATTGTTATAGTCGAGTAAGTCTAAGCAATGGCTCAAGTCAATGACAGCGCCAATAACCGCCGGCTTCTGAATTTTCGACTTAGGATTGACCAATTTTGCATTTTTTGCAAATTCCAGGGCGCGCTCCTGACTGTGTTCCCAAAAGTAAATGCCGTAACCTAGCCAATCCCATTTATTAACACTGGGTTTTAGGCCTTCCTTACCTGCGGCTACTTTGTCTACGATTGATTGATCCGTGCCGTGAAATCCAAGTACTAAGCCTGGACGACTGTTGTACATGAGTTAGGCTGACTGCCTGGCCCGTTTGCGGATATTACCTGCAGGTGTCAACACACCGATGGTAATTAGAAATTTCTTTGAAGAAGCAGCTGTGGCTGTAACCTTTTTCCTGTGTGCAACCGCCTTTTTGGCAAACTCTTCTCTTTCTTTCTGGCTCATTGGGCTATCATTTATTGTAACGAATAGATCAAAAATAGGCATTTTGCGTCCAAGTGCCAGTAAAAAATACACTTTTGCCAAATTTCTAGATTACCTCCGTTTTTCATAAAAGGGGAAATTCAGTACTACCGAGTGTTTGTACGATTGAATTTCCCCTAACCTTTCCATTTTTTTCCTTGCAGACTAAGGCATTCGTTTTACCTTTGTAATATCTACCAGATTAGTGGTTTTTATGAAAGAGGTGCATATTCATTGTTGTTGTTATCTGTGTTGAGCCTCCCGGCTCATCCCCGCACCGTATTTGTCCACCACCAACTTTCTGCATCATCGTGAATCATATTTATCCCATACAAACTAAGGTCAGCCCTGTTCAGCGTGAGGCATTGCTGCAGCAGCGCCCGGTTGTCCTTTGGTTCACCGGCCTCTCCGGGTCGGGCAAGTCCACGCTGGCCGTGCAGCTCGAAGCGCACCTGCACCAGCAGGGCTTTAAAACGTATTTGCTGGACGGCGACAACATCCGGAATGGTTTGAACAAAGACCTGTCGTTTACAGACGAAGGCCGCGTGGAGAACATCCGCCGCATTGGCGAAGTGTCGCGGTTGTTTGTGGACGCAGGCATTATCGTACTGTCGGCTTTTATCTCGCCGTTTGCCGCAGACCGCGAGCAAGTACGGTCGATTGTGGGAGCAGAGAATTTCGTAGAAGTGTTTGTCGATGCGCCGCTGGAGGTATGCGAGCAGCGCGACGTGAAGGGGCTGTATAAAAAGGCACGTGCCGGCGAAGTCAAAAACTTTACCGGTATCGACTCACCCTATGAGCCGCCCGTGCAGCCTGATGTACATATTCCCACGCATTTGCAGAATGTGGAAGAATCAATGGAAATGTTGCTTTCGTTTATCCGCAGCCGGATCAGCCTGAAGGCGATTGTGTAGATGTTATAGATGTGAATGACCTGAATTTTAGAACATGAGTAATCCATATTACCTGAGTCACTTAAAAGAGCTGGAAGCTGAAGCGATCTTTGTGATCCGTGAAGTTGTCGCCCAGTTTGAAAAACCTGCACTGCTGTTTTCGGGCGGAAAGGATTCTATAGTCTTAGCCTATTTATCACGCAAGGCGTTCGCGCCGGCACGTATTCCATTTCCGCTGGTGCACATCGATACCGGGCATAACTTTCCCGAGACGATGGAGTACCGCGACTGGCTGGTAAATGAGCTCGGGGTAAAGCTTATCGTAGGCTCCGTGCAAGAAAGCATTGACAAGGGCCGCGCACGCGAAGAGACCGGTATCAACGCCAGTCGCAATGCCCTGCAAACCGTCACACTGCTCGATACCATCGAGCAACATAAATTCGATGCGGCCATGGGTGGCGCCCGCCGTGACGAAGAGAAGGCCCGTGCCAAAGAACGTTTCTTCTCACACCGCGATGAGTTCGGTCAGTGGGATCCTAAGAACCAGCGCCCCGAGCTGTGGAACCTGTTTAATGGCCGCAAACACATTGGCGAGCACTTCCGTGTGTTCCCGATCTCGAACTGGACGGAGATGGACGTGTGGCAATACATCTATAGCGAGAACATTCCGATCCCAACGCTTTACCTGTCGCACGAGCGCGAGGTGATCGAACGCGACGGCGCCTTACTGTCGACGTCGCCGTGGCTGAAGCTGAAGCCAGGGGAAATTCCGGTGAAGCGTATCGTGCGCTTCCGTACGTGCGGTGACATGCCGATCACGGGCGCAGTAGAATCGTATGCCGACACGGTCGAAAAAATTATTGAAGAAGTAGCCTCTTCGCGGAAGACGGAGCGGGGCACGCGCGCCGATGACAAGCGCTCGGAGACCGCCATGGAAGACCGGAAAAAATCAGGATACTTCTAAACCACACACTACTACCACCACCATGAGCAATATCAATAATCAGCTTCTGCGTTTTACAACAGCCGGCAGTGTAGACGACGGCAAGAGCACCCTGATCGGTCGCCTGTTGTACGACAGCAAGTCCATTTTTGAAGACCAGCTTGCCGCCGTGGAAGCTTCCAGCGCCAGGAAAGGATTCGACTATGTAGACTTGTCGCTGCTGACCGATGGCTTGAAGTCCGAGCGTGAGCAGGGCATCACCATCGATGTGGCCTATCGCTACTTTGCCACCCCCAAACGTAAATTCATCATTGCCGATACACCGGGTCATATTCAATATACCCGCAACATGGTGACGGGGGCTTCTACCGCCAACCTCGCGTTGATCCTGATCGATGCGCGTAAAGGGTTGGTCGAGCAGACCTATCGCCACTCGTTTATCGCTTCGCTGCTGAAGATCCCGCACATCATTGTATGCGTGAATAAAATGGACCTGGTGGAATACGACCAGTCTGTATATGATCGTATCGTGGCGGAGTACAAAGCTTTCTCCGCGAAGCTCGAGGTATCCGACATACAGTTTGTGCCCATCAGCGCGCTGGCGGGCGACAACGTCGTAAACCGCTCGGAGGCCATGAGCTGGTACCAGGGTGCGACGCTGCTGCACATGCTTGAATCCGTACATATTGAAAGCGATCATAACCATATCGACAGCCGCTTCCCCGTGCAATACGTGGTACGTCCGCAGTCGAAAGAGCATCACGACTTTCGTGGCTATGCAGGCCGCGTAGCCGGCGGTATCTTCCGTCCCGGCGACGATGTAACGGTGCTGCCTTCGGGTTTTCAATCCAGGGTAAAGGCGATCCATTTGGGCAACGAGTTGCTCGAAGAGGCCTTTGCGCCGATGTCGGTTACGCTGACGCTGGAAGACGAGATCGACATCAGCCGTGGCGATATCATTGCCAAGCCCAACAACCAACCGCAAGCCGAGCAAGATGTTGACCTGATGTTGTGCTGGATGAACCAGCGACCCGTCAACCTGAATGCCAAGCTTTATATACGCCACACCTCGCGGGAAGTCCGCGGTGTGCTGAAAGAGATTCAATACAAGCTCGACATCAACTCGCTGCACCGCCTGGAGAACATCGAACAACTGGTGATGAACGATATTGCCCGCGTAAAAATCCGCACGGCGCAGCCGCTGCTGATCGACAGCTATCGCAAGAACCGCATTACGGGCAGTGTGATCCTGGTAGACGAAAGTACCAACGAAACCGTCGCGGCGGGCATGATCGTTTGATGGATCTGCACGCATTGTTGCCCATTGCACTTCGCGCCGCCCGCGAAGCCTGCCAGGTAATTCTGGACGTATATACCTCCGGCGATTTTCAGGCAGAAGCCAAAGGCGACCAATCGCCCGTCACCCGTGCGGACAAGCTGGCGCACGCGGTCATTGCGGAGCATCTGGCGCCCGCCGGCCTTTTTGTGTTGAGCGAAGAAGGCAAAGAGATGCCCTATGATACGCGCAAAGACCTGCCATACTTCTGGATGGTCGACCCCCTGGATGGCACAAAAGAGTTTTTAAAACGCAATGGTGAGTTTACGGTAAACATCGCCATTATCCATCAGCAACGCCCCGTGCTGGGCGTGGTGGCTGTGCCCGTTTCAGGAGATGTATATTACGCCGTGGAGGGTCACGGCGCGTTTCGCATGCGCGCAGAGAAGGTGGAGGCGCTGACGCGTCGCACGTCGGTTACATTGGATCAACCGCGCTTGCGCGTAGTGGCCTCGCGTTCGTACATGAATGCCGAAACGAAAGACTTTGTGGATGCGCTGGAGGCGCCGTCGCTGTTGTCCAAAGGCAGTAGCTTGAAATTTTTGCTGTTGGCGGAGGGTGCCGCGGATGTGTACCCCCGTTATGCGCCCACGATGGAGTGGGACACTGCGGCTCCGCATGTCATTTTGCATGAGACCGGTCTGCGCATCCTGGAGGCAGGACTGGAGGAGGAGCTGGTGTATAACAAACCTTCCTTATTAAATCCTTCGTTTTTAGTGATATAGCTTTAGTATGTATCAGGAAAAAAACGCACAGGCACTCCCTGTGCGTTTTTTTTGTTGGTGAATTGAGGGTGTAGAAATTTAGCTACAGCTTTTTTTGTAATGTTATTGAAATATTTAGTTGAGTTCAAGATGCCTGATTCTGTGTTGTACAAACGATATAAGCGGGTATATACCCGACGCGCGGTAGAATCTTTTGTTTAAGTGTACGCTAAACTATTTATCTTCGTCAATGCCCGTCAATCAATGATTTATACAGTAATCGTTTGTATGCGCAATGTTATCGCAATGTCAATAAATCATGGAAAGATTTAAACGTCGAGTAAACTTATTCTCTGACGGGTCGGGTATTTTTACGCCTGCAACTTAAACTTAACCTAAATAAAAGTTATGGGGAAAATTTTACGTTTCGCCTGTGTGAGCATCGGCCTGATGCTGCTTACGGCGACTGTATCACTCGCACAAAGCGGTTCCGTTCGAGGAGCCGTGGTCGACAATGAGACGGATGAAACCGTTGTTGGTGCCAGCGTTTTGCTGAAGGGGACGTCGACTGGTGTTACCACGGATGCCGATGGTAAATTCACACTCGAAGGCGTTCCTGTCGGATCGGCAACCATTACGATTTCATTTATTGGCTATACCTCGAAAGAAGTAACCGTAACGGTTACAGCGGACAAGGCAGTCAATGCCGGAACGATCCGACTGGCGAGCGAAGCGATCGGTCTGGACGAGATCAGCATCGTAGCCTCGATCGGTATCGACCGGAAAACCCCGGTGGCGCTGTCGACTGTACGCGCGGAAGCGATTGAAACCAAACTGGGCAACCAGGAATTTCCGGAAATCTTACAGACCACACCCGGTGTGTATGTAAACAAAGCGGGGGGTGGTTATGGCGACTCGCAAATCACCATTCGTGGTTTTGAAAGCACAAACGTCGGTGTACTGATCAACGGTATCCCGGTAAACGATATGGAGAACGGTACGGTGTATTGGTCTAACTGGGTAGGTCTGGCCAATGCGGCGGGTACTGTACAGGTGCAACGCGGTTTGGGTGCCTCGAAAGTGGCCATCCCTTCAGTAGGTGGTACCATCAACGTAATCTCGAAGGCTTCCGCTGCGCAGCGCGGTGGTAGCATTTTCTATGGCGTAGGGAACAACAACTATCAGAAACAAACGCTGGCCCTAAATACAGGCTTGTCGGAAAAAGGCTTTGCGTTGTCGCTGTCCTTGGGTCAGACAAAAGGCGATGGCTATGCGGACGGCACACAATTCAGCGGCTACGAATACTATGTGAACATCGCGAAGAAATTCAACACGCAGCACGAGATCACGTTCACGGCACTGGGTGCGCAGCAGCGTCACGGTCAGCGTCAGAACCGCTCGTTGATCTCGACAATTCAAGATAACAAGCGTGGTATCCGCTACAACCCGGACTGGGGCTATAAGAATGGCGAAGTGGTATGGGCAGAAGATAACTTCTATACCAAGCCGTTGTTCTCGCTGAACCATTACTGGACAATCAACGAAACGACAGAATTGTCCACGGTAGCGTACGCATCATTCGGCACAGGTGGTGGTGGTGGTACCACAGGCGAGACGGCCTTGTTCAACTCGCAACGCACGGATGGCGCGATCGACTTCGACGCCATCATGGACCTGAACGAAGCTGCCGGTGCTGCCGGTTCACGCGCCATTCTGCGTGCTTCGCGTAACGACCACAAATGGTATGGTGTACTCTCGACGCTGAATAAACAAGTAAGCTCTAATTTAAACGTCCTCGGGGGGCTTGATTTTCGCTACTACTACGGCGAGCATTTTACGGAGCTGACCGACCTGCTTAATGGCCAGCATTACCTGGATAAAACGAACAAGAACAATCCGATGAGCTATGCCAAAGAAGGCGACAAGATCCTGTACAACAACGATAACGTTGTACTGTGGGAAGGTGCCTTCATTCAAGGTGAATATTCCATGGACAAGCTGACGACCTTCGTTACGCTGCAAGGTTCGAACACCAGCTACAAGCGCAAAGATTACTTCAACTACCTGGACACTGATCCGAACCAGGAAACTCCGTACTACAACTTCTTTGGCTGGGGTGCAAAAGGTGGTGCTAACTACAACCTGACCGACAACCACAACGTGTTTGCCAACATCGGCTACTTCGAGCGCGCTCCTTTTGTGGATGCTGTATTCCGTAACTTCAGGAACGACGTGAATAAAGATGCAGAACCCGAAAAGATCACCAGCTTCGAGCTCGGCTACGGCTATCGCAGTGGCATCCTGACGGCAAATGCCAACGTATACTACACCCGCTGGGCGGACAAGTTCTTTGCGCAGAACGTTGCACCGGCCGTGCCGGGAAGCCCGGCCCTAACGGCAAACATCCTGGGCGTAAACGCCGTTCACAAAGGCGTGGAGATCGACCTGAAGGCAACGCCTACCAGCAATCTGACCCTGAACGGTATGCTGTCGATAGGTGACTGGAGATGGCAGAACAACCTGACGGACGTGCCGGTATTCAACGACCAACAGGTACAGGTTGCTACCGTAAACCTCTACATTAAAGATACCCACGTGGGCGGATCGGCGCAGACCACCGCTGCGCTGGGTGCGCGCTATGAGCTTTTCAACGACTTCAACCTGGCCTTTGACTATACGTATTTTGCAAATAACTACGCATACTACGACGCGTTGACGCGCAGCAACGAAAGCTACAGCGGCAAAGACCCCTGGAAGATGCCTGACTTCGGCCTGGTGGACCTGAACGCTACGTACAAGTTTGCGATCTCGGAAGGCGTTAACGGTACGCTGTCGGGCAACGTGTATAACCTGTTCGATACCGACAACATCAAGAACGCCAACGACGGTTCTAACAGCGACTGGAATACGGCACTGGTGTACTACGGCTTTGGCCGTACCTGGAGCCTGGGCTTGAAAATTAATTTCTAATCCGAAAACACTGTTGACATGAAGAATTATTTCAAATATATGGCGGGCATTGCCTCGCTGCTGGCTGTCTTCGCGTGCGATCCTTATGAAGACTATTATGACGAGCTGGATGCCGAAAAAGCAGGAGAGGTTCCGTTCGATACAAAGGAGTTTGACTATACGCTGGCCGACGCCGACTACGAGCTGCTGGCGACGGTAGACGGCGGTGCGGACATCGCGGAAAACAAAGACTTCAGCTCGCCTGAAGAGGCCGGCCGGTTTATTCCGCAAATCCTGTCTACGCGGTTTCCGTTGTTGGGTGATGGCTCGCAGGCGTTGGTGACATACAAGCTGTATGCACCGGTTCGGATTCAAAAGAAAAAGAACTATACGATGAGCATCGCGGGCTATGACTCCATCAGGGAGTCCGCGCACACCCTGCAAAACGAAGCCGATGTTCTGAAGGCGGCCGCATACGCATGGCCGACCGCCACTGATCTGGATATGCTGTTGCTGAAGTATAATGCCCCAACTAAAGTCGACTCGGTCAGCAAGGTGGTTAACTACAACAAAGCCTGGTACCTGCCGTACATCGTTACGAAAGCAGACTACCGCTTTATGGGACAGTCGTTCGACAATTTCGACAACCGCACCACGGCGATCACACGCATCGCAGTGATGTTTAACCAGAAATATCCGTTTGCCGCTGTGGGTGATGCCCGCATGGGGTTGTATCAGTATACCTATGTGCCCGAAGGTGGCACGCGCGTGACAGAAGACGCCATAGCCCTGACTATTTACGACGGCACGAAATGGGTAGGTCAAACAGATGTGATCCCGGTGACTCTGCAATTCGGTCATGACGGTACCGCCTGGGCTCCGGACAATACCAAGACCTATACGCTCGCTGTTGCTGACTACAAGTCAATTGCCGCCAACAAAGGCCTCGACAACTCCGATGCTCAGAACGCCAACCAATATGGTAACTTCGACCGCCGCAGGGGCGCTGCCAACGAGTGGACTGACGCCGAGGTAGAGGCAGGGTTGGATTTCTTGCTAAACAGCCTTTTCCCGGATGCTGACGAAGGACAGAAGTATGCTGTGACCTTCGCGGTGTATACCGGCACTGCAGGGACGGAGACGTTTGTGATGATTAAGAAAGATGGTAAATACATTCGCTTTGTGAAGTAATTACCAATCGTATTAGGATAATAAAGAGGGTACCTGTCGGGTGCCCTCTTTTGCTTTATATGGGCCGGCCCGACAATCAAGAGGTCAGCAACAAGGGTAGTCGCAAGTTCACCGGGCAAGTCGGGATTAAACTTGCCCCTGCTACGTACCACAGGCCGCGGCATAACAGCGGTATTTGTGCTCGTATCTGCCGTACAGTCTACATCTTCAGTTGATATAGTATAACGATAAACCCTGCTCTCCGATATTTCCGCCACAGGGGCCTTCATCGCATATACATATCCTTCCGGCCCCTGCTCGACTTCCACTACCGGCACATCCCCAATCACCACCTCACTCACCGACTGCACCGCTTCCTTCCCAATCCCATCACCCCCAACTCCACCACCAGACGCAGTATCTTTCCCGCGCAATGCCAGGATCTTCGCCGCACCAACCCTTGCCACTGCTTTGATCTCCCCATATTCCCGGAATGCACCATATTCAATGCCAATCGACAACATCAACGTCCACCGGTCATCGGGCGGAAGCGCATCCATAGCCACGTCCAGTATTGTACTTTCCATTCCTTCCAACGAAGGGTTCCACATTGTCGAAATACTTTTGGAATAATAGGCTCTGTCGTACCAGGTAGGGGGCAGATACTCTTTGGCGGAGACATCAAACGCCACATCCGGTACAATGCCAAGCGTAACCGTCAGGCGAAACATCGCGTGGTTATTCTGTGGGAAATAGTTGATGTCGCGCATCAGCTCGGGAATTTCAATACGGGCGGAACGATTGGTGCGATCCATGGTATAGTATACCGGCGTGCGCACAATGGAGTCGAAGCTGGGCGCCTTTCGCATCGTTGAAAATCCTTCGAGCATGCGTGTGTGTTCGGAGAGCGTGATCCGGCGGCGACCCCATTCGCCGGTGCCGTCACGCAATTGTACCTGGCGCAGGATGCTGTTGATGTCACTGCCAAAATTATAGTCCGACAGGTGGCGGATCTGCAGCATTGCCATCCGCACATAGCTGCCGTGGCGCGAGCACCCGCCGAACTCCGACATGGTGTGACGGGTATTTTTAAAGCTGGGGCTCGTTTTTACTTTTTCGGCACTGGGCCCGCCCTTGCGCCGAACGACAATCTTGTCGACGCCGCGCATGCGGTAAGCGCTGAACTGGTCTAACGTGCCGGTAAAGGCAAAGGGTCCTTCGAGAAAAGGCATAGTCGATTGGTTTTAGGGTAACGAGAGGGATTTTCGACAACATTCAAACTTTTAACGGTGTCTGAATCGAATGTACGGAATGATAGGCAATTGTCGATATACTATATAAATTAAATTTTAAAAAAAAGTAGTTGAAAAGGGGATGTTCAATAGCTATATAATACTTGAATATCTGTTAAATAATACTTAATAATATATTGGATATCTATTCTATATCCTGGCTATTAGTGAGCTTTATACCGGATTTTTCAGGGCTTCTTACGTAGCGAACAACGAATCCTTTAAAAAATGTCCTATGAAGGGACGCCAGGTCTCGGGAAAATCACCCCGGCATCGTAAAAAATACCACAAAATAATAGCGACTTCTGTGTCGGGGAAAAGGATCGATCGATTTGGCGAGCGCTATGTCGCCCCAGATGCTTGGGAGCATAAAAGAGGACGCCCGTGTGGAGCGCCCTCAGATGATTGATCGTGATATCGTTTCCCCGGCGGTTTACAGACCCAGCGACTGGTTCTCGATCGAGGCGAGCTCCAGTACCTTCTCGTATTCAGCGGCCGTGAGGTCGTTGTAAAAATAGTGTACCGGGTCTACGTGGTCGCCATTGATCAGCACTTCGTAGTGCAGGTGGGGGGCGGTGGAGAGGCCGGTGTTGCCGACGTAACCAATGAGGTCGCCGCGTTTTATGGTTTGGCCGGAGCGCACGGCAAACTCGTGCATGTGCGCGTAGCGCGTGCGGTAGCCGAAGCCGTGGTTGACTTCTACCATTTTGCCATAGCCACTAAACTTGACGCTGACTTCGGCTACAGTGCCGTCGGCGGTGGCGTAAATCGGCGTGCCGATGGAGGCGGCGAAGTCGATGCCGGTGTGGAGCTTTTTCACTTTGTAAATGGGGTGTGTACGCCAGCCAAAGCCAGAGGCCAGGGCCACCAGCTGTTTGTTGGAGATGGGCTGTATGGCGGGGATGGCCGCGTAGAGCTTCTCTTTCTTTTCAGCCATCTTCACCACTTCGTCCTGTGACTTAGACTCGATGTAGATCTTACGGCGAAGCAGGTCGACCTTCTCGTTGAGGTCCAGGACAACTTCTTCGTGATCGATGTTTTTTTCGCGGATGTCTTTATAACGGTCTACGCCACCCACGCCGGCATCGCGGATGGATTTGTCGATGGGCTCGGCGCCCAATACCACGCGGTAAATGTTGTCGTCGCGGTGCTCGATGGCGCCCAGGATGTTGTTCATATTCTGAACGTCCTGGCTGAGGTTGTCGTAATAATATTCCAGCTCTTTGATCTCGTTTTTGAGAATGAGCTCTTTGGGCGATTCGAAATAATTGGTAAACAGGATCATCAGGCCGACGGCCATGATCATGGTGAGGGAAAGGATGCCCAGCGCATTCATGACCACATCGCTGGTCTTCGTTTTTACACGTTCGTACTTACAGGTTTCTGTATCGTAGTAATACTTGATTCTGGCCATGGTAACTACAAGTAGGTCTGCAAATTAACTAGATTGCGGCCGGAAAACCGGCATAATAGCGCTGTTACACTCGATAAACGGTCCTTCCAGCAGGTCAATGCAATATGGTATCGCTGGGAAGACGGCATCCAGGCACTGCCGGATGGCCTTTGGTTTCCCAGGTAAATTTACGATTAATGTCTGGTTTCTGATACCGGCAGTCTGGCGCGAAAGAATGGCTGTGGGTACGTATGTAAGACTTTTTGCCCGCATCAACTCTCCGAAGCCCGGCAGCATCTTTTGGCAAACCGCTTCGGTGGCCTCCGGCGTAACATCGCGCAAGGCAGGGCCGGTGCCACCCGAGGTAATGATCAGGCAGCAGCCGCGATTGTCGGCCATGTCGATCATCGTCTGCTCGATCAGGTGCTGCTCATCCGGAATCACGGCATATTCCTGTTCCCAGGGGCTGGTCAGGTATTCTTGTAAAGTCTGGGCGATGGCCTTGCCGGGGATATCTTCATAGATTCCCTGGCTGGCGCGATCTGAAACATTAATAATGCCTATGCGAATGGTCATGTCGGGCGATTTGACATGGCAACATTAATGATTGCTGCGTTCTGGTTCAAGTCTTCCGACCGAAGGGAGGGCGACTTGGACCTACCCCAAATGCCAGTCTTCAGACTGGCGGAGAACCTCGACGGATGCCAATCTAATGACCACCGGTTACATGTGACCTCGATGGCAGTCTGAAGACTGCCATTAGACAGGCACAAGTCGCCCTCCCTTCGGTCGGAAGACTGCGCCAGCAAAATCTTCGCTCTCACACTGTTTTCTTGCGGCCCTTTTTGAACACTTGCCGCTCTTTGGTAATGCCGCGGCGCAGTTCTTTTTGAACTTCTTCCGGCAAGGCTACAATGTCCTTGCACTCCGGCGAGCAGCAGTTATTGAATTCTTTTTTACAATCATTACATTGAATGAAGAGTAAATGACAACCATCGTTTATACAGTTAGTATGATCGTCGCAGGGTTTGCCGCATTGGTGACATACGGCGATGATGTCCTCGGTGATGCGCTCGCCTAAGCGCTCGTCGAAGACGAAGTTCTTTCCAATGAACTTGCTCTCGATTCCTTTGTCCTTGATTTCCTGTGCGTATTTGATGATGCCGCCGTTGAGCTGAAATACATTCTTAAATCCGATGTGCTTCATCCAGGCGCTGGCTTTTTCGCAGCGGATGCCGCCGGTGCAATACATCAGCAGATTTTTGTCTTTTTGGTCGCGCATCAGGTCTTCGGCTACCTGCAGCTCTTCGCGGAAAGTGTCTACGTTGGGAAGGATCGCGCCTTTGAAGTGGCCAACCTCGCTTTCATAGTGATTGCGCATGTCGATGATGATGGTGTTCGGGTCATCCGCGAGCTTATGGAATGCCTCGGCATCTACGTGGGTGCCGGTATTCGTTACATCGAAGGTGCTATCGTCGAGGCCGTCGGCCACGATCTTTTTGCGCACCAGGATCTTGAGCTTGAAGAAGGACTTGCCGTTGTCTTCGACGGCAACGTTCAGGCGCAGGCCATTCATCCAGTCGATGGCGTACAGGTGGTCGCGGAAGATCTCGAATTGGTGTGCGGGAATGCTGACCTGCGCATTGATGCCTTCGGACGCTATATAGATCCGGCCGAATACACCCAGGGCTTCGAAGTCGCTGTATAGCTGGTCGCGGAAGGCGACAGGGTCGGCCAGGTGGTGATATTTGTAGAAGGAAATCGTGACCCGTTTTTCCGGGGTGGCCAGCATCTTCTCCTTGAGAACGCGGCCGTCAATGCGGTTGTACAATGCCATGCGATTAATTGCAGGTTAATCGGCGGCAAAGATACGTGAAAAGTATGAGTCGCGGCGCTGACAAATGTCAGCCGGGTCAGTTCTTGGGTTTTAGCTGCCCGCGGATCAGCAGGTTGTACTCCTCGCACGTCAGAATGCCCTGCTCGTTGCAATACACGCAGGTTTTGTATTCATCGCCGAAGGCCCCTTTTTTGATGGTGACGTGGTCGCCTTTGCACACGGGGCAGATCACCTTGCCGGTGGGGCCACAGTCGATGTCGTAGTCGGCAGAGAGTACGTCGGCCACGTTTTGGGACGCCTTTGACTTCTCTTTGAGGTATTCTGCTTCGGCTAGTTTTTTCCATTGGATGGCGTCCGAGGAATATTGTCCATTGGTGCCTTTCAGCTGGATGTATTTATTAAGCCAGTCGATGCTTTGTTTGTATTGGGCCTGGTAGAAGGAGTTCTTACCGAAATAGTAGGTCAGGTCGGAGGGAACGCTCTTGATGTTCTCCAGCACATACCGGAATTTTTTATCGGCGGCAGCATACTGGCCATTGTCCATAAAATATACCCCCGAGTCCAGCTCGCGCATGAGCATGGCTTTTTTTGCTTGTTCCTGTTGCTGGATGTATTCCTGCTGCCGCATTTTGTCAGTGCTTTGGGCGTGCGTGGTGCGGGCGGTTGCCAGGAGCAGTAACAGGAAGGTGGCCAGCGTTGTGACCGGGTGCTTGTCGAAGTATGCCGTCATTTAATCAAACCGTTCTTTTCGTATGTCCAGCCACGCGAGCGTGGCCCGGTGAAAGATGTCTTCTTTCACGCTTGTATCCAAATTCATTTTTTCAATAAAAGTGCCGATCTCCAGGTCGCCCAGCGGAAAAGGATAGTCCGATCCGAGGGTGATGCGCTGTGAGCCCTGCACCTTGAGCACGTATTCCAGCAGCAGCGGGTCGTGCGTAACGCTGTCTACCCAGAAGCGGCCCAGGTAGTCGCGTGGAGGCACCGCGTTGTCGATCGCCACCAGGTCGGGGCGGCAATCAAACCCATGCTGGATGCGCCCGATCGAGGTCAGGAACGATCCGCCCGCGTGGGCGAAGTTAACGCGCAGCTGCGGAAGTCTTTCAAATACCCCGCCAAAGATCAGCGAGCACGCGGCCCGCGTCGTCTCCGCCGGCATGCCTACCAGCCACGGCAACCAATAGCGCTGCATGCTTTTTTCCCCCATCATTTCCCACGGATGGATCAGCACTGCCAGGTTGAGCCGTTGGCAGGCTTCGAAGATCGGGAAGAAACGTTCCTCGTTGAGGTTCAAGTCGTTGACGTTCGAGCCGATCTGGATACCGTGTAAGCCCAGCTGCCGGCAGCGTTCCAGCTCGCCGATGGCCAGCGCGGTGTCCTGCATAGGGATGGTGCCCAGGCCCAGATAGTTTTTGGGATACGCTTGTATTAAGTCGGAAATGTGATCGTTCAGAAACCGCGCGATGTCGAGGCCATCCTGGGGTTTGGCCCAATAGGCAAACATGACGGGGATGGTGCACACCACTTGTACCTGGGTGCCAAACCGGGCGTATTCTTCGATGCGCAATTGTGGGTTCCAGCAGTTCTCGCCGATCTCGCGGAAGAACCGGTTGCCACGCATCATGCGGGCGAAGCCGGGGCGGTGGTGTTCCAGGTGAATAAAATCGCCGTAGCCGAACTTGTCTGTCCAGCGGGGCAATGTCTCCGGCAAAATGTGCGTGTGCGAATCGATTTTTAGCATAGCAGGGGCGGCCTTCCGGTAAAGATAAAAGAACCGACGCTAACTGCGCGGCTTCTTCCTGCGTGGCCCCGGCCAGGGATTTTTGCCGTTTTTTCGCTTGGGTGTGCCCTTGGTTTGTTTGCGACCGTTGTTTGCGTGATCCGCAATGGAGAAGTAGCGGGAGACGCCAAAACCGACCAGCGCGTAGGTGTCGTGGCGGCGCCCGGGCAGGTCATAGAGGGTCTCGTACCGATTCAGCTTCTCCAGGTACGCCGGCGAGCGTGGATCCAGGATGCCATAGTTGACGCGAATGTCTGCCGAAATGCGCCAGGCGTCGGATACATTCCAGTCCGCGCGAAAGCCAAGCAAGGCAAAGACTTGATAAGAGCGGAAGTCGCTTTTTTGCAGCAGCGTGTAGTCGTCTACCGGGGGCGTGGCAACGCCGTCATATTCAATCGAATAGTCGGAGGGGAGGAGGGGATATACTTGCGAGGGGA
Source organism: Dawidia cretensis (assembly GCF_018598175.1). Lineage (GTDB taxonomy): Bacteria > Bacteroidota > Bacteroidia > Cytophagales > Cyclobacteriaceae > Ohtaekwangia > Ohtaekwangia cretensis. The sequence goes on from NZ_JAHESE010000002.1 coordinate 162,687, forward strand.
AGCGCAACCGCGTCGCGTCGTGCTCGATCTTTTCGCTGCCGTCCAGCAGGAAGGCCATGCTGCCGCCGCCCACGAGGCTTAACCGGAAAAAGTCGAGGTCTATCAAATGCAGGCGTACGGCGAGCGGAATGTTGAGATACTGCTGGTGCACCTTGCGCGTGCCGACGTAGCCGCCGGAGGTATTCACCACCTGAAAGTTCTGCCCGATGTTGACCAGCCCGGGGTTGATAAAGAATCCAAAGCCTTCGTAGTCAAGGGAGTAATTAATGGAAATGGGGGCGAAGCGCAAATTGTGCATCGCGCTGTAGCGGGCGTCGCGGTCAATGCCGGTGTCCCAGGTATGGGTGGCCGTGATGCCGGTGAACAGGCCGATGGAAACGGACTGATCTTGTGCAAAAAGTGCGCAGAGGGGGGAAGACAGGCAAAAAATAAAGAGGTAAAGTCGGGTCATTGGCGCTGTCTTCGAGACGGTGCAATAGAGATTGCAAAGCTACAAATTTATGGCTGAAGTGCCATACCCGGGACGATGTAGTAGAATAGGACGCTGTATGTACGGTGTCAGTTTAGCCTTTTCTCCATCGTTACTCAGTCTTACAGAGAGTAACGGTTTTTTTCTTAATATCTTAAAGTATGAAACAACGACAACCACCACGCAGGAAATTTCTACAGTTTGGGCTTATGGGAATTTTTACTGCATTCTTTGCCAAACTACCTAAAGTCGGTTTAGCTCAATCCTCCGAAGACAAGGATGTGGGGATCGTTGTGCATGAAGATGAGGGAATCCATATTCTGACCAGACGCAAGGTGCCAATTTCCATAAAAATTTCTAAAGCCAGGCATGGTATAAAGGGTATCTCCTTTTGCAGGGAGACAATGAAACCCGGAGCGAAAATGCGTGTCCACAAGCATTTAAATAACGATGAGCTGATTTTTATTCACAGGGGGCAAGGCACCCTTATTTTAGGAGACCAGCTTATTGAAGTAAAGACGGGCGCTGTCGCATTTGTTCCGAGGGGAACGTGGCATGGATTAGATAATACCGGCAGCGAGGAGCTGCAAATGATTTTTCAGTATTCACCAGCCGGTTTTGAAGAATTTTTTATAGAGAATGGTACGCCGGTCGGAATGCCCGCCAAGGAAAGAACTGAAGAAGAATACTCACTCACTGCGGAAAAGTATGGGATGGTTTACAAATAGAGCTCGAATCGCCTCCTTTTATCTGGATTTCCCGAAAAATGCCTAAATCGCAAGGTCATTTGCCCCGGTAACACATGAATTTGAAGGTGAGAGAACTCCTGGTACGCACCAATATCTGGTGGGTGCTTTTTTTACGGCTTTTGCTGGCCATGTTTCTGTTTTCACTTTGCCGGGTGGGTTTCTACCTGTACAACCGCGACTACTTTGCGGACCTGACGACCGGCACTTTTTTCGAGATCCTGGTCGGCGGCCTTCGGTTTGACCTGACGGCCGTGCTGTATACCAACATGCTGGTGCTGGTGCTGATGATCGTGCCGCTGGAGATCCGTTTCCGGGCGGGATATCAGGCGGTGGTGAAATGGATCTTCTTTGTTTTCAACGGCATTGCGCTGGCGGCCAACGTATCGGATTTCATTTATTTCAAGTTTACCGGACGGCGTACCACGGCGGATATCTTCCAGCAGTTTGAGCATGAGCAAAATATGGGCGGGCTGTTGGGCCGCTTTCTGCTCGACTACTGGCATGCTACCCTGTGGTGGATCGGACTGATCGTATTGATGGTGTGGCTGTATAACAGGACGCGTGTACAGGGGCCGTTGATGCGAAATAAGTGGCTGTTTTATATCTCCGGTCTGGCGGCGATGCTGGGCGTGGCGTATTTAACGATCGGCGGTATTCGTGGAGGCTTTCAGCACAGCACGCGGCCCATTACCCTGAACGACGCCGGCAAATATGTGCGCGACCCCAAGGATGTGCCGTTGGTACTGAATACGCCGTTTGCGTTATACCGCACCCTGGGTAAGACGAAGATCAAGAAGGTGCACTACTTTGCCGACGAGGCGGAGCTGGACTCCGTGTTCTCGCCGGTGCGCCACGGGGCGGACTCCGGTGCTATGCGTAAGCTGAATGTGGTGGTGCTGGTGTTGGAAAGCTTCTCAAAAGAGTTTGTTGGTTTCTTTAACCACGACCGCGAGAACGGCACCTATAAAGGCTATACACCTTTCCTGGATTCTTTGCTGCAACACAGTCGGTCGTATACGTATTCACTGGCGAGTGGGCGTAAATCCATCGATGCGTTGCCGTCGGTTATTGCCAGTGTGCCTTCGATGGGCGTGCCGTATGTGTTGTCGCCTTTCTCGGGCAACAAGATCAACAGCCTCGGTACGATTCTGCGGGGTGAAGGGTATCACAACTCCTTCTTTCATGGGGCGCCGAATGGCTCCATGGGCTTTCAGGCGTTTATGAATATTGCGGGCATCGAGCATTACTACGGCATGACCGAGTATGGCAACGATGCAGACTTTGATGGCTGGTGGGGAATCTGGGATGACAAATTTTTACAATTCATGGCGCATACCCAGCGCGATTTTCACGAGCCATTTTTCTCAGCCTTCTTCTCTGTATCGTCGCACCATCCCTTTAATGTGCCTGACGAATATAAGGCCCGTTTTACGGGAGGACGTGAGCCGATCCTGAAGTGTATTCAATATACGGACGAGTCGCTGCGCCAATACTTCCATACGGTATCGAAGTACCCCTGGTTTAAGAATACGCTGTTTGTGATCACGGCCGATCATACCTCGTCTAACATTATGTTCGACGATAGCCGTACAGCCCGCGGGTTGTTTTCGATCCCGATCTTCTTTTACCGGCCTGACAATAGCCTGGTGGGTCTGGAGCCGGGGCTGGTGCAACAGTCGGATATTATGCCGACGGTGTTGGGCTATCTGGGCTATCCGCATGATTACATTGCCTTTGGCCGTGACGCCTTTCATTCGACGGATGAGGTCGCCTGGAATTATAAAGACGATGTATACCAGCTTTACCAGGGCGATTATCTCATGCAATTCGATGGCCGCCGGGCGTTGTCGTTGTATAACTATAAAACCGATCGCATGTTGCAGGAGAATGTTGTTAAGCAATTTCCGGATGTAGTGCAGGGGATGGAGAAGAAGATGCGGGCTATTATTCAGCAGTATAATAATCGCATGGTGGATAATAAGCTGACGCTGTCGGCAGCAGCCAGGCAATAAAAAAAGCGTCACCGATGGGGCAACGCTTTTGATGTTGTATGCGCCTTCGCGTTATGCCAGGTTATGGTATACACTCTGTACGTCGTCGTCGGCTTCGAGGGTTTCTACCAGTTTTAGGACTTCGTCCGTTTCTTCCTCGCTGAGCTCTTTTGTTGTTGTCGGAATGTAGTGCAGCTCGGAGCTTTTGGGTTCGAGGTGTTTCGATTCGAGGAACTTGGCCATGTGGCCGAACTCGGTGAACTTGGTGTAGATGATGACTTCCTCTTCCTGCTGGTCGATGTCGTCGGCGCCGGCGTCGATCAGGTCGAGCTCAAGCTCGTCTACGTTGATCTTGGCGGGATCGAATTTGAAGACGCCTTTGCGCTCGAACATAAAGCCTACCGAGCCGGAGTTACCCATGCTGCCATGCCCTTTGGAAAAGTGCAGGCGGACATTGGCTACGGTGCGGGTGGGGTTGTCGGTGGCGCATTCTACCATGATCGGCACACCGTGCGGTGCGTATCCTTCGTAGGTTACTTCCTGGAAATCTTTTTCCTCTTTCGAAGAGGCACGTTTGATGGCCGCATCGACCTTTTCTTTGGGCATGTTCACACCCTTGGCGTTTTGCATCGCCATACGGAGCTTGGGATTGTTCTCCGGAAGCGGACCACCGTGCTTTACGGCAATGGCGATATCCTTGCCGATACGGGTAAACGCTTTGGCCATCTTGTCAAAGCGGGCAAACATTTTATGTTTTCGTTTTTCGAATATGCGTCCCATAGGTTCTAACGATTTAAGGGCTACAAAAATAGTGAGATTGTGGATGGATCAAAATGGAAAGTTGCTGCTTATGCTTCTGCACGTTTAGCTTTTTCCCATACTACGGATTGCCGTCCGCGCAGCAGGCGCACCAGGCCCGCATAAACCGACAGGTTCATCACGACAAAATAATAGGGTACAAAAAAGCCTTTGATGCCAATCTTCCGGTCGCGCAGGGCATACCCCAGGGCGGCCAGCAGGTAGAATGCCACCTGGGCAACAAACATCATCTGGTAGAAGCCAAAGCCCTGCATAGCCAGGTATAAACTGCTTAACAAGATTAACGGCAGGAAGAGCGGCGCCAATGTCCAGCGCAAGACGCGGTGCGATACATATTGAAAGGTGAGGATGCCATACCGGAAGGGGTTGAGGAGATAGGAGAGCTTGTACATGGCCTGGAAGCCGCCGGCGGAGATCCGCACTTTGCGTTTCCATTCTTCACCTACGGAGGCGGACGCCGTCTCGCTGGCGAAGGCATCGGGCTCGTACGCGAAGCGATAGCCGTTTGCGGCAATGCGCAGCGACAGGTAGAAGTCTTCGATCAGCATGTTCTCGGCGGGCTCTTCAAACAGCCCGGTGCGAATGGAGAACAGCTCGCCCGCGGCTCCCACGATGGAGTGGACCTCGGCATCTTTCTTTTTCAGGAAAGATTCATATTTCCAGTAGAGGCCTTCGCCTGATCCGGAGGCATTGTCCTTGTCTTTGGAGAGGATACGTTTTTCACCGGCCACACCGCCGACGGTCGGATCCTGATAGTGGCGTACAATCAGCTTGAGCGCTTCGGGGTTGAGGGCGGTGTTGGCATCGCAAAACACGACGATGGGTGTTGAAACATGCTTCATGACACGGTTTACGGCATGAATCTTTCCGCGGCGCTCCGGTGAGTGGAACACTTCAATCTCCGGAAAATTCCGGATTATTTCAGGGGTTCGGTCGTTCGAGCCATCGGTAACAAAAAAGAGCTTCAGCTTATTTTTTGGATAATCCAGGGCGAGGGTGTTGTGGATTTTATCGAGGATGTAGGCCTCTTCGTTATAGGCTGCGACCAGCAGCGTGACTACGGGTAACTCGCTGTCATTCTGTATAGTTACAGGAGAAGCGCGGCGCTTGAGCTTGCTCAAAATGTAAATAATCATGCCGTATCCTACATATGTATAGCCAACAGTCAACATGCCAAGCCAAAAAATCACGAGAAGCGTACGAATCATTGTTTTTAAAGCGATTAAACCACGAAACTAAGAGTTACAAATAGAATTTTGTCGGAATACAGTACCGATATATTTGTTATTTTTGTCGGTCTTTAGTTGGAATATGCGTTTTTTGCCAAAAACATTACCTTTACTGCTCTCCCTCGTGACCTCGGCCGTATTTGGCCAGCTGATCGCGCCGGGTGACAATGCTTCTACGCCCGTGGGCGTGGCAGTGACGTTCAATATCGCTACGAACGATATCGAAGCCAATAATAATGCAGATCCTGCCACGATCGATCTCGATCCAAGTATATTTTCTCCCGGTGCACAAAAAACCGTCTCTAATAATGATGGTGAATATTCCGTAACAGACACGGGCGACCTGACCTTTACACCGGCGGCCGGTTTCTCTGGCACGGCAACCCTTAGTTATAGCATCAGCGGCTTTCTGCTGCCCGGGCAAATCACGATCACCGTGATCAACAGCGGTCCCGTGGCAAACGATGACACGGGGGTGGTGGCCGAAGGCGGGCAGGTAACGATCCTCATTCTTGAAAACGATACAGACGATGCAATAGGCATCGACCCCGGCACGGTCGACCTCGATCCGGGTCGCCCGGGTCGCCAGAATGATAACAGCACGGATGCCGGCGAGTGGAGTGTAGACAATCAGGGTGAACTGACGTTCGAGCCCAACGATGATTTTTCGGGTGCGGCGTCGATAACCTATACCGTACGCGACACCGAAGAAGAGCTCTCGAATATCGCGACGGTTACGATTACGGTAAACGCCGTGAACGATCCTCCGGTAGCGAACGACGATGCCGGGCAAACGGCAGAGGAGAGCAACGTGACGATCAACGTTGTCCAAAATGATACGGATAACGAAGGACCGGTAGATGCCGGCACGGTCGACCTGATCGTATCCACAGATGCCATCGATCAAAGCACGACGACGGATGCGGGGGCATGGAGCGTCGATAATAATGGAGTAGTATCCTTTACGCCGGTCTTAAACTTTGTCGGCCCGGCCACGCTGGCGTATACGGTGCGCGATGCGGGCGGCGCTACTTCTAATCAGGCTACTATTACGATTACGGTAAACAACGTCAACGATGCGCCGGAGGCAAAAGACGATGCGGCGAGCACCAATGAAGAGACTACGGGTACGGTAGACGTTATTGCCAACGATACGGACCTTGATGGGAATGGTACTATTAATAAAGGCTCGGTCGACTTAAATACGGGCACCGTCGCCATCGAGAGCTCCCATACAACCGATCAGGGGAACTGGTCGGTGAACGGCAACGGCGTGGTTTCTTTTACACCCGTAGCAGGTTTTGTGGGACAGGCTCCTCTTCCATATCGCGTAAGCGATAACAGCGGCGCGGCGTCGAACATTGCCACGATTACTTTTACGGTGATCGGCGTAAACGATGCACCGCAGGCTCGCGGCGACAACGGCGCTACACAGGAAGAGACCGCGGTAACGATCAACGTTCTCGAGAATGATACAGACGATGGCACCATCAACGCCAATTCCGTCGATCTGAATACCGGCTCGCCGGGCATTCAAAAATCCAACAACACGGACCAGGGTAACTGGAGTGTCGACACGAACGGCGTGGTGACGTTCACGCCGGCGAAAGATTTTATCGGTACCGCTTCCATCACCTACACGGTAAACGACAACGACGGGGAAACCTCTAACGCGGCGACGATCTCCATTACTGTCTCGAACGTGAACGATCTGCCGGTGGCGACCAACGATGCGTTCTCTACGGACGAGGACCAGGAGGCAACATTTAACATTCTGACGAACGACCGCGATGTCGATGGTTCCCTGCAACCTTCTACGGTGGACCTCGATCCGTCATCGGCCGGTATCCAAAATACGGTGGATGTCGCCGGGGGTACGATCAACACGGTGAACTCGACGGGCACGATCCGGTATGTGCCTGCTAAAAACTTTTTTGGTACGGTCACGGCGCGGTATACGGTAGCGGACAATGAAGGTGGTGTCTCCAACGCGGCGACGATCACCATTACCGTCAACTCTGTAAACGACCCGCCCGTGGCAAACAACGATCTGGCGGCTGCCGAAGAGAACGAAACCGTAACGGTCAATGTGCTGGAGAACGACATCGATATTGACGGTTCGCTGAATATCGGCACGGTCGACCTGAATACATCACAGACCGGCATCCAAACGTCTATCACGACGAGCGCGGGTATCTTTACGGTTAACAGCAGTGGTGTGGTTACGTTCGACCCAAATGAAAACTACAATGGCATTGCCACGACCACCTATACGGTGCGGGACAACGCGGGGGCGACTTCGAACGCCGCGACGATCAGCATCAACGTTAATTCCGTGAACAGTGTGCCCATCGCCGCCGACGACGCTGTTACTACACCGGAGGATACACCGGTGCAGCTCAACGTGGTGCAGAACGATCGTGACCCCGACGGTACGATCAACGCCGCTACTGTCGACCTGGACACCGGTACTCCGGGCATTCAGAACTCCTTTACCACCGACAACGGTACGTTTACCATTCCCACATCGGGCACGGTTCGGTTTACACCCGCGCAGGATGTCTTTGGGGTAACGACGATTACCTATGCTGTCGACGACAATGTTGGCGCGACTTCGAACGCTGCCAAGATCACGGTTACAGTAACGTCGGTAAACGACAAGCCCGTGGCGGTGGCCGATGCAGCCACTACGCCTGAGAATACAGCGGTTACGATCACGATTCTGGCGAACGACAAAGATGTTGACGGCACCCTCGATGCTACGAAGGTGGACTTGAATACGGCCGCGGCGGGTATTCAAAACCCGGTGACCGTTACCGGCGGTACCTTTGCGGCGAATAGCGCGGGGGTGGTAACCTTTACGCCGACGACTGGTTATAGCGGCAAGGCCACGACGAACTATCGCGTGCCGGACAACGAAGGTGCAGAGTCTAATGCGGTGGCGATTACCGTTACGGTCAATTCCGTGAACGATGCCCCGGTGGCCAACGACGATGCCGCTACTACGAAAGAGGATGTTACGGTGACGATCCGGGTGCTCGACAATGATGATGATGACGACGGATTGAACACCGGCTCGGTCGATCTGAATCCGTCGACCGCCGGCATTCAAAATACATTTACGACAGCCGGCCCCGGCGGTACGTTTACAGTCAACGGCAGTGGGGTGGTGAGTTTTAAACCCAGCGAGAATTATACCGGTACGGCTGCTGCAAGCTATACAGTAAACGACAATCAGAGTGTGGTGTCGAACGCGGCCACCATCACAGTAACGATCGAGCCTCAGAACGATGCCCCGGTGGCTAAGGAAGATGCCGCGACGACCAGCGAAAACACCGCTGTTACCTTTAGCGTCATTGCCAACGATACAGACGCGGACGGCACAATCGATCCGGCCACGGTCGACCTGAACACTTCACAGGCCGGTATACAGGGAAGCTTTACAAATACAGGGGGGACCTTTACGGCCAATACCAACGGGTCTGTGACGTTTACGCCGGCGACCAACTTCAGCGGCTCGACCACTGCCAACTACCGGGTGAACGACAACTCGGGCGCAACCTCTAATACGGCGACCATCACCGTTTCCGTGGATGGTATCAACGACCCGCCGGCCTTCGACCCAATATCCGATCAGGTTGTGTTGGAAAATTCCGGCGCGCAAACAATCACGATTACAGGCGTAACCAAGGGTGCCGGTGAAGATGCGCAGCAGCTGACATGGTTTGTCTCTTCGGGTAATACCAACATCGTCTCATCGCCTACCATTACTTATAATGGTACGGGCAAACAAGCGACGCTTAAATACAATGTTGAGCCGGATGCTACGGGCACGGTGGTTGTTACCGTCAACGTGGTTGACAATGGCTCGAATGTGTCGCCGAACCGGAATTCATATACGCAGACCTTTACGGTCAATGTCGTCGAAGTGAACTTCACGTCAACGCCTGTGACAGTGGCGGTCCGCCAGACGCCGTATGTATACGATATTACCATTACCGACGTAGATCCGACGTTGACGATCGCGGCAGCACAAAAGCCGGCCTGGGCAACGCTGACCTCGACCGGTAAAAATAGGGCGCGTTTAAGTGGTACGCCGGGTGCCGATGTTCCCGCCAGCAGTGTCGTGACGCTGCAGATCAAACAAGGCAGCAAGGTATTGGCTACGCAGGAGTTTACCCTGAAGGTAAACCGCCGGCCGGTGGTACAGCCCGTGGTTATGACGTTAGAGGAGGACCAATCTAAAGCTTTTGAAGAAGCTGCTTATACGGGCGCGTTCTCCGACCCGGATCAGGGCGATGTGCTGGCCGAAGTGCAGTTCCCGGTCATGCCGCGGCATGGAGATTTGTTGTTGAACGGAACGGCTATTACGCCGGCTACCCGTATTGCGGCTTCGTCACTTCCCAACATTGTATACCGTCCGGCGCAAGACTTCGTCGGTCAGGATACGCTGTATTGGAAGGCCAGTGACGGCATGAGCTATAGCGTTGACAGCGCCCGGGTGGAGCTGACGGTTACACCGGTGAACGATGCTCCGGTCATCACTGAACTCGAAACAGAACCCCTCGAGCACGAGATAGCGGAAGAAACGCCGCAGCCGATTACAAAGACCTTTACCATTACCGACCCCGATAACACCACGTTGGCCAGCGCCGAGATTGGCTTCCGTCTGCAGACCTTCGATTTGGAAAAGGACCGGCTGGTGTTCACCAACACGGGTAAGATCACGGGGAACTACAATCAGCAGGCCGGGACGTTGTTGCTGGCGGGCGAAGCCACGATCCAGGAGTATATTGACGCGATTCGCAGCATTCAGTACGTCTACGTCAACTTTGATGAAATTGAAGACGCGACGAAGAATGTATACATCAACGTCTTTGACGGCAACCTTTCCAGTGAAACGAAGGAGCGGCCGATCAAATTGGTCTACACTTTCCAGGACATCGACATTCCGAACACCTTTACACCCAATGGCGACGGCAGCAACGACGTGTGGAAGATCGTTGACGCCGACAACAGCAACCCGGCGCAGTACGAACAGTCCAAGACTCGCGTGTACGACAAACGCGGCCGGCTGGTGTTCGAGTCTAAAGGTTTTTCGGCGTCGTGGGACGGCACCATCAAAGGTGAAGCATTGCCACCCGATACGTATTACTATACGATCGATCTTCAGTACGGCAATAAACGGTACAAAGGCATTGTTACCATCCTGAAATAATTCGCATGAGATTAACGTTTACAGGTATATTTATTTTTGTATTGGTATGGACTGTCCGGGGGCAATATATTCCCAACAGCGGGCAGATGTTCCAGTTCGCGCCGGTGTACAACCCGGCGTTTAGCGGGGTGGAGGACTTTACGGATGTGAAGCTGGGGTATCGTCAGCAAATGACGAGCTATGGCGAGAACTCCCCGAAGTTTGTAAACCTGCTGGCTAATTTCAGGCTCAAGCAACCGTTGGATATTTCGACGAATACGTTGCGGCCCAGCAACGCCAAAGCGGTATCGCGGCCGGGATTCGCTCCGGCGGGCAAACGCATGATCATTGGCGCGGGCGTGAATGTGTTTAATGAAAAGGTTGGCCTCGTGGAGCGTTTGGGTGGCGGCCTGACATACTCCATGCATTATCCGCTTTCAAAGAAGGTCCGGCTGTCGGCCGGCGTGACGGGTTTGATCGAACAGATCAACCTGGACAAGGATGGCATCTATCTGGGCCGGGAGCCTGACGCCGATCCGTTCTATGAGTATTTGATGAATGGATCGTCTAAACAGACCAACCTGAGTGTGCGCGGGGGCATGTTGTTATATGGTCAGAACTTTTATTTGGGCGTTTCGTATCTGCCTATTGTGACGCACGTGCTGAAAGCCTCGGAGGTAAATTTTTCATCGTCGTATTATCGCGCCACCGGCCAGTTTGGACTTGCGTTGCCGGCGGGTGCGGATTTTGTAGTAAAGCCGAGTGTGCTGGCCATTATGCAAATGGATAACTCGTTTTTGATAGACTATAGCGTGAAGGCGGACATCGGCCAACGCGCGTGGGTGGGGTTGACATACCGCGATATCAAGGCCGCCGTATTGCAATTAGGATTTGATTTTACCCCGGTGATAGGAGCCGGTTATTCATACGAAATGTCTGTAGGCGAATTTAAACAATTTAATGACGGCAGCCACGACCTGGTGCTGTCTCTACGTCTTAACAATTTCAAAAGCCAGCGTCAGTATACATGGTAAGATCCACGTTTTTCCTGATCGCTTGCCTGTCTGTACGCGCATTCGGCCAGGACATAAGCTTCCAGACCGTTCAGAAACTGCCGGGTACGGTAAACTCGGAGTTCGAGGAATCGATGCCGCTGCTTTCACCGGATGGTGCGACGTTGTATTTCACGCGGTTTATGCACCCATCAAATATCGGCGGCAAATACTCCGGCACGGATGTGTGGGTGAGTACGGTTGATGCGGCCCGTCGCGGCTGGCAGAAAAGCGACAACCGCAAGGTGAGCTTTAACAATCGTGGCAGCCAGGCAGTGGTGGGCATTTCGGCTAAGGGTGACGTACTGTATTTGCTCAATACTTCGTCGACCAAAAAGATCAATGGCATTTATTTTTCTAAGCTATTGTCGTCGGGTTGGACTACTCCCGAATTGGTGCCTGTGGAGGGGATCGATTCGCAGGGTTTTTTCAGTCCGTATGTATCACCCGATTTCGATGTTATCATCTTTTCGATGAAGGGAGCTGATAGCCGTGGGCAGGAGGATTTGTACGTAAGCACCAAGAATGCAAACGGACAATGGGCCAAGCCAAAGAATATGGGGCCTACGATCAATACAAGTGGTTTTGAGATCTCACCGTTTTTGTCGGCCGACAAAAAGCGACTGTACTTTTCGAGCGACGGGCATGCAGGCAAGGGCGATGCCGACGTGTTCTACAGCGACCGGATGTACGACAACTGGGAGACCTGGTCGGCGCCCAGGAACCTGGGCGAGCCGATCAACACGAAAGGATTTGATGCGTATTTTTCCCTGTATGGCGATAGTGTGGCATTTTTTGCCAGCAATCGCGAGGGTAAATTCAGCGATATCTACCGGGCTTCCGTTAATAAACAAAAAAGTGTGGCATCGGTGCAACAAACTGCCGCCGAAAACGCTTACCAAACTGTACCGAAAGCGGATTCAGTGAAGTCCAAAGAGGTTTATCTGACGAGCGCTGAAATTCAGGCGTTGTTGGGCCTGAAACTTGATACACGGATCAAGTTTACTCCGGGATCGTTTCAAGTGGAAGACAATTCGCGCGAATTACTGTTTTTTATCGCCAACAAGGTGGCGTCCCGAAAGGATGTTGCATTACGGCTGATAGGATATTCAGACAGGACCGGATCGGAGGGATACGGCCTGGAGCTTGCGCGGATGCGTGCTGCGTCAATACGTGACTTTTTTATCAGTAACGGATTGGAGTATCATACCATTGTTTCGCAAGGAAGCGCAGACAGAAATGCCAGTCAAACCGGGTTGGTCGAAATTTTATTTTACAAAAGATAGCTCATTGCTTAAATTGGTACTTTTATAAGGATTCACTATGGATGTTCTGGTTATTTGGAGGCTTTTGCTGCGGAGAAAATGGATTTTGATACTGGTGCCGACGGTAGCTGCCTCCATCGCCTTTTACTACAAGTTCACGGCCGCCCGTGAATTCCGGTCTACCTTGCAACTGGCGACCGGGTTCACCATCAATGAGCAGGTTCGTGTCAGCGACGAGCGCTTCAGTCTGTACGAAGCGGATGTAAAGTTTAACAACCTGATCGAGTCGATCAACTCGCCGCAGGCCATCGGCCTGCTGTCGTACCGCCTCATGCTGCACGACTTGCAAGACCACGCCCCCTTCCGTAGCCCCAAGAACCCGGAAACACTTCGTAACAAAGCATTCCTGGAAATTGCCGAAAAGATATTGCAGGCCAAGGCCGATTCCATGACCATGCTTAATGCCAGCAACTCGGATGAGCGCCGCGTGTCCGGCTTGTTGAAAGAGTATGGTTATGATGCCAAGTCGCTGCGGAAAAGCCTGGCTGTGAAGCGCGTCAACTTTACCGACTTTGTCTCCGTGGAGTATTTGTCGGAAAACCCGCGGCTGTCGGCCTTTATGGTCAACACGCTGGCGGACGAATTCCTGCGCTACAACCGCGTTGCCAAAAATGAACGTTCGAACGAGTCGGTGGACTTCTTCAAAGACCTGGTGACGCAGAAAAAAGAAACGCTCGACATTCTGGGTGAGAAAATGCGCCAGTATAAAGAGGCGAACAACGTATTGAACATCGAGCTGCAAAGCGCGACGAACATCGACCAGATCAGCGATCTGGAAAAACGTCGCACGGAAGTGGAGTCGGATATCAATCAGTACCGTCTTTCGATCCGCCGTCTCGACAAACAGATCGGGCAGCTGAGCGGCGTTGGTACGACGGAAAACCGGGGGAATGACAATCATAAGATCGTACGCCTCAGGAATGCCATCAACGAAATGAATTCGCGCTATATCGCGGGTGGCTCTTCCGACCGAAGGCTGTTGGATTCGATCAAGACCTTGCGCGACCAATATAGTGCGATGAGCAGCGCGTCCGCCACCACCAGCAGTGACGCCGGCGTGAGCCCCGCCGCCAAGGTGCGTGATCTGCTCGAAAAGAAAGCGGAATATGAAACTTCCCTGGAAGTGTCGGAAGCCAGCCTGGCTTCGCTTACTTCGAAACTGAATGCGCTGCGCTACAATGTGTCGGGTTTAACCAGCAAGGAGGCAATTCTGGCCGATATTCAACGCGAGATCGATGTTGCCACGCAGGAGTACCGCGAAGCGCAGGAGAAGTATAACCTGGCACAGAACACGGCGAACGTCGGTAACCCGCTGCGCGTAATTTTGCGCGGCCTGCCGCCGGCGGAACATGAGCCGTCTAAGACAATCGTCGTAACATTGCTGGCCGGTGTAGCCAGTTTCTTTCTGTGCGCGTTCACCATCATCTTCCTGGAGTTTGTAGACACCCGCGTGAAGTCGCCGTTCTACTTCCAGAAGTCGGTTAACATGAGCCTGGCGGGTACGCTGAACGTGATCAAGGGCAACACAGACTTTGCCTTCCTGTTCGATAAAAACATTACGGATAACAACCTGCTGACCTTCAAACAGCTGATCCGCAAGCTGCGCTTTGAGATCGAGCGTCAGAACGCCAAGGTGATCCTGGTGACCAGTATGAAGCAGGGTGAGGGTAAGACCTTTACCATTTTAGGCCTGGCATTTTCGCTGAGCCTGATTCAGAAGAAGGTATTGATCATCGATACAAACTTCAAGAACACGGCGCTGACCAAATTGCTGGTGAAATCGAAATTTAAAAAGTTGAAGGGGGCGAATGGCGTAACGACAGAAGGCGAAGCGAACCAGCTGTTAAGCCATGAGCCGGAAGACGACTTCAGCAAAGAGCGCGATTTTATCTCGCACACCAAATACAAAAACATTCACGTGATCGGCAGCCGGGTAGACAATGATTCGCCGTCGGAGATCCTGTCGGGTCGCGACTTCCTGGGCATGCTTACCGAGCTGAAGATGGTATATGATTATATCTTCCTGGAAGGTGCTGCGATGAATGATTTCCCCGATACAAAAGAGCTGATCGGTTATGCCGACAAGGTAGTTGCCGTATTCTCGGCAGAATCTGTGGTGAAACAGCTGGACAAAGAATCCATTGGTTATTTGAATCAGTTCAACGGCAAGGTCGTTGGTGCTGTGCTTAACCGTGTAGAAGTAAAAGACCTCGACCTGTAACCCCTAATCAATCCCATGGATTCGCGCGAATCGATTCTCCGGCAGTCAAAAGTTAAGCGAGTATTACAGTATATTGAAAAGTTCGGCTTTTTTACCGCGATGCGGCTGGTGCTCTCCCTGAAAATGGGAAAGGGTCAGACGACCTTCAAATATGGTAAGAACGTGTTGTATATACGCAAAGGCACGTCCGACGTGCAGGCGTTCGAGCAGATCTTTCTGCTGGACGATTACGATATTAACATCCAGAATTTATCACCGCGGCTGATCGTCGATGCCGGTGCCAACGTGGGCTATGCGTCGCTTTACTTCGCGAACAAATATCCCGAGGCTACGATCGTGGCGGTAGAGCCCGAGTCGCAGAACTATAAGTGGCTTTGCCAGAACACGGCGGGCTATCCCAACATCAAGGCTGTAAAGTCAGCCGTGTGGAATGAAGACACGTATCTGCGTGTGGTGGACCAGGGCCTGGGCTCGTGGGGTTTTACGGTGGAGTCGTGCGGGCCGAATGATTCGGGTGCTTTTAAGGCGACGTCTATCGGCACATTGTTGAGCGACACGGGCAAGACCCGCATAGACATCCTGAAGATGGATATCGAAGGCGCGGAAAAGGAAGTGTTCACGACGAACTATCAGCAGTGGTTGCCAAACGTGAGCGTCATGATCGTTGAGCTGCACGACCGGATCAAGGCCGGAACCTCGGACGTTTTTTACAAGGCGATCGAGGGGCAGAATTTCTCCATCCAGGAGAAGGGGGAGAACCTGATCTTGTCGAAGCGTTAATTATGAATCCCCACACACGGCATGTCCACACAGGGTAAAGGATATTGGCTCAGGTCAGGAGCATACACCATCATGCAGCGTTCCTCTATGCTCCTGTTCGGCGTAGGCAGCTTTATGATCCTGACGCGGATGTTGCCGAAAGACGAGTTCGGGATCTGGTCGCTCTTCCTTTCCATTACAACGCTGTTTGAAGTTGCCCGCAACGGGCTGATCCAAAACGCGCTGATCAAATACCTGAATTCAAATGACCATCCCGATCATCCCTCCATCACGGCGGCATCGGTATACCTCAACATTATTCTTACGCTGATCGGCCTGGTGGCGATCTACTTTCTGGCTGATCTTTCGGCTATGCTGTTTGAAACGGATAAGATCAAGCCGCTATTTTATGGCTATATGCTGATCTCGGTAATATTGGCGCCGTACTCGCAGTTTGAATTTTTACAGCAGGCCAACTTTCGGTTCCAGGGCATTTTCGTCTCTACCTTCGTTCGTCAGGGGTTATTCTTTGTTGGCGTGGTGACGGCATTCCTGGTAGGGTGGAAGATCACCTTAACGTACCTGATTCTCGGACAGACGGCTGCCCTGACAGTGGCCACCGTCGTGTCGTATTTCTTTACACGCGACTACCTGGCCCTGGACTATCGCTACCGTGCGGAGTGGATCTGGAAGCTGTTCCACTACGGCAAGTATGTATTCGGTACGAATATCAGCGGGAAGATCTTCAGCAGCATGGACCAGATCCTGCTGGGCAGCATGATCTCGACCAGCTCGGTGGCCGATTATAATGCTGCTGTGCGCATTACGATGTTGGTCGATGTGCCGACCAGCTCGGCGGCGCAGGTTGTATTTCCGCAGAGCGCACGCATTGCCAATCAAAATGACAAGCATGCCTTGCGCTTGCTGTATGAAAAGTCGGTGGCGGTCATTCTGCTGTTCCTGATCCCGTTTGTGATCGGTATATTTTTGTTTCCCAAGTTGATCGTGTACATCATTGCCGGTGGTGCGTATTATGAAACGATTGACATTCTGCGGGTGACGATCCTGTACTCGGTGTTAGTGCCGTTCACGCGGCAGTCCGGTACGATCTGGGATTCGATGGGATTGCCCCGGTTGAGTTTTTATTTTACGTTGGTCATTGCCCTGCTGAATATCGCCCTGAACTACTGGTTCATTTTGCAATTCGGTGTGATTGGTGCCGCTTACGGCACTTTTGCCAGCTACTTTATAGGCTTTGTGGTGACGCTGGTGGTGATGCGCCGGATGCTTGGCGTACGGCTGTCGGAGATCCTGCGGTATGTGGGATATTATTTCCGGTATAGCATAACCCTGGTTTCGGAACGGATCAACTCAAAACGCATTAGCAAGACCCTCTAATGATAACAGGCAAAGACTTTGTTTTTTTTGGCATGCAGTCGTGGGATACTCCCATTGGCAGCAACTGTAAAAATATTGCCATGGAGGTGGCTCGTCACAACCGGGTGCTCTATATCAATCGTGCGGCGGACCGCTATTCGTTGTGGCGTGGTGACAAATCCCCCGAGGTGGTCAATCGTCGCCGCGTGATGCGCGGTGAGCTGCCCGTCATGGAGCAGCTCTCCCCGAACTTCTGGGTGTATACACCGCCCGTTGTACTCGACTCGGTCAACTGGGTGCGCCCGCAAGCGTTGTTTGATGCCTGGACGAAGATCAACAATCAACGCCTGGCGCGTTCGATTCAGAAGGCTGTTCAACAAGTAGGCTTTAAGGATTTTTACCTCTTCAATGACAACGATTTTTTGCGCGGTCCCCATATTCAGGAGGTGTTGAAGCCGGCGGTAACGATCTACTACATCCGCGACTTCTTGCTGGCGCAAGACTACTTCAAGCGGCATGGCGAGCGTACGGAACCCGCGCTGATGAAGCAAGCCGACGTGGTGGTGGCCAACTCGACCTACCTGGCCAACTATGCGCGTCAATACAACAAACATTCCTACTTCATCGGGCAGGGCTGCGACCTCTCGGCGTTTTCGCCGGAGGCCGGGTACGCCATTCCCGACGACATAAAACCGCTCCAGCGGCCGATCATTGGCTATGCCGGGGCGTTGTTAGAATTCCGCCTGGACATTGCCACGATACGCCACCTGGCCGTTAGCCGGCCCGACTGGCACGTGGTGCTGGTTGGTCCCGAAGACGATGCTTTCCGCCGCAGTGATTTACATGGTCTGCCCAATGTACATTTTCTCGGTGCCAAGCCTTTTGACCAGGTGCCGGCGTATATCAACAGCTTTGACGTCTGCATCAATCCGCAGGCGCTTAACCTGAACACGGTCGGCAACTATCCGCGCAAGGTAGACGAGTACCTGGCGCTGGGCAAGCCGGTGGTGGCTACGGCCACGGAAGCCATGGAGCTTTTCGCCGGGCATTCGTATCTGTGTGCTAACAAGGAAGCTTATGTCGGCCAGGTCGAGCGTGCGCTCGCGGAAGACGATGCTGACCGCCAACGTGCCCGCCGGGTGTTTGCGTTGGGGCACACCTGGGAGAACAATGTAACAGAATTATATCGCGCCATCGATCTGGCTATACCTGAAGCTGTCTATGCGAAATAGTATACCGAATACCCCGAACGACAAGAAGGAGGAGCTGTCAAACAACACCAAGCTGCATGCATCGCTGGTGATTGCTTTTATCGCCACGGTCTATTTGGCCATGTTTGTAAAGATGTTGTTCCTGTAGGCATATGTTGTTTAAGAAATCGGCCACCGTTCCTAAGAGGAAAGACGCAGGAAGCAGTCACCTGAGACCGCTGATCGGCGCGGCCCTGCTTTCCTGTGCTGTTGCCTGGCTCATGGGGCACCTGGATTATAAGCTCAGCTGGGCGTTTGCCGCCGTGTTTGTGGGGCTGCCGTTCGTGTTCTTTGCCTTTACGTTTCCGCGTTTTGGTTTGATGACGGCGCTGGGCCTGTCGTACTTTATATTCTTCATCAAGCGTCTGGTCTACAACTATGAGCTGCCCGTGGGGTTGGTGGTGGAGGTGCTGCTGATCACGTCGGCGGTGGGTGTGCTGGTGCGTTCGTTTTTGCACGACGAGATGCGCCCCGACTGGTATAAAAACAGAATTACCGTCATGGTGGTGTTGTGGATTGCGTACCTGCTGTTGCAGGCCGTCAATCCGAACATGACCTCCATGAGTGGCTGGCAGCTGGCGTTTCGGGGCATCATCAGCTTTATTGCCACGTATTACGTCAGTTTTTACGCCTTCAGCTCGCTGAAGTTCGTGCGCGACTTTACCTGGTTATGGGTGGGGCTGGCAGCCTTTGCTGCGGCCTACGGTATATACCAGGAAGTGGCCGGCCTGCCGCCGTGGGACTTGAAGTGGGTGACCAGCTCGCCGACGCTGTTTGCCTTGAACTTTATCCAGGGCAAGTTCCGGAAGTTCTCGATCCTGGGGAACGTGAGCGCGCAGGGTATCTTTATGGCCTATGCCGCGATTTTCTGCCTGATTATGATGATGGGGCCGTTCAAGGCCAGGATCCGGATATATATGGCGATTTCCGCCGTGTTAATGCTATTGGCCATGGCCTTCTCGGGAACCCGTACCGCGTATGCACAGGTGCCCGCAGGCATTGCGCTGTACGTGCTGATGACGATTAACAACCGGCGCACGCTGATGCTGGCCATGGGCGCCATGGCGGTGTTTGTCTTTATTCTGTTCGGACCGATCTATACGCCGCAGATCATCCGCATCCGGTCGGCGTTTTTCCCAAATGAAGACTCGTCCATGCAGGTGCGCGACAAGAACCGCAGTCGTATACAACCCTATATCTGGACACACCCCATCGGTGGTGGTATCGGTACCAGCGGCGAGCATGGACGCGAGCACGCGCCGAACCACGAGCTGGCAGGCTTCCCGCCGGACAGTGGCTACCTGGAAGTCGCGGTGGAGATGGGCTGGATGGGCTTGTTGCTGAACATGGCCGTGAAGTTTGTCATCCTGTTCACGGGGGTGCACTTCTTCTATCGTTGTAAAGACCCGGAAGTGAAGATTCTATATGCCGCCTATATTTGTAGTTTCTTTTCGATCACGGTGGCGCACTTTGCACAGGTGGCGACGGGGCAGCTCCCCAACGGGATGATCTACAATTGTACGTATGTGATCCTGATTAAACTTATTGAATTTGATCGGTCCGATCAATCTTCTTCCTATTTTAGCAGTTAAATTCAAAATGTCATAGTATGGTAAAACGGTTATTAATCGCGGGGATAATTATAGCACAAGCCGGTGCTTTGTGCCACGCACAAGGACAGCCACAGAGTACGGTGGATTACAATAAGATCATTGTTCCGGGATCGAGCGCCAGTCTGAATGCAGAAGAGCGGTTGGTGCAGATTGCCTGGCGCAACTATCCGGATAACGAAGCGCTGTGGCACGAGCTGGAGGCAGCCGAGGCCGACGTTCGCATTACGCAGTGGGCATGGCTGGATCAGATTTTCATACAAGGCAACTTAAACGAGTTTACCATCGATCCTGACAAAGCGCCGCAAGGTGGTAACTTCTTTCCCCGCTATAACGTCGGTGTGACGATGCCGCTCGGTAAGTTTATAAGCATTCCGAACAACAAGCGCAAAGCGAGAGAGGCTTACCGAATAAAAGAGCTCGACATCAACAAGCAGAAGTTGTTTATCCGCTCGACCATCCTTGGTCTGTATACTCAATACATGACCATGCTTGAAATTTACAAGATCGAGAAGTCGACCAGCGACGATGCTGATGGTGCGTTCCGCATCGATGAACAGAAATTTAAAAATGGTGAGATTACCCTGGAGAAGTACAACGCGGCACAGGACTATCGCGGCATCAAGAAAATTCGTGAAATAACTGCCGAAAACGACTACAGGCAAGTGAAGTTCAAACTGGAAGAGTATCTGGGCATGCGCCTGGAAGATGCCTTGAACTAAGCAACTTTCCAATCTTTATTTCTTCCCTGCGACGGCAGCATTGTCTTTCCTGCGAAAGACAGTTCTGCCGTCGATTGTTTTTACCTCATCATACTCCCGCGCCAGGTACGGCGCCAGCAAACTGTAGAACGTGTTTTCGGGTAGTTTACGACTGATTATATACCGCGGCTTTTTATCGAGTATGCTGCGGATCTCATGGGCAGGGTCGATGCCGGATACATGCCGGAAGTGATCATCCAGAAAGAACGGCGGATAGGGGAACCGCGTTGGAATACGGGCACCGGTTAGATAATAGATCACGGGTTGCGCTCCCGCTACAAAGATATAATCTCCCGCTTGCAGGTCTTGTTTTACCAGTGCGGCAATCTCAGCCGAAGCGTCGTTCCAATAAGGATTCCCTTCTACCTTACGGAAATAGAGCGTCATGACGGTTTCTTCAACCACTGGCAGTACCGTTGTCAGCATGACAAATAGGGTCAGGCAAGCGACGGCAGCGAAGCGTGATGCTTTTTGCAGGTTGCTGTAAAGCGGTGCCCAGACCACAAAAAAGAGGATACAAAGGGGCGGCAGCGCTTGTAAAAAATAGTGTGCATAGAACTTTTTGGTAAGGGAGATGCTAATAACGTCCAGAAGCAGCCATGCCCAAAGCACGAGCACGGTCCATTTTTGCGCGTTTGAACGAGTACCGCGCGCAATCCAAAAAAGCGCGGCGACAGCGGAGCCCCACAGTATGAATTGGTCACGGAACTGCAGGTAGAACTTGCCGGCAGTTTTTACGATCGAGACGTCGCCGTGGGTGCGGTGTTGGACGTTTGCGCTGAGGGTGGCCGTAATCAGGTCTTGTAAGTGCCCTTGCGCATGGAAGTAGTAGAGTATTGCGGCGTTGGGTAACACAAAGCCGAGCAGGAGCAGGGCGCCGATGCGGAGCGTATTGCGCAGTGCTATTGCGAGCGGTACTGTTAGAAATTGAAAGACCGCGATGCCCCCTGCGATGGCCAGGAGGTCAAAGGCCACCAGGTATTTGATCTGAAAAGCAAAGCCCAGTAACACGCCGCCGATGATTAACAGCCATGGGCGCGAGCGCCAGGTGCCCGTGGCGACATCGACGCAGGCGACAATACACCACACACCGGCGGTAACAAAAGGGATGAAAAAGATTTCGGTGTTGGCGGCCAGTCCTTGATTGACCAGTGTAAAAACAATGTACAGCAGGCCGGGAGCGTACGCAAACGCGCCACTGTTGGGGGCTAACCGTTGACAGATGCGGTAGAGGAAATAGGCGGCAAAGGTGACGGCCAGCACGCACAGTACGCGAATGCCGAGCAGCAAGTCGCCGGCGCCGAAGATCTTACCCAGGAGAAAACACAGGTACACGCCGGGAGGCTTCTGATCCCAGATCTCCACGTATGGAATAGAACCCTGGCTCCAGGCGTCAGCAATAAGCAAATAGAGGGTTTCGTCCCAATCGATTACGGAATAAAAGAACGAATACGCGCGAAGCAACAGGGTGACCAGCAGGAACGACAGCCAGACGAGTACGTTTTTTTTCATTCAAATGATTAAAAGGTAAATCTATTGGTTTTACTCGTTAAAATTATACTACTATCTTGCGTAATTGATTCTGTCGTGGTTTTTAAGTTTGGCTTCACTTTAATCTTGTAAATGTTTTCTTTCTGGCGTACCCTCCCTGACCGTTTGTCACGTGTCACTTCCGGTGGTAAGTTCATTTCCGAAATCGACGGCTTCCGGTTTCTGGCCATTTTGCCCGTCGTGATAAACCATGTAAGTCAGCGTGTGGAAAGGCATGCCACCGTTGCGTTCGAACCGGCGCTCGACCAGGACCCATTTTTCTTCTGGATGTCGCGCGGCTATGTAGGCATCTACGTGTTTTTTGTCATCAGCGGGTTCATCCTGTGTTTGCCATTTGCCTCGCATAATCTGCTCGGCACAAAGAAGGTGCGCTTAGGCGACTACTTCGTGCGTCGCCTGACGCGCCTCGAGCCGCCGTATATCATCGCTATGACGATCTTTTTCATCGTACTGCTCATTCAGCACGCGCCGTGGGACGACCTGTTTCCGCGCTATCTCCACAGTCTGACGTACACGCACAACCTTTTCTATCTGCGCTGGTCCAAAATCAACCCGGTGGCGTGGACACTCGAAGTAGAAGTACAGTTTTACCTCATGGCCCCCTTCCTGGCCATGGCGTTTTTCAGCATACGCGACCGGTGGATCCGCCGTTGTACGCTCATTGCATTCATCATAGGCCTGGTGTGTGTGCAGCAATATTTCGGGTGGTGGAATTATCCCTGGTCGTTTTTTATTTTGGGACACCTGCATTACTTCATGATAGGCTTTGTACTGGCCGACATCTACCTGCTCGACTGGAACGTGGGAAGAAGCCCCAGGCTGCTACTGGACATCCTCTCCGTGCTGTGTATCCTAAGTCTCTTTGTGTTTACCGACCACGACATTGTCAGCCGCCTGGCGTACCCCGTCATTTTATTCTTCTTGTTTTATGGGGCGTTCCGGTCCGTGTACGTTATTCAGGCCTTCCGCAACCGTTGGATTGTAGCCATCGGTGGCATGTGTTATACAATTTACCTCATTCACCTGCCCATGGCCGAGGGCTTTGGAAAATTAGCCGGAAAATTCCCCGTCACAAATCACTATATCGTAAACCTTTTGGTGCAACTTCCCGTATTCCTGGTGTTGCTGTTTGCGGTAAGTGTGGTATTTTTCCTGGCCATCGAAAAGCCCTGCATGAACAAAGACTGGCCGAAGCAGCTTAAGGAAAAAATCGTGCAGCGTTACCGTCTTTTAAAATCGTAGGTCGTGAAGTATATCAATTTCGTTGTCGCCATCATTTTTGCATTTATCTATTACAGTGTAAAGATCCCGCCCACGGAGAAGTTTAACCTGTGGCTCTGCACCTTTGCGATACCAGTGGTATTCGTGATTAACATTGTGTTGTTTTTGCTGTATGCCGTTCTGCGGCGTGTCTCAGCGATCTTCTATTTATTGCCGCTATTGTTCAACCTGCAATTTGTCACCGAAACGTATGGCGTCAAGCGTCTGTACCGGGCCGAGACCACGTGCTCGCAAGACACGACCGCAGCCTTTTCGCTGCTTAGCTATAATGTTAGCGGTCTGAAAAAGCCTGAGCATGCCAACATGCATACCTTCGGTAGCAAGGACGACAAGGACAGTGCCACCTACAAGCTGCGCCAATGGATCCTGGAAAACGACTACGATGTGCAGTGCTACCAGGAGTTTTTCGACCACACGCAGAATTCGTATTTCAAGACGATTGAAGCCATAAAGAAAAAAGGGTACTATTACTTCTTTTCCAAGAATGCCGGTGCCAACGGCGACGCTGTGGGTTTGCTTACCGTATCACGTTTCCCGATTGTAAACAAGGGGAATATTCTGATAAGCGATAACGGGTTTAATCGTGTTATCTACACGGACATCAAGATCGGGCCTGACACGGTACGGGTGATCAATGTGCACCTGGAGTCCATGCGGATGAAGAAAGACAATCCGCTTTATACGGACGATCGCGATGCGCAAAAACACCGCGTGAAGGTGATCCTGCATAAATTAAAAGATGGTGTGTTCGAGCGCAGCAAACAAGTGGAAGAAGTGCTGGCCGTAATCGATACGTCGTCTCACCCGGTCGTTTGCGCGGGTGACTTCAATGAGCTGCCCTATTCGTATACCTACCACTCGCTTCGTAAAGAACTGAAGAACTCTTTTGAAGAGAAGGGTAAGGGTTTTGGTTTTTCGTACAATGGCAACACGCTGCAGTTTCTGCGCATCGATAACCAGTTCTTTTCGTCAGGATTGGACGTCGTGGACTTCGAGACGCGCCAGGATGTGACTTATTCGGATCACTTTCCGCTCGCGGGCAAATACGCTCTTTGCCGGGAGCAGCCGGAGTGAGGCGTCTGTTCAATAAAAAACCACCGAGATACCCGGTGGTTTTTTATTGCGGATGGTTATACCGTTGTTAATATGGAATTTATTGTTCGACCTGGTTTTCTGAAGTGCCCGGAGTAACTGCCGTTGTTTCTGCGGCAGTTTTTTTCCGGACGTACACCTCAATGGTGGCATTCGTTGGTCTTCTGGGCGCCAGGAAGGTGTCTACGCGATCGTAGTGCTCTTTCAGGCAATCTTGTACCGCATAGGGGTAGAAATTGTTGAGCATCGCTACATCTTCGAAGAGCACGACGTCATAATATTGCTTGCCAATGAGGTCGCAAAACAGGTCTACTTCTTTATCAAACATGGCCACATTCCGGTGGTACCAGAGAGGCCGCGGGGTTTCTAATTCATAGCCGATTTCGTGCGCCAGCGGTGTGAGCTCGGTCATGTTGAGAACCAGCGGTTTTTCTTTGCCTTTGATCTCGGGCCGCTCCAGCAGGCGGTTAATGCCATCGATCGTAGAGACCGGCATATATACACCCGAGAATGCTTTTAGTCCGGACGATTTCCATTCTGACATATCTACGTCGAGGGTGGTGCTGTCGGTGTTCACCATAAAATTATGGCGGGACACGATGTTGCGATCGGTTACTTCCGCGGTGCGCGGGAAGACACGGTCTACGATGCGTTGTACGTATTTGTAATATGTACCGGACCACCAGAAGAAGATCATGACCACGGTCAGCCCCAGCGGCACCAGACGGTTTAGGTTGAACGATGCTGGAACAAGTGTAATGAGATACGCAAAGGCAAAGCTGTGGAAATAGATGTTATTGTCGGGTGGTGTATAGCTTGTTACCTGGATGATCAGTGCCTGGACGAGTATGCCACAGGTGAGCAGAAAGAATGTGAATGCTTTGGAGTCCTGGAAGAAGCCCTTTATGTTGCGGAAGCTATCGGTCTTCACGAAGCCTACGAGGAGGATCAGCACGAAGTAGAACTTCGCCCATTGGGAGGCGCCGAAAATTTCGTCGATCATGTCGTGCATGCTGACGCGTGAATAGTGGGGTGGTTGACCGTAGTTAAAC
Source organism: Dawidia cretensis (assembly GCF_018598175.1). GTDB lineage: Bacteria > Bacteroidota > Bacteroidia > Cytophagales > Cyclobacteriaceae > Ohtaekwangia > Ohtaekwangia cretensis. Next base: position 188,472 of record NZ_JAHESE010000002.1, read on the forward strand.
CAGTAGCCGATACCGTGCGACAGGAAGGGGAGAATAAGCGCCATAGCGGTCACGGCGAAGCCTGCGATAAAGACTATGATGGGAGCAAACTTGCGCTGGCCAATGGCCTGGTAGCCGAGAAGGGCCAACGCGAGCAATAGTGCCAGTGCGCCGCCATCCTGCTTGGTAAAGAATGACACGAATACAAAAAAGCCACCGAGGAATGCAAAGGCATAGCTCCACCGGCGGTTCTGAGAGAAGATACTCCTGGTGACGAAAAGCAGGCCTACGAGCTCATAGACAAAGACGGAATGGTTGTACCACGGCCAGAAGTTAAAGAAGGAGTAGGAGAGGCAGAACAGCAGCACGCTGAGGAAACGCTGGCCGCTCACCAGATCGAACTGTTTGAGCAATGACCGGAAAGAGAATCCCGCCACCAGGTTGATAAACACCTGCGCTTTTACAAGTGAGAACATGTATGGGCCGAATATTTTAAAGAAGACGGCGGGAATAACCCAATAGGCGAATCCCATGGGCAGGCCAAAATCCTTGTAGGGGACCTGTCCCAGGTACAGGCGATAGGCTCCTTCCCAGGAAAGGAAGATGTTCACCCGGTACGGGTACTGGAAGAAGAGGGGAAACAGGGAAAAGCCCACAATTACAATGATCTCTGCAATCGAAATTTTTCGATCTGAAGGGTTCAGGAGGTTGTTCATTTGGCGGAGTAAGCTGCTTTTGCGTAAGGGTTAAAATTAGTAACTAAAAAATAACTGGCAATGAGCGGGTAAGTGTTAATCTTTGATTTTATATTGTGGGTTGAAAAAAACTGTAGAGGCTTTTAATCATGAAATATCTGCGTCTTGTGCGAGCGCATCAATGGATTAAAAATTCATTTTTGTTCTTTCCACTTTTTTTTGCGGGGGACTTGTTAAACATTCCCCAGCTGTTATCGGTTGCGTATGGCTTTCTGGCCTTCAGCCTGGTGGCATCGTCCATCTATATCCTGAACGACTACAACGACATCGAGGCCGACCGGCAACACCCGACGAAGTCGAGACGTCCACTGGCCTCGGGTGAGATCAGTAAGAGCACGGGGCTGGTCGTGATGGTGATCACGCTGGTGGCCGGCTTTTTCCTGGCGTACTCCATCGACATCCGGTTTTTGTATGTGACACTTATTTACTACGTCCTTAACCTGGGGTATTCCCTGGGGTTAAAGCACATCTCCATTCTCGACATCCTGATCGTCGCCAGCGGCTTTCTTTTGCGCACGGTAGCGGGCGGTGTAATTGCCCAGGTGCGGATTTCCGAATGGTTGATGCTGATGGTATTCCTGCTGGCGGTCTTCCTGGCACTGGCCAAACGTCGCGACGACATTTTGCTGGCGCAGGAGTCGGGCAAGGTGATGCGGAAGGCGAGCGCCAAGTACAATATGGAATTTGTCAACGGGGGGCTTACCATGCTGATGTCGGTTATCCTGGTGTGTTACATCATGTACACGATCTCAGACGAAGTCACCGACCGCTTGAAAACCCATTACCTGTATGCTACCGCCATCTTTGTGATTGCGGGGCTGATGCGGTATATGCAAATCACCGTGGTGGAGAATAAGAGCGGCTCGCCGACCAAGATTCTGTACACCGACCGGTTCTTGCAAATCACACTGCTGGGCTGGATCGTATCCTTCTTTAGTATCATCTATCGTCATAATTTAATGTCACTATTCGGTTTGTCTCTGTAGGACGATCGGAAACCACTATGAAAAGCGTATTGATCTTAGGCGCCGGCTCCGACGTAGGGGTGGCGCTGGCCAAAGTATTTGCGCAGCAGGGCGCTACGGTTACCCTGGCAGGCCGCGATATTCCTTACCTGGAAACCATTGCAGCCGACTTGCGCATACGCTATACCCGCGCGTCGGTCTATGTGCAGCCGTTTGATGCTGTCGCATATGACACCCACGCGGCATTTTACGCCGGGCTACCGCAAGCATCCGATGTCACGATCTGTGTGTTTGGCTACTTGGGCGACCAGGAGAAAGCGCAGCAAGACTTTGCTGAGAGCCGCAAGATTATCGAATCCAACTATGTAGGCGCCGTGTCGATCCTGAACGTCGTGGCCGAAGACTACCAACGCAAGGGCAGCGGTGTGATCGTTGGCGTCAGCTCGGTGGCGGGTGATCGCGGGCGTCAGAGCAACTACGTGTATGGCAGCGCCAAGGCCGGCTTTACCGCGTATCTTTCGGGGCTGCGAAACCGGCTGGTGAAAAACAATGTTCATGTCATGACGCTCAAGCCCGGGTTCATTAAAACCAAGATGGTGGCGGGCCTGCACACACCGCCGGCGCTTACAGCCTTGCCCGACAAGCTGGCGGCGTATGTATACAAGGCGATCGGCAAGAAACGCAACGTGGTGTACTACCTGCCTTTATGGCGTTATATCATGACCATTATCGTGCTCATTCCCGAAAGCATCTTTAAAAAACTCAAGCTGTAACGGTATGGCGACTGCAAGCGGCGAAAAGGTGTTGGTACTGTTCGACCTGGACGGGACGCTGACAACAAAGGATACGTTTCTCGAGTTTATCAAGTTCTATCACGGAGCGCCTAAATTCTATGGAGGTTTTTTATTACTCTCGCCGTGGCTGGTGTCCATGAAGCTGGGACTTATTCCGAACTGGAAAGCCAAGGAGCGCGTGCTACGTTACTTCTTTGGTGGCGAGGACGAAGCTACCTTTCGCAGCAAAGCGGAGGCGTTTGCCGATCAGGTCATTCCCACCATGTTGCGCCCGGAGGGCTTGACAACGCTGCGCAAGCATCAGGAGGACAACCATCACGTCGTGGTCGTTACGGCTTCAGCCGAAGATTGGGTGGGACCGTGGTGCAAAGCCCGCAACCTGCAGATCATCGGCACGCAGCTGCAGCGTGATGGACAAAAGATTACGGGCACGCTGGCCACGAAAAATTGTTACGGCGAGGAGAAAGTTTGTCGTATACGCGAAACGTTGGATTTAACAGCCTACGATACAATCTACGCCTATGGCGACAGCAGTGGCGATAAACCTATGCTGGCGCTGGCGCATCATTCCTTTTACAAGCCTTTTCGGGGCTGATCAAACGATCAGCCCTCTTCTTTTAATTTTCCACCCGGCGGGTAGAACAGGAATGTCATGTTGTAGCGTCGGCAGAGGTTATAGAAGATCATCGGCACCAGGCAGCCCAGTGTGGTGCTGATGAGCGCAATGAGCCCGCCATTGGTTACGTGGAATACTTTAAAGAGTACGATGCGGATGGGCGCGCTGACCAGTACGTGCATGAGGTATATATAGAGCGAGTGGAAGCCTGCCACGCGTACAAACAGCAGCCAATCGACATTGGCCAGGTGAAAGGAGATCATGATCGTGAGCACGCTGCCGACCAGGGCAATGATGGCATATACGAAGGGCTCGAGGTTTTCGAAGTTCAGGTAAAGATACTGCGTGGCAATAAACAACGCTGTGAATACGAATAGCCAGGCGTAGGAGAGGATCGTGCTGCGGTTTTCTTTATTTAAGACGAAGGACGACGTGAGATCGCCGATGACGATATAAATAAAGTTCTCGAGTATATCATCGATAACATGTATGTCGATAAAACGGTTGATGAAATAAAAAACTATGCCAATGACGAAGAGGGCGATCTTGTTGCCTTTCGTCAGGTGGAAGAGCAAGAGATACACGAGCGCCAGGTTGAAGAGGGCATAGATAAACCAGAACTGGTCGATCGATCGCGGGTTGATGAAGACCGCGATATAGTCATGCCAGGTGCGGTCGGCATTGATGTAATTGGAGAATACAATCTGTACGGAGATTTGAATGAACGTCCAGATGAGATACGGGTATAGCAGCGTGCGCAGCTTGCTTTGGACGAACTCGCCGGCGGTACGCTTCAACAGGCTGGACCGAAGGAAGAAGCCGGAGAGAATAAAGAACAGCGGCATCCGGAAGCTGTAGGTGATATCTGCAATCGTTCGATACGCTTCGTGAATCGGAATTTCACTGCGTTCGATGCCGATGACGATGTGCCGGAAAACTACCATGATGATGGCGGCCCCTTTGGCAAAGTCAATCCAGGTAAGCCGGCTTTTCCGGATAGCAGATACGTTAAAGAGCGCGTCGAGAGAAAACATTTGTTTTTTATGGATAAAGTCGTTGTGAGATCAGATTATTTTTTACTTTGCTGAGTCTATTAGTCTATTGTCTTTTACTGGAGTATGTAGTATGGCTCAATCTAAAACGTATCTCAATTACATTCACAATTTCCGTGGTGTCGCCATCATCTTTGTGGTGGGTGGGCATATCCTGTATGGCTGGCATGATAAGTCGTCGATCGGGTACCAAATTATCAATTCTGTATTTCAAAACGGTACTGTTCTCTTCATTTTTATAGCGGGCTATCTTTTTCAGCACCTTTCCAGGGGGTTTGAATACAAGTCGTATCTGGAAAAGAAAGTGACCAATGTGTTGTTGCCTTATTTGATCGTCTCGCTGCCGATCTTATTGGTGCGGCTTTACAGCGGTGCGCCTGACTACCTGGTGGAGCTCGAACCGGACTACGCCCACTGGTCTGTGGCCCATCGATGCTTCTGGCTGCTCATCACGGGGGCACATTTGCTGCCGCTGTGGTTTGTGCCTATGATCACGCTGTTTTACCTGTGCGCACCGTTGTTGCTGGCGATCGATCGCCGGCCCCGGTACTACTGGGTTCTGATTCTGCTGGTCATTGTTTCGTTGCTGGTGCCGCGGAAAGAGCTGGAGAATATTCCGCGTATGTTTATCCATTTCCTGTCGGTATACGTTTTCGGCATGTTTTGCAGCCATTACAAAAATGAGCTGCTGGAATTCTCTAAACGCTGGTGGCAGCCGATGACGGCGCTGACGGTGGTGGTTGTGATCGCAAGTTTGTTTAAAATTCCACTGTACGATCAGATGATGTACGTGCAGAAAATGCTGCTTTGCTGGTTCTTTATTTATTGGTTGTGGCGTTGGGATGCGCATGTGCCCAAGATCACCGGCTTCCTGGCGGAAATCAGCTTCGGGATATTCTTTGTGCACTTCTATTTCGTCATTGGCCTGCGCTACTTACAAGAGCGCGTGCTGCATATTGAAATCCGGGAGATCGTCTTATACTGGTCCATCCAGTTTATAGGTGTCATGGTAACAACATCCCTATTTATTTGGGTAATGCAGAAAATCTTCGGAAAACGAAGCCGGATGCTGATTGGGTGTTAACTATACCTGTGTCCAATAAGTGCGCTTTTGGCGATTGATATGCGCCATTCACCGATGTAGTGTTCTTTCGACGCCGGAATATACTTCTATTTGCATACGCTTCGAACAACCCCATTAAAAGCCAGTCGCCCAAGGCTTTCGTAACATTATATTAGGAGTTTTATTGTGCAACGGAGATTAAAGTTATACCTTTAAGACCGGCATCGGCTTGTCTTAAGCGTAAGTATGCTGAGATCTCTCGGAGCTCTGTCTTTCAGGAGATTCAATTCACAACCAAATTAACATGATTCGCCCCTCTACGAATTCTGTCCCTACCCGGTGGTATACCCTTTTGTCTGGTATTACTATCCTCTTCCTTTTGGCATCCCTGACTACATGTGTATGGGGGCAGGGTGTTCAAGTTGAAAAGCGTAAAGGCACTACCGCGGCGCAGTATGGCTATTACGAGTATTTGCCCGTGGGCTACGACACAGACGCTACCAAGAAATGGCCAGTGCTCCTTGTTTTGCACGGCCAGGGCGAGCTCGGTAACGGTACAACGGAGCTATACAAAGCTATTGTTAACGGCCCTGGAAAGGAGATTAAGAAAGGACGCAATTTTCCGATGGTTGTGCTCTCACCCCAATCATTGTATTGGTGGGGTGCGCCAACCATCGACCTGTTTGTCGAGTATATCAAGAAAACGTACCGCATCGATACAGATCGCTTTTATTTGACGGGACTGAGCATGGGGGGTATCGTTGCGTGGGAATATGCCGCTAAATATCCCGACAAGATTGCCGCGTTGGTGGCCATTGCCGGTAACGGAAATGCGCAGGACCCCTGCCAGCTCGCGAAAGTACCTATCTGGGCTTTTCACGGTGATGCCGATAAGACGGTAGACAAATACGGTTCTATAAATATAGTAGCGGCTGTAAATAAGTGTACAAGCCCCGTAGCGAACCCGCAAGCTAGGTTGACAATGTATCCCGGTGTGGGACATGATTCCTGGACCAGGACTTACGACGGGAGCGCGGGCCATGATATTTATACCTGGATGTTGGGTTTCTCGAAGACAGGAGCGGCTAACGCACCGCCCATTGCAAATGCAGGGGCGGACAAATCGCTGCAATTACCGACCAACCAGATCATTATTACCGGCACAGGCAGTGATCCGGAGGGCGGGGCAGTAACCTATGCATGGACCAAGACCAGTGGCCCTGCGGCGACCCTGGCAAATGCAACCACGGCAAGCCTCACGGCGAGCGCGCTGGTAGCGGGTACGTATGTATTTACATTGACGGTGAAAGATAACCTCGGCAATGTAGCCAGTGATCAGATGTCGTTAGTCATCAGCCCAGCGGCGGTAAACGCGTCTCCTGTTGTCAACGCCGGGGCTGATCAGGTCATTACGCTGCCGCAGAGCAGCACCATCATTACTGGTACAGCATCGGATGATGGTACAATCGCTCAATATCTGTGGAGCCAGCGGTCAGGGCCGTCGTCCGTGATATCGGATACGCAGATGCCGCAGATTACAGTGAGCGGTCTCTCACAACCTGGCGTCTATGTATATCGCCTGACGGCAACGGACGATAAAGGTGCTACTGGTTTAGACGAGGTACAGATTACCGTGAACGCCGCGCAAGTCAATCAAAAACCGGTTGTGACGTTGGGTACAGACATTTCGATTACACTGCCACAGAACACTGTTGTTATACCCAGCGCCGCCACGGACAACGATGGCACGATCGAAGGTTATCTGTGGACGAAGATCAGTGGGCCCGCGTGGACGCCTGTCAATGAAACTACACCGGAGCTCACGGCAAGAGATTTAGTGGCCGGCATCTATGTCTTCCGCCTGACAGCGCGCGACGATATAGGCGAAGAGGGGTATGATGAAATAAAGGTGACGGTACTCGACGCTGTCAACCAGACGCCGACGGCATCGGCTGGGGCTGATAAAACTGTGGTATTGCCGACGAATACCGCCAGCCTGATCGGCAGTGGCAATGATCCCGACGGTGGCATTGTGACGTATCAATGGGTGAAAGTGAGTGGCCCGGATGCGGACCTTGTCAACGCTACGAATGCACATGCGACAGCCAATAACCTTGTCGAAGGTGTATATGTCTTCAGTCTGACGGTGACTGACGATAAGGGAGCCTCGGCCATAGACGAGATGACATTAACGGTACAGGCCGACGGCGTCAACCAACCGCCGACTGTCAACGCCGGTGACAACGTGAACGTTATATTGCCGCAGGCCGCGGTAGCCCTGACGGCAACGGCGAACGACCCCGACGGTACGATTCAAAGTTATCAATGGATAAAAGTGAGTGGTGGCGCCATTACGTTTACCGGTGCCACGACGAATCAGATTGGCGTGACCGACCTGGTGGCCGGTACGTTCCGCTTCCGTGTGACGGTGACAGACAACGATGGTGCGACGGCTTTTGACGACGTTGACCTGATCGTGTCGCCGCCAACCATCAACAATGCCCCGGTGGTGACTGCCAGTGCGAACGTAACGCTCATGCTTCCTATAAACAATACCGTACTGACGGCGGCGGCGAACGACCCGGATGGTACCATTGCAAGTTACGAGTGGATGAAGGTTAGTGGCCCGACGGCGGGTACACTGGAGGGTGCAGAAACGTCTGCGCTCACGCTTTCCGATTTAGTGCAGGGTACCTATATTTTTCGTATCACTGTGACCGACGATGCCGGCGCCAGCGCCTCTGACGAGGTGTCGGTAGAAGTACGTCCTTCGGGGACGCAGACGTGTAACTGTGACCACGTAATTGAAGCCAAGAGCGACTACATCAAGGCGATGGATATGCCTAAGCCGGTGAAGCCAGGCGACGTGGTATGTGTTCGGGCGGGTAACCGCAGTTACTTACGATTCCTGGACTTTGTAGGAACGGCGGATAAACCCATCACGTTCATTAACTGCGGCGGGCAGGTTGTGATCAACAACCCGCTTACGGACGGTTCGTTGAGCTTCACACGCTGTAAGTATTTCCGGGTAACAGGTACGGGTGATCCTAATTTCTTCTACGGATTCAAGATCGCGGTGTCTACCAAGAATACGGCGATGTTCATGTCGGACAGTGACTTCGAAGTAGACCACATCGAGATCGCTAACTCGGGTTACGCCGGGATCATGTGCAAGATTGACCCGACATGCGCGAATCCGCAGTACCACCGTGGTAACTTTGTGATGGAGAATATTAAGTTGCATGACAACTATATCCACGACACGAACGGCGAGGCCTTTTATGTTGGGTATTATGCCTATGGTGGCATTGAAAACGGGACTTGCGGAAAGATATACCCGCACGATATCAAGAATATCAAGATCTACAACAACATCATCCGCAATACGGCGGCCGACGGCTTGCAGGTAACGTGCGCGGTGGAGGGGTGTGAGATCTATAATAACTCGATCGAGAACTACGGCCTCAATCCGTTCTCGGCGGATCAAAATAACGGTATCATCATTGGTGGCGGTACGTCGGGGCTTTGCTACAACAACTACATCCGGAAGGGGAGTGGTGTGGGGATGGCTGTCTTCGGTTTGGGAGGTAATATCATTTTTAATAATATCATTACCGAGACGGGCTCACACGGTGTATACTTCGGGATAGGATCGACCATTCCGGGACGTGGCTTTAGCTTCATCAACAATACCATCATGAATACCAAGCTGGATGGTATTCGCTATGAAAACCAGGTGGCCAAAGGCAGCAAGTTCTATAACAACCTGGTGATCAATCCGGGTACGTACGACACGTATGAAAGGGCGGACTTCTGTGCGAAAGGAAAAGATGCGTTCTTCTACTCCAACTGCCGGATCGGTATGGACTACGACTCGTCCAACTTCTTTTTTGTGCGGAATATTGCTTCGGTGAAGTTTGTCAATCCCACCAACTTTGATTTTCACCTGTTGCCAAATTCGCCGGTGATCGACATTGGTCGCGATGTGTCGGCTTACAATGTCAACTTTGATCATTTCATGCTGACGCGTCCTTCGGGCCTTAAATATGACATTGGGGCGACCGAATATCAAACCAGCGGATCGACGAATAAGATTCCGATCATTACGATGCCGGCCAACCAGACATTGACCTTGCCGACCAACTCGACGACGTTGACGGCGTCGGCGGTTGACCAGGACGGCACGATCGCGGGGTATTCCTGGATACAAGTGTCCGGACCGACCGATGCGCAGCTGGCCAATGTCACGACTAAAACATTAACCGCGAGCTCCCTGGCCGAAGGCGAATATGTCTTCCGTCTGACGGTGAAAGACAATGAGGATGCTCCGGCCTCTGCGGACGTGAAGGTGACCGTGAAGGCGCTTGCCGCCAATAAACCACCCATCGTGAACGCGGGCACCTATCCGTCTATTACGCTGCCCACCAACACGATCGTGCTGAAAGGCATTGCTTCCGACGAAGATGGCACCATTGTGAAATATGCCTGGACGAAAGTGAGCGGCCCGACGGCCATCGGTTCGAGCGTGGACAAAGCCAGCGCAACGTTTAGCGGACTGGTAGCGGGTATTTATAAATTTAGGCTGACAGTAACGGATGACGATGGCGCAACGGCATTTGCCGAAGCGAGCGTGACTGTACAGTCTGCGGTGGTGAACAAAGCGCCGGTGGCCAATGCGGGGGCCAACCGTGACATTACGCTGCCGATCAACGGTCTTACCTTGAACGGTAGTGGTAGCGATGCGGACGGTACTATTACGAAGTATGCCTGGAACCAACAAGGTGGTCCCACCACGATAACGCTTACGACGACAAATCAACCGAACCTGACAATGACAGGCCTCGTGGCCGGTGTCTATACCTTCCGCCTGACGGTGACAGACAATGCCAATGCTACTGCCTTTGCGGATGTGCTGGTGACAGTGCACATGGCGGATGCGCCAAAGCCGCCGGTGGTGTCGGCAGGAAATGACCGGGAGCTCTCCTTGCCTACGAATACGGTAACGTTAACCGGTACCGCCAGCGGTGAAACGACACTCACATATCAATGGACCAAACGCAGCGGGCCGAATGCCACGTTGGCGAATGCGACCACTCCGACGCTGCAGCTAACGGAGCTCGTGCAAGGTACATATGTATTCCGTTTGACCGTGCGGGATGAAAATTCGCTGTCGGCGTTTGACGACGTGACGGTGACGGTATTGCCGGAGGCAATCAACATTTTACCTCTTGCCGATGCGGGTGGAAACCAATCCATCAAGCTTCCGACTACTTCGGTGACGCTGAATGGTACAGGTAGCGACGCGGACGGCAACGTGGTGACTCTTCTATGGTCTCAGTTGACGGGCCTGCCGGTGAGCATTACCGAGAAGATACCGGGTCAAGGCGATGTTGTTGTCGTAGAAGGTTTCGATGCAGGTACCTATACATTCCGTTTGACAGTGACGGACAACGATGGCGCCACGGACACCGATGACATGGCGGTCGAAGTAGGCACTGTGACGGCCAACCTGCGGCCGATTGCCGATGCAGGCGATGATGTCACAAAATTTCTTCCCGATAACACTGTAACGCTACGCAGCGCGGGTACTGACTCTGACGGTACGATAAAAGAGTATAAATGGGAGCAAGATTCCGGGCCGCGACCGCTGGATTTGCCGCCGCCGTCTCCTACGCCGGGTGACTTTGTTATCAACGACATGATCGCAGGCGTCTATAAAGTCTATCTGGTCGTGAAAGACGACAAAAACGCCATGGCGGCAGACACGTTGATGATCACTATTCTACCCGAAACGGTGAACCAGGCGCCGCGGGCAATCGTCGGCGAAGACATCACCGTACGCCTGCCGATCGCGCAGGTGGTGATAGAGGGTAGTGGCACCGACCCCGACGGACAGATCGTTTCGTATCAATGGACAATGACCGGGGGGGAAGGGATCACGCTGAACAATGCCGATACTCCCACGCTGACGGTAACAAACCTTCTGGCCGGTGAATATACGTTTGTGCTGACGGTGACGGACAACGACGGCGAGACAGCAACGGCCCAAATGGCGCTGATTGTGGGGCCGGAGCGCACAGGTCCCGAGGCCTTTGCCGGTGCTGATACCGTGGTGAGCATGCCCGTGGATGTTGTGAAGCTCGTAGGCTTTGGCAGTGTAACGGAAGGCGCGATCACGGAATACATGTGGGTAAAAACATCCGGTCCGGACGTGGTGTTGGAGAATTACGAAACGCCCGAGCTTGATCTTACGGGTGTACATCCGGGCGAATACACGTTCACCTTTACGGTGACGGACGACCAGGGTGCTTCCGCATCCGACGATGTCTTTGTGGTCGTGACGGAGTCGCTTGGAGCGCCGAAGGTCTTTACGCCCAACGGTGACGGACAGAACGATGTCTGGGCAGTCAAGAACGTTGCCCTGGTGAATGGGTGTCCGCTGGCCATTTATGATAAGCTTGGTAACAAGGTATATGAGTCCACCAGCTATGGCAACGAATGGGATGGGCAATATAAAGGACGTAAGCTGGAGCCTGGCCCTTATTATTACGTCTTCAAGTGTGGTGGTGCGAATGTCTTCACTGGTGGCGTCCGGTTAATACGATAAAGACCCTTGCTTTGATAAAATTCTACCGAACCATTTGCCTGAGCGGTTTACTTCTTTTGTGCTGCGCGCGCGTGCAGGCACAGAACTATCCGCTGTATAATCAGTTCTTAGCAAACCCGTATTTTTATAATCCGTCGTTTGCTGCCAACAACGGCTATAGCGAGCTGAACCTCCTCTATCGAAAACAGTGGTCGGGAATCGACGATGCCCCGGAGGTGAATGGCTTTGCCTTGCAATATGCCACACGCAACAACATCTCGCTGGGCTTTAATTTTTACACAGAGAAGTCGGTTGTGTATAAGTCTTCTTCGGGCATGCTGACCTTTGCCTATAAAGTGCCGCTGACCAGTGACAGCTATTTAAAGTTTGGGTTATCGGGCGGTCTGGGAGTGTCATCGCTAGACATGGATGCGATAAACGAAGCGGGCACCAATACCGGGCTTGATCCTGCGCTGGCGAATGCTGCCGGTACGACGTATGCCCTTCGGGGCAACTTCGGCGTGCATTATCGCTTCCGGAATTTTACTCTTGGCTTTGCCTTGCCGAACATTTTCGAATCGCACGAGAACGATACGATGCAGGTGAACGACGTAAAGGTATCCAGGCTGAGCGACCAATTGTTTACACTGAGCTATAAAGCGTTGCTGAGTGACAAGTTTACCGTGGAACCGTATGTTCTGTACCGCCGTCTGAATGCGATACAAGACCAAAAAGAAGCCTCGGTACTATTATACTATCGTAACCAGATCTGGGTAGGAGGGGGGTATCGCCTGAACTACGGCCCGACACTGACGATTGGAATGGCCTTGCGCGACATTGTACGGGTTGGCTATTCGTACGAGATCCCAGCCTCGCAGAAGGCTATTTCGACGTATGGCTCGCACGAGGTGCAGCTACAGATACGCCTGGGCAAACCAAAGGGGCCCAAGTCCAAGACGGCGGCCACAGCGTTGACGCAAGTTGAGCTCGACTCGGTGAAGGCTCAGATTGATTCGATCAAAACCGCGAAACAGGAGGCCGATATTAAAGCACGCAACGAACGGCTGGAACGCGAGGAAGCGGAGGCCGCCCTGGCGAAAGAGCGCAAGGAACGTGAGCGGTTGGAAAAAGAACGCCAGGCAACCGAGAAGGACAACCAGGTGGCTGCCCCAGTGACCGAGCCTGTGCCTCCGACACAACCTGTTGTCCCAGATAATTCCGATAAGGAAACGAAGAAAAAGGCAAACGAGGCAATCCGGCTTACGCCACCGGGTCACCTCTCGCCGGGAATTTATGTTGTGGTGGGAGCCTTCAAAGTCCATGAACATGCACTGGATTACCAGCGTAAAGCGCTGGCGGCGGGCTTCCCGACGCAGTTAGGGGTTGGGAAGAAAGGATTGTACTACGTGTATGTCTACACGTCAAATTATCTTGAAAGTTCAAGAAAAATGAGGGATCATATCCGACAATTAAGGGTACTGGATTTCAAGAAAGCCTGGGTAATGGAAGTCGATTAAAATTAGCTTGCGTGATATTTTTACAATTAAAGCACTGTATATCAGTGCTTTAATTTTTTATAGGTCCAACAATTTTTTAGATGTTTTTTGGTTACTTTTGTTCAGCCGTAGTATTTATTGCTGATGTAATATTTTTACGGTTTGTCTACTGTCTACTGTCTAGTGTCTATAGTTAATCTCCTTTAAACCTTATATGAAAAGACTGGCTTTAATCCCGCTGTTCTTAGTATGGGTATTATGGGCGGCCGCGCAATCAACGCCGTTTCCAGGATCCCAACCCAATTGGGGGCAAATCGGCCCTTGGGGGAACACAACAAATGGTACGAATTGGGACACGTCTCCCTACAAGCCCTACATTTACAAGGGTATTCCTTTCCGGGCGATGGAGCCCGTGAATTTCAACGCGGCCCGCGCTGAAAAGTATCCCCTTATTCTCTTCCTGCACGGTGCCGGGGAGGGTGGAAACGACAACAACCTGCAACTGAAGCACAGCGGCAAAGAGCAACGCGATGCGGTACAGTCGGGTAAGTTCGAAGGCTTTCTGCTTTATCCGCAAAGCTATTACAGCTCGTGGGGTGGTTCGCTGAACGACTATGTAGTAGAGATTATCAACATTTACATTCGCGACAAGAACGTAGACCCGAACCGGATCTATGTTCACGGTCTTTCCGGCGGTGGCGCCGGAACGTGGATGATGCTGGCAAAGTACCCCAAGGTATTCGCGGCAGGTCTTCCGATGTCGAACGCGCTGACTACTTTGGTGCCCGACATGCCGAAGTTTAAACACGTGCCGCTGTGGTATGCACAAGGCGGCCTGGACAAGGCGCCTCCTCCGTCGGCGGGTGAGTACATGGTGGCTCAGTTTCGTGCTGTAGGCGGTAACGTGCGTTACCAGTTCTTCCCGTATTTGGGCCACGGCACATGGACATCGATGTATGCGATGCCTGACTTCTTCCCCTGGATGCTTTCGAAATCCAAATTGACGATTCGTGTATTTGGCGACAGAACAAACTTCTGTACGGGTCAGACGATCAATGTCAACATGGGCATCACGGCCGGCTTTGACGGCTATGAGTGGAGAAAGAACGGTGTTCTGATGGCCGGTGCTACTTCCAACGAAATTCAAAATAATGGAGCCGGTTCGTATCAGGTACGCTTTAGACGTGGGAATGTATGGACAGTGTGGTCTGAACCCGTGGTATTACAGTATGGAGCTCCTTCGCCGACGCCGGTTATTCTGGCCTCTGGCGGAACAACGTTCCCGGCACTCGACGGTCGCACATCGGTTACGCTGTCTGCTCCTGAAGGGAAAGAAGTTTACCTGTGGTCTACCGGTGCTACAACACAAAGCATTACGGTAAGCGCCGCTGGTAACTATACCGTAAAAGCTACTGACTTCAATGGTTGCGAGAGTGCAGTTTCTGCGGCTGCCGTCGTAACGACTACCAATGCTGCGGGTTCGCCGGTGGCGCCTACAGGCCTGGTGGCAAGCTCTGCCTCTGAAACACAAATCCACGTGAGCTGGCTCTACAGTGCCACGAATCATAAGAAATTTGAGGTATATCGTGCAAAAGGCACCGACGCGGGGCCGTATACGCTGCTGGCCATTCCCGAGAAAGATGAGCGCGAGTACTTCGATGATGAACTCGAACCCAACACGGCTTATTTCTATAAGGTACGCGCGATCAACGACCAGGGTGGTTCAGCCTATGCTGGTATCGATGCCTTTACATTTAAGGACGTAGAAGCGCCAACCATTCCTACGGAGTTCGCTGTTACCAGCACTTCGGAAAAGAGCGTCACGCTGAAATGGAAATCATCTGTTGATAACATCGACGGCCTGGGTTCACTTACCTACGACCTGAAAGTGAACGGTCAGTCGATGACGATGAACAGCGCGAACACCATTTATTTCCCCAACAACGTAGCGCAAGGTAAGCCGGGCAACCAGTCTACCAGCGAGGCAACCAACCGTCTGGCTACTGCTGCTTTGGACGGTAACCTGAACTCCTATTGGTCAAGTGCCGCCGGTACCCTGGAACAACAGGACTGGATGTATGTCGACCTGGGCGAGCCCTACAACGTGAATTCCGTGAACCTTCGCTGGACTTCGGACTATGCTGTAGGCTATAAGGTTCAAATTTCCAGCGACGCTGCTGCGTGGAGCGATCTACAAACAGTTTCTGGTAACGCCGCAGTCGTCAACAACTTTGTTGGCCTGACTGGCACCGGACGTTATGTACGTGTACTGGCGACGCTCCGCCGCGGTAATAATAACCGCGTACGCCTGGCCGAACTGAACGTATACGGTAATAAGGTTGCCGGTGGTGACCAGACTTATATCGGCGCGGTGTTGAAGAATCTCAACCCGCTGTCCGTTTATACCTTCAGCCTCGCGGCACGCGATGCGTCCGGTAACGCATCGGGTTATACTTCGCAGCTCTCGGCTTCGACCATCAACACGGGGCTGACGTACGACTATTACGAGACGTCCGTCACGACGCTTTCCGCCCTGGCGAACGTATCGCCGCTCAGGAGTGGCACGGTGCCGAATTTCTCGCTTGCTCCCAGAACTTCTGGCAGAACGGGTGATTTCGCCTTTATCTACAAAGGTTTCATTACGGTGCCGACACAAGGCCTGTATACCTTCTATACCACATCGGTGGATGGTAGCAACCTGTACATCTCCGACTACCTGATTGTGAACAACGACCTGGTGCATGCTTCTCAAGAGCGGTCGGGCCAGATCGTACTGGCACCGGGTACATATCCTATCCGTGTAGATTATTTTAAGAGAGGTTCGGGTACGCTCCAGTTGGAAGTTCGGTACGAGGGCCCTGGTATCACCAAGGTGCTGATTCCGGATGCTGCCATGAACAGCACATTTACACCGCCGGCGAAGCCTACAGGACCGACCAGCATCACCGCGGTGGCGGCATCACATAAGTCTGTCCAGCTGGATTGGCAATACAGTGGTGCGGCAACGACAGGTTTTGAAATCTATCGCAGCACAACCCGCAATGGTACGTACGCACTTGTCGGCACAGCTGCTGGTTCAGCCCGCACGTATACGGATGCTAACAATCTTACGCCACTGACGCAATATTTCTACAAGATCAAGTCGATCGGTGGCTCAGGTGAATCAGATCTGATTCAAGGTAATAACCTGAGCGCAGGTCTGGCCTACAAGTATTATGTCGGTAATTACACGACGCTGGCTGAGCCCTTGTTTGGCGGTGTTGCACCGACTTCTACCGGCACATTGCCGAACTACGCGCTGACACCGAAAACACAGAATACCAATTTTGGTTTTGCATTCGAAAGCAACATCACGATTCCGACAGCTGGTGTTTATACATTCTATAACAAGTCGGATGATGGCAGCATGCTGTATATCGACGGTACGGCAGTCGTGAATGACGATTTCACCGACGGTACTACCGAGCGTTCCGGCACGATCACGCTGACGCCCGGTGTTTATCCGATCCGGGTTACATTCCGCCAGAATTCAGGTTCTTCCGCACTGGAAGTACGGTATGCAGGCCCCGGCATTACGAAACAGTTGATACCGAACACGGTCCTGGCACAATTCACCTACCTGGTAGCAACAACACAGGCTATCCCGTCGGCTCCGGCACTGCCCACAGCACTGGCGGCGACTGCCGGTGGTAGCAAGAAGATCAACCTGTCGTGGACTCCTGCCGCAACAACGGAAGGTGTGAAGATCTTCCGTTCGGAAACTTCGGGCGGTGCGTTCACACAGATCGCTTCGGTGAAGAACGTGACGGCATATGCTGACACGACGGTGTTGTCACGCAAGACGTACTATTACAAGCTCAGCGCCTTTAACGATGGAGGCGAATCGGCTCAGACGGCAGCGGTGAACGCGGCTACGCCGAATACTGCGCCGACCGTAGAGGCGATTCCCGACCTGAACATGCTGATCCTCACCAACACCGTGATCGAGGTCAACGCACAGGACGCCGATGGTGATGAATTGCAGTATGCTTTCACGAACCTGCCTTCCTTTGGCACGTTTGAAAACTTCGGCGGTGGCCAGGCCAACCTGACCCTGGCACCGGGCGCGACCCACGCCGGTACGTTTAACAACATTATCCTGACCGTAACAGATGGTTTCGGTGGCATCGCCCGCGATACGTTTAAGATCGTGGTCAATGGCAACCACCTGCCGGTATTCCAAACGGTTGCAAATCAGTCGATCACGGCGGGTAAGACCGTGGTGTTGCCGATTGTGGCAACCGACGGAAACCCGGCTGACGTTCTGACGATCACTTCACAGAACCTGCCTTCGTTCGTTACGATGGCGCCGGTGTCGAATGGCAGAGTTAACCTGACCATTGCGCCGCCACTGGCTGAGCGTGGCACATACAACGATATCCAGCTGATGGTGGATGACGGTCAGGGTGGCGCGACCAGCGTACGCTTTAACCTCGAGGTAAAAGAAGCCAAGACCGGCTACACCGTGTCAATCGACTTCAACGACCGCTTTGACGCGGCGCCTCCAGCCCCCTGGAACGGTACACAACGCTACCCGAACGCCGGCGAAGTGATCAGCAACCTGCTTGACCACGACGGCGCTAACTCAGAGATCTCGTTGACGTTGGAAACTGCGTGGGGTGTAAACTACACCGGCCCGGTAACCGGCGCCAACACGGGTATCTATCCGGACAACGTCATGAAGACTTTCTACTACATCTGGGATAACCGTGTAGAGTCGATCAAGATTGGCGGTCTGAACCCGAGCCTGAAGTATGCTTTCAAAATGCACGCGGGTACTACAAACGCTTCGGTAGGCGGTTCTACCCTCTACACGATCGGTACGCAGACGGCCCTGCTGAACCCGCTGAACAATACAGCCAACATAGCGACGATCAGCGATATTACCCCTGACGTGAATGGTAACGTGTGGCTGAAAGTGCAAACCGGCCCTGGCGCGATCTATAGCTACGTAAACGCAATGCAGATCATTGCATCGTTCGACGACGGTCTGCCTCCGGCTACACCGACCGACGCGGTAGCCGCGATCTCGGCACAGCAAAACTCGGTGGCCCTGACCTGGAAAGACAACTCGCCGAGCGAAACCGGCTTCAAAGTCTTCCGCTCATTGACAACAACCGAAGCGGACTACGCAGAGGTGGCTTCCCTGCCGGCAAACAGCCAGGAATATGAGGACGTAGCGATCGCTTCGAACACGACGTATTATTATAAGGTATCGTCTTCGAATACTTACGGTACATCGGCCTACAGCAACGTGGCTACTATTACAACGCCTGTATTGGCGCCTTCACTGACGCTGAGCTCTGACTCTGTGTCAATGGAAGCCACACAATCGGTGGTCATCAACATTACTTCGACGGACGCCGGCAACCAGGCGGTGACGATCTCGGCTACAGGCCTGCCTTCGTTCGCACAATTTGCGACCACGGGTGCGGGTACTGCTACGCTGACGCTGCTGCCGGGTGTAAACGATCTGGGCGATTTCACCGCTACGATCACGACTCAAAACACAGGTGGTGCTTCCAGCGCACGTACGGTGAAGATCAACGTGACGCCGAAGCAGGTGAAGATCATATACGTGAACTTCAACTCCAGCGACCCTGCCGGTACTCCCTGGAACAACACGAACCTGGCACCCCTTGCCAATGCTACTTTCAGCAACCTGAAAGACGCGCAAGGTGTTGTTAGCGGCCTCACGATCAAGTTTATCGAATCTTGGGGTGGTGTAAACAACGTCGGTACGGTAACCGGTAACAACTCCGGAATCTATCCCGACGCTGTTATGAAAACACAGTTCTGGGAGTCGACAAACAACGTGAAGAACGTTCAGGTAAGCGGCCTGGATCCTCAGAAAGTATACGACTTCTCGTTCTTTGGTAGCCGCGAGGGTACTGGTGACAGAACTACTGTATACACGATTGGTACCAAGTCTGTATCCCTGAACGCTTCAAACAACACAACACAAACGGCTGACATCAGCGGTATCATTGCACCGAGTGGTACGATTACCTTCCAGGTACAAAAAACCGCTGCGTCGAGCTTTGCTTACCTGAACGCCCTGGTGATACGTGCGTATGGTCAGTCGGCCGTACCGGAAGCGCCGACCAACGTTGCAGCCAAGGCGAAGCACAAGACCAAGGACGCTATCGAGCTGAAGTGGGTAGACCGCTCTTACAATGAGACGGGCTTTGAGATCTACCGCGCGACGCTGGCGAATCCTACCTTCGCGTTGGTAGGTACAACCGGTGCTGATGTATCGACATACACCGATGGCTCGCTGCAAAGCAACACCACGTACCAGTATAAGGTCCGTGCCATCAATGGTAGCTCGGCATCGGTTTACAGCAACGTAGCCAGCGCAACGACGATCCTGTACTATGTGTACATGAACTGCAATAACGGTTACAACGTGGGAACTCCCTGGAACAACCTGAGCTTTGGCCCTCCGATCCCCGGCTCGAACAGGACAAACCTGCGGGATGACGCCGGTGTCCAAACAACTGTATCATTTAGAGTAGTAGAGCATCCGAGCGGAACCACCTTTGGCGGTGCGAACCCTTTCGGTAGGATGACCGGTAATAACTCGGGTATCTATCCGGACGATGTACTGCGTACGTTCTTCTTCACAGAAGCAACCGAAACCGCCCGCGTGGTGATCGGCGGTCTGTCACAGAACTACAAATACAACTTTGTATTCTTTGGTAGCCGTGATGGTGACGGCAACCGTGCCACGAACTACACCATTGGAGGTACAACAGTAACACTCAATGCAGCCCTCAACACCAGCGCTACGGTTCAGATCGATGCGATCCAGCCGGCGGCTGACGGTACAGTGACATTCGACATGGTGTCGGCTCCGGGTTCTGTATACGGCTACCTGAACTCCCTGGTATTGGAAGTATACACCGAAGTACCGATCGTAGGTGGTAGTGCGAATGCCAGAACAGCGAGCACTGAGGTTCTGGCTGAAGAGTCGGTCGCTTTCAGCGCGTCTCCGAACCCCTTCCAGTCTGACCTGAGCATCTCGATCAACGGCATCGGCGAAGCCACCAGCTTCAACGTGTCGCTGCTCAACCAACTGGGCATGAGCATGCACGAAGAAACGTTTGGTCTGGATCGACTGGATTCCGGCAGCGGAGACCTGCGCTTCACGCTGAGTAACCTCGATGTTCCGGCAGGTATCTACTTCGTGAACATTGCGACGAACACCAACGTACGGAAAGTGATCCGCGTGGTGAAACGATAATCGCCATAAGCGAATACTAAAAAAGCCATCCGGTAAATTCCGGATGGCTTTTTGTTTTTAATAAGGGCAGCGATTGGCTGCCTTTCGTTTATCGTACAGATTATAGGTTGCCGCGTAGCTCCTGCTCGCGTTCGATGGATTCAAACAGAGCTTTGAAGTTACCTTTGCCAAACGACTTGGCCCCGTTTCGCTCGATGATCTCGAAGAACAGTGTAGGGCGGTCCTGGATCGGTTTGGTAAAGATTTGAAGTAAGTAGCCTTCTTCATCCCGGTCGATGAGGATGTTCTGTTTCTTCAGCTCCTGGAGGTCTTCGTTGATCGTTCCTACGCGGTCCAGCACATCCTCATAATAATTGTCGGGAACGTACAGAAACTCTACACCACGTTCGCGCAGGGCACCGACAGTATGAATGATGTCGTCCGTTGCGATGGCGATGTGTTGTACGCCGGGACCTTTGTAGAAGTCGAGGTACTCTTCGATCTGTGATTTCTTTTTGCCGTCGGCCGGCTCGTTGATGGGGAACTTGATATAGCCGTTACCGTTGGATACAACCTTTGACATCAGGGCGCTGTACTCGGTAGAGATGTCGCTGTCGTCGAACGTTACCAGCAGCTCGAAGCCCATGACCTTCTCGTAAAACCCTACCCACTCGTTCATTTTGCCCAGCTCGACGTTGCCTACGCAGTGATCGATGTATTTTAAGCCGATGGGTGTCGTCTTGAATGTGCTCTTGCGGGGTTTGTAGCCAGGCAAGAAAGGGCCAGTGTAGTTCTTTCGCTCCACGAAAGTGTGAATAGTTTCGCCGTAGGTTTTGATCGATGCCATGACCACTTCGCCAAACTCGTCTTTAAGCACCGTGGGCTCGGCGGCCGGCTCGGCTCCGCGCGTGACGGTTTCCATAAAAGACTTGCGGGCGTCGTCAACCCAGAGGGCCAGCACCTTCACGCCATCGCCGTGCTTGCTTACGTGATCCGCAATAGGCGAGGAGGGTTGCAGGGCGGTGGTCAGGACAAAACGTATTTTGTTTTGTTGTAACACGTAGGAGGCCTTTTCGCGTACGCCCGTTTCCGGACCTGCATACGCTACCAGCTCGAAGCCAAGGCAGTGCTGATAATATAGCGCGGTTTGTTTGGCGTTGCCGACGTAAAATTCGATATGGTCGGTGCCATTAATGGGAAGGAAATCCTCTTTCATTCTTTTAACAATTAGGGTTGGTCTCTAACAATCGTTGTTTAGGTAAAAGTACAGGTTCACTGGCCGGGAGTAAAGCGATACAAAGGAGATTCCGTCAAATGGCTTTTTGGGCGCTTTTATTGGCAAAGCCTTTGGCAAACGGGCCAGGAGGCAGAATTTTATAGTGGCTTACCGATGATTTTTTTTTGGTGCTTTTCAAATCCAATGAATTCTTTAATCTTTGGGGAAAATAATAGCCATGGATATTAAGGCACTTGACAAGGCCCTGCAAGAGATCGTCGCAAAGCGTAAGGAACTGGAAAAGATCGATTATAACAATCCGACGTACGACGACCTGGAAGAAGCACTGCACGACCTGGAGGACGCGTTTCAGGACGAGTACGGCGAGTACCTCGAAGAGGTACTGCAAGAAGTGCATGATACGCTCTGCCCTGATAACGATGTGCTGATGCCGATTGCTTACCTGGGCAAAGGGGTGTTTGTTGAAGTCGACAAGTATGCTGGTAAAGACACCAAGCTTGTATTGGAAGCTAACCCGCCGCGCGTTCTGCTGACCGTGGGTAAAGACAAGCAGGAAGTTGTTTGGACAGCAAAATGATATAAAGCAAAGAGCCTCCGATCGGAGGCTCTTTTAAATGGCTTTACGAATAGCCTAGTTTCTGTCGAACGCGGCCCAGGACCTCCCGCGCGATTACACGCGCTTTTTCTTCGCCTTTTTCCAACTTGCGGTCCAGTTCGTCGAGGTTGCTCATATAGTGATTAAAGGCCTCACGCTCTTTGGCAAACTTCTCGAGGATAAGCTCGTATAGTTCTTGTTTGGCATGGCCATAACCGAAGTTCCCAGCTTCATATTTCGCACGCAGGGCTTGCTTTTGATCGGGTGTCGCCAGCAGGCTATATAAGGTAAACGTCGTGTCTTTGTCAGGATTCTTCGGCGCCTCCATGGGCGTGCTGTCGGAGATAATTGATTTGATTTTTTTCAGCAACTCCTTTTCGGGCAGAAAGATATCGATGGTATTGCCATACGACTTGCTCATCTTCAGTCCATCCGTACCGGGAATGGTTTTGACTTGCTCCTCGATACGCGCTTCGGGTAGAACAAACGTTTCACCGTACGTGCGGTTAAAGCTCGCCGCAATGTCGCGGGCGATCTCGACGTGTTGTAGCTGATCTTTGCCTACCGGTATATAGTTTGCATCGTATAGGATGATATCGGCAGCCATCAGCACGGGGTATGTAAATAAACCCACGTTCACATCCGACAGCCGCTCGGCCTTGTCTTTAAAAGACACGGCGTTCTGCAGCATCGGGAAGGGTGTCATGCAGCTTAGATACCAGGTAAGCTCGCACACTTCGGGTATGCGAGACTGACGATACAGGTAGTTTTTTTCAATATCGAAACCAAAGGCGAGCCATGCCGCTGCCACCGCGCGGACGTTGTTGACACGCGTCTCGGCGTCTTTGATGGTGGTCATGGAGTGTAAGTCGGCAATGAAGAAGAATGATTCATTGCCAGGCTTTTGCGATAGCTCGATGGCAGGCATGATCGCTCCGAGCAAGTTGCCCAGGTGCGGTCGGCCGCTGCTTTGTATACCGGTTAAAATTCTGGCCATAATTGTGCAAAGAAAATAAAATAAAGCAGAATTGAATTAGTTTTAACTTTGCAGTGCTTAAAAATGAAGGTAAATGAAAAAGTTGTTCTTTCTGATGTTTTTAGTGGTGGCAGGCCGTGTGGAGGCGCAGCAGCTCAAGCCGATGCAGTTCCGCGAGGAGATCTTCGACTTCGGCATGGTGGCGGAAGAAGGCGGGCCCGTTGACCATGAATTTGTATTTACCAACGCCAGTGGGCGTCCTGTCAAGATATTAAATGTGCAGGCATCCTGCGGATGCACGACGCCCGGTTGGTCAAAAGACCCTGTGCCGTCCGGCAAGACCGGTTTTATCAAAGCCAGTTATAATCCTAAGGGCAGACCAGGCTATTTCAATAAGACATTGACGGTGACTACCGACCTCGATGCCACGCCCCTGGTATTGCAGATCAAGGGCCAGGTGAGCTCGCAGGCACAGTCTGCCGCGGAGTTTCCGATTGCTGTGGGTAACTGGAAATTAAAGACCGGTTCGTTTAATCTGGGCAAGGTGTACCGGAAAGATGAATTTACAAGCCGTGACTTTCAAGTGATTAATGCGGGCACAAAGGCCATCACCTTCACCGGCAAATATGTGGGGCCGGCGTATATCAAGGTAGATGTAACGCCGAAGGTGCTGGCTCCCGGTGCTAAAGGTAATATCAAGGTCAGCTACAACGGTAAACAGAAAGATTCTTATGGATTTCAGTCCGACAATATTGAGATCACGACAGACGATGAGCTGCAGCCGGTAAAATCTTTTTCAGTATACGCTACGTTGGAAGATTATTTCGAGCCTCTGGGACCGCAAGAGCTGAGCAAGGCGCCGCAGATGAAGCTCAATACCACGTCATTTGAATATGGACGCGTGACGCAAGCCGGCGCCACCCGTGAGCTATTGTTCACCAACACGGGTAAAAAAGACCTGCAGGTTAAGGCCGTGCAAGGCAACTGTACCTGTATTACGGCGCAGGCTAATAAAACGATCGTAAAGCCCGGTGAAAGCAGCTCGATTCGCATTACCTTCCAACCTCAGGATCGCACGGGCACGCTGCAGAAAGCGGTGACGGTGTATTCCAACGACCCGCAGAATCCGGTACAACGTATTACATTCTCGGCATATGCCGACTAAGCCAATAGGCCCGACGATGCAGGCGATACTAAAAAAGCCCATGGGAGTAACCCAGGGGCTTTTTTAGTACATGGCTGTAAAGAGTCTTATGCTTTCAGGTATTTAATGGCTTTTTGTTTTACCATATCACGGTCAGCAGTGATAGAAGGGTCGCTGTATACGTGCTGAGAGATTTCGCCTACTACCGTCTTTTTAAAGCCGAGCTTGTCTGCGATTTGCTCGCAAAATACGATCTCACTACGGAACACCTGGCCGTCCATCTTCATTAATTGGATAAGGTGATACAGGTGTTCGAATTTTTCGTCGTTGGTCAGGCTGGAAATATTGCCGATGGGTTGAGGGTTGCTCAACATGGTATCAACCTCTTCCTTGCTAATGCCGTTTGCTTTGGCAATGATCTGGATGAGTTTTGACTCCCGGTCTGCCACCTTCCGGTCGCTGGCAGCCAAATTGATCAACACATTAAGTTCAGCTTTTTTGTCAAAGATCATAGATGCTCTTGGTTTGAAATGCAAATGTTAGAAAATCGGCTATGAAATTTAGTGTAAAATACGAGGATTTCGTACATCCTCAAAATAATTAACGATGGTGGCCGGTCATGCAACCTTTATATTTGCCGCCGGTCTTTACGACAAATATTTAAACAGCTATGAAGAACATACTCAGCATACTGATACTGGTGATTGGCGTTGCAGAAGTGTTTGGACAGGAATCCCAAACACGGAATGTGGGGGCATTTTCCGGGGTAAAAGTAGCCGAAGGCGTGGATGTGTACCTGCGTAAGGGCGATAAGGAGAGCGTGCGTGTAGAGGTGACAGGTACTAAGCCCGAAAACGTCGTGACCGAAGTATCAGGATCATACCTGAAGGTACATATGCGCGACGGCAATTTTCGCAATAACGTGGATGTAAAGGTATATGTTACGTTTGTCAACCTCGATAAGCTTTCGGCCAGCTCGGCAGGCAGCATCTTCTCGGAAGGCGCGGTGACCGCAAAAGAGCTGGAAATCAGTGCCTCCAGCGCAGGTACGATTGAAGTGGCCCTCGATGCTGAGGCGGTAGAGGTAAACGCATCCAGTGCGGCCGATATTGAGCTGAGCGGTAAGACACGGTCGCTCGCGGTCGAGGCCAGTAGCGCCGGTGAAATCGATGCCTATGGGCTGGAAGCACAAAAAGTGACAGCGGAAACAAGCAGTGCGGGTTCGGTGAAGATCACGGTGGTGACCGAATTGATCGCACACGCCAGCAGCGGTGGCAGCATTCGCTTCCGCGGAAATCCAAGCAAGTCGATTACCGATTCGAGCAGCGGCGGGTCCGTTAAGAAGTCGAACTAATCATTACATCGGGTCGGCATCCAGGATAACCCGGGTGCTGCGAAATTCCTTCTGCTGTGTCAACGATTCGGTGAGCGACAGCAAGGTGCTCTTGATCTGCCCGAGGTTGGCGGTAGCCCGCGGTACCTTGATCAGAATATTCATCAGGAATTGGTTTCGTATTTTCGAAATGGCCGGCTCACCCGGTCCCAGAATATAGACCGAAGCCAGATTGGCACGACAGGCCTCTGCCAGCGTCTCTGCCGCTTGTCGGCATACGCGTTTGTCGGCATGCTTGAGGGTGATCTCGATCAGACGGGAGAACGGCGGATAATGATGTTGTAGCCGGTCGGCCAGTTGCACCTCGTAAAACCCGCGGTAGTCGTGCCGCAGGATAAGTTGCAACAGCGGATGCTCGGGGTCGGAAGTCTGAACGATTACCGTGCCGGGCTTGTCTCTTCGACCGGCGCGGCCACTCACTTGTGTGATCAGCTGGAAGGCCCGCTCATACGAGCGGAAGTCGGGAAAGTGGATCATGCGGTCAGCATGAAAGATGCCGACAAGGCTTACATGGTCGAAGTCAAGCCCTTTGGTGACCATCTGTGTGCCGACCAGAATGTTGGTCTCACCCCGTTCAAATTGATCAATGATCGTTTCGTAACTGTTTTTGGAACGTGTAGTGTCCAGGTCCATGCGCTGTACCTGGGCGTTGGGAAAATGTAAGTTGAGCTCTTCTTCTAATTTTTCGGTTCCATAGCCCACCGTCTTTAGCCGCGCGGAAGTGCAGGTAGGGCATTGCTGCGGCAGATTTTCTTTATATCCGCAATAATGACACACGAGTGCGTGGCGATATTGGTGGTATGTCAGGCTCACGGCGCAGTTTACGCACTTGGGCACCCAGCCGCAATCTTCACAATTTACCATGGGCGAATACCCGCGGCGGTTCTGGAAAATAATGACTTGTTCCCGTTGTTGCAGGGTCTCGTCGATCTTGCGTAGAAGCAGGCTCGTGAAGTCGCCTTTTAGCGTCTTCTGACGCCGTTCGCGGCCAATGTCGGCCAGGACTACCTGCGGCAGCTGCGCGTCGCCATAACGTTTGTCGAGCGTTACAAGGCCATATTTGCCTTGCTGTGCCTGATAGAATGATTCAACGGATGGAGTTGCCGAACCCAGCAATACTTTCGCGTGGTGCATGTGCGCCATCATCATGGCTACGTCGCGGGCGTGATAACGCGGGGCGGGTTCTTGCTGTTTATACGACGAGTCGTGCTCTTCATCCACGATCACCAGTCCGAGGTTGTCGAAGGGAAGCAATATCGATGACCGCACGCCCACGACAAACTTAAAGCGTCCGGATAATACGCCATTCCACACCTCCACCCGCTCGGCGTCGGAGAAACGGGAGTGATATACGCCCATCGTCGTACCAAAGACCTTTTTCAGCCGGTGTACGATCTGTGTGGTGAGCGCAATTTCGGGCAACAGGTATAATGCTTGTGATCCGCCTTCGATCGCCTGACGGATCAGGTTGATATAGATCTCGGTTTTACCGCTGCCGGTAACGCCGTGCAGCAGCGTGTAGTCATGCGTGGTAAACGACTTTAGAATGTCCTGGTGCGCTTGCTGCTGCAGCAGGCTCAGGGGCACAATGGGCGTGCTGCCCACGTCTTCATCGGGAAACCGTGACACGATGACATCAAACTCTTCGAAGACACTGTGTTTAACCAGTGTCTTGATCGATGAATCGGAAAGCTCGGGGTCGTCGGTCAATACTTTACGGGAAAGACCGGCGGAATTGGAGATCGGGTCTTGCATGACGTGTACAAGCTGCAGGTATCGTAATAGTACGGCTTCCTGTAATGGCTTCGTGGCGAGCGTCTGGAATAGGTCTTCCAGTGGCTTGGCCGTTGTGTACGCCGTCGTCAGCCGGATGCGGCGATCGGTCTTGGGGCGATATTTCTCCCGTAATTCTTCGAATAGGATGATGGCTTCCTTGGCAGCAAGCGATTTGAGAATGTTGTAAGGATTTTTTACGCCGAGTAATGTCGCAATGGTCGTATAGTCCATCGATTCGCCGGCGAGCGTGCGCAGCAACAGGGCCTCCTTTTCGGTAAAGGAATATGGTGTTTCTTCAAATGAGAAGGCGGGGTGTAGCTGCACCATGCTTTCGCTGGACAGCTTCAATCCGCTCGGTAAGGCTGCATTTAATACTTCGCCCGCTGTGCAAAGGTAATACGAGGCGATCCAATGGAATAGCCGTAGTTGTACGTCGCTCACGACCGGGAAGGTGTCCAGCAGCTCGAGGATATACTTGGCCTCATATTCCTGCGGTGCTTTCTCGTGTATGGAGGTAATGACACCGGTTACTACCTTGCGCTCGCCGAACGGCACGATGGCACGCTGCCCGACGCGGATGTTTTCCTGGGAGACACGGGGTACGCGGTAAGTGAACAGCCGGGGAATTGGAACGGGGAGAAGGAGCTCGGCAAAAAAAGTCCGGATGTCGTCGTGCTGTTCAAAGATTTCCACCATCAAAAAAGCACATTTTTTCGCCGATAGGCAACGCCCGGGTGGGCCATTTGCTATCCGGGCATACTAAAACGGGCCGACAGCTGTTTATGAGCTTGCTGTACCTTGCGACTGCCCGACTTGCTTTCGATGCGTAGGATTCTGTTGGGTTTTTCTTCATTCCAAAAAAACAGGCACAACACGCCTCCACCGCTTATCAGGGCAAAGGTTTGAACATCGCTTGCCGAGGTGATCTTTTGCAGTGTTTCAAAGGCTTTGCTGCTCAAGGTGATATCGAAAAAGATGAGATTTTCGTCGTGGGCTTCGTACAGTGTACTGACCGATTCCACGGCCGAAGCTCCCAGAAATGGCTGGTCTGCCAGGCAGACTGACTGTGTGATGAGCGAAATGGCCACGGGCATCGGGCGGTCGGAATAACGTGAGCAGGGGAGAATAAAATACAGGCCATCCGGATATTCCTGTTCAACGGGTGAAAATCCCAGGAACAAGAATGTCAGCAGAAGCCCGGCCGCTTTTAAAAGACCTGTCTTTCGTACAAGGGAAACCGTATGGGGGAGTAGGCTTTTCACAGTACATCCGCTGTGCGGCATAGGGAATATACTGTATTCTATGCGGATGTACCAGCAAAGCCGGCGCAATTAGCATAAAAGGCGGCTAATGCCGGATCGAATCCCCCTAGTCGGGGCAGAAAACAGTGTGCGTGAGCGCTCGCGGAGCTAAAGTTCTAACGACGCTGAGTCTGTTGGCGCTTCCACCCGCGCGTTGCCAAGGCTGTCTACCGAGAAGCCGCGAAGGCTATCGGTCAATACCGGAATGGGTGTCTCGGGCCGGCCAAGCTTCTCCTGATATTCGCGGAATTCTTTGGCAAAGATCTCGGGCGTATCGTAGCGGTTGATATTCGACTTGGATTTCAGCATGATGATGATCTCTACCAACTCGTCATCTGAAAACTGCTCGACGGGTTTATAGATAAAACTAAACAGACTGCGGTCGGCCCACGTGCGCAGGCGGGCAATCTTGTGGTTCATGACATAGTCGAAGCACTTCTCGGGCGAGGAGTATTTTTCCATACCGAAACCATACTCCAGATCCTGTAAGCGGCCATCCCATGTGATAGAATCCAGCGCGGGGTTTTCCATGCGTTGGAAATCATATACCAGGTCGCAGAAGCAATGGGCCTTGGTGTCGATGTCGTGTATGCGGAGGACGTAGCGCTCGCCGTAGTTGATAAAGACCTGTTGGGCAAGGGTTGTATGATAGTGATTGGGGAACCGGGCTTCGTAGATACGCATGAAGTTTGCGGGCATCGGCGGAGCGGCGTCGATCTCTTGGGCAAACTCTGTCATCTGTTCCTTCGGCACCAGCAGGTACCAACGGGAGCTGATGAGCCAGTACGCCACACCGATCTCCATGAGCGTAAGAATGGCCGAACTGATTATAAAGTACTTCAGCAGCCGTAGAAACTTCCGGAGCTGTTTAAATCGTACGGCAGGGTCTTGTACGGGTGTGCCGGGCGCTTTGGGAGAAAACGATAACAGGGGAAACTTTTTCTGGCTCATGTGCTTTATTCCGCGGCGAAAATACTAATATTTTGGTTGAGTAGAGGACAGGCTAGGTGTATCATGTCTCAGTTGTTCCAAGGCTTCCGGTACCGTGTATACAGGCAGGCGACAAGCCTTGTTGTAGCAGACGTATACCGTTGTTTTTCCATCGGTTACTGCCTTGTCGGCTATCAGGGGCAAATCGCTGTCGCTGATAGCGCCCATAAACACGGCAAACGGCAGATATTCCCGCTGCAATTCCTTGCGTACATCCTCCAAGTCCGCGCCAAGTAACACGATCTCCGCCATTCCTTTTTCCATTTCCAGGTAAACGGTGGCCCAATAGGCCATATAATTCGGTTCATCCGCGATCAAACGGCTAAATCCGGAGACAAGTGTCCTGGCCTTTTCTTTCCAGTCGTCGCGATTTAATAGCACACCAAGATGCCATAGGTTCTGCGCCATCAGTGCATTGGACGAAGGAATCACGTTGTCGAAGATCTCCTTTTTCCTGGCAATCAAGGCTTCTCCATCGTGTGCGGTGTAGTAAAAACAATGATCGGTGGGGTCGAAGAATAGCGTAAGGGTTGTTTCCAGGAAGAACGCTGCCCGGTGTAGCCAGTATTCGTTAAAGGTTACTTCATAAAGTTTACGATAGGCCTGAATGAGGTATGCATAATCGTCGAGGAAGCCGCGCGTATGCGAACGACGGTCTTTGTAGGACCGGTATACGTGTTGCCCTTCCAGTAGCTCATTTTCCAGGAAGCGCATGTTCTGCTCTGCCAGGGTGAGCAGCTCAGGGGTGCCCAGCGCCCGGTAGGCGTCGGTCAGGCCGACGATTGTCATAGCGTTCCAGGCGGTAATGATCTTATCGTCCAATCCCGGGCGGGGGCGTCCTTCCCGTTTTTGAAGCAGGGTATCTTTGGTCTGTTGCAAGATGGTTTGCCAGGCGGCGGCTGTCAGTTCCTGTTGTTTGAGAAAGTCTTCATCGGGTAGGAGACGCGTCAGGATGTTCTGGCCGTGTTCCCAGTTTCCGGTGGGTTGCGCGGCATAGTACTCGGCTACCAGAGGCGCATGCTCGCCCAGGGCCTCTTCCAAATCACGGTAGGTCCACACGTAGTACTTGCCTTCCTCACCTTCGCTGTCGGCATCGAGGGCGGAATAAAAGCCTCCGGCCGGGCTTGTCATTTCGCGGGTTAGCCAGCCGACGGTTTCGGTAATGACGGTTCGGAATTCGGGGTCGCGGGTTAGGGCATAGGCTTCGGCATATAGACTTAGCAACTGGGCATTGTCGTATAGCATTTTTTCAAAGTGGGGCGCGAACCATTCGCCATCTACGGAGTAGCGTGCAAAGCCGCCGCCAATCTGGTCGTAGATTCCGCCCATGGCGATCTTTTTTAAGGTCAGGAGCGTATGGTGTAGGGCCTCCGGTTGCGCCGTCAGTACATGATAGCGTAGCAGCCATTGCCAGACCGCCGGCATGATAAACTTCGGCGCGCGACTCATGCCGCCCCACACCGCGTCGAACTTGGGCGACAGCTTCTGGTAAAGTCCCTGCGCCACCGCGACAAGCTCGGCTTCTACCGGGGCCTGCCGGAACCGTTCCACATCTGAGCGTAGCAAGTGTAGCCGTAATTCTTCAGCGGTAGCTTCTACCTGCGTCCGGTTAGCCTGGAAAGCAGCGTGCAGGTTGGTAAGTATTTGCGTCCACGACGGCGGGGCGAAATAGGTGCCGCCAAAGAAAGGTTTTTGCTGTGGCGTCAGAAATACATTCAATGGCCAGCCGCCATTGACACCGAGTGCCTGCACGGCGTCCATGTATATCTGGTCAATATCGGGACGCTCTTCGCGGTCTACTTTGATGCAGACAAAGCGCTCGTTCATCACCCGGGCAATGTCTTCGTTCTCGAATGACTCACGTTCCATCACATGGCACCAGTGGCACGAGGAATAGCCTATGCTGACCAGGATAGGTTTGTCCTCTTGCACGGCTTTGGACAACGCCTCGGTGCCCCATTCATACCAGTCGACCGGATTGTGCGCATGTTGCAGCAAGTACGGAGAAGTGGAGTGTATCAGACGGTTGGTGTGTTTCATGGTAGCGGGGTTCATGAGATGAGCTGCAATTTTATTGAATTGATTTCCTCTTCAACATCTACGAACGATTTTAGTTCTTCCAGCCGGCGCACGGTGTCACGCAGGAATCTCTGGTGTGCCCGTGACGCCGGATGAAATGGACGATGGGTCAACGCCTGTTGGATACTGGTCCACTTGTCGGCAAAGGCCAGCAGGGCGTTATCAAAATAACGTGCCTTGAACTGTTGCCAGATATAGGCCTCTGCTTCCTCGGTAGGATGAAGCAGATCGGCTTTGTAGAAACGATAGTCGCGCAGGTCGTCGAGCATGATCTCAAATGCCGGAAAATACTCCACATAGTCAAAGCGCTCTTGTAACGTATGGCATGCAACGCGAAGTACGCTTTTGCTTACACTGTTCAATGCCAACGTGTCCTTAATATGACGTACCGGGCTGACTGTTAAGATGACACGCAGATTGGGATGTTGCGCACGCAGCGTAGTAAGCGTTGATTCAAATGAAGCTACAATCGCCTCGGCGGTGAGTAGGGTCTTGTCAAACAGCGCGGCGGATTGTTTATGGCAGTTGGCCACTACTTCGCCCGTGTCCCGGCGGGTATAGGCCCAGGCGGTGCCATACGTCAGCAGCAGATAGTCTGTTTGCTGTAGAAAGGCATGGGCCGTCTCTACCCGATGTTCGAGGCGGTGAGCCAGGGCGTCGTGCGTTAATGCCGATAGTTCGGAATGGAAGTCATAGTTCAAATGAACGTCGTCGTGCTGCAGGTAGGTGTGCGCGGGAATGGACGTGGCCCGTGCAGCGTAGTCCAGGGCTTTGTGAATCGATAGGGGATTGTACAAGGTGCCGAAGGGATTGGCCAGGGTGGGGAGCTTGAGGGCGGCCAGCCGCGAGCCGATGGAATCCGCAAAGCAGGAACCCAGGGTGGCGATCCGCGAGGTGATGGCCAGTGTGTGTGTCGACACACCGGCATTTACGATAGTTCTGAAGCTGTTCATAAATTATGTTACCGCAAACACTTGAAAATTTCGCATACTTTGAAGTATTTTTGAATCATAGAGGGACAATAATTCTGAATAAAAATAGGAAATGCCCATCTTCGATAAGAACCGTATCATAAACCATTTATATCGATGAATAACGACCTCACAGCATTTGAAAAGATTCCGGTGAGCATTTTTAAGAGCTCGGAGGAGGCTTCTCTTTCTTCGGCCCGCGAGATTGCTACCCTGATCAAAAAACGCCAGGCGGAAGGCAAGCACGCCGTTCTGGGACTTGCCACCGGCTCTACGCCGACGCGTGTATACGCGGAGCTGGTAAAGATGCACCAGAAAGAGGGGTTGAGCTTTAAAAATGTATACACGTTCAACCTGGACGAGTATTACCCGATGCGGCCTGACTCGCTGCAAAGTTACGTTCGTTTTATGAACGAGCACCTGTTCAACCACATCGATATCCCCAAGAACCAGGTGCATATTCCCGACGGCACGTTGCCGAAAGATAAGGTTGCCGACTTTTGCCGTGAGTATGAGCAGAAGATCGACAGCCTGGGTGGCATCGACATTCAGCTGTTGGGTATCGGCCGCACGGGCCACATCGGCTTCAACGAGCCCGGTTCGAGTGAAAAATCGTTTACCCGCCTGGTGACACTCGACCAGATGACGCGTATCGACGCGGCGAGCGACTTCTTTGGCGAGGAGAACGTGCCGCGTAAAGCTATTACAATGGGCGTAGGTTCCATCCTCAAAGCCAAGCAGGTGATTATGATGGCCTGGGGCGAAGGCAAGGCCAGGGTGATTAAAAAGGCCGTGGAAGGCCCGATCACTGACCAGATTCCTTCATCATTCTTACAAAAGCATACCAACTGCCACATCGTGCTGGACGATGCGGCTTCCTCTGAGCTTGTGCGGATCAAAACACCCTGGTTGCTGGAAAGCGTCGAGTGGGACGAAGTAAAGATTCGCAAAGCGGTGGTATGGCTGTGCCAGACCATACAGAAGTCCGTATTGAAGCTCACCAACCACGACTACATGGAGCATGGCATGGGCGATATCATTACCGAGTACGGCTCTGCCTACCAGGTAAACATCAAAGTATTCAACTACCTGCAACATACTATTACCGGCTGGCCGGGGGGTAAACCCAATGCTGACGATACCCATCGTCCGGAGCGTGCCACGCCGTTTCCGAAACGTGCGCTGATCTTCTCGCCACACCCTGACGACGACGTGATCTCGATGGGCGGTACCTTCATCCGTCTGGTAGACCAGGGCCACGAAGTACACGTAGGCTATCAGACCTCGGGTAACATCGCTGTATTCGACGACGACGCTGTACGCTTTGCGGACTTCGTGCGCGATTTCAACGAACAGTTCGGCCTGAGCAAAGGCGACGGCGAGAAATTCTACCAGCAAATCGTAAAATCCATCCACGGGAAAGGACCGGGCCAGAACGACAGTCCCGAAGTATTGTCTATAAAAGGCCTGATTCGCCGCGGCGAAGCAAAAGCGGGTGGCCGCTACGTTGGTATCCCTGACGAGCAAATGCACTTCCTCGACATGCCGTTCTACGAAACGGGTGCTGTGAAAAAGAAGCCCCTCGGTGAAGAGGATATCAAGATCACGATGGACCTGATCGAAAAAATCAAGCCCCACCAAATCTACGCGGCCGGTGACCTTTCCGACCCGCATGGTACACACCGTGTCTGCCTCGCGGCGGTTATGGAAGCTGTAAGACGTCTGAAAGATAAAGATTGGATGAAAGACTGCTGGGTGTGGCTGTACCGTGGTGCATGGCAGGAGTGGGACATCGACCAAATCGAAATGGCCGTGCCGCTGAGTCCTGACGAGCTGATGCGCAAGCGTCGTGCAGTCTTTAAGCACCAGTCGCAGAAAGACAGCGCCATGTTCCCGGGCAGCGACAAGCGCGAGTTCTGGATGCGTGCCGAAGATCGTAACCACGCCACCGCGCAAGCGTACAATGCGTTGGGTCTGGCAGAATACGAAGCGATGGAAGCCTTTGTACGCTACAAGTTCTAAGAACGAAACTCCTGATTTCAGATAACAAAAGCCTGGCAGTAACGCCAGGCTTTTTAGTTTACTGCTGTTGCTGCTGCATTTGCATTTCCTGGTGGTGGCGAAACGAGTTACGGCTGGCGGGCTGTGTGCCGCTAGGCTGCACATAGGCTACTACATCGGGAGTAATGGCCTGGCCATCTTCATAGGCAACATTCACCGTAACGTCCAATGAATGGCCGGACGTGCCGCGATATGTACCCTTTACCGGCGAGCAGTCTGAAAAGTTCTTGCCTGCCGCCAGCTTTACATGCGTTTCGTTCACGAGACAGTCGTTGGTAGGGTCAAGTCCCAACCACCCGTAAAAAGGGATATAAGCTTCTACCCAGGCATGGGTTGCACCTTCACCCCGCATGCCATTTTCTTTCGGACAGATATAGCCACTGATATAGCGGGCGGGAATATCCAGAAAACGCAGGACGATCGACAGCAGGTGAGCAAAGTCCTGACATACTCCTGACTTCAACTTCCAGATCTCGTCAGGTGTGGTTTCGATCGTGGTAATGCCTTTGCGATACTCGAAGTTTTGGTAGATATACCGACTGAAATACTGTGCGGATTGAAGCGGTGTATGACCGGTTTGCAGCTCTTGCGCCACCAGCGCCAGAATTTCGTCTGCGCCTTCGAAGCGATCCTTTTTCAAAAAATCAATAAAGTCGATGTGATGGCGCAGGCTTTCGAGCGCCTGCCATTGTACGGCAGCGGGCTGATCGTCGGTCGGAATAGCACGCGGTTTGGTGTTTACGAGCAGGTAAGAGTCTATCACCAGCTCCCGGTGGGGGTGCACCTGTGTAAAAGTTCCTACGTCGTTGCCAAAAATATCTATGTGTAGCTCGATCATCGGGTTGCCGGTGACATGTATGGTATGTTGCAAGACCGACTGGAAGGGATCTTGAACCGGGTAGAGCATGATCTGGTTGGCGCTGTCGCGCACACTGTTTTCGTATTGGTAACGCGTGATGTGCCGGATCTTAAAGGTCGACATGGAGATGAGAATTAACTGTAGGCAAAATAGTATTGGTTCAATGTGTGGCCGATCGCATGGATGTCGGCTGTGATCTCGGTCAGATAGTGATGCAGGCCGATGCGTGAAACACCCTGTACGTCGGAATACTGTAACCGGCTTTTGAGCTTGCCGATGAGGAAGTCCACTTTGGCATAACCTTCCTGATTCTGATCGCCTCGCAGGCGCCCGAAGTAACGGTGCAGCTGATTGACCGAGTAAAGAATGGACCGCGGGAAGTCTATGTTAAACAACACCTGGTCCACCACGTTGCGCGCTTCGAAACCCGATCGGTACCGCTTGAGGTACAACGCATATCCGGAGACCGACATT
Source organism: Dawidia cretensis (assembly GCF_018598175.1). Lineage (GTDB taxonomy): Bacteria > Bacteroidota > Bacteroidia > Cytophagales > Cyclobacteriaceae > Ohtaekwangia > Ohtaekwangia cretensis. The sequence goes on from NZ_JAHESE010000002.1 coordinate 224,898, forward strand.
AAGAGGTATTTCCAGTAGGTTGTGTCCGTGGGCTTATCAAGATCGTACGACAGGTCATGGAACTTCAGGTCAAGGATATCGGCCGACTGAATGGTGCGCTCGAGATACTTGCCGAGGTTCATGAAGCACAGCCCTTCACCCCGGAACATGGTAATGTCTGCCACGCCGTAATACAACATACATTGTTTTATCAGCGAGTCGAGTACTGTTACGGGGTCCTCGTATTGTAGTGCATGCTGCAGTCGGGGTTCGCGTACAACATGGTAAAATTCATTCAGGCATTGCCAAAGCTCTTTGGTAAGATTGTCTTGCACGGAGCGCGCGTTCTCGCGTGACTGGACCACCATGTTGAGCACCGAGTTGGGATTGTCGCGGCCGAGCACCATGTATTGCAATACCTGCCGGCCGTTGCGTTCAATGCGGGCAATCTCTTCTTCCTGGAGCTCGGTGAAAGCCCGCAATACCGGACGCCACGTAAAGGCCTGCACGTCGTCCTGCGACGACAGGTGGTTGATCATGAGAATTCTTAACAGACTGTCGGTTCGCTCCATGTAACGCGACATCCAATACAACGAATCGGCCACACGGCTTAGCATACGGTTGGTGGTTTACGTTCTTTTATCATCTTCCTATACAGACAATACCCAGGTGTCTTTGCTGCCGCCACCTTGCGACGAGTTAACGACCAGCGATCCTTCCCGTAGCGCTACGCGGGTGAGTCCGCCCGGTACAATTTCGATACCGTCAGGGCCACACAATGCGAACGGCCGGAGGTCTACGCGTCGCGGCTGCACCTTGCCATCGATGTAGCATGGCGATGCCGACAGACTGATGGTAGGCTGCGCAATAAATTGCCGGGGATCGCGCAGGATCTGTTTTTTATACTCGTCAATTTCCTGCTCGCTGGCAGCATGGCCCATGAGCATGCCATATCCACCCGATTCGTTTGTCTTCTTCACGACCATGGTGTTAATACTTGACAATACATACTCACGCTCGTCGGGCTTGCCCAGTTGGTAGGTCGGTACATTTCGAAGAATGGGCTCTTCGTTCAGGTAATAGCGAATCATATCCGGGACATACGCGTAAATAGCTTTGTCGTCGGCTACGCCGTTGCCGATGGAGTTGACGATGGCTACGTTGCCTTTGCGATAGGCGGAGAGAATGCCGGATACACCCAGTACGCTGCTCGGGTCGAACACCAACGGGTCAAGATAATGGTCGTCTACGCGGCGGTAGATCACGTCTACCTGCTGCAACCCCGCGGTAGTCTTCATATATACCTTGTGATTCTCTACAACCAGGTCGCGTCCTTCCACCAGCTCCACACCCATGAGACGGGCCAGAGTAGTATGTTCGAAATATGCGGAGTTATAGATGCCTGGCGTTAGCAAGACGATGTTGGGCGACGCTACCTTACGCGGCGAGAGGGCCATTAGGTTTTTATAGAGAATGGTGGGGTAGTGCGTTACCGGGCGTACGTGATTCTGCGGGATAAGATCGGGAAAAATGCGTTTGGTGATTTCGCGGTTCTCGATCATGTAAGACACCCCCGAGGGTGTGCGCAAGTTGTCTTCCAGCACGTAAAACGTTCCGTCATAGTCGCGGATCAGGTCGATACCGGCAATGTGTACATAGATATCGTGCGGCACGTTGATGCCCTGCATTTCGCGCAGGTAGTGTGGGCACGAATAGACAAGCTCGACGGGAACAACCCCGTCCTTGAGAATAAATTGCTCGTGGTATACATCGCGCAAGAACAGATTCAATGCCCGCAGCCGTTGTTTAATCCCTTGCTCGATAAACGTCCATTCGGTGGAGGTGATGATGCGCGGAATAATGTCGAAGGGAAAAATCTTTTCAATGCCTTCACCGCTGGAGTATACGGTGAAGGTAATGCCCTGGCTCATGAAGAGCCGTCGGGCAAGCTCTTCCTTTTTGGAAAGCTCAGTGGGTGAAATATTCGTGAGGAAGTCGGCTATGCCGCGGTAGTGCTGGCGGATGCCGTCGCTGCCGAACATTTCGTCCCACAGGGGAGAATGGCTGATGCCATAGTGCTGGAATATTTCGGCATCCTGCGTCATGGTGTTTAGGTTCGGTTTAACCTAAAGTACCAAGCAGGTGGGGCATTTTATCTGTATGTTAAAACAATATTTCTGCAATCGAATGAGCGGCCTCCAGGGATATAAAAGCAAAGAGCCCCGAGGGGGGCTCTTTGTATGTTCACAATGACGAAGTCGTTGTTAATCGGCTACGACGCTTACCTTAATCTCGTGCTTCACTTCCTTGTGGAGGTCCAGGCCCACGGTGTAAGTACCGAGTTGCTTGGGAGGTTCCTTCAGGTGCACTTTTTTACGGTCGATGTCAAAGCCTTTCGCTTTCAGCGCATCAGCAATCTGCAGGGCTGTAACGGCACCGAAGATCTTACCAGTTTCACCGGCTTTCGTCCGGATCTCGATGGTCAAATCACCCAGGCGGCCAGCCAGTGCTTCTGCGTCTTGCTTGATCTTAGATGCTTTGTGAGCAGCCTGGCGTACGTTTTCGTTTACCAGTCTTTTGTTCGAGTCGTTGGCGATGAGGGCGTAGCCATTGGGAATCAGGTAGTTGTTACCATATCCGGCTTTCACCTTCACAATGTCGTTCTTATAGCCAAGGCCCAATACGTCCTGTTTCAAAATTACTTCCATGTTCGTATATCGTTAAGGGTCCTGGAATTGTTATTTCAAAGAGTCGCCAGTGTACGGAAGAATGGCCAGGTGGCGGGCACGCTTCACAGCTTGCGCTACTTTCTTCTGAAATTTCAGGCTGGTGCCAGTCAAACGGCGGGGCAGAATCTTGCCTTGCTCGTTGATGAACTTCAGCAGGAAGTCGGGATCTTTGTAGTCGATGTACTTGATACCGTTCTTCTTGAAGCGGCAGTACTTCGGCTTAACCTCTGCGCGCTTGATGGGTTCGTTCATTAATGTCATTTTACGCGCTCCTCCTCGGCTTTTTTAACAGCTTGTTTTTTGTTTTTGAATTCGCCTTTGCGTCTGCGTTCGTTGTAAACGATAGCGTGCTTATCCAGCACGGTTGTCAGAAAGCGCATAATGGATTCGTCCCGTCTGTACTCAGTCTCCAGGGTGTCGATAACGGGCGCGTCGGCCGTGAATTCGATCAGGTTGTAGAAGCCAGTAGACTTTTTGTTGATGGGGTAAGCCATCTTCTTCAAGCCCCAATTCTCGATGTTCAGTACATCGGCATTGGCTTTCTTCAACACTTTCACGAACTTATCGACAGTATCCTTTGCCTGATCTTCAGACAAAACGGGATTTAAAATGAATACCGTCTCGTAATTTCTCATGATAGTTTTTTATTTGAGGCTGCAAAGGTAGGGAAAATCATGGAATTGAGAAATGAATGACCCAAAAAATCGGGTGATTTATGCGGTTTTAGGCCTTTTCAGCTGTCTTCGCCAGTCACCCCATTATTTCACTACAAACTGGCCAGAGCCAATTTTGTAGTCGTTGCAGTAGATTTCGAGGGTATACGTACCGGAAGCGTAGTCGGAGCCTTTTTCATACGTGTAGATCAATTTCTGCTTGGTGTTATCAAACAGAATCTCCTGGGAAGCTGTGTAGAACTCCTCTTTGCCGTTGTAAATGAAGGTGCCAGAGCCACGGGCTACATCGAAGATGACCTGGCCGTTTTCGTCTACGATGCGGATCATGATCTTTTTGCCTTCGATGGGGGCGACGTTGTTCTCGGCAATGTTGAATTCGGCCTTGAGCTTGCTGATCTGGCGGCTCTTGAAAGGCGAATCACGCTCCTTGCCACGGTCACTCAGGGCCACGATACGGACGTTCTCAGCTTTGAGCTCAGAGGCAATGGCTACCTTGGTGGCCAGCTCTTCCTTGGTTTGGCTCAGGCGATTAATGGAGTCGCCAAGCTGGTTCTTTTGTGTTTTAAGCGAGGTATTTTCGGTCAGCAGGGCCTTGTTAACGTGCTTCAGCTTATCAATCTCTTCATCCTTGGTCTTCAACAGCAGCTCGTAGCCTTCCACTTTATCTTTGAGGGCTTTGATCTCTTTGCCGGTGGCGCGCTTGGAGCGTTTCAGCTCGGCGTCTACCTCAGCCTTGGCTTTTTCCAGGTCAGAGATGTCTCCACCCAGCTTTTTAACTTCGGCGATCTTGGCGTCGAGCTCCTCGCGGATCTCGGTCATGCGTTGCATGGTAGAGGCCAGCTCTTGCTCGGTGGAGGTCTTTTCAGCCACTAGTGTCTGGTGCTCGCGGCTGTCGAGAAATATCTTTACTCCCTGTACAACGATGATGACCGCCATCAGCGCAATGATGATGGCATTCTTGTTCGACTTCTTCGGAGTCTGTTCTACAGGAGAAATGTTTGTCGGTTCGCTCATAGTGGGCTTTTGTTCAACCGCAAAAATAAAATTTCTTCCGGTGTAATTCAATGATTAATACTGCAATACAACGTGCTGTTTGTTCAATGACGGGTCAAAAAACAAAATTCCACAGCGGTACAGGTCGGCACTGCCATACACCAGTGGATGTCTCCGCATCTCTTCCCAGGCTTGTTGCATGCCCGGCGTGTAGTGTATATCATCAAAGATGAGCATGCTTTGTGCGTGTACTTTCTGCAGCAGCTGCTGAAAGTAACGTACGGTGGGCTCATAACGATGGTTGGCATCGACAAAGGCCAGGTCGACCTTGCCTGACGACACCAGGTAGGCCGGCAGCGTGTTTGTAATATCACCTTCCATCAGGCGTATGCGTGCTGCGGGTTGTTGTGCAAAGACGCCACGCGCTACACCGGCTATTTCGGGGGCACCTTCAAAAGTGGTGACCTGGGCGCCGGCCGCGGCCAGGTAAAGCGTATTGAGGCCCAACGAAGTGCCCAATTCAACGACGTGCGCATGGCCGAAGTGGCGGACAATGCGATGATATAAATGCGCAAAGCGTTCGGGGCTGATGCTCGTGCGGGCGATAGACTGTACTGTGCGCGAGGTGGTCCGACCCTGTTGTGGACCGGCACCCAGGTCCTGGATTGTGAGGTGGGTGGTGTTTTGTAATAGCGACGTGCGTATGGATTCCAGCGTTTCAAGCCGCGATGGACGCGGTGTAGGGACCACTACGCGGGTATAAAAGTCAAAGAAAAAAGGTGAATGCAGCGAGTGCCTGTTAACGGCGTCCAGCCAGTAAGTAAAGTATGTTTGAAATTGAAAGCGCGTGGGCATGCAGCGGGAGAGCGGGTAACGGGTACCGATTGCGCGACGCTAGTTCAGACGGATGGGGGCGACCATGGTAAACGACGGAATATTGACCTCTACCTTTACGCCGTCCACAACACGTTCCATGAGGTAGGTACCAACCATTTTACCAATGCCTGACTTCAGGTTGCAGCCGGAAACATATTGATGGGTTTGGCCGGGCTCCAATACAGGTTGCTGCCCTACAACGCCTTCACCTTCTACTTCGCGCGGACTAAAACCGGCATCGTGAATGTGCCAGTGACGACGCAGCAACTGGATGGTGTAATCACTCTGATTTTCGATCGTGATGCGGTACGTGAAAACATAATGGTATTGGCTCGGGCTGGAATATGCCGGCTGATACTCCGTCTCCACTGTTACTTTGATCCCTTTGGTGATTTCCGTTACCATGTAAGCATCAAAAATATCAAAATTTTAGAATTCCCAAGTGGAGGGCGTTAATACTTGTTTAAGTGATTGAAAATCAGTGGTATTATTTGCATTCCGATCCCTGGAAGATGCTTTTTCTTGTATCGTTTAACGCTACCCGTTAGTTTTAGGGATGGATGTTAAAATTGCGCCTTCCTGGAAGGATCGTCTGGCTGACGAATTCAACAAGCCATACTTCAAAACCCTCATCAATTTTGTCAAACAAGAGTATCAAACCCAAACGGTATACCCGCCGGGCAAGGAAATTTTTAACGCTTTTGACGCCTGTGATTTCAGCGATGTAAAAGTGGTCATCCTGGGGCAGGATCCGTATCACGGCGCGGGTCAGGCCAATGGCCTGTGTTTCTCAGTGCATGACGGCATACGCATGCCGCCGTCGCTGGTCAATATCTTCAAAGAGATCCTGGCCGATTTGGGCAAGCCCCTGCCATCCACGGGCAACCTGGAGCGCTGGGCCAGGCAAGGTGTACTCCTGCTAAACGCGACGCTTACCGTGCGGGCCTCGTCGCCGGGCTCACACCAGAACAAAGGGTGGGAGACCTTTACCGACGCCGTCATCAAGCATATATCGGACGAACGCCAGCACGTGGTATTCCTGTTGTGGGGATCGTACGCGCAGAAGAAAGGTGAGGTCATCGACCGCAGCAAACACCTCGTGTTGATGTCGCCGCACCCGTCACCCTTCTCGGCTGACCGTGGCTTTTTTGGAAACAAACATTTCAGCAAGACGAACGAATACCTTGTGAGGCAGGGACTGACACCTATTGAATGGTAATCGCCACGGTGTAAGGCATCATAAAAAAAGCCCCCTTGCTATAAACAAGGGGGCTTTTGCTTTTATGCTATAAAGCTATTTGATCAGCTTAAAGAAGCGATTCCAGCGGATGCGGTTCGCGAGACCAGAGCCGTTGTCGACCGACAGCCAGATAAAGAATGCTTTTCCGACGATGTGATCTTCCGGCACAAACCCCCAAAAGCGTGAGTCGAGGGAATTGTGACGGTTGTCACCCATCATGAAGTAATAGTTTTGCTTGAAGGTATAACTGGTCACAGGTTGACCGTCGATGAAGAGCTTGTCGCCTTCTATCTTGACGTTTTTGTTGTGGTCGTACAGCTTAATGGTTGTGCCATACAGGGCCAGGGTTGACTTATCGATGGTAATGGTCGCGCCTTCTTTCGGAATCCACAACGGACCGAAGTTATCGGTCGACCAGCGGAACAACCGGGTAGAGTCGGGGCCGCCATACCAGTCGTAGTAGCTCGAGTAGGGAATGGTGCCTTCGTCGTGTATGCGTTTCTGTGCTTCGATGGCGCGGATATACGGCAGGGCCTTGATCTCCTCTGCGCGGGCTTTGGTCAGCCACATTTGGTAGGCAAACTTTCCGTCAGCCTGACGACCGTGGGCCTGATAGTCTTCAATACCCAGGCCGAGGCCGGCAAGGTTACGTTCGCTAATCGGTCCGTCGGACAATATCAGATAGCTGAATTGTATTTCCGGCGGCACGGGCGATGCCACGCCGTTGATATATACCTGCTGGTCTCTGATCGATAGCGTGTCGCCGGCTACGGCTACGCAGCGTTTTATATAGTTTGTTTTGAGATCGACCGGGTAATCGATGCCATCGTTCAGCCCTTTGGGTGGCACGTTAAAAACGACCACGTCTTCGCGTTTTACATGGCTGATGCCGGGCAAACGATACTGGGGCAGCTTGATCCATTCCAGGTAAGACGGGACATTCTTCGTGAACCAAATCTTCTGGTGGGTCAGAGGGATTTGCAGCGGTGTTGTCGTGGTGCGGGTACCGTAGTGGAATTTGCTGACAAACAGGAAATCGCCTACAAGCAGGGAGTTTTCCATGGAAGGCGTGGGAATGGTATAGGCTTCCATGATCAGCCAGCGGATCAGGGTCGCAGCGATTACGGCAAAGCCAATGGCTTCGGTCCATTCCTGACGGGTAGATTTTTCGCCGTGGATCTGGGTGGCGGGGCCTTTATACTTTACATCTTTGGCAAAGCCCATGTAGGGGAAGTAGATGAACGGGAAGATAACCGCGGCGGCGATCTGGTGAACCTTTTCTTTGCCAAACGATTTCAGCAGGTCGGCCACTACGCCAATGGCGATAATCTGACCAATTACAGGAATCAATAAATAAAAGATCCAGGACCAAGGGCGTCCCACGATTTTCAGAAGCACGATCTGGCCGTAAATAGGAATAAGCGATTTCCAGCCGGGTTCGCCTGCTTTTTCAAACAACTTCCACATCCCGACATACGAAGGGACGAAGACGAGCACAAAGCCCAACATGATAAGAAATTCGTAACCTGCCATAAATTATGTTCTTGAAAACCTGTAAATAAAGATAAAATAATCGATTTAGACGGTTAGTCGCTGGAACGGCCTTAAAATTTCAAGTAATCGTCCATGGAAAGAATACCTTTTTTGTTCTTAATCCATTCAGCTACCATCACCGCACCTTTTGCAAAGCCTTCACGGGAATGTGCGATGTGTTTGATCTCGATATCGTCAATGGGAGAGGCATATTTCACGACGTGGGTGCCGGGCACCTGGTCGATGCGGAAAGAATTAATGACAAGTTCGTCGGGGTTGCCAGTGTCCCGGTTCACCCAGCCTTTTTTGCGGGGCAGGTATTTCATGGTCCCTTCAGCCAGCGTAATGGCGGTGCCACTGGGCGCGTCTCTTTTTTCGGCGTGGTGGATCTCGTTCATCTCCACATCGTATTCTGTCATATTCTGGACCATTTTGGCCAGGTACTCGTTCAGCTTAAAGAAGATGTTTACGCCGACGCTATAGTTGGAAGAGTAGAAGAATGCGCCGTTGCGTTCCTGGCAAAGCGCTTCGATCTCGGGCTTGCGTACCAGCCAGCCGGTTGTGCCGCAGACTACCGGAATATCGTTCAGCAGCGTCCTGCGTACATTTTCGAAGGCAGCGTCGGGGTGAGAGAATTCGATGGCAACGTCGCCTGTGGCGGTTTCGAATTCGTGTTGGTTGTGAAGGTCGATGCGGGCGGAGATAGTATGGCCGCGCTCGAGGGCTACGCGCTCAATGATTTTTCCCATTTTTCCGTAGCCGAGAAGGATGATATTCATGTAAGGGTTTGTCGAGTTTGCCGTAAAACTAAAAACTTTCCGAAAGTTTAGTGCTCCCGGAAAGTTTTTAGTTCGGATTCGTCTATACGACTAGCAAAACTCTTCAAACACTTCGACCAGGTGTTGGCCGATCATTTGGGCGTTGCGGCCTTCAATGTGGTGGCGTTCAACAAAATGAACAAGCTCGCCATCTTTGAACAGGGCAATGGCGGGTGAAGACGGCGGGTAAGGCAGGGTATATTCCCGTGCTTTAGAAACCGCTTCTTTATCAACACCGGCAAAAACCGTTGTCAGCTGCTGCGGCTTTTTGCCGGCATGCTCGACAGCCCATTTCACACCAGGGCGTGCTGCACCGGCAGCACATCCACATACAGAGTTGATGACCAGCAGGGTAGTGCCTTGCTGATTCTTCAGACAATTATCAACTTCCTCGGAAGTCTTCAGTTCAGAGAACCCAGCGCTGGTCAGATCGCTGCGCATGGGCGCCACTAGTTGTTCGGGATACATATTGTTTTTTGCAAAGTTAAATCGGATTGTACTGTTATTATAACAAATTATAAAAATCCTAGTTCAAGCTTGGCCGCCTCGCTCATCATGTCTTGCGAGTACGGTGGGTCAAACGTCAACTCCACCTTCACATCGTTCACGCCTTCAATCGCTTTCAATTTCTGCTGCACTTCTCCGGGAATAGATTCTGCGGAAGGGCATGATGGCGACGTAAGCGTCATTTGTATATAAACGTTGTTGACGGGGTAGACGTTGATCTCGTAGATCAAGCCGAGCTCATAAACATCAACCGGAATTTCGGGGTCGTAAACGGTCTTGATGGCTTGCAGAACTTTCTCCTGCAGGTCCGGAATGGCTGTCGTGGAGGTGTGTTGTTCGGTAGAACTGGCCGGTTCGCTCATGAGTTTACTTGCATTTTTGTCTTAAACGCCAGGGCATACAGTTTCATCTGTTTGATCATGGCTCCAAAACCATTAGAACGTTGCGTGCCAATAAAGCGTTCCATGCCGATGCGGTTCATGAACGTCAGGTTGGCATTTAAAATAGCGTCGGGAGTCTGTCCGTTAAAGATTCGCACCAGCAAGCTTACAAGCCCTTTGGTAATGGCGGTGTTGCTGTCCGCCACGAACTGGACCTTGCCGTCTTCGATCTGGCCCGAGAGCCATACCTTTGATTGGCAACCTTTTACGACATTTTCTTCGGTTTTGTCGGCTTCCGGCATCTCGGGAAGCTTCTGGCCAAGTTCCATCAGGTAGAATACGGCCATTTCACGGTCGCCGTCCAGGAGAGAGAATTCTTCGGTTATAGCGTCCTGAGTTTCCTCGATGTTCATTTCATGAAGTTGATGATCCGCTCGAGACCTTCCACCAGTTGGTCGATCTCTTTTTTCGTGTTGTAAACAGCGAATGAGGCACGTACGGTTCCTTCTACCTGGAAACACTCCATGAGCGGCTGCGTACAGTGGTGTCCTGTGCGTACGGCAATGCCGCGGGAGTCGAGCATCTGGCCGATGTCAAAGTGATGGATGCCTTCCACACCGAATGAAAGCACACCAACCTTTTGCGGTGCCGTACCGATCAGTCGCACGCCCTTCAGCGCCGAAACGCGCTCGGTAGCATAGGTTAACAACGCATGCTCATGGGTGGCGATGTTCTCACGGCCCAGGTCGAGAATAAAGTCCATGGCGTATTTATAGGCCACTACATCGGCAATGTTGGGTGTACCGGCTTCGAACTTATACGGCAGATCGTTGTATGTCGTCTTGGCGAAGGTTACATCTTTGATCATCTCGCCGCCAGCCTGGTAAGGTGGCATTTTCTCCAGCAGCTCACGTTTGCCGTAGAGCAGACCGGTGCCGGTCGGGCCGTACATCTTGTGCGAAGAGAGACAGTAGAAGTCGCAGTCCAGGTCTTGCACGTCGATGGCGACGTGAGCACCGGTTTGCGCGCCATCGATCACGGCTACCGCACCGGCGGCATGCGCCAGGGCGATGATCTCTTTTACGGGATTGATGGTACCCAGGCTATTGGAAGCATGATTGACCGACACCACTTTGGTCTGCGGCGAAAGCAGCTTCTTATAGGCTTCCATATCCAACGCGCCATTCTCTAAAACAGGAATGACACGCAGTACGGCACCCGTAGCTTCGCAGACGATTTGCCAGGGTACGATGTTGGAATGGTGCTCCAATCCACTGATGATGATCTCGTCGTTGGTCTTCAGAAAAGCGCGACCGTACGAGGATGCCACCAGGTTGAGGCTCTCGGTTACACCGCGGGTGAAGATGATCTCCTGTTCTGAACGGGCGTTGATAAATGTGCGCGCCGTGTGGCGGGTTTCTTCATACGCCTTTGTCGCCTTTTCCGCCAGTGTGTGGATGCCACGGTGGATGTTGGCGTTATAGCCCTTGTAATAACCGATCAGGGCATCGATCACGACAAGCGGCTTTTGCGAAGTAGCCGCGTTGTCAAAATATACCAGGTCACGTCCGTTTACTTGCTGGTGCAGAATCGGAAACTGTTTCCGAATGGCTTCAACATCCAGTACACGGGTGACTGCAGGAGAGGAGGTCATACTCAAAAGTTTTTGTGTAGCCGTTGGCTAATCAGGTTGTCGAGGTATTCCTTCACCACCGGGTTCTTCACGTTGGTCAGGACTTCGCCGGTAAAGGCGTACAGCATCATGGCCTGTGCCGACAGCTTGTCGATGCCGCGGGAACGCAGGTAGAAGACCGCTTCTTCGTCCAGCTGACCGGAGGTACAGCCGTGCGAGCATTTCACGTCGTCAGCCCAGATTTCGAGCTGTGGCTTCGTGTTTACGATGGCCGTAGGGCTCAACAGGATATTACGGTTCGCCTGGAAGGCGTTCGTCTTCTGTGCTTGTGGGCGTACATAAATCTTGCCGTTAAAGACACCGCGCGAAGTACCGTCCATAACACCTTTGTATAGCTCGTTGCTAAAGGAGTTCGGCTTGCGGTGATCTACCACGGTGTGGTTGTCTGCCAGGGTGTCGCCGGTTAACAAATAGAGACCGTACATGTGCGATTCAATGCCTTCGCCGTCCAGGACCAACTGCAGGTTATTGCGTACAAGCTTACCGTTGAGCGTGAACGTGAAGGTGTTCACGCGGCTGTAGTTTGCCTGTTGTATGCGGATCGTTCCGACCTGATACCGTTGGCCGGCGTCGTGTTGAATGCTGTAGAGATTTAAGCCTGCATTTTCGGCCACGACAGCTTCCGTCACCTGGTTAGAGAACGATGGCGATGCACCGGTTGAGTCATATTTCTCCAGGATGGTGACCTCGGCATTCCTGCCTACCACGATCAGGTTACGGGTCGCGGTAACGACCTGGCCTTGGCTGGCGTCGTGCAAGTGATACAGGATAATGGGCCGCTCGATGATTTTGTTGTCAGGAACGTGTACAAACAGGCCGGTCGTCCACGCCGCGGTGTTCCAGGCCGTAAACGCATCGGCTGCGGTGTCGGCATATTGGCCAAGGTGTTTTAACACCAGGGCGGTGTGGGTAGCCAGGGCATCTTGCAAGGGCAGGATGGTCAAGGCTGTTGTGTCTTGTATGCGGGAATCTGCCGGGGAAAATACGCCGTTGATAAAGACCAGGCTATCGGCTTCCAGGCCGGCAATGGCATAGTCTTTCACCCGGCTTACCTGCCCTGCCGGTGTCGGCTGTGACAAGGAAAACTGCTTCTCCAGGATGCGGGTTACCGGGGTGAACCGGTATTCTTCAGCCTTTGCAGCAGGAAGGCCCACAGCGCGGAAGGCGGCGGTGGCATCTTTGCGCAAGGTGGCATCGGAGGCAGTGGCCACCAGTTGCTTATCGAGCAATGCGGCTAACTCCGATGTTATAGTGTTGTCGGTTACAGTGGCGCTCATGAGCAGGATCGTTGGTTAGAGTACAGATACTTCTTCTTTGATCCAGTCGTAGCCCTTGGCTTCGAGCTCCAGCGCCAGTTCTTTGGTACCGGATTTAACGATCTTTCCTTTATATAATACGTGTACAAAATCAGGCACGATATAATCGAGCAGACGCTGGTAGTGGGTTACTACGATCACCGCATTCGACTTATTGCGCAATTTGTTTACACCGTTGGATACGATCTTCAGGGCGTCGATGTCAAGACCTGAGTCTGTTTCGTCGAGGATGGCGAGCTTTGGCTCTAACATAGCCATTTGGAAGATTTCGTTGCGTTTCTTTTCGCCACCGGAGAAGCCTTCGTTCAGGGCACGGTTCAGCAGGGCCTGGTCGATCTCTACCAGCTTCATTTTTTCTTTCATGAGGCCGAGGAACGACACAGCGTCCAGTGTGGGCTGGCCACGGTATCCGCGGATTTGATTCACGGCGGTCTTCATGAAATTGATGGTACTCACCCCCGGTATTTCTACCGGATATTGGAACGCCATGAACACCCCTTCGCGGGCGCGGTCTTCCGGAGCCATTTCCAACAGATCTTTCCCTTCGAAGGATACCTCGCCACCGGTCACCTCGTATTCTTCACGTCCCGCAAGTACCGACGCCAGGGTGCTTTTACCCGAACCGTTAGGTCCCATGATGGCGTGTACTTCGCCCGGCTTCACATCCAGGTTGATGCCGTTCAGGATATGCTTCTCACCAATCTTCGCCTGTAAATTCTTAATCGTTAACATCGCTATACCTCAAATCTTTTATTACGTTCTCGTTCTTTCGTTATCGTTGCTTGGCGTATTAGCCAACGCTTCCTTCGAGCGTCAGGGCCAGCAGCTTTTGTGCTTCCACGGCAAATTCCATCGGAAGCTGATTCAATACCTCCTTGGCATAACCGTTGACGATCAGCGCTACCGCAGACTCTTCATCTATACCGCGTTGCAGACAGTAGAAAATCTGGTCTTCGCCAATCTTGGAAGTGGTGGCCTCGTGTTCGATGCGCGCGGTATTGTTTTCCACGTCTATGTACGGGAAGGTGTGTGCGCCGCATTGGTCACCCATGAGCAGGGAATCACATTGCGAGAAGTTGCGTGCGCCTTCTGCGCGTTTCATAATATGTACCTGGCCGCGGTAGCTGTTTTGTGAGTGGCCGGCAGAGATCCCTTTCGATACGATCCGCGACTTGGTGTTTTTGCCAATGTGGATCATCTTCGTGCCGGTGTCGGCTTGCTGATAGTTGTTGGTAACAGCCACCGAGTAAAACTCACCCATGGAATTGTCGCCGCGCAAAATGCAAGACGGATATTTCCAGGTAATAGCCGAGCCTGTCTCAACCTGGGTCCAGGAGATTTTCGAGCTATCGCCGTAGCATAAGCCACGTTTGGTGACGAAGTTGTAAATACCTCCTTTGCCTTCCTTGTTGCCCGGGTACCAGTTCTGCACGGTAGAGTATTTTACCGTTGCATCTTTCATGGCGTAGATTTCTACTACGGCCGCGTGCAATTGGTTCTCGTCACGCTGCGGGGCAGTACAACCTTCCAGATAGCTTACATAAGAGCCTTCGTCGGCCACAATGAGCGTACGCTCAAACTGACCGGTGTTGGCCGCGTTAATACGGAAATAGGTGGACAGCTCCATCGGGCAACGTACGCCCTTGGGAATATAACAGAATGAACCGTCGGTAAAGACGGCCGAGTTCAATGCAGAGAAATAGTTGTCGTTTACCGGTACGACCGAGCCCATGTATTTCTTCACCAGGTCGGGGTGCTTCTGTACTGCTTCGCTAAACGAGCAGAAGATAATACCAAGCTCGCCGAGTGTTTCTTTAAAGGTAGTGGCAACAGACACGCTGTCGATAACGGCGTCTACGGCAATACCGGTCAGGCGCTTTTGCTCGGTCAGCGAGATGCCCAGCTTCTCAAAGGTCTTGATCAGCTCGGGATCTACATCCTCCAGGTTCTTGGGCGTCACCTTCTGCTTGGGAGCAGAGTAGTAGATCACGTCCTGGTAATTGATTTCCGGGAATTTTACGTTGGCCCACGTGGGCTCTTTCATCTTTGTCCACTGCTGATAGGCTTTCATACGCCATTCCAGCAACCATGCCGGTTCGTTTTTCTTGGCAGAAATGAACCGGATGATGTCTTCATTTAGTCCCTTTGGGGCGGAATCAGTCTCAATGTCCGTCGTCCACCCATGCTCATACTCCTTTGACGTGAGCTCTTCCAGTACCTGATTGTCTTTACTCATAGTGATCAAGTAGTCTATTTAGACTAATTTTAAACAACCTACAAAATTATAACAAAAAAGGCATTTTAAGGTTCCGGGGCCGGTTTATTTATTTGAAATTGTTTGATCTACTAAGTTGAGACTTCGGTCCAGACTTTCCTCCAGGGAGATCATAGTCTCAGTACGTTCAATGCCTTCTACCTGCTGAATCTTGTCATGCAGCACGAGCTTGAGGTGATTGGTATCCTTACAGTGAATCTTGCAGAACATGCTGTAGTTACCGGTTGTATAATGAATGCTCGTGATCTCCGGAATAGCCTTGATTTTGGCGATTACCTGGTCGTACAACGCACTTTTCTGCAGGAAGATTCCTATAAAGGCGGTGATATCATAGCCTAACTTGGCGTAATTGACTTTCAAAGTCGTTTTCTCAACAATGCCTGCTTCTTCCATCTTATTCATCCGCACGTGCACCGTACCGCCGGAAACAAAGGCTTTTTTGGCTACTTCGGTATAAGGCTTCTTGGCATCCTGCATTAAAATCTCCAGGATCTTCAGGTCTACATTGTCAACTTTATAATTTTCTGGCATAGGTGAAATTGGTTGTTAGTGTTAATTCAAAAATATGAAATATTATTGAAAAGTATACAATTATTGGAATGTTTTGTTGATTTCGATGCTAGTAAATGACTTACTTTGTTACATAATTTACAACGAGACAAAAGAAACACACACCATTCTCACACGCAAAAATAACACATCTTGTAGGGTGTTGAAATTGGCAGACAAGCCCTCCGGTCTCGAGGGTGGAGGTAACGGAATAAAGTCCAGCCTTTGGCGACCTAACCGCTCCGTGGAGGTTCGAGTCCTTCTCCTACAGCCGCGCACACGCACACACAAAGTAACACATTATTGTAGGGTGTTGAAATTGGCAGACATGCCCTCCGGTCTCGAGGGTGGAGGATAGGAACAAAGCAATGCGCTGACCCCGTCATTTTCTGGAATACAGGGTCAGTACAAAGCCTAACCGCTCCGTGGAGGTTCGAATCCTTCTCCTACAGCAGCTCAGTTTAGGTTAATGAGTTATTCTAGAGCTACCCGTTCCGGTTTTCCGGAACGGGTTTTTTTATGCACTTTGCCCACCGTCCAAACGGGTTTCATGGCCAAATTCTTATATTCCTGTTTGATTTGCTGCGAACAATCGTTTGCTTTGGATTATTAAATATTGATACGTCACGCGTCTGATTACTATGAAAGATTTTCCGTGGTTTAAGCACTACCCCCCTCAGGTTGCACATGAAATAAAGCTCTATGAGTACGAGTCGTTGGTCGACCTTTTTGAAAAGAGTGTAGGGCGCTTCCGCGACCGGGTTGCTTTTGAAAATATGGGTGTAACGCTAACCTATGGACAGGTGCACGAGCTCTCGGGACACTTCGCCGCATACCTGCAGAAAGATCTCGGTCTGAAAAAGGGTGACCGGATCGCCATTCAGATGCCTAACCTGTTGCAGTTTCCGATTGTATTCTTTGGCGCCCTGCGCGCCGGCCTCACGGTGGTCAATACCAATCCGCTCTATACACCGCGTGAGATGGAGCACCAATTCAAAGACTCTGGTATTTCGGCCATCGTTATTGTTGCCAACTTTGCGAGCCACCTGGAAAAGATCAAGGGCAACGTACCATCGCTGAAGCATATCATCGTCACTCAGTTGGGCGACATGCTCGGCGGTCTGAAAGGCACCATCGTGAACCTGGTAGTGAAACACATCAAGAAGATGGTGCCCGCCTATCACTTGCCGACAGCGCTTTCTTTTAAGGATGTCATGAAGAAAGGCGCGTCGTTAAAGCTCGATGCACCGAGAATAACCATCGATGACCTGGCGGTATTACAGTACACCGGGGGGACTACGGGTATTGCCAAAGGTGCCAAACTTTCGCACGGCAATATTGTAGCGCATAATTCCATGATCACCCAATGGTTCCAGCCCTACCTGCAAGACAAACGCGGTGGCGACGACCTGATCATCACCGCCATTCCGATGTATCACATCTTTGCCCTGACGGTAAACGGCTTCCTGATGTTCAGCACCGGCGTTAAAAATGTGCTGATCACAAACCCGCGCGATATGAAAGGCTTTGTAAAAGAGCTGAGCAAACATAAGTTCACTATCATTACCGGTGTTAATACATTGTTTAATGGATTGCTGAACAACCCCGATTTTAAGAACCTCGACTTCTCACACTTGAAAGGCTCCGTAGCGGGTGGTATGGCGTTGCAAGACGCGGTGGCAAGAAAGTGGGAGCAAGTAACCGGTTCCGGCCTTATCGAAGGCTACGGCCTGAGCGAGACCTCGCCGGTATTGTGCTGTAATCCACTCGACGGCAAGCACCGGCTGGGCACCATCGGTCTGCCCATGCCCAACACCGAGGTGGCCGTATTCGACGATGACGGCAACCGATTGGCCGAAGGCGAGACAGGTGAGTTGTGTGCCCGCGGGCCGCAAGTCATGTCGGGCTATTGGGAAAAGGACAACGAAGGCGTATTCTTCAACAAGGAATGGTTCCGCACGGGCGACATTGGCATCATGGACAAAGAAGGCTACTTCAAGATTGTCGATCGTAAAAAAGATATGATCAAAGTGTCGGGATTCAACGTATACCCAAATGAGATAGAGAACGTGCTGGCGGGCCACCCGAAAGTATTGGAAGTAGCGGCCATCGGCGTGCCCGACGAAAAGTCGGGTGAGGTTATCAAAGTCTTTATAGTGAAGAAAGATCAGAGCCTGACCGAGAAGGAAGTAAAAGATTATTGCCACGAAAATCTGACGAACTATAAAGTGCCGAAGCTGGTGGAGTTCCGCACGGAGCTTCCGAAGACCAACGTCGGTAAGATCTTACGTCGCGCGCTGAAGGAAGAAAAGGCCGCGGCAGCTTAGTATATTGCTTTACGAACTTAACAAAAAAAGACACGGCCTATGATGGGTTTTTTTGAACATCAGTACCTCTCGTACAAGAAGAATCACATCAAGAACCTCCTGGCCCTTGCGAAAGTAGATGGGCACATGCACGAGAAGGAAGAAGCGTTGCTGTATAAGATCGGCCGCCGCTATGGTCTGAAAGATCGCCAGGTGCAGGAGCTGGTGGATAGCAGTGAGCAGTATGTGCTCAACGTTCCCGACAACCACAACGACAAGATGAATTTGCTATACGACCTCGTACTGATGGTGTATGCAGACGAGGTCGTAGATGAGCATGAGATACAGTTCTGCCAGGACGCCGTGCGCCAGTTTGGTATGAAAGAAGAACTGGTTCAATGGTTATTAAAAGAATTCGATCGCGGCACACCGCCGCCGCCCGACGACTGGGATCATATCAAACAACAAGCAAAGGAGCGATTTCTTGCGCAGCCGGTGTAATTAGTCGTAAAACTGGCAGTCTCCTCCGTGCCAGATCAACTTTTGATCGGTGATGCTTTGGAACGTCACGGAGTCATCGAGTTTATGGCCGTCGCATGTCCAAATCACGGGTATCCACTGGCATGAGGCACAGCACAGGCCTTGCACAAAAACCGTTTGATTTTCGTATGTACCTGTGTAAAGGGTGACCATGTTCCCCTGCGGGCCATTTTTTGCTTCCGCAATTTTGTCGCGAAGCCAACCCAGATTCTCCACCGGATTACAAACGCCACAGACGGGGTCACTTCCGTCGTCACAACTGGATTTAGAGTCGTCGTCGCTACCGCAGGCAAATACTGCGGCAGAAAACAAGAGGACGGCCAGCGGCCGAAGAATGAATTGTGTTTTTACCATATATAAGTAGGTTATGCTGTAATAGACACGATTGACGGAGGAATGGTTGGAAACGTTTGAGGCACGATTCGTGTTAATATACATGCACAGCAAATACACTCTATTTTTCACACTTTTCTTTTCAACCGTAGCCGATTAAAAGTAACTTAGGCCCGCGTGGAGACCAGCGTATGGATGAATTTAGAAAACTAACAACGCAAGAGAAGGCATTGCGTATCAATCTCAGCAGAGCCATCTACGGATCCTTTGCAGAGATAGGAGCAGGACAGGAAGTAGCAGCCAATTTTTTCAAAGTAGGAGGTGCTTCCGGAACTGTCGCCAAAACCATGTCGGCATACGACATGAAATTCAGTGATGCGATTTACGGGGTAGGGGACCGGTATGTCTGTGAAGACCGGTTGATGCGCATGCTCGACCACGAGTACGTACTCCTGCCCGAACGTTTACCACACCGCATTGAAACTACTCGCTTTTTTGCATTTGCCGACACCGTAGAGGTGCTCAACTACGAGCGCACGAACCAGGGTCACGGCTGGATCGGACTGCGATTTCAGTTGAAGCCTCAAAGCGAGCCCAACGACTGCATCATACACGTCAAGATGCACGACAACGATCCGTTGCAGCAACAGTACTCTCTGGGCATTGTCGGTGTGAATATGCTCTACTCGTGTATGTTCCTGAGCGACCCGGAAGAGATGTTAATGTCGTTGCTGGATGGCCTCACGGCCCGCCGCATCGAGATCGACATGTTCCGCATCTCAGGCCCCGACTTTAAGCACGTCGACAATCGCCTCATGGCGTTGAAGATGGTGAAGAATGGCCTGACCAAAGCCGCCATGTTCGGCCCCGACGGCAACGTGATGCAGCCATCGGATGAGCTCTATAAAAAGAACGTGTTGGTACTACGCGGTCGATTCCGTCCGCCGACCCACGTTAACGTAGATATGCTGCTCACCTCGCGGCGTCACTTCAAACAAGAGCCTGACGTTACACGCTCAAACATTGTATTGCTCTCCGAGCTTACACTGAACGACTTGAGTTCGGATGGTAAGGTGGATGAAAAAGACTTTCTGCATCGCTGCGATATTCTCTGCTCCCTGGGACAGAATGTATTGATCTCGAATTACTTCGAATACTACCGCCTGGTGGAGTATCTGTCGAAGATCACCCGCGGTAAAAAGATCGGCATCATCATGGGCATCTATGCCCTGCAAAAGGTATTTGATGAAAAGACCTATGAGAACATTCGGGGGGGAATTCTCGAATGCTTTGCATCGCTGTTTGGCACCAACGTTAAAATATATGTTTATCCGGCGTTGCGTCCGGATGCAACGCTCTTTACACTGAAAGACTTTGAGAACGAGCTTCCGCCCAATCTCAAGAATCTGTTCCGCTATCTGATTGATAACAACAAGATGGAAGACGTGAGCGATGCCGACACCCGCAAGCTGCACATCATCTCTGACAACGTGCTGGCTATGATCCGCAAGGGCGAGCCGGGTTGGGAGAAGTTCGTGCCGCACAAAGTAGAGGAGGCAATCCGGGAACAGCGCCTGTTCGACCTGCCGGCTGCCGATACCGCCGATGTTACCATCGTGCCGGAAGCGCAGCCTTAGCGCTTTTGTTTGTAAATCACGTTCTCAAAGTAACGCCGCGCTTCGGCCATCACTTTTGGCGCGAGCACCATGCCCGTGATCATGGTAGGCACCGCCATGAGCGCAAACGCTATATCGATGAGGTATAAAACGGTCTCCATAGACGCCACAGCGCCCACGACAATCATGGTGAGGTAGAAGTAATCGTAGCTGGCGCCATAACGCTCGCCGATCAGAAAGGCCAGTGCCTTGCGTCCGTAATAGCTGTATGAAAACAAGGCGCTGATACCAAATACCAACGTGCAGAGCAGCAATACATAGTGGCCGCCCAGCGGCATGGCCTTCGCATAGGCCTCGGCTGTCAGGGTGATGCCCGACGATTTGCTGGTCTGCCATACGTCCGTTACCAGAATAGCGAGTGCCGTCAGTGTACACGATACAATCGTATCGATTACCGGGCTGAGCATGGACGCCATCCCTTCCTGAACAGGTGCCGAGCTTTTCGCAGCGCCCATCGCCATGGGGGCTGTGCCGATGCCCGCCTCGTTGGAGAACGTAGCGCGGCGTACACCTAACATAATAATACCGCCCAGCATGCCACCGAGGAATGGTTGTCCATGGTAGTGGTGGGCCGCAAAGGCGTCCTCGAAAATCATGGCCAGGTACCGCGGCACCTGGTCGGCATATGCCACCAGGATAATCATGACCGAGGCAAAATGCAGGACGATCATAACCGGCACCAGGCGCCCCGCCCAGTTACCTATGCGTTGGATGCCGCCGACAATAACGGCCGAAGCAATGGCACAGAGTACGACGCCAATCAGCACCTTCCAGGTGCCGGGTGACAACCCCGCAAGAGGCATTGCCCCCAATCCAATATCGTAGATGGCCTGTGTTAGCTGATTCGCCTGGTAGATCGGCAACGCCCCAACCATACAGCAGAGGCAGAACATCACGGCCCAGGGCTGCCAGCGCTTGCCCATTGCCTCGCGAATGACATACATCGGGCCGCCTTGCACTTCACCATTACTATCCTTGCCACGATAGAGACTTGCCAGCGTGCTGGTAAAGAAGTTCGTAGACATTCCTATGATCGCGGTGACCCACATCCAAAAGAGCGCACCGGGTCCACCAAGCGCAATGGCCGTGGCCACGCCTGAGAGATTTCCAATGCCGACGGTAGACGCCAACGCCGTAGACAATGCCTTGTAGGCACTGATTTGGCCCGGCGCGTTTGGGTCGTCATATTTTCCCCGTAACACATCGATCGCATGTTTGAAATGCCTAAAGTGAATGAATCGGGAATAGAACATAAAAAACAAACCACCCCCGATGATGAGAAACAATACCGGCCACCAGATGTAGCCAGACAGGTCTTCCAAAAAGGCCTGTAGGGTAAAAAGGGCGAAAAGAGAGCAAAAACGCAACTGATTCTACTTTAGAGGCTTAAAAGTAGTAAAAAGGTGTTATTTCCTACCAGGTAAGTAGATTAACCTCGTAAAGTTGAGGCATCGATAGGGCATGCTTATAGCATACCTATGGCATACCTATACCAAAGCTATGGTTAACTTATAATAACCTTATAGTGAGTATAGTAAAATGAAAATTGCGAAGCTTGGCAAGCTGGCAGGTGTTAGCCAGGCGAAGCATCTGCAATATCCCACCAGCCCCGGCGTTATAACAACAATCGGTAGTAACGGCTTCATGCCTGCAAAATGCCTCAGGAACCTGGCAGGTATTTTGATATGCTGATGAAAGGAATGTCCGGAGCACAAAAGACCCCTCAAGTCTTAGTAACCACTAAATAACGTATCGGACCGTGGAGAATGGAAATGTAATGGAACGTCAGAACGAGGAGTTGCGAAGAATCAATGCCGAGCTTGATCGCTTTGTATACAGCGCCTCACACGATCTGCGAGCGCCCCTCATGAGTGTCAAAGGGCTGCTGAACATGATCAAGCTCGATGCTGAAAAGAAGAATACCGATTTGTACCTGGCCTTAATTGAAAAGAGTGTGGGCCGGTTAGACAATTTTATCACCGATATCATTCAATACTCGCGCAACACGCGCACCGATGTCGAAGACAAAGAGATAGACGTGGCCACGCTGCTGCAGGAGTCGCTGGAGACTCTGCGGTTTATGGAGGGCGCCGAACATGTACGGAGCACGCACTACATGGACATCCGTGCGCCGTTTTACTCCGACCCCAGCCGGTTGCTCATGGTCTTCAACAATATCATCTCGAACGCCGTACGCTACCGCAACAGCGCACGCCAGGACTCGTTCCTCGACGTCAACATCAGTGTGGATAGTGCGCGCGCGCGTATCAGTTTTACAGACAACGGCATCGGTATTCCGGCCGAGTACCAGGAAGCTATCTTTGACATGTTCTTCCGCGTCAGCGGTGAAGGGCAAGGATCGGGGCTCGGCCTGTACATCGTAAAGGATGCCGTGACCAGGTTGCACGGGACAGTAAACGTACAATCGGTGCCTGGAAAGGGCACGACATTTATGGTAGAAATCCCCAACCAGCTCGGCCAGGCGCGCCTTCAGGCATAGCGACAAAGTCGTCTGTCTCTTGGAAAATTGCAATTAGCCCGTAACTTCGTTACAAAGTGTGGGCCATTGAGTACTATCAGTGATAAGGAATTTAGCTCGTTGCTGGATGCAACATTGTTCTCGAGCATCCTGGATAGCATCAACGAGGCGATCTGGGTAATCGATTTTAATAAGTCGCATCCATATTGGTTCGCTTCGGTCGCCAATAAGCTCAAGTACGCCGTTCCTCAAGACCCTATCTCACCCAGTTTCTGGCGTGACAATGTACACCCTCAGGATGCCGACCGCGCGGTAAAAGGATTTGAGCAGGCGTTGCAAGACCCTGCGGTAATGAATTTTGTACATGAGTATCGCTTTTGCGGGGCCAATAATATCTACTACATCATACACGACACGATGCGCTTCCTGCGTAACGAACGCGGCATGGCGCAACGTGTGATTGGCAGCTGGCGTGATGTGACGGAGGAACGCATGCGTGAGCACAAGCTTGAGCAGGCACTCAACACCCTGGAAGACGAACGCAATCGCTTCAAGCTGATAGCCGAGCTATCCAGCGCGGCCATGTGGGAATACGATATACCGGAAAACCGGTTGTCGTGGATGTCGGGCAGCTCGACATTGGAGGAGTTTGGTTTTAACAAGCCGCACTATAAACTGCAAGATTGGATCGAGGGTATCCATGAAGAAGACCGCGAGCGTGTGGAGCAAAACTTTGACCGTGCGATGGCAACGGAAGAAAGCTTCTTCGATACATACCGGTTTAAAAAGGCCGATGGAAAGATTGCCTATGTCATTGATCAGGGTACCTTTCTCCGCGACGCCTCGGGCAAGGCCTACAAAGCCGTCGGCAGCTGGGTCGATATAACCCGCGAGCGCTTGCGCGAGCTTTTGCTGGAGGACACACTGCAGCATCAACGCAGCTTGAACTATTCGTTGCAGGTGCGCGAAGAGGAGCTGGCTTCGACCGAAGAAGAGCTTCGTCAGATCAACGACCAGCTATACATCAACATACGGCAACTTTCCGAACGCGAGTTTGTTCTCAACCAATCACAAAAATTGGCGAAGATCGGCAGCTGGGAGTACGACGCTGAGCACAAGACCATGTTCTGGTCGGCCGAGATGTATAACATCTATGGTGTCGACCCTTCTTTTAATAGCAGCGACTTCGAGGAAGTAAACCGTTTGTACGAGGCAGGCAGCGAGGCCGTTGTCAACCAATCGTTCACCACCCTGCTGAAGGATCACCGGCCTTCCGACATCACCGTGCAGCTCAAAACACCCCTGGGCTATCGCAAGTGGGTGCGCATTACGGCGCATCCGTTGCTCGAAGACTACGGCGTGCGCCGCATCCTGGGGCTGACATACGACATCACGTACTTCAAAGAAGCGGAGGAACGATTGCGTTCGAGCGAAGAGAAATTCTCAAAGGCCTTCCGCTTTAGTCCCGACCTCATGTCGATTCACCGCGAACGTGACGGTGTGATCGTAGCTGTAAACGACAACGCCTATACCGTGCTGGGATTTCGCAAAGAAGAAATTGCCGGCAAATCGGTGCAAGAGCTCGCGCTGTTCATCGATCCGGCCGAACGCGAGAAGTTTTATGACGCGTATTTTAAACATGGTCATGCACAGATAGAAACAAAATGGCGTCGGAAGGACGGTGGCCAGATCGACGTACTGATCACCAGCAACCGCATCGAGATTGAAGGAGAGGGGCATTTGCTAAGCGTCGTAAAAGACATCTCCGAATCGAAGGCAGCCGAAGAACGTTTCCGCAAGGCCTTCGATCTGAGCCCCGACCTGATGATGATCTTCCGCGAGCACGATCTGGTGTTGATCGATGTTAACAGTAAGATCGAAATGATCTCGGGCTATACCCGGGAAGAAGTGCTCGGCAAATCTTCCACCGACTTTGAGATCTGGGTGGACAAGGATATGAAGAACAAATACTTCGAATCCTATTTTCAACTGGGCGGGGTAAGCTTGGAGACTCAGTTCTATGGCAAGGATGGTATTCAGTTTTTTGGGTCGGTCACAACGAAACGGATTCAGCTCTCTGGCGAAAACCACATGCTGGTGGTTGTCCGCGACATGACCGAGCGAAAAAAGGCCGAAGAAAAGATTATCGAGAATGAGGCCAAGCTGGATGCCATTATCAACAACACCGACATGAGCATCTGGTCACTGGACCTGCACTATAGAATTACCGCGCTGAACCGCTCGTTTCACGACATGGTACGTCACAATACCGAAGATGTGAACTTCGGCGTCGGTCAGAATGTGCTCGATGTATCCCGACGGTTCTTGCCCGAAGAATATGTGCAGTATTGGAAAGTACTTTATAACCGCGCCTTTGCCGGCGAGTCCGTACTGGAAGAATCTGACCTTAACGGTCGGGCCATTCTGGCTTCGCTCCACCCGATCATTGAAAACAATCGTATCATTGGAGCGTCGGTTTATGCCCAGGACATCACCGAACGCAAGCAGAAAGAGGAAGAGCTGAACCGTAAAAACCTGGAGCTTGCCGAAGCCAACAAAAAGATTGGTGGCCTCAAGCTCATGGCGTTGCGGTCGGTGATGAACCCGCATTTTATTTTCAACGCGCTAAATTCGATACAGTTCTTTATTGCGAAGAACGACCGGCAAAATGCCATCAACTACCTGTCAACATTCTCTAAGCTGATCCGTGGTGTGTTGAACCACTCCGTGAAGGACAAGATCAGCGTTGCTGACGAGTTGGACCTATTAAAGCACTACATCAACCTGGAGATGGTACGCTTTGAAAACAAATTCGAGCTCGTTTTAGAAATTGACCCTGAGCTGGATAGTGAGAACATCGAAATCCCGTCACTTTTAATACAGCCCTACGTAGAAAATGCCATTCTGCACGGTCTGTATAACAAACCGGACAAAGGGCTGTTGAAGACCTGTGTGCGGTATGATAGTGACCGTGTTTTATTCATTGTGGAAGACAACGGCATTGGGCGGGAAGCAGCCCGCCAGTTGCGCGAAAAGAATTTTCCCAAACATACATCCATGGGCACGGTGCTGACCGAGGAGCGTTTACGGCTTATCAACGAGCTTAATAACATTTCTTTAGGGATAGATGACCTGGTCCATCCCGACGGAAGCGCCGCTGGTACAAGAATACGTATCTGGGTAAGATTTTAAATTTGTCGGTACTGGATTTCAGGATACTTTTGGTAAATTAGGTCTGACCTTCTCTATGATCACAAGTATAATTGTCGATGACGAGCTCAAAAGCAGGGAGAGCCTCAAAATCCTGCTGGAAGACTTCTGCGAAAATGTGACTGTCAAGGCCCTTTGCCAGAATATTGGCGAAGCCATCGACGCGATCAAAGAGAACAAACCCGATGTGGTGTTTCTTGACATTCAACTACAACGGGAGACAGGTTTTGACTTATTGACGCGGCTGCCGGAAATCGACTTTGAAGTGATCTTCACCACGGCCTACTCGGAATATGCCATTAAGGCCTTCCGTTTCTCGGCCATCGACTACCTGCTCAAGCCCATCGATATTGAAGAGCTTAAGCGCGCACTGGCGAAAGTCGAGAAGCGCAAAGGCGATACCATTGCCACCCGGTTGCAGCAGCTGATGCAAAACTTGCGCACCGGTTCTACTGACAACTACAAACTGACCTTACCGACGTCCGATGGATTGCTCTTTGTAAAGATCCAGGACATTTTATATTGCGAGGCGTCCAGTAACTACACCGAGATCACCTTCGCCGACGGAAAGAAGTGTATTGTGAGCCGGACGTTGAAAGAATACGAAGACTTACTGGCAGATCATAACTTTTATCGCATTCACAATTCCTACCTGATCAACCTGAATGCCATAAAGAAATATGTACGGGGAGAGGGGGGCTATGTAATCATGAACAATGACAAATCCCTGGACGTCTCCAAACGAAAAAAAGAGGGCTTTTTGTCCCGCATCGGCTCAAAACTCTGACCGGGACCATCCGCTCACTCACATCGGCCACTTGCTCAATGCCCATTTCTGAATACTCGTTCCCCGGGTAACATTGCGTTGGCAATTGTCTGGCCTGACCGCAACTGCTTGATTTATTTACCTCTTAATATCACGCCGCATGAAAATCCTCTCGTATGCCCTGATCAAGAAAAACTATCTCAACAACCTCAACCAACGCATCACCTCGGGGCAGCAAGAGGTAGCGGGGGCTACACGCTTTGTCAAAGAGATCGAACAGGGCAACCTCGAGGTGCAATACAACGGTGACGACAAGGTTGACCAGGAGAATCTGCTGGCATCGTCACTCATCAGCATGCGCGACCAAATGAAACGCTTCTCGCAGGAGGAACGTCAACGCAACTGGGTGACGGAGGGCCTGGCAAAGTTTGTGGATATTCTGCGTTCGAAGAACGACGACATCAAGGTGTTGGCCGAAGACATCATCAGCAACCTCATCAAATACATGGGGGCTAACCAGGGGGCGTTGTACGTTATTAACGACGACCAAAAGGACGACGAGTATTTAGAGATGCTCGCCTGTTACGCCTATGACCGCAAGAAGCACCTTACCCAACGGATTGAGATTGGTGAAGGTGTCACCGGTCAGGTCATATTGGAAAAGCGCACGACCTATATGACCGTTATTCCGAAGGATTTTATGCGCATAACCTCCGGCCTGGGCGAAGCGTCGCCATCGGCGCTGCTGATCGTGCCGTTGAAGATTGAAGAGCAGGTGTTGGGCGTAATCGAGATTGCCTCGTTCACGGAGATCAAACGCTACAAGATCGACTTTGCAGAAAAGCTGGCCGAGAGCATTGCGGCTACCATTCTGGCGGTGAAAACCAACGACCGCACCCGCAAGCTGCTGGAAGAGACGCAGCAACAGGCCGAGCAGATGCGCTCACAGGAAGAAGAGATGCGCCAAAACATGGAAGAACTGGCGGCCACCCAGGAAGAGATGCACCGCGTGCTGACGGAAGTGCAGGGGAAAGAGCGTTACATGATCGACCTTATCGATGCCTCGACGGACTCGATCCTGACCGTAGATAAAAATATGCTCATCATCAACAGCAATACGCAGTTCCGTTCCACGTATGCCGGCATGGAGATCGATAAAGGCTTTGACCTGACACGCATTTTCTCCACACCCGAAGAAAAAGAACGCTATCGCGCCATATACCGCCGTGTATTTGAAGGCGAGTCCTTTGATATGACGGACCACGTCCGTGTCAACGGTATGGATATGTATTATATGCTGTCCTACAGTCCCATTCGCAACGATGCCGGCGATGTCATAGCCGCCGCGGTTTTTGCCAAGGATGTTACGCAGCTCACGAAGGCCAGGAACGACGCCCAGCATCAGTCGGAAGAGCTGAAGGCCCAGGAGGAAGAGCTGCGGCAGAATATGGAAGAGCTTTCGGCTACGCAGGAGGAGATGCAACGCATCCTGAACGAGGTGCAATCGCAGGAACGGTACTTAAACGAATTGCTCAATGCTTCCACAGACTCCATCTACACCCTCGATAAAAACCTGAAGCTGATCAGCTACAACAAAGCCTTTGGTGCCGCGCTCGAAGCCATGGGCGTACCATTACAGAAGGGTTTTGACATGCTGTCGCTTTTTCCCGAGGGAGCCGAGCGTGAAAAACAGCGCGAGATGTACGTGCGGGCGCTAAAAGGGGAGACCTTTGAAATTACAACAGACTACACCACGAATGGTGTTACATCGTATCATACCAGCATCAACGCCCCCCTGTACAATGATGCTGGCGAGATCTTCGCGTTGGCGTCCTATTCACATGAGGTGACGCAGCAGGTGGAGCTGCAACGAAAGACCGATGCCTTACTGGAGGAGGCGCAGAACCGGGCGGAAGAGATGAAGGCCCAGGAAGAAGAGCTGCACCGCATACTCACCGAAGTGCAGGACAACGAACGGTATTTAAATGAGCTGTTAAATGCGGCCACCGACTCCATCTACACGCTGGATAAGAACTTCCGCCTGATCAGCTACAACCGCGTCTTCGGTGGCTCGCTCGAAAGCATGGGCATACCGTTGAAGAAAGGGTTTGAAATACTGTCCCTGTTCCCGGATAAAGAGGAACAGGACAAGCAGCAGGCGTTGTACGCGCGCGCGTTGAAAGGGGAGTCATTTGAAGAAGTATCAACCTACACTTCCAATGGCGTAACCTCGTATTACGCAAACAGCTTTGCGCCCTTGCGCAATGAGGCGGGTGAGGTATTTGCTATTGCGGGCTTTGCCAAAGACATTACCGAACGTATAAACCTGCAAAAGCAGGCTGCGCAGCGGGAGAGCGTATTGGGACTTACCACGATTTTATCCGAGGCCGACGAACGTGGCGTCATCACGTTGGTAAACGACAAACTGTGTGAAGTGTCGAAATACACACGGGAAGAATTGATCGGCAAGCCGCACAGCATCTTCCGGCACCCCGATATGCCGAAGGAGCTCTTTAAGGTCTTCTGGCAGACGATTAAAGCAGGTCAGGTTTTTAAAGCTATTATCAAGAACCGCGCAAAGGATGGCACCCACTACTGGGTGGATGCTACGATCGTTCCGGTGAAAGATGAGGCCGGCAAGATCGTACAATATATTGGCGCGCGGTATCACATCACGGAAGATGCCCTTGCGCTCACACTGTACAACAAACAAGCTGAAGCGCTAAAGCTGCCCTTCCACCCGGCGACGCAGCCGTAAACTCGGCGACTTCTTCCGCCTACTCATTTGGTTCTCCCACCTACTCATTAGTGGTATCGGAGGCTTCCGGGGCGCCGTATATTTGTAACACATACACAGTAAAATTCTCCTGTATCATAGGTTTTGGGTTTAAGGGTTACAGGAATTAGAAAGCCCCGCTGGCAGACGGCCGCGGGGCTTTTTTGCTTTTAAGCCGTATCGTAGTGATCAAGGCAGTTAAACTGCCGTCAATGACACTTACTCCCCGTTTCCGACCGCTTATCGCCGTAAACTGTATGTTGTTCGGAAAAACTAACCACTTAATAACTTAAGCCGCCCACCTAATCGACAGCGCTGTTCCCATCCGGGGTTTCGACGTTAATTCGAACATATTTCAATACCCCCCGTATGAAACAAACCATCCTGGTAGTAGACGACTTTGCAAGCATCCGCGATTTTGTATGTGAAACACTCCAGCGCAAGGGGTACCAGACTTTGGGCGCTGCCAACGGCAATGAAGCATACAAGGTGCTGACCGAAACAGAGGACGTGAAACTGGTCCTCACCGACTACAACATGCCCGACTGCACGGGCTTTGAATTACTGAAAAAGATCAAGGATAACCCGACGGTGTCGAAAGTACCCGTCATTTTTTTAACGACCGAATCGAACCCGGATAAGATGCGTAGCGCCAAAGAGGCGGGACTGACGGCATGGATTAAAAAACCGTATCGTTCAGAAACGTTCTTTGCACAGATAGAAAACGCACTGTCCAATGGACATTAATCAGACGCGTTTCATAGAGGACGCGCTGGATCTGCTGAACGAGCTTGACGAAGGACTACTGCAGCTCGAAGCTAACCCACACGCCAGTGCCCCGCTGGAGCAGGTGTTTCGCACCATGCACACCATCAAAGGCGGCGCCAACATGTTTGGGTTTGAGAGCATCGGTACCCTGGCGCATCAGCTGGAAACCCTGTACGACTACGTGCGGCAGGGAAAAATGCAGGTAACCGATGGGTTGATCAGCATTACCCTGCACGCTTTCGACAAAGTACGGGATCTGTTAAAAGAAAAAGATGCAGCCCGCATCAACAACAGCGACGCGTTAAAAGAGCATTTACAGGTAGCCATGGAGTTCTTAAAGGTGGCTGAAGCCACCGGTGACCTCGCCGACCTCTCGGGCACGATGGTCACGAAGGACGAACTGGCTACCTTCTTTTTACGCGTCTCGCCCTCTATAGCATTGACGGAAGATGGCAACCATCCGCTCATCTTCATCTTGCAAGACATTGCCATCCTCGGCAACTCCCGTGTGCTGCTGCACAAGCATCCGTCGGGAGAAGTGGCGCAATGGGAAGTTATGATCGCAACCACCGCGCCGCAGGCCGAGCTTGAGAGCTACTTCATGTTCGTCGAGAACGAATGCGCGGTAGAATATATCCGCCTGGCTCCGGGTGACCTGTTTGAAGATGCCGGTTTCAGCGAATACCTGGATACACTCCAGGGGCAACCCGTTAACCTGGCCAGGATCCAGCCGATCATTGATCGACGTCAGGCTACTTACGTAGCCCCACTGAACGAAGAAGACGAGAGCGATACTGCTGCTGGCCGTAAGCGTGTGGCTTCCGACAGTTATATAAAAGTAAGCAAACGCAAAGTAGACGATCTGCTGAACTGGATTAGCGAGCTGATCATTCTGCAGGCCCAACTGTCCAATACCGCTTCGTCGTTGCAACATGCAGCGCTGACGAATGTAACCGAGCAACTGGAAATGATCACGGGCCGCCTGCGCGACACGTCGCTGGAAATAGGCCTCGTGCCGGTTGAAACACTCGTAACAAAATTCAAGCGCCTGGTGCGCGACCTGTCCCGCCAACTGGGCAAGAAGGTGAACTTCCTGAGCGAAGGCGCCGAGACGGAAATGGACAAGGACGTTATTGAGCTGATGGCCGATCCGATGATCCACATCATTCGAAACGCCATTGACCATGGTATCGAAACCCCCGAAGAGCGCAAAGCCGCCGGTAAGTCCGAGCATGGCGCCGTGAAACTGAAAGCATTCAATTCGAGCGCCT
Source organism: Dawidia cretensis (assembly GCF_018598175.1). Classification (GTDB taxonomy): domain Bacteria; phylum Bacteroidota; class Bacteroidia; order Cytophagales; family Cyclobacteriaceae; genus Ohtaekwangia; species Ohtaekwangia cretensis. Next base: position 256,585 of record NZ_JAHESE010000002.1, read on the forward strand.
ACGTAAACATCGTCATCAGTGATGATGGCAAAGGAATCTGCAAAGAAAACGTTCTGAAGAAGGCGCAGGAAAAAGGCCTGGTGGCCGCGGATGCCAACTTGTCGGATGACGAGATCTATGACTTCATCTTCCATCCGGGATTGTCCACGGCGTCACAGATCTCCGACGTATCGGGTCGTGGTGTGGGCATGGATGTGGTCAAACAGAAAATAGTAGAGCTGCGGGGAAGTGTCTCGGTTAAGAGCCAACCGGGACGCGGAACCGTTATACACATCAAACTGCCGCTGTCGCGTTCGATCATCGAAGGACTGCTGGTAAACGTAGCCGAAACACGCTATGTCGTACCGATGAATGTCGTTGAGCGCATCGACCGCATACCGTACGACGAGCTTTACCGCGACGATAAGGTAAACAGAACCGTGGTAGTGAACGAAGAGCCTCTGTTCGTGCTCTCCCTGCGTGAGCAATTTCACCCCGGCCTGAATCCGCCGCGCACAACGGATATTATTTCAATCCAGGTGAACGGTGCGCGCAAAGGCATCGCCGTCGACAAGATCGAAGGCAAAATGCAGACCGTCATGAAGCCGCTGGGAGATGTATATAAAAACCAGGACTTCATTTCAGGTAGTACGATCCTCGGTAATGGAAACCTGGCCCTGGTACTCGATCCGGTGCGCTTGTTCTCCATGAGTATGAATACAATCACTGTCTAACCTATGAGTAAGAATCACGAATCACACCCCTACCTGACATTCTCGTTGGGCGAAGAAAAGTTCGCCATCAGCGTCGAGTATGTACAGGAAGTCGTGGAGCTGGAGCAGGTCACCAAAGTTCCCAACGCCCCCGACTATATGCTGGGCATCATCAACCTGCGCGGTAGAGTATTACCGCTCCTCGACACACGCATGAAACTTGGCCTGAAGCGGACGGAGATTACTAAAAAGAGCCGCATCATGATACTCGACCTGACAACAGCAGACGACAAGAGCTTGCAGGTGGGGGCTCTGGTAGACATTGCGAAAGAAGTCATTGAGCTGGCGCCTGACGACATACAAGAGGCTCCCGACTTTGAAAACTACAAAACGCAGGCTCCGATCACGGGCATCGTCAACAACCGCGGTGACATTACCATGATCATGGACATCGACCGGATATTCTCGACGGCCGACATCGTTCAGCTCAACACACTAAATTAAAAAACTATAAAGGCTTTAATCTTTACTCTCTATGATGAATAATTTAACTATCCGCACAAAGCTCATAGCAGCGTTTACAATCCTGCTGGTTCTGATGGGCGTGATCTTTGCGATCTCGTACTCGAGCATCAGTAGTATAAACGACAAGCTCAATGAGATCACTGACAAGACGGCTGTACAACTTCAATTGATTGGTGATATCGAAGTGAACCTGACAGAGATCAGCCGCGACCAGAAAAAACTGATCCAGGCCGAAGATCTCGAAACCATGAACGCTATTAAACGTTCGATCGAAGGGTTTACAACCGAGGTTACGGGAACACTCGCGGAGCTTGAGCGCATCAGTGATGAAGAGACGGTAGTAAAGATCAAAAATTTACGGGCTCGCATTACTGACTTCCTGAACGCTGGTTCCAACGTGATTCAGCTGGCGCTGGAAAACACAGAAATACAGGCAACCCTGTTATCCGACAACGAGGCATACGTAGAATATACGAAGATCAAATCGACACTGGAAGAATTGATCGCGCGCTTGAATGCAGCCGGCGACAAAGGACAGCTGGACAAAGTGCACCAAATCCGGGCGTACCTGGTAGACCTAAAGAATTCGGAGAAGACCCTCATCGCCGCCGAGACCGAAGAAGCAAACAAGGCCGTCATCCAGAAAGCAGGGGAGATTGAGAACAAGATCGAGATCCTGGGGACGGCCATCGGCGGTAATCTCACCGGAGAAAACAAAGCGCTGTTTGATAAATACCAGATGCAGTACAGCAATTTCTATAACCTGCACCTGCGTGTACGCGACATGGCGCAAAAGAATTCGAATACACGTGCTGAGGCAATCTCCGAAGGCGAAGTAGAAAAGCTCGACGATGCTTCTGATGCGGTGTTAAGCGAGATCGAAGCCGACATAGAAGGTAAGCTCGCGCAAGACCGCATCGCGGTTGACGAACAATATGCCAGCGCCATCCGCATGATGCTCATCATCATTATTCTGGCTGTCGTTATCGGATCGCTCGTAGCCGTATGGTTGCTGCGCGACATCACATCATCACTGAATGTAGCAAAAGGTACTATTCGTCAGGTAGCGAAGGGTGACTTCAGTGCCGATGTCCGGATAGAGAAGCAAGACGAGATCGGCGACATGCTGCAGGAGCTTCAACTCATGGTGGAGAAACTGCGCAACAGTGTCGAAGTAGCCAAGCTGGTATCAAAAGGAGACCTGACCATAGACTTCAGCACCATCCGCAACAAAGGGGGCGACCTGGACGATGCCCTGGAGACCATGGTGAACAACCTGCGCGAGATCGCCACAACGATCTATAACGGCGCAGAAAACGTATCCGCCGCCAGCCAACAAGTTGCGTCAGCCTCTCAGCAGATGTCGCAAGGCGCACAAGAGCAGGCCAGCGCTTCGGAAGAAGTATCTTCTTCGATGGAGCAAATGGTGGCCAACATCCAACAAAACACCGACAACTCACGCGAAACAGAAAAGATTGCCAACAAAGCGGCGAAAGACATACAGGTAAGCGGTGAATCCGTATCCGAAACGGTAGAAGCGATCACCAACATTGCAGAGAAGATTGCGATCATCGAAGAGATTGCCTCTAAGACTGACTTGCTTGCGCTGAACGCTGCAGTCGAAGCAGCCCGAGCCGGCGAGCATGGTAAAGGGTTTGCCGTAGTAGCAGCGGAAGTACGCAAGCTCGCCGAGCGAAGCCAGAAAGCCGCTTCTGAGATCACTGAAATCTCTTCGAAGACGGTACGTGCTGCACAGCAGTCGAAAGAGCTCTTGCTCAACACCCTGCCGGACATCAACAAGACGGCGCAGCTAGTACAAGAGATCGCAGCGGCCAGCATCGAGCAAAATACAGGCGCCGACCAGGTGAACGGTGCTATCCAGCAGCTGTCGCAGGTAACGCAAGGCAACGCGTCGGCGGCCGAAGAGATGTCGTCCAATGCGGAAGAGCTCAGCGGTCAGGCCGAGGAGCTGAAAGCAGCGGTAAACTATTTCAAGCTCGACAATCGCGCGATAGCAAGAGCAAAGACTGCCAAGGCCGCTACCAGCCGTAAATCGGCGAAGCCGAGCTACAAGGAAGTGGCGGTATCATCGAATGGCAACGGCCATGGAAAAGGATTCGACCTGAAGCTCGACGAAGGGCCGGCGGATCATGACTTTACAGATTTTTAATATCTAACGTATAAGGGGGAAGTGCCACGCAAGCAGTGAAGTGGAGAGAAGGGAAAGGCTTGCGGGCACTTTATAAAAATAAGAGCATAAGATCTTGAGTGATTGGATATGAGGGGGAAGTGCCACGCAGGCAGTGACGTTGAATGAAGGGAAGGCTTGCGGGCACTTTAGTATAAAATTGAGTTTTAGGTTGATTGTGTAACGGGAATTAATGTGAAGCATGAGGGGGAAGTGTCGTGCAGGCAGTGAAGTTGAACGAAGGGAAGGCCTGCCGGCACTTTAGTTACACCGGCGACAAAACGAATAACGAATTATTTGAAAAGACATTACGGAAGAGAAGGGGGAGAAGTGCCTGGCAGGAGGAGGAAGAGGGGGAGAAAAGACGCCTGCCGGCACTTTCATTTAACCTTAAGACCTACGACTATGAGACCTTTATTATTGGCATTAGCCGGATTTCTATGGGTAGCTTTACCAGCAGTAACACAAGCCCAGCCCGGCGTTCGCATTACAGTAGCCGATTTCCTTCAAGCCATTGAACAACATCCTGATATCTCTGCGCATGCGGAAGGCATCGAGTCTATCAAAAGCGAGATCGACATTGCCCGCATTTTACCTGACCCAAGCTTGACATTTGGCAACGTGTCGGGCGACATCAGTGGCATGAACATGCCCCAGCAATTATACCTGGGCATAGACTATACCGTGGAGACCGGTCGGAAGCGCCAGCATCGTGTTCAATTAGCGAGCGCCCAGGTGCGCCTGGCCGAGGCCGAGCACACAGTGTTTGTCAATGAATTTAAGCGCGATGCACTGCTGCTGTTCCAGCACTGCTGGATGCTGGAACAACAGATCCAGGAGGACCTCAAATACAAACAAGAGATACTTTCGCTGAACGTGCCCGACAGCACCGCGCGCCTGAAGCAACAGTTGCTGCTGCTGGAAAACCAACTGTTGTTAGACGTGGCACAAGACGACCTGAAAGAGTCGCTCGAGGAGCTGAACGACATGGTAAAGCATGTATACGGTGCGCAGCCCGTACTCCCAGCCATGTGGGTATGGTCCTTTGAGAAGTATACTTCTGCACAGGCCAGCCGCTACGACCGTGTCCAGGTGAGTAAAGCCTCGGCGGACGTCGTACACCAGGAGATCTTATTAATGGCGGCGAACCGCGTACCGGACATCTCAGTCTCGTTGGGTAACAACTTCGTGGGCCGCGCAACGAATCCTGAAGCGCCATCACCCCGCTATAATGCTATTACAGCAACGGTGTCCGTACCCTTGAAGTTCTCAAACTGGCATGGCGCGGAACGCAAACGTGAAGAGCTAAAGAAAGCCTCGGCACGTCAGCAGGAACTGGAAGCCGTAGGCGTTGTAGAAGATCAATTAGACGAGACACAGGATGATATCGCCGACCTTTCCACTACCTTTACCCAACTCAACAAGTTGATCGCTTTGCAGGAACGGTTCGTCTCGCAACTTCCGCCGACGCAGTCGCGGGAGAAATTAGAAGAGCTGACCCTGCTGCATGGCTACCGGCACCAGCGATGGGAGATCTTCGACAACATCTCAAAGCGCAAAGCCGATCTCTTCGTGTTGACTGGCGCGCTGCCGCGCGACCCTTCGGTCCTGGCGGGCTCACAAAACTAACTTTTGAATGATGACCCAGGCCACGGATCAACCCCTTTTTGTCCGCATGGACGATGAGAGCTTTGCTCGCCTCAGCTCGTACGTAACGCGCGAGTATGGCATCAAGCTCCCCGTCAATAAGCGGTCCATGCTGGAGAGCCGCCTGAACAAAAAAGTAAAAAGCCTGGGGTTGGATAACTATAAACAATTCCTGGATCACATCTTCAGCGAAGAAGAGAAGCAAGGCGATCTGCTGCACGTCATTGACCTGATTACAACAAACAAGACGGACTTCTTTCGCGAACCCGAGCATTTCAAATTTCTGTCGGGCAGCTTTTTACCCGCGTGGACCGAACAAGCAAACCGGCAGGCCATGAACGTGTGGTCAGCGGGTTGTTCCAGCGGAGAAGAGCCCTATACCCTGGTGATGGTGCTCGAAGAATTTCGCAAGCGTAACCCCGCCTTCAACTATTCGCTGCTGGCAAGCGACGTGTCGATCCGCATGATCCAGGCGGCCTTCAAGGGCGTGTATACGCTCGACAAGATTGCGGCGATCTCCAACGAGATGCGACGTGCGTACTTTTTGCGCAGCAAGGTGCAGCCCGATCTTGTGCGCGTAAAACCCGAATACCGGAAAAAGATCAATTACCGGCGTATCAACTTCATGGACGACGGCTTTGGACTGATCAAGCACGACTATGACATCATCTTCTGCCGTAACGTGTTGATCTATTTCGATAAGGCCACACAAGAGCGCGTCATCCGGAAGTTCGCTGAACATTTGCGTCCCGGCGGACTATTATTTTTGGGCCACAGCGAGTCGATCATGGGCATGAACGTGCCTTTCCGTCAGCTTCGCCCTACGGTTTATCAGGCTATGGCATGATACCCCACCGCCGCTACACCGTATTTGCCGGACAATTTCTGATCACCTCCGTGCCCGCACTGTTAACAACCGTACTCGGCTCGTGCATAGCGGTATGTTTGTGGGACAAAAAAAACCACATCGGTGGCATTAATCATTACCTGCTGCCCGGCACACCCGACGACGACACCGGTGACCCTACACGCGGCATGGCCGCCACGCATATGCTGGTACGCTCCATGCTCAATCGACGGGTGAAACGAGAGAACCTCGAAGCGAAGGTCTTCGGAGGATGCAATTCGCTCTACAAAAACTCCGATGTCTTCCGCATCGGGATGCGTAATAGCGAGATCGCGTTGGAAGTATTAGACCACTATGACATTCCTGTCGCGGCGAAACATGTAGGGGGAGCGTATGGACGGAAGATTGTCTTCAACACCGCCACGGGCAAAGTGCGTATGCGCCTCCTGACGGAAACGGCGGCCGAGGTCAACGAAAAGATTAAACTTGGATTTGGCTATTAGCTCCGGTTAAAAGATCGCACGGAACAGCAGGAACAGTGATCCAGACAGGATCATCACGACGGGCAACGTCAGCAGCCACGCCATCAGAATGTTCCGTACGGTATCACCTTGCAGGTTTTTCACACCTTTGCTGGCGACCATGGCCCCCGCAATCCCCGAAGACAATACGTGTGTCGTACTGACCGGTAGCCCCAGGTTAGTCGAGAGACCAATGGTGCTGGCGGCCACAAGCTCAGCCGAAGCGCCCTGTGCGTATGTGAGATGTTCTTTACCAATCTTCTCACCAACGGTTTTTACAATACGTTTCCAGCCAATCATAGTACCTAATCCCAGTGACAGCGAGATCATCAGGATGGCCCAGCGTGGCGAGTAATCCGTAATCTTACGAACGGCCTTCAGGTCATCTTTAATAATCTGGCGGCTGGCAGCGCTTACGCTCAGCTCGTCTTTGTCTAACAGATACTTCAGGTGACGATCCAGCATAAGAATGTCTTTCCGTACGCTAAACCGTTCCTTTTTAGAAATCTCGTCTACCGAATGCACCTGGCTGATGGAGCTCAAAAGGTGTTGGTTTGTCGTGCGAGCTTCCGTAAAGACAGCTTGGTCCGGAGCCGAAAGGGGCGTGGGATCGAGAGTAGCGATGACTCGCTCGATACGGTGCAGCGGCGCGTTCAATTCGGTGGGCGATACACGAACATCCAGCGCGAAGTATACCGGCACAATGCCGATCAGGATCAGCATAATCAGGCCCACACCCTTCTGACCATCATTTGAGCCGTGATAGTAGCTTACGCTGGTACACGTCAGGATCAGAATGATTCGGATCCACAACGGTGGCGGAGCGTTCTTCTTGGGTTCTTTAAACAAACTATCACCGTACGAAGTCTTCTTGGTAAGCGTTCGCAGCAGGTACATCAATATGATCGTGATCGAAAAGCCGAACAGGGGAGAGATGAGTAATGAAACGCCGATATCGGAAGCCTTATCCCAGTTGACGGCAGCGGATTGCGAATCGGGTAGCAACGAGAACGCAATGCCTACGCCCAAAATGGAGCCGATGAGTGTATGCGAGCTGGAACAGGGAATTCCTAAATACCAGGTCAACAGGTTCCAGAAGATGGCACTGATCAGTAGTGCCATGACCATGGAAATACTATGTGCAATGTTTTGGTCGATGAGCGATTCTACCGGCAGCAAGTTCACAATACCCATCGCGACACCGACACCTCCGAATAAAACACCGAGGAAATTCCAACTGCCTGACCAGATCACCGCAACCCAGGGCTTTAATGAGTTGGTGTAAATAACCGTCGCCACAGCGTTCGCTGTATCATGGAATCCGTTTACAAACTCAAAAGCGCAGGCGGCAACAAGGCAAAGGACCAGGAGGATAGAATAAGACAGGTCTAATTCAAACATAGAGATTGAAATTCGGGCGCAATCTAAGGCGATTTCGAACACCCAATGTTACTACTATGTTAACTTTTTTAATCAATAATCTCTTTTATTTCTCTAAATACGCTGAAAAACAGGAAGTTATCGTCTATTAACAATAGCAAAAATTGAGTGTGAAAGGGACCTTTTTTGTACTCCTGTGGAAGGTCTGCGCGGGTTTTCCGGAGGCGCGGCAAAGTGCTATCTTGGCGCCGAATGAAGGCTGTTATTGCAGGTGAGGAATTTAGTCTATTGCCACAAAAGGCCATGATCTGGCCGCGGTTGGAAACGTTGCTGCTGGCAGACCTGCACCTGGGCAAGGTCAACCACTTCCGCCGCTACGGCATTGCCGTGCCCAGCAAAGCCAATGACCACAACCTGGAGATCATTGTAGATCTGCTGCAAGCCACGCGCCCACGCCGGGTGATTTGCCTGGGCGATCTTTTTCACAGCCATTATAACACCGAGTGGGAGGTATTTGGCGAAGTGGTCAGCCACTTCCGGGCCATCTCCTTCGAGCTGGTGTTAGGCAACCACGACATCATGAGCGAGCGCCAATACGAGCGCAAAGGTATTCAGATACACGAACAGCTGCAGATCGACCGTATGGTGCTTACCCATCATCCGCAAGAGCAGATCGAGGCGGACTGTTACAACCTGGCCGGCCACATACACCCTGGCGTATGTCTCCGTGGAAAAGGGCGACAGTCCCTGATGTTACCGTGTTTTTACTTCGGAAAAAATCAAGGGTTGCTCCCCGCATTTGGTATGTTTACCGGGTTGGCGCGGATCACGCCCCGAAAAGAAGGAAAAGTTTTTGCTATACTTGAAGATAAAGTGCTCGAGCTCTGACCCTTTACAACAACTATGATAAAAAAATTACTGCTAGGTTGCCTCATGACATGCACGCTGCCTGTCTTCGCCCAGGACACCACCCGCCTGTCGCTATTATTTGTAGGCGATGTTATGGGACACGACTCCCAAATTGCCGCGGCCTACGACCCTGTAGGGAAGAAGTATGACTACAGCACCTGCTTTCAGTATGTCAAACCCTACATCGAGTCGGCAGACCTGGCGATTGGCAACCTCGAGGTCACGCTGGCAGGTCCGCCCTACAAGGGCTACCCGCAGTTTAGCTCGCCCGACGCATTGGCCAGGACGCTGCAAGACATCGGCTTTGATGCACTGGTGACAGCCAACAACCATTGTGTTGATCGCGGCAAGAAAGGACTGGAACGCACGGTCATGATGCTCGACAGCTTACAAATTCCCCATACCGGCACCTTTGTCGATACCGTTAGCCGGATGAACGATCAGCCGATGATATTGGAACGAAAGGGATTTAAGCTGGCTGTATTGAATTATACCTACGGAACCAACGGACTGCCAGTATATAAACCCAACATCGTAAACCGCCTCGACACCGCCACCATGCGAAAGGATCTCGTACATGCACGTGCGCAGAAGCCCGATGCCATCATTGTCTTCACACACTGGGGCGAAGAGTATCAGAGCCTGCCTTCGGCGTTGCAAAAGCGACTCACGGAGTTTTGTTTTAAACATGGCGCCCAACTCGTCATCGGCGCACACCCGCACGTGATACAGCCCATGGAATGGCGCAAAGCCGAAAACCGGTTTGTAGCCTACTCATTAGGAAACTTTATTTCCGGACAACGCAAGCGCTATACCGACGGTGGCGCCATGGCGTACATCGAGCTTGAAAAGATCGCCTACAAACCCGACAGTGCGATAACGACGATTGACAGTGCCGCGTATTACCTGGAGTGGGTACACCGCGATGCCGCCAAGGATTATTATATACTACCCGCGCCGGAAGTCGAGCTTGACTCGATCGACATGCCCAAAGACGTCACCTCCCGCGCTGCCTTCAAGACATTCGTAGACGATTCGCGCGCGCTGTATAAGAAACACAATAAAGAAGTACCTGAAATCCGGCAGCGCCCGCAAACGCCGGCCCGCAGACCGGAAGACGTCCCGATGCTGGACGACCAGAAGAAAGAACCGTAGCGACTAGCGACGACGACGCTTCCGCTTCATGGCTTTCTTGGGAGCCGAAGGGCCACTGTTTCCCGAGTTGAAGATCAGACCGACGGAGAATTCCCATCCGGTAAAATCGATCTTGGCATCGGCATATTCCACCTCGCGGGTTTCCAGGGTGGTGCTCCCACCGGTATAGCTTCCTTTCAATGGGAACTTGGACTCGCCAACCAGGTAATTGGCTTCCAGCGAAACGCCGACATCCTTGAAAATATAGAGTGTCAGCTCGGCGCCACCATGGTAACCCCAGCCCGGTTTGTTCTTAAAAGAAAAGTCGCTGTTCACCACTTCCCATCCTTCGGCCTTGCGCAGGGCGCGATCAAAATTTCCATAATTGATGTGCTGGCTGAAGCCATGAAATCCAAAGGCGCCCCCTTTAATATCAAAGTCAGCCTTCTGACCGTGAAATTGGAGCACCAGCTCTACGGGGACGAAGATCGTAAAGTTCGGTCCCACGAGTGGATCTTTGCTTTCAAATGGCAGATCCTTCATATTCAGCCCCGACATGCGATAGAGCGAAGCGCCCGCTTCCAGTGCCAGGTACCGGTTAAAATCAAACCCTAAGCCGCGGATGGAAAACGGGCTGATAGGCGTTGAGAAGTAGCCGTTCTTGGGTATGAAGTAGGAAAACGACAGACCAAACTCCTGCGCCTGGGTGGTCACAACCGCCAACATCATCAGCGCCAGGGTAATATATCTTTTCATAGGCTTAACGTTTATTATAATCACTATAAAGCACCTGCTCATACGCCTTGCCCAGCGTAATGTCTTCCTCCGTAATATTGGTTTGTTCCAGGAACTGCTTGCCGGTGTTGTCATAGACCATGTGCTTGTCGGGCAGCAAAAAGCCAAAGCCGTCATTAAAGAAATACGCAGCAAACGGTACGACCTTGTTGCCGAGAATATCTTTACTAAATCGGAACTCCGGTGACGGTTTATCTAACTGTGCCAGCAAAGTATTGGCAATGTCAGTTTGTCCCGCAAGAGTATGGATCACCGTGTCTTGTCGTACCGCGCCGCCCACGATTAGCAGCGGCGTTTTAAAACGTCGTTTGTCTTTGAGCTCTTTATTGCCCGGGCTTCGGTGGCCGTGGTCGGCGGTCATGATCACGATGGTATTATCCCACCAGGGTTGCTTCTTGCAAAGCTCGATAAAGTTGCCGATGCTCTTGTCGGTATAGTGGCAGGAGTTCAGGAAAAGCGACTCCTCGTCTTGTCCCTGAATGAAGGGCTCCATGGGCACGTCAAAGGGCTCGTGGCTGCTCAGGGTAAGGATGACTTTAAAGAACGGGCTGCGGGTAGTATCCAGCTCGTGCAGGGCCTGGGCAAACATAAAGTGATCGTGTACGCCCCACTTGGAGGCATCCAGCTCCGCCGGGAAATCATTCGCGCTGGTGATGTGCTCAAAGCCTCCGGTGGTGAGGAACGAACGGAAATTGGCGAAGTCCACATCGCCGCCATAGACAAACGAGCTTTTATACCCTAGCTTCTTCAGCTCGAGATTCAGTTGAGGCATGCGTTGTGTCTTGGCCGGAAACTTAATGATGGACGTCTGCGGTTGGGCGGGATAAGCGCTGAGAATGCTTACCAACCCTTTGTCTGTACGGTCGCCACTCGAATAGAAATTGTCAAAGAGGATACCTTCTTTACACAGCTTGTTGAGATTGGGCGCGATATCCGGCAGACCGCCCAGGGGCTCGATCACATCGGCGGTAAAGCTTTCGATGATGATGAAGATGATGTTCGGGCGGGCCGTCGTAAACAGGTGCCGGGTAGAGTCGCTGGCCGGGTAGAGGGCGGCGAACCGCGCCTCGGCATCGGCGGAATTGACAAAGTTCTCGGGATAACGAACATTGGAGCCCTTACGGGCACTATTCAGAAAATTCCAGATGACGTTGATAGCGGTATGATTGGCATAAGGCTTTGATTTATGAAAAAACACAAAACCCGTATTCATCGGGGCCACTGATATGCTGCCGCGTATCGGAAAGAACAGCAGACCAGACACGGCCAGCATTACAAACGCTGTAGGCAGCGAGCCTTTGGTAAGCAGGGTAGACGTATAGGGTGATATAAGACGGTTATAGAGCCAGGTATACAATACCGTCAGGGTGAAAAAGATCGCGATCAGCCCAACGACTACTCCAGGCGAAACGCTGCCCAGTGCGCCGGAACCGATGTAAAAGAACGGAGTTGTATTGAGACGAAAGCCCCAGTGACGGTATAATTCCAGGTCGACCATTACGATCAGCCCGAAAAGCGTCAGCACGGCAAAAGTGATCACCCGCAGGGTACGGTGCAGCCAGATGCCGGCGGCAAACGAAGAGACCATGAGCAGCAAACCCGCCAGGGCGAGAACGTATCCTACCATGCTGGCATCCATGCGGATGCCATGGGTCATGGTCTGTAACATTTCCACAGCAGTCAGTTGCGCCGAAAGGTCGTGGTTATATGCCAGGAAAAGGCCGCGGATAAAAATCATATAGCTCAGCCAGAAAAGCATGAGCAGCAGGAAGATTCGAAGACGTTCGCGCATAGCCGGTAATTGCGTGCAAAGATAGTGGGTAGGGGTAAAAGAAAAAGGCTTCTCTTGGGAGAGAAGCCTTTTTCAACCATGTATAATGATGTTTTGATTACATCATGCCGCCCATGCCGCCGCCGTGGTGGGGCATAGCAGGAGCTTCTTTGTCTTCCGGAAGGTCAGATACCACCGCTTCAGTCGTCAGCAACAGGCCGGCGATAGAGGCTGCGTTTTCCAATGCCAGACGAGTTACTTTCGTCGGGTCGATAATACCCGCTGCGAAGAAGTTCTCGTATTTGTTCTCACGGGCATTGTAACCGAAGTCTTTTTTGCCGTCGCGAACTTTGTTCACGATCACAGAACCTTCCTGACCTGCGTTCTCAGCGATAGTGCGCAGCGGAGCTTCCAGTGCCAGACGAACGATGTTTACGCCTGTAGCCTGATCTTCATTGTCAACGCCGATAGCTTTGGGATCAATCAGCGCATCGATCGCACGGATGAAGGCTACGCCACCACCGGGAACAATGCCTTCCTGAACTGCCGCACGTGTTGCATGCAGGGCGTCGTCCACGCGGTCTTTCTTCTCTTTCATTTCTACTTCGGTAGCAGCACCCACGTACAGGATCGCCACACCACCTGAAAGTTTCGCCAGGCGCTCTTGCAGTTTTTCCTTGTCGTAGTCAGATGTAGTGCTTTCGATTTGAGCCTTGATCTGGTTTATACGGCCCTGGATGTCTTCCTTCTTGCCACTGCCATTCACAATCGTCGTGTTGTCTTTGTCGATGTGAATTTTCTCAGCGCGACCCAGCATATCCAGCGTAGCGTTCTCCAGTTTGAAGCCTTGCTCTTCCGAGATCACTTTGCCACCGGTCAGGATAGCGATATCTTCCAGGATAGCCTTTCTTCTGTCGCCAAAGCCAGGAGCTTTTACCGCAGCGATGCGCAGGGCACCACGGATCTTGTTCACCACCAGGGTAGCAAGGGCTTCGCCTTCTACTTCCTCTGCGATGATCACCAGCGGCTTGCCAGTTTGTGCAGATTGCTCCAGGATCGGCAGAAGCTCTTTCATGCTGCTGATCTTCTTGTCGTAGATCAGGATGAAGGGGCTTTCCAGCTCAGCTTCCATTTTCTCCGTGTTTGTCACGAAGTAAGCTGACAGGTAACCACGGTCGAATTGCATACCTTCCACGGTCTTCACTTCGGTCTCAGTACCCTTTGCTTCTTCAACGGTGATAACACCGTCTTTGCCTACTTTGTCCATAGCATCGGCGATCATCTTACCGATGGTCACGTCGCTGTTGGCAGAGATCATAGCCACTTGCGCGATCTCGTTCGAATCTTTGATTTTTTTGGATTGGCTCTTCAGGTTCTCCACAACAGCATCAACAGCTTTGTCGATACCGCGTTTCAGATCCATCGGGTTAGCACCAGCGGCCACGTTCTTAATACCGTGTGCATAGATCGCTTGTGCCAGTACAGTAGCGGTAGTAGTACCATCACCTGCCGCGTCAGCGGTTTTAGACGCTACTTCTTTCACCAGCTGCGCACCCATGTTTTCGATAGGGTCTTTCAGCTCGATTTCTTTTGCTACCGAAACACCGTCTTTCGTCACGGTCGGAGCACCAAATTTTTTATCCAGGATCACGTTACGGCCTTTAGGGCCCAGGGTCACCTTTACTGCGTCAGCCAACTTGTCTACGCCTCTCTTAATGCGGTCGCGGGCAGCGGTATCAAATGTTATTTCTTTAGCCATAGTCTTAGTTCGATTGAGATGAATTAAATAGTTCCGAAAATATCAGAGTTACGCATGATAAGGTACTCCTTACCGTCAATGGTGATCTCTGTGCCGGCATATTTGCCATACAGAATATTGTCGCCAACTTTTACCGTCACAGGCTTGTCTTTCAGACCTTCGCCGATGGCCACAACTATTCCCTTTTGGGGTTTCTCTTTTGCTGTATCAGGAATGATGATACCTGATGCTGTTTTGGTTTCAGCTTCAGCGGCTTCAACTAACACCCTGTCCTCATTTGGTTTGAAGTTGATTTTTGACATATACGAATCGATTTTTAAGGTTTAACAATTCAACATCCACGGGCTCTGCACCTATTGTGCCACCGTGTACGGAGATGCGAATTACGGACAAATTTTCTACTCCTGATAGCTTTTGCAGGGCGTATTCCTGCGATCCATGCTGGCAAAGTGGCAGAGTCTGCCACGTAGGGAACGGGCAGGTTTTAGACGTCGCTTATGACTCGGAGAAATTGTTATTTAGATATGTGCTTGACAAACAAACGTTTAGCAACAGGCATGAAAGTCTCGTAAAACGGGAACCGGGCCTTCGACAGAATCAGGTAGGTGGCAGGATTTGGCAGGTCCGAGTATTGTCGGATCAGGTCCAGTTTCATGCGCTCGTACGTATGCAGCGGCTTCTTTTCTACGCGCTCAATCAACTCGGTATTCAGGCCCCTCAATGCCTCCTGACTGCCTTCAAAGAAGCTCACCTGGTAACGGTAAATGGCCGTTTCTTTTTCGGGGGGCAAGGTCACAAACAGGTAGCCTTCCCGTGCATACAGCGGTGTGACGCCGACCGGCGAGATCTCACACTGCGACTCGACGTATTCGTAAATCATGGAGCCCTCTTGCAGCGAGCTCTTAATCTGTGGCAATGCAAAGTCGATGATAGACTCCAGCTCCTGCATGACCGCGTCGTCGTCAATCATTTCGCGATAGGTCAGCTCCAGCTTTTTAAACTCTTCCAGGGAAATTTCCTTCGGAAACGATTCGCGGATCAGCGTTTTGTTTTCCTTGACCGCCATCAGGTTGCGATAGTGAAAGACAAGGTCCGCCATGAAGGGATAAAGCTCGACGCGATCAAAAGAACTCTTTACCGCCTGCAGGTAGGCTAGCAACATGTATTTCTTATATTCAAAATCAATCAACCCCTGCGTTAGCCAATCATTCGACAATTTCTCCATGTCCCCACTCATTTCGTTGGTATAATGTACCGAATCTTTTTCGGAACGTCAAGCGCCCCATGTGGGAGCACGAAGGACCGATGTCAGAAATCCGGGGCATGATACGGGAAGTGGCCCTGCACGGGAAGGCTCTTTACATCCGGCCGCGGCATAGGTGTTTCGGCGACGATTCTGAAGCGCCTGCATCGTATTTTGTGCATTGTCGGCTGGAATCATACACGCTATAGATCGGTCTTCCTTTTGGCAGAATAAATAGTAATCATTGAAGCTACTTTGTATTACAAATAACAACCCCCTCATGAAAAGAAGTACCATCCTGCTAGGCTTGCTCATCGGCCTGGCGATTTCCTGTAAAGACGATGACTCCGACGAAAAGAACGGCGGCTATAGCTTTAAAGATCAGGATCTGGGCGGCATGGTTGGGGGTGTCCTTTGGACGCAACGAAGCGGTTTTGCCCAGGAGGAAAGCTACGATGGCGAAGAGATCCTGGGCATAGACCTGGTAGAAACGGTGTCCGGTGGCGAAGGATGTGACATGTTCATGCCGGAAGGCGACTACATCTTTTTCGATGTTCCCAACAAGGTTGGCCTCTACGAGCTGAGCATCAACTGGGATGCCGACCTGGCGAACAGCACCGAGGAAAGCCTGACAGTAACACTTTATGACGGAGACGATAAAATGAACTACATCGCCACCAAGGGGGCCATCGAAATTCTTTCGATCACCGACACCGAAATTACCGGGCGCATCGATGCCCGCGCAGAAGAGGGGACCTATGTAAACGGAAACTTCACCGTCGCGCTATGTAAGTAATAGATGATTGGGTTAATATAAAAAAGGCTGCCTCGCAAGGGGCAGCCTTTTTGTTTATGTCATGGTGTATGCCGATCAGGTCGAGATAACAATGGCCGAAGCGCCACCGCCGCCGTTGCAGATACCGGCCACGCCATACTTGCCCTTGTTTTGACGGAGCACGTTGATGAGCGTTGTCACGATGCGCGCACCGGAGGCGCCCAGCGGGTGTCCCAGGGCTACGGCGCCGCCGTTAACGTTCACCTTGCTGGCGTCCAATTTCAGCAGCGCATTGTTGGCCAGGGCCACGGCAGAAAACGCTTCGTTGATCTCGTAGAAGTCGATTGCCTCCGGAGCCACGCCCGCAACCTTCAGCGCTTTGGGAATTGCCAGGGAGGGGGTGGTCGTAAACCACATCGGATCCTGTGCCGCGTCGGCAAACCCATGAATGGTGGCCAGCGGCTTGATGCCCAGCGCTTCAGCTTTCTCACGGCTCATCAGTACCAGCGCCGCCGCGCCGTCGTTCAGCGTAGAGGCGTTGGCTGCCGTGACGGTGCCGTCTTTGGAAAAGGCCGGTTTCAGTCCCGGGATCTTATCGAAGTTCACACTCTTATACTCTTCGTCTTCGGCAAAACGGGTTACGTTGCCCTTGCGATCCGTCACTTCTACCGGCACGATCTCGTCCTGGAATTTGCCGGCGGCCCAGGCTGCAGCAGAACGTTTGTATGAGTCGATGGCATAGGCGTCCTGGTCCTGGCGGGAGATCTTCATCTCGCGGGCCGTGTTGTCCGCGCAAACACCCATGGCGCACTGGTTGTAGATGTCCGTGAGGCCGTCATAGGTAAGGCCGTCCAGCAATTCGCCGTTGCCAAATTTATATCCGGTACGAGCCTTGGGCAGATAATAGGGGATGTTGCTCATGCTTTCCGTGCCACCGGCTACAACGATGTCGTTGTGACCCAGCATGATTGATTGTGCGCCCAGCATAACGGCTTTCATGCCGGAAGCGCAGACTTTATTGACCAGGGTGCAAGGTATGGTAAAACCCAGGCCGGCCGCGGCGGCAATCTGCGTGGCAGGCGCCTGGCCCAGCCCGGCGGCGATGACATTTCCGATAAAAACTTCCTGAACCTGTGAGGCGTCGATGCCTGCTTTTTGCAGCGCACCCTTTACGGCAATGGCCCCAAGCTGCACAGCGGTAAGCGAAGACAGGCTACCGCCAAAACTGCCGATGGGTGTCCGCACGGCAGAGACAATATATACTTCTTTCATTTGGGTTGGTTGGTTTTACGTGTGGCTGTGGCGGCCGGCTACCAATCAGGTTTGTTGCGATCCTTGGGCTTGCTGGCTTTGCGCTTGTTCTGTTGCAGGTATTGTACCTCCTGGTTCTTCATGGCCTGCAAAATCATCTCCGCCTTCTCTTTGCTGATCTTCATTTGCTGAAGTTTATCGGAGAGCTGCTGGTCGCGCTGCTTTTTCTCCTGCTCGCGTTTCTCTTCGTCGCTCTGTTGCTGGTTCTGCTGGTCCTTCTGCTTCTTCTCTTTCTCCTCCTCACCTTTTTGCTGGTCCTTTTCCTGCTTCTCCTGCTCGTCTTTTTTATCCTGGCTATCCTTCTGCTGTTGATCTTTCTGCTCCTGGTCCTTCTTCTGCTGATCCTGCTTTTGCTGTTGATCCTTTTTCTCCTGCTCTTTTTTCTCCTGCTCTTTTTTCTCCTGCTCTTTTTTCTCCTGCTCTTTCTTTTGCTGGTCCTGTTTCTGCTGATCCTTCTGCTTCTGTTCCTGCTTCAGCTTCTTTTGAAGCTCACTAAGCTTGGGATCACCCGGATATTTTTGTAGGCCTTCGCCTACGGCGCGCAGGGCCTCGGCATTCTTACCGCCGACATAATAGTTGGCCGATTGGTTAAAGTACGCTTGTGCACCTTGTGCATAGGCCAAATGGCCGACGGTCAGGAAAACGATGAGCAGAATGAAGTTCTTCATAGCTTACTTTTTATCGATGGTAACAACATCTCCTAAACGATCGATGAAATCCTTGTAATACATCACCGACGGGTCTTTCTTGGCGCCTTCGTTCATGAGCGCCTGCGCATCCTTAAATTGGAACCGGGCCGCCAGCGCGTCCGCCTGTGCTTTTAACCGTTTAGCGTAGGCAGAAGGTTCCTGAGGCTTGTTCTGATCCTGGTTCTTTTTCTTTTCCTCTTCTTTCTTCTTCTCGTCCAGCTTCTTTTTGATCATCTCGTAATTGTAGCGCGCGTCGCCATTGGCCGGATCGGCCTTCAGTGCCGCTTTGAAGCTGGCCATGGCCTCTTCGTATTGACCCTTCTGATGGTGCATCACGCCGAGCTGCTGCTGTGCCTTGGATCGCACGGCGGTTTTCTCGCTACTCGCCAATGCCTGGTATTCCGTAAAAGCGTGGGCGGTATCCTTGAGGAGGTAATAAGCGTTGGCGAGGTTCAGCAAGGCCTCGTCCTCCACGACATCCAGTGTATCGACCAGGTATCGGTATTTGGCCACCGCTGTTTTATAATCGCCGGAAGTATACGCCCTGCGGGCTTCTGTTTTGGTACGGTTGATCTTCCCGATCTTGATCGGATCGATTGCCGCCGCAAACAAAAAGATGGATACCAGGAGCCATTTCATAATTTCAGCGCGGGTACGTTTACAAGTACATCCAGGATTAGCAATACCACGGCCGCCACCAGGAAGTAGAAATACTTGTTGGCGGTAACGTCTACAAAGCGGGCATCGCGCAGCTCGCCTTCAATGTTGCCGATGGTGTTGATCAGCCGCGATACATCGTTGCGCGCAGCGTTTATCTCAAAATACTGGCCGTCGGTTTTGTCGGCAAGCCCGCGTAAGGCAGAAGAGTTCAGCCGGGTCGTGACCGTGTTACCCTGGCGGTCGGTCTTCAGCGAGCGGCCGGCATAAATGTTACCACCGGCCTCTGTGCCCACGCCCAGGGTGAACAGCTTAATATCTTTGCTCTCAATTTCCGACACCACCTCACGCGAATCTTCGCCGAAGTCCTCGCCATCGCTGATCAGAATAATGACCTTTGATTTCGACTGGGTAGTCGGGCCGTCCGCCTCCTCCTCCAGTTTCTTCAGGGCCAACCGCAACGGAGGCCCAAAATCCGTGCCTGACGCAGGCACCAGGGTCGAGCTCATCGTTTCGATAAAGAGATTGAGGGCGTTCTGATCATAGGTCAGGGGGCATTGCATAAAAGCCTCCGACGAGAAAATGATGACGCCGATGCGGTCAGAGCTAAAAGCTTCGACCACCTTCTTCATCTCAAACTTCACTTTCTCCAACCGGGTAGGGGCGATGTCAAACGCATCCATGGACTTGGAAAGGTCCACGCAGATCATAATGTCCTTGCCCACCGACTTGACCTCTTTCTTCGAGCCGCCAAACGAAGGACCCAGAATGACAATGATAAACAGGGCAAAGTATAGTGTACGAGCAAACAGCTTCGCAAAAATGATCGAGAAAGGACTGTTCATACGCCGAGCAATGCGAACAGTTCGCACTACATACAGCGCGTACAATACCACAAACAAGGTGATAAAGACGATTTCCGTTATTCCAAAGTCACGATACCAAAGCACATTATTGCAGTTAACAGGTAGCAAGTAACAATGTGTACGCTGTTTATGCAAGCCGTTGGACAACGATCTCGGCGAATGCCTACGGGGTCACAATACGCCGCATGACGTAGTCGTTCATCCAGTAAGGCCCGATAGCAATGTCTTCTTCCCGCAGAATGGAGAACCCCGCCTTTTCGTAAAAAGATTTGGCCGGATTGTAGCGGTTTACATTCAGATCAAGCGTAGTAATGCCCTGGTCTTTAACGCGTTGCACAACTTCGTGCAACAGCATGCGGCCATAACCCTTGCCTTGATTGCCGGGACGCACATACAGTTTGTGAAGCTTGTACACGGGCTCGTCCGTACGGGCACCATAGGCAGCAAACCCCTGCGGTCCCTGATCGTCCGACAACAAAATAAATTGCTGGGTGCCCTGCGTCATGACCGTCGTCAAAGCCTCTACGCTATAGATCAGGTCCAGCATGTAGCGGACCTGATCGTGCTCGAGGAGGGGCGTGTAGGTTGGCCACCACGTGTCTTCTGCGAGCACACGAATGGCTGGAATGTCGGCCGTATCTGCGTTGCGGATGGATACACTCATACCAGCGAAAGGTTATTTCTTAAAATCTGCCAGTAGCGCATCGATGCGTTTGCGCAGTCCGGCAGAAGCCGGTGCATGGGGCAGCCGCACAGACTCACCGCAAATGCCCAGTTTGGAAAGTACATACTTGACACCAACCGGGTTGCCTTCCTCGTACATCGCACCGTTCAGGTCCGAAAGCTTATACAGCTCTTGTGCAGCCTTCGCATGATTGCCTGCAAGGAAATACTCCTTCATCTTCTTGAAGATCGTGGGGTAGGGGTTGGCCAATACCGAGATCAGGCCCTTGCCTCCCAGGGCGTACAGCGGCAGCGCCAGCATGTCGTCACCCGACACCAGCAGGAAGTCCTTCGGCATATATTTAGCGATCTTCAGACACTGCTCCAGGTTGCCTGACGACTCCTTCATGCCGATGATATTCTGATGGTTGGCCAGGCGCAGCGTGGTTTCTGCGGTGATGTTCGAGCCGGTGCGGCCCGGAATGTTATACAGAATCACCGGCACCGGGCAGGCGTTGGCGATTTTTACATAGTGTTGATAGATGCCTTCCTGGGATGGCTTGTTATAATATGGGCTTACCGACAGGAGGGCATCGATGCCTTTAAAATCGGTTTCGGCAATGGCTTCCAACACCTCGTGAGTATTATTACCACCGATGCCGTATACAATCGGCAAGCGGGCCGGGTTGTTGGCTTTGATGAAGGCGAGGATCTTGGCTTTCTCTTCGGACGTGAGCGTGGGAGATTCTCCCGTCGTGCCCAGCACAACGTAATAGTCAGCGCCCTTGGCTGTATGCTGCAAAAGCTTTTTCAGCGCTTTGTAGTCGACCTCGAGCGATTCGGTGAACGGTGTGATCAGGGCAACGCCTGTTCCGTAGAGCTTTTTCATGTTTACAGAAATAGGGGATAAAGGTTATGATTACTTCAATTGGGAGGCATACTTATACATGCCGTCGATGAGGGCCTGGATGCCGCCAGGTGACTCGATCATGAGCTCCAGGTACGGCTCACCGCCGTCAAAATGCTTGCCCACGCGGCACTTGGCCTTGCTTCGGGCCAGCACGTTCAGCACGAACACGTTCGGCTCCAGGTCGATGTAGAATAAAAAATCAAACGGGGCGTCGGCAAATTGGTTGGCGCTCGAAGACGTTATGTTGCCCCAGAACGACAATTCTTTTTCAGTAAAGAAGTCGAACTTAAACTCATAGTTTTCGTGCCTCGCCGGCATGTATTCCAATACTTGAACAACTTTTTCGTCTTGCTCCAGCTTCTTGATAAACTCTTTAATGACAAAGTGTTTCTGCTTGTCTTCGACTGAAAAAAGTACGCCCACCGTCCGTGCCTGCTTATAGGGCAGGTTGCTGCGGAACGCCTTGCTCTTTTTAAGCACGGCGTTGGTCTTGAGTTTAAGGAAGTTGAGCTTCATCGTAAAAGTTAGATGGATTCGCCGCGCATCAGGGCTTCAAAATCGGCTTCGGAAATGATCCGCACGCCCAAACTTTCAGCCTTCTCGCGCTTTGAAGGCCCCATATTATCACCTGCCAGCAAATAATCCAATTTTTTGGATACCGACGACACTATGCGTCCACCGTTTTTAACGACGATATCGTGTAACTGTTCGCGTTCGTAATTCTGAAATACCCCCGATACCAGGAAGGATTTGTTGGCCAGCACCTCGCTCTCCTTCTCGGGTTCGCGGGCCGTGCTCTCGAGCTGAAGTCCGGCGGCCCGCAGGCGGTCGATCTCCCGGCGGTTCTCGGGGTCCTGAAAGAAACGCTGTACGCTCTCGGCAATCTTTTTACCCACTTCGGGCGCCGCCAGTAATTTTTCCAGGTCTTCGCTGGCCATCGCCAGTGCGTCGATAGTCTTAAAGTAACGCGCCAGTTTCTCTGCTACCGTCTTGCCGACATACCGGATGCCGATGGCGAAAAGTACACTTTCAAACGGCGTGGCTTTCGATTGTTCGATGCCACCCAGCAGATTCCTGGCAGACTTGTCCTTAAAGCCCTCCAGGCGCAGTAAGTCTTCCTGCTTCAGGTCGTAAAGGTCTGCCGGGCTTTTTACCAACCCCAGCTCGTATAATTGACGAATGGTCTGCTCGCCCAGCGAGTTGATGTCCATCGCCTTGCGCTGTATGAAGTGTTCGATACGCCCGCGAATCTGCGGCGCACAGCCGTTAATATTCGGGCAATAAAAAGCCGCTTCACCTTCTTCGCGTATCAGCTGCGTGCCGCACACCGGGCATGTCTGTGTGTATTGCAGCGGCACCAGTTCCGGTTGGCGCCGGGCCATGTCGACAGCCGTCACTTTGGGAATGATCTCGCCTCCTTTTTCCACAAATACATAATCGCCGATCCGCAGATCCAGTCGCGCAATCTCGTTGGCGTTGTGCAGCGAGGCCCGCTTCACCGTGGTGCCTGCCAGTAGCACCGGCTCCAATTCCGCCACCGGCGTCACGGCGCCCGTGCGACCCACCTGGTAGGTGACGCCGTTGAGACGCGTGCTCATGCTTTCGGCTTTGTATTTATAGGCGATCGCCCACCGCGGGCTTTTGGCCGTAAAGCCAAGCTGCCGCTGTTGGTCGATGTCGTTTACCTTGATCACCACGCCGTCTGTTTCCAGCGGCAGGTCTGCGCGCTTTGTTTCCCACTCGTCAATGTAGGCCAATACCTCGTCAATCGACGTACACTTTCTATACGTGGGTGATACATTAAAGCCCCACGCTATCAGGTGCTGAATGCCTTCCGCATGGGTCTTGCTTTTCTCGCCCAGCAGATAGTATACATAGCAATCCAATCGACGCTTAGCCACCTCGCTGCTGTCTTGCAGTTTGAGTGTGCCCGACGTGGTGTTGCGGGCGTTGGCATACTTCTCCTCGCCGATGTCCTCACGCTCTTTGTTGAGCTGTTGAAAAACCTGCTTCGGCATAAACACCTCGCCGCGTACTTCAAACGATCCGGGTATATCCTGACCTTTGATCTTGAGCGGAATGCACCGGATGGTGCGTGCGTTGTGCGTAATGTCGTCGCCGCGTACGCCGTCGCCGCGGGTCACGCCCCGCACAAGAATGCCGTTCTCGTATGTCAGGCTGATCGACACGCCGTCGAACTTCAGCTCGCAAAAATATTCATAAGGATTGCCGTCCAGGCCCTTTGCCACGCGCTTGTCAAACTCCCGAAGGTCGTCGGCGCTGTAGGTGTTGCCCAGCGACAGCATCGGGTACTTGTGCGGTACGTTCTCAAAGTTTTTGGTAATCGTGCCGCCGACCCGTTGCGTGGGGGAATCGGGTTGCCGGAGCGCGGGAAATTGGGCCTCCAACGCCACCAGTTTTTCCAGGAGCTTGTCAAACTCAAAGTCACTGAGCACCGGTGCGCTCTGCTGGTAGTAGAGATCGTTGTGATGGTTGACCTCGTCGGTTAGTTTCGTGATTTCTTTTTGGGCCTGATCCGCTGTCATAAGGGCATAAAGCTAACCGCAAAATGTGGATCGTACAAACGATTGGCGCGGCGCCGGCAGCCCTGGCCGCGATCTTTTACATCTCTTCCGTAGACTCAGACTCTTTCTCCTTCAGGCGGTTCAGCCGGTAGGTAAACGTCACGAGCAGCTGGCGTGATTGCCACTGAAATTTCGAGCTCGAATAATATCCTTCGTTGTCGATGATCGACCGGCGTATGCGCGAATTGAACAGGTCGCGCACCGACGCATTGATGGTGCCCTTGCCTTTAAAGATGTCGTACGATGTGCCCACGTCCACCGAGTAGGTAGACCGGTCGCGCCCCTGCGTGGTAATGCGCGGCGCACGGTAGTTGAAAGAGCCCTGCACATCGAGCTTGCGGAACACCGTCCACTTCGATGTCGTGCGGCTGGTCCAGGTATAGGTGTCGGCCGACAACACCTCGTCCTGATAGGTGCCTTCGGTTATGGCCCGGTAGAAGTTGGCGCTCGTATTGATCTTCCACCACGTATCGATTGCGTGCGACAGATTCAGCTCGGCGCCATAGGCATTTTGTTCCGCCAGATTGATGGGAATGATCTGTGTGCGGCCTTGCTCGTCTACATCGCTCACAATCCGCTGGACCACGTCCGTGCGATGGCGGTGGTAGACACTAGAAAGGATCGATCCTTCTCCCCATTCAATAAGATAACCCAGCTCGTAGGAATGTGTATACTCAGGCTTCAGATTCGGGTTGCCCATGAAAAACTGGCGCGAGTCGCGAAAATCGGAGAACGGTAGCAGGTCGCGAAAATCAGGACGGCTGATGCGATAGCTATAGCTCACCTGCAAGGTGTTGCTGTCCTTTAACTTGTACGACAGTCCGGCACTGGGAAAGAGGTTGAAGTACGTGCGGGGATTAGATTCGTTTGTCTCGGTCAACTTCGTCGTAATGTCGGAATATTCACCACGCAAGCCGCCCTGTGCGGACAGCTTACCAAAGGCATTGCCCGCCATGACATACGCGGCGTGTATGTGCTCATCGTATTCCAGGTTGTTGGTGAAGGCGGGTAGTGGCGTCCAGGCATCATCGTCATCCTGTGTTTCCAGCGAGTACAGGTTGTGGATCATACGCGTGGCCGTCTTGATGCCAGCCTCGAGCTTGCCTTCTTTGCCAATGGGATGGACATAGTCCAGCTGTACCTGCCAGTTGGTCTCGTCGGCATTGTTTAACCCGCGTTGCAATGTCAGGTCGCCGCCGGGCGTACCTTCGGTATACTGGGTGGCTTCGTCGTCTACGCCGCGAATCCACTTGACGTCGGCCGTCAGGCTTTGGTCCTTGCGTTCAAAATCTTTCTTAAAGCTCAGCGACCCTTCCAGTGTCGACTCGTCTTCTTCCTCGCGCTCGGTGCGGACAACGTTGCGGGTAAGCGTGCCATCTTCGTCGTAGTCGTGATATGTATTGGTGGAGTGGTTCACACCGAAGGAGGGATTGTAAAGAAAGAATCCTGTCAGCGTGGTCTTTTCGGTCAGGAAGTAATCGAGGCCCAGCATGACGTTGTGGGCCAGGCCGCCGCGCTCGCGATCGTTATATTGGGAATATACAAAGCTGGTGTCTTCGCTGGTATACCGTTGATATGACGAGCCATAACCCGGCGCATTGCGGTCGTCGATGCCGTAGCTCGAAAAGAGGTTGATGTTATTCTTACGATAGTTGATGCTATACGACGCGCCAAGCTGGTACGGGTTTCCCGCCGTGGCCACAAACGTGCCGTTGAGGCCGCCGCGCTTGTCTTTCTTCATAATGATGTTGATGATACCGACCTCGCCCGCGGCGTCGTATCGCGAGGAAGGGTTGGTGATGACCTCGATCCGCTCGATCAGGTTGCCTTGCAGCTTGCGCAGGGCGTCGGGGTCGCGGCTGGTAAGTCCCGAAGGGCGGCCGTCGATCAGGATGCGCACATTACCGCTGCCGCGCAGGCTGACAGCGCCGTCTACATCTACCGTTACCGACGGCAGGTTACCCAGGATGTCCGACGCATTGGCGCCGACATTGCTCAGATCCTGGCTGACGTTAAAGACACGTTTGTCCAATTGCAGCTCCATAGCCGGTCGCTCGCCTTCGATCACCACCTCCTGTAATACATCGGCGCTGGTTTGGAGGACAATCGTCCCCAGGGCCAGGGGCGTGTTGGCCACATGTACACGGGGCACGATCTTATCGCGATAAGAAACAAACGTAACCTTGAGATAGTACCGTCCCGGTTTTACAGCCAACGAAAAAGCACCCGATACGTCGGATGCGCCACCTACCGCCAATGCCGAGTCGACCGCGTGGTATAAGGCCACGGTAGCAAACGGAACCGGTTCTCCATGCTCATCGGCGATCGTGCCGGCCACCGTCCCTGCAGGACGGTCTTGTGCCAGCACAGCGATCTGGTAAAGAATGGGCAAGAGAATGGCAAGTACGTACTTCATGCTGCAAAAGTGATTTTACCCGTTGTTACCTACAAGCATTGTTTGGAGCAATGGTCATTACCCCTGATGACGTCGTCAGCCCAGGTTGGAGCGGCAGCGTAGGCTCGGCCGCACAAAAACAGACGATAAGGCGCCGACATAACAGCCTGGCTAGGCCGCACAAACACGACGATAAAGCCCTGAAATGGCGACACATAACAGCCCAGGCTGGAGCGCCAGCGCAGGCCTGGGCCACGGACACCGAAGATATCGAAGCCCTGTAAGGGCGTAACATTTCGATGCACACACAAGGCCCGATTGTAAAGCAAAAAAAACGTGCCGCCGGAAGTTACTCGCAGCGGCACGTTTGTATGTTCTGTTCGCGATGCGCTTTTAGCGGGCAGGATTGCTATAAGCCTTGAGTCCATTGGACAGATCGGCGGTGTTGTTCTTGCGATCTACATCGGCCAGGCGCTGGGAAGGATCGATTTCCAGTGACGCGATCTCGGCCGCGGGCCGATCGATCTTCAGCGTATACGTTGGATTCACCCACGGCCAGGCCTCCAGGTCTTTGCGGGGAATGGCCTTCTCATCGGGCTTGCCACCCATCGTTTCATTCAACGGTATATAGTATAATTGCTTGCTGCCGTCCTTAAAGGTAACGACCAGGTCTACAGGCATGGGGAACTCGCCCAGGCGTTCCAGCGTCACGAAGGTGCCGCCGTTTTCCAATACGGTTTTGATACTGTAGTCGATCTTCTTCGTGGTGTTCACCCAGTAGCTCATATACCATTTCAGTTGCAAGCCGGAGACTTTCTCCATGACGCGGATGAAGTCGTTGGGCTCGGGGTGACGGAACTTCCAGGTGTTGAAGTATAGCCGCATGCCTTTGTAGAAGTTCTCCTCGCCGATAATATATTTCAGCTGGTGCAGGAATACCGTACCCATGGCGTACGAAGCCGTGCTATACGCGGTGTTGGTGTTGTAATGATCCGAATGTTGGCTGATGGGCTCTTGCAGTCCTTTCTTGATCAGCGAAAAATAAGCATTATAGCTGCCGGCGTGAGCTTCGGCCAACGACGTGTTGAGGAGGACCGCTTCCGACTCCTGGCTGGAAAAGTCCGTAAAGCCTTCGTCCATCCATGGGTAGAGCGACTCGTTCGAAGCCAGCACCCCCTGGTACCAGCTGTGTGCCGCTTCGTGCAGCATCACGCCCACCAGGCCGCCCAGGCTTCCCTCGCCCAGGATCAGCGTACACATGGGATATTCCATGCCGCCGTCGCCTCCCTGGATGATCGAATAAGAGTCGTATGGATATTTACCAAAGGTTTTGTTCATGTGCTCGAAGTGGCGTATGGCAAAACCTTCCATCTTTTTCCAGTTGTCGAGGATCTTGTCGTTCTTCTGGTAGAAGAAGTGTAGCTCGGGGCCGTTGGGCACCTGTGCGCGGTCGTGCAGGTAGTCGGGGTCCGCCGTCCAGGCAAAGTCGATTACATCCTTGGCCACAAAGTTCCAGGTCAGGTCGCCCTCGGGGCGTTTTACCGTGGCGCCCGGTTGCTCATAACCATAGCCAACCTTATCGGCATTTTTGAGCTTGCCGGTGCCGGCCAGGACGAAAGTAGGATCGAGCGTAATCTTCACGTCGAAGTCGCCCCATACGCCGTGAAACTCGCGCGCAACATATTGGTATGCATGCCATCCCTGAAAGTCATACTCCGCCAACTTGGGATACCACTGTGTCATGGAGTAGGCCACGCCTTCACGGTTGTTGCGGCCCGAGCGGCGCACCTGCAGCGGCACCTGTGCCTCGAACTTCATATCGAACACCGTCTTGGCACCGGGTAACAAAGCCTTCGGTAGGGTTACTTCCAGGACTGTACCGTTCACCTTGTACTGGGTGTCCTTGCCATCTTGCCTGAGGCTTTGAATGTGCTGATACCCGATCTCGTCGTCTTTCAGTTTGGAAATGCGGTCTTTCACGCGCCCGTCCGGATCGGCGATGTTGCGCGAGCGCACATCCATCATGCTCCCGGGCTGAAAAGCATTAAAGTATAAATGATAATACACCTTGCGGAGGGTGTCTCTGGAATTGTTGTGATAGGTAAGCTTTTGCGTACCGGTCACCTTATGTGTTTTCACATCCAGCTTTACGTCCATGACGTACTCGACGCGCTGCTGCCACCGGTAATCCTGGGCCGGCAGCCAATACCCGCCAAGGGTCAGCAGAAGTGTGAAAAAGAAGAATTTGTTACGAAACATGACTCGTGGGTTAATGAATGTTCCGGCAAAATATCCAAACCCACGAATTTTACAAAGCCGTTGGTAAAGCTACGGTAACATTAGGATTCTGGCGCAAGTCTTAGCCCCGTCCCGGGGCGGAGACTTGCGCCTGGGTGAAGTGGCAGTCTTCAGACTGCCGACGAACGTTTAAACCTTCGCCAAAGTATCCACCAGCAATTCATACTGCTCCTTCGAATGCGTCGGGAAATTGGCAAACCGCAATTGCGTCTTTTTAAACGCTCCATACCCATCACCCGGCTGCATGCCATTCTCCACTAAGAGTTTGGTGATCTTCTCCGTATGCTCCCCACACTCCGCCACAATCACGGTATTAGATTGGTTGACCTTTTCTTGAACGAACGGATTAATCAGCCCGTGATCATGTAAAGCTTTGTAGAGGATCGCCGCTTTGTATTCCGTCTCCTTGCGAATATTCTGAATACCGCGCCGCACCATATCTTCCACCACCTGCGCGAGCAGATAGATACCCAGTACGTTGGGCGTCTCCGGGTTCTGGTGCTTCAGCGCATGACTATACAACGAAGGGATGGAGTGATACGATCCGATCGAAATGCCCTTCGCCAGCAACTGCTCAGCCTTGGCCACACACGCATCATTGATCAACCAAACACCCAGACCGGCCGGTAGTCCAAAGCCCTTTTGCACCGAGAAAAACACGGAGTCGAATTGTGTATAGTCAAACGCAGGGTAGGGCAGGGAAGAAACAGCATCAACCGTCAGCAGTGCTCCCGGGTTTTTGGCGCGCAGTCCTGCGATGACTTCCATCGGCAGGGATACGCCCGAGGAGGTTTCGTTGTGCGTCACTGCGATCAGCTCCGTACCGGCGGGTATTGCCATCGAAGCATCAAAGCCTTTGCCCATGGCAACCTCTATTTTTTCAGGCTTTTTATTGAGCTGTTGCGCAATTTCAAAAAAGCGTTTGGAAAAAGAGCCATTCACCAGGTGAAAGGATTTTTCTTCCACCAGGTTTTGGATGATACGCTCCCAGATCTCGTTGGCTGAGCCGGTAAAGACAAGTGTATAATTTTCGGGAATGTCGAGCAGTGTGCGCAGGCCGTCGACCGACTTGCGGTAGATAGCTTCAAATTGTTTGCTGCGGTGTGACAAGGTCGGGATGCCTTCGCGGAATGCGGTGCGTACATGGTCTTCGACAGTGAAGTAAAGCTGGGAAGGACCTGGCGTGAAATTGATTTTTGGGCGCATAATAGAACGTAAAAATAAACGTTCTACAGTATATTCGGCACGGGCGGCAAAAGTTGTACGAAGAAATCTACAGATCAGCCCAACAAGTAGCCGTTCGACGGCGCGAACCGAATTGCCTCCCGATAGGTTCCCGAAAAATAGTTGCCAGGTCTCATGCTTTTGCCTAAGTTTGCATCACCCTTGGATTTGGGACACGTTTGCTGAACCTAACAATTATAAACAATACCGAGTGAAGCTTTCGGTCAAAATCAGGCCTCATCCCGATTCGTCGGGACCTCGCCCAAAAAGCAGGTTAACAGAAGAAGATTGCGAACGACGGCAGCTCAAAACTTGTCTTTTATGGGGTTCAGAAACACCCACCAAATCCATTGGGTATTTTTTTTGCCTATCCGCTAACGCGTGAATATTCTCAGGCATTTAGGCTACTCCCACAAAACTTGCAAAAAACAGCATCGGCATCGTGGCCATCTTTCAGGCAATGCGGGCATACTTGCGTCGAGATTTTCTCCTGCTGCTTGAGCTGCACCATTTCTGCAGAGACAATACCCGTTGGCACCGCCAGGATGCCATAACCCAAAATCATAATGAACGATGCCATCGTCTGACCTAACGTCGTCTGCGGCGCAATGTCGCCGTACCCAACCGTTGTCATCGTCACAATGGCCCAGTAGATACTCCGGGGTATACTGGTAAAGCCGTGCTCAGCGCCTTCGATCATATACATCAACGTACCGGTAATGACGACCGTCGTGAGTACGGTGACCAGGAATACGGTAATCTTATGCTGGCTGGCTTTTAATGCACGTACCAGGTTCTGACTTTCGCCGATGTGACGCGATAACTTGAGTATGCGAAAAATGCGGATCAACCGGACACTTCGAATGACCATCAGTGACTGAGCTCCCGGGATGAGCAAGGCCAGGTAGCTGGGAAGGATCGAAAGCAGGTCGACAATGCCAAAAAAGCTGAAGACATACCGCCGTCGTTGCGGCACGACCCACGCGCGCGCCAGGTATTCCAGTGTAAAAATGCCGGTAAAGAAAAGCTCCAGTCCGCGAAACCACGGGCCGTACAGCGCACGGATCGACTGAACACTTTCAATCATGATCGTAATGACACTACCGACGATACAGGCAAGCAATACCAGATCGAATAGACGACCCGCAGCCGTGTCGGCCTCAAAGATAATCTCGTATAAACGCAGTCGTAGACCCGTTAGCTTCTCCCGGGGTTTCACATGGTGCGAGCTCACTCAGCGAATATCACAAAAATAAGCCGGACTTCTATCGTCCGGATCAATACAACACGCGGAATTTAATCGTGTGCTCGATAGCGCGCAGCTTCGCGATTACATCTTTGTTATATTCTTTGTTGATGTCGGTGATCACATAGCCCACCAGCTCGTTGGTCTTCAGGTATTGACCGGCAATGTTGATGCCGTGATCGGCCAGGGTCTGGTTGATCTTTGCCAGGATACCCGGTACGTTGTTGTGTATGTGGATCAGGCGGTGTGCATCCGTCAGGATCGGCAACGTCAGGTTCGGGAAGTTGACGCTGTTTGACGTGCTGCCAGTGTTGATATAGTCCATGATCTTGCCCGGCACAAAGCGACCGATGTTCTCTTGCGCTTCGGCGGTGCTGCCACCGATGTGCGGCGTGAGTATAGTGTTGGGCAGGCCCCGCAGCTCGTTGATAAACTCTTCGTCGTTGCTCACCGGCTCGTAGGGGAACACGTCAATGGCTGTACCCGCTACTTTTCCGCTCACGATGTTATCACGTAGCGCCTGGATGTCGACGACGTGTCCACGGCTGAGATTGATAAAGATCACGCCCTTCTTCATCAGCGCGAATTCTTTCGCGCCGATCAGGTTCGCGTTTGACTTACGGCCGTCTACGTGCATGGAGATCACATCGGCTTGCTCCAGCACTTCTTCCATCGACTTGCACTTCACGGCGTTACCCAGTGACAGGCGCTCTTCGGTGTCGTAGTACAGTACTTTCATGCCCAGCGATTCGGCAATGACCGACAGCTGTGTGCCGATGTTGCCGTAACCGATCATGCCGAGCTTTTTGCCACGCACTTCAAAGCTACCTTTAGCGGATTTGTCCCATACACCCTGGTGCATCTTTGTCGACTTGTCCACGATGCCACGCATAAGCATGATCATCTCGGCCACGGCCAACTCTACCACAGAGCGGGTGTTGCTGAAGGGCGCGTTGAAGACAGCTATGCCGCGGCGTGTCGCCTCTTTGAGGTCGATTTGGTTGGTGCCGATACAGAATGCACCAATCGTCATCAAACGGTTGGCGTGTTCAAGTACCTTCGCCGTAACCATCGTCTTGGAACGGATCCCGAGTACCGATACATCTTTGATCTTTTCGATCAGCTCATCTTCCGTCATGGCGGCGTGGTAGGTTTCCACGTTAAAGCCTTCGGCACGCAGCAGCTCGACGGCTACCGGGTGCACGTTCTCCAACAACAAGATGTTGATGCGGTTCTTCGGGTAGGATATCGCGGTATTCAATTTGTTCAGATAAAGGAATTCGTCCAGGCTCGGCGTAACATGGTCTGCCTTGCTTTTTACGTTTTCGCGGGCTACGTTTTCAGTAAATGCGAAGAACTTGTTGGCAAGTCCGGCTTGTTTGATCTCGTAGTCCGTATAACCATCACCGATAACGTAAATATCGCCTTCGAGGTTCAGTTTCTGCAGCTGGGTAACCTTGCCGCCATTGGCGGATAGCGGGTTCTCGGTGTCGAAGCCAATCACCTTACCATCGCTGTCAAAGCGAAACTCGTTGGCCAGGATGTTCTCCGGCTTGATGCCAAACTCGGTGACAATCGGCTCGATGAATTCGCGGAAACCGTTTGAAATGATGTAAATATTGTCGGCGTAGTTCTGAAAGAACTCTTTGTTGCGCTTAAACGATTCAGACACGCTGCCTTTCAACCGTGTAATCAATGCAGGCAGGTGGTGCTGGCTGGGCGCCAGCAAGTACAGTCGTTGCTCCAATGACTCGCGAAACGATATCGAACCATCCATACCCTGGTTGGTAATGGCGACAATCTTGTTCTTGCGATCTTCGCGTTCAGGATGATCTTGCAGCGAGATGTCGGCCAATACATCGAATGCTTCTACTTTTGTAAAGGTGCTATCAAAGTCGATGACAAAATACTTGTTCAGCTTCATGGGTAGGAAATGAAGCGCAAATGTAATTTATCCTGTACGATGTACGATGTGATGGACGCTATTTTAATTGTCCTAACGGTTGTCCGTTGGTGCCGTGCTTATAGCGCCAAATGCATGACCACTGCCGAAGGACCACACACATGCGAGAACTCCGACGATGCCTTGATAGCGTCAGGCACTGCTTCACGCGCGACGTCCGTAAAGCCTTTCTTCAGAAAGAAACCCCGTGCGCGCTCGGTGAGTAAATATATACCTTTCAGTCCGCGACCACGCGCTTCGGCTAACAGATATTCGGTAATGTTTGTGCCAACGGCCTGCCCACGTATACCGAGCTTCACGGACAGGGAGCGAAGCAGTGCGTACGTGTCATATACTTCGAGCGCGCCCGTGCCGACGAGTTGGTCGCCTTCATAGTAGCCCACGAGTAGATCGCGTGTATAGTCGAGATCGTCGGCGGGCAAACCCGAGGCACGCAGCAACGTGCGAAAAGATTCAAAACGTTCTACAGTGTCGATGAGTCGATAGGTCAGTTCCATGCGGCTAATGTAAGGGATCAATCCGGCGAATGCATAACAACGGCAGAAGTTTCGTGCGTTTCCATCGGCGTACAATGCAGGAAGAGGTTGCCCAACGCCATGCGTGCGCGGTTCCAGATCTTTTCGTCAATCGAGTAGTGTACGCTGGGGCCATCGTTATGGCCTTTGATCAACCCCGCTTGCCGCAGGGCCTTCAGGTGCTGCGAAATCGTGGCTTGCGACAGGGGCAGACCGTCGACGATATCGCCGCACAGGCAACGCCGGCGTTGCGCCAGGAACTGTAAAATGGCAATGCGGGCCGGATGCCCAAGTGCATGCGCATATTCGGCCAGATGTAGCTGCGCCGGCGTAAAACCGTCGATTTTACTTGCCCCCATAGATTTCGGTTAGATCGTAATAATACGATTTATCTGGCGTTTCGTCAACCCCCCATTTTTGAGGTCTCCAGGTATTGCCGGGGGAAAAGGCTACCGGAAGAGCGGGCAACCTGGTCAGGGAGAGTGCCTGAAAAAGGTGGTCATTAACGTAAGCTTACAGGAAATGACATGGCATTGATATAGTCCATAAAGGGCTATGTCGATGCTATTACAATGCTATTACATATCTATATCAATACTATTATATATCCGCTTAAGCCTGCTGATTCGGGCCCTAAAAAGCCGAAAGGCTGCCTGAATGGGCAGCCTTTCGTGTAATCTTATTCGTAATTTGCGAGTGTCTACTTCTTCTTACGTTGAATCGCCTTTTCCGCTGCGGCGACGATGTTTTTGGGAGTCAACCCGTATTTCTCCAGCAGCTGCGTAGGCGTGCCACTCTCTCCAAAAGAGTCATTTACAGCGACCATTTCGATCGGCAGCGGGTTGTGACGTGCCAATACCTGGGCTACGGCGTCGCCCAGACCACCGTTGATCTGGTGCTCTTCGGCGGTTACCACGCAGCCGGTCTTGCTCGCAGAGGTCAGGATGGCTTCCACGTCCAGCGGTTTGATGGTGTGGATGTTGATCAGCTCCACGCTGATGCCCTTCTCCGCCAGGATGGCTTCGGCCTCAACGGCTTGCCATACCATGTGGCCGCAAGCAAAGATCGTTACGTCTTTGCCGTCCAGCATCTTGTCGGCTTTGCCGATGGTGAAGGGGCGGTCGGCAGTAAAGATCGGCCAGTTGGGACGGCCAAAGCGCAGGTAGGCGGGGCCATGATGTGAGCCCAACGCGATCGTAGCGGCCTTGGTTTGGGCAAAGTCGCAGGGTACGATCACCGTCATGCCCGGCAGCATCTTCATCATGCCGATATCTTCCAGGATCTGGTGCGTGGCACCGTCTTCACCCAGGGTGAGGCCGGCGTGTGACGCGCAGATCTTAACGTTTTTATCTGAATAAGCAACCGACTGGCGGATTTGGTCATACACACGGCCGGTCGAGAAGTTTGCAAAAGTACCGGTAAACGGGATCTTGTCGCCAATGGCCATGCCCGCCGCCATGCCGATCATGTTTGCTTCGGCAATACCAATCTGGAAAAAGCGTTCGGGGAATTCCTTCTTGAAGGCATCCATCTTTAACGATCCGGTCAGGTCGGCGCAAAGCGCTACCACGTTCGGATTCTGTTTGCCCAGTTCGTGCAGCCCGACGCCAAAGCCCGAGCGTGTGTCTTTCTTTTCAGTGAAGGTGAATTTGGTCATGGAGATAGTAGCGTTGTTTCGTCTGTCCCGTCTACCGACAGGCAGGCCCGCACGGTTGGCACCGGCAAAGCGTTGCGAAAGTCGTAAATAAATTTCGTATCTGCCAGTGCCCCGGCTGCACTATTTGCCGCGGCCCCGGTCAATTAAAGACGTTCACCGTGGCCGTCTCGCCCGCTTTCAGGGTGAGGGTGCGCGACCCGGTAAATTTGCTTCCGCCGGCATTCTTCACGCGAAATACGATCTTGTATTTGCCCGGTAGCAGCGTCAGCGGGAAGCGAGGCCGCCGGTTGTCCAGGTCGCAGACCCATTCCTGGGTGCCGTCGGCCAGGATTTCATATAAGCTGCCAAAGCCGGTGGCAATGGTGTTGAGGTTGAGAATGCCCGGCGCCGGCAGATAGACGTTTTGGATTTTGCCGCCCTGTATATCCACGCTAAACTTGCGTCGGGGTAGCGTCAGCGTTTCCACTTCATACGCACCCGCCAGGTAGCGGATATTCTCGGTACTGCGTTGGACGTTTAGCACCTCTGTTTTTCCTTTCTGTCGTACAATGGCCTCCAGGTTGCTGTCGGTGCGTCCTTCCTGCTGAATGACCAGGTTGCCCTGGGGCACATCGATGCGTACGATGTTATGCTTCCCGTTCTCGAGCGTTACGTTGCGCTTGATGGTAGGCGGCAACGTATAGACTATCAGGTCGTAATCTACCACCGGATCTACCTGCACCGAGTCCGGGCGCCCCTGGGCATCGCGGTAGTGCACAAAGTCGTACAGGCCCAATCCTGTCAGCGTGTTGACAAAGCTTACGTTTACATTCGTTTCCGTCGGTTGCCGCTTGGCGTCCAGGAGCTCTACGCTTACCGTGGTACGGGCAAATGTCGACTCGATGGCTTTGTTCAGCTCGCGGTAAAACTCCTGGGGTGTTTCGGCGCTGATATACCGGCCGGCGCAGTCCAGCGTCTTTTCGGCCCGCAGGCCCAACCCGATGATATAGGGTTTTAGAAATATCCCCGATTTCTGCAATGCGCGCGAGGTGGCGCACACATCGCCCCCGCAAGACTCAATGCCGTCGGTAATGAGGATCACAATATTGCGATAACCCACACTGTTGCCCGGAAAGTCTTTGGCTGCTTGTTCCAACGAGTAGGTAATGGGGGTAACGCCTTTGGGTTTGATCTCGTCGATCTTGGCCATGATCTGCGCATGGTTCCTGGGCTTGAAGGGTACCTCCAGCTTGGTGTCCTTGCAGTTGTTGACCTCTTTCATGAACTGGTGCCCGTACACACGCAGCGCCAATTCCAGTTTGTCGTTTTGTTTCAGGGAGTCGACCACCTTGGTGAGAATGTTGCGCGCAATGCTCATCTTGGTCTGGTTGCGCCCCCAGGGCTCCAGCATGCTGCCCGAGCCATCAAACAGAAACAGGATGCGCGTCTTTTCAGGTAGTTTTTGTTGCAGCTTCGTTTGCGCCACGGAAACCGACCATCCCATCATCCCCGCTACCAAACACACCAGCCATTTGACTCGTAACGCCCTGCTCATGATATCCCTGAAATTGGTCATGGACGCAAGGTCGTGTGGATTTCCCGAAATCACATTGTTTCCAGGCACGAAAATGATTAACTTCTCCTCAAGACAACGCAAACTGGTATGGGAAAAGTCAGAAACATTCTGCAGGCGAAAGGGAACCAGGTTTTCTCAGTCGAGCCTACAACGACGGTCTACAAGGCCATCGAGCTTATGTCAGAAAAGAACATCGGCGGGTTGCTCATCACCGACGCTGATGGAAAGATGCTGGGCATCTTCACGGAACGCGACTACGCCCGGCGCGTGATCTTACAGGGACGCTCCTCCAAAGACACCGACATCGGCGAGATCATGACGGCGGATCCGGTAACGGTGTCGCCAGACAACAGCATCGAAGATTGTATGAAGCTGATGACCGATCGTTTTGTTCGCCACTTGCCGGTGCTCGACAACGGCTGCCTCTGCGGCATGATCTCCATCGGCGACGTCGTACGCTTTATCATAGACGAGCAGCGCGGCATCATCGAAGAGCTGGAAGTTTACATCACCGGCCACCGGTAAAGAAAAGTCAGGCACTAAATTCCACCCGGTGCAATACGTTACGCGTTGCACGGCTGATCAGCAATGTATGCCGTATTGGTCCGCGCACGCACTCATATACTTCAAACGCTGTTATGTCGGCTTCCCAAAAGAACGCTCCCGCTGCCAGCTCGGTGGCATGCAGCGGCTGCGCGAGCATGGTCAATGCACGAGGGTCAATGCGCCGGCAGACAGTATCGGCTACCGCCACATGCTTTGAAAAAGCAGTATGTACCACGGCGCGCAATACGGCGTCAGGGTCAGCGACATAAGCAAAGTAGTGCGCCTCCTGCCCCGAGAGATACTTCACATTCAATCCTTCTACTTTCTCCAGTCGCAGCGCTTGTAAAAACGCCGGTGACAAGGTGTCTTGCAACGATGCGTGCAGCACAATCGGGCCAACGGCCTCGTCCACAGCGGCTGCAACGTCGGGCGTCTGCTGACGTTTGTCACATGCTGCTGATAAGAAGAGCAACAGCAGGGGTATAACGGCAAGAAGTCCTCGTCGGGTCATGCAAATGTTATTTCGATAGTGCAATCAGCTGCGTAAGCGCCTCTAAGGCTTTGGTTTCCGCCGGCGCTACCTGGCCGTCGGCGCGAATGATCTCCTGCATGGTGGTCAGGATCGCTTCGTGGTCGGCGCCATGGCCGGGGCCGAATTGGCGGACCGAAGTCTCCAATAGCTCGGGCAGCCGGGCTTTATCCATGGCGTTGTATTCGCGAATGGTGGTATAAAGTTTCTTCTCCAGGTCCGTGCCGGCGGGGTAGAGGGACGCCATCTTGCTTTTGATCGCGGCGATCTCGGCCGGGTCGTATTGGTTGTCGGCTTGCGACAAGTGCACGTAGAGGAAAACGATAAAGTCGGGAAAGGAAGAGAGTTTTGCCATGATGAAGATATGGAGAAAGGTTCTGTTTGATGTTTCTTTAGTGAATACGATTTTATTGTACTCGGAAAATGGTCGTCTCGATAACATTGCTCACGTGCAATGCGCGGTCTTTCAGCGAAATGCGTAGCTTCAGGTTTTTACCGGTGAAAAGATCCCGAAAGCCGGAGCTTGCCATGGCGTAGGTAATTTCACCTTCGTTCTGTGAGATGATGTTAACGTCAAAGACTAAATCCCTGTGGTGGCCAGGCGTGAACGAAGAGAGGAGCGGGAGCCGGGTGTCAAAGCCTTGTGCGCAGGTCTTGGTCGGCAGGTCCCGCGAGAAGTCGAATTCGGTAAACGCGCCGTCATTTCCTTCTACCAAAAAATCGATATATAGGTTCAGCGCATTTTCATTTCGTTCGGAGTAGAAAGTGTTATCCGTCGAATGAAGTAAATAGAATTTCTCACCCTCCATCGTGAGTGAATCGGTAATGACGTGCGAGTCGTCCAGGATGCTCTTGTCTTTGGCTGCTACGAGAATGCCTCCAGCCCGGTAGTGCAGGCATGAGTACGGGTATAGCAATGGCGGAAGGTTGTTGAACGCCGGCTTTTCGCGCGTCTCGATTGTTGCGAGCTTTCCGGTGGCCGCGCCGGGCGTTACCATGACAAAGGGCATGATGGTCAAATCGTAGGGCACATCGACTCGCCTGCCAGGTATCGATGTTAGCGTATTTTCA
The DNA here is from genome assembly GCF_018598175.1 of Dawidia cretensis. GTDB lineage: Bacteria > Bacteroidota > Bacteroidia > Cytophagales > Cyclobacteriaceae > Ohtaekwangia > Ohtaekwangia cretensis. The sequence goes on from NZ_JAHESE010000002.1 coordinate 295,451, forward strand.
TTTTCGAGGAAGAAGTTATAGGACTGGTAGGGAACATCCTGGTCTTCTATGGTCAGGCCGATATCCCCGTCGCCATCCCGGTACCGAAAGGTTACGGCAATGGTATCGATCGACGATGACGCGCTGGCGCTGCGCGTAAACTTTGTCGATACAAAATCAAGTTGCGGCTCGATGGCATACTGTACATCGTTGTTACCGTCATCACTATCACAGCCGGCCAACAGGGCCAGCATTCCCACATAAATAATACGTCTCACGTTCTAAGAGCAAAAAGGATCCACTATAATTTTTTACAAACTGCTGCCAGGGTTATACAAATGCGGGTATGCCGGTGATCTCGTTTCCTAAAATCAACAGGTGTATATCGTGCGTACCTTCATAGGTCACGACCGACTCCAGGTTCATCATATGACGCATCAGCGGATATTCGCCGGTGATACCCATGCCACCGTGAATCTGCCGGGCTTCCCGGGCGATTTCCAGCGCTACGTGTACATTGTTACGTTTTGCGAGCGAGATCTGTGGCGTCGTAGCTTTTCCTTCGTTCATCAAATTTCCCAAACGCCAGTTGAGCAGTTGGGCTTTGGTAATTTCGGTCAGCATCTCCGACAGTTTTTTCTGTACCAGCTGGAACGACGCAATAGGCTTGCCGAACTGAATGCGCTCCACGGCATACCGCCGGGCAGATTCATAACAATCCATCGCTGCGCCGATCGCTCCCCAGGCAATGCCATAGCGGGCCGAGTCGAGGCACATCATGGGTGCACCCAATCCGCTCTTCCCCGGCAGCAGGTTTTCTTTTGGCACTTTTACGTTGTCAAACACAAGCTCGCCTGTGGCGCTCGCGCGCAACGACCACTTGCCATGTGTTTCGGGTGTGGTAAAACCTTCCATGCCACGTTCTACGATCAGGCCGTGGATGCGGCCGGTTTCGTTCTTTGCCCAGACCACCGCCACGTCTGCGCGGGGGGAGTTGGAGATCCACATCTTGGCGCCGTTCAACAGGTAATGGTCGCCCATATCTTTGAAGTTGGTGACCATACCGGAAGGGTTGGAACCGTGGTCGGGTTCTGTTAAACCAAAGCATCCCAGCCACTCGCCGGAGGCCAGCTTGGGAAGGTATTTTTTACGTTGTGCTTCGCTGCCGAATTTGTAAATGGGATACATGACCAGCGAGCCTTGTACGGATGCCGTCGAGCGCATGCCCGAGTCGCCGCGCTCGATCTCCTGCATGATAAGTCCATAGGAAATATAGTCTAATCCACCGCAACCATACTCTTGCGGAAGGGTAGGCCCGAAGGCGCCGATCTCACCAAACTTTTTAACGATTTCGTACGGGAAGTGCGCGCGTTGCGCCCAGTCTTCGATATAGGGCGAGATCTCACGTTTCACAAAGTCGCGGATCGAGCTGCGAATGAGCTTATGCTCTTCGGTAAAAAGATCGTCCAGCTGGTAAAAGTCGGGGTGCTCGAAGGTATCCTGTTTCAGGGATTTCTTGCCAAGGCCAGGGGTCGCGGTTTGTGCAGACATAATTTGAAATGGGATTAGGACATAATAACTTGCGCACCAATTTACGCAACTAATTTACATTCCGATACGCCCCTATGACGGATAATACACCCGTAGACCCCGTGCTGTTAGAGCAGCTCAAAAAACTGCAAGCCAAGTACAATGCCATGGGCCAGGACCTGTCGTCGTACCTGGATGGCCTGTTGTACGCCGACTACCTCACATACTGGGACTACATCCACCTGGATACGCTGCTGAGCCTGCAAAACCCCAAAACGCAGTTCCCGGATGAAAAGATCTTCATTCTCTATCACCAGATCACAGAGCTGTATTTCAAGCTGATTTTACACGAGCTGGAACAGATCACCGCAAACCCGCAACCCGGCGAAGCATTCTTTATCGATCGCCTGGATCGCGTCATCCGCTATTTCCGTCACCTGGAGAATTCCTTCGACGTGATGGTGCAGGGTATGGAAAAAGAGCAATTCCTCAAATTCCGGATGGCGCTGCTCCCGGCCAGTGGTTTCCAATCGGCGCAGTATCGCATGATCGAGCTGTATTCCACCGACATGATCAACCTGGTGAGCCTGAACGACCGGCCAGGTCTGCAAGGAGCACCGATCCCGGCATTGCTTGAAAAGCTATATTGGCGTAGCGGTGCGACAGAGCTTGCTTCCGGTACAAAAACGCTCACACTGCGGCAATTCGAGCAGAAGTATACCACTGAATTCCAGGAAGCAGGCGAGCGCCTGAAATCAACCAACCTTCTGCAGCTGTACCAGACGCATTTCTCCGCATCACCACAACGCGAAGCCATTGTAGCACGCCTGCGCGAATTTGATACACTGGCGAACGTGCTCTGGCCATTGGCGCACATGCGTTCAGCGGGTCATTACCTGCACAAATCTCCCGAGGACATCAAGGCCACCGGCGGCACCAACTGGCAGAAATATTTACCCCCCCGTTTTCAAAAAATCTCATTCTTCCCGGCGCTTTGGTCCGAACAAGAGTTGCAAGAGTGGGGCAAGGCAGCGTTTATGGAAACAGCTGCGAAATAGTATACCTGGTTCAAGTCTTCCGACCGAAGGGAGGCGACTTGGACCTCCCCTGATGCCAGTCTTCAGACTGGCGAGGAACCTCAACAGAGTCACAATCCCATGTAAGATTAACCCTTACAACGATTTTTTCCTTGCACCGTAACCCGGTACATTTGATAAGCGTCAACCTTATTCTGTTATGATAAATTTGTTTGTAAGCTTTCTCTTAGCCTTCACCCCACAAACCAAATTCCTAACCTACACCAACTCGCTGAACAAATTTAACGTGCGCTACCCAGAGCGTTGGCAGAACCAGGCCGGCTTAAACGCCGTAGCCTTCCTCAGTCCAAAGGAGAGCGAGCAGGACGCTTTCCAGGAGAATGTAAACCTCATGCTGCAAGACCTGGCGCAACAACCGATGAGCCTCGATCAATACACTGAGCTCACCCGCCAGCAAGTCACCCAGTTCGCGGGTACTGACGCGATCGTATCCCTGAAGGATGCCACTATCGGCGGACAGCCCTGCAAGGAATTTATCTTCACCATGGCCTACAACGGCCGTGATCTGAAGCTGAAACAATACTGGTTTATTAAAGGCCAAACCGCCTACCTGTTTACCTATACCGCAGAGACGACACAGTATGCCAGCTATGAAAATGTAGCGACTGACCTGATGAAAAGCTTCTCTTTCTTTTAATGGAAATCAAACTTTATAAGTCTCACTGGAAGGCGCTCATACTGCTGGTGCCGTGCCTGATATTTATAGCCATCGGTATATGGATGCTGCAGGATCCTGAAGCCTCGCGTTTTGGCGCATGGGGTTGTATTTGTTTCTTCGGATTGGGCATACCCGTCTCGTTGTTTAACATGTTCGACCGCCGTCCGCAGATCATTCTCAATGAGATCGACATCTTCGACCGCACGGCGTATACAGACTTCATTAACTGGGAAGTTATTCAGGATGCCTACCTGTTGAACATCAACCAGCAGAAGTTTATTTGCCTCATCGTTGATAAGCAATACGAGCCTTCGCGTAAGAAGGGACGTTTTAGGCGGGCCGCTGCCGGACTCAACAAGAGCGTTGGAGCACAGGAATTGAACATTCATCTGGGCGCTGTGTCTGTAGACGAAGTGAAGCTGGGTCAATTCATTTTGGAAATGGCACGACTGGCGCCGGACGCACGGAAAGAACGTGTACAGAGGGGGTTGCTGACGGCGAAGTCATGAGGACAATTACCATCAACGCGTTAAGTAGAGGATTATTTTTGACGAATATGGTTGTTTATTTCATGATTTTGTTGGCGCTTTTCTCATGTCAAAATGAGGGTGAAGTTAAAATTGAAAGATATTCAAATGGGAATTTAAAGTATGAGATTTTTTACCTAAGTGATAGTGTTAAGCACGGGCTTGCAAAGACTTACTATTATGAAGGCGTGATTAAAGAAGAAATAGAATTTACCAATGGAAAGCGTGAAGGAAAATACATAAACTACCATAAAAATGGTAGCATAAAAGGCGAGGCTGAATATAGTAATGATAAGGTTGAAGGATATTCATATTACTATAATGAGCAAGGAGCGTTGATGACAAAGAGTTTTTGGTACAATGGTAAGAAATTCGGGCCTACTTCTTTTTATAGGGAAAATGGCTTGATTCGAAAATTTGTAATTTGTGATTTTGATGAAAAAATCATCTATATCATTAATTGGAATGAAGATGGGAAAAAGATAAAAGAAGAGGGACTTGTTTTTGGTCCGACTATTTATAAACAGAATAGCACTAATGGAGATTCCATATGTTTGGTGATAGCCGTTTCTCAACCTCCAGGTTATAAATCGATAATTCGAGTAAAAGAGTTACGTGAAGACAAAGTCATAAAGGAATCTGCGATAAAGGTTGTGAATTCATTGGCAACATATTGCGTTCCTCGAGGTGGCAATATTGGATATTCAATTAAATTCTTGGGTGAGATTAGGGAGATAGAAACGGATTATCTGGTAATGCAGGATAGCATTATGCAAAGGATGGATTAAATTGAATAGTCAGAACTTAGTGTTGCAGAGGATGCAGAAGAAATACTTATCCGGGTATTGACGTAGCAGCACTGTAGATCTAGTTACGTTCGTAGCGACCAATGGCTTTCCCCGCGAGATCGGCCTGCTATGAGGTGTCGGGAAGTGGCTTCCAATAGGAACACCACGATGGTGAATATGTTTGTTTCTCCCATCCAATCCTTCGCCATTAGCAGTTGTATCAATGGCCCCTTTTATGCCATTTCCCAATAAACCGTATCTTTGGAACTGGTTTATTCCAGAATGCCCTCAAAATCTCCCTTTTGGCTGATAATCATTGTCTTAACCGGCGCCTTTGGCGTCGCGTCCGGCCAGGGCTTCACCCGCAAAACCTACCACGATCCCGAAAAGAAAAAGATCAAGGAAGTCTATCAGGTTAAGGATACGGTCCGCAACGTGGCCCACGGCCGCTACACGTCCTACTTTGTAAACGGTGGAGTCGAGTCCAAAGGCCAATTCGAAAACAACGAGACGACCGGTGTCTGGGAGTTCTTCTACGAAACCGGCAAGCTCAAAATGCGCGGCATCCTCTTCAAAAGTGCTAACTACGGCATGTGGGAGTACTTCTACGAAGGCAGCGGCCAGAAGAGCATGGAAGGCATCATCAACGGCAAGAACCGCGAGGGCGAGTGGAAGTCCTATTACGAGAACGGGCACGTGAAGGAAGTGGGCGGATATAAAGAAAATCGCCACGTAGGCCTCTGGAAAAGCTACTTCGAAGACGGCGCCTTAAAAGGGGAGATCGTCTATACGGATGACGCCGGCTACTACACAGAATATTACCACTCGGGCAAGCCTCAGAGCGAGGGGACGCGCACGGGCACGCGCAACACCGGTCACTGGAAGTTTTACCGCGAAGATGGATCCCTGGAGAGCGAAGGCGACTACGTCAGCGGCAAGAAACACGGTCCCTGGAAGCGTTACTTCTCCAATAAGGTGGTCTCCGCAAAAGGCAATTATGCCAACGACGAGCCTGTCGGGCCGTGGGAGTATTTTTACGAGAGTGGTGGCCTGCAATCGTCCGGTGAATACGTGGCGGGTAAAAAGGACGGGTACTGGAAGACGCTGAACAGCAACGGAACGCTTAAGAGCGAAGTGGCTTTCACCAAAGGCTCGGGCGAGTACCGCGAATATCACCCCAATGGCTCGCTAAAAGTAAAGGGGCCCATCCGCGACGGCAAGCGCCAGAGCAAATGGGAGTTCTTCCTGCCCGATGGCACCCGCGAAGGGGAGTGCGACTACAACTACGACAAGGGAACATTCTACGGTTATTACCCCACCGGCGAGCTGCAAACCAAAGGCACACTGGAAGGTGAGCTCAAGACCGGCACGTGGGAGATCTACGAAAAAGACGGCAAGCTCTCCGGCTATTATAAACCCTTCTACGACGACCGCAAGCTAGGGAAGGAGATCGTCGCGCTGGCAACCACCAGCAGCGCGCGCAAGGGCCGCAGCAGGTCTCAAGGCTTTACATACTTGCGTGAAAAAGGAAACGAATTTCACGGCGTGATCATGAGCACGAACCCCGTGTGGACGGCCGTAGGCCGCATTCCGCTCGGCGTCGAATTCTACGTAGCGGAGCGCCTCGGCCACGAGTTCGAGTTCCTGGGCATCCGCGATCCATTTTTTATGGCGGACGCGGAGATCACGCCCGGCAAGCTCTTCGAGCGCGGCTATAGCATTAGCATCAAACAGAAGTTTTACAACGGCATGAAAGTGGGCATGTGGTACTTCGGCCACGAGATCCGTTTCACGAACCTCGGCCATTTTGTAAACGACCCCACGAACAGATTCACCTTCAATGCCGTTGAGCAACGCATCGAGTGGGGGCCTATGTTGGGCTACCGCATCATGCGGCGCAACAATGCCAGCGGCTTCACCGTCGATACCTTTGCTTCCTTCGACATCGGTTACCGCGGCTTTGATATTGACCCCATGTTTGCCTCGTATTTCGAGCCCCTCGACCGCAACAAGTTCTCCAGGACCTTCCACATCGGCCTCAACTTCGGCAACGTATTTTCCTATCGCTAACAGCCCGATGCCTGTCAAAAGGTCACAAAGTCGGAGGCCGCGCGGAATACTGCAGGATAAGCCGTACTAAAGCCGTACGTAAGCCCTACTAAAGTCCAGTCAAAGCCGTATCAGCTCAAATAGCAAAACCTCGTTTTTCGCGTGTTTTGAATGGAGCACGCAGAAACGCCCATGTCACAATGTCAGTGAAAACGTTATCTTTGCCTCCGGATTGAAGGATAAAAACCTTCCGACGACATGAAGACAGCAGAAGTAGTCCTGACGCCCGAAGAGGCGTTTGAGGAAGAGCAATTTACCACCCACCTCTACCAAAAGCTGGGCTTGAAGAACGACGGCAGCGTCTACGTCCGTCCCACCAAACGCTCCATCGATGCACGTTCCCGCCAGGTAGTGGTGCGCATTCAGTGCGAGATCCTTTCGCCTGCAGAAGCCACCCCGGAAGCACCCCGCGTGGAATACCCTAACGTCACGAATGCACCACGCGTTGTTATCGTGGGCAGTGGCCCCGCCGGATTGTTTGCCGCGCTGCGATTGATCGAGCTGGGCATCAAGCCCATCGTACTGGAACGCGGCGCCGACGTACAGGCCCGCCGTCGCGACCTTGCAGCGATCAACAAAGATCACATCGTCAACCCCGAGTCCAACTATTGCTTTGGTGAAGGTGGCGCCGGCACCTACTCGGATGGCAAACTATATACCCGCTCTAAAAAGCGCGGCGATGTAAACCGCATCCTGGAGATAATGGTAGCCCATGGCGCCAAAGAAGATATTCTGTTCGATGCGCACCCGCACATCGGCACCAACAAGTTGCCGCGCCTGGTGGCAGCGCTGCGCGAAAGCATTCTGCAAGCGGGCGGTGAAGTACACTTCAACACCACGGTTACAGATCTGTTGATAACAAACAGCAGCATCCACGGTGTAAAGACACACCACGGCGATGCCATCGAAGGTGAGGCCGTCATTCTGGCTACCGGCCACTCCGCGCGCGACATCTTCCGGCTGCTGCACGAAAAGCAAGTACTGATTGAAGAGAAGCCGTTCGCATTCGGTGTGCGGGTAGAACATTCGCAAGAGCTGATCGACCGCATCCAATACCATTGTCCGACAGACCGCGGGCCATACCTCCCGGCATCGTCGTATGCGCTGGTGCACCAGGCCAGCGTGGGTGGGAAGGAGACAGGTGTCTTTTCATTCTGCATGTGTCCGGGTGGCTTTATCGTGCCCGCGGCCACGGCGCCGGGCGAGGTCGTGGTGAACGGCATGAGCCCCTCGCGCCGCGATTCTAAGTATGCCAATTCAGGGATCGTCGTCGCCGTCGACAGTGAAGACTTCAAGGCATACCGCCAGTACGGACCACTCGCAGGCATGTACTTCCAGGCGGCCATCGAGCAGCAGGCTTGCCGTATGGCGGGCAACACGCAGACGGCGCCCGCGCAACGCCTGGTAGACTTTGTCGACAAACGTGTATCGACGTCTTTGCTGGAGTCCTCTTACCAGCCCGGTCTGGCTGCCGTAGCCATGCAGGAAGTCCTGCCGTCGCGTATAACACAAGCGTTGCAGCAAGGGTTTAAAAACTTCGGCAGCAAGATGAAAGGATACTTCACCAACGACGCCCAGATTGTGGGCGTGGAAAGCCGTACCTCGTCGCCCGTGAAGATCCCCCGTGATAAAGAGACGCTTGAGCACCCGCAGATTCAAAACCTGTTCCCTTGTGGCGAAGGTGCAGGGTATGCGGGGGGGATCGTCTCGGCGGCTATGGATGGTGAGCGTTGTGCGGAGGAGGCGGTGCGGCGCATTAAAAAATAGGCAGCCTACGGGCCGCCTATTTTATGCCAGTCTGAAGACTGACATCAGGATAGGCACAAGTCTCCGCCCGGGACGGGCTAAGACTTGCGCCAGCAATCATTCGCAGAATTCAGAAAGCTATTTCTTCAGCCAGGCGTTCCGTAACGCAATTTGTTCGGGTGTAGCGTCCGGATCGAACGCCAGCAGATGTTTCTGCGAGACCTTCACCTTTCGCATGGGCGCCGAAAGCTCGACTGGCTGTTGCGCGCCCGAGGCATCTTTCCGCAATACCGTAAACGCCATGGTCTTCAACGTAGGGAGCGCGTCGCGCTGGTGTTGCAGGAACGCGCCCAGCTCGGGACCCAGGTCCGGCAGGGTTTCTCCGTTGATCTTCTGCAGTACGTCGCCGTTCTGAAAGCCCAGCGCTACGCCCATCTCGTTCATGTTGGCCGTCGTGGAAATCTCCAGCATAGGCTTGCCGTTCACCTGCGTAATGCCGATGTTGTTTTGGCTCAGGCCCATGGAATAATCCTCTACCTGTATTTCATCTTTATAGAGCACGCCCGCCGTGCCCAGCACTTCTGCCAGCGGCAGCGGCGCTGTGCCTTTTACATGCTTGGCAAAGAACTCGCCGATCTCCGGATAGGTCATCGCCGTGATCTCATCGAACAGTACGTCGTCGCGGAAGGATTTTTCCTTGCCATATTTCTTGGACAGTTCCATCAACAGATCGGGCAGACCAGACTTACCACCCGACAGCTTCCGAAGCTTCAGGTCCAGGCACAGGCCGATCAGCGCGCCTTTCATATAGACGTTGCCGTATTGATCGTGGTATTTATCCAGTGTAAAGCGGCTGATGTCGGTAAAGGGTACGTCGTTGGCGAACTGATCCGCCGTGACCATCTTCTCGCGTACTACGTCCAGGTATTCTTCCGGCGTGATCAACCCATAGCGTACCTGCACGCTGCCGGCAAAGTATTCCGTTACGCCTTCGTACATCCACAGATGCTGCGACATCTTGGGGTCGTTAAAATCGAAGTGGCCGATCTCCTCGGAGTGGATGGTCAGCGGGGTAACGATGTGGAAGAACTCATGCGCGGCAAAGTCGCGCAGCTGTTGGTTCATTTCCTCTATGGTCTGCTCGGGCATGTAATAGAACGACGAGTATGAGTGCTCCAATGCGCCGTAGCTCGTGACCGGCTGGTCGGTGAAATAGAAAATGAAGGCATATTTATTCACCGGCAGTTTGCCACCCAGGAATTCCTTCTGGGCCATCAGCACCTCGCGAATGCTGGCGGCAATCTGCTTGGCCGTCACGCGGTTGTTAGGCGAGTAGGAGCCGATCAATACTTCCGTGTTGGAGACTTTGATCACCGCCGTGTCGGGCTTGGCATACATCAGGGGCGAATCGATCAGCTCGTCATAGTTAGTCGCCTGAAAGGTGTCTACACGCTTGGCTTTATCTGCGGTGCCGGCTTCTTTGCGCACGGTGCTCACGGGCTTTCCCGTTTGCAGGGGGATGAGGCCGGACGATCCGTAAAAGGCCTCGGGGCGAATGACCGAGAACTGGAAGGGAGTATCTTTCACCCCGTCCAGGTATCCAAAAAAGCCGCTGGTGTTGAGTACGAAGTTTTTGCCGTCTTCAATGTTGGTACCGGCGGGCTGAAAGATGTCCGGGCCGGGCAGTTGTGTGTCGTAGCTGTCTTCCACCCAGTAGCTGATCTTGGCCAGCTTTTTTGCGCCTTTGATCTTCCAGGCATTGTCGTTCAGCTTCTCCGTTACGAGCTTGTTGCCTTTCTTATCGGCGGCCGTAAAGTCGGACACAAAACGTCCGTAGTCTTCGATGGAGTATGTACCCGGCACCATCTTGGGCAGGTAGAAAGTTATTTCGTTCTGGCTGGTAGGAGGGGGTAGAAGCTCTACATATAGCTTGTCGTTGACGACGTTGGTAAGGTCTATCGTATACTGGTAGCCTTTTCCCTTTTTACCCTGGGGGTATGCGGTCAACACACACGCTAACAGCAACAAGCCCAGGAATGATCTTTTTATAAACATATTGAAATGGAATTTTGAACGAAGATAATTTTATTTTGTTTTTATAATAGATAATCCAGGACAGGTGGCAACAAATACAACAAATAATACCAAAAAGACGGTGATCATTGGGGCCACGCCCGACCCCTCACGTTATGCCTATCTCGCCGCGCAAATGCTGACGAGCTACGGGCATGAGATCGTACCTCTGAGCATTAAGACGGGGACGGTGTCAGGTGTGGAGATACTCGACCTCCGCCAGCGGCCAGCGGTTGAAGGGGTGGACACCGTTACGTTGTACATTGGCCCGCAACGCCAGCCTGAGTGGTACGACTACATTTTGAGCCTCAAGCCAAAGCGCATCATCTTCAACCCCGGCACGGAAAACGAGGAGTTTGAAAAGATGGCTGAAGCGCAGGCTGTCGAAGCCACGGAAGCATGCACGCTAGTGCTGCTGCGCAGCCGTCAATATTGATCTTTCGCGACGCCCTTTCGCGGCCTTTACGGCGTGAAAAAAAGCTTGACAAAGCGGACGACGGAGCGCTACTTTGCGGCCCCAAAACCAGGAAACTTTAACGCTAAAAATGTTGATCCGACCTGCGTTTGTAAGGCCAAAAAGATTATTTTTGACGGTTCTAAAAATCACAGATGAGCGAAGATAAAGGAAAAGTGCCTGCCCAGTATTCAGCGAGTAACATACAGGTTTTAGAGGGGTTGGAAGCGGTGCGAAAGCGCCCCGCCATGTACATCGGCGACGTAGGCGTCAAAGGCCTGCACCACCTGGTGTGGGAAGTAGTGGATAACTCCATTGATGAGGCGCTCGCCGGATATTGCGACGAAATCTTTGTCACCGTACACGAAGACAATTCCATTTCGGTGGATGACAATGGTCGGGGGATTCCAACCGACATGCACGAAAAAGAAAAACGCTCGGCATTGGAAGTCGTACTGACTGTACTGCATGCCGGCGGTAAATTCGATAAAGACACCTACAAGGTTTCCGGCGGTTTGCACGGTGTGGGTGTATCCTGCGTAAACGCCCTATCACAAATGCTCCACGTTACCGTGCAGAAAGATGGAAAGATCTTCGAGCAGGAGTATTCGCGTGGTAATCCCCAATATCCGGTGCGGGTCATTGGCGAAACGGAGAAGCACGGCACCAAAGTACACTTCCTGCCGGACAAAGAGATTTTTGCCAACTGGGAATACAATTACGAAACCATTGCCACCCGCCTACGCGAGCTGTCGTTCTTAAACCCGGGCATCCGCATCAACCTGTCGGATCTGCGGGAGAAAGACGAAAATGGCGAGAACGTACGCGGCGACGTATTCCTGTCCGTCGGTGGCCTTCGCGAGTTTGTAGAATACATCGACTCTACCCGCGAGAAGCTTATTTCGGCGCCGATCTATATTGAAAGCGACAAAGGCACCATTCCCATTCAGGTGGCGATGAGCTACAACACCTCGTTTAGCGAAAACCTGGTGTCGTATGTAAACAACATCAACACCCACGAGGGGGGAACCCACGTGGCCGGTTTCCGCCGCGCCCTGACCCGTACGCTGAAAAGCTACGCCGACAAGTCAGGCATGCTGGATAAAGTAAAAATAGATATCAACGGCGACGACTTTCGCGAAGGCCTGACGGCCGTTATTTCTGTGAAAGTGGCTGAGCCTCAATTTGAAGGACAGACGAAAACCAAGCTCGGTAACTCCGACGCCATGGGTATAGTAGACGGCGCCGTAGGCGAAGTGCTGCAGCATTACCTGGAGGAGCACCCACGCGAAGCCAGGCTGATTGTCAATAAAGTGATCCTGGCCGCACAGGCGCGTTATGCCGCCCGTAAAGCCCGGGAGATGGTGCAACGCAAAAACGTATTAAGCGGCACTGGCCTGCCCGGTAAACTGGCCGACTGTTCCAGCTCCGACGCCACCATTTGCGAGCTCTACCTCGTGGAAGGTGACTCCGCGGGTGGTTCGGCAAAACAAGGCCGCGACCGCAACTTCCAGGCTATCCTGCCGCTGCGCGGTAAGATCCTGAACGTAGAAAAAGCGCAAGAGCACAAAATCTACGAAAACGAAGAAATCAAGAATATGATCACCGCCCTCGGCGTAACCTTTGGTACGCCGGACGACGAGAAGGGACTGAACATGACCAAGCTGCGTTACCACAAGGTCATCATCATGACCGATGCTGACGTGGACGGGAGTCACATTCGTACACTTATTCTGACCTTCTTCTTCCGCTACATGCGTGACCTGATCGAGAGCGGCTATGTATACATTGCCCTGCCGCCACTCTACCTGGTCAAAAAAGGAAAAGACGAACGCTACTGCTGGACCGAAGAAGAACGGATAGCCCTGGTAGCGGAACTGGGTGGAGGCAAAGAAGACTCCGTGGGCGTGCAACGCTACAAAGGTCTGGGGGAAATGAACCCCGAGCAGTTGTGGACCACCACCATGGATCCTTCCAAGCGCTCGCTCAAACAAGTAAGCATTGAATCTGCTGCCGAAGCCGATCACCTATTCTCCATGTTGATGGGAGATGAGGTAGCGCCACGTCGGGAGTTTATTGAGAAGAACGCGAAATACGCGCGCATCGATATTTAAATAAAGCACTTTAAACAGGCTTGCGGTTCACAGCACACGGTCGACAACGTGCGCTGTGAACCGTGACATTTTACCCCTTGTTGCCATGGAAGAATTGCAAGTAACCCTGGACAGTAAATTAGCACAACAGAAGATAGACGAAAGTAACTATATCAGCCGCGACCTAAGCTGGCTGAAGTTCAATTACCGCGTGCTGGATCAGGCACGACACGTCGAGCGCAGCATCTTCGACCGGCTCAAGTTCCTGGCGATCACCGCCTCCAACCTTGACGAGTTCTGCACCATTCGCCTCGGGAGCTTGTACAACTACCTCGACTACGGCAAAGAACGTTTTGACTATAACGGCCTGCGCGAAGAACCTTTCCGCAAACTGCTGTTGAATGAAACGAAGAAGTTCTACCACGATCAGAACGAGTATTATATCCGCAAACTCAAGCCTCATTTTGAGGAAAACGGATTCGCCATCGTGTCGTACAACGATCTGTCGGTGGAAGATACGCAGCGCGTGGCCGACTATTTCAACCGGACCATCTTCCCCATGCTGACGCCGATGGTTTTTGATAACTATCACACCTTCCCGGTGCTCATGAACAACCGTCTCCTGTTTGGAGTGGTGACCAAAGGCACGAACGAAGGACCGACCAATCAACGGGTGTCGTTTATTCAGGTACCGCAAAACCTGCCCCGCTTTTACGAGATCGATCACGACGATGATAAAATTCTCTTTGTGCCGATTGAAGAGATCATCCGGCACAAAATTCATAACCTTTTCCGCAACGTCGAGATCGAGGCTGTCAACTTGTTCCGCATCAACCGGAACGGTGACTTCACCCTGGAAGAAAGCGAAGATATTGAGTCCAATTTCCTCGAAGACCTCAAACGCAAGCTGAAGACCCGCCGCTCGGGGCGGGTTGTACGCCTGGAAATTGAAGAGAACCCCGATCCCTGGCTGATGCGCGTGCTTAAGATCCAATGGGATCTGGACGAATTCAACATCTTCTTCATTCCACAGGGTGGCTTGCCCGAGCTGTCTGGTTTAAACCAGGTTGTCAGTCACAAAGAATTTAAAAGCAAGCGCGCCCAGACCCCGGCACCGATCAAACCGCTGAACTTCCCCGAGGAGGGCAGCCGCGATCTGTTTGAAGTGTTGAAAGAGCGGGACATTTTGCTGCATCATCCGTACAACTCCATGGAGCCGGTACTGGAGCTGTTGGAAAAAGCCGCCGACGACCCCTATGTGCTGTCGATCAAGATCACCATCTATCGTGTTGCCAGAGAATCGCGGGTGACCAATGCGCTGCTGCGGGCCGCCGAAAACGGTAAGCACGTGTCGGTGTTGTTTGAGGTAAAGGCCCGGTTTGACGAGGAGAACAACCTGCGCGAGGCGCAGCGCCTGCAAAAAGCAGGATGTTATGTGATCTATGGCGTCAGCAGCTTAAAGACCCACACCAAATTGCTGCTCATCGTCCGGAAGGAAGGCGACGACAAAGTGTATCGGTATGTACACCTGTCCAGCGGCAACTACAATGAATCCACCTCCCGGTTATATGTTGACATTGGTTTGTTAACAACAAAAGAGGTCTATGGCAACGACGTGTCCGAATTCTTCAATGTCATTACCGGCCACTCACAACCGTCGACCTATCGCAACCTGATTACGTCGCCGCGCGACATGCGCATACAACTGTGTAACCTCGTAAAACGCGAGGCGGAAAATGCCCGCAACGGCGTCCCGGCTGGCATCGTCATCAAGCTTAACTCGTTACAAGATAAAGAGCTGATCGACGAATTATACGCGGCCTCGCAAGCCGGCGTCACCATCAAACTGATCGTCCGCGGCATGTGCAGCCTGCGCCCGCGACGCAAAGGGCTCAGCGAGAACATTGAAGTGATCTCGGTGGTAGGCGAATACCTGGAGCACTCGCGCATCTACTATTTCCGGAACGACGACAATCCGAAGGTCTACATCGGCAGTGCCGACGCCATGGTGCGCAGCTTCGACCGGCGCATCGAGTCGCTCTTCCTGCTCGACGACGATTTCCTGAAGAAACAAGCCATCAACAACCTGCGGTATAATCTAAAAGATAACGTCAATTCCTACATCATGCAGGAAGATGGCACCTACCGTATCAAAGAGCTGAATGGCGAGCCAACCTTCAATATTCACAAAGAGTTCTACAAAGTGACCCGCGAGATCGTCATGGACGCCCGGCTTTTCTGAGTAGGAGAGGTCTGAAAATAGAAAAAGGCTCGCCAAATTGGTGAGCCTTTTTTATGATGGTATCTGCGATTAACGATAGCTGTAATACTGCGGACACTCGGGGTTCTTGTGCACGCCCCGGATGATGGAGCGGAAGTTCAGGATAAACTCGTGCGAGCCGTTCGAGAACTTGTTCAACGCCGAAGTAGTCCAGTCGTAAGAGTATGCAAAGTGGATCTTGTCGGTCAGCTTCAGATCGAGGAAGCCGATAAACGAGTCACCGCTTCGCCACGCCGCGCCAATGCTGAAGATGTCATAGAAGATAAAGGAGTTGTTGATGTCGATGCTCAACGGCTGGCCCTCTTGTGAGCGCAGCAGGAACGACGGATTCATCTTGATTTTCCCGGCACGGTCCAGTGGGACGTATACCCCGGAACGCAGCATGTAGTAGCGCTTTTCGATCACCTCGGTGATGGCGCCTTCAAAGCTCCCGTTCTTATTCGACTTACTGTTAATAATAAACGGTACGGACAGGCCTACAAAGAAATTCTTCTTGTTGAAGAACAACCCGGCACCGAAGTTAGGTTTAAAGGTATTCATCGACAGGAAAGATCCCGGGTCGTCGTGCTGCAAGCTGAGCTTGCTGTAATCGGCACCCAGGAAGGTAAACCCTGCCTGCAGGCCCATGGATAGGGTCGCCTGGCCCATGTGGATCTTATAGGCATAGCTGCCGTATACGTGATCGTTTCCATAGCTGCCGATCTCATCGTGGTTCACCATCAGGCCCACACCGATCTTGTTTTTCATCAGTGCCGTATGGCCTGAGAAAGAGAACGTGCGCGGCGCCCCGGGAAAGTTCACCCACTGATTGCGGTACAACGCCGTAGCACTGAACTGCACATGTGCACCGGCATACGCCGGGTTGATCGCCATCTCGTTAAAAAAGTACTGCGTAAACACCGGGTACTGCTGGGCACGGCCGACTCCCGTAACGAAAAGCAGCAGACAACTGAGGTAAAAAAGTCGCATCATGTCGTTGTAGTTTAATTGACGATCTCCAGATAACCGGCAAGAGGCTTCGACCCGTTGCGCTTATCAATCACATAGAAATAAGTACCGTCCGGCAGGTTGTTGCCCATCGGGCTGATCCCGCGGTTGGACAGACCATCAAACAATACTGTATTGTTATCGTACCCGTCAGCCTGGTACACCAATGTACCGGCGCGGTTGTAGATCCGTACCACGTTACTTCCAAACTCTTCGATACAATCGATGTGGAAGTAGCTGTTCCGATCGTCGCCGTTGCGCGAGATCCCGTTGAACGGATGGATCTCGGTGCCGATGGCGAAGTGAGCAGTATCTTGGCAACCCAGTTGCGTGATCACCGTCACGATGTAGTTCTTACCGGCTTGCAGCCCTTCCTGGATAGGCTCGTTCGTAGGCGTGCCACCTTCAATTTCCCAGATGATCTCGGCGATGTCCACGTTGTTCTTGAGAACGAGGGAAACCGTCCCGTCCGGATGACCGCACGAAGCAGGTGTCACTTGCAGATCGAATTCCGGGTAGGTCGGTGTGAACTGCAGCGTTTCATATACCAGGTTGGACTCGCACTTCGTAGCACGATCGACAGCAATCACGCCATACGGAATCTGGGCGGCGAGCGTGTCGCGGAGGTCACCATAAGCATCGGGTGAAACGAGATCAGTATCCGGCTTCGTGACAGTGTCATCGTACCAGCGGAAGATATAATCCTGGATGTTGCCACCGACGGAGGCTGCCAGGGCACCGTTGTTCTCAATACAGCTTGTAACCTGCGAGAGGATCTCGATCGTCGGGATCGGTACCGGCAGGGGCTCGTACGGGATCGTCAACGTTGTGCTGTCCATACAGCCGGAGATGAGGTCGATCGCCAGTATGGTGTACGTAAAGTCAGCCCGTTGCAGGTTCTCAGCCATGAAGTCTGTGCGGAAGGCCGTTACAGGATTCAGCGGATGTGTCGCCGGATCTTCAAACCAGCTGAACTGGTAGTTCACAATGTCGCCGTTCACACTGGCAGAAGCCATACCGTTCGGAATCGTCTCATCGCAATTCGATACAGCGGCCAGTATTTGCGTAGTAATAGGAAGTGTAGGCAATACTTTTTCCAGACGCACAATCGCCGTATCGCTCTTACACGCCGGGCGCGTATCGTTTAGATCGAAGGCCACGACTTTTAGGTCACGGTTGGCATATTCGGACGTCAGGTTTTCAAGCGAGCGGCCTGCGTTAACCGGGGTAATCGGGTCGCCGTGCTCGTCGTACCATTCATACCGGTAGTTGGTTTCAATGATCGGACGGGGCGTGCCTGCCAGCGGATCAGAAGGCGGCAATACGCCTGCCGAGGAGATGCGGGCAAAGACAGAACCATTCTCGTGGATATTCGGCGTCAGGAATACGTTCACACAGTTGGTGATCGGCAGCGACGACGCGCTTACGAAGAACTTGATCGTATCCATGGGCACCGTATAGGTATCTTCCATCCAGCAGTTGTTATTCGGGTTCAGCACCCGCACCGTGAAGTCATTCACAGAAAGCTGGTTTGCCAGGGTATTGCTGGTGCCAAGAACCGGACCCTGTACCGGGACGGGGTTCCGTACGCCGCTATTATTATAGCCAAACCAGGTGAACTCGTAGTTCTGGCCCGTTTCCGGGAGGGCCTTGACCTCCAGGAAGCCCGTGACAGGATCGACGCACATGATTTCAGTGCGGAAGCTTTCCAGGACGACATCCACCGTACCGAGGGTACTGTCCTGAATCACAAAGTCAAAGCTCACGTTGCAACCCGTATCGGTATATTTCGCCATGGCCGTATACTTTCCGGAATCCAGGTTGACAATAGGGTTAGTGACCGAAGGCAACAAGGTGTTGGTGGCACGGTTCAGCCACGAGAACGTAAAGCCTGTAAACGGGGCGGCTACCGGCACGTTGTCTTTCTGAAGCGCAACAAACTCAGCCGAGCCGTTGGTCATGATAGCGGAAGTCGGGCTACCCGGAACACACTGAGTAATAGCCTGTGTCTTGAAGTCGCCGTCGGCAACACGAAGATCTTGCTCGATCGATGGGATCTCGAATATGGCGCTGTTCGAGCAACCCTCGTTAAGTGGAGTTATCGTGGTAAAGACCACCTTGTAGCCTTCCTCATTGTCCACCATAAAACGTAGATCTTTATTATTGATGCCAAACCTTTTAGCGGCGTCCACCTCATTGTTATTAGGAGGGGAAATATCCTCATTCGTCCAGGCAAACGAGTAGTTGGCCGGGTCAGCAGCAGCTTCATTGTGCTTCACGGCGATTGATATACCACCGGTACCATCGGTGAGGGAAGCATCGCAGTTCATGTTAGCCGTAATACCGCTTAATGTAGCGTCAATTACAGGCTTAACGCCTGTACGTCTAATGGTAATGACCTGTGCATAGCGACAACCTTGTAAAGGCAGCGTCTTGTTCACCGCGACTACTGTATAGTTAGTTCCAACTGTAGTTGCCTCCAAATCGAATTTGTCAAACTTGCCGGCAACGGGAGGTACAGCACTCGGTATTAAGCCTGTGAAAAACGGAGGAGAATGTGTCAGATAGGAATTTTTGGCATCTGGATCTTTGTTAGTTCTGTATAGGAGTATATCATAATCGACATCATCATACCCAAGAGTGTGATTTAGAGTCACGTGAATGGCACCACCCGGGTGCGGGGCACATTTCGCGACGTTTTCATAGGTAACATCGATGGTGTGGCCTTGCTCAAACGGAATAGTAGCATAGGCAGTGGTGTCGCAGCCGTTCTCAGGGTTCGTAATCTTGACAGAGTAAAGACCCGTGCTATTGATGATAGAGTCACGCAGCACGCCAAGCCGTTCGTGTAAACTGATGCCATCATTATTGTACCAGGCAAAGTTAAATTTGCTGGGTGTCGTGGGCGCGATAACTTCCACAGTAAAGATACCATCGTTACTGTTCTGACAGGTTGACGCAGCTTTCAGGTTAGGGTTGGTCAGTACCATTTTTGGTGTATTGTTCGCAACCTTCACAGTGACCGGCAGCGACCGGCAAGTGTACTCCGTATGGACAGCAACTACCTGGTAGCTACCGGGCTCCAGTCCTTCCACTGTACCATCTGTGTCGGGCAGCGTAGTCTCAGGATCATCACTGATATTTGTCCAGATAAAGGTGTAGTCGCTCAGGGCGCCCGAGTTCACCGAGGTTATTTCAATTTTGCCATTGGCAGGCGCGCAGCTGCTCTTTGGAGTAGGAGTAGGCACTACCACTACAGTTTTACGGCTGTCCAGCACGCGGATGGTGTCGGACTTGGAACAACCCGTAGTGGATTCTACCACATTGATTGTATAAAGTCCGGCCTTCAAACCTGTAACCGTGGCACTGGTCGCGCCCGTGATTTTGTTGACGTCGGCCGTGCTATTCCCCGTATACCATTGGTAGACAACAGGCGTGGTCGCCGCCGTTGCGGTAACAGTAGCCTCACCGGTCGGATGATCTTTATCGCACGATAGCTGATCGTCCTTCACCAGGCTGGTAATCTTCGGCGGCGTGGTTTGAGTTAACGTCACCGTCAGTTTCGATTCGCATTCGCTCGTATTGTTGATGGCCCTCACGGTATACTTCTGCGCCTTCAGGTTATTGTAGAACGGCGAGTTGGCCTTGTCCGGCGTTGGTTTCACCGTCGAACCATTGTACCAGTGGAAGGTATAGCCTGTGGTTTTGCCGTCGGCCAGGGCGTCGATCCTGCCCGAATTTGCGTTAGAGCATTTGATAGTATCAATTTTAGTGGTAATCACCGGCAGAGGGGCGATCTTCTCGATCTTCGCCGTCGACAAGCTGACACAGCCCGTTGTTTTGTCTTGAACCCATACCGTATAGCTACCTTCGCTCAGGCCGGTCAGGTCCGGGCTGAAGCCCAGGGTATCACTCAGGGAGAAAGGGAACCACGTAATGTCATACTTGGTGGGGTCGCTCAGCACGGCACGCAGGTGACCGTTCGGATTTTTACAGTTCGTCAGCTGGCTGATAGGGTCGATGGTTACAGTAATCTTGGGAGCGTCTTGCTGGCCAATAATTACATGCGCCGTGTCAGAACCACACTTCGCAGTTTTGTGGACAGCATATACCGTATATTCTCCGGCAGCAAGCCCACTATAGGCAAAGCCGACGTGGTCCGCTGTGCCAGGCGCGCCTGCATCGTGGCCGTCAAACCAGTAGAATGTATAATTCAGTGAGTCTTTGCCGGGACCATAAGCCTTGGCAATCCCTTTATCCGGGATGATGACACCTCCGGGAGTCGTCAGACATTTTAAGTTGTCTATGGCTGTCGTGGTAAGCGCCGCCAGGCCGGGATTGACCGGAGCAAACAACACGTTGTCGCCGTAGTCACATTCCCGAATCCGGCCGGGTTGTTTTTCAATGTCCAACGGGATCGTGGTACCGTCGTCGTTCAGCACGACGTACAGCGTGAACGGCGATCCATTTCCGGCAATCGTAACCTTTTGTGTGATCGTGTCACCCGGGGCCATCTCCGACAACGTAATCGTGGTGGTAGACATCTTCACCGCGGAGTTGGTACGAGGGTCGCCATTGTAGAAAGTGATTTTCAGTCCGCCCGAGACCAAAACATCGCCTTTATTTCTGAATTTAAATGTAACACCAATGTTCTTGTCCGGGCAGGTAGGCGCATCAATCTTAAGTTGCGGTGCCGTTGGATCGCTCGGATCAAACGGAACTACCGAGAGATTCGGTGCTGCATACGACGGACATCCGTAGGAATTCAGAAAGGGAGCCTGGTTCAGGAAGTTGTTCAGCGGCCGGCTCTTCTTGTCGACAAAACACTCTGCATTGTCGGAATATACCAGGTGGTGCTGTTGGATCTGTTTCGGAATGGTCAAATCGTCATTGACGTTCACAACAAAATAGCCGTGTTGGTTCCAGACTTTACGGGCAGGTACCCACGGTACGTTGGCGGATTCATATACGCGAACTTCTGCGTTCGAATAAAGGTCCATGTCCGCACCGGGCTGGCTATCGTCAGACGCGCAGACAACGCAGATTTCGGTCGAGCCATCGCCGTTCATGTCCGCCACAATCGGGTATTCATTCGATGTGCGCGATGCGCAACGTATCGGTGTACTGCGGGTAACATTGGCGGTACTTCCTACAAGGGTCGTTGTGAAAATATAGAGATAATCTTCATCGCGGTATACAATTTCCGACTTGCCATCGGCATTAAAGTCGAACATCGTACAGCCGGTAATGCCGGAGGTTTGTTCCGTTACGTTTTCTCTCCACAGAACTTCCATATTGCCGGCACCTTCTTTCAGTGCATAGAGATATCTTCCGGAGACATACACGGCATTCATTTTGCCATCGCCGTCAATGTCGGCGATGTTGATCCGGCCAGCGCCATTTTGCCAGCCGAATTTATACTTGTTATCACCTGCTACGGCGTTGTTATCCGTAAAGGTTTTAATGACGTTATGTTCGACATCCCAGAAATAAGCCGTCGTAGTCTGTTTGCTGTTGTCACTGTCATCGATAGTGGAGCCAATGGCCAGAACGTCTAGAAAACCGTCCAGGTTGAAGTCGGCGATACTGGTACCACTGCCTGAGGTACGGCCTCTACGAACGAAATAGTTCGATACGCTTTTGGTCAGCGTGAGCGTAGAACCTTTCACGGGAGGGGTAACGGCCGTCGGTAACGTGGCGCCTGGAGCGGCCGGCCGGTTGATATTTACTGTATAAATGCGACATCCGGCAATAAGCTCCTGGCCAGGAGAGGCCGTCAAAATATTGGCAGCGATCGGCGCGTTGCTGCTTTGACCAAAAGCATTGTTGAAAAGGTTTTCCCCCATCAATGTACCGGTGTGCGCATCGTAAATTTGCGAACGAAGGTAAAGCTCTACGGCGCCGTCGCCGTCGAAGTCGGTCAGGCCGATGGTTCCCGGATACTCAGGAAAGTCGATGGACTTGTTATTCCAAATCAACTTACCGGTACAGTCGTATCCAACGAGCTTATAGCCGTTGCCGTCTGAATTAGTGTGTAAGATGAAGTATTCTGAGCAACCATCTTTATTGATGTCCGCCATGGCAATATCTTCGAACGACGGTTGGAAGCCGTCTGCTTTCATGTCAATTTGTTTGTCAATATTCAGCGCCATACCTGCGGTGGGCGCTTGCATTACATTGACGACGGCCGTGCCGGCATTCGAGCTGGAAGTACGGAAAGTCGTCACGAGTTCCGGGATGCCGTCGTTGTCGACGTCGCCGACGATAAGCCGGTTCACGTGATTGGCCGTACCGGGCTGAGACTTGTATTTAAGCTTCATCTCAAAAGGAGGGAAGATCTCAGGTTTAACGTTACAGCTATCAGTTTTGCCGATGAAGAAGTCCTTACAGACGTTGCTCAGGACACACTCCTTGTCGTAGCAATCGATGAAACGATCGCCATCATCATCGATGCCGTTGTCGCAAATTTCGCACGTCTTGGTGGGACACTCGGCCGGGTCAAGACAGTCAACAAGACCGTTTTCGTCGTTGTCCAGGTTGTCGTTGCAAATCTCCTGTGCATGGGAATAACCAGCACTGAGGCAGAACAGGGTGATCAGGAAGAAAAGCTTCTTCATAGGCGAAAAGAAATTATGTACAAATCTAAAACACATGCCCCGAAATATGACTGCTCTGAAATTCATATTTTGGTAACTGGTCATGTAAGGTATCCTACCCGTAGTGACACTTTATGTAGATATAATGTTGTCAGTACAAGTATTACCTCAACACTTTTATAGTGTGATAAGGGGGATTGTAACCATGCTATGTAAGTTTTGCGCTCGATTTGACTATTCCGCCAGGGGGGTAATCGACGGCCTGTAAAAAACCACCGCCAGACGGTGGGTATACCCTAGCGCAGCAATGTAATACTGCCCGCGCGCGGAGTGCTTTCTTCGCCGTCGCAACGGATAATATAGAAGTAAACACCGTCGGGCAGTTGCTTGCCGTTAAAGGTGCCGTTCCAGTCGTTGTGGTAAGGTTTGGCCTCAAATACCTTTACACCTTTGTCGTCATAAACAGTGACCCCGCACTGCGCATAGGTAAGAATTTCATCGACCTGCCACTGTTCATTAGGGCCATCGTTGTTAGGCGAGAAGAAGTTATGGGGATTCAGCTTGTTGACAATGGCTTCGCCGACTACTTGCACGATAAAGGTCCCTGACCCCGGACATTCATTGGCGCCAACCCCTGTTACAGTGTATTCGGTGGTTGCAACCGGCTGTGCAACAGGATTGGGGACCGCTGCGTTTGAAAGCGACTCGGCGGGCGTCCATTGATACGTGTCAAGACCGGAAGCAGTCAGCTGTGCTGACTCACCTTCGTTGATCCGTTCGGGTGTACCCGTTATAATTACCTCCGGGGCCGGGAGCTGTGTAACCTGTTTACTTTTGGTGATGACACATGACCCCGTGGAAAAGGCAATGTCTACGGTATAAGTGCCTCCATCTGGAACGTTGATGGACGCTGTAGTTTCTCCCGTTGACCAAAGGTAGCTTTTGATTGCGGCCGGGCTCGATGCCTCCAGCAAGAGTGTTTCCCCCTCGCAGAACGCGTCAAGGCCATCGGGATTTTCAATCACGACCTCACCGGGTGGAAGGGTCACGGTAATGGGCTGTTCGGACTTTGTCAGGCAGGCATTACTGCCGTAATGGATTGAGAGCCGTACGGTCTTTGGTCCAGTGTTGGAGTAGCTGGTTTCGGCAGTGGGTGCATTGGGGCCTTGGGTACCCGCACCGCTGACGTCGAAATTCCACTGATAGACAGGCGTGGCAGTCGTGGTAGACGTGCTGGTAAACGTTATGCGCTGATCTTTACAGACAGTGCCGTCGGAAGAAGAGGTCGTAAAGCTTACCACGGGCTTTGTGGTAATGGTTACTTTTACACGATCAGTATCGACAGGCAGGCCACATCCGGGGCTGCTGGCTTTTACGTAGTAGTCGCCGCTGGCAGCTGCGTTTGTCGGGACGATTGCCGGTGACACGGGGCCGCTACCAATGGAGGTAGCATTCCCTTCTTTGTACCAGGCGTAGGTAAAGGCCGCGGGAGCTTCGTCCAGTTGCAGCGTAATGTCGGCATCACCGGGACAGGCCACGATCGTTGTCGGACCCCTAATCTTAAAGCTCGTAGCGGGCATTTCGATTACTTCTACAACGATGGTGCCACGGCCTGCGACGCAGCCACCCCGCGTAGCTTCAACCGTATATTCACCGGCTTGTGCAGCACCTGTAGCCGGGAATGGTGGTGCATCTTCACTCGTGGTGGTGTGGCTATAGCCAGGACCTGTCCAGGAATACGTCACACTACCGTCATCCGGCCCGCCGGAATGAAGTATAATGTCGGTGTCTTTACAAACCTTTCCGTCAAGAGATCCGCTGACAGAGGGCGTGAGTGTTAAGCCGCCTGCGCCGAGAATAGTAACAGTAACGCTTTCAGATGTCAGCGCGCAACTGCCCGCAGTACACGAGGCGCCGCCTTCTGTGCGAATCGTTACGGTGTAAACCGCGTTCGTCACAGGGGGATTGATCGTATAGCTGTAGAGTTCCTTGCCGCACGCCACGGTTACACCGTCTTTCTTCCAGTCGTAGTACGCGCCGGGAGCCTGTGTAGCGGTGAGTATATGTGTGCCTGCACAGAGGGTGATGTCCTCCTCCGGTTCAATTTTGGGAAGCACACAATGTTTGTTCCGCAGAATCGAGACTAATGGCGCAGTAGCATCGGCGCCGGGAAAAACGATATCCGGTTTGCCGTCGCCGTCCATATCGCCTACACGTACATAGGTCGTTAATAAGGGGGTAGAAATGACCGTAGGGGAAAAGAATAGCGCCCCGGGCGCACTATTATTGTCCAGAATGGTGAGTGTCTTATTAAACTGATGAGCAATGACAATATCGGTCTTTCCGTCACCATCGATGTCACCAAAGTCGATGCCGGCCATTTGCGCCACAAGTCCAATCTGAAGACGTGAAGCAAAGCTGAAAGAAGAGCCGGTGCTGGTGTTTCGAAGAACGAATGTCCCGCCAATCAAGCTGTTGAAAGCAACGTCGGATTTTCCATCGCCATCGAGGTCGCCGACCCGCATGCTTTGCACGGTAACACCTTCCAGCGAATGCTTGACAACGGTGCTGAAGCTGACAACCCCCGAGTGACTTTGATTAGGAAAAATCCACAGGTTGTTGTGGTTCGGTTCCTGGATCAGGCTGATCAGGATCTCAGGGAGACCATCGCCGTTCAAATCCTGAAGGGCAAGAGCATTTGTACCTTTGAAAACGGGCGGACCTCCCACGACGTCGGGCGTCGCGGTGAGTACGACCGGTGCATCGTTAAATGAAATCGCAGTTCCCACACTTGTGTTGCGCAGAATTCCTAACGTATAGTTGGCCGTTTGGTTGGAGATGACAAGGTCGGGGCGTCCATCCATGTCGATATCATTGATTTCAACGTCTGCCATGGCCCAGCCGGAGATGGTGATCGGAATCACGCTAAAAGAGGAACCACCCGAACTTTGGAGAACAAAAATCTTTTCAGCGGCGCTGGCATTCCCGGTGCCGGTGACAACCAGGTCTGGCCAGCCATCACCATTTAGATCACCGCATTTCACACGAAGGGAAAGCGTGCTGAAGCCGGGGGCAGGCAAGACAATTCGGCTCATGGCAAGTGTGCCGGGCGTGCTGGTATTCCGATGTATAGAAAGTGTGTTCACGCCGTTGTGCGTCGTAATGACTTCCGGAAGGCCGTCGTTGTTGAGATCACACAGGCAGATATCTTCAATCCCCTTGTCGGCGGAAAAGTCTTGCCGGTTGTCGAGGGAAGCGGCTGTAAAAGGATGCTCACCGCTAAAGCTTAATAAAAAAGGATTCGGGGAAAATGCCGTGAGATGAGACGTTAAATTGGTTACCGACAAGTGCCGGTACGTAGTTCCCGCCGGAACGCGCACTTTTATTGTTTGGTCGGTAGCAGACTCTATCATTCCTGGCGTAGCACCGAAACGGACCTGCAGTTTAGTCTTATCACCGCCAAAGGAAGTACCCTTGATCAGCACGAGCTGACCAGTGCTGCCGGAGACTTGTTCAACGCCCTGGATCACAGGGCGCTGCGCCCACGCAGTGGTCACCAGCAGCAGGAAAAATCCGGCCAGGAGAGAGGTCTTTACTGTCGGTACCAATGCCTGTTTCATGTTCGGACTATAGATGCACTCTATTTCTCTCCGGTAACCACCAGAAGACGAGCGTTCTTGATTTTGGTATAGGTTTTCAGGTTCTTGATCTCCTCGTGTGCTTCCGACGCTTTCGTCGTTTCCAGTACGTGTACATAGTACTTCCGGTCCTGCGGGTTGTAGAATATGTCGCCGTTGAACTGCTCATTCTGCAGCCGGCGCTTATAGGTGTCTGCCTGGTTAAAATCAACGAAAACCTTGACCACAACGAAGTAACGCTTATTGGCGGACTCTGTCTTGTTGATCTCGTTCGGATCCGCTGTACCTTCCTGGAAGCGTGCTGTATGTTTCTCTGCCGGATTTTTCGTCAGCGTAGAGCGCAGCACCGGCGCAACACGTTTAAACTTCTTTTTCTGCCCCAGGCGCAGTCCCAGCATAAACTCGTGCGTGCCCTGTGAAAAGCCTTCTTCCGGTTGATTCACCGGCTCGTAGGAATAGGCCAGTATAAGCCGGTTTATCTTGAATCCGGTATTGCCCGTTAAGCCATACGGCAAGCGGTAGGAACCTCCCAGCCAGAAATGCTCTGACAGGTTTAGCTTTCCGAGCAGCTCAAACTGGCTCGTACCAAACTTCGAATATTTATAATTGAAGTAAAACTCCAACGGTGCAATAGTCTCCTTGGTCTTCACCTTTCGCTTGACATTGCCACTGCGTCTGCTGACAATCTTACTCTCAACCTTGCGCTTGTAATAAACCGTGACAAAAACATTGTCGGCTGGCGACACCGTAGTATTCGTAAAGCTCCCGGGATTGTTGAATTTCGGTGGAAACAGTTGCGGCAACGAGAAGCCCAGGTTGAAGCCTGAACCCGATCGGTACAACATACCAAAGCTGGAGACCGGCTGCATGTTGTTGGCTGCGTATTCCAACAACACGGGATCGTTTGGATCGCTTACTTTGGCCATGTCAATCGTATTAGAGATAGCACCTCCGGAGAGCCCAAACATCAGCCAGTTTTTTTGCCCCACGGGCATGGCATACGCATAGGATAATGTAATATCATTTGTCGTGAGCAACCCTCTTTTGTACTGAGAGATCTTGCCGCCAAAACCCGCCCGGCTTTCGTTCAACATCGTGTTAAACGTCAATGTCGAAACCGTGGGCGCACCTTCAATGGCCGTCCACTGCTGACGATGCAACGCGTACACGTAAGTGTAGTCCGTTACAGCCTCAGCGGGATTATAGAGGTAAGGGTTGATAAAGAAATTATTATAAACAGGGAAATTCTGGGCATGGACAGACGTCATGCAAAAAAGCAAAGAGAAGGCAACACAGAAGTTAAAAAAATAAATCATCTACGTCCATTCATATGGGCAATAGTTCGAAGGTCACCAAAAAATCAGGTCCTGCCGCCAGGTTAGCCACCCCGATGCCATCGCCTTCGAGTGATGCACCAGGTTTAAAGTACGTTTGCAGTAAACTCACGAATATACGGCGGTTTTCTGGTTTATTGGCAGACGCACCGCGTTAACTTGGATGAAATGAAGTATTTTTGTGTCGAATTAAACATATTTCAAATTCCACGTATAGTGAAAATAGGTTTACCCGTACTTTTTCTGCTGCTTTTGACTGTTGCCGAAGTGGCTGACGCACAAATTCTTGTAGGACCCGTGGCCGGCGCGAATTACTCCTGGATCTCGTTCGGCGAGAAAGATGAAAAAGCCGAATATAAGATCAAGGGAAAGTATGGCTACCATTTTGGCGCCCATTGCGCATTTCGCGTGCGGAAGCGGTTTTTCCTTCATTCTTCATTGATTTATTCCACCAAAGGCCGCGAAATGGAAGGCAAGAATGAGTTTCTGAAATACGATATGACCTACCGTTACATCGAGCTACCCATTGTTTACACAGCGTATTTCAAAGGCCACGCGGGCAAAAAAGAATTTAAATATTCACTCGGTGTTGGACCCAACATCAGCTATTGGCTTGGAGGCAAAGGTACGCTCGAAAGTACAGACACGCACGAGTTTCATAATAGCACAGCCGTCGTGCCCGTCAGCGTAGTGTTCAAAAAGGATCCCGGATCAGCGCAGCAGCACGAAGTAGTCGTGCAAGACCCGACACGTCTGCAGCTCGGTCTGAACTTCACGGCGGGCTTCCTGTTCGAGCCGATGCCGGACCGCGAAATCGTCCTTACGCTACGCTACGAGCTCGGCCACAGCTACCTCAGCCGCGAAAGCTATGGCGCCTTTGATCCCACATTAACGACCTTTGAAGAGCCGCTCAAAGTACGCAATCAGGGCTTCCGGGTATCACTGGCCTATCTCATCGACCTAAAGGTTGAAAATCGTAAAAAGGGAAAGAGCACCAACGACCCGAGAAAACGGAGGTATTAATCAGAACAGCTTCGGCTGTAGTTTGTTCTTCTCGTAGAGATATAGCATGATGCCATCTTTTAAGCCGACCTCGGGCACCAGAATGCTGGTGGCATGAGCCCATTCCATCACTTTGATGTAGATATTGCTGGCGGGGATAATCACATCCGCCCGGTCGGGATTCATCTGCAATTTGTAAATACGATCCTCGATCGAATAGGCATTCACCATTTCACGCGTCTCCCGGATCTTCCGCAGGGAGACCGTCGTGCCGGGCTTGGATTGCGCCAGGTCGAAAAGCTTGCTGATGTTACCCCCGGTGCCGACAGCTGTTACTTTACCATAGCTCTTTTTGACATGGTCCTTGATCCAACGCTCCATGTCCTCCCAGGCTTGGGGGGAGTCGTTCTTCTCCAGCACCCGCACCGAGCCAATTTTGAACGACCGTGTCTGGATCTTCTGCCCGGCAGCATAGAGGTTGAGCTCTGTGCTGCCGCCGCCCACATCGATGTGCAGGTACGTCTTGTCGGTCAGGTAGGAGTGGATGGCGCGATTGATCAGCTCGGCCTCGCGGTTGCCGTCGATGATATGAATCACAATGCCGAGCTCATCCAGTACCTGTTGTACAAGGTCGGCGCCGTTTTCGGCTTCACGCATGGCCGACGTAGCGCAGAACATATAATCGTCTACTTCGTAAAGCTCCAGCAACAGCTTGTAAGCGGCCATAAGCTTACGGAATTTCTCCATGCTCTTGCTACTGATCCGGCCTGTCGCAAAAACGTCATGTCCTAAGCGCAACGGGAAGCGTACGTACTCGAGCTTCTTAAAAACAACCTGCGCGGCATTATCCAACGCAGTGGAGACTTGAAAACGGATGGCGTTGGAACCAATGTCGATCGCGGCGAGCTTCATGTGTGTCAAAATTAAGCTATTGCCTTTTTATTTTAAGCGCTTATTGTCTTTCTTTGCAGAGCTTATTCAGAAAGACGGAGGGATTGGGCCCTGTGAAGTCTTAGCATCCTATCCTCCAACGTTTGCATGGAGGACGTTGTGCTAAATCCCACTCCGGGCTCCGGTTACCCCTTGCCTGGAAAAGATAGGCACCCCGTCTCAACCACGGCTCTCTGGATAGCGCGAATCTGAAAACTATAGAGGGCTTTATGAAAATCCAGGACATCCTAAAAGAACGCATCATGATCATCGATGGCGCTATGGGCACGATGATCCAGCGGCATACGCTGACAGAAGAAGATTTTCGCGGAGAACGCTTTAAGAACCATACGCATCCACTAAAAGGTAACAACGATATCCTGTCCATCACCCGGCCGGATATAATCCGCGACATACACCGTCTGTACTTTGAGGCAGGCGCCGACATCATTGAAACCAATACCTTTAGCGGGACCACGATTGCCCAGGCAGACTACCACCTGGAAGACGCCGTGTACGACATCAACTACGAGTCGGCACGTATTGCCCGTGCGGTAGCCGACGAGTTCACCGCCCGCGAGCCGCACAAACCGCGGTTCGTTGCCGGTGCGATTGGCCCGACCAACAAGACCGCTTCTTTATCTCCCGATGTAAACAATCCGGGCTTCCGCGCCATTACCTTCGACGAGCTGGTCATAGCCTTTAAAGAGCAAGCCAGAGGGTTGATTGAAGGCGGGGTAGACATGTTACTCCTCGAAACAGTCATCGATACGCTCAACGTAAAGGCTGCCTTGTTTGGTGTCCAGGAACTGTTCGACGAGATCGGCCGCGAGCTGCCCATCATGGTCTCGGGTACCATTACGGACGCCAGCGGACGCACGCTGTCCGGGCAAACGACGGAAGCATTTCTCATCTCGGTATCGCACGTACCCCTGCTAAGCATTGGCCTGAACTGCGCCCTGGGCGCGAGCGCGCTGCGCCCGTACCTACGCGTGCTGAAAGAACAGGCACCGTTCTTTGTGAGCGCATATCCCAACGCCGGCCTGCCAAACGAATTCGGTCAGTACGATCAGACGGCCGATGAGATGGGTGCGCAGGTCGAAGAATTTCTTCAGGAAGGGCTGGTCAATATACTCGGTGGCTGCTGTGGCACAACGCCCGAGCATATCCAGCGCATTGCCGAGATCGCCAAAAAGTATAAGCCCCGGCAGGTAACAGAAACCGAGCTGGTATAAATTATTAAACAGATTACACAACAGACCCCTCCCGGTTTCCCGCAAAGGAAACGGACTTTGGATAATTGACTATGAACTATCGACTGAAACTCAGCGGTCTCGAAGCCGTTGAAATTACACCTCAATCCAACTTTGTCAATATCGGCGAGCGGACCAACGTCACGGGGTCCGCCAAATTCCTGAAACTGATCAAGGAAGATAAGTTCGAAGAAGCGCTCGAAGTAGCGCTCGATCAGGTGCGGGGCGGTGCCCAGGTAATCGACGTAAACATGGACGAAGGCATGCTCGATGCCAAATCGGCCATGGTGCGATACCTCAACCTCATGGCCTCCGAGCCCGAGATCGCCCGCATACCTGTCATGGTCGACTCGTCCAAATGGGACGTGATCGAAGCCGGGTTAAAATGCTTGCAAGGCAAGGGCATTGTAAACTCCATCAGTCTCAAATCAGGCGAAGAAGATTTTATCCGTCAGGCCAAATTGGTAAAACGTTATGGCGCTGCAGTAGTTGTGATGGCATTCGACGAGCAAGGCCAGGCCGATACCTATGACCGCCG
Source organism: Dawidia cretensis (assembly GCF_018598175.1). Classification (GTDB taxonomy): domain Bacteria; phylum Bacteroidota; class Bacteroidia; order Cytophagales; family Cyclobacteriaceae; genus Ohtaekwangia; species Ohtaekwangia cretensis. The sequence goes on from NZ_JAHESE010000002.1 coordinate 327,064, forward strand.
CATAACCATTTGCAAGCGCGCCTACGACATCATGGTCAACGTGGTAAAGTTTCCGCCGCAGGACATCATCTTCGACCCCAACATCTTCCCGGTAGCAACCGGTATCGACGAGCACCGGAACTATGCCATAGACTTTTTTCGCGCCACCAAATGGATCCGCGAAAACCTGCCCGGGGCGCACGTAAGCGGTGGCGTGAGTAACGTTTCGTTCAGCTTTCGCGGTAACCAGAAGGTACGCGAAGCCATGCACTCCGTCTTCCTCTACCACGCCATCCGCAACGGCATGGACATGGGCATTGTAAACCCTACCATGCTGGAGGTATATGACCAGATCGACAAAGAGCTGCTGGAACGTGTCGAAGATGTATTACTGAATCGCCGCGACGATGCAACGGAGCGCCTGTTGGAGCTTGCAGAGACGGTAAAGGGCTCGGCCAAAAAGAAAGAGCAGGACGACGAGTGGCGAAAAGGTACCGTAGAAGAACGGCTCACACATGCCCTGGTAAAAGGTATTATCGACTTCATAGACCATGATACCGAAGAAGCCCGGCAAAAATATGGCCGACCCTTGTTTGTCATCGAAGGCCCCCTCATGGCCGGCATGAACGTCGTGGGTGACCTCTTCGGTGCGGGCAAAATGTTCTTGCCACAGGTAGTGAAGAGTGCGCGCGTGATGAAAAAATCCGTAGCCTACCTCACGCCATACCTCGAAGAAGAAAAGCGACTCAATGGCACCACCCACCAGGCGGCAGCCAGAGTATTAATGGCGACGGTAAAAGGCGACGTACACGACATCGGCAAGAACATTGTCGGCGTGGTGCTGGCGTGTAACAACTACGATGTGGTAGACCTCGGCGTCATGGTGCCCCCGGAGAAAATTCTCGAGGCTGCCCGTCGTGAAAAGGTAGACGTCATCGGCCTCAGTGGCCTGATCACACCCTCCCTGGACGAAATGGTGCATGTAGCCCGCGAGATGCAACGGGAGAAAATGACCCTGCCGTTGTTGATCGGTGGCGCGACCACCTCCCGCATCCACACAGCCGTAAAGATCGATCCTGTGTACGACGGTCCCGTCGTACACGTACTCGACGCCTCCCGCTCCGTGCCGGTAGCCAGCGAGTTAATCAGCACGACAACGCGCGCATCCTTCCAGAAAAAGATGAAGGATGAATATGCTAAACTGAGGGTCGATCACGAAAGCAGAAAACAGACAAAGAATTATATCCCCCTGGTAGAGGCCCGGAAAAATCCGGTAAAGATTGATTGGAACACGACGCAATACGCCACGCCTACGTTCACCGGTAGAAAGGAGCTGATAGCCTATCCGCTGGAGGAGATCCGTCCGTATATCGACTGGACGCCATTCTTCCAGACGTGGATGCTCGCGGGCCGCTACCCCGGCATTCTCGAAGACTCCGTCGTGGGAGTAGAAGCCAGGAAGCTGTACGTTGACGCCAACAAGATGCTCGACGAGATCATCCGCGATAAAAGCTTGCAAGCCAACGGTGTGCTGGCATTCTTTCCGGCCGTCAATACGGGCGATGACGTCGATTTATTCCGGTCGCAAGGTGATGCCACGCCGTTTGCTACCTTCCATTTCCTGCGACAACAAAACAAGAAAGCGCAAGGCCTGCCCAACTTCTGCCTGTCGGACTTTGTATCGCCCCAACAGGGCAAAGATTACTTCGGCATGTTTGCCGTCACGACCGGCCTTGGATTGGAGAAACTGGTCGAGCGCCACAAAGCCGAGCAAGACGACTACTCCGAGATCATGGCAAAGGCCCTGGCCGACCGGTTGGCCGAAGCCTTTGCCGAGCTGCTGCACCAAAAGGTGCGTAAAGAGTACTGGGGCTATGCGCAAGACGAGACGCTGTCAAACGAAGACCTGATAGAAGAGAAGTATAAAGGCATCCGGCCCGCCCCGGGCTACCCGGCATGTCCCGACCATACCGAGAAGAAGCTGCTGTTTACTATACTGGATTGCGAGCCGGTGGGCATTCAGCTCACAGAATCGTATGCCATGTATCCGGCAGCCGCCGTAAGCGGTTTTTATTTTGCTCACCCCGACTCGAAATACTTCGGCCTCGGAAAAATTGAAAAAGACCAGGTAACAGACTATGCCCGACGCAAGAATATGCCGGTGGAAGAAATCGAAAAATGGCTGTCACCCAACCTGAGCTACGACTTGTAAGGACACTTCGCCGTCGCTATAACTCCAAAAACGAAAAAATAATCTGAGCTATGAAGGTCATTGACCACCTGCGAAACGCTAACGGAAAGACGTTATTTACGCTAGAGATTCTGCCGCCGCTGAAAGGCGAGAACATTAAGAACCTGTTTAGTAACATCGACCCGCTCATGGAGTTCAAGCCGCCGTTCATAGATGTTACCTATCACCGCGAAGAGTACGTATACAAAAAGAAGGACGGGGGACTGCTCGAAAAGAGCACGACCCGCAAACGCCCCGGCACTGTCGGCATTTGTGCGGCCATACAGAACCACTACAAGATCGATACAGTCCCACACATCATATGTGGCGGCTTTAGCCGTGAAGAGACCGAAAACGCGCTGATCGATCTGCACTTCCTGGGCGTTGACAACGTCCTCTTGTTGCAGGGTGATGCCATCAAAAGCGAAGCGAAATTTGTCCCCGAGCCCGACGGCCACCGCTATGCGTCTGAGCTGCTCGAACAGGTGGTAAAAATGAACCGCGGCATATACCTCGACGAAGAGCTTGAAACGGCCGCGCCGACAGGCTTCTGCATCGGTGTGGCCGGCTATCCCGAGAAGCACTTCAATGCCCCGAACCTGAAGACCGACCTCAAATACCTGAAACTTAAGGTAGACATGGGAGCACAGTATGTGGTCACGCAGATGTTTTTTGATAACCAGAAATACTTTGAGTTTGTGGACCGTTGCCGGGAGGCCGGCATCCATGTGCCGATCATTCCAGGTATCAAACCGCTCACGGGCAAAGGGCAGTTGACCATTCTGCCGAAAACATTTAACATCGATATACCAGAGGCACTTGTCGATGAAGCGGAGAAGTGTAAAGACAACGCTGCTGTAAAAGAACTGGGAATTGCCTGGTGTATCGAGCAATCGAAAGAATTGATTAAAAAGGGTGTTCCAACCCTCCATTTTTATTCGATGGGAAAATCCGATCCGATCTATCGTATAGCAAAAGAATTATTTTAACCTATATTAGCGGTTGGTTTGCCTGCTGGTATTGTGTTCTGATGAAGATTTTTGCTGTACTTGTGTTAAGTGTTTTGGGCCTGTCGGTTACCGGCTTCGCCCAGCAGAGTAAGATAGATTCACTCCTGAAATCATTGCCTGCGGTAGGCGATCCGCTTCGGCGAATCGACCAACTCAATGATATCGCCACGTATTACACCCGCACCTCCGTACAGGAAGCAGAGAAAACCGTGCGAGAATCAATTCTGCGTGCACGCGAGGCACACTATAAAAAAGGTCTTGCCGATGCACTCAAGATTGCCGGTGTAATCTATTATATCCGAAGCGAATACACCGTTGCCATCGAATATTATTACCAATCCCTCAAACTCTACGAAGAGCTGAAAGACTTCGCAGGCGAGGCGAAGATATTGCATAACCTGGCGCTCATCTTTAACCTCAACAAGGAGTACGAGCAAGCCTATAAATTCGCGCGACGGTCTATCGAGTTGAAACGAAAACTGGGCGATAGCCTGGGCGTTGCAAACTCCCTGCTGTCGGTGACGGACTACTATACCCATACAGGTAAATACTCACAAGCACTGGAAGCCGGGCAAACCGCCCTGGAACGATATAAGGGACTACACGATGAGATCGGCATCAGCCATGCGTTGCTGCAGATCGGGGAGGTATATGCACGACAAAAAGACTTTCCGACAGCAACCGCGTTCTATAAGCAAGGCCTGCAGCAGGCACAACGCATAGAAGACTACCTGCAGATTGCCGCATCATACAAAAAGTTTGGGGAGCTGTTCCTCGCGGGCGAACAATATGACTCTGCCTGTCATTATCTGCGCGCTACCATTGCCGTCGCCCATCGGCACGACATCCGGCGGGAAGAAGTCGAAGCCATGCGCTTCCTGGCGACGTGTTTTGAAAAGACAGGAAGCCTTGACTCGGCCTTGTACTATACCCGCGCGTTGGCCGCCATCGAGCAAGAGATTTTTGGCCGTCAAAGCAAAGAACAGATTGCCACCATACAGGTGATTTACGAATTTGAAAAGAAAGAGCAGGAGCTGGGATTCCAAAAGCGCATCGTGCGCCGGCAGTACATCGCCATTGCCGGTGTAAGCCTGATATTGATTCTGGCGATCATGCTAGGCTATAAATTCTATGGATTGAACAAGAGCAACGCGGACGCCAAGGAAACGTTACTGAAGCTCAACCGCGAGATAAACCAGATGAACGAAAACCTGGAGTCCATGGTGCACGAGCGGACCGAAGAGATCGCTGCTAAAAATCAACGCCTGTTGGAATATGCATTTTTCACGGCGCACGAAGTACGCGGCCCCCTGGCCAGGATATTAGGCCTGGTTGAGCTGGCGAAAATTCAGGAGCTGCGCCACGAACATGAAGAGATCATTCTCCGTTTGCAAGAGGCTGCCAACGAGTTGGACGAGGTTATCCGCATCATCAACCGCAAGCTGGAAAGCACCAAACGAATCTAGTCACCGTCCGTGGACGGACAAATAGTGTCCACTTGTGGCCCGCATCGTAACACAAAGCCGCGCATTAGATCGATTTTAGGCGCCTTGGATATGGCATCGTACTTGCCGCAATGGGGTGTAACCTTTCGGCCCAGGGCCGGTATACCTGTTAACGTCTGCTCTGCCTATGATCAAAAATTACTTCACAGCGGTGTTGCGCTACATATCACGCAACAAGGGATTTACCGCGATCAATATCCTCGGCCTGGCCATTGGCATGATGGCATGTATGCTCATCACACAATATGTGCTTCATGAGTTCAGCTACGATGATTTCCATGACAAAAAGGACCGCATATTTCGCGTACAGTTGGACCGGTATGATAAAGGTGAGCTCGCTACGCGGTGGGCATCCGGGTGCGCTGGCATCGGACCTGACGTAAAAGCCGACTTCCCCGAGGTAGAGCGTTATGTACGGCTTTCCGGCACCAACGCGCTGCTGTCTCACGGCGATGTATACTTCAAAGAAGAGAACGTATTCTTTGCATCCGAAGACTTCTTCCGCATATTTTCCATCAAGCTACTGGAAGGCCAGGATTCATCCGTATTAAAAAAGCCATTTCAGATGGTGATCTCAAAAAGCCTGGCGAAGAAATACTTTGGAGACGAAAGCCCGGTAGGAAAGGTCATGAAGAACAACGGACGGACGGAGTATGAGGTCACAGGCGTGTTTGACGATCTCCCCATCAACTCGCATATGCAGATCCAGGCACTTTTTTCTTTTGGCAGCCTGGAAAAGTTGCAAAACGATCCAATGCTCTCGTGGATGTGGGATGGATTTATGACATACATTCTGTTAGATGAGCGCGCCGATGCAAACGCATTGGAGGCCAAGTTGCCGGCGTATACTCAAAAGAAAGTAGGCGAAGAGCTGAAACGATATAATGCCGACATGAAGTTCCATCTTCAGCCCATCACCGGCATTCACCTGGATTCCAACTTCATCGGCGAGTTTAAGACCAACGGCGATCGTCAGGCTACTTATTTCCTTTCCATCGTCGCGGTGCTGATCCTGATCATCGCCTGGATCAACTATATAAACCTGTCCACAGCAAAATCAGTCGAGCGTGCGCGCGAAGTGGGCGTACGAAAAGTACTAGGCGGATTCCGCTGGCAACTGGTACAGCAGTTTTTGTTCGAATCATTGCTTCTCAATGTAGTGGCGGTATTACTCGCCATTTTATTGGCCGTCGCACTGATGCCGTCGTTCAGCACATTGACGGGCCGCGAAATTGGCTATACACTATTTCAGCAACCATCCTTCTGGGGCGGGACGGTTGCGTTGATCATCATGGGAGCCGTTATCTCCGGCTTGTATCCGGCCTTTGTGCTGTCGGCCTACCGCCCGGTGGAAGTATTAAAGGGACGATTTAAGAATACAACAAAAGGTGTGTTCTTTAGAAAGGGCATGGTCGTGGTACAATTCATGGCATCCGTCACGTTGATCGTGGGGACTTTTACCGTGTACCGGCAGATCAGCTTTATGCAAGACCAGGAACTGGGAGTTGATATACAACAGACCGTAGTCATTCGCTCCCCCAACATCGTCGACTCGACCTATAAAGACAAGTTCCAGGTGTTTAAGGAGCGCATTAACCAGTACCCGGAAGTGGTAAGCGTCTGCGCATCGACGGAAGTGCCCGGCCGGCAACCCGGCTGGAATGCCGGTGGCATCCGTACCCTTAGCCAGACCGATGAAGACGCCAAACAATACCGTGTCATCATGATGGACGGCGGCTTTATCAAGGCCTATGGACTGGAGGTAGCGGCGGGACGCGGATTCTCCGACGCCAACCAAAAGGAAGACAAAAATGTGCTGCTGAATGAATCGGCTGCACGCCTCATGGGCTTTAAGAAGATCGAAGACGCGCTCAACGACCAGATCTTTTTCTGGGGCGATACCTTCCGTATAGCGGGTGTTGTAAAAGACTATCACCAGGAGTCGCTCAAGAAGGCCTACGACCCGCTCGTCTTCCGGTATAACAGTGCCCCCGGGGGATTGTATTCCATCAAGTTCAATACTGCCAACGTCAAAGAATCGCTTGTGCGATTCGAAGAAGAGTGGAAGTCGGTGTTCCCCGGCAATCCATTCATCCATTTCTTTCTCGACGAGCATTACGAGCAGCAATACCAGTCCGATAAACAGTTCCGGAGTGTCTTTAGCGTATTCTCCGGGCTGGCCATCTTTATCGCCTGCCTGGGGTTGTTCGGCCTCTCCTCGCTCACCGCCATTCAACGAACCAAGGAGATCGGCGTACGGAAAGTACTGGGCGCCTCCGTACCGGGCATCCTGCGCCTGATGAGCAAGGACTATCTCATACTCCTGATCATCGCCATTGCCCTGGCGATACCGTTGTCCTGGAGTGTGATGAATGCCTGGCTGGAGGACTTCGCCTACCGCATTCCCTTAACCTGGTGGATTTTTGCATTGCCCAGTGTGGGGGTCGTGATCGTAGCGTTGCTGACCGTGGGCATACACACGCTGAAAGCGGCGCGCGTCAACCCCGCCAAATCGCTCCGGTATGAATAAAGCCGGGGCCGTGGACCGTGTTTAGGCAACAGTTATCGCCGGAATGGTTCATTCGTGGCAATTCCGTTGCTGGAAGAGGAGAGAAGAGGCATCTTCGGTAAATGCCTCTTCCTATGACTACGCTGCTAACCGACCGGAAGACCCTTTTGTACAAAACGTACGATTCTATTAATGCCCGCGATATCGACGCCCTCATGGAGTACATGCACCCGGACGTGAGCTGGGCGAACGGCATGGAGGGCGGGTTTGCTTCGGGTCACGAAGAGATTCGTCAATATTGGCAGAGACAATGGGAGTATATTGATCCGCACCTGCAACCGGTCCAGGTTGATGCCACGGAGTCTGGCCAGGTCGTTGTGGAAGTGCACCAGATCATCCGTGATCTTTTGGGAAATATAATATCCATAAAGAATGTTCAACACGTATTCTGGTTTGAGGATGGCTATATCCGCGCCATGCGTGTTATTCCTGTCACAGCATAAAATCTACACCTGTTGACGTGATATTCTTCCGGGGATTCCCGTAGGATTTCGCCCGTTTTCCAACTACATTTCTAATACTATTCGCAGCGTGAAAACAGCGCCTGTCCCGTGCATTCCACAGGCATAGGTTTTTATCTATTGTTTGCATTCAATCAAGCTCTTAATAACTCTTTTTATGAAAGCAACGATCTCCGGCCGGAATCCTTCCGCCCCCAGTATTTCATTGACTAAACGCCAGCAATCTCGCGCGGCAGAGAGTGCTGAGCGTACACTTTTACCTGTAAAATCCGGTAGGTACATCGGAAACCGCTATATAGAGCGGTGGGGAGTTTTTTCCTCATCAGAAGCATCAGAGAAACAATAATAATTGTGACACCATGAACGCTATGCCTAACGCACGACCCACGCAGGAATTAGTATTGTACTTTCAAGTACACCAACCACGCCGCCTCCGGCCATTCCGTTTTTTTGATATCGGTTCACAAGGTGAGTACTTTAATGATGATCTCAATCGCAGCATCGTCCAGCGCGTAGCGCGCCAAAGCTATTTGCCTACCAATGCCTTATTGCTAAAGCTTATTCAGAAACATCCCGAAATCAAGATCACATTTTCGATCTCCGGAATGGCCCTGGATCAATTTGAAGAATACGCTCCCGAAGTGTTGGATAGCTTTAGGGCCCTGGCCGCTACCGGCAGCGTAGAATTTCTGGCGGAGACCGACCAGCATTCTTTGGCCTGCATGATGCCGGGCGATGAGTTCGAAGTACAGGTGCTTGACCACGTGGCCAAGCTTCATGAGTACTTTGGCGTACGCCCCACCGTATTTCGCAACACGGAGCTCATCTATAGCGACGACATCGGTCGGCGAGTGGAAGCACTGGGCTTCACCGGCATCTTTACTGACGGTGTAGAGAAAATATTGCATGGGCGTAACCCGCATTACCTGTATCAACACCCCGATCAGACCGGCCTGAAGATTTTGCTGCGTAATTATCGGCTCAGCGACGACATCGCGTTCCGGTTCTTCCAGAACAACCAGCCGCTGTCAGTGGAAAAATACATGTCCTGGCTGAATGGCATCCCAACACACGAACAGCTGGTCGTGCTCGGCATGGACTATGAAACCTTCGGCGAGCATCAACGGCACGAAAGCATCCTCAAATTCCTCGATAAGTTTTTACTGACTGTAATCAAGCAACATCACTTTACATTGTCTACACCGTCAGAGATTATCGCACGCACACCCGCCATCGGTAGTCTTTCAGTACCTTCCTATATATCCTGGGCGGACGAAGAACGTGACCTTTCCGCCTGGCTGGGAAATGATATGCAACGCGACGCCTTTGAAACCATGCTGCGCATGGAGCAGGAAGTTAAAAGTACAGACAACGCCGAAATACTCGAGCGTTGGCGCTGGCTGCAAGCGAGCGACCACTTTTATTACATGTCGACTAAAAAGAGTAATGATGGCGAAGTGCACGCTTACTTCAGTCCGTTTTCGTCTCCGTATGAAGCTTTCATGAACTACATGAATATTCTGAACGATTTTTCGTATCAGTTGAGCAAATACGAACGCACACCCGTAACCGAACAGCAAGAAGGTGCCCTTCGCTCAGAAGCCGATAGAAGAGAGATTCACATGCCCACATGGGCGATGACCCTGCAGAACACGTATGAACATTAAGGAACCCGAAGTAATAAAAAAAGTTAAGGCAAAAGTATATCCCGGAAGTCCATATCCCCTGGGAGCCACCTGGGACGGCAAAGGCGTTAACTTCGCCCTGTATGCCGAAAATGCTACGGGCGTAGAGCTTTGTTTATTTAACGATTCAAAAGACGAGACGGAAGCTGCCAGAATACCCGTCACCGAACGCTCGGCACAGATATGGCACGTATATATCCCCGATGCGAAGCCTGGGCAGTTATATGGCTATCGTGTGCACGGGCCGTATGATCCGGCCGCCGGCCACCGTTTTAACCCAGCGAAGCTGTTAATTGACCCGTACGCAAAAGCCATTGCAGGGAAGATTGAATGGAGCGACGCGCTGTTTGGATACGAAACCGGTAACGAGGCCGAAGACCTGAGTATGTCCGAAACGGACAGTGCACCATATCTACCGAAATGTGTGGTCGTTAATCCGGAATTTAACTGGGAGGGAGATCGCGCGCCCAAGATAGCCTATCACAAAACCATCATTTACGAGGCGCATGTCCGCGGGTTTACAAAACTGTGCCCTGAGATCCCGGAGGAAATACGGGGTACCTATGCGGCCATCGGCCACCCGGCTGCAATCGGATATTTGCAGAAGCTGGGCATAACGGCCATCGAGCTCATGCCCGTGCATCACTTCATTGCCGATCGGCACCTGGTAGAAAAGGGATTGACAAACTACTGGGGCTATAATACCATTGGCTTCTTTGCACCGGAGGTTCGGTACTCCGGTAGCGGTGTATTAGGCGAGCAGGTCAACGAGTTTAAGCAAATGGTAAAAGACCTGCACAAAGCAGGCATCGAAGTAATTCTCGATGTGGTTTACAACCATACGGCTGAAGGTAACCAGCTGGGCCCAACCCTGTCGTTTAAAGGTGTCGATAATGCCAGCTACTACCGGTTGGCAGAAGACAAACGGTTCTATTTTGATTATACGGGCACAGGCAATACACTGAACGCGAATCTGCCGAACGTACTGCGCCTCATGATGGACAGCCTGCGGTATTGGATACTCGACATGCACGTAGACGGCTTCCGGTTCGACCTCGCTTCTACACTGGCACGTGAGCTTCACGAAGTAAACAAGCTAAGCGCCTTCTTTGATATAATTCACCAGGACCCCGTCATATCACAAGTAAAGCTCATTGCCGAGCCCTGGGACATTGGCGAAGGTGGTTACCAGGTCGGAAACTTTCCGCCCGGCTGGGCTGAGTGGAACGGCAAATACCGTGATTGTATTCGCGACTACTGGCGTGGCGAGGACAGTATACTCGGCGAGTTTGCACAACGGTTCACAGGCAGCTCCGACCTTTACGGCGGAGGCTATAGAAACCCCACCGCGAGCATCAACTTCATTACGGCGCACGATGGCTTTACGCTAAACGATCTTGTGTCGTACAACGAGAAACACAACGAAGCCAACGGCGAGGATAACAACGACGGTGAAAGTCACAATCGCTCCTGGAACTGCGGCGCCGAAGGCGACACCGACGATGACGTCGTGAATGCCCTACGGCAACGCCAGAAGCGAAATTTCTTAACGACGCTATTCTTGTCACAGGGTGTGCCGATGTTGGTGGCCGGAGATGAGATCAGCCGCACGCAGCGGGGCAACAACAATGCCTACTGTCAGGACAACGAAATATCGTGGACAAACTGGGAGCGTGCCGACAGAGACTTGCTGGAGTTCACCCAGGGCGTCATACAGCTCCGGAAAGAGCACCCTATGTTCTGCCGTCGCCGCTGGTTCCAGGGACAGCCCATAAAAGGTACTGGCCTCGAGGACATCGTTTGGTTTCTCCCCGATGGTGCAGAAATGAGCGAGGAGCACTGGAACAATGGCTATGCCAAAACACTCGCGATATTTCTGAACGGTAGGGGTATACATACTCCCGGACCCAAAGGGGAGCAGATCGTGGATGACAGTTTTTATGTCATCTTCAACGCCCACCACGAGCCGGTGGAATTTAAACTTCCGCCAGCAAAGTATGGAAAAGACTGGGTGCAGGTATTGAACACAGTCGATGGCAAGATTGGCGCGCGTAGCCGGCATGCCCCCGACGAGAGCATCCAGGTAGAAAGCCGATCCATCATGTTGCTCGAGCATAAGATTGTGTATGATAGCGCCGGTAAAAATTCATAAACGTTCGATTGGTGTCACGTTCGAATCCTCTGGCACGGCATCCATACGCCTTTGGGCCCCGCAGGCAAAAGCAGTAGTGCTCCTGCGGGGCGCGGACAAAGCCGTTGAGCCATTGCAACAACAGCCGTATGGCTTTTGGGAACTGTCGACGAATACATTACAGGAAGGCGATACCTACCAGTTTCAACTCGACCAAAAAACAATAGTATCCGATCCAGCTTCGCTCGATCAACCCGAGGGAGTGCATGGGCCATCACGTGTACGTAACATAGAGAAGTTTCCCTGGACTGACGCGACGTGGGTGAATCCTGCGCTGGCAGAATATATTTTTTATGAGATCCATACCGGCACATTTTCAACCGTCGGGACCTTTCAGGGCATCGAAGAAAAATTACCGTACCTGCGTGAGCTCGGGATTACGGCGATAGAGATTATGCCTGTGGCACAGTTTCCAGGCGACCGGAACTGGGGGTACGACGGTGTATTCCCATTTGCCGTGCAGTCGTCATACGGCGGCGCGGAAGGCTTGCAAAAGCTTGTTGACGCATGCCACGCACAAGGTATCGCCGTAGTCCTCGACGTGGTGTACAACCACTTCGGCCCCGAAGGCAATTACCTGCCATCCATCGGACAATATTTTACCGACAAGTACAAAACTCCGTGGGGTGATGCCGTCAATTTCGACGACGCAGGCTCCGACGCCGTACGAAGCTATTTTATTGAGAATGTTCTCATGTGGTTTCGCGACTTCCACATCGATGCCCTGCGTATGGATGCAGTACACGCCATCCGCGACTTCAGCCCGAAACATATCCTGCGTGAAATACGCGAGCATGTCGATGAGCTGATGACGCAAACCGGCCGTAAACATTACCTCATTGTAGAGCTTGACCTGAACGACACGCGGTTCATCGACCCGCTTGACCGGCAGGGATATGGCATGCACGCTCAGTGGGTAGACGAATTCCACCACGCCCTTCGCGTAACGACAGGCCAGCCCACCACCGGATATTACTCCGATTTTAAAGGCATTACCCACCTGGCAAAAGCTTATCGCGATGCGTATGTATACGACGGCATGTATTCCGAGCACCGGCGGCGATCGTTCGGCGTAAAGACAGACGGACATCCCAGCGATCGATTTGTCGTCTTCTCGCAAAATCACGATCAGGTGGGCAACCGCATGCTCGGTGAGCGTACCAGCAGCCTCGTAAGTTTCGAAATGTTGAAGGTGCTTGCCGCCAGTACATTGCTTAGCCCCTTCGTGCCGCTGCTGTTTATGGGCGAAGAGTATGCCGAGACCAACCCGTTTTTATACTTCGTGAGCCATGGCGAGAAAGAGTTGATTGACGCCGTGCGGGAAGGGCGCAAAGCTGAATTTGCCGCTTTTCATAATGAAGGAGAGGCGCCGGATCCGCAAGCCGCGGAGACGTTCCAACAATCGAAATTAGAGTGGTCGCGCGTACAGGAACCGCGACATAAGACGATGTTTGCGTTCTATCAGACTTTGATTGCCATCCGTAAAAGCTCGATAGCATTGCGGTCCACGAATAGGAGCCAACTTGCTGTCGCCGCACAGGAGGAGACCAGAACACTGCGGCTTGACCGCTGGTGTGAACAGGAACATGCGCTGTGTCTCTTCAATTTCTCAACCGCCCCGCAGTCGGTCCCCCTGGAGTCAGACGTCCCCTGGAATTGCGTGCTCAACTCCGCCGACACCCGGTGGGGTGGGCCGGGTACCCTGCCACCCGCGGGTGGTAATGTTATTCTACAGCCTGAATCGTTTATACTATACTTGCGCTAAGACTTATGTTTAATCCGGTTGCCACATACCGCATACAGTTTCATAAGAAATTCAATTTCACCGATTTTGAAAAGATTATACCGTACCTGCAAAAGCTGGGCGTAAAAACGGTATATGCATCACCTATCTTCGAAGCGGTGCCCGGAAGTATGCATGGATACGATGTGATCAATCCGCACCGCATCAATCCCGAGATCGGTACGGACAGCCAGCTACGCAACATCAGCAAAACGTTGCGTGAAGCCGGCATCTCCTGGTTGCAGGACATCGTACCCAACCACATGGCCTACCATCCCGAAAACATCTGGCTGATGGATGTACTCGAGAAAGGCCGGAACTCGGTCTACGAGTCGTTCTTCGACCAGGCCTGGTCAAGTGAGCTTTTTCACGGACGTCTCACCGTCCCCATCCTCGGGGCTTCGCTGGAAGATGTCCTGTTCAACCAGGAGCTTCAGGTGACACGAGCGGAACAGCGGCTGGTATTTAAATACTACGACAACGCCTATCCACTGCATCCGCGCTCGTATACATCGATCTTGCAGAGCGCGGATATGCCTGACGCGATAAATCTGTTCATCAGCCAGATCGATGAATTGCACACGATCGAAGAGCCTGTAGCTTATACACTGCGGTGGCATGAGCTGATCTTGCAGCTCGACGCGCTCACCCGGCGGGAAGACATGCTGGAATATATCGAGCAACGCATCCTCGCGGTCAACGACGATAAGGAGCTCTTACGAACCGTTGCCGCCGAACAGAACTATGTGTTCAATGCCTGGCACCAGACCGATGAGCGCATAACTTTCCGACGCTTCTTCACGGTAAACGAGCTGATCGGCCTGAATATGCAATATGAGAAAGTGTTCGAGCACTACCATATGCTGATAAAAACATACGTCGAAGACGGTATATTTCAGGGATTGCGGCTGGACCACATCGATGGTTTGTACGACCCTACGCAATACCTCGAACGCCTCCGCGCGCTGGTAGGAGAGGATACGTACATCGTAGCCGAAAAGATCCTGCAGCTGAACGAGGATCTTCCGGCGTGGCCCATTCAGGGAACCACAGGGTATGAATTTCTGGCCTGGGTTAACAACCTGCTGACACCCCCCGAATCGGAAAAACCACTCTCGGCATTCTATAGCACGGTCGTACCCGACGACCCGGCCATCCGTGGCCAGGTTCGCGCCAAAAAAGCCAATATTCTTTTTCGCCATATGGTGGGCGAGCTCAATAATCTCTCCGGCTTCTTACTGGAGCTGAACTTGATTCCGAAAGAACGGCGTGAACAAGTCTCGACGGAAGACCTCAAGTCGTGTCTGGCGGAACTGTTGATCCGCTTCCCGACGTACCGTGCGTATAGCAACAAGGTTCCGCTGGCCCCGGCAGACGAACATCAGCTCCGCGCATTGTTCCAGGAAATACAACAGGACTTGCCCCAACTTGCTCCGGCCGTTGGTTTGTTGGAGCAGGCGCTACTGGAAGCGACGAAAGAAGGCGACGAAGAATACAATATACGCGCCATCCGTTTCTTTCTTCGCTGCATGCAGTTTGCGGGTCCGCTCATGGCCAAAGGCGTAGAAGACACGCTCATGTATACCTATAATCGCTTCCTGGGGCACAACGATGTAGGCGACTCGCCTGAATATTTTGGCCTGCCGGTAGAAGCGTTTCACAACATCATGAGACACCGGCAGGAAGCCTGGCCGCTGGCCTTAAATGCTACTTCCACGCACGATACCAAACGGGGCGAAGACGTGCGGGCGCGCCTCAATGGATTGGCGGCCCTGGCCGGCGATTGGGTAGAGGCAGTGCGCACCTGGCAGAAACAAAACGCAGCCCTTCGCGAAAAAGGCTGCCCGGATGCAAACGACGAGTATTTTATATACCAAACCCTTATCGGGGCACAATCGTCCGACGCACAGTTCCCCGAGCGACTCGAAGCCTATTTCACAAAAGCATTCCGGGAAGCCAAACGCCGTACCGATTGGGCCGCACCTGACGAGGCCTACGAAGAAGCTGTTAAAGAATTCACCACGGGGCTACTGGCAAAGCAAGGCGCCTGGCAGAAATCCTTCCGCACGTTCTCCGCGCGCGTGGCGGAAGCGGGTATACAAAATACACTCTCCCAGGTATTGCTGAAATTCACTTGTCCCGGCGTTCCGGATGTATACCAGGGTTGTGAGCTGTGGGACCTGAGCCTGGTCGATCCGGACAACCGCCGTCCTGTAGACTATCACCACCGTCTTACGCGGTTGGAGGCGCTGGAAGAAATTGCCGCCAAAGATCCTGCCGGTATCTGGAGCCAGCTTTGGCAAGACCGCCACGACGCGGGAATAAAGCTTTGGCTAACTGCCTGCCTGTTCCGCGAACGGTCCGCATCAGCAGAAGTCTTTTCGCACGGTGAATACATACCACTGGTAGTGGAAGGTATACATCGTAACCGCGTAATTGCCTTTGCACGAAAATATAAGAAGACACAATACATCGTGATCGCGCCACTATACGCCACCGACAAACCTGTAGATTGGCAGGACACCCGTGTGCAACTGCCGCCGAATGCGCCGGAGACATGGCTGAATGTATTCACGCGCGAGAAGAAAAAGCAACCGAAATACATCGAGGTAAAGGAGGTGCTCGCCATATGCCCCGTAGGCTTATTAAGTGCCTCCGCACCGCCAAGCAGCCGGAGTGCAGGCATCATACTGCATATTACGTCGCTGCCATCCGTGTTTGGTATCGGTGACCTGGGACCGCAGGCCTATTCCTTTGCCGACTTTTTGTATCGCGCCCACCAAACAGTGTGGCAGCTTCTTCCCTTAAACCCTACCTCGCAAAGTAGTGACGAGTCACCCTACAGTGCATATTCCGCCATGGCCGGAAACCCCTGGCTCATTAGTCCCGAGCTGTTGGCAGAAGACGGCCTGCTCACGCCGGACGAGCTGGCTGCGTCGCAGGTGTCCGCCACGGCAGCCATCGACTTTGCTACGGTAAAGAAGATAAAACAGCCGTTGTATGACCGTGCCTGGACGCGCTTTAAAACAGGAGACTACCCGGCACTGCACAAGGAGCTCGACGCGTTTGTGAAAACGCAGGCTGCGTGGTTAAACGACTTTTCGGCCTACGAAGCACTTCGCGAACATCAACATGAAAAGAGCTGGGCATCCTGGCCGCAGGAATTCAGAACGCGCGACCCCCAGGCGCTGCAGCAATTCTGCCAGGCGCATACCGACCGCCTGGACAAAACGCGGTGGTTACAGTTTATAGTAGACCGTCAGTGGAAGCGGCTAAAATCCTATTGCCGTAGTTTGGATATTCGCTTTCTGGGAGATATACCATTTTACATGAGCTACGACTCCTCCGACGTTTGGGCCAACCCAACGCTGTTTGGTTTGGATGACCAGCTCCGTCCGCAATATATCGCCGGCGTACCCCCTGATTATTTCAATGATCAGGGGCAGCTGTGGGGAATGCCGGTATATTGTTGGGACAAGCTGAAAGAGTCGGGATACACGTGGTGGATTGATCGCTTACGTAAAAATATAGAGCTTTACGACCAGGTCCGCCTGGATCACTTTCGTGCGTTTGAATCCTATTGGGAAGTGCCCGCCGATGCGGAAACGGCAGTAGGGGGAAAGTGGCAAAAAGGCCCGGGGGCCGATTTTTTTCATACAATAGGGCACGCGTTGGGAAAATTGCCATTCGTAGCAGAAGACTTGGGCGAAATAACCGAGGATGTGTATGCTTTGCGCGATGCGTTTGGATTTCCTGGCATGAAAGTGCTTCAATTTGCATTTGGCGAGGAATTACCGTCGTCACCTTATGCGCCGCATAATTTCGAAAACACGAACTTCATCGTCTACACCGGCACACATGATAATGACACAACACGTGGGTGGTTTACGAACCTGGATGCGGCGGTTCGCAAGACAGTGGTGGAGTATACCGCCACCGTGACGGATGTAAACACGGTGTCTTCCGCGCTGGTCAGGCTTGCCCATGCTTCCATTGCACAAACGGCCATCATTCCCATGCAGGATATTCTCGGGTTGGCCAGCGACGCCCGCATGAACACCCCGGGATCGGTAGGAGCGAATTGGCGCTGGCGCATGGAGCCCCACGCCATAACAGCAGCGACGGAAGAGTCGCTACGTATGCTGACAAAGTATTATAACCGGGGTTAGCCTCCGGTAAAGTTAATTTGCTTTCTTCTCTTCTTTGAGGGTTTCACGGGCCAGCTTTGCCATCTCCAGATGGTGGGCCAGGATCGGCAACTTGGCGGTAGCCCAGGCCTTCAGATCGCCATCATTCCCTTTTTCAGATTCTTTTCGAAAGGTGTCGATATCCTTCTGGTGATCGTCCACCATCATGTCGGCATAAGCCTTGTCAAAATCCTTTCCCGTCTTCTGAGACAAGTCGTCTACCATACGCTGACTCTTTTCGCTTAAAGAATCAGGCAATGATATATTCTTTTGTCCGGCCAACGCCTTAAGTTCTTCATTGGCTTTACTGTGGTCCAGCTCCATAGTTTTTCCAAGTTCCTGAATCGCCGGCGCGGCGCTTTTTGTCTGCGCAAGCTTACCGAGCGTAACTTCCAGCATACCACCATCGGCCGCAGTAACGGCAAACTCGCCGTCGGCTTTGAGATCAAGCGTGTCGAGCTTTTTATCATTTTCCGCCTCGGCAACCTCGGTGCTGTCTTGCGACTTGTTACCACAAGAGGTGATGGACAGTAGGGCCGCGAAAGCGACAAGGGATAGATAGATGCGCGTATTCATAGTGAATAATGTTTCCATGGAAAAATTAAAAAAGTATGCCACTTACAAATGGCTAAACATATAACTTCTGGCATACGTCACAGTAAAACGTGCGGCGCTTCGTCTTGCCGAGATACGCTTTTTGAAGTGGTGCCCCATCGCGTGGGCAGGTTTTCTTAGTATGCGCCTGCCAGTGTTTTCGTAAGGTGAACTCCCGTTTCCAGGCCAAAAAATCGAAACTATAGCGCACCACTTCGTCGACCAGCTGTCGGCGCTTGACCGCTGGTAATTTTCCCACAAGGCTTTGCGGATGGATATGTGTCCGGAAAAGCACTTCGTTTTTGATAATGTTCCCGGAGCCCGAAAAGATAGACTGATCCAGCAATGCATCACAAACCAGCATGTCGGGATTGTCCTTGAGCTTTTGCAGTGCCTGTGCCGGGTCCCACTGGTCACTCATCACGTCCGCCGCCCAGTCGTAGAGGTCGTCCAGCGGCTCTTCCAGCATGCGCAATGCGCAAGCATAAAAATTTATCTCGCCGTGCTTGAATTGAAGGCTAAGGCGAGGAGTTTTATCCTTTCGCTCGTTGATGAGATACGATCCGAACAACAAAAAATGAATTCGAAGTGTAAAGGAGGGGAAGCAAATTAGAAAATGCTTTCCCCAACTTTTAAAGCTGCGAATAGATTTACCCTCCAGCATCGCCGGATCAAACTGCTTGGTGTTGCCAGAAGCATGCAGTATTTTTTTTCGGACAAACACATTGGCAGCTTCTTTCAATATGACGATCGACGGACCTTCAGGCATAGTAGCATGGCAGTATTACGAATTAGACTCCACCGCGCTGCGTAGCGACACAACCTCCAGGTCTGCGCTCGCAGGGCCGGTCAGCACCTTTCCGTCCGGCGAGTACCGCGCGCCATGGCAGGGGCAATCCCAGCTTTGCTCGGCAAGGTTCCAGGCGACATGGCATCCCATGTGTGTGCACGTCGGCGACACGGCATGCAACGCGCCTTCGCTGTCGCGCGACAAAGCGATCGACTTGCCTTCGTATTCTACAACCTTGCCCTCACCGGGGGCAAGATTCGCCAGATCTTGTAAGGCCTCCGAGGAAAACCAACCGCCGATCAGGTTCTTCGCCACATCCAGGTTGTTTTGCATAAAGCTTGTAAAGCCTGCCACCGGTTTAATGCGCGACGGACTAAACAGCTCCTGGTATACATTTTCTTGCTTCGTGATCAGGTCGCGCAAGATCCCTGCGGCGACAGTGCTATAGGTCATACCGTTGCCGCCATACCCCGTGGCGACATAGATATTGTTTCCATGCATGGGCAGGTTGCCGATATACGGTAATCCGTCGACGGGTTCAAAGTATTGAGACGACCACTGATACGCGATCGATTCAACCGCAAAGTATTTTCGAACATGTGCCTCCAACGTACGAAAACGCTTTTCCGTATTTTCCTCGTGCCCCGTCTTGTGATCTTCTCCACCCGCAATCAAATACGACTTGCCGTCGACAACCTGCGTGCGGTAGTAATGGTAAGGATCATACATATCATAGCAAAGACCTTCCGGGTATTTGCCATCGGCCAGGGTAACGGCCATAGCATAGCTTCTCCAGGGAGCCAGGCGCAAGTGCAGCAGGTTTATCCCCGGCGGCGTGTGCGTGGCATATACCAGGTTGTGCGCACGGATCGATTTCCCGCCGGCATCTATCAAAACAACATCTCCTTCCGTAACCTTTGTCACAGGCGCATATTGCAAGATCGCCCCGCCGAGCGCCTCGAAAGCATGGGCGAGCGCGTGCACATAGCGCAAGGGGTGAAACTTGCCTTGTCGTTCTACACGCACAGCCTTCTGCATTGGTATGGGCAGTGGAATGCTGTCGGTGTACTGTATCGCCAACCCTACCGTGCGGCTCGCGTCAAAAATATCCTGAAGCTCTTTCGACTGCTTTTCATCCTGCGAAAACAAATACGCTGCGGCTTCTTCAAAGCCACAGTCAATCCCATACGTCGATACATGCCGTTGAATGAGATCGACAGCCTCGCGTGCCGCGCGCGCTACGGACTGCGCGCCGGAGGTTCCAAAGTTCTGGATGATCGTCGTATAGGGTGTGTCGAGCAGCGTGTTTAAATGCGCCGTCGTACCCCCCGTTGTGCCAAAGCCAAGATTCTCGGCCTCTACCAAAATACATCTCTTTCCGGCCTGCTGCAGCAGGAGGGCGGTCGTTATACCTGTAATTCCCCCGCCCACAATGGCTACATCGTAGGAGGTATCTTGCTGCGCCCGGTGCAGGGAACCGTAGACCGGCATTTCCTGCCAGAGGCTTACAAATGAACCGTCACGTGCTATCATAAAAGTGTCTGTTTTTTTATAGGTACTGTAAAATCCCTGCCAGCGGTTGGAGGCCTAACAGACCCCAGAGCCGGGTGTCAATTCCACAGAATTCCAAAAAAATAGTAGACGACGCTTCTTCCAGTCGGCACACTTGAAGATATTGCGCAAACATGAGCATACCCCTGAGAGAACAGCTCCGCGCCGTTTGCGCCGACATAGACGGAACCCTGCTGGACAGCCGCCGCGAGCTGTCACCCCGCACCATCGCAACCATTGGGCGAATAAAAGCCACCATACCCGTCATCCTGGCCTCGTCGCGTATGCCGGCCGCCATGCGGCACTTACAACAGGAGTTGGGCATCACCAACCATCCGTTGATCTGTTACAACGGCGGGTACGTACTACGGCAAGATGGAGCACAACCGGAGGTATTGGACTCCGTGGTCATTCCCGTATCCATCTGCCGCGAGATCCTGCGCTTAACCACCGGCTCCACGCTGCACGTAAGCCTGTATGAGCAAGACAATTGGTATGCCCCCGGGTACGACAAATGGACAGAGCGCGAAGCGCGGATCACGAAAGTGACACCACAAATTGATGTCGCGGCAAACGTTTTGCCGCGCTGGGAACAGGTTGGTACGGGTGCGCATAAAGTCATGTGTATGGGGCCGGAAGAAGAGATCTCCACGCTGCAAGAAGCCCTCGAGCGCGGCTTTTCGACAGCCGTGCATGCCTATCGATCCAAATCCACCTACCTTGAAATAGCACCGCGCGCCATCTCCAAGGCGTCGGCTATGGAACTGGTGCTCAAGATCTGTTACGGATTGAATGCCTCGAATGCCCTGGCGTTTGGCGACAACTATAACGATATGGATATGCTCGCATCGGCCGGATGGGGGATAGCCGTGGCGAATGCCCGGGAGGAAGTAAAAGTTCTGGCAAAAGAAATAACCGAGGCAAACATTGACGACGGCGTGGCGCAGGCCATCGAAAGACATCTGCTGTAGTGCTAGCGGCGCAAGTCTGGCTGCTGACGCACGCACTCGACAATAGCCGCAATCATTTCATTAAATCCTTTCACAGTAGACGGCTTGGTAATAAACAGGTCGGCGCCCAGCTGCAGGCATTGGTCGCGCTCCTGCTGCGAAGAAGCGGTCGTGAGAATAACGACCGGCAGACTTTGCAGACGTGGCTGCGCTTTGAGACGGGTTAAGATTTCCCGCCCGTGAAGTTTGGGCAAGTTCAAATCCAGCACAACGATGTCCGGCAGCGCCGCACAATGCTCCAGGTGCGGCACCACCTTGTCACCCTGGCTGATCGTCTCCATATGATATGGCACGCCGTTGTCGTGTAGTGCCTGTATCATCAGCTCAACGTCGTCTGGATCGTCTTCAACCAGCAGAATAGAGTAGGTGTTCATGGGTGCTAAAGATACAATTTCACACACGATAATCGCACCGGGGAAACAACTTAATAGATCGTTCGAAAACAATTCCAGGGCGTGTTGCCCTTGTCCGCCGGGTCCTTTTTCTTGCCATAATATCCATCCAGAAAACTGCGCGTGTCCGACCACACCGTTTGAATGATACCCTGAAAGTTCTCCTTTATTTCCGGAGTGGCATCCCGCCGGAAGGTACGCATGTCTTCCACCTGACTTAACGCCACCGACGGATTACGCCAGGGACACGTCGCCACTTTAAAACCTTTCATAGCGAAGTATACCGGTGTCTTGTCAGGGCGCTCATAATGCCAGTCACAGATCATAACATCTTTGGGGATCATATCAACGGCCCGGTGTGTATTGTTCAGACTGGCCTCCCACATGCCCAATCCTGTCGTCTTACCATCGATCAGGCGGTCGCCCCAGATCCACAGTTGCCGGTTGCGTTGCGCCAGGTAGTCGCGCAACACCCGCACCTCACCGGCAAAAAGCTCGGCCTTGTCACGACCGCCACACCGCGGACACTTATCGTCGCCGATATAGAAGACCTCGTCCATGCCGGCATGAAATGCGTCCGACTCAAAAGCGTCACAGATCTCATCCATCAGTGAAAATACGATCGGGTGCACGTCCGGGTGCAAAGGGCAATAGCTCTTGCAATAAAGTCCGTCGGCGTTGGGCCAGCTATACTTTTCGGGCATCTTGACGTGGGGCGTCTCATCCAACTGCGGATAAACCCGCAGCAGGTTGTGAACGGTTCCTGCCCAGGACTGGTGGCCCAACAGGTTGATCTGCGGAATCACGCGAATGTTACCACGCTTACACGCCCACACCATCTTCTTAACATCCTCCTTGCTCAGGGCCACGCTGTCGCGTAGCTCCGGATGGTGAACAAACTGGTAGTTCCAGTCAATCCGTAAAATCAGGGTATTTACCTTCCGCGGGACGAGTTCCTCCGTAATAAACTTCACGAACTGATCGACGTCCGCAGGGCGCGGCGCAGCAATACAAAACCCGCGGAGTGGAAAAGTGACAATTTCTTTCTGCTGAGCAGGTAAAACACCCGGCAGCAGGAACAGCGCCACGGCCAGAAGCTGGAAAAATGATTTCGGAGGATTCATCATGATAATACTAGGAAATATGGTGTCCAAAATATCAATATTGTAGAATTTCACGAAGCGTTTTTAAACACACATGAGCACACACAAGCAAAAACTTTACGCGCTCTGCCGGGACCATGTACAGCGTCGCATCCAGGACATCAGCCAGGCCCTGCAAGAGGTAAAAGAGTCGGCCGATGAAGAGACCAAAAGCACCGCCGGCGATAAATATGAGACCGCCCGTGCCATGGCTCAAAACGAAATGGAGAAGCTGAACGCGCAGCTACAGGAAAACAGAAAGCTCCAACAGGTACTTGAGCAGATCGACCCGCTGCGGAGTGCCCCGATCATACAGCTCGGCAGCGCCGTAAGAACCACACAAGGAAACTTCTATATAGCGGTAAGCGCCGGTGCACTTGGTCAAGGCAAAGAAGCGTACTTCGCAATCTCCCCGGCATCACCGATCGGTACCCTGCTCATAGGACGGAAAGTGGGCGATGAATTTCAGTTTAACAAAAAGACATACCGCATCGAGGCCGTGGAATAACCGGCTTGACCCGATCTTGTACACTCCTGACGTAACGACCTACGCTCATATCTCGATCATTTCTGCAAGGCGGAAAATGAAAAATACCCGAATCGGCTATGCTAATAGACAAAATCCCGTCTGTCGGGTTATGAATGCGGGATAAAGATTTCCGGAATCTGGGAATTAAGATGTTAATCCCCGGAACTGATTGTTAAAAAGCGTGTGTTATTCGAAAGAATTCTCGTTTTTTGTTTCAACAAGCATCGCTGACCGACACGTGCATGGATAAAACGTTCGTACGAAAGCTCTATCAATCACACCTGGTGTGTCCTACCTGCCCGTCGCCGGCAGAGGTGCAGCACTTCTTTGTGGAATTGCTCGGAGCACTCTTTGCTGACTTCACCCAGTTGGCACATCTCTCGGAAGAGCAATTTACCGAGCTTATGGAACGGCTTCAACGCGACCTTGCCCGGCTGCTGCGGAACAATGCCGCCACCGGTACACACAGCGCGGTGCAATTAGCAGCCGATTTCTTTGATGCCCTTCCCAACGTCTTTGAAAAAATACAACAAGATGTGGCCGCCATGTATGCCGGTGACCCGGCTGCAAAAAGCGCGGGTGAAGTTGTGCGTACCTATCCTGGTTTCTATGCGATTGCCGCCTATCGCATGGCGCACCAACTATATCGCCAGAACGTGGTAGACATCCCGCGGATCATTACCGAGCATGCGCACAGCCGTACGGGTATCGATATTCATCCGGCAGCAGCCATCGGCGACTATTTCTGCATCGACCACGGCACGGGCGTGGTAATCGGCGAGACGACCATCATTGGCGATCATGTAAAGATATACCAGGGTGTTACCCTGGGCGCATTGAGTGTCAACAAAGAAGACGCCCGGCGCAAGCGCCACCCCACACTGCAAGACAACGTCGTCGTCTATGCCGGCGCGACGATACTCGGCGGCGAGACAACCATTGGTCACGACAGCGTGATCGGTGGCAACGTCTGGCTTACGCGCAGCGTACCCCCGCAGTCGAAAATCTACTACCAGGCAAAAATGTTCAACGACGATACCAATCAGACCGACATGGTCATCTTCAAATAAGGAATTTCAGACTTTATATGAACCTCGCAGACCTCATCGGTAACACGCCCCTCGTAACCCTGCAGACCATCCCGGTCAATAAGCGGGTAACCATCTACGGAAAGCTCGAAGGAAATAACCCCGGCGGAAGCGTAAAAGACCGCGCCGCCTACGGCATGATTACCGCGGCGCTTGAACGCGGACAGATCAAGCCCGGCGATAAACTGGTAGAAGCCACCAGTGGCAACACCGGCATAGCGTTGGCCATGATCGCGCGGATCATGGGACTGGAAATGACCCTCGTCATGCCCGACAACTCCACACGCGAGCGTGTCCTGGCCATGGAAGCCTACGGCGCCAGGGTGATCCTGACGCCGGCTGCCAGAACCATCGAATACTCGCGCGAGCTGGCAGAGAAAATGGCTGCCGAAGAAGGATATCACATCCTCAACCAATTTGGCAACGCCGACAACTACGGTATGCATTACCGCACCACCGGCCCCGAGATCTGGCGCGACACCGCCGGTAAGGTCACACACTTTGTGTCGGCCATGGGCACCACTGGCACCATCATGGGGGTGTCGCGCTTCTTGAAAGAACAAAATCCCGCCATACAGATCGTAGGCACGCAGCCCACCGAAGGCTCGTGCATTCCGGGCATTCGCCGGTGGTCTCCCGAATTCTTACCCAAGATCTTTGAGCCACACCGCGTAGACCGCGTCGTGGACGTACGCGAGCAAGATGCACGGACATACACGAAACGCCTGGCACGCGAAGAAGGTGTACTGGCCGGCATGAGCAGTGGTGGAGCGTTAAGCGCCGCGCTGCAGATCGCTTCCGAAATTACCGAAGGAGTGATTGTATTCATCGTCTGCGATCGCGGCGACCGCTACCTCAGCTCCGACCTGTTCGAATAACTACTAGTCGTTCTTCAACTTAATCCCTTTCCTTTTAATGCGAAACCTACTCCTCCTCGCCGGCCTGCTGTTACTGGAATTTGCAGCGGTCGCGCAAGATCCACGGCGTTTTGAAACAGAAGTAACAAACCTGGTTGCGGGCGACACCACGGTAAAGAAGAAAAATCTCATCTTGTTTACGGGTAGCTCCAGTGTTCGCCTGTGGCGACCCGACATCGCCTCGTCCTTTCCCGGCAAGAATGTGCTAAACCGGGGCTTTGGGGGCTCACACATGAGTGACCTGATCTATTATTTCGACAAGCTCATTTTACCCTATCATGCTAAACAGATCTTTATCTATGAAGGCGACAACGATCTGGCATCCGGCAAAACGCCCGAAGAAGTTATGCGCCAGGCCGATAGTTTGTTACACCTCATTCGCAAAAAAGTCTCTCGTCGGGTAAACGTAGTCTTCATTGCCGCCAAGCCGAGCCTCGCGCGTTGGAATCTTCGCGAGACCTATACCACTTTTAATGGCATGCTGAAAGCGTGGGCAGAAAAGAATAAACATGTCACCTATGCTGATGTATGGACACCCATGCTCGATCCCAGCGGTAAGGTAAAAGACGATCTGTTTATCGACGACGGTCTGCACATGAAAGCCAATGGCTATGAAATCTGGGCGCGCGTACTGGCCCCCTATGTAAAGTAGGGGGGGTGAGGAAAAATATCCTCAGAGATTTGATGCGCTTCTATCCTGGTGGCGGGAATGAAAATTGCGTACGTGCCAATGAACCAACAATGAGCACGTATGGAATCAAAAGCAGATGTGGAGAATGTAGCCAAGACGCAAATGGATAACCGTCTGGCAAAAGCGAAACCCATGAAACTGGGTTGGTCGCCAGAAGAAGTTGAGCGTATCTCGCATGCGCTGAACGAAGTGTTGGCCAATTATAGCGTTCACTATCAAAAACTTCGCAACTACCACTGGAACGTCAAAGGCTCCGATTTCTTCGACTTACACGAGCAATTCGAAGAGCTTTATACCGAAACGCTCGTGAATATCGACGAGCTCGCGGAACGCATCCGTGTATTCGGCCAGACGCCCCTGAGCACCCTGAAAGATTACCTGAAAGTCTCCACCATAAAAGAAACAGGAACAGACCTGGAGTCTAGCACCATGGTCCGCGAAGTGCTGGGTGATTTTACCATCCTGCTGCATTTTATGGCAGACGCCGTTCACGCAGCTGCCGAGCAAGGTGACTCCGGTACCGAAGAGATGATCAAGAAGTTTATTAACAAGCTTGAAAAGCACCACTGGATGTTGACTGCTTTTTTGGCGAAGTAAAAGTCAGTTAGGCTTACAATCAGGCAGGATTGAATAACATTGTATTCAATCCTGCGTTTTTTTATCCAAAGACCGTAGAATGAAGTTTGATTTTTTACCGCGCTTCCGCGAAACCTGGCGTCGAGTGTGGGTTTCGTTTCAGAGCCGCACGACATTGCGAAAAATATTTTATGTCGCCGCGGCATTTATCGGTGCATCCGTGTCCGGCGTATTGATCCTGTTTATACTTACCTGGACGGGAGCCCTCGGACATCTTCCCGATAAGGAAGAGCTGAAAGCCGTTGAAAATCCCCTGGCGACAGAAATATATAGCGCTGACAGCGTGCTGCTGGGGCGCTACTTCATACAGGAACGATCCAATGTTAACTACGCCACACTGCCGCGTCATGTGGTCGACGCTGTCGTGGCCACGGAAGACATACGTTTCTTTGAGCATGGTGGCATAGATGGCAAGAGCCTCATGCGCGTGATGATAAAAAGCATCCTGCTGCAGCAGGAGTCGTCCGGTGGCGGCAGTACGTTAACACAACAGCTTGCTAAAAATTTATATCCCCGGCGTGAATACTGGCTGTTCTCGATGCCTATCAACAAAATCCGCGAAATGATTCTGGCTTCACGGCTCGAAGCGGTATACAACAAAGAATCGCTGCTGGCATTATACCTCAACACAGTTCCATTCGGCGACAATACCTATGGCATCGAAGCCGCCGCGCAACGGTTTTATTCGGTACATGCGGCGGCACTCACCGTCGACCAGGCGGCCGTGTTAGTCGGCATGCTCAAAGCCACGTCGTATTATAATCCTCGTCTGCACCCCGAGCGAGCCACACTGCGGCGCAACGTCGTGCTGGCGCAAATGAGAAAATATAATAAGCTATCGCAGGAAGACGCGGCGACGGCACAGGCGCGGCCTGTCAGGCTTTCATATAACCAGATCAGCCATCACACCGGGTTAGCGCCGTACTTCCGCGAATATCTCCGGGAAGAGCTGCAGGAGTGGTGTGAGCAACATACAAAAGCCAACGGTAAGCCCTATAACCTGTATACCGATGGCTTAAAGATCTATACCACGATCGACTCGCGATTGCAACAATATGCCGAAGTCGCTGTGAACAATCAAATGGCGGGACTTCAGAAACGGTTCCTGGAACATTGGGGCAGTAAAGATCCCTGGTATAACAAACCGGCCGTTCTGGACAATGCCTTGCGTAAATCCGAGCGCTACCGGTCACTGGCCCGTCAGGGACTGGGCCATGAAGAGATCATCCATGCCATGCAGGAGGCGGTCCTCATGAATGTGCTCACGGAAGAAGGGGAGAAGGAACGTGTCATGAGCCCATACGATTCTGTTCGGCATTACCTCCGGTTTCTGCAGGCAGGTATGTTGGCCATCGACCCGCGTCAGGGTGCCGTCCGTGTGTGGGTAGGGGGAATCAACCACCGGTTCTTTCAATACGACCACGTGCGGGAAAACACCCGCCGACAGATCGGCTCGACCTTTAAGCCGATCGTATATGCAGCGGCCCTGGAACAGGGTGTCGATCCTTGCGATTTTGTGTCCGCTGCAAAAACGGAATATACCAATGTCGAAGGCTGGAAGCCGGAAAATACGGAAGAGAACTACGACCGTAAGTACTCACTCACCGGCGGCCTGACGTACTCGGTCAACACGGTGTCGGTACGCGTGCTGGAAAAAGCCGGCATTGACAACACCATCGCGCTGGCCCGCCGCATGGGCATCGAAAGCGACTTGCCGGCTGTGCCCGCCATCGCCCTCGGCGCAGCCAACATCTCAATGATTGAAATGGTGCGTGCCTATGCGTGCTTTGTCAACAATGGCAAGACGAGCACACCCTACTACCTTACAGCCATCCACGACCACTCCGGCAAGTCATTAGAAGTTTTCACAGCCTCGGACAAGCCCGTACAGGCCATGTCGCCCGAAACAGCGCAGATGATGGTTGAAATGCTGAAACACACCGTCAACGAAGGCACCGCCGCCGGCCTCCGGTCGCGCTACGGCATACAAAACGACATCGCCGGCAAGACCGGTACAACGCAATCCAACGCCGATGGCTGGTTCATTGCCATGACCCCGCGTCTGGTCATCGGTTCCTGGGTAGGTGCCGACGATCCGCGCATTCGGTTCCGCAAAACCTCGCTCGGTCAGGGAGCCCGCACAGCCCTGCCCATCGTCGGCGATTTCCTGCATCAGGTCAATGCCGATAACCGGTTCGTCAGCATCAGCCAGGCCCGCTTCCCCGCGCTCTATCCATCCCTGGCCGACAAGCTTGCCTGCGATCTATACCGATCGGACAGTAACATGTTCCAGCGCCTGTTCGGTAAAAAAGACAAAGAGGAAAAACGAGCCTTCGGCGAACCCGGGAAAAAGAAAAAGGGCTTTCTCAAGCGCTTGTTCGGACGCTGACGGCCATCGCGTCTTTTTCGTTATCTTTGGGGCCATGCTTTCCGCCCCCGTTGATATCGAACGAAATATACTCTTTGACATGGCGGAGGAATTCATTCATCAAACCTCCCGCCCTGTATTCCTTACAGGCAAGGCCGGCACCGGTAAGACCACCTTCCTGCGGCACATCAAGAATACCACAAAAAAGAACACGGTTATCGTGGCGCCTACCGGCGTGGCCGCGATTCACTGCGGCGGCACCACCATCCATTCCTTTTTTCAGCTGCCGTTCACGCCCTTTGTGCCCGACGTAAAGCCTGGCTTCGAACATGCCGACGACATGAGCGATAAATATTCGTTGCTGCAGGATCTCAAGCTCGATTCCGAGAAGCGCGCCGTCATTCGCGCGCTGGAGCTGCTTATCATCGACGAAGTCTCGATGGTGCGTAGCGATACTCTCGACGCCATCGACACCGTACTGCGATACATTCGGCGGAAACCATACCGCCCCTTTGGGGGCGTGCAGGTGTTGTTCATCGGCGACCTGTTTCAACTGCCCCCCGTCATCCCCGACGACCAGTGGCGCATCCTGCGCGAATATTACGATGGACCATTCTTTTTCCAGGCGCGTGTCCTGCAACAGGTAAAGCCCCTGTACCTCGAGCTAAAGAAGATTTACCGCCAGCGCGATCCCGACTTCATTCGCATTTTGAACAATGTGCGCAACAATACCATGGAAGAGGAAGACTACCTCCGGTTGCACGAACGGTATCAACCTGGCTTCCGCCCATCCGCGCACGAACAATACATCACGCTGACCACGCACAACCACAAAGCCGACGCGATCAACGCCGGAGAGCTCGAAAAGCTGCCGGGGCCTACCTCGCGCTTCGAAGGAGAGGTACGTGGCGACTTTCCCGAACGCAACTTCCCGACCGACCGCGTACTGCACTTGCGCGTCGGCGCACAGGTGATGTTTATCAAGAACGACATGGAGCGCGTGCGCCGTTACTACAACGGCAAGATCGGACGCATCACCCACATGACGTCCGATCGCATCGTCGTTATTTTTCCTGGTGAAGGACCCGAGCTGGAGGTGCAGAAAGACACGTGGAAAAATATCCGTTATACATTCAATCCCCGCACGCGACAGGTCGAGGAAGAGATCCTCGGAGAGTTTACCCAGTACGCCATTCGGTTGGCCTGGGCCGTGACCATTCACAAAAGCCAGGGCCTGACTTTCGAACGCGCCATCGTCGATGCCGGCAGCTCCTTCGCGGCAGGACAAGTATACGTAGCGCTAAGTCGGTGCACGTCGCTACAGGGCATCGTGCTGCAATCCCGTATAGTTGCCAGCAGTATCATGACCGATGAACGCATCATTCGGTTTGCCCAGGAAGAAGCATCCCTCGAATCGCTGGGCCCCATATTGCGACAAGAGCGGCGACAGATGGCATTGGAAGCGGTAGCCGCCCTATTCGACCTGGCTGGTGTTCAAGATGAGCTCATCCGCTTCCGTGACGAGTTGTCCCAACGCATGTTCCGCGACAAGGCCGATGCGGAAGCCATGACCGACGACATGGTCATGAAAATGAACGTCCTGCAAAATGTAGCACAGCGGTTCCAGGAACAGCTCCGGCGCATCGTACAAGAGGCATCCGTCCAGAACGATTTCCAGCCGGCATACACTCGCCTCGAAAACGCGCGCGAATATTTCTGCACCCGCCTGCGGGACGACTTTCAGGGCCTGCTCGAAGAACATTACGAGATCATGAAAGACCGCCCCCGCGTAAAAAAATACCTGGGGGACCTACAGACCCTACGCGAAGCCATCGAACAGACCTACACCGACATCCAACGCTCCGCCGACGTAACCTTTTAATCCCAACACCCAGCGTGCCAAAACATAAATGACCGTGTCATGTGCCCGTCCCTTAGCACGGACTCAACTCGGGCTATACTCGGATTATACTCGGACTCAACACGGAGACATCCTCCCTTTATCACTTCAGCTCACAGCCACTCTTTCCAATTGGATCAGCTGTTAAATTGCTGATATACAGTGCGATATTAAAAATATTGCCATTTGTCTAACAAAACATATACAAATCCCGTTATTTGTTTTACAAAACATATACAAATGAGCAAAGAATACCTCGGCGAGTTTGAAGAATTGGTATTAACCATGGTAGGGGTATTAGGCGAAGAAGCCTATGGAAATGCCATTGTAACAGCCATTAAAGACCGCCTCGACCGCGAATCCAACCTCAGCGCCGTACACGTCACGTTGTACCGTCTCGAAGATAAAGGCCTGGTCAAGTCGACCATGGGCGGTGTCACAAACGCCCGCGGCGGCCGGCGGAAGCGAATCTTCAACATCACCAACGCCGGCCTCTCCATGTTGCGCACGATGAAAGAAGCCCGCATGGACCTTTGGAAACTGATCCCGCAGCTTAACATAACCGCGGCATAGCCATGCACCAGCAATCCGGACAACCGCCCGCGATGGCCCTGCGCTTCCTGCGTTGGTTCTGCCCACCGGCCCTATGCGAAAGTATTGAGGGCGATTTGCTCGAGCAATTTGAAATAGATCATGCTGCTGTCGGCCATCGCATAGCCCGTCGCCGGTTTACCTGGCAGGTGCTGCGCTTCTTCCGCCCCGGCATACTGCTGCGAAACAAATTCTCGTACCCCCTAACCCCTGCATCGATGATACAAAACTACGGCAAGGTCATGCTGCGCGTCCTGTGGAAGCAAAAGACCCACGCGGCCATTCACATCCTCGGCCTCACCATGGGGTTGGCCTTCGCATTGATGACCGGCATCTTTGTCGACCAGGAGCTTCGTGTAAACAATTCGTTGCGCGATGTCGATCGCCTATACATGGCGGAAACGGCCACGACCGACGGTGCTTTCTGGCATCCCTTCCTATCACCCGCTCCATTGGCAGCAGCAGCCACCGAGCAGTATCCGTCGTTGTTCGAAGGATACTATCGCTACTGGGACAAGATGATTACCGTGTCCAGAGAAGACCAGCACTTCCGTATTCAGAGCCTGATCGGCGACTCGACCCTGGTCTCGTTCCTGGGGCTGCCCATATTGCATGGTGACGCCGTGAAGCCCTTCCGCGATACACGCTCCATGGTAGTCACGCGGACTACCGCGCTGCGATTCTTTAATCGTACGAACGTAATAGGCGAAGTACTCACACTGTCGGGTGAGTCGGGCGATAGCAAGCGCTATGACTATACAATAACCGCCGTGCTCGACGACCTGCCCCGAAACTCCATCACCGACCTGCTGGACATGAATGCGCAGATTTTCCTGTGTCTGCAAAAAAACGATGTATATAATTTGAACGACCCCGCGAAATGGGAGAGTGGCGTCATGGTCAGCTACCTCAAGCTCCGCGCAGGCGCCATGCGTGCGGATGCCGAACAGGCCATCGCTAAAATCATGCAGACACAAACGCCCGAGGGCCTGCGCAAGCTTATCGTATCGCTCACCCCGTTGCGTACCTACTACCTGGAGGCAAATGACGGCCGCGTCAGGAAACTGGTCTATACCGTATCCGCCATAGCCGCCTTTATTCTGGTGCTTGCCGTGATTAATTTTATTAACATCACCATTGGCAGCGCCTTGGGACGCCTCCGCGAGATTGGCGTGCGCAAGGCCATCGGCAGTCGTCGGGGGCAGCTCATCACCCAGTTCCTGTCGGAGTCGTTGGCCCTGAGCATCGGAGCGTTTCTGCTGGCATTGGGTGTATACATGCTGGCGCGTCCTTATGCCAGTGATGTGTTGGGCATCGCCCTGCCTGCGCTCGGTGATCTGAGTAGTAAGTTTACCGGCGTGATGCTTCTGCTTACGCTCACCGTGGGACTGCTTGCCGGTGCCTATCCTGCTTTCCTGCTTTCATCCTACAATGCCGTCGAATCACTTCGTAACAAGGCCTCATCGCTCAAGGCAGGCGGTGGCCTTTCGCGGTCTCTCGTCGCCCTGCAATTTATACTGGCCATGGGTGTCTTCGCATTTTCCATCGTCATCACACGCCAGGTAGCATTCTTCTTACAAAAAGACCTGGGGTATAACAAAGACTATGTGTTGACGATCTCCTCCGTTCCGCGTCGCTGGTCCGAAGAAGGTGTACGCTCGATGGAAGCCGCACGATTGGAATTCCTGGCCTTGCCGATGGTAAAGAATGTAAGCCTGTCCTGGGAAATCCCCGCCGGTAACTATGGCAATCAGCTGCAGTTCTATCGCCAGGGAGTGGAGGAAGACAAAGCTCTCGACATGCCCATGCTGATGACCGACGAGCATTTTGCCGATACCTATGGTATCCCCATCAAAGAAGGTGTATTTCTGGCAGACGAACAACATGCCTGGCACCTGGGCGACCTCGTCGTCAATGAATCCGCCGGCAAGGCACTCGGCATAGGAGTAGGAGATAAGGTGCGAATAAAAGGCGACACGGTCGTGTTCACCGTCGCCGGTATCATCAAAGACTTTCACTTCTTCTCCCTGCACGAAAATGTGAAGCCTATGGCCTTCCTACATACCCGTGGCACCAAAGCCTTCCGGCACTTCTCCATCAAGCTGGAGGCGGGCGATATGGCCGGCGCTGTAGCCGCCGTAGAAACGAAATGGCGCCGGGTATTTCCCGACGACCCGTTCGTATATGCCTTCATGGACCAGGAGCTGGCAAAACTGTATAAGAATGAAATTCGATTGAAAAAAGCCTCCAACCTGGCTACAGGGCTGATGCTGGTTATTGTCTTCACCGGCGTGTTTGGCATGGTCTCACTCGCGGTGTCGAAGCGTACCAAAGAAATGGGCATCCGCAAAGTACTGGGTGCATCCGTCGACAGTATCATTCTGCTCATGTCGAAGCCCTACCTGATCTTGATTGGCCTGTCCTGTGCGGTGGCGACACCGTTGGCCTACTACTTCAGCATCCAGTGGTTACAGGCATTCGTGTATCGCGTGCCGCCGGCCTGGTGGTGTTTTGTGTTGCCCGTCGTGGCCATTCTCGGCCTGACGTTGCTGTTGATAGCCGCCCGGTCGCTACGGACAGCATTGGCGAATCCCACCCGCGCCTTGCGGTATGAATAAAAAAAGAGGTCCAGCAAACTGAGCATTGCTGGACCTCTTGCTATAATTACTATTGTCTATTAACGGTTGAAGCTCCGCACGGTGTTTTGCAGACGAGCCGAACGATGGCGAACGTCTGCAGGCGCGGGTTTCGTCGACGTGCGGCGGCTGCCTTCACCGGCCACGGTGATCCCGGAAATGTTCCCGTAAACGCCGTCCCGTTTGGTAAACGTCTGGGCAACAAGAGGAATCTGGCCGCCAGTTTGTTGATCCCAGGTGTTGTTGATGTTGTTCAGGGTATACTTGGCTTCTTTGACCGTTACATCATCCAGGAAGTCGCCGTCAGCAAACGTCGCATGCGCCACCAGGAAGTTGAGCTCGTTGTCGGTACCACTGAAGTAGATAGGGCTGACACCAAAGTCAGCATCCGGAAGTTCAAGTACGTCTGGAATAATAATGGTCTCGGGCCGGTCAGTGAACCCAAATGCAGAGGAGAAGAACCTTTTAAGATCCTCTCCAGGGTCGGCGGCCCACAATAAAAGGTCCATATCAGCGCCGGAATCTTCCCATTCTAATTGGATAACTCTTCCATCTTGCTGATTGACTTGAATCTCCACCGGCTCCTGGTCTACTGCTGCTGCGACGGAATTTGAGGTTAGTGAGATTTCAATGGTCTCATCATCTTCCAGGAAGATGTCGGTGTAAATGAAGAGGTCGATTGTGGCAGTGGTGGCGCCTTTTTCAATTACGATTTCACCGCCTTCACCATTGACAACATAATAGTCGGCAAGGAATGACGCATCGTTTTCAAATGCGAACAAAGAATCGAGGGCACTGCCGTCCAGGGTATAGTTTAAGACTAGCCTTTCAGGAGCCGGTTTGCTCAGATTTAATACCACCGAAAGCTCGGTAACATCTTCGCTGGTAACAATGCTCGTTTCGTCGAACGAGATCTGTACAACGTCGCCTTCGTCCTCATCGTCCAGGATCGTTACTTTGGTCGTATTGTTCTCGGCAATATCTACATTGTCGACATCGACGTCGTCCAGGGTGATGTCGATGGTTTCATTACCCTCATATGCCCCGTCGGAAACAATTTGGATCTCGATCGCGCCGCTGGTTTCTCCTTTCTTGATGTCAACCTCGCCATGATCGCCGATGATTTCATAGTCCGCCGCCGCGCCCGCCGCTGTCAATTTATCGACGGCCGTTCCGGCCAGTGTATACGACACTGTCATATCTTCCGCTGCGCCGCGATCCAGCACAATGTTTACAGTAACGACACCGCTGCCTTCGCCGGCGGATACCGTACTTTTTTCAAAGGAAAGAGTGGCGCGGGGCGTTGGCTCACTATCGTCGTCTTTACACGCCGACAGGCTTACACCAACAATGGCCAGCGCAAGCAAAGATTTGGTAATTGGATAAGGGTTTCGCATGATTATTAAGATTTAGGTTTTGTAACGGATTAGGGTTGTGTTATCATATGGGTTATTCACTTTGTCCGATCAAAAGTACGCTCCAATCAGTACAGGGATTGCTGAACTCATAGACACCTTCGCTGTATTGGAATACAAAAGTATTGCCGCCGTTCGTCAGGTATTCAACATACTTTGTAACAGCGGCGAGGTTTTCCTCCGAAGTAGTCCCGGTACCTAACTGGCTAATCTCGGGCGCAAAATTGAATTTCACGTTGTTGCCATCGAAGATCGGTTCAAATTCCCATAACGCGTACGTAACCGTGTTGTTAGGGTTTTGTATGCGGAAGCCAATGCCGGTCAATACAGAACCGTCCGAGAGGACGGTATTATAGTAAAGCTGAAAGTGCGTCGCCGTCGGCAGATCGGCAATGACCTGACCATATGCAGATTCGCCCAGGTAGGCAACGTTACCCACGGGCGCAGAATAAAGGTCTGTAGCCACAAAGGTAGGGCCACTGGCATCCGCCAGGGTCGTTTCCAACAGTATGTCGTCACCTGCAGACGTCACACCTTTATAGCCATGCACCGGTATCGGATCCCCACACAGGGTCAGCGTGCTGCCTTGATCGCTGTCTAGCTGTACACCTTTGATCGATGTAGTCACGCCCGCAAAAATCCCGGCCAACGGCGACTGGAGAACAATGGAATCATTCCGCAGGTAATATCCCGTCGTAAAATTTATCTGCTGGGTTTGATCCGTATTACTCTTCCGCGAAGCCGAGGTAAAGGTCAATCTGCGATAGGGTTCATCCAGTGATAGGTAAAAAATCAGATCCTTGTCGTCGTAGGTCATACGCAGTGAAGTGGTGATCTTTTGCAGGTCCTCCGACATGGCGGTTACCTTCTGCGCCACGTCCACGCCGAGGTCGTACAGATCGCTTTCGCTGGCCTCTGCAAACAACAACTGTGTAGCGTTGTCAGAGACATCGGTTTTGCTACTGAACAACAACGCGCCATTGTCATTTTGACGCTGGTAAAGAAACTCAAATTCGGCGCCAAACGTCGCCCGGTCGAATTCAAAAAGATAGGCAAAGAACGAATAGTTCTCGATGATGAGCTCCAGCCCCAGCGAGCTGTCGATACGATACCCTACCGTTTGCTCATAAAACTTATTGCTCCCTACCCACAGATCGGTCTTGATCGTCACCATGTCGTTATCCTGGAACTCCAGCAGCACGAGAAATGAGCCATAGCCGTCTTCCGGGGTATAAAGCAATTTCCAGCCGTTCGCCGGCGCTGTCAACTTGCTCTTCAGATCAGCGATCGCCTCGGCTACACGTTCGTCCGCCGACTTGTCGAATTTGTTGATGTCGTCATCCTTACACCCTGCTAAAAAAAGCAGGAAGCAGAGCCACGTCAAGGATGTCAATTTTTTCATCGGTAAATACATAATGATCGCGTGGTAAAAGGATTAATCATTTAACTTTTCTTGAATAATATCGCGGACCGCCAACAAGTCCACACCGGTATATTGCTTATAGTGCGCCAGGATTGCATCATACTTCTGCCGTATCAGCGCACGCCCTTCATTGCGGGCTATACAGGCCACCGTCGCGCAGTTCTCCTCTTCGGTATAATAACGCTCATAGAAGTCCGGGTAATAGAGAATGAACGCCACCGTCTCTGCAAAGTCTTCATTGAAAGAGCTGGTAGCATATGGCGAAACAAAGCCGCGTTCCAATGCTTCCTCCTCGGTCAGCACAAACCACGATCCGGACGAAGTATAACCATCCGGTGAAATAGTCTGATAGTTCGGGGGAAGCTTAAAGTTCTGGTGCATTACGTGCGCAAACTCATGGTAGATCGTACCCAGCTGCAAGAATAGCCACTCCTGGTCGTCCATGTCGATAAAATTGACACGCGACAATGTGATACGCGCGCCGGCATCAGCCGTGCCCAGGATTTCCGTGCCATCGGCATTATAAATCGTCGAACCAATAAACACTACCTCCGAAGGTACATACCGCTTAAAGAAACTGTTACCGTTTGGTACGCTTCGAAAGGGATCGATCCAATAGTCTTGCAAGAAGGTCAGCATCGGGATCACGTTCTCACGATCTGCCGGCGTGACGCGCTTGCTTTGGTCTACATAACGATCCACATAGTTATACCGGATCGCCATGTTATACGGTTCGACAAAATGCTCCTGGATATAAACGTCCAACTCGTCGGTCGACGGAACTGTCTCTTTTTGCTTGATGTTTACGTCGTCGTTCTCATAACAGGCAGATGTCATCAGCAATGTGCCAGTGAAGAGTAACGAGGTTATTTTGGTCATGCTAGGTTTCATACAGGTGTTCAGCTAGAGTGATTAACGTTCATTGGGAGTAAGTCCGCCGACATCGATGGCTGCCTGGGGTATCTGCAATACCTTGCGCTTGTCGTCAGCTTCCAGGGTGATGATGCCGCCGTCCTGTAAGAGGTGCTGCACGCGGTACCTGTAGCGCTTAATATCGAACCAGCGCAAGCCCTCGTGGATGAACTCTTTTTGCCGCTCCTCCAGGGCATACGTCAACGTTATCAACTGGTTGTTTGAGCTGCCGTAATAGTCGCGCAGCGTGGTCGTGTTCAGCGTTACGTTTGGTGCATACCGCTTACGCGCGAGGATTTGCAGATCGGCCAGCGCGGGGTTTATCTGGTTCAATTGCGCGTAGGCCTCGGCCCGGTTCAAGAGTACCTCTTCGCCATGAAACGCCGTGGCGATAGTATAGTACGTGCCCACATTCGACGTAATGCTGGTACGCTCAAACAAAAACTCGTACTTGTTCACGCAGATCCCGTTGTCGCCGCGCTGGTACACCGGATACCCCTCTGAGCTGATCCGGGCATCGTCGTCACTGTTAAAAGGGTTGATGTAGAACAGGTATTCATAAATGTTGAAGTCAGGCCAAAAGCCGACATTTACCGGGAAGTTTGTTACCTGGCGGATCATCAGCAGATTGCTTCGCTCGGTCGGCGCCGTATACTTGCGGATAAAGTCATCATCGTTGCTGCTCTCCTTCAGCATGCCATAAATGTCTTTTACAAAAACATCCGGATTGTCACCCAGCATCTGCGTACTGTAGTCAACGCATTTTTGCCAGTCGCCTTTGTACAGATAAAAACGGGACGCAAAGGCCAACGCCGCATCGCGCGTGAAATGGTATTTCCCCGAATTAGCATAGAACGTAGCATCGACCAGTTTCAGACCAGCCAGCAAATCGTCTTCTACTATGTCGTAAACCTCCTGGACCGACAAGCGCTCGTACTGTACTAAAAAGTCCCGCTCCGGCGCAGTAGGGTAGGGAATACCCGGGTCGTCATCGGCTGTAGTGGCATTGTAGTGTTTGGCAAACAGGTTCACCAGCATAAAATGTCCATAGGCTCGTGTCAACAGCGCTTCACCCTTTACCGCGTCGCGCTGGGCCTTTTCGCCGGGCAGATCATTGATCACCGCCAGTACCTCGTTCGCGTGCGCGATGGCATCGTATGTGGTCTCCCAGAAGTTCGTAGGAGTATCCTGGCTTACCGGAAAAATGACGTTCCATTCGTAGGCCTGCACGTGCTCCGGCAACTTGGTCGTGCCGTTAGTATAGGTTACGTTGTCTGTCATCCATTCCGTAAACGCATAGCCGCCCGAGCTATAGGCGTTGGTCAGCAACTGCGCCGCCTTTTCGGTCGTATTCAAATCGACCCGGTTGTCCGGATTTTCCTCCAGGTATTTGTCACACCCCGTCAGCAACGTTACCCCCAGGATCAGCGACGCGCCATAGTAGATAATATATCGTTTCATGTGAATGCCTGTGTTAAATTAAAAACCGATGTTGATTGCCGTGGTAAATAAGCGTGGTTGCGGCAAGGCCACTCCCCCCGAGGAAAAGAACTCAGGATCTTGACCGTTGAGCTTTTTGTCCGAGTAGAGGAGGGCCAGGTTCTGACCTTCCACCGAGATCGACGCCGTGTTGGCGCCGATACGCCGTATCCATTGTCCGGGTATGGTGTAGCTCAACCGCACCGTCTTGAGCCGTACATAGCCGCCATCGGCGACGCGTACCGTGCTTTTGTTATAAAGATCATACGCGCTCTGGTAGTCCGGATTTTCCACCGCCAGCACGCGCTGATCCAAAATCGACGGAACGTCGGTAATCAGCTCGTCGCCCGAAACAACCCAGCGGTTTACAAAATTTCGTGACAGTGAGTTGAAGTCGGTATAGCGCGGGCTGTATGCATCGTCCAGGCGAATCTTGTAATCAAACTTAAACGACAGCAGCGCGTTCAGCGTAAACCCTTTATAGCTAATGATGTTGGTCAAACCGCCGGCGCCACGCGGCTCCCCAGGTCCGTCGTAGTGTAAGATATTCCAGATATTCTCCCGGTCCTGCAGATCATAGTTGTAAACAATCTCGCCGCTGCCATCATAGAAGGTGGGAATACCGCGTTGATCGAGGCCGGCAAAACGCGTGGAGTACAATCCACGCCGCGGACCTCCCTGCACGGCGGCACCACCCTGCACAATGGCATCGCCCAGGCGCGGGTTGAAGTTCAACCGCGTGATTTTGTCTTGGGTATACCCCACGTTAAAGCCAGTGGCCCACGAAAAATTGCCAATCCGCAGGTTCTGTGTATTGATGGTAAACTCGATACCGTGCGATTGCATATCGGCATAGTTGCCATACTTATACGGATTGCCACCCACACCGCTCGTTTGGATCAGACCGATCAGATCGTACGAGTTACGCTTAAAGAAATCCACGGTACCCGACACGCGGTTGTTCAACACCGCATAGTCGAAGCCCACGTTAAACTCTTTCAGCTTCTCCCAGGTCAGGTCGCGGTTTTCCAAAGCATCGATGTATAAGTAGGTCTCGACATCCGACGGGCGAAGGGTCACACCGGATTGCAGGTTCAGCAATGCGCTCGTATTCGGCCCCAGGTTAGCCGAAAGACCGTACGTCGCCCGAACCTTCAGGCTGTTCAGCCAGGGAATGTTCACGAAGTCCTCTTCGGTAACATTCCAGGCGCCGCTCACATTCCACGTGGGCAGGTAACGCGAGCTCTTCGCTTTGCCCAGACGGTTGGAGCCATCATACCGCACCGTACCGTTAAAAATATACTTGCCCTTGTACGAGTATGCCCCGTTTACAAACAATCCGGCAAACCGCTCTCTGTCCACCGCCAATGCATACGTACGAATACCCTGGCGGCTCAGGAACTCAATCATCTTAGGATCCAGGTTCACAATGCCACCGTTGTCATACACAACCCCGATGCCGTCCGTGCGAAGACTCGTGCGGTTGGTATACTTGATCTCCTGGCCCGTCAATACATTGATGTGGTGGATCTCGTTAATCGTATGCGACCAGTCTAAGCTATTTCGAACATAGAAGTTTCGGAGCTCATCCTCCGTCACGTTGTTAAAGCCGCCCTCGGGCAACACCACCATCGGCAACCCGCTGGGATCATCCGGATCTTTATAAAGCAGTTGGTTGGCATCGGCAATGTATTGCGTGCCGTCGGCGCGATAAGCTTCTGCCTGGTTCGAACGCTCATGAATGACGTGCTCGCGCTTCGTGGTGGCGTGCCGCCCCATCAGTGTGCTGCGGAAGGTCAGGTTGTCCAGGATGTGGTAGGTAATATCGGCCTGCGTCGAGATATCAGCCACCGAAATATTGATAAAGTTCAGGCGCAGCTCTTCCAGAATATTGAAGGGTGCATAATTGCGGCGAAAATATTCCAGCGTGCCATCACTGGTATAGGGCCGGATAGACCGGCTGGTATTCAACGCATAGCTCAGCGGATTGATGTCAAAGTCGCGACGGAAGCGCCCCGAGATCGGGTCGAAGTCGCGGTTCTGCGTACCCGGTACCTTTTGCTCGCGATAGTTGCCCGTGAGCTTCAGATCCACCATCAGCTTCGGTGAGAATACAAACGTGTTTTTGGCCGTACCCGAATAACGTTTTACGTTGTCGGCAATCGTCTGACCGTTGTCATGCAGGTAGCTCAGGGAGTAATAGCTGCTGTGCTTGTCGGTGCCGGTCGTAAGGCTTAACGAATGTTGCTGCTGCAGCGAGAAGTCACGGAACAACACGTCAAACCAGTCGGTATTAGCGGTTTCATATTGGTGCAGATAATCTTCATTCAGACTGCCCTCGCCGCCGGGCCCCCAGTTGATATTCTTGGCGTTGATCTCATTGAACATCTTACCCAGCGCGCCAAAGTTCTGCGCCTTTACAGACGTGGTAATGTCGATCAGGCCTTTGTCATACATCTCGCGGTATACCGACATCTCGTCGCCCGAGTTCAGAATGTCGAATTGCTTATAGGTAGGCCGCAGGTTCATCGAAAAGTTACCCGAATAGCTTACCCGTGTCTGGCCGCTCTTACCTTTTTTGGTGGTAATAACGATTACACCGTTCTTGGCGCGTGTGCCGTACAACGCTGTTGCCGAAGCATCTTTCAGCACCTGGAACGACTCGATGTCGTCGGGGTTGATGCCGGCAATAGAAGAAGCCGTCAGCGTGTTGGCATTACCGGTAATGATATCGTCGGCCGCGACGTTGTTGAGGTCTTCCAGGATAACGCCGTCCACCACCCACAGCGGCTGGGTGTCGCCATTGATGGAGGTGTTACCGCGAATACGGATCTTCGGGCTCGTACCAAAGGTACCCGACACATTGTCGACGGTCACCCCGGCCACCTGGCCCTCCAGCATGCGGCTCGCGTCGTTCATACCCGTACTCTTAATATTCGCCATCTTCACCGTGGCCGTCGAACCGGTAAACAACTTTCGGTCTACTTCCTGGAACCCCGTGATCACGACTTCATCCAGTTCGGTGGTCTCTGCATCCAGCGGTATATTTACAGTAGTCTGTTGACCGATGACAACTTCGCGTGGCTGAAAGCCGATAAACGAAAAGACAAGGGTGTCACGCGAGGAGCGCGCCATCAATTCATAGACACCGTCGCCATCAGTAATGGTACCACGATTGGTATTTTTAATACGGATGTTTACACCCGGTAGGGAGGAACCATCTTTTGCCGCTGTCACCTTTCCTGAAACCTTAAATTCCTGGGCATGTGCCTGCAGCAGAGTCCATAGGAGGAGTACTCCAAGGAGTAGAGATGTCTTCATGCTGTTAGGTATGGTAATGAGTAAATTGGTAAAAAAACGTAGGGATAATTACGGAGTATCGTCCGTAAGAAGGGATGGGAACAGTTGGGCGTTTATCCAACGGTACGACGCGGTTATCCGCCGGCATCGGAGTTTTATCCATTTGTAAACCCCTGGAAACGCTGTTTTTATAGAAAGTCGTGAGAGGTCGTGCTTGATGATGTAAAAATCTTCCCATAGGCCCATCCGCTAGTTTCTAAAATTAGCCAATTACCTCACAAATTCAAGTGAAATTGTGACGGTGTCGCAACTTTATATGCCTGGATAAAGACATTTCCCAATAAAATCCGGACGACATCCCTTCTTTCCGAGACGAGAATTTTGAGTTAAGTGTCTGTTTTGGTATCGATTTAGGCCCAATTTTTTAAACCATCCGACTTACATTCTTGCACTTTAACACCGGATTAGTCGGGT
The DNA here is from genome assembly GCF_018598175.1 of Dawidia cretensis. Lineage (GTDB taxonomy): Bacteria > Bacteroidota > Bacteroidia > Cytophagales > Cyclobacteriaceae > Ohtaekwangia > Ohtaekwangia cretensis. The sequence goes on from NZ_JAHESE010000002.1 coordinate 370,502, forward strand.
TCGGCGATCAGGTAATATTTCGAACCTTTTGTAAAGGTTTCTTTTGCGCCGGTACTTCGATTAACGGCGTCTTTCATGTTCTATAGGCTGGCCTTTGATCGGTAGATAAGTGTGCAACCGGTATAATGGGATGGGTCTAAAAAAAGCTTTACTCTCTATTTTTTTAATTTGTGGGGCAGTCTACTATGCGCATGCGCAGTGTAACATGCTACGCCCGACAATTTCCGTTGATTTCGATACGGATCAGGACTGCGCGCCCGTGTCAGTCACACAATTCCAGGTGACATACTCGTTCTCCACGCCGCAAGTTCCCGGATCCATCGCCATCCTCTATGAATGGAATGACCCCGCGAACTCCACAACACTCGTTACGGGCGCAGGTTTAATTGTCGGTGGTGGTGGTACCGAATTTACCGCCGACGCGAGCTTCACCTATAACACCAACAACGATTGTAGCATTATACCCACAGCCTACATCGTCATTAATGGCGCAGTTTGCCCAACATCCATCCAGCGTCAGAGCGCTTTCTTTTGGAGCACCGATGATGAGGGCAACGGCCAGGTCGAAATGGCGCCAGAGACCTGGGATGTGTGTTATAACAACCCCGTCACAAATGCTATCTTCCGTGATGCCTCAGAGTTTAATTGTAATATTATCGTTGAACCCGACGTGCCCAACCGCGGGGCGCGGCACGTACAGTTTGTGTACGGCACAAATCACAACGCGGCGGCTACTATTCGTAACCTGACATTGACCGATGGTGGCCCGCAGGCGTTGACGAATGCCACCGGCAACCTGGTCAGTCCGCAGACCCGAGGGGCGGTGCTACCCGTAACAGCGGCATACTTCGGCCCCGTCGAGATAGTACCCGTACCGGCAGATGGGCCCATCTCAGCGTCATTCCCCATGAATGCACCCGCTGACGCAGCCAACGCCGTCGGCAATCGCTTTGAAGTCACCATGTTTAATTGGAACGTGTGTAATCCCTGGAATGGCAACAACGCCAATCCCAACTACGAAGATGCCATCGTCACGCGCGGATATGTGGAGATCGTAGCCGCGCCCGTACCGGACTTCTTCACACGCAACGGCGCCGGCACGACCACCACCAACTTCTGTATCGACGAAGATATCTTCTTTCGCAATCAAACCACCGGCGCCGGAAACATCGGTTATACATGGGAGTTTTACAATGATGCCGCCGGTACCGTACTGTTAGAAACCAGTAACGATGCGAACCCGGTCTTTTCGTATCCCACGGGTGGCGTTAAGCTCATCCGCTTGCGTGTCCGCAATGCATCAGCTCAGGGCACTTGTGACGCCGAGATCACACACACGGTAAACATCACACCCTCCCTGGTAGCCGCCATTGGCCTAACCGATCCACTTACCAACGTGCCGTTGACCAACCGGGACTTCTGCCAGGAAACCGCAGCGCCGTTCACCAACTTCGGGGTGCGCTTCACCGACGTCTCCACAGGCACCGCCACCCCTACGACGGGCCGGCGATGGGAATTCTTTGATGCGTCGAACAACTTGATCCTGGAGGAACCCTCTGGCGGCGGGTTTTCAACGACATTACTGGGACCGTTCGATCGCCCCTTTATCGCACCGGGTCTTTACCGCATACGACTCACAGTACGCGACAACCTAACCCTTTGTACAACGACAGACACGGACACGATACGCGTATACGAAAAGCCGGAACCCAACTTTACCTTCAATCGGGTCTGCGTCGGTACCGCCACGCATTTCATAGATGCCACTACGCTCGATCCCATTCTTGCCGAAGGCATCACCCTGCGTGAGTGGGACATGGACTATGACGGCAGCTTCGACAAAGACCCAGCGCTCGACGATGAGATAGAGTTTGACTATACCTACGCCACCGCCGGCACGCGTCGGGTCGCCCTCCGTGTCGTAACCGGTGGCGGCTGTGAAGTGATTATCGTAAAGCCCAATGTTATTGTAGACCCCAAACCGCTCTCCACCTTCACGGCCGATCGCCTCTCGGGCTGTAGCGTGTTGACGGTCAACTTTACCAACACGGCCGCCGGTCAGACGGCCACCATCCAGGAATATCGTTGGGAGATTGATAACGGCAGCGGAGCAGGCTTCCAGGTAGACTCCGTACAACGGCCTACCGATCCGGGCTTTAACGGTCAGTATACACGCGATTTCGTCAATACAACACTCATTAACGTGGACTACCGGGTGCGGCTGCGTGCCGTCACCACCCGCGGCTGCGATTCCGTTTCTGCACCCATTACAATCACCGTATTCCCGGGGCCTGCCGCCGGCTTCGTGTCGCTCAACTATTCGCCCTTCAACGACAACTGCTCCCCGGTAGAAGTAGACTTTGCCGTGGACACCGAAACGCAGTCCATGAATCCGTCAGAATATATCTGGACCATCGCCGACATTTCCGGTCAGCTGGATCAGATTAGCACCGGCGCCACGCCCGCGTTTAACTACGAGTTTCAAAACACGACCCAGGCCATTCGTGACTTCACCGTCACGCTTCGCGCCGTACTGCCCAGCATGTGTTATGGCGACTCGACAGTCTCGATTCGTATCAATCCCGTACCATCATCAGCGTTTACCTACGACACGGTATCCTATACATGCGACAGCGTCGTGCTTCATCTCGACGCTACGCAAAAAGGTCTGCAGGCATACAACTGGCGCATTACCATCAATGGCGTGGTCATGGCCACACCCACCGGCGACAATCTCGATTATACCATTCCGCGATCGACAACGGTAGACCAGAACGTCGTCATCCGACTCATCACCACCAACTTTGCCAATTGCCCCAGCCCACCGACGACGCACAACGTTCTCATTCCGCGAAACCCGGGCATCAGTGCCTCCTTTACAGCGTTGCCAACGGATCAAACGCTGCCCAATTCCACCGTCACCATAACCAACACCAGTACACCCGGCCCGTGGGATTATCTATGGAACTTCGGCGACAGTACAACCTCTACCGACCGCGACGCCCCCCCGCATACATATACTACTTTTGGCACCTATACCATCACGTTGACGGTACGCGACAATGATTGTATCGACGAACACGTTGAGACGGTTACCATTCGCCCCATCCCCCCGATACTTGACTTTACCTACGACCCCGCCTTTGGCTGCGCACCGCTTACGGTGCAGTTCACCAACACCTCCCAATACGCCGACCCCGGCAGTTATGTCTGGGATTTTGGCGACGGGGGCACCGCGATGTCCGTCAATCCGGTTCATACATATTTCGAACCAGGCATATACTCCGTTACACTCAGGGCTACAAACGTGCTGGGGCAGATCGTACAAATCACCAAGCCGGAAATTATTGAAGTCTACGACGCACCCACGGCGCAGTTTGCCACCTTCCCCAAGGTACTCAACGTACCCAACGAGCTGCTGTATACCAACAACCGCAGCTTTGGCGCGACCAGCTTCCTTTGGAATTTTGGTGACGGACAAACCTCGACGGAAATGGAGCCGCAGCATAAGTATACCGAAGAGGGTGTCTTTACCATTTCCCTCATAGCCTATAACCCCAGTGGTTGCTCTGACACTATGTCGATCACCAATGCTGTGCAGACCATCAAACGCGGACAGTTGCTTGTGCCCAATGCATTCAGACCCAACGGCACCGGTCCGGGCAGCACCAACGTGTCGAACAACGAAGTGTTCCTGCCGCTCATGCGCAACGTCACCAAGTTCCAGATGTTCGTCTTCAACCGGTGGGGACAATTATTATTTGAAAGCGCTAACCCCGAGTCGGGGTGGGATGGCTACTACAAGGGCCAGCTTTGCCAGCAAGATGTATACATCTATAAGATCACCGTCGAATACGACGATGGTAAACAGTTTACGCGTACAGGCGACATCAATTTATTACGGTAGGATAGGGTAGAAGAGGAACGATAACAGGCACCGCATGAAAAGATTTTTTACAATTCTGGCTATAGTGTATACACTCGCGGCGAAGGCGCAAGACCCCGAGTTCTCACAATACTACGCCGCACCGCTCTACCTGAATCCCGCCTTTGCGGGCACGTCCGAAGACCATCGCTTCATGGCCAACTACCGCAACCAGTGGCCCAACATTACTACAGCCTTCGAGACCTATGCCTTTTCATACGACTACAACTTATCCAGCCTCAACAGCGGCCTGGGTGTTTTGATTCTGGCCGACAAAGCCGGGTCTGCCAATTTAAAGTCCACGCAGTTCAACCTCCAGTATGCCTACAAGGTCCGCCTCTCAGACAAGTGGGTACTATCCGCGGGGTTGAACTTTGGCGTGGGCTTCCGCACCGTAGACTATAACCGCCTGGTGTTTTATGAACAGCTCGAATTCGACCAGGATGGTATCAATCTGCCGCCGCCCACGGACCTGGGCCTCAAAAATACCACCTACTTCGACTTTGGCGGTGGTATCCTGGCCTACAACCGAAAGTTCTGGATCGGCATGTCTACTTCCCATATCAATCGGCCCAACCGCTCCATGCTCAACAGCGAAGCGCAGATCCCCATCAAAACCACCATACACGGCGGTGTACGCATTCCGTTGTATCACGGCTTGTTCAAGAAAGATCGTGTCGCAGCCCTTGCGCCATCCTTCGTATATAAAGCACAAGGCACCTTCGACCAACTCGATATCGGCACCTATTTCCTCTATGAGCCGCTCGTATTGGGCCTCTGGTACCGCGGCATACCCATTAAACAAAACGTCCGCGACAACATCAGCCAGGACGCTGTCGTAGTCATCCTCGGTTTCCAGCTACAGAAGGTAGAGCTTACTTATAGCTATGACGTCACCGTCTCCGACCTGGGCCCCATCTCCGGCGGCGCCCACGAGATCGCCCTGAAGTTCAAAGTCGATCTAGGCACCCGCGTCAAAACCCGCAAAAAAGAACGCTTCATTCCCTGCCCGACGTTTAATAAGGACTAGCAGCGGGGTTAACAACTAAACTGCCGCAGGTGGTGATCAGCATGTTTATACGCAAAGATCCCGATCTCCTCCTGCGTCATCTTGCCAAAGAAGTCGTGTACGAAAGCCGGGTTTGAATAGTGCGCATAGGCCGAGACGAGTTCTGTCCACTTCTTTTTCTGAAGGCAGAGGTCACCGCTTTTCTCGTGTATAACCAAATCGCGCGACGTGGGAATATTCCGCTGCATCGGCGTGTCATCTTTCACCGAGTTCTTCAACGCCCACTTCCCAAAGATCCGCCCAAGAAAAGACCGGATATAGATCGGGTTATTCCGGCCGTGCACCCATTCATCCCACAGGTTGCAGTGCTTTGCCATCTGGTATACATTCATCTTTCCCCACTGCGCTTCTTTATTCTCTTGTAAAGAATTGATCCGCCGGATCAGCTCGCTCCGGGTAGCTTCATCAAAAACAGTTTTCATAGGATATGGAATTGAGGTTGGTTTAATTACTCAGCGCCGGAAGCAGACCGTGCCCTAACAGAAGAAAGAACCACAACAGACACCGACAACACCAGCAGCGCCAGAAAAGACATCCGCAGACTGGTAGCCTCTGCGATAAAGCCGATGATCGGCGGGCCGATCAACATGCCCATGAACCCAAGCGACGACACCGCCGCAATTGCAACCCCGGGCGAAAGCGTCTTCGACTTGCCCGCCGCGCTAAAGACCAGCGGCACAACCGACGATACACCCATGCCAATCAAAAAGAAACCCGCCAGCGAGGGTAGGAGCGAAGGAAACAATACAACAATCAATAAACCTACCGTTGTCAGCAGACCGCTAACCTGCAAAATACGTGTTAACCCAAACCGGGCGGAAAACCTGTCAGCCACAAACCGCATACCCGCCATGGCGATCATAAACGTTGTGTAGCCTAAGCCGGTATAGGACGCGTCTACATGCACTACATTACTAAAATATACACCACTCCAGTCAAACATCGCACCTTCCGCAATCATCGAGCAAAACGCAATCAAGCCCAGGCTGATCAGCGCCCGGTCTGGCAAGGCAAAGAGCGGCAGCTTCTCGCCGGCGACATCGTCCTGCGATACCAGGTAAAACGCGCACGTGCCGATCACGAGCAGAAAGATGACGCAGATCAGAATATAATGGTGAGCCGGCGGCACCGCGTGCGCCATCATCCAGGTACCCATTGCTGCGCCGGTAAAGCCCGCCAGGCTCCACAAGCCATGGAATGTCGCCATCAGCTTTTGCTGGTATAATCGCTCCACCACAACAGCCTGCGTGTTGATCGAAATGTTGAGCAGGTTGGCAAAGAACCCAAAACAAAATAGGCAGCACACCAGCGCCAGCACCGTCGACGATGCTCCTACACAGACCAACGCCAGGCTATACAACACGGCCGCCACGATCACCACCCGTTTGCTGCCGAGCCGCCCGACCAGCCATCCGGCAAACGGCAGCGATATAAAAAATCCCGCCGGCAAGGCAAACAGCACAGCCCCTAAGGCTGACGAAGTAAGATGAAGGTTCGCCTGGATCGTCGGGATCCGCGAAGCCCAACTGGCAAAACATAATCCATGCAGGAAAAACACCAGCCCCACTGCCGCTCGGTTTCTGCGTAACGACGATTGTAGAGACTCTTTTGCCGGGGCTTCCGCGCGAGTGGCAACCGGTTCCGGGACAATAAATAGCTTCTCTCTCTTGATTTCTGCGATTGTGCTCATATTGCAATATTTTGCAATAAATGTAGCTATATTGCTCAATATTGCAAGATGTAGCATCAAAATAATTCAATATCCTGCTCTTTACATGCTACAAAATGCATAATATTGCAAGTATGCTAAAAGAAGAGCGGTTTCAATTGATCTTAAAACAGCTTTCGGAAGATCAGAAAGTCACCTTGAAAGCCCTGAGTGAGCAATTAGAAGTTTCCGAATACACCGTGCGCCGGGATCTCAAGGAACTTACAGATCAGGGATTGTTGAAGGCAGTGCGCGGTGGCGCCGTGCCGCACTCGCCCACGCCGCATCATTTTTCAGACCGGCTGCATTATAAGAGCGAAGTAAAAAAGATCATTGCCGAGAAAGCCGTAAGCCTGGTGCAGCCCGGGCAGGTAGTAGCCTTCGACAGCGGTACAACCGCCATGGCCATCGCCAGTATTTTACCACAAGACATGGAAATAACCGTTGTCACCAACAGCTTCCCCGTGGTGAACGTGCTCGAGTCGCATCCTAAAATTGAAGTACTGTTTGCCGGGGGGAGACTATACAAAAGTGCCTACACAACGGTGGGCCACGACACCCTTCGGTTCTTCCGAAACATTCGCGCCGATATATACTTCATGGGTATCTGCAGCATTCATCCCACGATCGGTGTCACCACCATCAACTACGAAGAAAGCGAAGTAAAAAAAGCGATCGTCGATGTCTCCAAACAAGTGATCGCGTTAAGCACGCATGAACGTATCAACACCGCCGAGGCGTTCTTTATCTGCCCGGCGTCATCCGTCAACGTCGTCATTACGGACGAAGAAGGAATATCCCTGGCCGAGCAGACCTTTAAAGACTCGGGTATTTCGATCCTATAGGCATCAATCCAATGCATGCACCGTAACCCAATACCGCCAGGCCACCACGGCCTTGTCGATTTTGGATAAGTGGTTGATATCCCGCTTGCTGTAGCGGGGCAGGATCAGTTTGTTGAATTTGGCGAGAACTTTAAAAAAAGCTTTCATAAAGCGAAACACGTACAATATCGTGCCCGCAAAGCTAACAATCCCCTCAGAAACTTTGTTCTTGCATGCCCTACATCCTGTCGGATTGCCTTACCTTTGGCGGCTGAATTAAGTTTTTCATGAACCTGGCCTCGTCCCTCGAACACCCCGTATTTCAAGCCATCGGCGCCGCCGGCGACCAGCTCGGCGTCGACACCTACGTAGTCGGGGGATACGTCCGGGACCTGATACTTCAACGGCCCTCCAAAGACATCGACTTCGTGTGCGTCGGTAGCGGCATTGCGTTGGCCCAGGCCGTCGCCCGCCAGCTCGGCCCGGATGTGCACGTAAACGTATTTAAAAACTTCGGCACCGCGCAGATCGTATACAACGACCTCGAGCTGGAGTTTGTCGGCGCCCGCCGTGAGTCCTACCGCAGCGACTCGCGCAAGCCGATTGTCGAAGACGGCACCTTGCAAGACGATCAGCAGCGCCGTGACTTCACCATGAATGCCCTGGCCATCAGCCTGAATAAAAGCACCTTCGGCAACCTGGTCGATCCCTTCGACGGCATTGCCGACATGAAGCGAAAAACCATCCGCACGCCGCTCGATCCCATCACCACGTTCTCGGACGATCCGCTGCGCATGATGCGGGCCATACGGTTTGCCGCGCAGCTCAGCTATGACATCGAACCCGATACCTATGCGGCCATCGTCAGCCAGGCCAACCGTATCAAGATCGTATCGCAGGAGCGTATCACCGACGAGCTCAACAAGATCATCCTCAGCCCCGTGCCTTCGTACGGCTTTAAGCTGCTCTACAACACAGGCCTGCTCAAGATCTTTTTCCCCGAGCTGGTCGCGCTGTACGGTGTCGAATCCGTGGGCAATAAATCGCACAAAGACAACTTCTACCATACCCTGCAGGTACTCGACAACGTGTCCGTTGTATCGTACGACCTGTGGCTGCGGTGGGCAGCCATTCTGCACGACATCGCCAAGCCTGCTACCAAGCGCTTTGACAAAACCCACGGCTGGACCTTTCATGGTCACGAAGACAAAGGTGCCCGCATGGTGCCCAACATCTTCCGGCGTCTCAAGCTGCCCCTCAATGAAAAGATGCTCTTCGTGCAAAAGCTGGTACGCTTGCACCTGCGGCCTATACCCCTGGTAAAAGAAGTGACCGACTCGGCGCTGCGCCGGTTGCTCTTTGATGCCGGCGATGAGATCGACGCGTTGATGATGCTTTGCCGTGCCGACATCACGTCCAAGAACAACGAGAAGGTAAACCGCTTTCTCAAGAACTTCGACGTCGTCGAGCAGAAAATGGCGGAAGTAGAACAGAAGGATCAGATCCGGAACTTTCAGCCACCCGTTACCGGCGACGAGATCATGGACATGTTTCAGATCCCGCCCAGCCGCATCATCGGCGACGTCAAAGAGCAGATCAAAGAAGCGATACTGGAAGGGGAAATACGCAACGACCGCCAGGAAGCCCTGACGTTGTTAATGAAGATCGCCGCCGAAAAAGGGCTGACCCTGGTCAAGGCGCCGCAAGACCTTACCTCCCAGACGCCGGTCTCCGGCCCCCGGACGGCAGAGTAATTTTCAGAGACACCTGCCCTGCCGGTAGGCACAAGGGCAACGTGGTCGCTAGGCTGCGGCGTTCAGAAGCTCGATAAACTTTTCGCGGGTCACGGGCTTAATGATATACTCCCGTACGTTGACATTCTGCCGGGCGCGATCCATGTCGCGTGGATCGATGGAAGAGCTTACCATAAAGATCTCGATCGGCTTCGAGAGATTGGTCTTTAAATCCGCATAATCATCCAGAAACATCCAGCCGTCTACAAACGGCATGTTGATATCCAGGAAGATGTAGTCGGGCAGCGTCTCGGATTCGCGCGCATGGTCGCGAAGAAAGTCCAGGGCCTCTTCGCCGTTGTCGAATTGCAGGATCTTGTCCGATAGCTGGGCAGCCTTGAGGGTGCGCGACGCCGTAATTTGAAACACCTTGTCGTCGTCTACAAGGGCAATGATGGGAGCTTTAGTTTCCATCCGTCAGGTTCTTAGTGAAGTTGATATAGAAGGTAGTGCCCTCGTGCTGTTTACTCGAGAGGGTAATTTCACCTCCCATGGCCTCAATTTGATTTTTTATCATGAATAATCCAATACCCCTGCTTTCAGGATGGCGGTGAAAAGTCTTCCGCAGCTTGAACACATGGTGACCATGCCGCTCCAGATTAATACCCAGTCCGTTGTCACTCACTTCCAGAACCAGGTCCTTGTGGTAATAATACGTTTTAAAATGGATGATGGGTGTCCTTTCCGGTGAATTATATTTTAAGGCATTGCTAAGCAGGTTTAGCAGGATGCTCTCCAGGTATATCTTCGGATAATGTACGTGCGGCGCCTCTGAAAAATCACAGACCAACTGTGCCTCCGTCTCGGCAATACGCGCGGTCAGCATCGCCCGGGTTAGATGAAAACAGTCTTCAAAACGTAAAAGCTGCTTTTCGATGTTTTTGTTCTGCTTGATCTTAAGCACCTCGTTCAGCTCGTGCAACGTGGTGAGCGTAATGTCGCCCGATTCTTTCAGCAGCTTGAGGTATTCCGCACGCTCCTCATCCGTTTCGGCCGTTTCAAAGAAGCTTAGCAACGTTAGAATGTTGCCGACCGGCGAGCGGAGATTGTGCGATACAATCTGTGTAAACTCCTCCAACTGCTCGTTCTTGCGTTTCAGGTCTTCCGTCAGCGCTACCAGCTTACTGTTTTGCTCAATAATTTGCTCTTCCGCGCGCTTTCTGTCTGAAATGTCGCGGAACTCCGTTACACGGATTGTCTTACCCTGGTACGGGATCATCTTCGCCTGGATTTCCAGCGCATACCGCGAGCCATCCTTGCGTACACCCGTCACGTCGTACGTCTTTTCGTATCCCGCGTGAATCTTTTCCAGCACCTCGTCGCGCGACTCGGGCGCTACTAAATCGAGACCGTTCATGCTTTTTAATTCCTCTTCGCCATAGCCGGTCATATCCGACAACCCCTGGTTGCAGTCCAGAATACGGCCCTGGTCGTGCAACCCGATCCCGCCAAACGACGCCTGCTGCAAGGTCCGGAAGCGCTGCTCGCTTTCGCGGAGCGCGATGTCCGCCTTGCGACTTTCCGTAATGTCGTGCGCCGAGGCAATCACCACCTCCTGCCCAAAATAAGTGCCTTTCTGTTGGATGACCTCCACGACACGCACCCGCTGATCCTTTGTTAAGCCATACCAGATAAACATACTCGGTATACCCTGCCAGGCACGTTCGGTGGAATGCTTCAACGCTTCCAGGTCGTTCTTACCCGGCACAGCCAGGTCGATTGGATGTTTACCGATCAACTCTTCCTTCGTATAGCCGTACATTTCGTAGCCGCGCTGGTTGATGTCCAGAAACAATCCCTGTCGGTTCTGGATGTAAATTGGTTCGACCGTGTTAAACAAGTCCCGAAAGCTGGCCTCGCTTTCGCGTAACGCATTGACCATGGCGTTTTGTTGGGTGATGTCCCAGGCCGTGGCGATCAGCATATCCTGACCAAAGTAAGTGCCCTTTTTCAAACGAACCTCTTTCAGAAAGATCTCGCCATTGGCCTTTCTGCCCCACCACTCAAAGATCTGCGGAATCCCCTTCAGCGCGGCCACCGTCATTTGCGCGAGCGCCTCAAAATCATTACACCCTTCGGCGGAAAGAAACGCCGGTGTACGCCCGATAAAAGCTTCCTTCGGATAACCATACATAATGCTGGCCCCGCGGTTTACATCGGCAAAGGTGCCGTCGGGATGTTGGATATAGATCGCCTCGCCCACCGTGTCAAACAGCTCGCGATAGCTTTGTTCGCTGCGGCGCAACGCCTCTTCAGCCGTTTTCTGTTCGGTGATATCCTGGGCAATGCCAATGATCTGCGTAACGGTGCCTTGCTCGTCTTTTTTGAAGACAGTATTACGTGTCAGCAACCAGCGCCACTCGCCGTCGCGGGTGCGAATGCGTAGCTGCGCTTCCTGCGTGAAGCCCAGGGCCTCGTTCGTCCAGCGGGGTATGCGGTTCAGATCCTCTGGGTGAATAACGGAGGGAATAAACAGGTCGCCCATGGCCTCGACTTCCTGGTGGTTAAAGCCTGTCAGCGATACGCCGTTCGTATAGACGTATTTATACCGCTGTACGTCCAATACATAAAGCATGGCGGGCATCGAGCTTTCCAGGCTCTTGCGAAAAAGCTCGTTCTCGCGAAAGGCCTCTTCATAGCGTGTCTGGCGCGAGTAATCCTGCATCGACCCGAGCATATGCACCGCGTGGTCGCTGCCCAGGGTCATAAAAAAACCTTTGTCGTGGATCGAAATATAGTCGCCATCCTTTTTGCGGAAGCGATATACCTGATCGTAGGGCTGCAGGGTGCGTGTAGCCATATCGATCTCGCGGGCGACCGCGGCGCGGTCGTCGGGGTGGATCAGTGACTCCCACGTGTCGATATTACCCATCTCGTCGGCCGTATAGCCCAGCACCTCGCGCATCACACCGTTCCAACGAATACTGCCCGACTTCAGCTCATAATCGTATACCACCTGGCCCGTGGCGGCTGCGATCAGCTCATAGCGTGCCTGCCAGGCATCGCGGTCCAGGTCCGCCTGCTTGTTGGCCGTAATGTCATGAACCGATCCCACCAGTGTCACCGGCACACCCTGGTCGTTGCTGACCACCGTACCCCAGGCCTCTATCCAGCGGAGGTTGCCCAATGCCGGGTTGGTACGATGCTGCATAAAGTAGCTCGTCTTGTGTTCCAGGCTGCTGTGTATGGCCTGGATGACCTTATTCCGGTCGTCGGGGTGGATCAGGTTGCTATAGCCGGCAAATGTACCCGGCGGCGTCAAAGGCGAAAGCCCAAAGATGGTATACACCTTATCCGACCAGGTAATCGTGTCGTGGGGAATATTCCATTGCCAGATCCCGATCTGCGCCGCCTCCAGCGCCTGTAGCAGAAGAAGCTTATTGCCATGCAAATCTTCGGTGTGTCCTGGCGTTGCCTGGCCATCGGTGTTCATTTTTTTCATGATTGTACTCTTTGCCGTTTAGCAGCTAGCGGTTTCTGGGAAGGGCGTGTAACGTAATTTGTATAAAAGATACATCTTTTTACCACATCTATAAAAACCCGGTGTTGCAAATAGTCACCAAATACAAAGAACCTTTCGCCGTTCTGTTTGTTGTTTCCGACAGGGCATGGTAATTTTCAGTCTAAACCAAAGACCCTACTCGTATGTTAAAAGAATTCAAGGAATTTGCCCTCCGGGGTAACGTCATCGACCTGGCCATTGGTGTGGTCATCGGCGCCGCCTTTAATGCCATCGTCAGCTCACTGGTAGCCGACGTCTTTATGCCCATCATCGGGATCCTCACCGGGGGACTCGACTTTTCCAAGCTGGGCTATAAATTCGGCGAAGCCGTCATCGCCTATGGCAAATTCATTCAGGCCATTTTCATCTTTATCATCACCGCCTTCGCCCTCTTCCTCTTCGTAAAAGGCATCAACGCGCTCAGACGTAAAGAAGAAAAGAAACCCGCTGATGCTCCCGCGCCCCCGCCCGCCGACATCCAGCTCCTCACCGAGATTCGCGACTTATTGAAGAGTCAAAACATAACAAAACCATAAACAAAATATAAAAGCCGCCCGAAGTGCGGCATAGTAAGACACTGGCGCAAGTCTTAGCCCCACCCGGGGGCGGAGACTTGTGCCTGCTCCCATGACAGTCTTCAGACTGTCGAGGCTACGGTACAGTCGTACCCAACCCGTCAATAGCAGACACGTGTGCCGGCGTCGCCTCTCCTCACACCCACACCGCCCCTAAAACCCAATCAAAACAAACGGAGCCCAATAATAAGGCGCCGCATACTTCCCATCCTTAATCATCCCCAACTTCGTCTCCCGCAGCGTTTCAGCAAACACCCCGGTCGGTGCCTCCAGCAGTCGCCCATAAAACTGTTCCATCAGCACCGCCGTCGACACATCCGCTACGCTCCAATACGACACCAGTATATTCTTCGCGCCCGCATACACCAATGCCCGCGACAACCCAATCACACCTTCACCCTTTGAAAGCTTACCCAACCCCGTCTGGCACGCCGACAGCGTCACCAGGCTGGCCCGGAGGTTTAGCGTATATACTTCACCGGCAAAGAGATGCCCGTCTTCGCCCGCCCCCGGCTGCAAGAAGATCCGCGACAGCTCCGGGCTGGCTTCGTCGACTATCCCGTGGGTTGCAAAGTGCAGGTACGTATATGTGTCGAGGCTTCCGCTCTTCACGCGTCCCTCGCCCGCTTGCTCGTGCAGGTAAACCTGGTTTCCGAGGTTGCGGGCTTGAAAGCGTTGGGCAATGGCGCTCACTTCCGCCTCCGTGCCCGGCAGGTCGTTCAGGTTGTCGGCAACCGGGAAAGCCACCGGCGCACACAAAAAGATCGATGGCGAAGCCGACGGCGGCTGCGGTGCCGGCCGCTGGAGGATAACACCCGCCGAAAACTCGTAACGAATGCTATACCGCTTGAGCAGGTAAGGATAGGCCGGATAGCCGCCTTGCCCCGTTACCGCCGTCTTGCCGGGCGTTAACAGTGTTTCAAACGGCACGCTACTCAGTCGCCCGGTAGGGAGAATGACCAGGTGTTTAATACCCGCCAGTTGATGATCGGGTATCAGCAACTCCGATAGGTGACTGGCCGTCAGCCGGTACGTTTCCTCGTTGTTAAATAGCAGGCTGTTACGCAGCCCCGTGATATACCGGTCAAAATCTTTCGTGAGCGTATGGTCGGTAATGCGAAACTTCTTCTGCGTCAGGGTAAAGACATACAGGTGGCTGTTCTTTTCGTCAATGAAATAACTTAACAATGCCGTATGCGCATCCAGTCGTGCCTGTAGCTGCCGCGTGGCGGGCGCCGTGCTATTAAAGCGCAGGTTGAAGTAGTCGGGAAACTGTTGCTCCAGCCGGCGTGTATAGGCGGCATAGTTACGGTTCAGGGTAAAGAGCTTCTCCCGCAGGCGTTTCTCCTCGGTGGCGTCGGGTTTCTGGGCCAGCTTCTGCGCACACTGGGCAATTGCAGCTTTCAGGTCTTTCTCTTCTTCCAGGAGCGTCGCCGGTATACCGGCAAAGGCTTTGGCGTTTGCGTCCGTAATCGCCTCTTGCAACACGGCCGACTTGCTCTTCTCGGCAAAATAAAACGCCAGCTCGCGATAGGTATGTTTGTGAAGCGCGACGTCGGTCGCTTCAAATGCAATACGCACGCCGTCGGCATATACTTCGTTGGCCGTGGCCCCCAGGCTGATCTTGTCGGTCTCGCTGGCCGTTTGTTGCCGCAGCTTGTCGATGAGGGTATCGCATCGCTGTAATGTTTGCAAGGCTGCCGTCAGGTCCGGGAATTTCAGCGTGCGACCGTAATACCGGGCTTCCAGCGCCTGAGCTTTAGAGAGCAGCGAATACAGCAAAACGTTACCGTCGTAGAAGTCACGCAGGGGCGGATCACGATAGACGTCCGTATAGTGAAAGCTCGCGGTGTTCGCTTGCAGAGCCTGCTGGCAATACGCCAATGCGCCGTGATAGTCGCGTGCGGCAAGCGACAGGTTTCCGAGCGCATTCAGCACGCGTGCCAGCTCGGGGTGGCGCGGGCCATAGCTTTCGGTGTACATCGCGCGCGCGCGTTGGTAAAACGCCAGGGCCGCCTTGGTGTCGCCAATCCTCCTGTATGTTTCACCCAGGTTGAAAAGCACAAAGGCCTTGGCAGGATGAGGCCCCGGATATACTTTCTCGTTGATCTTGAGCGCCGCCTCGAAGTTGTTCACGGCATCGCCGTACAATTCTAAACGGCGGTATAAAAAGCCCGTATTGGTGCGGGCAATAGCGATCTTCGGGTGCTCGGCGCCGTGCAGGTTCTGGTAAATGGCCAGGGCCTTCTCATAATAGTCCAACGCTTTGTCGGCATCGGTGTTACTGAACACCAGGCCGAGGTCGTTGTACGAGGCGGCGATCAGCTCGTGGTTGGCCGGCAACAATTTCTGACGATACGCGAGGGCCACCGTCAGCTGCTCTTCGGCCTGGGTATACTTACCGGTAGCGCGGTATAGATTGCCGAGGTGTGACAGCGCCTGCGCGGCTTCCAGGCTATTGGCGCGCCCGGCTTCTTCCAGGCGCGTGATGGCGAGCTGCAGCGCCTCCAGCGCCTGGTCGTTCCGGCCCTGGTTCAGGTACAATAATCCGGATTGCGTTTGCACCACGCCGGCCAGGGTGGGTGTGGTTGCCGCGGGTATAACCGCGGTCAGCAGGGCAGAGGCTTCGTCAAACCGCCCCAGGCGAATAAGCGCTTCCGCTTTGCGGGCCTGTAGCAATACGCGTGTAGGCGCGTCGGTCGTGCGCGCCAGCGTCGCGTCTGCGAGCGTCAGCGCGCCGGTATAATCCGCATTCTGGATATACTGGTCGATCGACGCCGGCAGGGTTTGTGCAGTAAGCTTACCGGCAACAGCCAGCAGCAGCGTTAACAGGCAGGAGAATTTCATGGATCAGAACCGGTAATAATAACTTAACGTCGATACAAACTCACGCTTCAGGCCGTCCGTGTTCGGATCCCGGTTCACGATCTTGTTGCCCAACAGCATCTTGATACCTGACTGTACATTAAAACTATATCCGGTGGTAAGCAACGCCGTCAGCGCGAGCCCCGTGCTGCCTTCCTGCGCCACGCGTTCGCCCGTACCCAACGTGATATAGTCGTGTGTAATGCGGTAGATGGGCAGGAGGCCCAGCGTAAAATTGAGTCGCGAGAACCGTATGTTCCGTTCCACACGGAACATTACATCCGTACCGCGGCGCAGTTCGTTGGCCACCGAATACCGGTGTATGTAATTCATGTCTTCGCCGCTGCCTTCCCACCGGCTCCACAAAAACTGGTTCTTGTTCCGGTTAAAGGGATGTTGAATACCCGTGGCGAACAACCACTTTTTGCTGATCACCGAAATACCCATCACACCATCATAAGTACCCAGGCTGGTTTGGTAATACATGGGCAGCGGACGCCCGTTCTCGTCCAGGTCCGAATGGTTCATGGGAATCTTGCCACCCACCGATACGTTAATATCATAGATGCCGTTGCTAAACACACTCCGTGTCACACAAAGCGAGACGTCGCCCAGGCTGGACGTATTGCCCAGGCGCCCCGACACCGCCTGGTACGGTAGCTTTACCTGGAAAGAAGTTTTTTGATTGAGACTAAAGTTCATGTCCGCCGTGGCCACATACACGATCGGCGTCAGCGTTGTCTTGCCACGGTAAAAGGTCAGCTCCATGGAGCGAAGACGAAACTCGATTTTTTTGTTGAAAGGCTGGTCGGGCTTGAGCGCGCCCATGGTACAGAAGCCGGCGTCGCTGCAGCCCTGGGCCCGGAGGGCGAGGGGAGAAGCGGCCAGCACCACACCCAGTGCCAGGGGTAAGAACGTTTTGAACATAATGGGCATCCCCGGCAAACACCGCACAGGGGAACAGTTTTGGATTTCGGGGCTAAAATTACTTCTTTTAAACATTGCCAGACGACGCTTTGAAAAAAATACTCCTCGTTGAAGACGACCATCGGCTTTCGCAGTCGGTCGCTGCCGCCCTCGAAAAAGACGGCTATACCTGCGTGCCTGCCTACGACGGACAGATGGCACTGAAAGCTTTTCAGCAGGATACCTATCACCTGGTGCTGTTGGATCTCAACCTGCCCAAAATGAACGGCATCGACCTCTGCGACCGCTTCCGGCACATGAATCCCGGGATCCCCATTCTGGTAATCACCGCCTTTGGCGATATCGACAGTAAAATGGAAGCATTCGAGACCGGCGCCGACGATTACCTGGTCAAACCTTTCCACCTCAAAGAGCTGCAGGCCAAAGTAAAAGTGTTTCTCAAACGTGCCGAGCAGCCTGCCGCCGCCGAGCCCATCTTACAACTGGCCGACATCCGCCTCGATCCCAATAAAAAGGTGGCCATCCGCGAAGGCAAAGAAATACACCTGACCCCCAAAGAATACAGCCTGCTGGAATACATGCTGCGGCACAAAAAACGCATCATCTCCAAAGACGAGCTGGCCATGAACCTCTGGGATGCCAACTACGGTGTCACCCACAATACCATCGAGGTATATATCAACTTTCTGCGCAACAAGATCGACAAGGACTTCGAGAAGAAGCTCATCCTCACCAAGCCGGGGTTCGGGTACTACCTAAACGATCAGCGCGATGAACTTTAAGACGCGTCTCACGCTGCTTTTCGTAGGCCTGTTTGTTGTCGTGCTCACCGCCATCCTCAGCTTCATCTATATCCTCTACGCCGAGTTCCGCCGCGAAGAATTCTTCGAGCGCCTGCGCGAAAAAAGCTTCACCACGGCCAAGCTGCTCACGGAAGTAAAAGGCATGGATCTGGAAGTGCTCAAAATCATCGACCAGAACTCCATCAACAAACTATACGACGAAAAGATCCTCATCTTCGACTCGACCAACCGCCTCATCTACAGCAGCCTCGACGACGAAAAGATACCCTACTCACCCTCGCTCATCGACCAGATCCGGACGCGCGCCGACAAGTATTACGTCGACGATGACGGCGACGAGGTGGTGGGTGTGCACTACAAAGACCAGGGCCACGACTACGTCATCCTGGCCTCCGCCTACGACACCTACGGCATCAGCAAGGTAGAAAACCTCAAGACCCTGGTGGTCATCGCCCTGGTGTTGGGCGCTGCGCTCATTGCCGTGGCAGCCTATTTCTACATCCGCCAGGTATTCCGTCCCATCGACGACTTGAACAAGTCCATCCAGACCATCACCGAAAACAACCTGCACGAGTTCATTCGTGTTCACAAAAACCGTGACGAGCTCGACAAGCTTGCCGTCAACTACAACCAGATGCTCGCGCGCCTGTTCAAAGCCTTCGAGTCGCAGCGCTCCTTCGTGCGGCATGCTGCGCACGAGCTCAAGACACCGCTGGCCATCATCCGCACAAAGCTCGAGCGTCTCGAAGACCTCACCGCCGGCCGGGCCGAAGTCGGTACCATATTGACCAGTCTATCCGACGATGTCGATGGCCAGGCTGCCCTGGTCGAGTCGTTGCTCTTGATG
This sequence comes from Dawidia cretensis, assembly GCF_018598175.1. Lineage (GTDB taxonomy): Bacteria > Bacteroidota > Bacteroidia > Cytophagales > Cyclobacteriaceae > Ohtaekwangia > Ohtaekwangia cretensis. Next base: position 389,340 of record NZ_JAHESE010000002.1, read on the forward strand.
CAGCGGCTACAATCACAAGTCCCCATCAACACCGGCCCTGTCCGCATCGACGAGCTCCTGGACGAAAGCGCCCGCGAGCTGCACGCAGTATATCCCCAACAAGTCGTACAAATAGACATCGACGCGTCCGTCGAAGCCGAAGAGCAATTAACCGTCATCGGCAACGCGCTGCTGCTAAAAATCTGTTTCCGCAACCTCATCGCCAATGCGGCCCTCTACGCATCCATTCCCACACTCACCATCGACCTCGCCAAAATCCCCGAAGGCCTGCGCCTGCGCTTCTCCAACCCCGGCGAAGAGGCCATCCCCGAAGGCCTCATCTTCGAGCCCTTCTACCGCCAACCCCACGAACAAGAAAAACCCGGCCACGGCCTCGGCCTCTCCATCGTCCGCCAAATCACCGACCTTACCCATGGTGCGATCGCATATCAATATGTCAACGGCCAACATATCTTCACGTTGATATTCACCCATATATAGTCATGCAAAGAGTATAGAATATGGCGCAGCTGTTAAGCGCGAGGGCGGAGCATGGGTGCGCCACCGATGCCCGGTATGGCGGGCGTACGGCTTCAGGGGTGTGGGGACGGCATTAGCCGCCGTTTTTGGCCCGCTCCGCCGTTCAAACGTTTGAGGTATCTCTAATACATTTCTAAGAATTTTCTTATGGATTTCTAAGATCGGTCGGCAATTTTTGCGCGCGTGGATATCCCTGGCATAAAATTTTCAGCCCGGCGGATTGACGCCGATTTAGAATATAACAGACAGGGACCGATAGCCCCAGCAGACCGGCTGGCCGACTGCCGGAGCATAGGGGCTGACTGGCAGAATTTTCCAAAAGCATGATGACGAACAATTCAATCATACGGATACTCCGTGAGGGAGGTCTGTTGCTGAAGCATGACTTCGATCCTACGGCACTGCGCTTCGTGGAGACCAACAACCGATCCTACACCCGCGATCAGTTCCTGGAATTCCGGAACGACCTGATCGAGGCCGGTAGCAAAATCCGCATCCTGTTCCTGGAACAACCGCAGCCTGCCGTAGCGCTGCCGGGGTTTGTAAAGGAAAACCGGTTGCCGACATTGGTGTTTATCGAGCAGCCTCAGGGCCTGGTGCCTATGCTGATGTACTATGAAAAAAAGCGCCTGCGTTATGCGGTGTTACCGACGGACGAAAAACCTCCCATTATCGGAGAGGTTCCGGACCTGCAACAGTTGTACGGCGACGCGCAGGGTCGGGCCGTTGCGTTCGTGCTCTACTCGTATCGCAGTCTGGTGAGCGAATATGCCTACGACGCCGACGCCGTGCCCAGACCGATGCACCCGCTGCGTCGGTTTATACGACTGTTGTCGACCGAACGGACGAGCATCCTGTATATATTATTTTATTCCGTTGTCATCGGGCTGACCAGCCTGATCCTGCCGGTGGGCATTCAGAATACCGTCCAGCTGGTGTCGGGCGGCGTATTCTTCAGCTCTATCTATGTGCTGATCGGAGCCGTGATCCTCGGCATTTTGTTCACAGGCATCCTTCAGGTTGTTCAGATCACGCTGGTGGAATACCTGCAGCGGCGCGTATTCACAAAAGCCGCGCTGGAGTTTGCCTTTCGCATTCCGCGCCTGCGGCTGGAATCGATCATGAGCAGCTATGCACCGGAGCTCGTGAACCGGTTCTTCGATGTGATCACGCTGCAAAAAGGCCTGCCCAAGCTGCTCATTGATCTGACATCCGCCGTTGTACAGATCGTGTTCGGATTAATATTGCTGTCGTTGTACCACCCATTTTTTGTGTTTTTCAGCTTCGTCCTGGTGTTGATATTATTTCTCATTTTCCGGCTTACGGGGCCCAGCGCCCTGCGGTCGTCGATCGACGAATCGAAGTATAAGTATAAAGTGGCGCAATGGCTGGAAGAGCTGGCACGTGCCTTGAACTCGTTTAAGCTGGCGGGCAATACAGATATGCCGATGCGTAAGACGGACACCAACGTCAGTGCGTACCTCAAATATCGCAAGGCGCACTTCCAGGTGTTGATCACGCAGTTTTCATTTGTCGTGGTCTTCAAGACCGCGATCACGGCTGCGTTGCTGATTATGGGCACGCTGTTGGTGGTCGATCGCCAGATCACACTCGGACAGTTTGTAGCGTCAGAAGTGATCATCATTATGCTCCTCAACTCGGTAGAGAAAGTAATCACCTATATGGATGTAGTCTATGATTTGCTCACCGCCGTGGACAAAGTCGCACAGATCACCGACTTGCCGCTTGAGAAAGTAGGCGGGATAGATTTCCCCCGTCTGACGAACGAAGGGTATGCCGTAGAGATTAAAGGCCTGAAGTATAAATACCCAGGCGCCTCCGTTTACGCTTTGCAGGGCGTGGATCTGGCGATCCGCCCGGGAGAACGCATCTGTATCGCCGGTCCCGGCAATGCAGGCAAAACAACACTTACCAACCTCGTGGCGGGCATCCACTCCGACTACGAAGGCATCATCACCATCAATCACTACTCGCTGCGCGACCTCGATATCCGCCATCTCCGCGACAGCATTGCCAAGAATATTTCACCGGAAGATATCTTTGATGGCACGCTCCTCGACAACATCACGTTAGGGAATCCTACACGTACCGTTGAAGACGCCATCACAGCGATTCGCGCGGTGCATCTGGAAGACGAGATTAACCGGCTGCCCGAAGGCCTGAGTACACACATTGTAAGCGGCGGCAAAGGTTTCTCGAGTTCGTTCATTCATAAGCTCATCCTGGCGCGCTGCCTTGCCAAGAAACCGTCGCTCATCATCCTGAACGACTTCTTTTCCAGCCTCAAGCGGCAGCACAAGCTGGAGGTGTTGCAATCTGTGATGGACGAACGTTCGCCGTGGACACTCATTGCCGTGTCGAACGATCCGCTGGTGATGGCCGCATGCGACCGCGTCGTTTTGCTCTACGATGGCCGCATCTCCGACGCGGGATCTTTCAGCGAGCTGCAAAAAAGAGGCACGATCAATCAATACATCGAATAACAGCGTTATGATGAAATTATCCGATCAGGACGTAGGTCCGCTCATCCAGGCCGAGAACCGATACGCGCTGCGCGCGCTGGAAACACCGCGCGCCGGAGCCATACTGGCCCGTTGTCTGCTGGCGGTAGCCGCCATCCTGGTGCTGTTCATGTTTCTGCCGTGGCGGCAGAACATCCGCGGTACCGGCAAGGTAACCGCGCTCAGCCCGGCACACCGGCCCCAGACGGTACAGGCTGTCATTGCCGGCCAGATACAACGGTGGCACATACAGGAAGGCCAGTACGTGCACGCCGGTGATACGATCGTCACCATTCGCGAGGTCAAGGAAAAATACTTTGACCCACAGCTCCTCGAGCGCCTGCAGGAGCAGCTTGCAGCCAAAAAGAGCGGCCTGGTGGCGAAGCGGGAAAAGGCCGATGCCCTGCGCCGGCAAATCTTGGCCCTGCAACAAAGCCGCGACCGCAAAATCGAGCAATCGAAGGCGAAGCTGGAAGCCGAGCGTGTGAAGTTCCGGAACGCCGAGAACCAATATCAGCGAAACAAAAAGCTTTACGAGGCCGGCAACATTCCGCTCACCAAGTTCCAGGAGATCACTTATAAATACGAAGGCAGTGTGGCCGATTACCAAACCGCCCAGGTAGAGATCGAACGCCTGCGTGCCGAATATGAGGAGAAGATCAACAAGTCGCATGCAGACCTCAACGCCACCGAAGCGGATATCTTCGACAGTGAAGGGGAAATTTCGAAGCTCACCAACGAATACGCCAACACCCGCATCCGCAATGAGCAATACCAGATCACTACGGCGCAGTCCGGCTACGTAGTGCGCGCCATGAAAGCAGGCATTGGTGAAACCATCAAAGAAGGCGATGCCGTTTGTACCGTGATGCCCGAGGCCAGCGACCTGGCCGTGGAAATGTATGTCAAAGCCATGGACATCCCGCTGATCAGCAAGGACCGCCAGGTGCGCATCGAGTTCGACGGCTGGCCCGCGCTGCAATTTTCCGGATGGCCCAGTGTATCCGTCGGTACCTTTGGTGGTACGGTCAGGGTAATAGACTACTTCAGTGCCGAGCCCGGTACGTTCCGCATTCTGGTCGTTCCCGACAACCGCGACGAAGCCTGGCCGCAGCAGCTGCGCATGGGCTCCGGCGCACGCGGTTGGGTGATGCTGGACAATGTCCCTGTGTGGTATGAAATCTGGCGTCAACTGAACGGCTTCCCGCCGAGTTTATATGAGGCGCCGTTGGATCAGGCCCTGCCGGCCAGGAGCGGCACCGGCACCAAAGAAAAAAAATAACAGCCATACTATGCGAAGCATCTGCTCCTTGGTTCTGTTCTTCGTCGTATACCTGGCTACCGCGCAGGCACCCAGCGACTCGCTCTTTCACTTGCCCGACAGTGCCCGGCCGTTCACGCTGGAGAACTTTTACGAAGTTATTCTCCGCCATCATCCGGTCGCGCGTCAGGCGAACCTGCTCCCCGAGATGGCACGCCAGGAAATCCGCCTTGCCCGCGGTCACTTCGATCCCAAGCTGGAAGCAAGTTATTTGTTGAAGCAATACAATGGCACGGAATATTACCGTCTCTTTGATGCCACGCTGAAGGCGCCTACCCGCTCGCCTGTCACCCCCTTCGTCGGCCTCGAGCGCAACACCGGGGAGCAACTCAATCCGGAGCACTATATCTCAAGCGAGTACGACTATAAACAACTCTACGCAGGCATCACGCTGCCATTGGGGCAGGGTTTGCTTACAGATGACCGCCGCACGGCACTGCGGCAGGCGGAGTTGTTCCGTACCCTGATGGAAGCGGAGCAGGTCAAGATAATCAACAAGCTTTTGCTCGATGCGGCCAAAACGTATTGGAGCTGGTACCACAGCTACTACAACTACCGGCTCGCAACCAATACTCTTTCCGTTGCTGAGGAAATCTTCCGACGCACCAGGAGCAACTTTGAAGGTGGCGAAGTCGCCCCCGTCGACACCGTCCAGGCGAAGATCACCTACCTGGAGCGCGCCGTCAGCCGTCAGGAGGCCTACACCCACTATCTCAATAATGGACTGGCTGTATCAGCCTTCCTTTGGGACAGCCTTCGAAACCCCGTCGAGCTTCTGCCGCACCATGTGCCCGTGCAGGAGACCGCCGTCTTTATACTGACCCCCGCGGCATTGCAGGAGCTACTGGATCAGGCAAAAACCAATCACCCCGAGCTTCGCAAGCTCAACGTAAAATTGCAGCAGCTCACCTATGACCAGCAACTGGCAAAGGAGTTTCTCAAGCCAAAACTGACTGTATCCTACTATATGCTCAATCAGCCGTTCAATCCGGAGGGTGCTTCGAACGCCTTTACATTCAACGACAATTTCAAGCTCGGCGTCGACTTTTCATTCCCCATCTTCCTGCGCAAGGAGCGGTCCAAGGTTGCGCAGTTCAGGCTGAAGATAGGCAATACAGAATACGACCGTGAGCTCACGTCGCGGCAAATCGTGAACGACCTGATGGCAGCGTACAACCAGCTTGCCAATAACGGCATCGTGTTACAACAGCAACAACAGATGGTCGAACATTACCATCGGCTCATGGGCGCCGAATTGACAAACCTGGAAAATGGCGAAAGCGATCTGTTCAAGATCAACGTTCAGCAGGAAAAACTGTTCCAGGCCGAGTCAAAACTCATCAAGACAATGGCCGAATACGAAAAACAAAAAGCAGTTCTCTATTGGTCCGCTGGCGTTCGGCCGCTGCAGAAACCAGAATGAGTGTGCGTACGCAGAGATAAAAACCGCATTAAAAAAGATCGTTTAAGCTTCTTTTAAGCCCGCCTTTAAGGCCCCCTAAAGTTCACGCCCGTTCTTTTGTATGAAAAACAACAAAAGAAAAAGATGCGTGTATTGCTGGTGTCCTTCATCTGTTTGCTAACCGTTACGAATCTTCACGGCCAGGACACCCTGCGAATTTCCTTGCAACAGGCCGACAGCCTGCTGATGGTCCGTAACCTGTCGCTCATAGCCTCTAAATATGAAGTGGACATGGCCGACGCCCGCAAGGTACAGGAAAAGCTCTTTACCAATCCCGAGCTATCCACCGAATGGAGCCTCTATAATCCGTCATTAGGAAAATGGCTTGATGTGGGCTCCAACGGCCAGAAGATTATCCAGCTTGAAAAAGTGTTTCGCATCGCCGGCCAGCGCAAGGCGTCCATTCGCCTGGCCGAAGAAGAAAAGAACCTGACGCAGTGGCAGTATTACGAGCTGGCCCGCAGCCTCAAATACGAGCTGCACGTCACTTACTACCGCTTTTACTTTCTGAACAACGCAATCACCAATATTATCTCGCGCCTCACACTGCTCAAAAACCTCATTTCGATCTACGAAGAGCAATACGCCAAAGGCAACATCTCGCTGCAGGAATTGACCCGCCTCAAGTCGGTATACTTCGAGATCAACAACCAGGTAAACGAAACCCGTACTGAGCTGGTCCGCCTCGAACAAACGCTGCAGCTGCTCCTGGCTGACGACCGTCCCGTCGTGCCGGTGCCGGCGGTAACGGAAAGTATACTGGGCGTATTGCCTGTCGCCACATTGCCGGAGCTGATGAGCCGCTCGTTGGAAAATCGCCCCGAGATTCAGGCGGCCAAAAGCGTAGAGAACCAGCGGGCGTTACAATATTCACTCGAACGTAAGAACGGCATACCCAACCTGACGGCCGGCGGTGTCTACGATCAGGCGGGCAGCTATGTAAACAACTATACCGCCTTGCAGCTCGGGTTGCAGATTCCGCTCTTTAACCGTAACCAGGGCCGCATACAAGAAGCCAGGCTGGGCGTGGCCCAGTCCAAAGTACTGCTGCAATCCAAACAACAGGAAGTCACACGCGAGGTAGAGTCAGCGTGGAAAATCTTCCAGTTGCTCGACGCCCAATATAAAGCTGTGGGCACCGACTTTGAAGGACAGCTGGACTTGCTCAGCAAGGGACTGGTCAGCAACTACAGCAAAAACAACCTTTCGCTGTTGGAGTTTACCGACATGTTTGAGTCCTATAACTCCAGCATCATCGAGCTGAATCAATTAAAGGCAGATTTAACCAAATCGTATGAAGAACTTAACTATGCTGTCGGTGAAGACCTGCAACGGTAAGCGCAGCACAGCCCTGGCGTCGCTGACGCTGATGGCCGTGCTGGTAGCAGGCTGCCACAAGGAAAGTGTGCAAGATCCCGAAAGCAAGACCTTCGTGCTGAGCGAGACCATGCTCAAGACCATTACGCTCGACACCGTGCAACAACGACCGGTAAACGGTGCGTTGAACCTCAACGGTAAGATCGTGGCCGACGAAAACCGCCTGGTAGAGATCTTTCCGATCGTAGGAGGGAACGTCATCGAGGTCGATGCAGAGCTGGGCGACCAGGTGAAGAAGGGACAGGTGCTGGCCACCATCAAAAGTAGTGAAGTGGCCGAATACGATCGTCAGCTCATCGACGCCCAGTCCGACGTGCTGGTGGCACAAAAGAACCTCGCCGTAAAACAAGACCTGTATAACTCCAAGCTCTCGTCCGACCGTGAGCTGATCTCCGCGCAAAAGGAACTGGAGAAAGCCGAAGCCGGGTTGAAGCGCATCACCGAGACATTCTCGATCTACAACTTCAACAAACAATCGGAGTACCGTCTCAAAGCGCCGATCAATGGCTTTATTACCAGTAAAAATATTACCCGCGACATGACGTTGCCCTCGGGCCACAGCGAGAGTGTCTTCGCCGTTGCCGAGCTGGACGAAGTATGGGCGATTGCCAATGTATACGAAAGCGACATCGCCCGCATTCGCGACGGTATGGATGTGGTGGTAACAACCATCAGCTATCCCGGCGACCCGATCCGGGGCAAGATCGATAAGATCTTCAGCGTGCTGGATCCCGAGACCAGGACCATGCGCGTCCGCGTCCGCATACCCAACAAAGACTTCCGTCTGAAGCCCGAAATGCTCGCCTCGGTAAAAGCCATTTACCACGAAAACAAAGCACTGCCCGCCGTACCGGCGTCGGCCATCATCTTCGACAACAGCCGTCAGTTCGTCATGATCTTTAAAGACCGCTATAACATCGAGACCCGCGAGGTAGAAGTATATAAAACAACCGACGACACGGCCTGGCTCAGCGCCGGCGTGCAGCCGGGTGAAGTCGTCATCAGCCACGACCAGCTGTTTATCTACGATGCGCTTAACGACTAGGAGGGAAGCATGAACAAGCTCATCAAGAACATCGTTGCGTTTTCGCTCAAGAACCGGTTCTTCACCTTCTTCTGGGTGGGGATCATGATCGTGGCCGGCATCGTGAGCTACCGCAACACCCCGATCGAGGCCTTCCCCGACGTCACCAACACGCAGATCATCATTGTAACCGAGTGGCAGGGACGCAGCGCGCAGGAGATCGAACGCTTTGTGTCCATCCCCATCGAGGTCGCCATGAATTCCGTGCAGCGTAAAACCAACGTGCGGTCTATCTCCATGTTCGGCCTGTCGGTCATTAAGATCATCTTCGACGACGACGTGGAAGACTTCTTTGCCCGCCAGCAGGTCAACAACCAGCTTGTCAACGTCAGCCTGCCCGACGGCGTCGAGCCCGAGGTACAACCACCCTATGGCCCTACCGGCGAGATCTTCCGCTACGTGCTGACATCCAAAGTAAAAGACACGCGCGAGCTGCTCACCATCCAGAACTGGACCATCGACCGCCAGCTGCGCGCCGTACCCGGCGTGGCGGACGTCGTAGCCTTTGGTGGCCGCGAGAAGATCTACGAGATCCAGGTAAACCCCGCCTTGCTGCAGCGCTACGACATCACACCGCTGGACGTATACGAGGCCGTCAATAAAAGCAACATCAACGTCGGCGGCGACGTGATTGAAAAGAATGGGCAGGCATACGTCGTGCGCGGCATGGGCTTGCTCAACTCCGGCGAAGACATCGAGAACATCATCATCGAAGCTCGCGCCGGTGTCCCCGTGCTCGTCAAGAACGTCGCCACCGTACTGCAGTCGGACTTGCCGCGCGTAGGCCAGGTAGGCCTGAACGGCAACGACGACGTCGTAGAAGGGATTGTGGTGATGCGCAAAGGTGAAAACCCGAGCGAAGTATTGAGCCGCGTCAAAGCCAGGATCGAAGACCTGAACACGCACATTCTGCCCGGCGACGTGCGCATGCAAACCTTCTACGACCGCGACGTGCTCATGACCTATACCACGCACACCGTCATGCACAACCTGATAGAAGGTATCATCTTTGTCACCGCCATTGTATTGCTCTTCATGGCCGACTGGCGCACGACGGTCATTGTATCGATCATCATCCCGCTGTCACTGCTGTTTGCCTTCTTCTGCTTGCGCATGAAAGGCATGAGCGCCAACCTGCTGTCGTTGGGGGCGATCGACTTCGGCATCATCATCGACGGCGCCGTCGTCATGGTCGAAGGGCTCTTTGTGGCCCTGGATCACACCGCGCAGCACTACGGCATGGAACGCTTTAACAAGATCAGCAAACTGGGGCTGATTAAGAGGACCGCCGCCAAGACCGGTAAAGCCGTATTCTTCTCCAAGCTGATCATCATCACGGCCCTGCTGCCCATCTTCTCCTTCGAGAAAGTAGAAGGCAAGATGTTCTCGCCCCTGGCCTATACGCTTGGCTTCGCCCTGCTGGGCGCGTTGATCTTCACGCTCACGCTGGTACCCGTGCTCAGTTCGGTGCTGCTGAAAAAGAATGTAAAAGAAAAACATACCTTCATCGTCACCTTCTTTGACCGCATCGTGTCGAAAGGATTCCGATGGACATTCTCCCATAAAAAAATCAGTCTCGGCGTAGCGGCCCTGATAGTGGGCCTCACACTCTTCTCGACCAAATGGATGGGAACCGAGTTTCTTCCCCAGCTCAACGAAGGTGCCTTGTGGGTAGAAGCTAAAATGCCCATGAGCATGTCGCTGAATGAAACCGTCAAAATGGTACACACGCTACGCAACGAGCTGAACACCTTCCCGGAAGTAAACGGCGTGTTGTCGCAGACGGGGCGCTCCAACGACGGTACCGACCCTAGCGGATTCTACTACGTGCAGATGCAGGTAAACCTGAAGCACAAAGACGAATGGGCGCGTAAGATCACCATGGACCAGCTCATCGAAGAAATGGACCTAAAGCTTAAGAAACACCAGGGCATCAACTACAACTACTCACAACCCATCATCGACAACGTGGCCGAGGCGGTAGCCGGTATGAACGCCAACAACGCGGTCAAGATCTTTGGTCCCGACCTCGACAAGCTCGACGAGCTGGCCAGTCAGGTATTGGAGCAGATCGAAGATGTACCGGGCATAAAAGACGCGGGTATATTACGAAACGTCGGCCAGCCCGAAATCCAGATTCGCTTACACGATCACAAGATGGCGCTCTACGGCGTCACCACAGCCGATGCCCAGGCCGTCATCGAGATGGCGATCGGAGGCAAGACAGCGTCTGTCATGTATGAAGGCGAGCGCAAGTTCGACATCCGCCTGCGCTTCCCATACGAATACCGTCGCTCCGAAGACGAGATCCGGGACATCCTCGTGCCGACACTCAGCGGCAACAAAGTCGCGCTGAGCGAGATCGCCTCGATCACCTCCATCACCGGTCCGGCCTTCATCTACCGCGACAACAACAGCCGCTTCATCGGTGTGAAGTTCACCGTGCGCGAACGCGACCTGGGGAGCACCATTGCCGAAGCACAAAAGAAAGTGATCGACAAAGTAAAAATACCCCAGGGCTACACAGTCCAGTGGACGGGTGAGTTCGAAAACCAGGTACGCGCCACGGCCCGCCTGGGGCAAGTGGTGCCCATCAGCCTCATCGGCATCTTCATCCTGCTGTTCATCATGTTTGGCAACGCCCGCGATGCCGGCCTGGTATTGATCAACGTGCCCTTTGCCCTGATCGGTGGTATCCTGGCGCTGCACGTCACGGGCATGAACTTCGGCATCTCCGCCGGGGTAGGCTTTATCGCACTCTTTGGAATTTGTGTTCAGAACGGCGTGATCCTCATCACCGAGTTCAATGAAAATATGCAACGCAACATGCGTTTACCGGAGGCCATCGCACTCGGCGTCAGAAACCGTACCCGTCCCGTGGTCATGACCGCGCTGATGGCGTCCATCGGTCTGATGCCCGCCGCCCTGTCCACCGGTATAGGATCTGAGAGTCAGAAACCGTTGGCCATTGTGATAATCGGGGGGTTATTTACAGCCACGGTTCTGATTCTCTTAGTATTCCCGATCATCTACGAGCGCGTCTACCGCCACAAGGAAACAGTGTGAGTGTGAGCGCCGGAGCGAACATGGTTTAGGTTAAGTGAAGTTTCAGTTTAGAGGGGTTGGTTGCCGCGGGTACTCCGGTACTTGCGGCAACTTTGTTTTATAGCGCATCTGGCGCAAGTGTTTCACCAAGCGTTAGCGCAGGTGTGTCACTTGTGCCTACTTTGATGACAGTCTTCAGACTGGCGAAGAAGCGGTAACGTCGTACAGAGACATTGCAAATTGCCACCCCCACGCGTATCTTCCCGTCATGAAACTTCTATTCCTTACCCTCGCCCTCACGTTCACGCTGTCTTTTTCCCTTGCCCAACTCTCCTCGGTCGAAAAGAAAATCACCACCAACGTCGACAAACACCAGCCCGAGGCGATCGCCCTCTGGAAAGAAGTCGTAAACATCAACAGCGGCACCATGAACTTCGAAGGTGTCAGGAAAGTAGCCAACGTCTTTCAAGCCAAGCTAGACGCCCTCGGCCTCACCACACGCTGGATCGACGGCGCACCCTTCCAACGCGCCGGCCATCTCGTCGCCGAGCACAAAGGCAAAGCCGGTAAAAAAACAATCCTCCTGATCGGTCACATGGACACGGTGTTCGAACCTTCCAGCCCATTCCAGGAATTTAAACAACTGAACGATTCGACCATCAGCGGCCCCGGTGTCGCCGACATGAAGGGAGGCGACGTCATCATCATACAAGCACTACAAGCGCTAAAAGACGCCGGCGTATTAAAAGACCTGAACATCATCGTCTACCTCTGCGGCGACGAAGAGAACTCCGGCGAGCCGCTCGCCCTGGCACGACGCGACCTCATCGAAGCCGCGAAGACCGCCGACATCGCCCTGGGCTTTGAAGACGGCGACGGCCGTTTCGAAACCGCCACCATCGCCCGCCGCAGCTCCACCGACTGGCAACTAAACGTAAAAGGCATCCCGTCACATTCCTCGCAGATCTTCACCGAAAAGATCGGCGCCGGCGCGATCTACGAAGCCAGCCGCATAGTATATACCTTCTACGAGACCCTGGCCAAAGAACCCAACCTTACCTTCAACCCCGGCATGATCCTCGGCGGCACCGACATAAAACATACCCCCGACCAAAACCTCGGCACGGCCTTTGGCAAAAGCAACGTGGTGGCACAAGACGCCATCGTCACCGGCGACATCCGCGCCATGTCCCCCGAGCAACTTAAAAAAGCGCAGGAAACCATGCACGCCATTGTCGCCAAACACCTGCCACAAACACAAGCCACCCTCGTATTCGGCGAAGGCTATCCACCACTAGCACCCACGCCGGGAAACTACCAGCTCTTAGAAATCTTCAATAAAGTAAGCCTCGACCTGAACCTCGGCCCCGTCCGTGCCGTCAACCCCCGCGATGCAGGCGCCGCCGACATCTCCTTCACCTCCGGCTACGTCGACATGGCCATGGACGGCATCAAAGTCCGCAGCGCCGGCGGCCACACCATCCACGAAACCGCCGACCCACGCACAATGCCACTGCAAACCAAACGCGCCGCGGTATTATTATATAGATTAGGCAAATGACAGACAGCGGCTGGCGCAAGTATAAGCACCGAGCGTTAGCGTAGGTGCGGTACTTGTGCCTAAAACTGTTGCCAGTCTTGGACTGGCGTTTCGGCCGGCACGGCCGCCAGATGGTCGCTCATTTCAACCGATACGCGTCCCCTGGCAACAAAATCGTCAACCTCAAATCCTTCGCTCCCAACTTCCCATTTCTTACACTCTTCGACTTCTTCGGATTCTCCAACACAATCACTTGCGACTCGCCAACAACCTCGATCTTATCACCATCCACCAAAATAGCCGTAGCCTCATCAATCCCAATCCCCGTCAACGACGGAAACTCAATCACAGCACTAATCAATCGATTATACCGACTACGCCTAACAAAATGCTGATCCACAATCGCCTGTTGCATAAGTCCCAGCCCAGGCTTCGTTTCGATATTCTCTGCCTCGATATTCTTAAACGTCGACGCATAGTCGGGATGCTTCAGCTCATTACCCGTAATCATCACCCGGCTCATCACCGCCGCCCCGGCGCTCGTACCACTAACCATCGCTCCGTGACTGCGTGCCTCGAGTATAGCTTTTTCAATTTCCGTACCCCGAACAACATCCATAAACCGATTCTGGTCACCTCCTGATATATAGATTAGCTTCGCACCACGCACCGAATCCAGCCGGGCAGCCCCGGGCGTTTCGCCCTTCACGAAGTTTAGACCATAAACCTGCGATACCCCCAGCTTGACTAACTGAGTCTTTACATAATAAACAGCCGAGTCCGGCTCAGCACTCGACATCGGCAGCACAACAGCATAACCACCCTGCCGAAGTCCGGTCTCGGTAATCATGCGTTCCACCAGCGCATCTGGCCGCGCACCGCCGCCGATAATAAAAAGCTTCCCGGCACGGCCAGATTGCGCCCACGCGTAACCCGCTGTGACTACTAAAATAAACAGTGTCGTATTGTAACGTTTCATATAAATGAATAAATAAAACGTTCACGCCCGCCAGGCAGACGTGAACGTTTTGATGATGTATATTATTTGTTCTTTCCAATGGCAAGGCCCTTAGCGGCCATGCCGGTATACCAGGGCTCGGGTTCAGTTCCGTCTAAATTTGCCCGCATGATCCGGTCACTGCCCCGATCCGCCCAATATAACTTGTTCGTCTCACCGTCATAGGCAATGCCGTAGATTCGATTGCCCATCCCCGAGGTGATCACCGTGCGCCCGGTTCCGTCCATTTTCGTAGACACCAGTTGCGAGATGCCCTGGGCGACATTGCGGGTATCGAAGAAAATCCGATCACCGACCACCAGCATACTGCCGCCGCCTTCACCCGCCGTGGCCACCGTGGCCGTGGTACCGTTAAGATCCTGGCGCCAAACGCTACCCGAATAAGTATTCCAATAAAGGCGCTTGGTGACCGGGTCAACCGACACTCCTTCCGGATCACTCTGGCCGGTAGCAAATTCGTCGAAGGCCGAAACATCACTGTTGTCGAGACTCGTGCGACGGATGCCCGTGTCAGTGTCCCAATACAACATGTTGTTAGTGTAGTCGATCGCTACTGACGTTGGAGTGCCAATGCCTGTCCGGAAGTCTTTCGCCTCCGTACCGTCGAGGTTAGCCACCACGATTCTGTCGCCGTCATAGTCAGTGACATACAATTTATCGTGTGCGGTGTCGATCGCCACGCAATATGAATCGCCGAGTGATTTGATTCCCGTCGGTGTTGCAAGGGGAGCCTGGTCGTTGATCAGCGCCGTGAACAGCGTGCCGCCGTCGGTAAAATATACCGGCGTGCCCGAGGCATTCGGATCTTTGATGATAACCTGCTGTGTAAACTCGTTGATCTCGTTCGAGCTACCGGTAACAACGACCAGCTTCACGTCAAAGACACCGGGGCGTTTGTATGTGTGTGCCGGATCTTTTTCCGTTGACGTAGTACCGTCGCCGAAGTTCCAGTAATACACAAATGTACCGGCGCGTTCCGGAATAACCGAAGTATTCGTAAAGGACGCCAGCGCCGGCGCGAACTCGTTGTTATCGATCGCCACCGTAAACTTAGGCACCGTGCTGGCCGGCGGCACCGGGTAATCTTCTTCGCCACATCCGTGGAGCATCACCAGCATGATGCCGGTCATGAGCATATATAAAGTACGTATCATAGAGTATCCGTTATTTTTTTAAGAATATCCCGTAAGCGTTCCCTGTTTCTGATTTGAGAACCGATTTATGCGTGCCATCGAGGGTTGCCTGGTAAATCTCGCCCGCATCGGCGATCGACCAGTACAACCGGCCTTCGGCATTATCGACGACAATGCCATAGACACGGTCGGCGACTTCGGCTAATGGCTCCAAATTGTTACCGTCGAGATCTGCCCGGTACAACATGCCTTCGTTCTGTTCGTCGAAGTAAAGCTTGCCATTCTCTGTGTCGACGTGGATCATGTAACCATACGATCCGGAAAGGATCGGTGTAGCATCGCTCCCATCCAGGTTTGCGCGGTACAGGTCTTCATTATTTACTTCATAGTAATAAATCTTGTCATGCTCGGTGTCTACTGCCACTGCCCGGAATTGACCGTCTTCGAGACTGACAATCTGTTCCTGATCCGAACCATCCAGGTTTGCCCGCCCGATGTGCCCCATATCGTCGTCGTCGGTATTCTCTGCCCAATAGATCTTGCCGCCTTCTACATCCAGGGCAACCTGATACGGATTATAGAGACCGTCGACAATTGCCTCCAGGTCTGTTCCGTCCAGGTTTGCGCGCCAGATTTTTCCTTCACCCTCAATTTCATAATCGCTGAAGTATATCTTCTGATGTGTTGCATCATACGCGAGTCCTACGCCGGCCTTACCGGAGATATTCAGGAAGTCGGTGACGTTACCCGGTGTACTAATTCCAAAATGTTGAATCAGGGAAGCGTCCGCGTCTATATAATAGAACTGCGCATCGGGCAACACCGTAATCTCCGAACTGGAAATTGTCGAACCGCCCGCACCTGTCGATAATAAACTCACGGTATACGTACCCCCTGCAGCGTAGCTTTTCGTAGGCGAAATGTCTTTTGAGGTCGTGCCATCGCCAAAGCTCCATTTAAAAGCCGTGGCATTCGCCGATGTATTCGTAAAGGTAATTTCGTCGCCGATCTTCACCGTGGTCTTGTCGGCCGTAAAGCCTGCCGTAGCCTGCGGGGGCGTAGTGTCGTCGTCCTTACAAGAAACAACAACGATCAGCAGAAGGAGGAAAGAGAGATATTTATAAAGTTTTGTATTCATAATGAAGGATATAGGTCAGGATTAATAGCCGTGATTTTGTTCCATGTCAGGATGCCGGTTGGTCAGGATCTCCTCCAGCGGTATCGGAAAAAGCGTCTGGTCAACGTCATTTACCAGGGGCAATACGTCGAGTGCCCGGTTCGTACGCACCAGGTCGAACCAACGGTGGCCTTCGAACGCAAACTCGATGCGCCGTTCGTACTCGATGGCCGTCAGCAACGTGGTATAGCTTTCCGCCTCGGTATCTTCCAATCCCGCGCGGTGACGGATAACGTTGATGTCGGCCCGGATCGAGTCGATATTTCCTTCTGAACGGGCATCGGCCTCGGCACGGATCAGGTACATCTCCGCCAGGCGAAGTACAATGACGTTTTCGGCGCCTGTAGCCAGGTCGTCATACTTGGCAGGGTAGAAGACATTGGACGTATCGCGAAGGCTGGCCTGCTTCCGCAGCGTGTCGGCGGGCTCATAGGCTGCGAGCATCTCTGCCGGCGGGGCCACTTCCCGGCGGCCGTTCAATGCGACGGGCAGTGCATATTCGGCAATACGGTTGCGGTTGATAGTCGTAAAATCTATTTCGAAAATGGATTCGTTTGACTGGTCGACAAAGATCTTGTCGTACGCCAACAGGCTATACGCCTTGCTGTCGATTACCTGCTTGGCTTTCGTGCGGGCCAGTTCATAATCACCTTTATACAGATACACACGCGCCAGCAACGCCGTGGCGGCATGTTTGGACGCCCGCGCTTTTTGCGACGATACCGGCAGGTTTGTCTCAGCAAATGTCAGGTCGGCAATGATCTGCTCGTACACCGCGTCAGCGTTGGAACGGGGCACGTCGACACCATCCGATCCCACTGTAGCGGTAAGCTTGATGGGAATGGCCCCGAAGAAGTTCAACAGGTTAAAATGATTGAGTGCGCGGATAAAGTGCAGCTCAGCCAGCGCCAGCGTTTTCTCCTCATCGGTCATGTCGGCAATCGTAGGCACCTTCGCGATCACGTTGTTGGCAATATTGATGCCCTGATACGCCGATGTCCAGATGCCGTCAATCGATCCGTTCTCGGGGAGAATGGCATTGTTATCGACCTGGGCGTATTCTTGCGCTGTCGCATCACTTGGGTGATACAGGTTGTCGGCCGCCAGGTCGGAAAAGAGCAGGTACGTGCGACCGTAGTAGCCGAGGTTTGTGAAAGATGCATACGCACCGAGAATTCCTTTCTCAATACCATTCTTGTCTTTAAACGCCGCGTCGACAGAAATGCTGTCGGTCGGCTTCACATCGAGCACATCACAGGCCGAGGCAACGACCAGGAGCAGCGTGAAATAGAGTATCTTCTTCATCATTGTCAGAATTTGAGGTTAACACCAAACGTAACGGTACGGGCCTGCGGGAACGTAAAGAAGTCGGTACCGACCACCTGCGTGTCGTTACCGCTATAGTTTACTTCCGGATCAAGGCCGGTATACCGGGTAAAGGTGAACAGGTTCTGCACGCCGGCATACACGCGCAGGCTCGACAGCCGAACCTTGTTGGTCAGGTCGCTCGGCAGCGTGTAGCCCAGCGTTACATTTTTGATCCGCAGGTACGAGCCGTCTTCGATGAAACGGGAGGACGTCCGTTTGTTCTCCACCGCCTTTACCGGGTCTGAGGTTGCCCGCGGAATGTCGGTGATATCCCCCGGCTTCCGCCAACGTCGCGTGACATCTTCCAGCTGGTTATCGCCACCCTGCAGGGATTCCAGGAACAGGCGTGAGCCGTGAAAGACGTCGTTGCCATACGAGAACTGCAGGAACACGCTCAGGTCGAAGTGACCATACGTAAAGTTGTTTGTAAAGCCCCCCGTGAGCTTCGGATTCGGATTGCCCACGATTGTACGGTCTTCGCTGGTGATTTCACCGTCGATGTTGGTGTCGGCGTAGACAATGTCGCCCGTGGAAGGGTCGACACCGAGGGACTTGAAGCTATAGAAAATGCCCAGCGGCTGACCTTCCATCACGCGGTTGCCACCACGTCCCAGGTCGTCGATCGGCTGCCCGTTATACAGCTTCAACACCTTGTTCCGGTTAATCGACAAGTTCAGCTGCGGTCTCCACCGCACGGGGCCAAAAGACTGCTCACCCGACAGGGATATTTCTACACCTTTATTCTCCATCTTGCCGATGTTCTCTACCACCGTCGAGAAACCCGACGATCCGGGCAACGGGCGGCCTAGCAGCAAGTCTTTGGTTTGTTTGTTATAATAGTCCACCGTCAGCCTCAGTCGATCGCTGAACAAACCGATATCCACACCCAGGTCCAGTTGGGCCGTGGTCTCCCATTTCAGGTCGGGGTTGGGTACGTTGGGGGGATAAATTGCCGGCTTGCTGAGGTAGGAGGTAGCGCGGTACAGCTCCGCATATTGAAAGGGCGATATGTTATCATTGCCCAACAAGCCATAACTGCCACGCAGCTTCAACTCGGAAATAACAGGAACATTGTCGTGGAAGAAATCCTCCTGGCTGATGCGCCATGCGGCCGAAGCGGCCGGGAAGAAACCATTCCGGTTGTTGGGGCCAAAGCTCGTCGACGCGTCCACGCGACCGGTAAGCGACATCAAATACTTGTCGGCATAGTTATAGTTCACTTTTGCAAAGTACGAGCGCACGCCTGAAGTAACAGCACCGGCACTTGCCTGCGTAATGGTCGCCGCCGAGTTGATGTACTGCATATTCTCGTCGGCATAATCCTGGCCGCGGATAAATGAAGAAGTCCGCTCGCGTTTTTCAAAGCTATAGCCGGCCATCACATCGACGACATGGCGACCAAAAGTCTTTTCATACTTCAGCGTATTGTTGCTCACCAGGTTGCGTACGTTGGTATAGGTTTCAAAGCCAAGGCCATTGTACTTCTGCCCCTGCTGCGTCTTAAACTCAAACGCGTGCTCGCGCAGGTTGTAGAAGTCGATACCCCACTTGGAAGTGAGCGTCAGGCCCGGCAGGAGCTCATACTCGCCGAACATGTTGGCGATGACGCGGTAGGTAAAGTTTTCGTTGGTAGCATCGTTGGCAATCGACACCGGGTTGGCGTAGGGGCCGCTCTGGTTGTAACTGCCGTCTGGGTCATACACCGGGAAGATTGCCGGTGTAGAGATGCCGTTGGGTAACGGACCGTTTAGCGACTGGTCGCCTTCCACGCGGTTGGACGTGGAGTAAGTCAACCCGATGCTCGTGCCGATCCGGAACTTATCGTTAACGGAATGGTCCACGTTCACGCGCGTATTCATACGCTGGAACCGCGTCCCGATCAAAATACCCTTCTGGTCAAAGTAGCTCCCCGATATAAAGAAGCGGGTCTTATCGTTACCGCCCGTAGCCGACAGCTCATAGCTGGCGATCGGCGCCGAACGGAAGATGACGTCCTGCCAGTCTGTATTCGTCGTGTCGCCGGCGCGGGCTTTAGCAATATCGGCTTCGGTAAATACCGCAGAGCCGGCCAGGTCGTTCCGATACTCCATCCACTGTTCCGTATCGAGCATATCCAGCGTACGCCAGGCCTGCTGCACGCCATAATATGCATTGAAGCCGATCACCGACTTCCCGCTCTTACCGCGTTTCGTCGTGATTAGTACAACACCGTTAGAAGCGCGCGCACCGTATATCGCAGCCGTGGCAGCATCTTTCAGCACGCTCATCGACTCGATATCGTTTGGGTTCAGGTCCGACAGGGCATTGATGCCCTGGCCTTCATATCCAACCTGCGCATAGTCACCCGTCGTCAGCGGAATACCGTCGATGACATATAGAGGCTGCCCGGAACCGCTGATCGACGTCGTGCCGCGTACGCGCACCGACATCCCACCACCCGGCGTACCCGAGTTCTGTAATACCTGAACCCCGGCAGCTTGTCCCTGCAACATACCATCGACTGTAGAAACGGGCAGGTCCTTAATAGCATCGGACTTCACCACGCCGATCGACCCCGTGATGAGCTTCTGCTGCTCCGTACCATATCCGACAACCACCACTTCCGACAGCTGCTTGGAGTCGGGCGACAGCTGCACATCGATGGTCTCGCGGTTGCCGATGGTTTGCTCTTGTGACAACATCCCGATAAAAGAAAACACCAGCACGGCATCGCCGTCGGCCACGGGCAACCGGTACTGTCCTTCGACGTCCGTAACGGTACCCCTGTTTGTTCCCTGTACCACGACGCTAACGCCCGGTAGGGGTGAACCGTCTTCGGCATTCGTAATTTTTCCGCGTATGGTCCGTTCCTGCGCCCACGCGATCTGCGACAGGAAGGCAAAGATTAAAAACAGTAGAGTTTTCCTCATATAGGATATAGGTTAGATTAGTACTAAAGGCATGACGCTCCGGTGACCGAAAACGACCACTCGCCATGCGTGTTTACCGAAAGGGTAACGGGGGAATATCTAAATTCGGAATATTAACAGACATTTAAAAGGCAGTGCCTGGTAGAATTAGAAATTATGATAGTCGGCGCTGCCAACGTTGTCATCGGTGAAGCCGTGGTCGTTGTATGAGCGCATATACCAACCGTTACAAAGGGTATCTGGCCCGGCATGGTGCCAGCCCTGACGTGGGAGCAGCCGACGGCGTATAGCGTGATGACGGCGCCAGTGTGCTTCTATGGCGACCCGGATTACGGCTACCGCCACTGACGCAGGTGCAGGCCTGTGCTCCGCTCGGTCCGGAAGGCAGGGCTAACACCTGCCTGCTCGCAACGTTGATCTGTCGTATCAAATACCGATTTTTCAAAGGAATTCCACCCAAAAACAGCCTTTTGTTAAATTTTTAAAACCTCCATTCATCACCTGACAATGTAAGATTAACCCCAAAATCAACCTTTTGTCGTCAGCTCCGGCGATTATCTTTACAAAGCCAAGTGCACCATTAACCTACCATGAAAAATCCCCGTTTGCTGCTGACGCTGGCGCTTTTGCCGGGCTGGGTCGCCGTATTCTCACAATCGTCCAAAGTCGTCGTTCAGTCTCCTAAGGCCTGGGTGGAAGCCATCACATTCGATGCTGCCGCCGTGCCGCCGGCCGGGCAGGAGCGTTCCGTTTATTACCTGTTGCTTGACGAGCAAGAGAACTTCCAGGCCCAGGAATCTTTCACGCACTACGCCTACAAGATTTTGACCAGCGAAGGTTTGCAAGAGATGTCGGACATGAGTATTTCGTTTGATCCGGCGTACCAGCAGCTGATCATGCACACGCTGCGCATCCATCGAAACGGCCAGGTCATCGACCAAATGCCCAGGACCTTTCAAACCATCCAGCGCGAGCAAAGTATGGACCGCTATGTTTACGACGGCGCGCTGACGACCGTTGTCAACATGACCGACGTGCGTGTCGGCGACGTGATCGAATACGCCTTCACGCGTAAAGGCTACAATCCCGTGCACCGCGACAACATCGACCGCACATTCAGCCTGAACTATAGCCAGGGCGTGGCCAAAAACTTTCAGCGCATCACCCTGCCAGCCGCTCGCACGGTAACGCTCAAGAACGTCAACACCGAGCAAAAACCCGTCATCACCGAAGCCAACGGCACCCGCACCTATACCTGGACCGTCGAGAACATCCCGGCCGTCGTGACCGACGAAAATGTACCGGAATGGTATAATCCGTACCAGGTCGTGCTCATGTCTGGCTTTGACGATTGGACTGCCGTCGGCCGGTGGGCCTCCCGTTTGTTTACGGTATCGGAGTCAGACAAAAAAGCATTGTACAAAGCCGCCGGGGAACAATTTACAGGCGGAACAAAAGAAGAATATACGCAGCAGGTCATTCGCTTTGTACAGGACGAGGTGCGTTACCTCGGTTTTGAGACAGGCCTCAACACACACCAGCCGTACCCGCCGCTGAAAGTATATACCCGCCGCTTTGGCGATTGCAAAGACAAATCGCTGTTGCTGGTTACGTTGCTTGCGGCCAAAGATATCGAAGCCCATCCCGTGCTGGTCAACACCCAGCTGCGCGGCCACGTTCGCGAACAGTTGCTACCGTCGGCCTACGCCTTCGACCATTGCATCGTGGAGATCAATCTGGGCGGCAAGCGGTTCTATATCGACCCCACGCGCAGCGGTCAGGGCGGTAAGCTTAAAGCACAGTACTTCCCGGCCTTTGGCGAAGGCCTCGTTCTCAACGGCCAGGGTGGCGCTTTTGCCCTGTTTGGTGTTGCCGGCGAAGCGTCGATTACGGAGATTCATACGTATACGCTACCCGCCATCGGCGGCGAGGCGACCTTTGACGTGAAAACGGTATACCAGGGCGCCGAAGCGGATTTTGCCCGCGCCCAATTTGCCGGCAACTCCCTGGATGAGATTCAAAAGAACTACCTGAAATTCTATGGCAACCAGTACCCGTCGATTGAAAAGGTCGAGCCATTAAAATATACCGACGACCGTGAAGAAAATACGCTCACGGTAGAAGAGCGATACCGCGTAGCCGAATTCTGGAAGACAAAAGAAGACGATGCCGATGTATTCACTTGTATGGTCTACGCCCAGTCGCTGGAGCAATACCTGAGCGTAAACAAGTTCGCCCGGCGCACCGCCCCCTATGCGCTCAACTACCCGGTGGATTATTCGCACGTCATGCATATTCGGCTGCCCGAAGAGTGGAACGTCGAAGAAGACCGGGTGGACATTGAGCGCAAAGAGTATACCTTCTTTCACTCCACAAAATATTCTGAGAATACGCTGTCGCTGACCACAAACTACACCGTTCAGGCACCGTACATCGAGGCGGCGGAATACGAACGCTTTATTCAGGATCATCAA
Organism: Dawidia cretensis; assembly: GCF_018598175.1. GTDB lineage: Bacteria > Bacteroidota > Bacteroidia > Cytophagales > Cyclobacteriaceae > Ohtaekwangia > Ohtaekwangia cretensis. Next base: position 412,289 of record NZ_JAHESE010000002.1, read on the forward strand.
AAGATGGCTGAAAACACGTCGTACACGCTGACGTATGACAAAAAAATCGTGTCGGCGGCCTCGCGCACCTGGCCGGGATTGCTGGTCGGATTGCTGGCTGTGGGTGGCGGTATTGCGCTTGTGTTGTGGCTGTACTATCGCTACGATCCCAAGCCCGCCTATACCACCGAATATGCTGAGCAGATCAGCGGCTGGCTGGTGCTGGTATCCATCGGGTTGATGATCTCGCCCTTCCTGCTGGCGAGCTCTATGCTTGAGCAGCCCGAGCTGATGAGTGGTGAGCTGTGGATGTCGCTGTTTGCCATGGGTAGGCCGGGGCTGGCAATATTTATTCTCTTGGAGCAGGTCTATAACATTGTTCAGATCTTGTTTTTGATACTCGCCCTGGTGTTATTTTTTCAACGTCGCTCGTCGGCGCCACGCATTGTTTCCATTTTTTACGGCGTGTCGTGCTTCGCCACGATTTTAGATACGTTCGTGGCGAATGTCCTGATAGAGGGTGCCGCGGCAGAACCCGGCGACAATAGCGACCTGATTCGCGCAATCATCGCGGCGGTCATTTGGATTCCATATTTTAACATATCCGATCACGTCAGGCGCACATTCGTTTTCACCCTGCGTGAGCACGACATCGAGACACCGTCGGATGCAACCGAACCGGCTGCCCTGAGCGATAGTACTTCGGAAGACCAGGTAATCCGGGCCGAAGAACCCGGCACGACGCAAGCCTGATCCGGTCGATTCAGACCTTTTGGTCGCTTGGAAACTGTATACTTCGGGGATATCGCGGCAAGATCTCGGTACAAAAGGTCGATTCTCTGTACAAAGCATGTAGAAGCCTGCGTGAAGCCGTGGTGCAGTATGGCAACGTCCTTGTTTAGCAATAGTTAACAAGTACTATATCAAAGGATATGCAAGAGATATTCAAGAGTATAATAAGTATTAAACATCCTATGATATAACCTATTTCCCCAAAATTTAAATTATTCTAATGATTGGTGATTGACTGGCATCTGCTATATTCGTCTTTGGCCGGTGCGACCCCTACTGGTTGTCTGTAAATTGATCGTTGAACGAAACCTGATGTATTATGCCATTTTTGGAAGGAGGAGTACTCTTCACCGGTAAGCTCGATATGTTGAGCGCCTACCGCATGCGCGGATGCTCGAAAATTGTCGTACGCCGCAAGGGCGGACCAAATCCGGATCACATTAAAAAAGGCGCCAACTTCGCCAATACGCGCCATACCATGTCGGAGTTTGGCGGCTGTTCACGCATGGGCAAGCATGTGCGCATGACGATGTACTCCATTCGCATGTTATCAGATAACAACTTCGGAAGCGATATCAACAGCGTCATGCGCCAGGTCCAGCTGCAGGACGGTACCAGCGATAAAGGACGACGCGATATACTTCTTTCCGAGCACGCCCGGATCCTGGAAGGATATCCCTTAAATAAGGAGCATCCGACGTTCGACTCGGTCGTTCGTAACCCGGTATACTACACGCTGGAGCGCGCCACGCGTACCGCGCAGGTTGATATTCCGGCGCTGGTCCGGGGCATCAACTACTTTCCACAAAACAATCATGCGTTGTTTCGCATCACGCTCACGCTCGGCATCGCACCCGACATGCGGTATGATATACCTGCTAAGGAATATTTGCCGCCCAGGTGGTTTGATGTCGGATTTAATACCGTAACCGCTTCCACCGCGTGGTGCCCGTCGCTGGAAGGAATGGATGCCACAACCCTGTCCCTGGCGGTAGACGACATGCCCCCCGAGGAAGGTTGGACGCTAATATTGTCGATCGGCATTCAATACGGCGCGCTACACGTAGGCGGCAGCGTAAAAGAGGTAAAGCGTTTTGGCGCGGCGAAAATTTTGGCACTGCGCGGCAAAGCGTTGCCGGCAGAAGAGGGGACACCCGGCGATGAGCGTGAAGTTACAACGACAAACGCTGTTATCGAAGAAGTAGTATCGGAAGATTCGCCGGCGGAAAATACACGCGCAGCGGACGTTTACGAGGCGCGCGCGGCGAGCTATGTATATGTTGCGAAGGAACAGCCAGCACCCGCGCACCCACCCGCAGCTAAAATCTATACATACGCCTATACGGCGCCGGTCGCAGCCGTCACGGAGGAACCGCCCCCACGCGAAGCAAAAAATAGCTATCTTCCCGGGCACTTAGCCACCCCCGACCATGATTCCGTACATCACCTGGAACATCGACCCCGTCATCTTCACTATTCCTGGAACACACTGGCCACTGCGGTGGTATGGACTTATGTGGGTGCTGGGGTTTGTCATCAGCCAGCAGGTCATGTATTACATCTTTCAGCGGGAGAACCGCGCGCGCAAAGACGTGGACACGTTGACGATGTATATCCTGATCAGCACGGTCCTGGGCGCCCGCCTGGGGCACTTCCTGTTTTATGAGCCCAGCCGGTTCCTCACCGGCCCGCTGGATATCCTGATGCCGCCATACTCCGGCCTGGCCAGCCACGGTGCCGCCATCGGCATCCTGATCGGCCTGTGGCTCTTTTGCCGGAAGCTGAAGTATAACTACCTCTGGATGGTCGATCGTCTGGTCATCGTCGTGTGCATCACTGGCGCCAGTATCCGCCTGGGCAACCTGATCAACTCCGAAATGATTGGCCTGCCCACAGACCTACCGTGGGCCTTTATCTTCACGCGCATCGACAACGTCCCGCGCCATCCTGCGCAGCTATACGAGGCGTTGTATTGCATCGCATTATTTTTTGTATTGTTCTATCTCTGGAAAACCCGCGCTGTCCGCCTCGGCAATGGCTTTATCTTCGGCCTGTTCCTGATCGTGCTCTGGACGCTGCGTTTCATAGATGAGTTCTTTAAAGTGAACCAGGTAGAATTTGAAGATCACCAGCTGCTGAATATGGGGCAGGTGTTGAGTATTCCGTTTATTTTTGTGGGGGTGTTTCTTTTGTTTTGGAGTACAAAGCAAAAGAAAGGTCAGACGCCTGCGGTATAGAGAAAAGTGAAGGAGTTGGTTACTATGGAGATACCAATAATTGAAAGGGGATATCGTGAAAATATTCGCTTGTTTAGAAATTTAATTCTAATCATACTGGGAATTTGTATTCTTTTTCTTGGGTGTTCGGTTGCATTTAAATTTGCGGAAAGCATTCAATATGAAGTGGTTTTTCTTATTTCAATTGTGTTGCTGTTCTCATTTATTTTAACGGTTCCTCTCCTTATAAAAGAAAGGATTGGCTATCTGATACTTGACGAGAGCGGGACGATACATATAAAATCCGGAACAGATGACCTGTTATTAGAAGTAGTTACAATTGTTCTCAATGCTGATCAGGGTGAATTACAAGGTGCTATGAAAGACATAACGCAAGTTGGGGGAATATTGAACTACGGGAATTACTTGGAATGTAGTGCATTGGGCGATGGGCAAACTGGTGAGTTGATATTGAATAAAAAGACGAAGCGGTATCTCGTGCTTTGGCATTCTCATCTTTTAAGAGAACGTTTTGAGAGCAGGCCTTTTATATATGAATCGCCGCTTAAAATAGTTCACGGGATTATTGGGATTATGCAAGCTTTCTAAAGTTATTCGTCACGGGACAAGGGTCATTATGATTGAAAAAAAATAAAAAAGAACCATACAGTAATATGGGTAAGAGAAGGGACGTATGTTATTTTTCGTCCGATACTGGCCTACTGGTTGTGATAGCTTTGATTGCTTTTGTTGAATTTGCTAAGAGTTTTGACTACGACCAGTTATTGGATACACTTTCTGATAACTTTAATGCGGAATTTTGGATGAGGATTAATAGCCATCTTAAAGAAGGTGATGTTGGTTTAATTTTTTTTCCCGGGTTTGCGATCGGGTTTCGAGTTTGATGGTGGTGGCACGTATTCGTTGAGGCATGGCAGAAGGGAAATTTGGAGCTGCGACGTAGGGATGTAGTTCTTAATGTTATTGGAGCCACAGCGGGATATAGAAAAAGATGATTTGTTCACAAGATTGGAAAAGATGTTGATTGCCGTGGATTAATTATTTAATGGTAGCCTCGGCAAGCAAATGCTAAACGAGCTCGTTGTGCGACATCTCCACGAGACCCTCTTTCACCGAAATGATCGGGCGATACCCCAATAGCTTTTTCGCTTTGTCATCAGAAACGATGAACGGTAGCCCCAGCGTATTGACCATGCCAGGGAAGAGGGGCGGAGTGCTTTTAAGTCCGAAGGTATTCCAGATAAATGCGAAGACGTTTGCCATGGCGCGCGCCACGCCGAGTGATACCGTTTTGTTGGGTGCCTCCATGTTTTGGGTTTTCAGGACATCGGTGATGAACTGACGGAATTGGAGCTTTTCGCCGTCGGTAATGAAGAAGGCTTCTCCGCCAATTTTTACTTTCGCCGCCAGCGTCAGTGCGTGACATACGTTTTGCACGTGGCACGTCACAATCAGGTGTGTTCCTCCATTGATAAAGGAAAGGTCTCCCTTTTCGGCGGCGGCCTTAATCTGGGGAAGGGCAGAGGTGTCGCCTTTGCCCCAGATGAGCGGCGGGCGAACGGAGATCGTTCGGAGTGTGGGACTGTTAGCTTTTAGGATCATCTGCTCGGCTTCGAGCTTTGTTTGCGAATAGCCGTCCATGAGATTATTGGACTGCGTTCGTTCATCGCCGTGCAGAATCGGCTTTCCGTTCATGATCACAGAGGCCGCGCTGAGGTAAACGAAATTGGATACATTATTCTTCGTGGCGGCTTCCAGCAAAACCTTTGCCCCGCCAACGTGGTCGTGCCACAGATGTTTGCGTGATTTCCAGAAGTCAACGGCGGCGGCCAGGTGGAATACGGTATCGATACCCGCCAGGGCTGTGCGCAGTACGTCGGTGTTGTGAATGTCGCCCCGTACGGGCGTGGCGCCGGCTTCGATGATCCGCTGGTCGGATTCAGGTGAGCGACTCAGGGCGAATACTTCGATGTTTTCCGATGTTAGTTTTTTGATGAGATTCCGTCCGACAAAGCCCGATCCCCCGGTTACAAATACGCTTTTCATTTCCTTTGTTTTCTGCAAAGGAGCGAGGTTGGCAGAGACTAATTTTTGCTATTTCGCAAAAAGTCTGCCTGCATAAGTTGTTTTTTGATGTGGCTGAGGGTGTATTGGGAGATTCCTAAAAACGAGGCAATGTCGGCAGCCTTGACGTGGTTGGCAATGTTTGGAAAGTACTCGAGAAAGGCCAGGTAGCGGTCCTTTGCTTCGCGCTGGAATAAGTCTGATCGAATCTTTACTTTTTCGAATAGCGCCTTTTCAGTGATTCTTCTGAAAAGGTCGCTCCACTCCACGATCTCTTTCTCAAATCTTTCTAAGATCGATCTGGAGAAAACAATCACTTCTGTGTCGCGTTCGGCCACGGCAGTGACCAATGACGGGATTCCACTGTTGTAGCTGTCAACGTCGGCCAGGAAGTTTCCAGTGTCTGAGAAGTGCACGGTGATCTCATCGCCTTGCTCATTGCTGGAGTATAACCGGATAAGACCGTCCAGGAGAAAGTACTTCTCTCCAGGTTTTCCGCCTTCATCCCAAAGTGTACTCCCGCGTTCATATGTTTGGAACTGAAGTGAGTCCCGAAGCAATGAAACAGATGGCGCGCCCAGGTGGCAGAACTGGTCGATGTAGGAAAGTAGTTTCTGCTCTTTCATTGAGGTGTAATTTAAGAATACCTGGTAACTTTTACGACGATGTAATAATAGTCGCATTTTTCCAGGCGCGATAAATACCCGCCGTTTATCTTTGTTATTCGCAATTTTCTAACCTGCGTTGCAACCAGCCCGACATGAAAACGTTCTTTTTTGGCCTGTTTTGCCTGATTTTTGTTCCGGTAGTCAGTTTGTTGGCCCAGTCTTCGAAAGTGATGGTCGGGCCACCCAGTGCTTGGGTGGAACCACAATCCTTCGCCGCTGCCGCCGTTCCCCCGGAGGGGCAAGGGACGGGGTATTATTACCTGTTGGTGGACGAGCAGGACCATGCGCAGCTGGAAGAAGGCTATCGACATTTTGCATATAAGATCCTGACGAGCGAAGGATTACAAGAAATGTCGGATATAAGCCTTTCGTTCGACCCGGCCTATGAAAAAGTGACCGTGCATACGTTGCGCATTCACCGCGGCGGTCAGGTTATTGATCAGATGCCCAAGACCTTTCGTACGATCCAGCGCGAACAGAGTATGGATCGTTTTATCTATGACGGTACGCTTACGGCGGTCATTAATCTGAACGACGTACGGGTAGGCGATGTCATTGAATATGCGTATAGCCGCAGAGGTGACAACCCTGTGAATCGCGGACGTGGTGTGTGGTATGCGTACCTGAACTATGGCTTCGGTACCGACGCTAATTTCCAGCGTGTTGTTGTTCCAGAAAAACTACCCGTATACCTGCACTATACAAACACAAACGCGCTCCCATGTCATGATCACAAACTTTGCCAACTGGGGCGAGGTAGCGGACTGGGCGGTGCCGCTGTTTACCGTGGAAGAAGCAGACCGAAAGAAGCTGGCGGCAATGGCAGCCAAACAGTTCAAGGCCACAACCCCTGAGGCCTATGTGGAAGAGGTGGTCCGATTTGTACAGGACGAGGTACGCTACCTGGGATTTGAAACCGGGATGAACTCGCACATGCCCCACGCCCCGCTGACTGTATACAACCAGCGGTTTGGTGATTGCAAGGATAAGGCGCTATTGTTGACCACGCTGCTCAATGCCCGCGGTATTGAGGCATACCCGATGCTGGTCAATACATCGGACGGTGCGTATGTGTCAGACGAGGGACCTTCCATGTATGCGTTTGATCACTGCGTGGCGCAAGTCAAGCTAAATGACTCGACTTTTTATATCGACGCGACGATTGGCAACCAGGGCGGTACGGCTGGGCAACGCTACTTTCCAAAGTACGGTAAAGGTCTGCTAGTCGATGGCCGTAGCCGTGACTTTGTGTCGCTGGATAAGCCACAGCCTTGTGCCATCACAGAGACACAGACCGTTGACATGGATAGCGTCGGTGGATCCGCGAATTTTTCCATTCGCACCGTCTATACCGGCGGTCAGGCCGACGACGTTCGATCGCAGTTTTACGGTAGCAGCCGCGATGAAATACAGAAGCGGTATTTGAAATTCTATGGCGACACGTATGCAGACATCGAGGTGCGTGCGCCGTTGCGGTTTACCGACCAGCGTGATAGCAATATTGTGGTAATCGATGAGTACTACAAGATCCCGATGTTTTGGAAGCCGGATGAGAAAAATCCGAAGATATTGTTGTGCGAGGTGTCGGCGCAGTCTATTGATAGCCGTGTCAGCGTGTCGAAGTTTGCTAAGCGGACAGCACCGTACCGGTTGAGCTATCCGCTGAACTACACGCATGCGATCGTAATCAATGTGCCGGAAGACTGGACCATCGAGGACAACGACCTACGCATTGAACGCGACCAATATGCCTACCGGTACTCCCGCCGGTACGCAGATCGAAAGGTTGTCATTACGACGCACTATGAGACAAAAGCCTCATCTGTTCCTGCTGATCAATATCAGCAGTATATAGACGATCATACGAAAATTCGGGACAATTTGTGGTACAGCCTCACATACGACACAGATTTTATAGGCCAGTCAGTGTCGTCGCCGACGGCAGCGGGCGTGGCCTGGTTGGCAATGGCGGTGGCGATTTCGGTATTGCTGTCGGTGTGGATATATCGTCGGTACGACCCGGTGCCCGCTTATTCGTCAGTCTGGGCCCGTTCGATTGACGGTAATTTGGTGTATGCACGGTATGCGTTGTTCATCACGTGTATCTTGCTGGTCGTACAGGTCTTTACGCATCCGTATTTGTTCTCGGGGCACCTTTGGTTGCCGGCGTTAGAGGACGGACAATATGCTGAAGCTGCGCTGTATGCGCTATACCAGGTATATGGCGCAATATTGATACCCGTTGCTGGAATGTCCATGATATTGTTTCAGCGAAACCGGTCCTCGACACCCCGCGTAACGTCGGTTCTTTATGCAGCACTGGCGGGCATGCCGTTGCTTACTGCCGTTGTAAGTTTTGATCAGGATTCCAATGGCGGTGGCTGGTCTCCCGGATCGCTTATCTTTATGTTGCTTTTAGCGGGCATCTGGATCGGGTACTTTCATCAATCTACACAGGTGAAGCGCACGTTTGTGAATTGCTTGCGCGCGGAGTGATAAGAGGATAGACGACAGTTTCGGCTATACCGGCCGTTGGCTAGATTTTTTTATGGAATATCTCGATAAACGCACGGTTTAAACGATTGAACGGCCTATTTCGAATTTAATTTGTTATTAGGTATTGATTTTTGGCAGTCTTTCTTCATCTTTGAAATGTCATTATTGCCATTAACCTATCGTGAAGTTGTTTCTAAGCGAAGCCATGTGCTTTGTCATGACTATTCTGTTCCCGTCGTCAGGTGGGGTAGCGTTGCAGGTCAATGTCGATCCGTCCATTATCATGTCATCTTTTATTATATGAATATTCCTTTCAAGTTAGTCAGGGCGAGCCGCTATGCGCTGGTGGGCGTATTGTGTATCCTGGGTTGGTCCCGCGAGGCGTTTAGTCAGAGCGGCGGTGTCAGTAACTCGATCGATCAATTTGATGAGATCGGTTATAGTCCCGTTGTTCCGCCATCGCCGCAGGCGGCTTCGCTGGGCAAGTATGCGCAGTTTGAGGTGAACATGGCGTATGGTGTGCCGAACATCAGCGTGCCGCTGTTTACGGTGAGTTCCGGTGATATCACCTTACCTGCGCAGTTATCGTATCATGCAGGTGGGAACAAAGTGAACGATGAAGGATCGTGGATTGGTCTGGGCTGGTCGTTGTCGCTGGAAGGTGCAGTGACCCGTTCGGTTCGCGGTGCCGCCGACGAGAGCGCGTCGACCGGCTTCCGCAACGATGCGGCCTGGTATAGTGATGTAATGACTACCGCCGATATCCCGAAGCTGCAAGCGGCTGCCGCCGGTATTACTGATACCCAGCCCGATATGTTCTCGTATAATTTTGCGGGATATTCGGGATCTTTTGTTTTCAATAACTCCGGTGGTATAAGGATGGTGCCGTTTCAACCGTTGAAGATCACGCCGTCTTATGGATCGTGCTCCGGAACGGGAGCGGAAGGATCGAATTGCATTCTTTCGTTCACCATCGAAACGCCTGACGGCGATAAATACTATTTTGAAGAGATAGAAGCGACGGAGACGAGCGGTGAGAAGGGCGGAGCCCGCAGTTTCATCTCCAGCTGGTACCTGTCGCGGATCGCGTCGGCGAATGGTGATGACGGGGTCTTTTACACCTACCAGGGGCTGGGACAAAAGAAGTATCCTTTCGAGATCTCTTCCAGCTTAACATATTCGTCGAGTAATGGCCTTTCCTACAGCTCGCAAACTACGCGGCCGCAGACGATGATGCAAACAACCATCGTTAACCTAAAGCGTCTTCAGCGGATTACATTCAATAATGGGCAGATCGATGTCAGCCCGACATATATCCGTGTATACGACAAACGGAAGGAATCGGAGCTTATCTATAATGTAGTACTGAACATTGGGACGTTTGCGACAAGCGGCAACTGTGGCACGGGCGATTGTAACCGAAAGAAGCTCGAAACAGTGACGGTCAATGGGAACAAATATGGATTTAGCTACAACGAGGCCTATACCCAACCGACCTACGGATCCAACTCGGTCGACCATTGGGGTTACTATAACGGCGCCACCAACAGTTCCAAAATTCCTTACGTTAATATACTTGGCCAGCAATTTGGAGCAGGAGCCGACCGGTATGTGAACCCTAACGCAGCGAAGTTCGCCATCTTGCAAAAGATCATATATCCCACCGGTGGCTTTACGTTGTTTGAGTATGAATCGAACCGGATTAGTCCGGTCGACAATGGTCTGGAACGTTACGAGATCGAGAAGACCTATAAGTTTATCGTTCGGGGGAACGGAACCGCTGTAGGACCGTATGCGATGCAATCAAGCAACCTGACGGCTACCTCAACCAGCCCGGCACCAACGCAGACTGCGACGTGGGCCTGGCCACCGAAGAACGAGATGGTACCGTACGACGTAGACAACGCGATATCGGCTGACCTGGTGACCTGGTACCCCGAACTGGAAGGTACTGTAGAGTATGGGACAGCGGTACAATCGGGCGCGACGGAAGAAAATTACACGCCTAAGATGTATACACATCAGCCACATTTCTTAATCAACATCGGTGGTAGAATGCAGATCGATGGTTCGTATAATGCGCACGATAGTCGGTTTTTCAATGCTGCGGAAAACCTCGAGATGCGGGTAAAGAGCTTCTACGATTGGGTGAACGTAAGCGGCAACTACGTAGGCAATGGAATCCTGGGTAAAGGTTCCGTGTCGGTGTGGACTTCAACCGAGCCACAGAACCGGGTCACGCTCACTTTTCGGCGTCGGGGATATATCTTTGTGGCCCCTACTGGCGCGTCAGATATTTTGACGGGGGGGCTACGAATTAAATCGATCTCAAGCTACGATGCAGGTGGTCAGTTGCTAACACAGAAGGCGTATCAATATAACATGCCTGATCAGGACAATGTATCGTCGGGCTTCCTGCTAGACGCGAACGTTACGGATCTTCGGAATCTTTTTCCGTATTATGAACAATATGCGATTCGTCAGGGCGGCGCTACGTGCGAGCACATTGATCGTCCCATCCGACGTATTGTACACGATAACCCACAAGGCAGGCTTGTCGGTGGCTACTCGGTGGGGTACGAGTATGTGACCGAACGCATTACGGACGGAGCCGGCGGTAGCCTGGGACGGACCGAGTATCAGTTCCCCAGACTACCGGACATACCGCCTCAGCCATATCCGCGGACGCCGGCGATATCGCGCAGCGCCTATCGCGGCAAGCCGCTCCGCGTAAAGATGTACTCTGCAAGCAATACTCTGGTAAGAGAAGTGGCGAATAATTATAGTAATGGTGTGCGGAACAATCCCTCGTATGGGATGATTGTGACCAAAAACAGAAGCTTCCCTTTTGAGTTGCTTTCGAGTACCTGCCTGATTGAGCAGACTACGGAGATGTATGCGTTTATGATGTATACTTTCAACGACGAGACCGAGCAGCGATTGGTGGAATCGGTAACAACTGAATATAACGCAAACAGCGTTCCCTTTGTTACCCGCGAGACGTATTCGTACGACGATGCCAATAACAACGTTTACCGAATGCTTGCCAGTAGATCGACGTACACCTCAGAAGAGGCTGTAACACATACGTATAAGTACCAATACCAATTAGGCAGCGGCGGTATACCGGCCAACGTGCGGGAAGAGACCGTACGCATAAACGATGCGGTGGTGTCGGCGCGGAAGATCAATTATCTGACGCGCAACCCTTCGGCGGTGTATACCTGGGAGGGCACGCAGCCCGACGCTACGTTCACGGCGTTCAACGGTTTAGCGACGGACGACGGCTATCCGGCAGCGCCGCAGGTAACGGTGGAGTATTATCCGGACATACAGCGCACGAAGGTGGTGCGTGACCGAAACGGCATGGCCACCCTGTACTTGTGGGATAAGGTCAGTAACCTGCTGTTGGCGTCTGTATCGAACTGTGACGATCTGACACGGGTGGGGTACCTGTCATTTGACTCACCCGGACATGGGTTTACCAGCGACGGTGGTGTCAGTACCGGCGGTTTTACGGGCGACAAAGGATGTGCGCTTACTACCAGCGACGTTGTCAGTCAGGCATTAGCGCCTGGTCGGTACGTGATTGAATTCTGGAAGAGCGAAGCGACGGGAGGCACCGCTACCGTGGCAGTCCACCAGGGTGCGACGACCACACCGGTAACGCTAGAGGCTTCTACGGAGGGCGGCTGGCGCCGGTACCACGGCGTGGTGGATATGACCGGGCTGGCTGCTGGAAATAACTTTACTATAGCCTTGTCAGGTACGGGGAAGGTTGATGATGTCCGGCTTTATCCGGTGGGGGCAGTGATGACCACTTATGCGCATAAACGTTTTATCGGCGTGCGGTCCGTTACAGACGGCGCTGGCAAGACCACTTTTTATAATTATGACACTAACGGCCGTCTGTCCACACAGGGCGATGATGCCGGCAACCTGCAACAATACTTTCAATACAACCTGTTGAACAAATGATATACCCGAAGTTTTTGCGCGCCCTTTTGGTTAGTAGTTTTCTGCTGGCGGCCCTGAATAGTGTGATGGCGCAGCAGTATACGGTGACTGTGGCAGGTAATCGAAAGCCAGCCCTGGGAAAAGTTGAGCTATATACGGCAGTGTTTTCGCCCAGCGCACCGCCCTGGGGTGACTATTGGTGGACGGTGACCGGTGGCCGGTTCGTTCCCGGAACAGACACGCCGACCAGTTGCCAGGTGCTGTGGGATACGCCCGGTGCAGGGTCAGTAAAACTGACCTACTATTCTACCGCGGGGCAATTTAATCCGGAAGCCGCCATCACGATCACCGGTGCCACGCTGGCGACACCGGCCGCGACGTTTATCTTCGCCAACAACTGTAATAGTACGACCATTACGCGAAACATATCACCGCCCACCGGCGGCTTTTACGAATGGTGGTGGCAAACCTCGGAGACGGGCGAAAGCACGACGCTGGGCAACGGTGCAAGCATTACCCGCACCACTGATGGGCCGCTTTACCTGCGTGCCCGCCTGGCGGCAGCGCCCAATACCTGGAGCGCGGAAGCACAGTTTGTGGGAGGTGTATCGATTATCACATCCGCGCCGGTAGTACCCTCTACTGCGACGGACGCTCATGTTATCGCGCCTGGCAGCGCGCCGGCTACAGTATCGGTAGAGCCGGTAGTGGCGGCCACGCGGTATGCCTGGTATACGCAGGCTACGGGAGGCACGGCGCTCACCAATGTATCGGCGAACAGCTACACGCTCAACCTGACACAGACGCAGACATTTTATGTGGTATCGATGACCGAGCTTTGTTCAAGCACCAGTCGTAAAGCCGTTACCGCTTATTGGTATGCCGCGCCAGTGATATCGGCGACCAACGGTGGGGAAGCATCGCTGGGGCATCCGGTCACGCTGTCTGTGCCGGCAAATTACGACAGCTATGTGTGGCTGGACGATACCGATACACCCATTTCAGGAGCAACCGGACCAACATTCGACACTCAGGTTTCCGGCGGCTACAAGGTGCGGGTGACGAAGGCTGCGGCGCAGCCCTATACATCGGCGCCCTACGTCGTGCGCCGCCTCTCCAATAACGATCAAAATTATATTGTTTCGAACACCGTGCAAGTGAGCGGTATTAAGACTCCCACCGAAGTGTTGAACTTGCCGATCGGAAGCAATACCCCCGCGACACAATTCTTCGATGGCATTGGCCGCCCCATGCAGACGGTGGTTACGCAGGGCTCGCCCGGCCATCACGATTTGGTTACTCCGATTGTATACGACGCCTTTGGCAGAACTACACGGACCTACCTGCCGATAGCGTTGGGTGAAGATGGCTGGTATAAGCAGAATAAAGACCTGATAGACGAGTCGACCGGAAATTACAAAGGCGCCGCGGCGAGCTTCTACGGTGCCGGGTCTGCGAATAAGATTGCCGATGACACGCGGCCTTTTAGCGAAGTGACGCTGGAACCCTCACCGCTTAGCCGCCCCGTGAAGGAGTACGGCCCGGGGCAGGATTGGTATACCAACGACAAGTCTGTTCAACGTAAATATCGGGCCAACGCTGCGGATGACCGGGTAATCTGCTGGAAGATCGATGTATCCGGAATGCCGGTGCCTCGCGCAGATTCGGCAACCCACGGCAAAGGTGTTCTCTACGTTAACGAGACGCTCGACGAACATGGCGTTCCGATATATGAATTTAAGGACAAGCGCGGTCATATGATCCTGAAGCGGGCTCTCGCGCAACGCGCACCCTATCAGACGGCCGACACCTATTATATCTACGACGACTTTGGTTTGCTACGCTTTGTGCTGCAGCCGGAATTGGTGAAGGTGCTGACATCGGGCACTGCGCCGCAGGCGCCCACGACAGGCCAGTTAACCAGTTTTGCATTCCAGTATCGCTATGACGTGCGTCGCCGGATGATTGAAAAACGAGTGCCCGGGGCACAGGTGATCTACATGGTCTATGACGCACGCGACCGGATAGTATTGACACAGGACGGCCGCCAGCGCGCGGCAGGCCAGTGGATGTTCAGCAAGTATGACGAGTTGAACCGTCCGGTGCTGACGGGTTTAATGGATACGGCCGGGGGCGTGACGCGCGAGCAAATGCAGACGGAGGTGATGCGGCACTTTGGAAATAACTCTCAGAGTGAGCAATTTGTCGGCAATGTTGCCGGCAATATGTTTGGCTACACAAACAAGACATACCCGGTGCATACTACTGCAGGGGTGGCCGATCCGCATAAATGCCTGTCGGTGAGCTATTATGATTCGTACGACTATCGTACGTTGTGGCCTGGCGACTATGCGTACCATACCGATGCTCTGCAGGGGACGGCAAATGGCGTAACCTATACACAGCCGACAGAGGCCCGCGGCGATGCCAGGGGGGCAACCACAGGTACCATGGTGCGTGTATTGGACGAAGACCGGGTGTGGCCGTTACAGTCGTTTACGTGGTTGAAGACCGCGATGTATTATGACAACAAGCTGCGTGTCATACAGACCGTGGGTGATAACTATCGTGGTGGTGTCGACCGGCAGTCTACTGTGTATGACTTCCCCGGCAAGGTATTGTACACGCGGACCACGCATACCACGGCCGACCTTGCCTGGAAGGATGTTGTAGGCACACGGGTAACAGGCAACCGCATATTCAGGAATATTACTAACAACAGCTGGGGGCAGTCGGGGGCGGCTTCGCAGCAAATTTTACCCGCGGGGCAAAACGGCTGGGTGGAGTTTACAGCCTCGGAGACCGGCAAGCCCCGGATGCTGGGATTGTCGGCACAAAACACCGACGCGAATTATACTTCCATTGGCTATGCCTTTTATTTGCGTGTTGATGGATCGCTGGCGATCCGCGAAAGCGGCATTGAAAGAAAAATATTGGCGGTAGGATTTAAGCCTGGAGATATCCTGCGCATCGCGCGGGTAGGGACAGCGATTAAGTATTATCAAAACGGGTTGGAAGTATATCCTGCGGGCACCACGGTAGCGCAAACGCCGTCTACGGGCCAGTTGCTGGTGGACGTTGCATTTTCCGATCGCTATGGTTCGTTTGTGAATATCAAATCGTCGTTTTCCCAACTGACTCAAGAAGTAAACCGCAGGTATGTGTATGACCATGGCGGCAGGCTGACGGAGCTGTACCACAGTTTGGGCCATGGCACCGGTATCACGGAAGTGTTGCTCGCCAAAAGCGCGTATAACGAGCTGGGACAAGCCGTAGATAAAGGTCTGCACGGCGTGCAGGGCGCTGCAGCGCAACAATCCGTAGACTATCGCTATAACATTCGCGGATGGTTGACGTCCATCAACAACGCGGCCCTGACGGCCGACGACAGCAACGACGATACAAACGATTATTTCGGAATGAACCTGGCGTACAACGTCGTGGACACCGGCCTGGGCAATACCGCTGCCTACAATGGGAACATCAGTGGTGTAACCTGGAGCAACAATCTGGGGTTAAGTCCGGTGCAGCAAAAAGGCTACACCTATAACTACGACCCGATGAACCGGCTGGTAAGCTCATTATTCCAGGAACGCACCGTTACGCCGCAGGGAGCAGATAGCTGGCTCGCGTATACGGATGGCCAGTATGCCGAGCGTGATATTCAGTATGACCTGAACGGCAATATCCTGCAACTTAAGCGTAATGATGGGCGTACGACGGGCACGATGGACTTGCTGAGCTATGACTACGGCACCGGCGCAACACAGAGCAATCAGTTATTAAAGGTGGCGGATACGGGCGACAAAAAGGCGGGCTTTACCGAAGGTACGGACACCGACAGTGACTATACATACGACGAAAACGGCAACATGACCCGCGATCTGAACAAACGAATTGGAGTGGGAACCACGGCTGGAATTAGCTACAATGTGTTGAACCTCCCGGATATGGTGACGCGGGGCGAGAACACTGTTCGGTACATTTATGATGCCATGGGCCGTAAGCTGATGCAGCAGGTAGATTTTATCAGTGCCAGCAAACAAACGGACTATATTGGTGAATTTGTGTACGAGAGTGATGTATTGCAGTTCATCAACCATGAAGAGGGCCGGATCGTCATGGCCGGCAATAAGACGGTGATCGCCAATACCGGCGAGAGCCTGGATGAAGTAACTGCAGTGAATGCAACACTCTCTAACGTCGTCGTTGGTGAAGAACATTATATCCGGGCAGTAGCCGTTGCCACCGGGTCTCTGTCAGGTATCTTGCCTGTAGGAAGCGCTGTATCGGTGCAAGCCGGTGAACGGTATAAGGTGCGGGTGAAGGGTTATCGCGGGAGCGGTGGCGCAGGATTGAGCAGCGACGCGCGGATCCAGTTCAAGGTTAATGGCATACTGCAAAATTTGCCGGCCGCAGTGTTGCCGTATGGTTCTGCTAATAATGGAGCGGAGTCCTGGGTAGAGCAGGAGATTACTATCCCGGCGGGGGGGACGAGCCTGGAAGTCGGGGTGGCCTGGGCTTCTGCGCGTTCCGGGGAGCAGTTCTTCATCAATGAGTTCGAGCTGGTCAAGCTGGAGAACCAAGATCCGGAATATCAATACTTTTTGAAAGATCACCTGGGCAACGTACGCCTGACATTTACGTCCAGGCCGATCACTGCGCAAAGTTTTGCTACAGATTTTGAGGGTGAGAACGACGGTACGTTTGAGAACTATAGCAATTCGCCGTATGATCTGGTCGATCATACCGACCTGGGTACGGTCAAGCAGAATGTTCAGAAACTCAACGGTGGTGCAAATGGCCGCGTAGGGGTGGCGAAGACTTTTGCCGTGATGCCGGGCGACGTAATCAGCGCAATAGCCTATGGTAAATATATGAAT
This sequence comes from Dawidia cretensis, assembly GCF_018598175.1. Classification (GTDB taxonomy): domain Bacteria; phylum Bacteroidota; class Bacteroidia; order Cytophagales; family Cyclobacteriaceae; genus Ohtaekwangia; species Ohtaekwangia cretensis. Next base: position 429,365 of record NZ_JAHESE010000002.1, read on the forward strand.
GTGAGCGGTACAGCGAACACCAACTCATTGATCACTTCGCTGGCGGCGGCGTTCGGGGTATCGGCTAGGTCCACGGGTGATCAGTTGGCGGTTTACCAGGGACTGAATAGCTATGCAAGCTTGGTGGCCAATGGCGATCATTTGGATGACGATGAATCGGCACCGAAGGCCTTTGTTACAATTTTGTTTTTCGACAAGGACCACAACCTGGTGGATGCCGCGTGGGATCAGATGACGACGACCGGGGCGCAGACTAGCGCCACGATAAAACAGCCGCACGATGAGGTAAGCATCACGGCTACCGCGCCGGAATCTGGGTTTGCGTATGTATTTGTGAGCAACGAGCACCCGACGTTTGTGGATATCTATTATGACGATGTGACGTTTACGCATACGCCGTCGGCGATTGTGGCGATGGATGACTATTATGCGTTTGGGATGAATTTTAACTCTATTGCACGTCAGAATGGGGCGGAACAGCGTTATCTTTATAATGGTAAGGAGAAGCAGAATGAGCTGGGGCTGGATTGGTTGGATTACGGGGCGCGGATGTATATGCCGGAGATTGGGAGATGGGGTGCAGTTGATAATTCGGCGGAAAGGGGCACCAACTACTCTCCCTATAATTATGCTTTCGATAGTCCCATTCGCTATGTAGATCCTGATGGTAATTGGCCATGGGAAAGTAAGCACATCAGGCAAGCGCGACGATTTGCTCGCGAAACAGGGGGTGAATTTTCTAAGAATGGTAATGCGGCGACTGTAAATATTTATCAGACGGCAACTTACTTCAATGCGCTTGAAGGCTATGTGGAAGAAGTTTACCCCGAAGGATTTCCGGCGGAAGATTTGAATCTATCAGATCAGAACACTGTCGGGTTGATCCGTTTTGAAGAGGGTGAAAATTATGATAATTTGTTCGGGATTGAAATGCTCGAGGCAAATGTCAGTGTAGCTGCATTGGAGGAACTTGTAGTGCTTGTTCCCGGTTTGGCTAATTTGCTTTCTATAACTCCTCCCCCTAACACTATTAACGTAGAAAATCTCGTTTCGCTTATTCTGAGGATGTCAAGTAAGGAGAAAGATGATAATAATAAACCTACTCGAACAGAAAGGCAGCAGCAGAAGAAACAAAAGAAACAGGCTAGCAGTAATTCAAGATATGGCGAAGAGTCTGAACACACATCTAACCAGAACAATGCGAATAGGGAGACACATGAAAGAGGTAGGGCGAGGAAGCAAAAAGATAAGGGAGGGGAGAAAGCTGATTCGAACAGGTATAGGACAAAGGATTCGAAGAAACGAAAACAAAACTGATGGGAAAGTATCGTTATATTAAAGTTCGAGGGTTCGAACGGCCCGAGCCCGGAATTTTTCTAAAAAATGGGAAAAGATGGATGTTGCTTAAGGATAATCCGATGGATTTTATCATTGACGGGTTCCTTTTTATAGGAAGAAAGTATGTTCTTCGTGAAGTTTATTCCAACGATCTCGAGTTTATGAACGAGGTGATGACGGCTAAGAATGAATTTTCCGAGATATCATTTCCAGCGTTTGATTTAAATAATGATGAAGCTCTATTTAAGCAGTTCTTAGACGAGGAACGGTTGATACAAGTCTGCCTTCATAATCAAAAATCGACGTTGGTCGGCAAGGTAATATCTGTAAGTAAGAAGTCCTTTCGGATGAAACTATTGAGTACTAAAGGAATGTGGTTGAAAGATTTTAATTTTAAGTATGAAACAATTCGAACGATCAATGTAGATAGTGACTATCTCAGATCATTTAAGCTTCTTGCGAGATTAAAGTAATATTTTGAAGTTGCGCCAACGCTTAACACATTTTCCGGAATAATCATGCCCGTCGCGATTTATCGGATTCCGACCGTGTCGCGCACGCGCCGCGTCAGGGGTCACTTCACTAATGGCCCCACCACCTTCAACACATTCTCAGCAACAATCTTATGCCCGGCGGGATTCGGGTGAATCCCATCTGGAATATTCAGCTTCTCATCACCTGCCACGCCCTGTAGCAGGAAGGGTATTAATGACGCATTATTTTTCTTTGCTAACTCAGGATAAATCTTCTGGAAGCTGGTGGTATAATCTGCACCGAGGTTGGGCGGCACCATCATGCCGGCAATGACCAGCTTTACGTTCGGGTTCTTGATTTTTACCTTATCAATGATCGCCTGCAGGTTCTTGCGGGTTTGGTCGAGGGGCAGGCCTCGGAGGCCGTCGTTGGCACCCAACTCCAAGATAAAAATGTCAACGGGTTGACGGAGAACCCAGTCCAGGCGGGAGAGGCCACCGGCGGAGGTTTCGCCGCTGAGGCCGGCGTTGATGACTTTTACCTGTTTGCCCTGGGCGATGAGTTTTTTCTCTACCAGGGTGGGGAAGGCCTGGTCAGGGGAGTTCAGGCCGTGGCCGGCGGTGAGACTGTCGCCGTAGAAAAGGATCGTTACCGGGGCCGTGGTGGCTTGAAATAACAGGAGGCATGAAATAAACAGGGCAATTCTTCCGACCATATGGTAAATCTTGACGTTTTTAAGGATTCTGAAACAATTTTAAACGTTTAACGCTTAATTGCTACTAATCGATATTCAAAACTATGCCGAACGTAGTGCTCCGGGCCGAAAATCTTACAAAGACTTACCGCACCGCCGAAAATTCTCTCACCGTATTAGACGACGTATCCTTTTCCGTGGAGCAGGGCGATTCCCTGGCCATCATCGGACCATCGGGTAGCGGCAAGACCACCTTGCTGGGGCTGTGTGCCGGCCTGGACGTGGCCACATCGGGTACGATCTCGCTGATGGACTTTAAGTTACAGGCCATGAGCGAAGACGACCGTGCCTACCTGCGTAACCAATATGTGGGCTTTGTGTTCCAAAACTTCCAGCTGCTGTCGACGCTGACGGCACTGGAGAATGTCATGGTGCCGCTGGAGCTGCGCGGGGAGCGCAACGTGGCCCCCAAGGCAAAAGCCCTGCTGGACCGCGTGGGCTTGTCCGGGCGCCTCAACCACTACCCGTCGCAGTTGTCGGGGGGGGAGCAGCAGCGGGTGGCGATCGCCCGAGCCTTTATGACCGACCCCAAGATCCTCTTTGCCGACGAGCCCACGGGCAACCTGGACGAAGAGAATGCGAAGCATGTCACGTCGCTGATCTTTGGCATGAACAAGGAACAAAATACCACGCTGGTGCTGGTGACGCATAACCTGGAGCTGGCGGCCATGACGCAACGGGTGATCAAGATGCGGGGAGGGCGCATGGTGGTATGATGGAATACTATATCAAGTTGAAGCGCAGGGTGCGGCCGGTGTTCCGCGACCGGTGGGTGTGGTCCATGGCCTGGCGTGATGCGCGGCATAACTTCTCCCGCCTGTTCCTGTTCGCGGCCTCGCTCATTACCGGAATCACGGCCGTGGTGGCGCTTGACTCGCTGAACCGGACGTTGCAAGGCGACATCGACCGCAATGCGAAGGAGCTGTTAGGGGCCGACTTTGCTGTAAGCGGTGATAAGAAGTTTGGGAGCGAGCTGCAGGCGTTGTTCGACTCGACGAAACTGCCGCAGGCATCGGAAGCCGACATGGCATCGATGGTATTGTTTACGCGGTCCAATGAATCGCGGCTGATCCGCGTGGTGGCGGTGACCGAGGGGTTTCCGTTTTACGGAAAGATAGAGACGCAACCCGTGGATGCGGCTGCCAAGCTACAGGGAGGACGTTATGCCATGTTGGATGCTTCGCTGGCCACGCAATTTGAGGTGAGCTCGGGTGATTCGATTCGCCTCGGGAATAGTGTATTTACTGTCGCCGGTGTGGTGGAGAAGATTCCCGGCGGGGGCGGGGTGATGAGTACGTTTACGCCGTCGGTATACATTCCGTTGCGCGAGCTCGACTTGACAGGCCTGGTACAGTATGGTAGCCGGGTGACCTATAAACGCTATTTCAAAACGGCTAACGATGCGGGCACGAAGGTGCTGGAGGAGTCGCTGGGGCCGGTCGTGAAGCAGCGTGGGTATTCATTCGATACCGTGCAATCGCGGAAGGAAGGGTTGGGCGAGGGCTTTATGTCTATCTACCGGTTCTTTTCGTTGCTGGGCTTTTTGGCGTTGATCCTCGGCTGTATCGGTGTGGCCAGCTCGGTACACATCTATGCCGGCGAGAAGCGGGAGGAAGTGGCGGTGCTGCGGTGTATTGGTTCGTCGGGATGGCAAGCGTTCAATATATACTTCATTCAGATCTTTGTGCTGGGGGTGATCAGCAGTGTGATCGGCTCGTTGCTGGGCATCGGGATCACCCAGGTGCTGCCCCTGCTGTTAAAAGATATTATTCCTTTTGAGGTGGGCTTTACTTTTTCGTGGAGTCCGCTGATCCTGGGGGTGCTACTCGGGACGGTCGTTTCGTTTTTATTCTCGTTGTTGCCGCTGGTGGCCGTGCGCTTTGTCCCGCCGCTGACGGTATTGCGGGCACAGTCCGGTACGTCACAACGGTATTCCAAGACACAATTTGCGGCGTTGGTGCTGATCGGATTTTTTCCGTTGGCATTCGCCGCCTGGCAGACCCGCAGTTGGCTTACGGGTACATTCTTTTTCCTGGGACTATTAGCCGCGTTGCTCGCCCTGACGGGCGTGGCGATGGGGTTGCTCTGGGCCGTGCGCCGGTTCTTTCCAACCAACGCAGGCTTCGTGCTTAGGCACTCGCTGTCGAGTTTGTTCCGGCCGAATAACCAGACGCGCGTGCTGCTGGTCACGATCGGGTTGGGCGCATTCATCATCTCGATGCTGAACGTGATTGAGGCGAGTATGCTGTCGCAGGTGGAGTTTACCGGGCAGGAGAATCAATCGAATACCATTCTTTTTGATATTCAACGCGAGCAGCGGGACGGCGTGATCAAGCTGATGGAGGATAATAAATTAAAGGTAAACCAGGTGGTGCCGATCATTACTTGTCGCTTGCGCGAGGTGAAGGGCAAGACAATCGAAAGCCTGACGGCCGATACCACACAGCAAAGGTCCAATTGGGCGTTGACGCGCGAATACCGCATTACCTATCGCGACACGTTGACCCGATCCGAGGAATTGTTGGAAGGAGAGGTGCAGCATAAGAAAGCGGGTAGGGACTCGGTATGGGTGACGGTGTCGGAAGACGTCGCCGAGCGACTGGATATAACAATGGGTGATTCGCTGGTGTTTGATATGCAGGGTGTTCCCATGACGGTATACCTTGCAGGCGTGCGTAAGATAGACTGGCCGAAGGATCCACCCAATTTCATTTTTGTGTTTCCGACGGGCGTGCTGGAATATGCGCCACAGATCTACGTTACATCGACGCGCATCACCGACCGGCAGCAGGCCAGTCGCTTCCAGCAACAGCTGGTGCAGCAATACCCGAATGTGTCGTTGATTGATTTGCAGTTGATATTGGGTACTATTAATAAGCTGTTTAACGACCTGGGACTGGTGATCCGGTTCCTGGCCTTGTTCAGCATCCTGACAGGGTTGATTGTATTGGCCGGCGCGGTGATCAACAGCAAGTTTGTGCGGAAGAAGGAGAATGTATTGCTGCGCACGATCGGCGCGCGGACGCGTCAAATCACGATGATCACGTTGATCGAGTATGCGTGGCTCGGCTTGTTCTCGGCATTGACGGGCATGATCCTGTCGTTGGGCGGGGGCTGGTTGCTGACACGGTTTTTCTTCGAGATCACCTTTGCCTTTGATTGGGCGGAGTTGCTGCTGATTGGTGGGGGCGTGGTGCTGCTGACGATGGTGATCGGCTGGTGGAACTCGCGCGATGTGATTAGTGCGCCGCCGTTACAGATTTTGCGCGGAGAAGGATAGAGATCAGCGTGAGTGTGAGCGTGAGAGCGAAGTGAAAGAGTGTTCGCTCTCGCTCACACACTTATTTTATTATGGCGTCGAGACCTGATTGCAGGTAGTTAGCATAACTTATAGAATCGTAGTCTGCGCCTTGCGGCGGCACCAATGGTGCCTGCGTTGTGGGATCGAGTAATACGTAGAACGGTTGCGAATTGGTGTTGAAGCGCGTGGCCTGGATGTCGCTGTTCAAGCCGCCGATCGTGGTGATCTTGCGCTTACTGAATTGGCTGACATAGTGTTCGTCGACAGGCAATTCTGTTTTGTCGTCTACATAGAGCTGAATGAGAACATACTCTTGCTTCAGGAAGGGGTAGACGTTCTTGTCGGGCCATACGGCCGCTTCCATTTTGCGGCAGTTGACGCAGGCATGTCCGGTGAAGTCGATGAGTACCGGTTTGTGATTCGCTTTCGCATAGGCCAATCCTTCCTGGTAGTCGAAGAATGGATCGAGGTGGAGCGGTTTATCAAACAGGGTTTCATACTTGCGTGCGGGTTGGCCGGCGTCGGCTGCCTTCGGCCCTGGCGATGCGCCGGTTTCTGCAAACAGCGTCGGGGTATAAAGATCGAAGTCCTGGCTGGTCTGCGGTGGCAGGAAGGCCGAGATCGATTTTAGGGGAGCGCCCCACAGTCCGGGTACCATGTAAAGAGCAAAGGCAAATGCAGCGATGGACAGGAATAGCCGGGGAACGGTGATGTGTGTCAGATTGCTGTCGTGTGCAAACTTTAGCTTGCCCAGCAGGTAAGCGCGGGCACGGTTTGTCCGTAGATGTGCCAGCCGTCCTGGATGGTAGCGGTGATGGAGACAGTCGCTGTGGTCGCGGATGTTTTCTCAGCGGTGTAGCGCCAGGTGACGGGCTGGAGTATTTGACTGTGTGCGGCGAAGGTGAGAAGTAGGCCGACGGTTAGTGATAGGAGTGTTTTCATTTGAGTTATATTTTATTGGACGACTGCAGCCGTGTGCCAGCATTGCCATGCTATTTGCCTTTGGCTTGCGCGAGCACTTCGGACAGTAGCTTGATATACTCATCGAACTGACGCTCTTTCGCTACCTTGATGCCTGCTTCGGCGGCGGCTACGGCGCCGGCCTTATCACCTTTGCGCAGCAGGAAGCGTGACTCGAAGAGGGGAAACGCCGGGTTAGCAGGCACATCGGCTTTTGCTTTTTTTATCCAGCCCAGGGCTTTGTCGGCATCTTTGTTGTTGTTATAGTAATACTGGATCGCATTAAAATATACCAGGTTGCTGTTGTGCTCGGCTTTCATCAGTTCTTCGATGGTGGCGGTAATCTTCGCATCGTCATCGACGGTTACACGAACGGTGACCGCGGTATAGTCCCACACAATTTGCAGGTCTGCGGAGCTCGTCGTTGAGTTTGCAAACTGGATGGCGAACGTTTCATGCTTGTCGTTGATATGCGCGGGCTTCACGGTGAAACGGAGCAGATCGTTTTCGGGCTTGTAACTATAGGCGCCCCATTCTTTCACGGCTTTGTTCAAAATGATGGTCCACTGATCTTTGTCGGGTATGGTGAACAGGGAATATGTTCCGGCGGATACGTTGTGGCCTTCGAGCTTTACGTCTTCTGAAAATGTGATCTCGGTGGCGGTGTTTGCGCCGGTGCGCCATACGGTGCCGAAGGGTACAAGGCCGCCAAAGATCTTCCGGTCTTTTACGTTGGGCCGGGAATAGGTGACAAGCGCATGGCCGAGGCCGATTTCCTGGTCGATCGTTTGTGTAGGGCTGGGGTTGGGTAGTCCCGGTACCTGGGCTTGTGTGTGGTGGCCGGCGACGGCGAGCAGGAGCATGGTCAGGACGTGTTTCGTTTTCATATAGTTTGTTTTGATTACGTTTAGTTGTTCAAGGGTGTGCTTGTTGCCGCGGTAATAGCGCCGTTGTTGGTGTTTTGTAAGAAGCCGACGATCTCCCAGCCGTTGCCGGTGAAGTCCGAGGGAGCCTCGATAACGTTGGTGCCCTGTAGGCCGGCGTTCAGGTTGACGGTGGTCAATACCCGTACGATCTGGGCGTGGGTTAACATTCTTCCTTCGTTCTCACCGCGACTTATTTTATTGACAGCGTGTTTTTGGACCAATGCGATCAGTAACTGATTAGCGTCTGTCTTTCCCGTTGCCTGGTATTTTACGGTAAGCGAGCGATTGTTTTGTATCACGTGAAGATCGAGTGTTGCATCTGCGGCGGTCGTCAGGGCGTTTGAGATGTTTTCCTGTAGCGTCGAGGCATTCCAGTCCAGGCATTCTTTATTGCCATTGATGACGATCTGGGGTGTATAGACGGAACCGCTCTGCAGGTGGCCGGCGTATGTGCGCTGGCGTTCCGAGAATAAGGCGTTGCTGAATTTATCTTTCCACCCCAGGCGATCCCAATAGTCGACGTGATAGGCGAGCACGTAGATGGCCTGGCCTTTTGCTTCGGTTTGAACTTTGGCCAGCAAGTCATCCGCACGGGGACAGCTGGAGCATCCTTCGGAGGTAAAAAGCTCCAGCAAGGCAAACCCCCTGACGCCGGTTGCCGGTACGGTGTGTTTTACTGTGGTGGCCGGTGGCGTGGTGAATGCGGCCAGGAAGGCGATGAGGGCGATTCCAACACCTATTATGATTGCGTTTGTGGATTTCATATACATTGTTTGTTGCTTTCTGATTCAAAAATACGGGGCTTGCCGGTGGTGGGTTTGGTGGAAACGGGCCAGGTGGACAAAACCGTGCGCGAGGTAGACGTTTCGGGTGGTCGACCGATTGCCGTCAGACGTCTATAAGGCGGCAGGGGATATGACCGATATTTGTTACCTTGGCTGATGGCCGGTATGCAGGCCAATCGTGCGTATGAAAAGATCTTTCCGTGGGTTGGCGATCGTATGTGGGTGCCGGAAGGCACAACGGTGGTGTGTACTGGCTTTGTTATTGGTCATTGTGCAGACAACTGTCTGGGCTACAGATTCGCATCCGAAGGGTACCACCAGCATACACTTTATTGAGAACAAACATCAGTGGCATCCGGACATTCTCTTCGGTACGCCCGTGAAGCAGGGGTATGTTACTTTTCAGCGCGATAAGCTACAATTCCTTTTTCAGGGGCATCGCCCGCGACCGGTGAAGGGGACCGCTTCCAAACAGGGCGTGCCGACAGCCGCTGTCGCGGACGACGGGCACCACCTGGAACCTTCTACAGATGGACATGTCGTCGATGTGTCCTTTGTAGGGTCCAACCCGTTGGTATACATCGCGGGGGAAGAGCCGGTGGCAACGCGGTATAACTTCTTCCTGGGCAACGATCCGTCGCAATGGGCTTCCGGTGCTGCTGCGTATAGCCGTGTGCGGTATCACGATTTGTATTGTGGTATTGACCTGGTGTATGGTTCGCAGGAAGGGCGCATGAAATATGAATGGATTGTTTCGCCCCAGCAAGACCCGTCAGCGATTGCGTTGCAGTACACCGGCGCCGACGAAGTTTCGATCATCCACGACAGCTTATATATTCGCACCTCCGTCAATGAAGTATGGGAGCTCAAGCCTTATGCCTACCAGGAAATAAACGGGCGACGTATACCCGTGGCGTGCCGGTATAGCTTGCGTGGCCAAACGGTGGGATATGATTTTCCGGAAGGATACAACCCGGCCTATACGCTGGTGATCGACCCGGTGCTGGTCTTCTCGGGCTATTCGGGCTCGACGGCTGACAACTGGGGTTTTACAGCAACGTACGATGCGCAGAGCAACGCGTATTCCGGCGGCATTGTGGAAGGCATTCCGGGCTTACGTTATCCGGTAACGCCGGGTGCTTATACCCTGGCGCACCAGGGCGGCCTCTGGGATGTCGGTATTATGAAGTTTGACTCGGCGGGTACGACGATGTTGTATGCTACCTACCTGGGGGGAGACGGCACGGAGACACCCCAGAGCCTGGTGGTCAACCATGCGGGAGAGCTGCTGGTGCTCGGTGTGACGAGCTCGGCCCATTTCCCGGCGACAAATGGATCGACCTTCCATCCGGGAGCGGGAGTCGAGCCGATCAGCGGCATCGAGTTTGCGGACGGCGCGGATTTGTTTGTCGCTAAACTCAGCAGTGATGGTCGCCGGCTGTTGGGGAGCACGTATATTGGCGGCACGAACCTCGACGGTATCAACGACAACGCGCTGAACCAGAATTACGGCGATGCGCTACGGGGGGACATTATCGTGGATGCGCAGGACTTCGTCTACTTCGCTTCCAGTACCTATTCGACCGATTTTCCGGTGGTGAATACGGGGTCGACGCACGGTGGTGGAATACAGGATGCCGTATTGGTAAAACTGCAGCCAGACCTATCGGCCATTGCCTGGAGCCGTTTCATCGGCAGTGCCGGCACCGACGTGGCGTATTCGCTCGAGCTGGATCTTGCAGGCAACGTCTTTGTGGCGGGCGGTACAAACGGAAGTATACCCGGATTGAATGGTTTTCGCAGGACCCCGTGGGGTGGCATTGACGGCTGGGTAATGTCCTTTACGCCGACCGGCGCGGCGGCCAACGGTACGTACGTGGGTACGTTGGCGACCGACCAGTGTTACTTTGTAGACCTGGACGAAGACGGCCATGTATATCTCTTTGGCCAGACAACGGGGCGCTTTCCCGTCAGCAAACGGCAGCAGGTCTATTACAATCCCAA
>NZ_JAHESE010000030.1 GCF_018598175.1 Dawidia cretensis
GGTATACGAGAACCGGATCATCAAACGCACCCCCGCCGTTCTGGCAGCATCAAAGTCGGCCTGCACGCCACTGAGGAATGAAGCCGACAACGCCGAGGACTTGAAGATGTCCAATACATAGTGCCGGAAGATGATCGTGGGACTTACGGTATAATTTCCCTGCCAGGGAGTAAACGGATTGTTCCGCAGACTGGTCAGCTGCGTGGCCGTCAGCGGCGTAAAGGAACTGGCAACGCCATTGAGAGGCGTGTAAAAACCACGGTCGGGATTTTGGATCTCCGCCGTAGACTCGGTGTACGTAACGCTTTGTGCAAACCCGGCGCTGACCAGGAGCAGCGCCATAAAAACGACAGTAAAATGCTTTTTCATAGCTTATCGGTATTAAAGTGGGTAAAAGAAGGCTTTAATAAATATAAGCGTTATTTTATATCTTCATTTACTTTCTTTTTATACTACAATAAGAAATAGTAAATATTAGAAAGTTAAATAAGATAGAATTTGTAAGAATTAGGCTTTCGGAGGCTTTTAGGCGGTTTAGCCCATCGTTAACCGGATTTATTGGGTTTAGGAGGTAATCCGGGGCTTTACGTCCCTTTATTCACGGCTTTGATACCCTTGAAATGTATAAGCACTTCAGGAATAGGTATAAGTCGACCGCCTTCCATGTGCAGACCTTTGATTCATCTAAAACACAACAAAGCATGCAATCAACAACAAAAATCGCACTCGTAACCGGCGGCAGCCGTGGCCTGGGCAAAGACGCAGCCCTACGTCTGGCCGAACGCGGCAACGACGTAATCATTACCTACAACAGCCAGAAGGACGAAGCCCAGGCTGTCGTGGAAACCATCCAGCAAACCGACCGCCGCGCCGCCGCTCTGCAGCTCAACGTAGGCGACACGCGCAGCTTCGAGGACTTTACGGCCGCCTTGCAAGACACCCTGAAGACTTTTCAGCGCGAGCGCTTCGACTACCTGGTGAATAATGCGGGGCACGGCGTCACCGTACCGTCCATGGCCGACACTACCGAAGAGCAATTTGACGAGCTGGTGCGTGTGCACCTAAAGGCGCCGCTGTTCCTCACGACAAAAGTACTCCCCCTCCTGAACGATGGCGGTGCCATTGTAAACATCTCGACAGGGCTGACGCGGTTCACCCATCCCGGCAGCGGCGCATACGCCAGTGTCAAGGCAGGCGTGGAGACGCTCACAAAATATATGGCCAGGGAATTCGGGCCACGTTTCATCCGCGCCAACGTAGTGGCCCCAGGCGCCATCGCCACAGACTTCAACGGCGGCAGACTGCGCAACAGCACACAGGTACAGGATATGATCAAAGCCATTACTGCGCTTCCGCGCTTCGGTCAGGCGGACGATATTGGCAGCGTCGTAGCATTCCTCTGCTCAGACGACGCGAAGTGGATCAGCGGACAGCGCATCGAAGTTTCCGGCGGTATGTATCTGTAAGAAATCTGTATCTTTATTAAATCAATGCCCATGACCGGCTCCTTTGTTGACATCGCAACCATCAGCGACCTGCATCGTCTGTACAGTATCCCGGCCCCCAAACATCCGCTGGTATCGTTTATTTCGTTGGATGAAGTCAACCGCGACAACTTCAACGAAAACGAAACAGCGTACCGGCTGGGGTTCTACTCGGTATACCTCAAACAGGTCAAAGGCTCGATGAAATACGGGCGCTCACAATACGACTTCGACGAAGGCACGCTGGTGTTTACCGCCCCCGGCCAGGCCATCCATACACAACGTAAGATCTCTTACAACGAAGGTTGGGGACTCTTCTTTCACCCCGACCTGCTCTACCGCGCGGCACTCAGCAAGAAGATACAGGGCTATTCCTATTTCCACTACGATACACACGAAGCGCTGCACGTATCCGACACGGAGAAAAAAATCCTACGCGAATGCGGCATGAATATCCGGCGCGAGTACGAACAGAACATCGATAAGCATACACAAGACCTGATCGTCAGCAACATTGAATTGCTTCTGAATTACTGCACGCGCTTCTACGACCGGCAATTCCTGATTCGCGCAAAAGTCAACCACGACATCGTCCAGCAATTTGAAACGGCACTGCTGGACTATTTCTCTAAAGACACATTGATTGACGAGGGGCTGCCGGATGTAAAGTATTTTGCCACGCAGCTGAACCTATCCCCCAATTACCTGTCGGATCTGCTGAACAAATATACCGGCAAGACCACCCAGGAACACATTCACCTTCAACTGGTGGAAAAGGCTAAGTCCCTGCTCTGGGGCACCTCAAAATCCATCAGTGAAATTGCCTACGACCTGGGGTTCGAGCATCCCTCCCATTTCACCAAGATGTTCAAAAACAAGGTAGGCGTGGCGCCGAAGGAATTCCGGTTGCAGGCGTGATCCTTCGGGATCTTTCCATATTTCTTTCGTAAGAACGCTTGTGAAAACTCGGGTTTTCCTATTTTTAAACCCGAGTTTATTTTATGACGACTGTTAAAGAGACATCCCGGCTGGAATCTTTCAGCGATGGGGTATTTGGGTTCGCCATCACCCTGCTTGTCCTGGATATTCACGTCCCCACTGTTTCCGAAGGGCAAGACCTATTGAATCTGCTGATGGCCGACTGGGCCACATACCTTTCCTTCCTGATCGGCTTTTTCACCATCCTGGTGTGCTGGATCAATCACCACTACATGTTCGACCATATCTATAAAAACAACAGCAAGCTCCTGCTACTAAACGGCTTCAAGCTGCTGGTGGTGACCTTTACGCCCTTTGCCACCGCCTTGATATCGAAATATATTAATACTCCCCAACAGAGCACGGCTGTGAGCGTTTACGCATTCAACTTCGCGCTGATGGGCACGGCCATGTTCTTTATTTGGCTATATGCCGTCCGTATGGATCTAATGAAGCACGAGTCCGAGGCCTTGCTGAAAATGATCACCCGCTATTACTTCCTGGCAACGGCCATGTCGGTTACGATTTTTATCCTTTCGTTTATCAATATCTGGATCTGCCTGGGATTCTCGGGCATTATGTTCGCTACGTTCCTTTTTCCAGAGCAGATGATGGCGTATGCGATGCGGGTGCTGTCCGCAAGAAAATAAACACGGTTGCTATAACCTGGCACTCACTACTTCTATTTTGTCTATCAACTCCCTGATCTGATCCGCATGTTGGTGCCTAACACTTTCTAAATCCAGTGTGCCACCGAGGATGATCATTTCCTTATGCTCAAATCTTTTCCCAAATCGGTCGTTGAGCATGACATTCTCCATACTCTGTGCGATTCCGATCTCGTTCAAAAAGGCGCTGGTATAGCCGGCCGTACAAAGTGCGACTCCGTATTTTATAGTTTTCATCCCCGGAACGTTATCCGATGGTTTATATGCAAAGCCCACTGTCAACACGCGATCAAACCAGCCCTTTAATTTAGCCGGACAATCACTCCACCAAACGGGGTACAGGAATATTATACAGTCTGCGCGCTGAATCTTTTTATGCTCCTCCAAAACGTCGTGCGCAACCGGCAAATCAACTTTAGCGAAGGCCTCCCGGGCGTACTCTTCTTCCGTCATGTCGCTCTTGAAATTCATCGCGTACAAATCCGATACCTCGACCGACCATGCCTTTTGCAGCAATGCCTTCTTTAACTGCTCCAGTACCTGGTAGGTATAGGAGTTTTGACTGGGGTGACTATATACAATGACGATGTTCATGCGCGGGCGCTCTGCATTTTCTCGATCACACTTTCGACAAACCGCTGACGGATATCTTCACCGAACTCAAAGTATAAATCCGGCTCGATCAGCTCAAGCTCCATCAAATGGAACTTGCCCTGAATCATCACACCATCCACCCGGGCGTATAGCAGCTCATTCTCCAATGTGGCAATCTGTTGTGCCCGCTGCAAAAGCTCGGACGTGGGCTCAACCCGTTGATACAGCCCGCCATATTGCCGCTGCACGCGGAAGTCGCCATCTTTGGGCTTCTTTAATACTGCATGTGAAAAGGCGCCATTAAAGAATATCATGGACAGCTCGCCTTCCGTCGTGATCTCCGGCAGGTAGGGCTGGATAAGCCAATCTCCCTGGGAAATAACATCGTAAAAAGTTTCCGGTGTTAATGTCGCTGTCGTATACGTCTGAGTAAGAAAAGACCCCGCCGAGATCGCCGGTTTGATGACTACCTGGTCCCAGGCCTGGGCCTGGAGCATCTCCCATTTTACGGGAGCGGTTGCCGCCGAAAATAACGTCGGAATAATGGTGAGACCTTTTTCCTGGAATCGCTTCAGGTAGAACTTGTGCATGTTGTCTTTCACAACCTGCACAGGATTAAACATGAGCGCACCGGTCTTTTCCATGGCATCCAGCCAATCGCGAAAGGCATCGGCTTCCTGGTAATAATCCCAGGTGTTCCGAATGACCAATGCTGAGAAATCCTCCCAGCGAACATCTGAAGCTTTCCAGATGACCGGAACGGCCGTGATGTTCTTCTCTGCAAAAAGTGGTATTAACGCCTGGTCCGCCGGATTGAGCTCTGGCAGCCGTTCACACGTAAGTAGTCCGACGGTTGTTTTCATTATCCCCTCTTTATTCACCTTCAAAAATCTATTATTTACTCAAATTTCAGCATTATCTTAGCAAAAAGTCTTCTTAAAAATTCAACACGTTACAAGCATACCCGATTGCATATGAACAAAGAAGTCCAGGCCTACAACGATGGGCAATCGCCGGAAGAACAGGAAATCTGCAACGCCTTAGCCGAGGAGATCAATCGCCATTTGCCGGAGGCAGAGAACAAAATCTGGCATGCCCACCCCGTTTGGTTCCTGGACGGTAACCCCATCGTTGGCTACAGTAAATTGAAGGGCGGCATCCGGCTGTTATTTTGGAGCGGCCAGTCGTTCGAAGAAGACGCCCTGCAAATAGAAGGCACCTTCAAGGCCGCCGAAATGCGCTATACCGCCGTGGACCAGGTAAAAAAACGAGATCTCGCCCGCTGGCTCAAGAAAGCCCGTGAAATACAATGGGACTACAAAAACCTGGTCAAACGAAAAGGCAAGCTGGAACGATTAAAATAATCGGAAGATTTGAACGTCAATGAACAGTCAAAAAAACAAAGAGTTAATTCCACTCGCGCTTATGGTAATAGCCCTGATTTATACAGGGATTTCTATTATAACAACCGACACTGCGCTAACACTGCGGCTTAAGGCCGCTTACATATTAACAGCAATCGCAGTTACAACTTTTTTTTTGAATAGAACCATTTCCGCCATCTTCCTGGGAATTACGCTCGTCTTTGGGTCGCTCAATATAATTACCTTCAACCCAACGGTATATTATGTGGGGATAGGCGCGCTAAAAATACAACTATTCTCGTTGTTCGTCTTACTTACGTTCATCTATGCCCACAGGCGAGCATTTAAAGCCTGGATCAACAAAGACGGCCTCTAAACTTGCATTCGTATGCCCATGAAAGCTACTCTTGTCTTGCTCGTATTCATAATCAGTCTGTCAGGGGCCGCAGCACAAGAGAAAGATCTTTCCTATTACTACGGCCAGGCCCTGGAAGCCAAAAAGGCCGGAGACTATCCGCGGTTTTACGACATGATCGTCCAGGCGAGTACACTCCATCCTTATCACCAGGGAATACAATACGAACGTGGCATTGCCTGTGCGCTAACAAACAGACCGGAGGAAGCCATAAATTTCTTGAAGCGCGCGGTCCTCACAAACGCTGCCTTTGACCTTCAGGCTGACGCATTAAAAGAACTACAGCCTCGGGAGGATTTCAAAAAATTGCTGGCGCTGCAAAGCTCACTAGGAACCCCCATCATAACATCCGACACAGCCTTCGTCCTCCCCGATCGCCGGCTTCATCTTGAATCTATTGCCGTTGGCAAGCGCGGCCTGTACGGTGCCGCCGTCCACCAGCGTAAGGTCGTACACCTGCACAACGGTGTGTTGACCGACTTCACGTCGGAAGCACAGGATGGATTGACTGCCGTACTCGGCATCAGACTCGACGAAAAGCGAAATATACTCTGGGCTTGTTCTTCGCCGTTGCCCGTAATGAAGAACTACGACAGTAGTCAAACCTCCGCGCTGTTCAAGTACGATCTGTCCACACGAAAACTCCTCGGTAAATACCAGACGGCCGAAAAGACCAATGCTGTCTTTGGCGATTTGTTAATATCTGCTAAGGGTACCGTATTTATTTCAGATAGCCGGAACAGCACTATTTTTACCTTAGAAGAAACCACGCAGAAACTTATCCCCTGGTTTACCTCGTCTGAGCTTTGGAGCCTTCAGGGCATTACTTTTTCCGATGATGAAAGCCACGTATTCATCGCTGACTACGTCAAGGGAATCTTCCGACTGGACGTCAAAACAAAAGAGCTGATTCTCCTCGAAAACACACACGATGTCTCGCTAAAATCCATCGACGGATTGCTATGGTATAAGAACAGCCTGATCGCCATCCAAAACGGAACAAATCCCATGCGGGCCGCCCGGTACTACCTCAATGCAGCACATACTGCTATCACAAATTTCACCATTATAGATCGCGGACACCCCGCTTTCAATGAGCCTACCAATGGCTGCATCACAAAC
Organism: Dawidia cretensis; assembly: GCF_018598175.1. Lineage (GTDB taxonomy): Bacteria > Bacteroidota > Bacteroidia > Cytophagales > Cyclobacteriaceae > Ohtaekwangia > Ohtaekwangia cretensis. Next base: position 6,626 of record NZ_JAHESE010000030.1, read on the forward strand.
GATACGTTCTTTTACATCGCCAACAGCCAATGGTCGGGGTACGACGAGCAACACAACCTGAAAGACGAAAGCCAGCTACATAAAACCGTTATTTTAAAAATGACCTTGTCAAACAAATGACAGCCGTCAAGCGGGAATAGCTGGCGCAAGAGTTAGCGCGTAGCGCGTCTCTTGTGACGTAGCCTTAAACGCATAGCGGTCGGGCTCGGGAATGATCTCGGGCACATACCTGGAAATCTCCACAGTAAGGATCTCGTCCTGGTCGTTCAAGTCGAGGAATACCATCGTGTCGCCGGCAATCCATTGGGCATGTGTATGAATATACGCAGCGATTAATTCTCCACAAGATCGTGCTCCACAAAATCCATCACATAGTCAACCACTTTCTTCGACCGCAGGTTGTGCCCGTAGCCTTTTGTAATAATCAGCTGAGAATTGCTCCACACGCTATTGATCCGCCTGGAATGTTCAACCGAGGCCTCGCCATCCTCTTCGTCGTGGATCAGTAGTCCCCGGCTGTTTAACTTTGTCGCAAACCTGGGCGCAGAAAAATACGCCGGCGCCTGTTTTACCCGTGCTTCAAAATAATCAACAATCAGCCTGACTGCCCTGGACGAAAGTTTAAGCTCGCCGGTATAGAACGAGATAAAGTCCTGTGCCTCGCCAGGCGGCGCCAGGACCACCAACCGTTCCGGCGCCAGCTCCGGCAACCGGTAAAATGTATAAATGGCCGTAAAGCCGCCAATGGAGTGCGACAAGACCGTATCCAAACTTCCTATTTGTCCGATGAACTTCTCGACCACCTCGCTATATAACGGCATCGTCATGAACTTACCACTACTCAACCCGTGCCCCGGTGCATCCAGGGAATAGACTGTATATTTCTCTTTATCTAACGCATCGACATAACTCTTCCACCGGAACGTGTGGCTTTGCCAACCATGCAATAAAAGGATTTTCCGGCTTCCACTCCCCCACTTATAAGCCTGAATAGTCTCCCCGGCATGCGCAAAAGAAAACCGTTCACCCGAATGAAGAAACGCCAGGTGCTTGTCCGTCATCTTACCCCGAAACGGCCTGCAAAAGAGCTCAAATCCCACGCGTGCCGCCGTGCGGGGCGCCACCCAGACCAGGAGGTTAATCCATAGTCCGATGGTTCTGGTCATTATTTTTTTCATGGCAGTTGCATTTTATTATCTACGTTCGTAGATACCAATCGGTATCTATTAGGACAAAACAAATCAAAGCGTAATCGTTTCCAGTTGATCATTCAAATGTTTGATCATTTTCCGGATATCATTATTGTTTCCTTCCAGCTTGCTCATCATAATGCCCCCTTCCAGCACAGCAATAATCAACGTCGAAAAGAACATCACATCGGTATCCGGTTTCAGCTGCTTGTGCTCTATTCCATTTTGAAGAATCGTCATCAAGGACTTCTTCAAAACGGTCAGTGTCTTAACAGCCTCCTTCCGCAACGCCGGATGCGCGTCATCCACCTCAATGGCCGCATTCAACAACGGGCACCCTCCCTTCAGCGGCGGATTGGAGATATACGATTCAAAGAACTTAAAAATACCGCGAAGCTTGTCCACCGAATTGCTTTCATTGACAATGATCACACGCAGCTTCCCAAAGAGAATATTGGATAAAAACGCCAGCGTTTCCCGCTCCAAATCGTCCTTACTGCCGAAGTGCCGATAGATCGCACCCTTCGTAAAGCCCGTGGCATCGGTGATCTGACTAATCGACGTCGCCTTATACCCCTGCGTATTGAACAACACGCCCGATTTCTTCAAAATGGTCTCTTTCGTAGCCTCCGGATCCCGCATGCCACGAAGATACCAATTGGTATCTAATTTTCCAACAGCGGGTAGCAAACCGCCGAAAATTTAGAAACACTCAGCCGGTTACAATCGCCATCGCAAGGGATTAATTGACCATTATGACGCTGACGACGATATACTTGAGCTTTTGGGAAAGAGTACGTAAGGAAGTCTGGAAGTTGAAATACGCTCCGTTTGCCCTTATCGCATTCGGCATCTATTTATATTTCCAAGTGGACGATGATCTTTCGGGGTATTTGATGTTCGTTTCATGTTGCTTCGTTATGTGGACGGTCGCTGTGTTCACCCTGTCATGGCGCCTTGTCAACGAAGTTCATTTTGCAAACGACAAGATTTTGATCGTCGGGTATACCCTGAACACCCGGTGGGAGAAAGAAATTGACATCAAAAGTTCCCGCATCGAAATTCGGTCAAAGAACACCGGCCGCTCACGTGACGAGTATTACCTTCGAATAAAATCCAGCAATAAGTCCCAAGACATTAACGGTACCTATAATTGGGATTACACGTCCCTTCTAACGATCTTCCACGAGTTCAAAAGAATAAAAGGCGAAAAAATCACTTCCGGCGAAGAATACGATCTCGATATCATGGATAAAAAATCCAAAGGGCTTTCAACTTCTCTTTTCGACTTCTCCTTCAACTGGAAAAGAAATAACAAGTAAGTCTCAGCATCAACAATCGGTGCAAAGTTTGAGCCTACCGGCAGTCCTAGAATACCGTAGATATTGCAACGGTAGGTATGCCAAACCTAAAGTCTGTTTCGGTTATTAAACCGCTCAACGAATTCATCATACGTATCCGCGCCATCCGCAATACGTTTTACCACGCCATAGAATTTCTTCTTCTTTCGGATTACTTCCCAAAGAGAGTATGCACTCAAGCCATAGTCCAGGCATTTTGCAAAATCCACCAGGAATACAATATAGAATACGATCACAACCCAATCTGAGGTCTGCCCCTTTAGATAATCCCCACCCACCCACATCGCCACGACGGCGAGTAGAGCAATCGATAACTGTATCTTGTAGTTTTTGTGAAAGAACTCCCAGTCCGGACGGACTATCGCCTTTGCATAATCCGGTGTCGCTCGGATTCCCGTGTAATCGTCTTGCGAAAACTTAAACGGCGGAATGAAGCTGTGCTTGGTAAAGCTGAAAAAGACCATGGGATAGTAACTCCGGGTAAAGATATCTAAATCTTACTTCGAGAAAAGCTCGGGCGGGTTTTGGATTTCCCCTCGCGGCACCACGCACGACTGACTTTCATCCTTAGGCGATACAAAGACTTTGATCGTGTCACCGGACTTATGCTCGAATTGCAACGCGTGGTCACTGGAGAGCGATTTGCCAAGTACCGGACCAAGGCGTGTGGTGTATTGATAGTATATTTCAAGCTGCCGGGCCAGAGCCAGGCCGGTGGGCGTGATCGAGATGACAGTGGCATCTTTTATTTCTCCGTATTTGTGCAGGCTTACTATTTTCCGGGTACGCACCAGCAGAATAATGACCAGCACAACCGCCGCAATAGCAAAGGGTGTGGCAACAATCCAAATGATGATATTGAAAGGAAATTCAAAGGGTTCCAGCCCCTCAATCATGGAAGCATTGCCCAGGTATCGTACGGTAATCGCATCGCCTATAGTTAGAAGATCCACTCTGTCTGGGTCCAGGGTGGTGAACGTGTCGTGCATAAGCTCGCCGTCGCGTGAGTAGCTGTAAGCGATGACGGAGGGGTGCTCGTTGTTAATTGTTACATTGGTTTTTGTGTCAATATCGATGATCGCCCCTTCTGCGGTTACCCCTTCGGCCTCGATCTTGTCGTAATCAGGTGTTGGCTCGCCGCGCTCGACAATTGCAAAGATGGTGCTATAAAGTAGAAAGAAGGCAACCGAAAGCATCACGGAAGCAGCTGTAAAAATAAGCAGAAGTGGATATTGTCGAATGATGGAAATCCGGGTTTTCAGACTAATGGGGCGGGAAGCACGATACATGAAAGACATTTTATGTTCAGGAACAAAGAAAAGGAAATTGTCGAGATTTTAACGCACCCCGACAGCATCGGAATATTTTTGACACTGGCTGAGGGTAACCGCTTTTTCGGTTGTCGTAGGATCGTACATGATAACCGAGACAGCCATGGACGCACGACAACCACTGTTCACCTGGAAATACTTTGCCTTAAACAGTCTGATCGCGGCGGCGCTGCTGGCGTTTATTCTGATCGCGTGCAACGAGGATGGACTGGCCCACATTGACAACACCGTGGCGCTGCAACCGGCCCTGTCGGGCTATCACATCTTCGAAGGAAATCCGTCGGCACTCCAGCCCACAGCAGGCTTTCATCCATACGAGTTATCCACGGAGCTCTTCTCCGACTACGCCGAAAAACAACGCCTGGTCAAGGTACCGTCCGGGCAGATACTCGGACCACAGCAGGACGGCCTGCCCAACTTCCCCGACGGCACAATCCTGGTAAAGACGTTCTATTATTTTCATGACAAACGCGACACGTCTAAAGGGCGACAGCTGATTGAAACACGCCTGGAGATTAAATCCGGAGAAACCTGGAGTGTGGGCACCTACCTCTGGAACGATGCACAGACCGACGCCCGGCTGGTGACCTCCGGTCTTAACAAAACCGTGAACTGGATAGACGAACGTGGTAACGGAAAGGTCATTTCGTATCACGTACCCTCCAACCACGAGTGTGCTACATGCCATTCATCAGACAACGCCATTATACCGATCGGCCCCAAGCTTCGAAACCTGAATACGGATGTGTCGCGCAATGGCGCTGTCGTCAACCAACTCTCCTACTTCCAACAACAAGGTATACTGGGCAATGTCGATCCTGCACAAATTACAGCCCTACCCCACTGGCAGAATATAACGTATAGCCTGGAAGAACGGACGCGCGCTTACCTGGATGTGAATTGCGCACATTGTCATCGCCCCGGTGGCTTTGACGGTGGCGACCGGCTGCAGCTGGAGTATACCACTTCCCTGTCGAATACGGGTATATCCGGAAAGCGTGACCAAATCATTGACCAGTTGTCGGAAGGACGTATGCCCCTGATTGGCACCTCCGTGGTGCACGAAGAAGCGCTTGAGCTTATCCGTTCCTACATGAAAAGCCTGTAGTATGAAATACTTCATCGTACTGATCATACTGACTTTTCCGATAGCCGCCGTCGCCCAGGATACGACAAAAGTCCGCCGGTTTACAGGACTGGCACTTACCTTCTCTCCGCAGTACAGCTATCGCTCGCTGCATTTCGATGCCGACAGCCGCTGGTTGGAGGCCCTGCGCGACAATGAAGTGCCGGGGACCGGCTTTAAAGCGCGCGCACAAGTGCGCTATCGTATCAGCGACCGTATTGACTTATTGGGCGGCGTCGAGTATGCCAACCACGCCATAAAAACGCGCTATGAAGATCTTACCTGGTCAGGCGATGCCGAAGGCCTGCCCGGGAAAAGCCGCACGATCTATCGCTACAAATTCCTGGCTCTTCCGCTGCATGTAAATTACACCTTTGCGAGCCTTGAACACCTACGCGTATATGCAGTGAGTGGCGTTACCACGAGCGTATTCCTTTCGCGCAAAACGAAGGTGGACATGGCCGATGATCATCACGCCTCGGCCAAGACCGTAGGCTTCGCCAGATTTACCTGGTCGGCTACCTTGGGCGCCGGGTTAGAATATGCCCTTGGGCATCGATTTTCTCTCCGGGCAGAACCTTTTATAGAGCATTATTTCAACTCGATCTCAACAGACGACCACACAAAAGAATACCTGTTCGCGTTCGGGCTATCGACCGGCGTCGTATGGGCGTTTAAGGGATAATGAAATGGCACGATGAACTTCGTGGGAAACTAAACAACATCAATCAGGCGCTCCTCGGGCTTCTCGTCGTGATGATATCGAAACGACGCCGTCGGGGTCGAGAACACAAAGCCAGCTTCATCCACCTCCATGCAGTATACTGTCGTGGGTGATACGTTCAGATAAGCAATCAGCAGCGAGAGCTCGGATGCAGGTATTTCCTGGGCACCCTCTGTCGAAAAGGTGTGATAGATCTTACTACAAGTCGATTTGATGGCATGGAGGTTCATAACACACGGTTTTACCATGAGCAACGAAAAAACCGTACCTGCCTGCGGGAGTTAGAGACCAGCCTCGTTACCGTGGCGGAACGACCTTGCCGGGGTTCATCTTTTTGCTTTCCTGGGTCACGGCCTGGTTCACCTCCTGAATCCGCTTCACGTCCATTTTCTCGAAAGCGCGGTCGTAGGTCAATAAACCATTCACCTCATGCTCCACGTCGGTGGTTTGTGTATAGATGGCGACACTAAGCCCTTTGTACTTCATTAATTGCTCGACCTGATGCATCAGGAGTATATAGCGGTCCGTGAGCGCAGCCTTTGTTGGCTCATAATCGTAGGCGTTATTCTCCACCGGCCACATGTGCCCGCGGACAAACAGTCCCAGACCGCCGAACTCACCCAGAGAAGCTGCCCGTTTCGCATCCGGCACCGATGCACCGTTCGGACCAATGTAAATATGCGTGTCGACAAAATCACCGTTGCCAGGATCGCCATAGGCCTCCTGGTAGCCAGGGTTATTATTGAAACCAGAGTTACCGTTTACCAATCGTGACGGATCATAACGTTTTGTCCAGTCGGTGATCTCCCTTACATCAAACGCGCCCCAGTTTTCATTGAAGGGTACCCAGGCAACAATGCACGGGGAATTGTAATGATCGTCGATGATATTCTTCCATTCCCTCCGGAAGTTTGCACGTACCCGGGCCGTGTCTTCATGCTGATACCAGATGGCCGGCATGTCCTGCCACACGAGTAATCCAAGCTTATCCGCCCAATAGTAGAATCGCTGGGGCTCGGTCTTCATGTGTTTTCGGATCAGGTTATAACCTGCCCGCCTGGAGAACTCTATGTCATATTTCAATGCAGCGTCGGTGGGTGCCGTCAAAATACCATCCGGCCAGTAGCCCTGGTCCAGGAGCCCAACCTGCATGACAAATTCATTGTTTAGCAACGGCCGGACGACGCCGTTCACCTCGCCCAACCGGATGTCGCGCATTCCAAAATAACTGGTGATCTCGTCCGTGATCGTACCCGTCTCATCCTGCAAGGACAGTGTCAGGTCATATAAAAATGGATCGTCGGGTGACCACGGCCTGGGGTGTTTGATCGGGATCTAAAAGGCTACTCCGGTCTCGCCTGTAGCGGTGGCAATTGCCTTTTTGCCCACGCGTGCAACCGCCGATACCTTTGCCGTGCCTGCGTTTACCTGTACTTTCAGACGGCTGTTTGCCAGCTCGGGTGTTAACCGGATGTTGCTGATATAGTTCTTGTTGACCGGCTCCAGCCATACGGTTTGCCAGATGCCCGATGTAAACGTGTAATCACCCCGTGGTCCGTTCTTTCCGCTGGGCGTACGTCCATCGTTCGGATCATGCGCGGCCACTACTAGTATGTTTGTGCCTGCTTTTAAGAATGGCGTAATGTTGATGCTAAACGCATCGTACCCACCGGCGTGCGTTCCAACCTTTTGCCCGTTTACAAATACCGTTGCGTGGTGGTCCACGGCATCGAAGTGCAGAATGACCAGTTTCCCGTTCCACGACGAAGGAATTTCAACGCTCCTGCGATACCACATATTAATCTCCTGCTTCCGTTCAATCCCGGAAAGCACCGACTCCGGACAGTACGGCACCCGGATCTGCTCGACGTTGCCGTTGAAGGCAATCGGCTGCTGGGGATCCTGCGTACTTGCCACGTGGGGGCCACCGGCATAGTCCCATGTGCCATTTAAACACATCCAATCGTTTCGGCGTAGCTGCGGGCGGGGATATTCCGGAAAGGGAACCTCGGCTTTCATGGCCGTTTTGGTCCACTGGGTTGGCAATTTTGCCACCTGGGCGCTGGAGATTTCCAGGGCAACGATGCTCAGCAGCAAACAGCAGAAAAGAGTCCTTATTTTTCTCATGGGTGGTTTGGTTCAGGCGTTTGGCAATAAGTAATGCAACGGATACACTCTCCCCAAACGACACATCTCAAAATTAATTTCTTTTGGGCAGTAAAACCTGGTCGTGGGCTTCTGCCGGCAAGGGTTTGAGGTGCTTCCGGTCGATACAGATTTAGTATTTGTGACACCTGTATGGAAACAAACGTAATCTACCCGATTTATGTCCACTTCCCGTGCCGCTTCACGGCTCGCAGATCGGGCCGGCCGCTGACTTCCCCGGCTTGCCGGTGGAAATGAGAGGCTTGGGCGTGAGAATTTGCCGCCGACAGTGGGCAGTAGTAAAAGTACTTTTTACCTGACATTTGTAGATTTTCGCCTGCCGGGGCGGTTGTCCGGGGTTATACTGTATACCCAGCCCGTGGGCGGTAACGAGTGAAGATGACATTTTAGACAATATTTTTTTATTTTGAATCTGCCTAACACAACTAGAACCTTAAATCTATATGCGCTTAATCTTCTCTACGCTGGCAATCTGTCTCGTAGTGTCTGCATTCTCTCAAGATCTGCCTGCTTTCGACAAGAAGCCTTATAAAGATTCCGAGGGAAATCTCTACTGGCCGTTGTCCCTGCCGGTGTACCTCCAGTTGTCGCCGTCGCCCAATTCAGCGGATGCGGTCATGCTCACCGAAGGCAATGAAACCGCCCACGCTATGAAATGGGATGGCCACGGCAAGCACCTGATCAAACACGACGACAATCACCACTCTAAAGAGAGCACGGTTGCTTTCGCCGTAAACGCCGATGGCATCGCGCCGGTATCCGGATTGGAGCTGCTGGGGGCCACGCGCCATGCCGCCGCGAAGATCTATTTTGGGAAGGGCCTCACCATTTCTGTAAAAGGCAAAGACGAGATGTCCGGATTGCAGGGCGCGTACCTGTCGATCAACCAGGCGACGTTCACCAGGCTTTCAGCGCCGGGGGCGTTGTCCGATGAAAAAGAGTATACTGTCAAATACTTCGGGGTCGACAACGTCGGCAATGTTGAAGAACCCAAGTGGGCTACCTTCACGGTAGACCTCACGGCGCCAACCTCGAATCACGAAGTGAGCGGCGGTCACCTGGATGGCCAAATCCTTTCGCCCCGTGCCATGATCTCACTGATCCCCCGCGACGAAGCTTCCGGTGTGAAGAAGACCGAATACTATTTTGACGGCGGCAAGCCCCTGCCCTATGCCACCAAAATTTCACCGGCCGGCCTGGCCGACGGCGAGCACACCCTCACCTATTATTCATCCGACAACGTAGGCAATACAGAATCACCGCGTCAGTTTACGTTTTACCTGGATTCAAAAGGCCCCGAAGTAAAGTCTTCGTTCGATGCTGACTTTGCGGTGTCCGAAGGACGATCCTATGCCAGCACCAGCACCTTGATCGCGCTCGAAGCGACCGACAACAAAGCGGGTGTAAAGCAGCTCTTCTACAGCATCAACGGTGCGCCGGAGAAAGTCTACACCGCTCCGTTTGCATTGCCGGCGAAGCAAGGCACCTATTCGATCCGCTACCGGGCCGTCGACCAGGTAGGCAACGTTGGCGCTACCGTAACAGACAAGCAAGTCGCTACCATCTATATTGACGATACCCCGCCCGTTGTCACGCACAGCGTCAGCATACCGAAGGTCTACACGCGCGACACGCTTTTTGTGACCGACAAAACATTGTTCACGATAAAAAGCTTTGACGCCGAATCTGGTGGTGCGATCGTTGACTATAAAGTCGACAACAGCGTAGAAACAACATACGAAGCTCCGTTTTCGGTATTTACCGAAGGCAAGCATGCCCTCTCTTACAGCGGCACGGACCTTGTCAACAACTCCGCGGTAAAGACAGCTTTCTTCGTCGTGGATAATACCGCCCCCGAAATTTTCTTCCACACAAGCCTCGAAAAAATAGGCACGCAAAAGCTGGTGGCCAAAGAACAGGAGATTCCGATCTATGCTGCCGGCACCATCCTCTACATGGCTGCCACCGACAAGGCTGTGGGCACAAAGGCCATCTACTTTTCATTGAACCAGCACCCTGAAATTCTTTACACCCAACCGGTAAAGCTCATGACAAAGGGCGTGCACTCACTGAAGATCAAAGCGGTTGATTTCCTGGGGAACGTACGAACGCAGGATACGATCGAGTTTGCTGTTCAATAAGACGTGGGGGGTACTTTAGTTTTTGGAAGCGAGCGTAAGGTCGTAGCGTCTTTCCTTTAGCGGGATGCCAAAAGACATCGATTCTTTCTCTTCTGTCAGCGTGAATCCGTACGACATGTAGAGGTGGGCGGCGGCGGGAAGGTCATCCGTCGTCCAAAGGTACGCGGCGCTATAGCCGACCTCCTGCAGGAAGCTCATATACAGGTCCATCAGCTTCCTACCCAGGCCAATGCCTCTATACTCACGGTCGAGCAGGAAATAACGAAGCTGGGCAGTTTTATGCGCGCGATGCATCAATAGCAGAAAGCCAACGATCCTGCCCTGATGCTCGCAGATCCACACACGATCCACACGGGGATCATAATTTTTATAAAACTCAAAGAGACCGTCGCTGACGTAGGCTTCGAACGCCTCGCCATAGCCATACTCCTCGCGATATAGCTTCCCATGGAGATAAATGACGTATCCGAGATCGGTCGGCCGGAAGTGAATCCGTATGGCAATCTCCTCTAAGTTGATTTTCATGCGACAATAATACTATGCTTCGCCGAAAAGAAAACCCTGGAAAGGATTCTTTTATACCCATGCCGTTCGACTAGCCATCCTCTCCGTCGCCCGGAGCGTCGTGATGTTGCTGAACCCGAAGAGACAGGTCAATTTCTACAAATGACCCCTGCCCTACCACAGCCGTTCGAGCATTGGGCGCGTCAATCCCGGTCGTGGCAGAGCCCCTGGAAGTCGGGACACCTACCCTAGCGCCGGTCTCCGGCTGACGTGGAGCCTGTATATCGTTAGCCATATTGTTTTCCGGTGGCAGCAACGCCTCGGCTTTTGCCTGATCCTCAGAACACGCTGCAGACTCAACAAGCTGATTCGCCGACGCAGAACGCCAGCCATACGTGCACGCTGTCACAGACCGCACGGATACCGTAGGCTGCTTCTCCCCGTCACCCCTAACCGCTTCTACCGTCGTTACCTTCACAGGTTGTTTGTCATTCAAACTTCCTCCTTCCGGACGTCCTGCCACGGCAATAACTTTCGCGACGCCGGCCCGTTTCACATCTTTCACCACATCATCTTCCATCGGCGAACCATACCGTACACCCACCGTCAGCATCAGGCTATACGAATCATCCGCCGGCACCTGGTCGGTGAGTGCAATTTCCAGCGATGTTGCAGGCGATCCCTTCAAGGCCGGAAACCACGGCGAGGATACGCTCTGGGGCGCAAACATGCCTGTATACCACGCGGAAGGTTTATAGGCACGTTCTCCAGGGTCAAACGTGAAGTCCGGTACAATGCCCAGGCTGACGTCGATGCAGAACCGTGCATGTCTGTTATTGGGATGAAAGTTGATGTCGCGCAGCAAAGCCGGTATATTCACGCGAGCCGACAACGTCTTACGATCCAGCACATAGGTAATGGGCGTACGGAGCACCGAGTCGAACATTGTATTTTTATTCAGCTGAAAGCCTGCCAGCAAGTCGGGATGCTTCGATAACATAATAGCGCGTTGACCCAATTCGCCGACTCCATCCTGTTTCTGCACGATCTTGAGCGCTTTATTAATAAAGCCGCTAAAGTTGTAGTCGGATAAGACCCGCACGGGGTGCATCATAAAGCGCACCTCTTTACCCATCTTCGAGCATCCGCCAAATTCACTCATATAGAGTCGCGGCACTTTAAAAGTGGGTGAATTTTTGACGTACTCCTTCGGCGCCCCGCCTTTTTGCCGCACGACGATCTTGTCTACGCCGCGCATCTTGTAAAAGCTAAGGTTACCGAGGCTACCCGTAATGTTAAGTTCTTCTAAAAAGGCCATAGGTTACTCTTGGTTAATAAAACGATTGGTTTTTAAAACGGTCGCGAGAGGTAAAACTATTTCCGCGTACAATATAGAGAGTGTCAGCCAAAAGACTATCAATTGTACATATATACTTTTTAATTTTTCAACCGGACCATCAAATGACCCATACGTATAAAGATCACGGTCATGAGTGGTGTATAAATGGCTTAAAATTATGTTATCAGTGGGATATCCTCTCGATTGGCCGGCTATTGAATGACTACTGAAAGAGTTGTGCACATAAATTTGTGGATAGCTGTATGGAATGTTTACAACTGATGGTATACTCGTGAGGATTGGGGAAATTGTTGATCGTTAAATACCGGTATATACAGGATCACCGTACGTTGTACTTAAAAAAAAGGACAAACTATTGGGTTAGGGCGTCGCGGATGACTTGCTGGCGCACGTGTAAACGCCAGGCGTTAGCGCAGGTGTGGCACTTGCAATAGTCCCGATCTTATCGCGGTGTTGCTGAAAATAGTAGCGCACATACTTCAACGGTGCGTCTATTGACGACCAGCGCCCGTTACAGCGCTTTGGTTAATGGGAAAAACGGCGCATGACGTACTGATCCTTACTTTTCAGGTAATAGCCCAGCACATAATAATTCCCCTTCTTGAATACGGTTTCGGCTACGCTCTTGTCGCCCAGCGTGCGCGAAAAGTCGGCCATTTCTTCAAAGCCTGTTTTCTGAAGGTTGCCGTCTTTATGGGTATAGTCAGCGGGGTGCAGGAGTGTTTTGAAATAAACCGACCTGGAGGCCTTCGAAGATACAAATCCAGAGTATGTGGGATAGTACGATACAGGCAACGTCACTACCCCTCCGGGCGTCATGATGCTGCCCCCACCCATCGGCATAGGCATAACGGCGCCGCTACCTTTGCTCTCTGCCTGATAGCTGCCGATTGCCAGTTCCACACCGGCCGCGGTGGTATAGACAGAGAGTCCGCCTTTACCTTTGGAAAGTTTGCGCAGGAACTGCCGCGCGGTATTCAGCTCCTTTTCCTTTTCGTTCTTGCCCAATGTCTTCACTTGCAGGAACGGCGTATTCATGAATGCAATTTTTTCTTCTGTATCCTGAATCCGATACTCCTGGAGCATCTCACCTTTTGCCAGACTGGTGAGGCGTACCACCATCTCTCCCGGACAGCCTTTCATTTGATATAAGACATTGTTGTGAATGTACGATGCCGACGACGCATTTAGCGCGGCACCACAGTGGATCTTTCCCTGATCATAGTATTTCAAGGCCTCCTGGTAGGTATTGAGATCAATGGTAATAACCCATGTCTGATACAATTCGTTATCGAGGGTAATGATCAGTTGATGGTCCAGTGTGTAGAGCTTGTTGACCTGCGAGGTCAGCTCGATGTCGTTGGGCACCTCGTGGTCAATGGCCGTTAACATTGTTTGCGGCTGCGCGCGGAACACGTCGTCCAGGCGGTCTTTTCCTTTCGTTGGCATGAACGCCGAGCCGGTAAAGTCGTAGGTATGCACCTCGTATTGACCCGCCGGCGTGACGCCGTACAAATTCAATTTAGAGGTACCCTTGACGGTGGTGAACATATAGAGTTTTCCACGGTATCCGATGGCGCCGATAAACCGCTCTTTCTCCAGGGGGAGGTTGAGCGTGTGTTGCTGCACCTCCCGTCGGGTATAGTCGAAGGTCAATGTCGAAAAATCGCGGTGGTCCCTGGAGGTAAGATACAGGGTATATACCCCATTGCCCTGGCTTGCACCCAATATGCGATGCATCGCGGGGCCGCTGCCCTGCTTTTCGGCATGAAGCGTATCGCTGAGCTTCAACGACTTGTTAAAAAGAAGGCCCTGGACGGAGCTCCGATCGATCAGAAAAAGGGACAGGCTGCTGTCGGCCTCGTTTTGCACCGGAAACGCCTCCCGATCCTGCCACTTCCAAACCGAACGCTTCATGTGAATGGACTCCTCGAAGAGAACGGCTTGGGCGTATGTTGCCTGCAACGTGACGACGATACAAAATAAGATAACCACCAGGGTTGGTTTCATGTAGGTATTATTTTATCCAGACAGTTTGTGTAAAGGCGCCATTGGCGGCAACGTCCCACGCCTCCAGCCGCACCCACTTTCTGCCGGTGAGATCAACGGACTTGCTGATGGTTTGTTGCCCAAAACTACGCGTATCATTCAATACAATCCGCTCGCGATAAACCTTCGCGCCATCGCCGGAGACGATCTCTGCATAGTGCATCGGGAATGTCCAGGTTAGCTTGAATGTAATATTCGATTTGCGGCCCGTGACGGTAATCTCTTCGCCCGTGCTCTTTCCGTCGACGGTAAATTCGGGGATCAGTACTTCGCCTGTGGATGAAAAGAACTTGCCTTGATCGAGTGCATCCACCACGGGTTGCCAGCCGGTTTTATACTCCGGCAGCTTGTCAAGCTTTAGGTAGTTAACGTTCATGTGCGCGTACATCTCGTTCTCCGGCTCGATTGTAAACAGGTCTGCTTCTGCCAGTACCTTCTTGCGGTCGCCCCAGTTGTTCATGTCGTCCATGAGATCGAGTACACGCTTGCCGAGGTTGGGAAGGGAGAGATCGGCGGGCATCGCTTTCCAGGCGGCTCCCAGGAAGTGCTTATCTTTAAAGAACGGCGCTGCCTTATACTTGTCCGGGTATCCCGTGGAGCCTTTGGTGCGCGGATGCGCGGTCCACGCCAGGCCTTTTTCATTTTTTAACAATTCCAGCATTTCGGTTTCGTTCGCAATGCGATATACTTTGCCGTAGCCGGGCTCGTCTGTGACGAAGGGCATTCCTTCTTTCCGGGACATAATCCAGTATACGGGCTTCGGGAACATCTGCAGCCAGTGCCCGCCGAGGAATTCGTTCGGCTCTTCTCCGGGCAGCAACAGAAATTCTTTTGTCGACAGCCGCTCGCATTGTTGGAACAACGCCCGCAGCTCTTTCAAGCGAAGACTGTCCGGACCTTTGGGATGGGCGGTGTAGTGAAACTCGCCGAGGTGGACGATGTCGACACCGGTGCGTTTAAAGACCTCGACAAAGGTTGGCGATTCAGGAATGGGTTTGTTCGCGAGGACCACCTTCATGATAAACTCATTGTGGAAATGGCTTGCCATGGTTTTGTATCCGGGCAGCGCCACGTAGCGGTCGTTGTTGGTAAATTTCTTGACTTCTGTCAGGGCCGACGACGCGTTTCCGCTGCTGAGCAGTACGAAGAAGTTCAGCCGTTGCTTCGTGCCCGGCGGGGCATTGAACCAGGGCACAAACCGCCGGTCACCGAATAAGTCCTGCCGGATGCCAATGCCGTAACCATTGACCAGGCGGCGGTAGTGATTCCCGGCCCAGGCAAACTTCAGGTTAAAGGCTTCGTCCAGCGGATAGAAATATTGGTGCGGCGCCGGAAATACGGCCAGGCTTCCCTGACTGTTCTCACCGATGATGGTTCGGTACTTCACCTTTAAGAGCGTAGCGGTATCGTTGGGGCTGGCCTTCATGGACTTCATTTGCTCGTCCACGTCGCTCCACCCGATCTTCTCCCAGGCGGTCTTTGATACCAGTCCGGCGTCGTACAGGATGGCCGTGGAGTCTATTTCCGTCGACATCACGGCGGCGATGTTCATCAGGGGACTTCCGTTGTACAACGTGACCTCCAGCGTGCCCGTGAACCCGGGTGCTTTTAGAGAACCAATGCTGATAACCGTTCTTGCTCCGGTAGTGCTCACGGCGGCGGAAAGCTTATTGAGCTCGATGTCGTACGAACGGAAAGGCTTGTTGGGGACTTTATCGAAGAAGATGTTCCAGCCATTCTGCGACACGAGGTCCCGCTTGCCGACGGTCAACAGAAATGCTGCGTCGAGGCCGGTAGCGATAGCGTGGTTTTTGCCTCCCTCCTGCAGCTCGATGCTCTTGAAGACGGGTTGCCCGGCCGACAGATCAACAATGAGCTTGCCTGTCTTCTTTTCACCCGTGGGCCACAACACTGTCAGCAGGTCGCCGTTGGCGGTTGCCGATGCGCCGTTTTTCCTGTTGAAGCCTTTCAGGTCTACGCTTACTTGCGCGTGCAGTGCCGTGCCAAAAAGAACCAGTAGCAAAAGAAGTTTGTATCGCATAGTTATTACATTGATGTATTGTTGCTCGCCGCCCTGGGTGTCATTTTTTCTTTCCGGCCGGAGGTTGTAAGATCGCAAAAAAAATTAAAAACTGGATGGATTGCTCGTTAGCATTTAAATTGTTTTCAATGTTTGTATTTGTTTATACCGTTTATATAATGTGTCTTGCGTCTGTCCGGTTCTCTGTCCAGTAAACATCATCGTCCGGTGTTCTGCATAGTGTCTCGCAAACATGCGTTCCACGTGGATACAACCAGGGCTAGTACAACGCCTGTAGCGTTCCACCGTCCGCGCGAACCGACGCGCCGTTAATAGCGGCAGCCAACGGGCTGGAGAGGTACACCGCGACATTTGCTATTTCTTCCGGTGTGATAAAGCGCTGCAGTAATCCATTGGGATTCGTATGCTGAATGATGGCGGCTTTCATCTGATCGGCAGCGATGTTTTGTGCCTTTGCGAGCTGCTCCACCGTCTGCGCCACGCCGTCGGAATACGTAGGGCCGCCCAGAATCGAATTGACCGTCACCGCAGTGCCTTTCGTCAGCTTGGAGAGCCCGCTGCTGAGTGAGAGCATGGCTGTTTTGGTTACGCCGTAGTGAATCATGTCGGCCGGAACATTCACGCCGGACTCGCTGCTGATAAATAGAATTCTGCCCCAGCCTTTCTTCAGCATAGCCGGAAATAACGCCCGCGATACCCGCACACCGCTCATGAGATTGACTTCGAGGATATTCGCCCAGGTGGCATCGTCGATATCGCCGAAGGGTTTTAGCTCGAAGATGCCCACGTTGTTTACCAGTATATCGACGGGGGGAAGTTGCTTCAGCAGCGCTTCTACTTCATGGGGCCTGGCAAAGTCAGCCGCTATGCCCGAGACCTGTGCACCGGGAACAGCGTCGCGGAGACGTTGCACCGCTTGTTGCGTTTTAGCTTCCGCTCTGCCATTGATGATGACCGTTGCGCCTTCTTCCGCCAGTCTCCGGGCAATGGCAAATCCAATACCTTGTGTCGACCCGCTGATGAAGGCCGTCTGCTGCTTGAGTTGTAAATCCATAGATGATTGATTAGACTACTTTTGTATCGTTCATTACAAAATTCATTAAAAAAATATCAGCTGATCACTGATAGTTGAAGATTGATAAGCTCTTCGAGGCCTTTTTTGCTGGGGTACATGCGCCGGCTGACGTTTAAGCCATTCCACAGCGTGATCAGATACCGTCCCAGCAGCTCGGGCTCGGTCTTATTTTTTATGATACCCTGCTCCTGTCCTTGCCGGATCGCTGCCGTGAACATGGCTTCGACTTCTTTTAATATTGTTACTGCTTCCTTCTCGAGGTCTTCGTCGAGAAAGGTCATTTCTACGACGGTGTTGGAGATGATACAGCCCCGCAGGTGGGTGTCGCGATCGGCTTTGGCAATGCTACAGAAGAAGTTTTTGATCTCGTCGATGGGTGAATCGCTTGTCTTCAGCTTGTTTTTAAACGCCTGGAATGCCTGCCGGCGTTGTTGAATGGCCTTGCTGAATAGCTCTTTCTTTCCTCCTTTGAAGGCGTTGTAGAAACTACCGCTGCCCATGTTGGTAGCGGTTAGCAAATCATCCAGCGAGGTCGCAGCGAACCCTTTCTCCCAGAATACGCGCTGGGCTTTTTCTAAAACCTGACCATGATCCAATGTAGAAGGCCTGCCGCGCATATTTTTGTATCGTTCGACACAAAATTAAAAATCCGGCCTGACTTTACAATACCGGGTGTGAATTAAAAGAAGGTGTCTTAGTTCTTATTCTTCAGCGTATTCATATCCGCTTCGATCTGTTGCAGAATATCGGTCACGTCATTACTCCGGATGAGCGTCGGCCTGCCGTAAAGAATAGAAGAAGCATGCGGCACAATCAGGCTGTCGCTTTTGGGCATGGCCTTTCCCATGCCTTTCATGTAGGCGGGCACGTATTTTACGGAGGGACGTTTTGATAGCACGAACGCTACGCCTGGTTTCAGCGGTTGCTGTACTTCCGCCTCTCCGCGTGTTCCTTCGGGAAAAAGAATCAGCGAGTATCCTTCGTCGAGCGCTTTTATCATGGTATGGATCGGATCATTTTCGGGATTTTCTTTATCCCGTTTGCGTTGTATGAGCAGCGTGTTGATAAAGTAGTTGCTGAGTTTCGCTTTCGTCTTTGTCTTTCCGAAATGGTCCGCGGCCGCTACCGGTTTTACTTTTCCGATCAGCTTCCAGGGTAGCGATGCCAGGATGGTCATGGTATCCAGGTGGCTATTGTGGTTGGCTACGATAATAAACTGTTTCTCATGCAACAGGAATTTGCAACGATCAAAACGGACACCGACAAAAAAACGAAGGAATACCCACCCGACGACGCTGTGCGTAAACCACAAAATAACCCGCTGCATCAGTACGCGATATAGTAGATGAGATGAAAAAATACCGGTGTGGTATAGGCCAGTGAATCGATGCGATCCAGGATGCCGCCATGGCCCGGTATGGTGGCCCCCATGTCTTTGATGCCAATGTCTCTTTTTACAGACGACATCACCACGTCCCCGACAAATCCCGACACGGCGATCATGAAGCTCACAAAGAGCACCTGGAGATCGGACAGCGGTGTGAGAAAGCCGAGGCCATAGCCAATCAGGGTCGTGCTGATCACCCCACCGATAAAACCTTCCCAGGTCTTATTGGGGCTGACCTTGGGAATGATCTTGTGCCGCCCCAGCAATTTACCCCAGGTAAACTGCATGACGTCGTTAATCTCCGTCAGGAACACCAGGAAAAGCAACAGTCCGCGCCCACCGCTGGTAAACCCCGGCAGGTCCGGTAACGACAAGAGATACGCCATGTGGCTCAGGCCGAATACGGTGAGCATCAAGATCCAATGTAACGACGACATCGACTTGATGATCCCTACCGTGTCTCCTTTCAGCACCATGCGCATCGGCAGGCACAGAAACATGACGACCGGAATAAAAATGATGAATGCCCCATACCATCCGGTATAGGCCAGGTAGTATTGAACCGGTATCGATACGTATGCCCAAAAGATGGCGCGGCGGTCGGATTCGCGGAACCCCAGCACCGAGTATAATTCGCGGAATGCAATGAAGGACAGCATGGCCATTGCCACGTAGGATACCGTGGTGTTGATCAATACCGCGGCCAGTACCAGGGAAGCCATGATCCACCAGGAGCGCGTTCGGGATTTGAGCTCCGACAGATTTGCTTGCGGCTTGATCTTGCCGATGATAAAAAACAGTGATGAGGCAAAGATCAGGATCCCGAAGATCAGGATCACCACCATCATTAGATCCCGTTGTTCCGGCAAATCGAGGTGAAAAAATTTGTTCATGGTTTGGGGTTGGTGAGAAGCAGGGAGTAGACTTTTGCCAGCCGTCTATAGCACGTGATGACCAGGCCCACATTCATCAGGATCAGGAGGTAATAGAATATCGGTGCGTAAAAAATGCCGATGATACATCCCGCCGAGATCAATGCCATGCGGTGTTGTTTGGCCATCGGGCCGAGGAAATGATGGCCACAGCCCAACGATGCGCCTAGCGTACGAATATACGCTGTGGCAATGGAGAGTGCAATCGCCAGGTACGCCAGGTCCATCCCGTATGGCATTGTGCTCGCCATAAGCCCCACGCCGAAGAGTGTTAGCGTATCGCTCACACGATCGGGCACCTCGTTGAAGATGCCGCCGACGGCAGATTTTTTGTTGTGCTCGACGGCCACCATGCCGTCCAGAAGATTCATGATCAATCGGCCTTGTATTCCGACAATCGCGACGAGCATTGTCCAGATGCCTGGCTGCCCGGCGCGGTACGCCAGAAAAAAGGCAAGCAGCGAAATGCCTGCAAAGACGATGCTGAGGATGGAAATAAAATTCGGGGAGACATTCTTTGAGGCCAGCCACGCCGCGGTACGCCTGGCCCATCCCGAATCCCGTGACGCAATCGGGCGCCGGCTACTTGATTCTACATCCATACAAGGTGGTTAGTCTGTAAAAATAAGTATTCTGCCCTAATTCCACACACATGCGAATTCTTATACTTTCGCTATTTTTACGTGTTCAATTCAATCGAAAATGCGAATCTCCTTAGTGCTCCTCTGCCTCTTTTTCTCGATTTCCCTGCCAGCCCAATCGTTGCTGAAAGAAAAAATAACAGGCGAATGGATCTGCGAGAAAGTGACGTTTGTGAAAGGAAATGACTTCCCCGACACTACTTCCCAGCAGTCAAAGATGATCATGAAATCAACGCGGGAAGCATTTACCCACGCCCGCTTTATTTTTGGCGCGGACGGACTCTTCCGTCTAAAGCTCGGCGCTGCCGGCGCTAAAGGTATTTGGGCGGAGCACGCGTCGATGACGAACGGCAAACCCTGGGCACTGAATCCCAGCTCCCTGATTATCGATATTAGCCCAAAAGAAAACCTGATGAGTATCCGTGTACTGGAGAAGGACGGTGTAGACTTATTCTATCTTATGGAAACGGGTATCGTTTTGAAGATGAAAAAGTTTGACCCGGCTGTTAAGGGCTCCTGACCTCCGTTACCTATATGTCACCGGTTCGCGCCGGCAAGCCTCTCCCATTCCTCTTCTTCGCTTTCCTGGCCAATCTCGAATTCCTCCCGAAATCGCTGGTCCACCAGTCTCTTCGTTATCCGGAGGGATACGAATTGCAATAAAAAGCAGAGTATAACAAAGCCAGTTAACGCAAGAGCGCCTGACGCATTCATTGAATCTCCATCGAAGAAAAAAATCGCTGCTATTCCGGCCAACATAATCACGCCGCCGACATATGAGAGAATGAGGCCATTTTTTGAGATTCCAACATCATACGTCACCTCGGTCGAATTGTCGTCCGACGCTTGATACTCTCCCGTTATTTCGATAACCCGCGCATTCTTCCAACCCGAGTTTCGAACGATGGCAAATGTCGAGTCATCAAATATCCCGCGAAAAGGCTTGCCTGAAAAGCCTAAAAGGTTGAAGATGGTAAAATCGGACACAGCGGTTCGCAATGAAAGCCGTTCTCTAAATTCCGCTTTCGTTAGTTTTGATTTCATCGCTTGACTATATCGCGTTCGCGGCAGCAAGGTAAAGCTCTAAAATGTACTTTTCTTCTCCATCTCCGGCAGCGCTTCATCAATCCGCCTGGCCAGCTCGGGTAATTTGATTGTCGGTACGGCGGGGAACAGGTGATGCTCCAGGTGGTAGAACATACTGAATGTGATTCTGTTTTTCCAGCCTGCGCGTTGGGTACGGGCAAGCTCCGGATGATCGTGGGTATCGTGGTGGACAGTCCAGACGGCAAAGAACGCCATCAGGAATTCGCCGATGATCATGATCGCGATGTGATACAGTAGAAAATGAATGTTGAAGTATACCGCGACCGTGGTAAAGAGCGCGGCGGACGCCAGCTCCAGCAGCATGTTGCGCCGGTAGGAACGATCGCCCAGTTGCCAGGTCACCTTGTGGATCAGGAACATGTGTACCGGACCGTACAGGATGGCGCCGTACCACGTCATGCGGGCAGATTTACCTTCGTAGTCTTCATCAGACAGGCAATGTTTATGATGCCGCAGGTGGTTGAATTTGACGGCATGGATCGACACCAGCATCAGGATGCTATTGGAATATAGTGTAAACCAGGTTAAGAATCGATTTGTCCCCAGGGCGTTGTGAAATCCATTGTGCACCTGCCGCAGGCCGGTGAGAAAAAAGAATGCTGAAAACGGTAGCGCCAGCCAATAGTATTCGAAGTACGCCAGGGTCACCGAGATAAGAAACCAGGGAATGGTCAGGTTATTTTCGATGAGCATTTCTTTCAGGCTTAGATTCCGCAGGTCCCGCCATTCAACCTTTTTGAGTACTTCGGTGTGTGTCATCGCTACATCCTTAAAAGCCGATCCACACCTGTAAACGGCCCGACGTGCGCAGGGTTTTAGAAATTAACGGGAACATGCGGACAATATCAACCTGGGAACCGTTCAATTATTTTTCACAAAACCTGAAACATTTTTCTGCCGATTGGCATCAAACGGTGTAAAGTCTCCAACCCTTCGATTCAACCGCTTACCCTTATGCTTAAAAATTATATTATAATCGCCGTACGTAACCTGATGCGGCATAAGTTCTTTTCAGCGATCAATATCTTCGGGTTGGCGGTGAGCATGACGATCGCGATGGCCGTTATCATGCTGGTGGCGGACCAGATGAGCTACGACCGGTTCAATAGCCGGCGCGACCGCATCTATCGCGTCGTCAGCGGTTATGTAAACGAGGACGGTAGCCCGGGCGATGCGATAACAACGTCCACCTCGGCGCCCCCGTTGCGGCAGGAGCTGCTGGAGAAATATACCGGTATAGAGGAAGTCGTTCGGTTTACGCGCGGCTTTGGAAACTCCTGGCTGGAAGTAGTAGACTACAACGTTAACGTCCCCCTGGGTGGGTATTTTGCCGACCCGGAAGCGCTGACATTTTTTGAGTACGCGCTGGAATATGGCGATGCCGCCACGGCCTTAAAGAAGCCTTACTCGGTGGTACTCACCCGGCAGGCGGCCGATAAGCTTTTCAAGGAGGAGAACCCGCTCGGCCTTACCATTAAGGTAGGCAACCTCGGAACCTACACGGTAACGGGTGTCCTGAAGAAGACGACACGCAAAACGCACGTTGCGTTTGAGGCGCTGGCCAGCATGTCTACCGTGGAAAGCCTCCGGACCCAGGGCGTAGTCGTACAGGATCTAACCCAATGGAATAATTTTTGGAATACGTGGACGTATATTCGCCTGGAAGAAGGCGCGGACCCCGCGCAAATTCAGGCATCGCTTGACCACATCTACCGCGACCACATTCAGCATCCGGCCAAGCCTGACGACGCACGCATGTGTTTCCACCTGCAACACCTCCTGGATATCACGCCCAGCGGCCTGTTCAACAACCCCATCGGTCCTTCCCTGCCCTGGATATTCGTATACGCCTTTTCGGGATTGGCGGCGATTATATTACTCACCTCATGCTTCAACTTTACCAACCTGTCGATTGCACGATCGCTTACACGCGCACGCGAGATCGGCGTCCGTAAAGTAACCGGCGCCGTGCGGGCACAGATCTTCACGCAGTTTTTAACGGAGTCGATTGTGGTGGCATTGTTTGCCCTGGCGCTGGCGTTGTTGCTGCTGGTGGCACTCAAGCCGCTGATGCTCCAGCTTAACTTTGCGCGCCTGTTCCATTGGGACTTCCAGGGGGGCATGATGGTGTACGCTTTGTTTGTGGCGTTTGCCTTTACGGTGGGCATATTGGCGGGATTTTTTCCGGCTGTGGTGCTTTCGGGCTTTGAGCCGGTCAAAGTATTGAAGGGCTTCAGCAACGTGAAGCTGCTTTCACGGGTGCGGCTTCGTAAGGTGTTGCTTGTTTTGCAATTCACGGTGTCGCTTATATTTATTCTGAGTGTGATTGTCACGTATAATCAGCTCAGTCTCTTTATGTACAGGGACCACGGCTTCGACATGCACAGCAACATCGCCGTGCGACTTAATGGAAGCTCTGCCGCCGCGCTCAAAACGGAGCTACTCAAATACAACAACCTCACGAACGTGTCCGCGGTGTCAAATATACTTGCTTCGGGCTTTGACGAAGGCGACAGTTTCCGACGTGGGCCGGAAGATTCCGAGGGGACCTATATCCATCAATTTATTGTGGATGAAGATTATATGACTAACCTGCGTCTGACGCTGGTCGCGGGCAAATTCTTTCCGCAAGACGGTGGCGCCTCCAACAAGAACTTCATCGTGATCAACGAAAAAGCCGCCGAGGCGCTGCAATTCAAAACGCCCCTCGACGCGCTGGGCGAGACGGTCATCTACCGTCGTGATTCCACGAGCAAGACCATTATCGGTGTGCTGAAAGATTACAACCACGCGCCCATGCTGGACGAAATTGCTCCGTTGGCGCTGCTGGTTGACCCGACACGCTACGGCCTGGTGCAGGTAAAGTATAGCGGCACCCGCGAAGCCGCGATCGCTTCGATTGAGAAGTCCTGGGTCGCCGTAAACCCCGGTCTGAAGATCGACTGTAAGGATGTCGAAGGCGAAGTGTTGAAGTTTTACGAGCTTATCTTCGGCGACGCCGTACACATCCTCATGACGGTAGCCTCCCTGGCCATCCTGATCTCCTGCCTTGGCCTGCTGGGCATGGCGACCTATACTACCGAAACGCGCCTGAAGGAAATCTCGATCCGCAAGATTCTTGGCAGCAGTGACGGTGCATTGATCTATTTACTCTCCAAGGGATTTGTTATGATCCTGCTCATGGCGGTCGTCATTGCCGTGCCCGCTGCGTACTTTCTGAACTCGCTGTGGCTCGAGCTTCTGCCATACCACGTGAGTGTGGATCTGCCTACGATCTTGCTGGGCGTAGGGTTGCTGATTTTGTTCGGTGTAATTACGATTGGATCGCAGACGAGTAGAGCGGCATTGGTGAAGCCTGTGGAGAATCTAAAGAGCGAGTGATGAGAAAACTGCTGCTACATCTAAGCCATAAAATCGCATCTCAAATCCAATCATACTTCTTAATTTTTCATCTCCACTTTGCCGCTCGTAAATACCGCCATTCTTAGATCAACATATTTTATCAGCTTGTCCATTTCACCAGACTCTGACTTCACGAATAGGTTGGCGCGGCCGGTACCTTCAATGACGACCACATACTTAATGGCTCGGACCGGAACGCTATATTCGACTCCGCGGACGCCGTATAGCCGGCCTTTGTATTTAAAATACCTACCAATCAACATCCAGGTGCCGATGGCCATAAAATCGTCTTCGCCGGTGGTTCCTGCCGATACCAGGTCGCCCAGCTCATCCAACGTGGCGGCTACGCTGCCCCCGGCGTCATAGAATTCCTCCATTTCAGAGGTTATTTCTATCCCCTCTGGTTCCTGCTGTGCCAGCTGGGCATACCCATCATCGGTGAAGACAATCGAAAATTCTCCTTGTTCATATTCGGCGACATGCATGAGCATTCTTAATGTGATCTTTGAGATTCCGCCCTGGTCGTCCGATTCCGTCGACGTTCGCATGCCGTTGCGTGAGCCCTGTTGTTCATCTCCTGTATTGCCATAGGGCATGTCGCGGCCCGCTAATAGTTTTAGCGCGGCGGCCACTAACATTTCGAACCCCTGCCCTTCCCTATCCGGATAATAGCCATAGAGCTCAAAAAACAATTCATCGATGGGTGGTTTCTTCATAGCCTGGTGATTGAAAAAATACGGCAAATATGGTGAATAACCGGCGCCGCTTCACAATAATCGATTGGATATCATCCGTTCCAATGATCATAATAACGGATCCAGTCGCCCGAGGAGGGATAGGTCAATTGGTATATCTTTTTGTCACGGCCTGAAAGACTACGGAAGTAGTCGCCCAAATCCATGACATACTGTTCTCCTCCTCCCATTCTCCAAAACATGTCGTGAGGATCTATATTCGGAAACCTTTTCCAGGGTGGCAGCATGTCAGACTCCGTGTAACGGAAGTCGCCCGTTTCGATTAAAAAGTCTCTCGCCTCCATCAGTGCAAAGCCTAATAAGTTTTCGCCTTCCCAGGCATGAGGCATGTCAATGAGGTTAGCGTCTTCACTCATGCCTACTCCCCATATTGCATCGACCGGACTGGCTTCTACGATTATCCGATTCGCGGTGCCGATCAAAAAATTTCGTAGCTTTTTATTTTGATGAAACTTATGGATGCTGCCCGTTTTTACAATTTCAAACTTCCTTTTGTCCCATTCGATTTCATCAAAACCGCTGATTTGTCGGCCCAGCTTTTTTGCCTCGCCGGGTTCGACAGCCGTTAAGATTTTTTGAAGCGTCATGTAGTCGCCAAATAGATTCGCCTTTTGCGCCATCATCCAATGCTCCGCTGTTTTATATTCAACATTGTCTACGATGAAGGGCGAAGGGTACCATTGGCTCAATACGAATTTGCCAATGTCTTCCTGCTTTTTATTGGTATGTCCCCAGAAGAAAAGGTATTTTATTGTTTCGCCTTTCTCAAATTTATCGATCAACCACTTTACACTATACGTCATTGAGCAAATTATTGTCTCGAAAATATAAATACCGGCTCAAAAAAACTATTCGCACGGACAACCACCCGCTAGCACATGGTCCCGCCTATCGGCAGGCAGGGCTAATACTTGCCGGTTGCAGCACGCAGGTCTTGCCCCGCCCCGACTAGCCGGGAGTAAACAAGCGGGATAAGACCTGCGTAAGCAATAAATCTCTAGTGAATGCTATAGAAGAAGCTTCTGAGCTCTGTGGCAAAAACGTCTGGTACTTCCAGGGCGGCGAAATGGCCGCCTTCTTTCATTTTGCGGAAGCTGGCTACGGTTACAAAACGTTCTGCCCATTCTTTGGGGAACTGTGCTTCTCTTGGGAACACGGCCAGGCCGGCGGGGACGTTGCTTTTCTGGAGGGGCTGCGCGCCGCTCCATTGGGCAATCGCATCGGCTTTGTACATTCTAACGGAGGTGGCGATCGTTTGTGTTGTCCAGTAGATCATGATGTTGGTGAGCAGCGCATCTTTTCCGCCCCAGGCCGCTTCGATCAATTCGGGCGTTGCTCCGGCATTGGTAAAGCTCAGGATCCAGGCGGCAAGTGCTACAGGTGAATCGTTGAGGCCGTAGGCTATGGATTGCGGCTTTGTGGCATGGACCATGGCGTAGGCGCCTTCGGAGTACCACCACTGCTGTACAAACTGCGCGAATTGTTTTTCGGCTTCCGTCATGGTGGCCGGATCTTCCTGCCCCATAGGGTAGCCTATGTCGGTAAAATGAACACCCGCTACTATACCGGGATATTTCGAGGCCAGCGCTTTGGTAACAATCATGCCTACATCGCCGCCGGCGGCGTAGAATTTTTCGTAGCCCAGGTTCTCTGTCATTAATGTTTTCCACAGGTCGGCGACCGCTTCGCTGGTTATGGCAACTTTATCGGAAAAACCGAACCCAGGAATGGATGGAATGATGAGGTCGAAACTCTGCTCACCTTCGGTCAGCTGCGGGATGATCTTGTGAAAGCGGTAGTAGCTGTCGGGCCAGCCGTGTGTCAGGATCAGGGGCTTTGCATTTTTACCTTTGCCTTTAATGTATTGGAAGTGAACTTTTACACCGCGTACGTCCGCGATGTATTGCGGGTATTGGTTTAGTTGCGTCTCTTGTTTGCGCCAGTCGTATGTATTGAGCCAATAGCGGACCAGCTCACGCAGGTAACTTTCACTGGTACCGAAGTTCCAGCCGGAGCCTTCTGCTTCGCCGGGCCAGCGGGTGTTTTGCAAGCGGTTCTTTAAATCGTCCACTACGGGTTGCGAGACTGCTACTTTAAATTCTGTTACATTTTTCATCACCGGAGTTTTTTTTGTTTGTGAATAAGATGTTGCACTGCCCGAGACGAGCAGGACGAACATGACTACATATTTGTTCATAGGTGTTGGGGGTTACATAGAACAAAGCTACCGGTCTGACAGTATCGTCGTTAGTCGACATGCCGGAAGAAATGGTACAAATTTCGGTATCTATCCTTTGCGGTACTCCGAAGGCGTGATTTTTACCAGCTTCCTGAAGAACTTGGTAAAATGCGAGGCATCATCAAAGCCGAGCCAGTGGCAGATCTCCTGTATGGACATGGTCGTTTGCTTGAGTAAACTTTTTGCTTCCATCATCACAAACTCGTCGATGAACGTTTTTGCCGATTTACCCAGCTCTGCTTGCAGGACTTCGCTCAAGTATTTGGGGGTGATGTTCAGGCTCGTGGCATAGTAGGCTACTTCCTTATGCCGGCTAAAGTCCTGTGCCACCAGCTTTCTGAACTTTTGCGTGATCTCTTCCCGCCGGGACACCCCGGCGCTTTTGGGTTTGTGGTTTTGAATGGAATGATATGTGTTGGCCAGCATCAAAATGGTATGCACGATGCCCGGTATAGCTTCTTTCTCGTCCTTTAACGCTTTGAGCAACGCAAACGCGGACTTCATTTTCTTTACCTGTTCAGCTGTAAGCTGTATAACATGATTGCCGCCGTGGAAAAAGAACGTCATGGATTGTAAAAACAGCTTTCCCTGCATGCCTGCAAACAGCTCATCTGTAAAGTATACGGTATCATGTTCTGCCATGTAGTTACCGGTCCACTGGCATACCAGGCCGGGTCCCACGGTTGTGAGGCTGCCTGCTTTCAGGTTATAGTCTGTGCTGCCGATCCTGAAGATGTCGTCTTTGCTGACGCCGGTATAGGTTACTCCGAGGCCGTACGAAAATGTTCTGAACGGGAAATTGACATGGGCGTTTCGGTAGGTGTGGCTGTCGGCTAAGAAAAACGGCAGGCTGGGGCTGTGCGCGTTTTGATGTTTCAGGAATTCGAACAGGTTGAACGACTTCAGGTTAAACTTTTTCTGCATAGTGCTTATTTTACAACATCTGTTTGTGCCATCCACGGCAGATGCCGGGTGCTGATCCATTTTACATCGTAGTCGGTACTATAAAAAAGGTACTGGCCGTCGGGTGTGAGGTACGTGCAATATTCATAGGTGCCTGTATTAAATTTTCGCCCCAGGTTCTTCGCGGGCGCCCATGTGCCGTCGCTGTTGTACCGGGAGTAGTAGAGGTCGGCGCTGCCGTATGAGTCGGCACGGCCCACGGCGGTAAAAATAAGGTATTGCTCGTCGGGGGTGACTACAGGGTCGTGTTCCATTTTGGGGGAATTGATGGCAGCGCCCAGGTTTTCAGGCGTGGTGTAGGCTCCATTGATGTACCGGCTGACATAGAGATCATGTGATCCCAGTGTTCCGGCCCGATCGGAAGCAAAGTACATATTACCGTTTGCCGCCAGCGACACATAGTATTCGGTACTGTCGGAGTTTATACCCTCGGGGGTCTTCGGGGCTGTCCACGCACCGTTGCCCAGCGGACGCACGAACCAGATGTTATAGTCCGGCAGCGTATCGGTCGCGTCTGTCGGCCTGTTGGAAATGTAATATACTGTTTCGTCGAGGGTAATGAACGGGTCGGCCTGTGAATATGCCGCTTCGGTAAAGGGGGCCAGCTGCGGTTTGCTCCACGCATCGTTCCGAAGCTCCGTTACGTAGATCATCCACTTGCCCTGGTACGACCGGGAGAAATAAAACCGTTTTCCGTCGCGCGAAAAAGCTGCGTTAAAATCCAGTGAGTCGCTACTAACAATCCCGGGCAGGAA
Source organism: Dawidia cretensis (assembly GCF_018598175.1). GTDB lineage: Bacteria > Bacteroidota > Bacteroidia > Cytophagales > Cyclobacteriaceae > Ohtaekwangia > Ohtaekwangia cretensis. Next base: position 35,875 of record NZ_JAHESE010000030.1, read on the forward strand.
CCGTAGGGCCGCGGAGTCGGGCAACGGTTGGGGGTACTGCGGGTTGTCCATGACGAAGGCCTCGTGTCGCTGCGCGCGGGTGCACTGTGTGGCCAGCCACACCAGTGTTATCAGGAAAAGATTTCTGAGGGGGATGCGGGTCATGGTTGTCAGGGTAAAAAACATGCTACCAGTATACTTAAACAAACGATTGTCTCCTACACCGGTGCAAACTTTTCTGTCCTCGCATATTCAGATTACTGCCGGGCGCTTATCTTTGGCGGCCGTGTTTCAAAGCACACACCACACCTTGGAAACACGATGCACGTACCATGAGAAAAATTCAAGCCTTTCTACTATTGTCTCTTATTGCCTTCAGCCATTTTTCCCAGGCGCAGATCGACCAGGACCAACTGAAGAAACACATTTATTATCTCGCGGATGACAAGATGAAAGGTCGGGGCACAGGCTCCAGGCAGGCAAAAAAGGCTGCGGACTATGTCGAAAAGGAGTTCAAAAAGTATGGCTTGGCGCCGAGGGGTGAAAAGGGCTATCGTCAGACGTTTGAGGCGAGGGTAAAACGGGTTGTGGTGAAAGACAGTATTCGCCAGGCGGACAACATCATCGGATTCCTGGACAACGGCGGCCGCTATACGGTTGTTGTGGGAGCACACTACGATCATTTGGGCGAAGGGCGCCAGGGCAGCTCGAAGGACTCGCTGGGTGTCGGGAAGATCCACAACGGTGCGGATGATAATGCTTCCGGCGTTGCCGGATTGCTGGAGCTTGCCCGGCATTACGCCACCAATGGTTATAAAGAAAAATACAATTTGCTTTTCATTGCGTTTGGTGCCGAAGAGCTTGGATTGGTGGGATCAAAATATTTTACGAACCACCCTACCCTTCCGTTGGCAGACATCCAATGGATGTTGAACATGGATATGATTGGCCGCTACAATCCCGAGAACGGTGTTGCCGTGATTGGGTATGGCACAAGCTCGAAGTTCCCCACGATCTTTGAGGGGGTCAAAAGCGACATTAAGTTCTATACCGGCAAAGACGGGAGCGGCGGCTCCGACCAGACATCCTTTTACAAGAAGGACATTCCTGTTCTTTTCTTCCATACGGGTGGTCACGCAGACTATCACAAACCGGGTGACGATGCCGAAAAAATTGACTACAACGCCCTCCAGTCTATCCTGGAGATCGAGCGTCAGGTTATAGACAACTCCATGAATCAACCGAAGATGGATTTCATCTGGACGAATTAACGCCATGCCCTTTCGTTTCCCATAACTAACCAAAAAGGTAATTCGTGATTTTCTCTATTTCCTTGCGTTTTCTTCTCAGGCAACTTTCATAGTTCCATTCTGGATAGTCGATTACAACTTGCTGTATAATAGCATACTGACTAGTCCTGTATTGAATAATTTTTTCAGAATACCGGCAGTTTCCGATGGATCTGTTTAATTTTTCCTCAAGTATGGATAGATTACCAATCCCGTTGATGTCATCCTTCCATTCATCCCATATTTTGTCCCGATCCAGTGGCTCCAGATCGTGGAATGGTTGGATGTGCTCTATATCGATGTCCGACTCGAATAACCTCTTCTGGATCGCCTCTATTGTGCGAACGTCTTCGGTATGATATTCCTCATCCAACATGGCAGAAAGCCGGCACACAATATTTTTGATCTTCGCGTTATAAGCGATCCCGCCATCCAGCACCCCCGTAAAACTACGCAACACTTCAGGATTCCCGATCCTATCCATCTTTTTTACAACGGTGTCGATCACCACTTCGGGATCCGCCTTGAGCATGAGCTGCAAGAGTAAATAGTTAAAGGCATGTATTTCGTTTACAGCCTTCAGAAACCGGCAGCTATAGACAATAAAGAGCTTGGTCAGCTGCTTGTAAAATATCAGTGATTGAGGATATACATCAGCTCGTTCCCGATAAACATACCTAAAGATGACACAAAGAATCCGGTACCTACCGTACCTGGACCATTGCGATAAAGAATACAAACAAGCATCCTCGGCTGTAACAAACCATGAATTCTCCCATTCGATCCTGACGTCTATCAATTTGCTAATATCAGCGAGAGAAAGCTCGACCTTTCTGGCATCCGTGAAGTTGGGCCATTGACCATTGTTGAGTATACTATCGAACAATCGCTCAAAGAACGTATCCGCCCCGTAGCTATACAATGTGGCGGGCAGGTCGTATCGTGCAATGAGCAAGAACTGATAGATTCCCAGGATCTCGTGGATATTGGTTACCGTATCTTTAGCCTCTTTATTGGCCCGATCGATCTTCTGGTACAGATCGCTTATGTCTTTAAATACAGTATCTCTCTCTTTTTTTACATCCCGCAAGTACTCGAACATACGGATCTTAAAGACATCCCCGCCGTTTAAGTCAAGGCCGGTGGTGTTTATGGCATTAAATATCTGTAACGTTTTTGTGAGACCAGCCCTTGTCTCGATCACTACAAAATAGATATCGGTTAACAAATGGCGAACGAATGCGGCCACATCCCATACCACCGGCTCACCGGTTGCCGCGTCGCTCATCTCCTCGTTCAACACCTCATTGATCAGCGCCGCATTCCTGGTATAGAGGTTATGCGACTCATTATCAAAAGGAAAGCTACTGTTCAAGAATTGGTCCAGCAGCAATTGTTGCTCGCCATTGTTTACCTGCGTATGGAGCCAGTTGTAGCTCAGGTTATCGAGCTCTGTTTGTCCGTTAAACTTTTTCTGTAAGACTTGAAACAGCAATAAAAAGGTTGTCATCCGCTGTTGCCCGTCGATGATCTCCTGAATGTTATTTTCCTTTTTTTCCGTCAATTGCATTGTGCCGATAAACATCGGCTCGCTTCTTTCATTACCGCCTCCGTTAAAAGAAGCGAGTATATCCTGCAGAAATTTCCGGATCTCCTTTTCCGACCAGGCATAGGGTCGCTGGTAGATGGGGATTTCGTATCGTGTTTGGCCGTCCAGGATTATTCCGCCCTGCTTCTGCACGTTATACTTCAGTGTACATGTCTTCGCCATGATCGAAAACTGTGGCCTGGCGTCGGTTTTATCGCGATTAAAAGAAGGGCTTTCGTGCATGGCATAAAGATGAAAAAAAACCTACGGACCTGTTATTCTATACCTTAACAAAAAATTAATAATGGATGGGCTTTTTTCCCCTGGAAAGACGTTAGTTGCGATGCCACCGAGTCATTATGGGGCGATATGTCAAATTTAAATGGAAACGATAGTATTCTTTTTTTGAGTATCTTTCCCCGGATTCAATTCTTCCTACCATGTCACTCAGACGGCCTCTTTTTGCCCTTGCCGGCGTGCTTGCGATCGTTGTCGCTTCTTGCAGTGTTTTGAAAAAAAATGATCCGGATGAAGCCGTCCGGGCGTTTATTGTTGCCTTTCAGACGAGTTTGAAGCACGCTGATCCCGAAATCTTTAAATTATTTGAGACCCAGCAATCGCACGAAGCGATCCTGTCGGCTATTCGCGTGTTGCAGAATAAAGAAAGCGAATACATCGTGTGTGCGATGGCCTATCAGAATGCCAGCATTGAGTACGATGAGGACGTTGTGAAAGTAACGATCCCCACCGTTTTTACGCCCCGAAACGTCGATGACGCTGATGCACGCGAGGAATCAACGCTGACCCTATTGCTAAAGCAGAAACAGCACGCGCTAGTCATCACGCAGCTTGAAGGCGAAGAGTTCTACCGGAGCTTTAGCAAACTTCGGGGTGATATCGAATGGCAAACCGAACGAAAAGATGCCATGAAGAAGCGCCTGCCGATCTACGCCCGGGCGCAGGAGATCCAGCAACAGTATGATTCCGTGATTTGGTTTACGCGCTACGAGGACAAGCATTATTACTATGTGGTGAATGGCACTTGGGAGGCCCGGGCTGACGAATATCGATCTTTTGTAAAAGGAGACCCTACGGAGTATAAAATGGGATTGGTCGATGAAGCCGGTTCCATTGTCATCCCGGTGGAATATGAAATGATTGGCACCCTGGGTTTTATGAAGCCGCACCTGGTGGAAGTCGTAAAAGATGGGAAAGCCGGGCATTTCGACCTGACAGCACGCAAACTGATCGTTGAACCCGCGTATGACATGCTCATGCCCTATGAACAGGAGGATATACACGCCTTTACACAAACCGATACGACGTACGGCTGGATCGATGCCCTATTTCAATACCACGAAGGCTTTCCCTCCATCAAAGCAGAGGAATACGTTCGTACATTTCAATTCCTGCCCAAAGATCTGACACTCGACAATCAGCAGACACTTTGTGAGATCCCCAACGAAGAGCATGCCGGCATCGGCATGATCATACCTCCCACCTACTTCGTGAAGCTGGGTTTATTCGAGCAAGTAATCACCGGCATCAGTACGGCAGACATGCCTTTTGCGGGATGGAATGGGTATATAAAAACCGGCGGCACGTTGCTACAGGACGTTACCGACGGCATCCGTGCGTTGATCACCGGCATCACTACACATTATACAGAGGGACGGGAAGAGTTTTATGTCAGCAATCGCGTGACCTTTATCACTTCGGCCAATGACACCCTGGGCGTGTCTGAGATCGCAGGGAGTGGCGTGTCCAGCCTTCGCCGCATTCGCGAGAATATTATTGAGGTCGTATCGACCGCCCCGGAATATTTTGCGCACGATAGCCCCGATGAGGAATATGACATTCCGATCTACACTTATTACACGCTTGACAAAACAGGCGTTACGAGAATAAAATCATCACGGGAATACAATTTCACCGAGTTCGCCGAACTTGACAGCTCGTATGTCGTCGGCAACTTCCATCGTTGGGATTATGAAACGGAAACTCAAACCCCTTCCGCGACATTATCGCTACCTACCCTTCAGCGCATACATGACGAAATTCTGGTCAGCTACGGATACCGATTGCCGGACTCTACCACTCGGGAGTATTTCAGCCGTTACCCACAAGAGATAGAGAACCTGGACGAGATACGCAGCAAGCTTACCGACCTTGACCGACACAATGTTACGTTTCTGGAGATGTTCATGGGCTTGCTCCAGGAATCGGATACAAAAAATCCTATTTAATGCATGCGGCGGCTTTTAACCCTTATTAAGGGCTTCTTCATTTTTATCGTGCTGGTGCTGGCTGTTCTTCTGGCGGTCAATGCATTGTCGTATGCTAACTTCGATGTCCAGTATGGTTTTCTAAGACTCAAGCAGCAAGCTATTCAAACGGGCTGGTATCTGCCTGCCTACTATTCTCATGTATTGATCAGCGGTGTGATTTTAGTCGCGGGTCTTTTTCTCGTTTTTCCCGCCAGTCGAAATTTTCCGCAGGTGCATCGAATGCTTGGGTATGTATATGTTATGGGGATCCTGTTCTTCTCTGCACCGGGTGCGTTGGGTATGAGCTTGTTCATACAACGTGGTCCCTGGGTACTGGCTAGCTTCCTACTGCAAGGTGTATTATGGTTTTATTTTACGGCGGTGGCCTTTAGCCGGATCCGCCGGAAGGACGTTACGGGTCACCGGCAATGGATGTGGCGCAGCTATGCGCTCACGTTTGCGGCCGTTACGTTGAGACTTTATATTTATATGACATCTTCCAGTGTGGACCTAAGCTCTCCCAAAGCCTATGCGCTGCTGGCGTGGTTAAGCTGGGTGCCAAACCTGCTCGTGGCCGAGCTGTTGATCAACCTCCCCTTCCGTGAGCCGTCCAGGCAAGTAAATTGAGCCGTGCGCGAAAGCGGCTGCGAGGCCCAAACGCCGACCTTTGTTGTCATGAGTCAACAAAAAACATCCATTATGACATCTATTCAGAAGATAGCCCTGGGCAACAACGGCCCCCTTGTATCCAAGCTCGGATTGGGCTGTATGCGCATGTCGCCCGTTTGGGGCGGGCCTGTGAGAGACGAAAATGAAAGTATTGCCACCATCCAGGCGGCGTTAGACAATGGCATTAACTTTTTGAATACCGGCGACTTCTACGGCAGCGGCCACAACGAGCTGCTTGTCGGAAAAGCCATTAAGGGCAGACGGGACGACGCGTTTATAAGCGTTAAGTTCGGCGCCATTTTCTATGGCGCACAGTGGCTGGGATTGGACCTACGCCCGATCGCTATTAAGAACTTTATCAACTACTCGTTGGTGCGTTTGGGGATCGACACGATTGATCTATACCAGCCGTGCCGACTGGACAACAGTGTGCCCGTGGAAGATGTGATCGGCACGGTAGCCGACCTGATCAAAGAAGGGAAAGTGCGCTATCTGGGTGTTTCGGAAATCACTGCCGATCAACTGCGCAAGGCCAATAGCGTTCACCCGGTGACGGCATTGGAAATAGGCTATTCGTTGGCCGATCGCCAGATTGAAAGCGATCTGCTTCCTACGGCGAAGGCGTTGGGTATCGGCGTGGTGGCGTTTGCCAATACGGCCGAAGGACTGCTCACGGGCGAAATGAAAGCGCCGCTCGCGGCGGATAGCTACCAAAATCACTTCCCGCGTTTTCAAGGGGAGAATCTGGTCAGGAACCTGGAGAAGGTGGAACGATTAAAGCAACTGGCAAAAGAAAAAGGATTCACACCGACGCAACTGGCCATTGCCTGGGTGAATGCGCAAGGTGATCATATCATGCCTTTGGTCAGCATGAGCCGTCGATCGCGTCTGCCCGAAAACACGCAGGCGATGGAGATTACGTTCACGCCTGATGAGCTGAATGCGCTTAATACTCATTTCGCTCCGGGGGCGATACTGGGCGGTACGTATTTGCAACGGTAACGGGCGGGGGTCATTCCCCTTACCTTTTGTTTTATAACTTTACCTTTATGACTAATCCAGCTGAAATAATCCCCGGGGTCATTTTCTACACCTATCTCTCCACCGAGCGAAAAGCCAGAGTAGGCTTCCTGGCGCACAATACGCTGGTGTTACAGGTATCGGGGCATTTTACATTGGAAACTTCTGTGCAGAAAATCACCATGAGCAAGGGTGAAATGTTGTTGATTGGAAAGAATCAACTCGGACAAATTACCAAGACGCCTCTACCCGGCGAGGATTATGAGACGATCATCATTTCGTTGCAAGAGGATTTGCTCAGGACGATTGCGCTGGAGGAGCGCATCGAGGTGTTACCGAAATACGTCGGGCCACCGAACGTGCTCATTCCGGCAAATGATTTTCTGAGAGGATATTTTCAATCTGTCATGCCGTATGTCCGCAATCCAACAGAAACAATCACGAATGAAATAGGCCTTTTGAAGGTGAAGGAAGCCGTGAAGCTACTGCTGCATGCCATGCCCCGGCTCGGTAGCTTGTTGTTTGATTTTTCCGAGCCTTACAAGATCGACCTGGAAAAATTCATGATCAGCCATTTTCATTATAACATTCCGGTTACAGAATTTGCGGAATTAACGGGTAGAAGTCTGGCGGGGTTTAAGCGTGATTTTCAAAAGACATTCGGAATGGCGCCGAGGCAGTGGCTGCAAGAAAAACGGCTGACGGAGGCTCGCGCATTGATCGAAAAACAAAAGAAGCCTTCTGAAATATATCTTGATTTAGGGTTCGAAAGCCTCTCTCATTTTTCAAATTCTTTTAAGAATAAATTTGGCAAGGCACCGAGCGAATGGTCCTTGCGTCGTGTGTGATCTGCGGTGTATTGGCTACCTGCTTGAAAAACCTTACCTTGTTACCACCAGCACGCAATGGCGCCTACGTTGGGAACCCCGGCGTGTTGGCATCATAACATAGGTTATATACATGAAAAAATGGTTTTTCGTTGTCCTTATCGTGCAAGTGCTTTCGCAAGCCTCGGGACAAAATCTTTTTGTTGCCAAGGCGAAAAAGAAAGCATATGGTTTTATAGACCCAGCGGGCAACTGGGTAGTTTCGGCGACTTTCGAAGACGCCGAGGCCTTTAGTAACGGGTACGCCCGGGTGAAAAAAGCCGGCCACTGGAGCTATATCGACAAAGATGCGAAGCTCGTTACCGGTTTCCGGTTCGACAAAGTCTACAATTTCGATGGCGAGGTGGCGCGGGTGGGTATTGCCGACGAGCAGGACCGCCTGTCCTACGGATTGATCGATGTGACTGGCCAATGGGTCAAAAAAAACGAGTTCGATGAGATTGGAGAATTTTCCGATAACGGCCTGGCCCTCGCGCAAGCGCACAACGGTGACTGGGGCTTTATCGATAAGAAAGGGCAATGGGTCATTCAGCCAACGTTCGGCGGCTTGCACGAATTTCATGGCGGGCTGGCTATGGCGCGCTCCAAAGGCAAATGGGGCTATATCGACAAAACGGGTACCTGGGTTATCCCCGCTATTTACAACCACGCCACTAGCTTCCAGGAAGGTATCGCATCGATCCGAACAAACGGCGGGCGCTGGATTTTGATTGACATGCAGGGTAAGCCAGTGGGCTCGTTGGTATTTGATGTCGTAAAACCTTTTTCCGACAGTGTTACCGTTGCGCGTGTTTCCGGGGCCTGGGGTGTCGTCGACCGGCACGGGCGGTGGCTGGTAAAACCAAAGTTTGACTACCTCGGCTCCTTTGTCGATGGCCTATGCCGCACCCGCCTGAAACGTTTCTATTGGGGCACGATCGACAAGGCCGGCAAGTGGGTCATCCAACCCGACTTTGAAAACGTACTGCAGTTTTCCGAAGGGATATGTCGAATAAAGAAAGGTACGCTTTGGGGGTATATGGAACATACGGGAAACTGGATCGTAGAACCGAAATTCCAGTCGGCCGGGAAGTTTCATAATGGTTATGCCATCGTCAAGATAAATGGCAATTGGGGCATTATCGATAAAACCGGAAAGTTTACGCTCGAGCCCACATTTGATAAAATCAGGCCACAAGCCGACGACGACGAGACGGCAGAAGGAGAAGAAGCAGAAATGAATGATGAGTAGTTCCACTGCTATACGCTTGGTTTGAAGTGGTTCGTACTCCAATAAACGCTGTCCATTAAATGAACTATCAAACCTTTCAACCCTGCCCGGATTTAAAGTCGCTGGTAAAATGCTACTGGACTTTAGAAGTCTCTGCTGACAGCGATGCTGAGAAACAACGGATTGTTCCGGATGGTTGTATTGAAATGGCATTTATCCTCGGAGACGACATCAAACGGTTCACGTCTGGGGATAATTTTATCCTTCAACCGCGTGCTATGGTGCTCGGACAAACGACTGAGCCTTTTTATATTCAGCCCACCGGATATGTGAACACCTTTGCCGTTCGCTTTTATCCTTACGGTTTTGCGAATTTTGTAAGCACTCCCCTCAAAAATTTGGCAAACAAAGAAACACCGATTGAAGATCTGTTTGGAGAAGCTCATTCAAAAGAGCTAGCGCAAAAAATCATTCCCGCACGCCATGCTCAACAGCGAATTGAGATCATTGAAGAATTCCTTTTGAGCAAGCTCAACGAAAAAGCAACCCTTGATAACATCGTAAAAACAACAGTTGAAACACTTCTGTCAACCAACGGGAGCTCATCGATCAGCGCTATTCTGAAAGAGGACTTGTCGAAAAGAAGACAACTGGAACGGAAGTTTTTAAAACAAATTGGCATTAGTCCCAAGCAATTAGGGAAAGTCATCCGGTTGCAAGCGGCATTAAAAATGTTATTGAGTCAACAGACCGAAACGTTAACCAGCATTGCTTATGAGAGCGAATATTACGACCAGGCTCACTTCATAAAAGATTTCAAGGAGTTTACGGGGACTAATCCAAGGGATTTCCTGGAAGACAGACAGCTGTTGCTCTCGGCCCTTTTTTACTCGGAGGGATAGACGTTGTATTAATTGCTGGAGTGGAGTCCCAGCTTGTTTCCTTCAGAATCGATTAAAAGTGCGAAGTAGCCCATTTCAGGACTGATCTGGGTTTTCGGAACGATTATTTGACCGCCATTCTTTTCTACTTTGTCCAGTGTTGGTTGTAAATCGCTTCCTGCGTTTAGATATACAACCACTCCGCCCGTGGTGGTTTTGTAGTCGTTGCCTTTTGCCAATACGACGCTTACCGTTTTACCATCGCTTGGCAACACTCCCATTTGTGTTTCACCCATGTTGACCTCTTCAATTGTAACACCTAGAATTGTCTGATAAAATTTTACTGATCTTGAGAAATCCGTTACCGGAATTTCGATAATTGAAACCAGGTTTTTCATAGTATTCGATTTTTGATTTTGAGTTTTGTTCGCTTCTTCTTGTCCGTCCTATTATTCGAACAAGTCAAAAAGCCAATGGCAAGGAGCATTATCACGCTCACAGTAATTGTTCGCATTTTTTACCACTTTGTTGCAGCTGTAAAATTAAAATGTCTATAACCTGGGGAATTGTAAAAATGCGACACACCTGCAGATAGTCGCAAACTGTCTGGATTTTTGGCGCAAATGCCCTAGGGGTAAAAAACCGGTTCACTTTACTTTTGTACACCTAACGCAACGGGCGTATCCGGAAACTAAAAACTACATTTTCCTCCAGAGCGCTTCCACTTCCTTATCCATCAGATATTTTTCTAAAAATCTATTAAACCAATCTTTCTTATTTATTGGATTGAATGCCATCTCAATAAGAATTGAATTAATCAAGGTTTGCTGAAATGTTGCCGGCATATACCGCTCCCTATAGGAATACATCTCCCGTTTATTGACATAGGCCGCTAAGAATTCTTTAAACTCAGGAAGCGTCATAGTTTCCATGTTTTGTTTTTTATTTAGTAGCTGTAAGTAGTCTTTATGATAAAAGACATTCCCAAATAATCTCGTGGTATCGCTGGCATTAAGATCTATTAATTTATCAACTTCTTTAGACACCATTGTAATTCCATTTACCGCCAACTCCACAGAGATACCGTCACGAATATTAAAAAAAGTCATCGCCCGGTATCGTACTGCATCCACCGATGTATCATCAGGGACAATAAGAATCCGCTTATCATGAACTTCGTATATTCCAAAATGTTTTATACCTGTTCGCTCGGATCCCTTTGAATCGCCTCCCGGAACAAGAATTCTCGCTTTAATGGAATCCTCATGTATCACCAATTCTGCTAAATTTTCATCGTCGATCGCGTACCACTCTCCTATCAAATTTTGAGTTTTCGCTTCGATCGCCAAGGTGAGAACTAACGTAATTAACCCTATCTTTTTCATGAATCTTGTATCAACCTATTGAACTGCAATTTCCTCTGCCACATAAAGCTTAACGCCTCTCTCTACCCATCACTTGAGAATAATCCATGCCGGCGCATGATCACTAGCCTTGTCCCAGCCCCTTACGGCGGTATCTACGCCAGCTTTACGAAGCCTGGGTACCAAATGCGGGCTTAAGAGGAAATGATCCAGCCTAAGGCCGGCATTGCGCCCCCAGGCGTTGTAAAGATAATCCCAGAAGGTGTAGATCCTTTCTTCCGGGTGCAGGTGACGGGCCGCGTCTACCCACCCTTGTTTCAGCAGGCGGGCGTATGCAGCCCGGGCTTCTTTACGGAATAGGGCGTTGTTGAGATACTTCTCCGGTTTGTAGACATCCAGCGCTGTCGGCATCACATTAAAATCCCCTATCAGCGCGACGGGTACGTCGTGTGCCAGCAGTTTCTTGGTGCGTGCCGAAAGTCGTTTCATCCATTTGAGCTTGTGGTCGAATTTTGGTCCTGGGTACGGGTTGCCGTTGGGCAGATAAAGGCATGCGATCACCATTTTGCCAACGATCGCCTCTATATAGCGGCTGTGTTCGTCCGTTGCGTCACCGGGCAAAGCCCGGCCCAGCTCCTGAATGGGTAGTTTCCGCGAAAGAATGGCGACGCCATTCCAGGATTTTTGTCCATGCCAGATGGCCTGATAGCCCGCCGCCGCGATGGCTGCTATGGGAAATTGACCGTCGATCGTCTTTAGCTCCTGCAGGCATACAACGTCTGGTTTTGCTTCACGCAGCCAGCGCAGCAGCACCGGCAGCCTGCTGTTGATTCCGTTGATGTTATAAGTGGCAATCTTCATTATTCAAAGCGCTGCTCTAAAAATAATGAGCCGCTGTGTAGAAATGCTACCGCCCCACCAAAAGTTTATGGCCTTCTGCCCTGTTTTATAGCGGCCGAAGAAATAAACTACTAAGAAAATAGTAGATCTACTAATTATTTAGTAGTTTTGAATACATCAACAAAAAGAGCGCTATGGATTTGAATCTTACCAAAGCGGAGGAAAAGGCTATGAAGATCCTTTGGTCGATCGAAAGGGGCTTGCTCCGGGATATTGTCAACGAATATGAAGACCCCAAGCCGGCTTATACTACGGTGGCAACCATATTCAAAATTCTGGAAAAGAAAGGGTTTGTGGGAAGAACGCCGGTCGCGAATTCTCATGAATATTATCCGCTGGTGGCACGAAAGGATTATACTACCCAGTCGGTGAAATCTCTGGTGGAGAATTATTTTTCGAGCTCATTCAAGAATATGGTGTCGGAGTTCAGCAGTGCGGAAAACCTCAGCACGAAAGATATGCAGGAGCTCATGGAGCATTTTCGGAAACAGATCGAACAAAAAAAGAAAAAGTGATGGAAAGTTATTTATTGAAGTCCGGCTTTTCATTGATCGCGCTCTATGCTTTGTACAGGGTGATGCTTCGGTATGAGCTCAATCACCAGCTGAACAGGTTTGCTGGCCTGGCATGTATACTTTTCTCAATCGCCGTTCCTTTCATACAATTCAAACATGTTTCGCAAGCGGGTCGGTTTCCGGGTGTGTTCTCCGTGGTGACCAGCCGTACAGCCGATTTTCGGGAAACTGTTTCGTCTGCATTATCCGCGAGCACCATCGATATTGTTTTAGCTCTGTATATAGTGGGAGCAGCTGTGTGCTTATTCCGTTGTGTCTTCGGGCTGACGACTTTACTGAGGATTTATATCCATTCGCCCAGGCGGCGCCAGTGGGGATTTACCGTTGTCGGCCTCAGCCGGCAGGTATCTCCGTTTACTTTTTTCAACGTGTTGTTTGTCGGGAAAGAGAGTATGGATGATTCTGAACGGGAGACGATGCTGTTGCATGAGCGCGTTCATCGCGATCAGTATCATTCTGTCGATAACATATTCCTGGAGGCTGTTGCTGTTATGTTTTGGTTCAATCCTGTGGTGTGGCTGTTCAGGAGGGAGATCAAAGCGGAGCATGAGTATTACGCGGATGCGCGCGTGCTGGAAAATGGGATCGACCGGGAGGATTATCAGCACATATTGTTTAAGGCCAGAACGGGGGTATCTATAGATTTCGGCAATTATTTGAGTAGTAAAACAAGTTTAATTAAACGATTTAATATGATGACAAAAACAAGAACAAAATCCCAACACAGCTATTGGAGAGTTTCTCTTTATGTTGCGTTGATGTCTGTGATCGTATTCCTCGGCGCTTTTTCGGCCCGCAGGGAAGAGCCGCAATTCGACAAGATCGCCACGTACGAACAAGGCGAAGCGGCGATGTATCAAATCCTTACCAAGCGGATCATGTATCCCGCCTCTGCCCGCCACGAAAATCGTTCGGGTTTAGTACGGGTCTCTTTCACGGTTAATGAAAAGGGTCATGTCGAGCACATCAAAGCGGAGACGCGAAAGGATGGATATTTGCTGAAGGAAATGGTTGTCGTGGGCTATTACCAAACTTCTGAAGAAGCAAAAGGAATCGATGATGCGCTGAAGGCGGCGGCGGTTCAGGCTGTTGAAGGCCTGGGTGAATTTATTCCTGCACAGAAAGATGGCAAACCCGTCAGCTGTGTTTTGACGCTTCCCATTAAGTTTACTTTAGAGAAGGCATAAACGGATAGCGCCGGGTGAAGCCCGGACGTAGACCTGTATAGTGGCAGCATTGAAGACAGAAAAAGCGGATAACCCATATTTACGCCTGGGTTATCCGCTGCAGTTGATCGTCATTTGTTCTTTATGATCAGGTCCAACAGCACCTGTTTCCGCTCCCGCGCAATCGGCAATGGAGTATCATGGACCATCACGGTAAGGCCGTCGATCGCGGATATACCGTTTTTGTATGAGGTACGATCGGTGATCTTTGTCAGAAGCATTACGCCCAACCTCAAAGTAGGTGCCGGCCTGGCATTCGATAATACGTTTGGATTTCCCATGGTTTATCCGGGGCTTCTCGTAGACTGGGCCATCGACGGTAAAGGAGGAAAGTACTTCGCCCGGCTAAACTCCAACGAGATCACAGCGCTTTCCGGAATATGTATGTTAACAATCGTACTGTTCAGGATTTCTTTTCGTACCTCGGGAAAGATGATGTGCCACATTTCGCGCCAAGCCCGTTTGTCTCCGTAGGGATAACGTACGGAATGTAATGTCTTTTTTTGCCTGCCGCAGTTCCTGTGGCCCTTGAAAAGACAGCAAACTTTCTTGTTTACGTAACTTTCTGTTTCGAGACTCGTCTTGCATTAAATCTCTCTTATGACACTCGATTCCAAATCAGAAGCGTTTTCACCCAAAAGACTGGCGAGGATAGGTGGCATCATTTATCTGATCATAATTGTTTTCGGAGTATTCGGGGAGATTTTTGTGAGAAATAAAATAATCGTGGCAGGTGACCCGGCAGCGACTGCCCTGAATATGCTGGCTTCACCGATGCTGTGGCGCTTTGGCATTGCCGGCGATTTGCTTATGCACGTCTGCGATGTGCCGCTGATCGTTATTTTTTACATCCTCCTAAGACCGGTCAATAAAAATCTGGCATTGTTAAACCTGTCCTTCAATCTTATCCAAACCACGGTGCTTGTAGCAAATAAGCTGAACCTTTTGATGACTATGTTTTTGTTGGGAGATGCAGAATATTTAAAGACAGTTGACCTGGCCGAACTTAAAACATTATCCTATCTTTTCATTAAGCTTCATAGTTATGGTTTTGCAGTGGGGCTGATCTTTTTTGGGTTTGTCTGTATTGTTGAAGGACATCTGATTGTCAAGTCAGCCTTCATTCCCGGTATAATAGGCCGACTTCTACAGCTTGCCGGTATTTGCTATTTGTTGAACAGCTTTATCCTGATTCTTTATCCGGAGCAGTCAAGTATGATAATTCTTTTGCCGTGCTTTATCGCGGAGCTAGCGCTGGCCTTATGGATGTTAATCAAGGGCGTGGATGAACCCAAATGGAAGCTACGTATGCAAGGCGTATGAGCCCGGCGAGTCATATTAGCCATTTGTATTTCGCAGGATCTTATCCATTTTCCGGCCTTTCGCCAACTCGTCCACCAGCTTGTCTAAATACCGGGCCTGCTGTGTCAACGGATTTGCAATTTCTTCCACGCGATACCCGCAGATCACGCCGGTGATCAGGCTCGCATTGGGGTTCAGTGTGGCCTGCTGAAAGAAAGTCTCAAAGGTTACTTTATCGTCGATAAGCTGCTGGAGTTTTTTATCGCTAAAGCCGGTCAACCACTTAATGACTTGATCCAGTTCATCTTTTGTACGTCCTTTTTTCTCCACTTTTGCGACATACATGGGATACACCGAGCCGAAGATCATCTTCGCGATGCGCTGATCGTGTGTACTCTTGCTGTTCATAGGACCAAATTACTAAAAAACAGATTATCGCGACACACTGATCGCTTTTGTCAGGCTGTTGTGAATGAAGCATAGTCGGTATAGCCTTTATCGCCTTCCGTATAAAATGTAGCGTCATCGGGTACTGCCAGCGCAGCGTTGTGCCGGAAGCGTTCGGGCAGATCGGGATTGGCAATGAAGGGTTTGCCGAACCCGGCCAGATCAATCAACTCTGACTGTATCAACTGCTCAGCGGACTCGCGCGTATTGCCGCCGGTAAATATCAGGAGATTTTTAAAACGCCGGCGCACCTCGATCAAATAAGCATGCGGAATAGATGAGATACCGTTGACGACCTGGTTCGACAGATGCAGGAACCCGATATTCATTGCCGCCAATGCGTTTACCAGGTAGCGATGTGTCTCCAACTCATCCGGGTAAGGCGACAAGTCATTGACACTGGCAAACGGCGACAGCCTGATGCCGGTGCGTTCTGCGCCGATCGCCCCGACAACACCTTCCATTATTTCCAGTATAAACCGGCTGCGCTTTACCAACGAGCCGCCATAGTGATCTGTGCGATTATTGGTTTGTGGGTTCAGGAATTGCTCTGGCAGAAAGCCGTGCGCTCCGTGAATTTCCACGCCGTCAAACCCAAGCGCGACAGCCATGGCAGCAGCCTCGACATGCAGCGCCACCAGGTCCTGCACCTCCGGCTGCGTTAATACAACGGGCTCCGGCATAGGCAGATGGCCGGTCGGTGTGCGCACAGTTTCATTGGCCTTTCTATCGGAAGCGCCGACCAGTGGAAGGCCGCCCATGTGATTGGCGGGATGCCCGATGCGACCGGTGTGTACCAGCTGAATAAAGATCGTTCCGTTTTCGTGGTGCACAGTCTCGACGATGCGTTTCCATCCGTCGCGTTGCGCCTGTGTATAAAGACCGGGTGTATTCAGGTAGCCGATGGCGTTGGGGGCGATTGCGGTATTGTCTGTGACGATCAGGCCCGCGCCGGCGCGCTGGTGGTAGTATGTTGCCATCGCGTGGCCGGGTACGCCGTCGACGGCCCGGCGGCGATTCATGGGCGCCATGACCACGCGGTTCCGGAAAGCATATACTCCCTTCGTAAGGGGCGTTAATAATGTGTGCTGCATAGTGAATTAGTATGCTGCGAAGCTAGCAGTGGGCTACGCGGGCTGCCCTGTAAAACGAAAGGTTTGTTTTGTACATTTGGAGGTATGCCGAAGGTCTTGTATCAACCGTTCGAAATGCAGGTCTCCAATCTGCAGCACTGGAACAAGGAGCCACTCATTTATCACTTCTTCGAGATTGTGCAAATTGCCGAAGGGTGTGGCCGTCGGGAAGCAAATCGGAACAAACTACGGTACAGCACGGGTGATATCTTCTTGTTTACGCCGCTTGACTGCCGGGGCTTTGTCAGCGAGGTGCCTACGCGGTTTTACTCTATACGCTTCTCCGAAATATTTCTGGGGCAAGACCGGTCGCCGCACGATCAAGCGCGCATTAGCTTGTGGCTAAGGAAGTTGCAGAGCATCTTTTTTCACCACAACCGGTTTCATCAATTGCCGATCACCGATCCGGAGGATTGCCGCACCGTGAACAGTCTCATCCAAAGCCTGGCCGGTGAATACGTCCGCAAGCCGCTACGCCACGAAGAGAACCTGCAGCATTTTATCATGCTGATTTTGAACATTCTGGAGCGCAACGTACTGGCTCAGGGCGCTCCTGTCATTCACGCTCACGCTGACGAATCCGTTGTCCACCAGATGCTGATGCACATCCAGCGGCATATCGGTGAGCCGGAAAAGCTGAGTGTCGACTCCCTGGCCGCTACGTTTAATCTCTCTGCCACCTATGTCGGCGAGTATTTCCGGAAGTATACCGGGGAAAGCCTGCAGCACTACATTGTCGGTGCCAAAATCAAGCGCGCCGAGCAACGCCTACTACACAGCAATCTCTCGCTAACGCAGATAGCGGATGAGTTAGGGTTTGTGGACGATAGCCATCTGAGTAAGCAATTCAAGAAACGCTATGGAACAAGTCCGGTAAAATACCGGAAAGCCGCGGGACAGCTTCCGGAGCAGGACGCGATCGGGGATACATGATTTTGCGAGGGTTTTACAAAAAAAGGCTTCTACTTTTGGATAGAAGCCTTTTCGCGTAATTTAAAGTAGCGCGAATGACTATGCATTAAACCCGCCGTCGATGGTAACCCACGACCCGGTAATCTGCCTTGCCTCGTCACTTGCCAGGTATGATATCAACCCGGCCACGTCCTCTGCTTTGCCATAGTTGGCCAGCGCCATCCGGCTGCGTGCGTGGTCGGCATGTGCGCCCTCAGCGGGGTTCATGTCGGTTTCTGTCGGCCCAGGTTGTACCAGTGTAACAGAGATGCCTTTCGGCCCGAGGTCGCGGGCCAATCCACGGGTAAAGCCTTGCAAGGCGGATTTGCTCATCGTATACAGTGTGGTTTGTGGGCCAATGGCATTGTCTGCCATATTGCTGCCGATGGTAATGATGCGTCCGCCGGCTTTGAGGTGTTTTACCGCCTCCAGCGCGGCTACATATACTGCTTTGACGTTCACCGTCATTACCTGATCATATTCCTCAATCGTGTGTTCATTAAAATCTTTACCAATATAGATGCCGGCATTGTTCACCAATACATCCAGGCCACCAAACTCGGCAACGGTTTTGTTCACGGCGTTTATAATGTCACCAGCCTTGGCACTGTCCGCGCCAATGGCGATGGTACGACCGCCTGTCGCGTTCACTTCTGCGACTAACGCATTTGCTTTCTCGGGAGACCGGGTATAGGTAAAGGCTACATGTGCCCCTTCTGCCGCTAAACGACGAACGGTCGCGGCTCCGATACCACGGCTACCGCCGGTGACCAGGACTACTTTATTTTCTAACTTTTTCATTCCCATTTTTGTTTGTATTTCAAAGTATGGCACAAACCTACCTCGTGAAGCTTTACCTTTGCAAGTAAGCATCTGATTGTTAGATACTAACAAAATAGTAAGAAATGAGAAAGCAGACTTCAACAAACGCTCTGAATGAAAAACATATCATTGATACCTGCGGCATGGCCGTGGCGTTACAGGTAATCGGTGGTCGGTGGAAACCCGCTATTTTATGCCGGTTGGCGGATAGCACAATGCGCTATAGCGAACTAAAAAAATCGATTGAGGGCATTTCTGAACGCATGCTGGTCGCCCAGCTGCGCGAGCTTGAGCGGGAAGGCATTGTACGCAGGGTAGTATACCCCGAGGTCCCTCCGCGGGTCGAGTATGAGATCACCCAGCTTGGACGTACGATGAGGCCCATGCTAAACGCGATGGCCGAATGGGGCCGTATGCACCGCACGTTGAACGAGCAGCGATCGGCAGAACAACTTGCGGAAGTCTAAGCCGCGCAAGGAAAACCGGCAGGGCCAATTCCATGCGCGTACTTCCTCTTAAATTTAGGCGCCATCGGGAATATAATTGGAAAACGGCGATCCGGAGTTCCCTGGAGGAAATATAGCCGTGCAGCCACACGACTCGATGGGCGCAATATATATCGAACAAAACATTTTGAGCTACAATAGTTGCTAAAGAGTATATTTTAAGTTACATTACTTTCTCTAACCAAAATGTTATGAAAATATTAAACCATTGCCTGAATTATCCGATAACCGTCAAACGAGTGGCTATGTTATTGGCCGCGACGGTTATATTCATCTCTCTACAGGGGTGCCAGGAGGAAATCATAAAACCTGCAGATGATAACCGCGAGTCGCCGAAGCATCCGCCGCAACCGCCCACAGAGGACGAACCATAAGGCGATGGAATTGTCTATGGAACAGTGAGCCGGCAATAGTTGAGCGAAAGTATAGTTACGTTAGATTACTACTCATCTAAAACAAAATGTTATG
This sequence comes from Dawidia cretensis, assembly GCF_018598175.1. Taxonomy (GTDB): domain Bacteria; phylum Bacteroidota; class Bacteroidia; order Cytophagales; family Cyclobacteriaceae; genus Ohtaekwangia; species Ohtaekwangia cretensis. The sequence goes on from NZ_JAHESE010000030.1 coordinate 55,359, forward strand.
AAAAGATTAGGCTATTATCTGCATTATCCGGGAGCCGTTAAACGAGTGACTATGTTATTGGCCGCGACCGTTATATTCGTCTCTCTACAGGGGTGCCAGGAGGAGATCATAAAGCCTGCTGATGATCACCGCGAGTCGCCGAAGCATCCGCCGACACCGCCGCCCCCAGAAGAGGATCCATAGGCAAGGGAATTGTCAATGGAACAGAAACCTACCCGGCAGATGGCTGCAGCAGGGATTCTGTAAGCAATATTCAAGACTTGTCGCACATTGATGGTAGTCGCTGTGAAAGCAGCGGCTACTTGCTTTTTGTAGGAAGCCATGATATCCGTCACCCTGCCTTTCATCCGTTGAATCGGATCCATGAATACATTCGAAATACCTTCTGCCCTACCAAATGAGTTTCTACAAGCAGTTCATGCCTCCTACGGCGCTCACCGGATTGATTCGCGCGCTTGAAATATACCGCGTTAATTGGAATTCCGGGGGGAATCTTCCGGAGCCATTTATTACCTGCCTTGCGAATACCGAGCAGTGCCTCTATTTCTATGTAAATGATTCGATCCGAATTGTTCCCGCAGCACATGTAGAAGTTCCTGTTCCTCCTGTGGTAATCACCGGACCGAAGAACAAACCGGTGGGGCTACTGTTCGGAAAAGATCACCTGATGGTCAAGGTGATCTTCCATCCTACCGGCACGTATCGCTTGCTCGGACTCAATATGAAGGAGACGGTAAACAACGGGCTGGATGCAACGCGCTTTTGGGGAGTGGCGCTCAACGACATTCTGCATCAACTCCGTGGAGCAGACTCGTATGAAAGTATGATACAGGTTATTTGCGCCTTTATCGAAGCTAAGTTTGATGTACGATGCCGTCCGCAGGAGCCTATCGATCTGGTGGCTATGAAGATGCTTGATCCGTTGACTGATCATTCCCAAGAAGAATGGGCCGCGATGGCTTGCCTCAGCCTGCGACAATTCGAGCGCAATTTTATGACCCGGATAGGCATCACGCCGAAACTTTTTATCCGCATTGTGCGCTTTGAGCACGCGATGAAAATCAAGAACGATCACCCACAGAAAAGCTGGTCTCAGATTGCAGAAGAATGTGGCTACACGGATTCATCCCATTTGCTACGGGAATTCAAAGAGTTTGCTGAGTTTCCGCCAAGCCGGTTTTATCTTCAACCGACGAGCGGGTACAGTGATTTCCCGACAGGTTAGCGAATGTCGTTTTTTTACTAAGGCGTTCCCGGGCCGATATCCTACGTTTGTTTCCATAATTGCTTCACTATGGAAAACAACTCATTGCATATTCCCCGGCAGGATCATGCGGGCGTGTATGTCCCACCACCCATGATTTACGTGGTTACATTCTTCCTTTCCATAGGTTTACAACGCGTTGCCCCGCTACCCTCGGCATGGCTCGGAACCGGCACAGCACATGCTGCACGATGGGTCATCGTGGCCATTGGCCTACTTCTCCTTCTTTCTGCGCTCTGGCGCTTCGCTATCTCGCGAAATACATTAATCACCGTTAAACCGGCAAAGTCGTTGCAAACCACGGGCGTCTACGCCTTCTCACGCAATCCCATGTATCTGGCCTTGCTGATAATGTTTACGGCGATTGCATTTTTTAAGGGCAACTCCTGGACATTCCTGATGATCGCCCCGCTGATGTTCGTGGTGCAGACCTATGTAATCAGGAAGGAAGAACAATACCTCCAACGCGCATTCGGCGAAGAGTTCAGCCGTTATAAAGGCAAGGTCAGGCGATGGCTGTAGGTGCATCCGGCCAATTTCTTATATGACAACCAACCCCATTACAATGTCAACGCGACGCCACCTCACCTTCATCATGTTATTTTCAACGTTGTTTGCCTGCCAGAAAGATGACGACTCCGGTCCGGTTGCTGTGGCCGCTTGCCGCATTCAAAAAGAAATGACTGACGACGGACATTCTATATTTTATAGCTACGATGATAATGGAAACCCGACGAAGATCGAACGCTATAATCCCTACACCATGACACACGTGCTTAACGTGCTCAGTTTCGGAATGTCTATCGCGGAGGTGAACAAATTGCATCCCATGACTTTCACAACCGACTATGGCGTGGGTTTTCTTACAGCCCTGCCGGAAGTCGCGCTTATTTCGGTGACAATGGATGGGGTAACGCAGGTAAACTGGAGGACCTACCTTTTTCACTACGATTTTAATGGCAGACTCGTCCGCGTCGGCGAGGAAACGGAGAACATTCAAGGCGATGACGAATGGGAACTATTGATTACCTATAATGAACAAGACAACGTCGTCAAAATGGTTTATGTACTAACCACCGGCGCGCGTAATGTCAGCACGGTGATCATGGTGGATGGGCATGATCACCACCAGACGCCCTATGCCGGTGTCAAAGGATATAAATTTCTAACTATCAATTGGGACAATTCCGACTCGTGGCCCATTATAACAGCCCTGAGTAAGAACAACCCGACGGGCTATCGACTAATCGTTAATGAAGTAGAATCGATGAAGATATCCATAGAATATGAATACAATGAACAAGGGTTTCCGCTTGTACGTACCGTGACGAATAGGAACGACGCCGGCCAACGCACATATCGCCTGACGTATGAATATGTCTGCCAATGAATTCTACGATCTTCCCTCCTTGCTTACAATAATGTTTCCAAGGTTATAACCTAGATATTTAACCAACGCTATTGAAATTTGCCGTCGTTTATTTATATTGACACACATAGTCTTTAGAGCATGCACCGGATATATTCAGTGGGTGATTTCTGCACAGCTCTACAGTTACCAACGGACGATTTCTTTTAAATCAGGCTAGCTTCAGTTTGCATTGCGGGTACATTTAAGGAGATCTGTTTCGACCCCGAAACCAGAAATTGCTCTTTAACGAAACTCATATATGAAGTTGACAAGATTATTCTTTCTCACGCTGCTGTCTGTCGCAGGGTGCAGCGAAAATCGTCCGTCTTTTAATGCCCCGGTATTAAAGAATATTGGAACCTATAGTGTTGGCGTAACAACGCAATCAACCTATTCCCAGATGTTTTTCAACCAGGGGATTATCATGGCCAATAATTTTAATCATGCGGAAGCTCACCGCTCATTCAAAGAAGCCGTAAGACTGGACTCAACCTTTGCCATGGGCTACTGGGGAATAGCGTATGTATTGGGGCCAAACTTCAATTCTTCAGCAAACATGGGAACGATCCATGAAATACGAAACGCCGTCGCACGCGCTGCAGCATTGGTTGACAATACGACCGATTGGGAAAAGGCCCTGATCGGCGCTATCCGGATAAAGTTCCCGGTGGATACCCTCTCCACAAACGCGGAAGGGTTTGCACGTGCTATGAAGCAAGCATTTATACAGTTCCCTGACAATTCGTTTGTTGCTACGCTTTATGCTGAATCTGTTATGAATCTGCATCCCTGGGATTTTTTTAATCGTCAGGATGGTACGCCGAGACCCTGGACCCCCGAACTGGTGTCGCTGCTCGAAAAAGTAATTGCCATAGACCCTGAAAATCCGCTTGCCAATCATCTTTATCTACACGCTGCGGAAGCCGGTCCCGATCTTAGCAAAGCCCTGATCAGCGCGCAACGCCTGGAAACGTTAGTTCCTTCGGCAGGACACCTCGTGCATATGCCTTCGCATATCTATATCAATACCGGAGACTATCACCAAGGTTCAATATCCAATGAAAATGCGGTCGTGGCGGACAGCCTCTACATTGCCGAGTGTAACGCGCAAGGATATTATCCACAACTGTACTATCCACACAATTATCATTTCCTGGCAGCGACTGCAGCCTTTGAGGGCCGGGGGGCGCGCTCCCTGGAAGCTGCATACAAAACGGCAAGCCTCGTCGACAAAAAATACCACCATGAACCGGGATACGAAACCGTACAGCACTACCTGACAATACCGTATCACATTCTGATCAAGTTCAGTCAATGGGAAAAGATACTTGTACTTCCCAGCCCGGCAGAAGATCTGATCTATCCCACGGCGATATGGCACTATGCGAGAGGAATGGCTTTCAGCAACCTCGGCGAAATGGAACGTGCGCGCAAAGAGCTCGGGCGGCTGAACGAGCTTACTCAGTCACCTGCCATTGCAGAGCAGTTTATCTGGGGAATTAACAAAGTCACCGACGTCTGCACACTGGCCTCAAAAACTCTGGAGGCGGATCTGGCGGTAAAGGAAAATAAATACAAGGATGCGATCCAACTCCTTACCGATGCTGTTCATTTGGAAGACAACTTCAACTACAACGAACCTCCTGATTGGTTCTTCTCCGTTCGCCATATCCTGGGCAACGTCTTACTGGAGACCGGAAGCCCTATAGAAGCGGAGAAAGTCTACCGTGAAGACCTGACTCATTGGCCGAAAAACGGATTTGCCCTGAACGGCTTATCGGAAAGCCTACTGGCACAAGGAAAAGCAACCGAGGCGCAAAAGGTAAAAGAGCAATTTGAGCAGGCATGGAATCTTGCAGACTCGCCATTGAAAGGATCGATGATTGATCCCAGCAAAAGAAAAGACCTGACTTTAAAGATCGATCAGGACTCCCCTAATGCTGTGGTTTACCTGGCGGGGGCGTTCTGTGGGACCCTATCCCGCGATCGAATTGCTGATGAAAAGTGAATGAACCATTTGAATACTCCAGCTACTTCAATCATGCGATGTGTGTATTGAGACACACTTAATAATAGTGGTAAGCGGTTTGGATTCTTCGCCGCGATATCACTATCATTAACGTTTCATTTTTAACCACACTATGAGCCTGTTTCAAACCATCCGCTTTACGTTCCTCCTTGGTGTACTTGTGGCTTCTTTACCTTCGTGCACAAAGGCACCGAAAGAAGCTTCTCCCGAGGCCCTTTCCAGGTTTCAAAATATTATCCCCAGGCCGTCCGTGGAGGCAAAATCTGATGGCCTGGCGTTTCTGATAACCAGCGCCACCACCATTACCATTGTCAACGACAGCCTTCAACCGGTAGCGCAATACCTGGCCGGCGTGCTCAACAAAGGTACGGGATATACCATTGCCGTGCGTACGAGCAACGAGGTGCCCGCTTCGGGCATCTTCATTACCACCAAACTTTCCGACCACAACCAGGGCCGCGAGGGCTATAGCATCTCGACAGCAGGCGACCTCCTGACCATTACCGGAAAACCTGCCGGTGTGTTTTATGCCACACAGACTCTGCGCCAGCTACTGCCGCCCGCGATCGAAAAAGCTGCTGCGCCAGGTATTGATACTACCTCCTGGGAAATAGCGTCCGGTCAAATCGTCGATCGCCCGCAATTCTCGTGGCGTGGATCGATGCTCGACGTCGCCCGTCACTTCTTCGGCATGGACGATGTCAAGCGTTACATCGACCTCATGAGCTTATACAAAATGAACATCCTTCACCTGCACCTGAGCGACGACCAGGGCTGGCGCATCGAGATCAAATCGTGGCCGAAGCTCACCGAGCACGGCGGCAGTACCGAGGTAGGCGGCGGAAAAGGCGGTTTCTTTACGCAAGAACAATATAAGGAGCTTGTCGCGTATGCGGCCGAGCGTTTTATTACTGTCGTACCCGAGATCGACATGCCTGGCCACATCAACTCGGCCCTTGCATCTTACGGCGAGCTCAACGGCGGCATTCAGGTGCCGAAAGAAGGACGCATCGAGCTCGACCTGTCCACCCCCAGTGTGCTGAACGGAAAATCACAACCGACCCAATTATATACGGGCGTAAAAGTAGGCTTTAGCACACTTCGCTATGAAAAAGCAGAGACGTTCAAATTTATCAACGACGTCGTTCGCGAGCTATCCGCTATTACCCCGGGTCCGTATTTCCATGTCGGCGGCGACGAAGCGCACGTGACCAAAAAAGAGGAGTACATCAAATTTGTGAACCGCTTCACTGAAATCGTGAAAGCCAACGGTAAGAAAATGATCGGCTGGGAAGAAATTGCGCAAGGTGATATTGATAGCAACGTTGTTGTTCAATATTGGAACAAAGAACAGTATGCATTGGACGCGCTGGAAAAAAATGCACAGATCATTATGTCGCCCGCGAAGAAAGCTTACCTCGACATGCAATATGATTCTACCTCCCGCATTGGTTTGCATTGGGCGGCCTACATCGAAGTAGACTCCGCCTACATTTGGGACCCCGCTGCGTATGCGGAATCTGGGCAGGTCCTGGGTGTGGAAGCCCCCCTCTGGACAGAAACCGTCACCAACATGGATGACATAGAATACCTCGTTTTTCCCCGCCTCCCTGGTTATGCCGAGCTAGGCTGGACCAGTGGAGCCAAAACCTGGGATGAATACAAAGTGCGTCTCGGCAAACACGCCCCACGTTTTGACGCCCTGGAAATCGATTACTATAAATCTCCCAAGGTGCCCTGGATGAAAAAGGGTCTTTAAGTGATTGAGCTTGATCAGTGCAACCAATCCTTTGAAGTTGCCTGCCGCGAAAACAAAATCATATACAATCCAATAACAATGATCATAACAGGCATAACCATGCCCCCGGGACCATATACCGCGATTGAATTACTGATAAAAAGTGAATGAACCATTTGAATCAGTATGGCGATAAACGCGATCACAAAAACCGGGGTCGCCAGTTTTTTTCTAATCAGCAATAAAACACAGGCCAGGGTGCTTCCCCACACAGCAATGGCAAACGCCGCCGTTGCCCACACCGGCACATTGGTGTATAAAGCACGCTCCTGCTCGGGCAATGCAGCGAGCGCTTCCGGGGTCATGGTAACGTGCATTATATAGGCCATGACGCCCAACAAATTCCAGAGCAATGCAATAATGCTAACGATCCAGAACCAGGCGGCAGGTTTAGTTGATGTTGTCATAGCGGATGGATTTGGTGTATCCGAAGATAGTAAAATATCTCCTTTTCACGGCACGCCCTTTTGTTGGTATTATGGTAAAAACGATGGTAATGAACCTGTCGAGCTTATCGTGTTTTATGCTGGAATAGAGGGTACCCCTATTACGCTGCCTAAGGGTGACGAGGCCTGGGACCACCAGGCCATTTTCTCTTCCGCAAGGTTTGAGTAGCGTGTCAACAACTGGCGATGTTAACGCCAGTTGTTTTTGCCGTTAATTTTGCCCGTTATATTTCGGGTCAAAGTTTACCATCCATTGTACACCATATTTGTCGGCAAACATTCCAAAATATGAACCCAAAGGACCGTCAGCAATTGGCATTTCGATGTTCCCTCCTTCTGAAAGTCCATTAAATAATTTGTCGGCTTCGTCACGACTTTCCGCACTAATTGATATCGTATTTCTGTTGTCGTTTTCCGTTACCTGTCCCATAATCTCCAAAACATCACTGCCCATTAACACATTACTTTTGCCGATTGGCAAGGCAATGTGCATAAGTCTATTCGCATCATTTTCCGGTACCGGATATTCAGGGCTTGACAGGTCTTTGTAACGCATAATTTTTGCGAAGTCTCCGCCAAATACTGATTTGTAAAACGTAAATGCTTCTTCGGCATTTCCGTTAAAGTGAATGTAAGGATTGATAAGGGCCATAACTTTTTTCTTTAGATTGATAAATTGTCTTTTGTAGTGAAATTTATTCAACGAAAATTATTTCCCGGATAACGTTGCCAGCAGATTTTTCAGGTTGTTCAATGTGGCCGTAAATCCTTCTTTGAAGCCCATTTCGATCATCCTTTCCATCCGCTCCAGCGATTCATTATAAATCTCAATATTCACTTTTGTTGTTTCATTTTGCTCGATGAAATTCAAATCCCAATCGGAGCCCGGTAGTTGAGGATTTTCGTCTTTGTCAGCAAACGCATTAAACATTTTAAAATTGGTCTTTGGACTAATGGAGGTATATTTTTGAATTGACCACATTTCTTGTCCTTCGGGTCCTACCATAGCATAAAATCTTCGTCCGCCGACTTCGAAATTCATAAATTTTGTTTTAGACACCCAGGGATGAGGTGCATACCATTGGTCAAGAATTTCCGGTTTGGTAAAAGCATCCCATACCAACGAGATGTCGGCATCAAATTCCATGTTTATGGAGACCGTTTTTGTTGTTTTGTCAACGATAAAGTCAAATAGTGAATTGTTATTCATTTTTCAATTGTTTTATTATTCTAAAGGAGTACACGTAAATCCTAAATCCAGCAACAGCTTTAATATTGATTGCAATTGTATTTCATTTGCTTCAATGCGAAGTATTTTATCACAGTCTTCCAAATCAAAATTTACTTTACCCACTGGTAGTATTCTTTTAATAAGATTTACAACCATGTCTGCATTCTTTTTTGTTTTGACATTAGTCTTGAATACTTCTACTTGCATAGTATGTTTTGGCAAAAGTTGTATAATCGAAATACAAAAAGCTTCTTCTATTTTTTCTGTTTTTTCATTGTTGATAATACTTTTCCCAATTGATTAAATCGGGTTTCCCAAAGCATTCTGAATTGGTTTAACCACCTGTCAATCTCTTTCATTTTTTCAAGTTCAAGTGAGTAGTAAATTTCCCTGCCTTGTTGCTCTTGTTTTACCAGCTCGCATTCTGTCAGTATGCGAAGGTGTTTGGACACAGATTGTCGGGTTGTGTTGAAGTTGTCTGCAATGGCGTTCGGTGTCATTGCCTGCAATGCAATTAATGCAATAATGGCCCGTCTTGTAGGGTCGGCTATTGCCTGAAAAATGTCTCGTCTCATATTGTTCAATTTTATTGTTTACGAAGCCGATTGGTTGCAAATATATGTGCAACTAATTGGTTTCGCAAGTTATTTTTCAAATTTATTGAAGCGGCAACGTGCCCCGGACGTCGCAATGTCTGACAGCGTCAATCGGCGGATCTGCATATACGACATTCCCGGCTGAGTATACAGCCGTCTGAGGAGTATAATTTTTGGACTGTCAATATACCGGATTGTCACAACTGTTACCCAAATCTATGTTCACCTATAGTAGGTATAAAAAAAGATTTACTAAAACGTTTGCAGGTTTGCTAAAACGATTAACTTAGTGACCAGGATTTACGGTATCCGTTTTTATTTTATGGAATTTTGTCTGGTGAGATTTTGAAAAATCGCAGTATGCGATTTAAGGATATCGTTTTGTCCTGTCCTGATTAATTGTAATGCTGAATGTGATTGAGGTCACAGTCCCCGTGTCCTGCCTGCCGGCAAGATGTGGGCTGGGCTCATATTGAGTGTGATTGGATGATGTGCATTACGCTGCAGTTTTGAATTACTCTTAAACAACCAAACTCATATGAAAATCACCCATGTTTTGCCCTATGCGCTGTGCATAGCGCTCATCCTTCCCTCCTGCCAACAGGATTCCATTCAACCCAACACTCCCGACGAGACATTGTCTGGTACTGCAGCCGCGGCGCCGAGTCAGTACGGTACCTACACGATCAAAAGCGCCGCTGGAAATTTATTTATGGAAGTAACCGGAAATCCAGGGGTCAACGAGAAGTTCAAAGACGGCACAAAGATCGTGCAATGGAGTGCCACCAGCGCCGGCGACCTTTGGCAGAAGTGGCAGGTCATTTATAAGCAGACTGTCAATAACATCGCCTACTATGCCCTCATGAACCTTCACAGCGGTAAAGTGCTGGACGTTCCCAATAGTGCCACGACCAATGGGTTGCAATTGCAGCAGTACCGGTACAACGGAACGAACGCGCAGCTTTGGGAGATCCGCGAGGTGACCGGCGGATATGCCATTATCAACAAGGGTAACGGACTGGCTGTAACCAATCTGAACAGCTCTACTTCGAACGGCACGGCCATCGTGCAGCAAACCTATTCCACGGGAGCGGCGAACCAACGATGGATCCTCACCGCGCTCGCCGCAGACTCATACCTCGACGACGAAGTGACGCGGTACTTTCAGCGGAACAGCACCTCGCTGGGATCGGTGGCGTGGGACCAGGGAAGCAGCATTCCGTTGACGTGGAGCGGCAACAATGGGAAAGTGCTTTGGGTAACGCAAGACGCCTGGGATGGCGCCAAGCTTCAGTCGAACGGCATGTTCAATTGCTCTGATTTTTTCGACTATAACAACTCCATCATCATTCAGCAGGACAAGACCAACTGGCTTCCCGATGACCCCAACATGACCATCAACAGCCCTATGGGAAGGCCCAAGCAGATCTGCAGCAATCAGGCCGGCACCAGCTGGAGCTGGCCGGGCAACGGTGTGGAGATCGGTGATAAGGTGTACATGCACTGCGGTGAAGGCAATGGGTTGAACATGACCAACCAATCGCTCTATGTGCTGACCCAAAGCACCGGAACATTATGGACCGTACAACGCACTACTCCCGCCGGCATGTCGGGCCAGACCAACATCGGTTACGCCGCGGGCATGGTCAAGGCCAGCGATGGGTACGTGTACGTCTATGGCACGCAGGCCACAAGCTTCGGCTATTTGAACAATGTACACGTGGCGCGATTTGCTACCAGCAATCCGAATTCGTGGACGTTCTGGAACGGCTCCAGTTGGACCAGCACGCCGACTACCGGAAACGGAGCCCGCATTGCGGAAGGAAAAGGTACCGTGGCGATCAATTATGTCAATGGAAAGTATGTTATGATCACCATGGACCAGGGTTTCAACTGCGACGCTCCCAGAAACATCTACACTGCAACGTCGACAAGCCCGACAGGACCATTCACCGCGGCCGTAGAAGTGTATAAGATCAACGACTATTTCCAGGGGCAATACACACGCTACTATACGCCGAACGTTCACCCCACGTTCACAAACGGGCGCAACGAGCTGCTCATCACCTATTCTGTCAATCAGTCGGCCTGCGGCGTGAGTGACTGTGTCAACAACTTTATCGATCCGAATTATTACCGGATACGTGGCTTGCGCATACCCTATTCGAAGATCGGATTGTAAGGTACGCCGGCAGGGATAAAAAACAGCATGCTATTCACATCGCCATCTATGCGGTAGTGAATAGCATGTTCTATTAGCCGACTGCTGTTGTTAGAACTGAAAATAGATAAAGGGCTGCACGCCGGCAGATTTTATCTGCAGCACAATGACGATCACCATTGTCAGGCAAATGGCTTTTGCCATCAGCGGCATTTGTATAACAAATTCTTCTGCTCGCTGTTCGATCGTTTTGGGGATGAAATGCAAGAGATATCCCATCAGCATTAAGATAAGCACCATCTTATAGCCTCCGATAAATTCACTCAAAACTTCGGCATTGAAATGACTGGTAATTTGCGTGAGTACCTGGCCAGCGATTTCAAGGTCATTGGCACGGAAGAAAATCCAGCAGAAGCAAACGAAGTGGAATGTGAGCAGCCAGCCGGCACACCTCCAGGCTGTCGTATCGGGAAACGTGATCTTCTCGCTGATCCATTTGTGAAACGCCAGGGCGGCACCGTGAAGACCGCCCCAGATTATAAAGCGCCACGAGGCGCCATGCCACAACCCTCCCAGCAACATGGTGATCATTAAATTCAAATAGGTTCTGATCCTGCCCCGGCGATTGCCTCCGAGCGAGATGTACAAATAATCACGGAGCCATGTAGACAAGGAGATATGCCAGCGCCGCCAAAACTCGGTGATACTTTCCGATTGATAGGGCGAATCGAAATTGATGTTGAAGTGAAAGCCGAGCAGTAAAGCGATTCCAATAGCCATGTCGGAATATCCAGAGAAATCGCAATAGATCTGTAGGGCGTAGCCATAGACCGCGAAAAGATTCTCGAGCCCGGTATATAGCGTGGGGGCATCGAATACACGGTCGACAAAGTTGATGCTGATGTAGTCTGAAATAACCGCCTTTTTGAATAATCCGCAACCGATCAAAAACACCGCTCTTCCAAACATTTCGCGGGTTACGATCGTAGGCTTGGATATTTGAGGAATAAAATCAGCCGCGCGAACAATGGGGCCAGCCACCAATTGCGGAAAGAACGAAACAAAGAAGGCGTAGTCAAGAATGTGATCAACTGGTTTTAGTGTACCCCGATAGACGTCGAGCGTATAGCTGAGGGATTGAAATGTAAAAAATGAAACCCCTACCGGAAGGAAAATATCCAGCGGCGTAAACTCATTGCCAGAAACCGAGCAAAATGCTTCGTATAAAAAATTGGTGTACTTAAAGTATCCCAGCAGCCCCAGGTTGATTACCAGCGTGAGCGCCATGAAGAATTTCTTTTTCCACGGTTCCTCGGTATTGTAAATAAGTCGGGCCAGGGTAAAATCTACGATTGCCGCAAAAATCAGTAAGACAAAATAGATGCCACTGGATTTGTAATAGAAGTACAGGGAAAATAGTGTTACGAATACGAGCTTAGGCCGTTGTGTGTGGCTTAATGAATTATAAATCCATAAGAATACTGTGAACAGCAGCAGAAAGAAACCACTATTGAAAAGCAAGGGCTGATCAGCATGGTAAACAAATTGTTGCGCAAATTTATGGATGTCGAAGGGAAACATAGTTGTTGTAGCGCTTCATGATAGCCTGATAAAAAAGATCGCCCTGATATGCATATCCGTCTCTGGAGAAATGGATGCCATCGGGGCGAAGTAGTCCTTTGTTTTTCCATTGCATAGCAGATCCTTTTCCGCCGGTAGCTTTGTACATATCCCAAAAGGCCAGCCCGTTTTCTACCGCATATTGAATGATGTGTTGACGTAGTGTTTCTATGCCGGGGTTGGGTTTTATCTTTTTCCGGAAAGAGTCGGGAGGTGTGACCAGGATGAATTTTGCCTGGGGGTTAAATTCCCGTAAGGATTGTACCAGTTTATCAATATGCTGTGGTATGGATGGATCCAGGACAGGGTACTCTACGGATTCGTTCGTGCCGAGGGAAATTATAAACAGGGCGGGATGCAGGGCTTGCGTTTGCCGGGCAAAATGAATTGCTGCATTATAGTGAGCATACTTTGCTCCGTTCACACCGATGGCATGATACAAAATGCCAGGATGTCGATTTTCAAGATTGACGCCGAAAATAATTGCCTGTCGCTGTTCCTCGCTGGGATTTACCGTACGAATGCTGATCTGCTCTACGGCGCGGGGCAGTATAACCCGGGAGGAATTCACAAACGGTCCATCCGGATAGGGTCCGATGTACGCCAGTTCGGCATTGGCTGTATCACGTATAGAAAAGTGAAAACTCGCACTGTCTTTTTGAAAAAATACGGTTACCGCATTAAAGCTGTAGTCACGCTGCTCGTTGCTGTTTACACGAATGGTAAGGTCTGTTTGAGGTTGGTCCGTGCTGATTGTTACGCCCCCGATACCAATGGGAAGCGGCTGTGCGGGATGGACGCAGCGTTTGGATTTCCAGAGGGACGGTGATGACGTGTGGAAATTTGGAGGCTCGTTTGTTCCGGCAACTCTGTAGGGAACGATCAACCCACGGCCAGCATTGCCAAAATCATGTTGAAAATTTTCGCGTACGACATCTGTGAGATAATCTCCCTGGATGTGTGAGTCGCCGATGTGAATTATATTGATTTCACCTTTTCCGGTCATTTTGAGCCGGATGAGCCCCTCAAAAAATTCTTCGAGGTGGGCTGCATTTTGAATTGTGTTCGCTTCGTCATTCTCCAGGCTAAACGTTTTGTACGTAAAATCGACGTTAGCCTGCCCGTACCCGCCGATGTGGACAAGGAGAAGAAGGCCTGTAACGTACGTCAATTTCATTTTGTGAATCATGAGCATGGACAAGTAAATAATCGGGTCGCGCCGGCTTGCAGGCAATGCCCGCAGCGTATATTATGTTTTCTTAGGCTTTAGCTTTTGTTTTGATTTTGGCTTTAGCTTTTGTTTTGGTTTCGACTTTTGCTTCGACTTCGATTTTTGCGTTTGTGTAATCTTTTCGTTATAGGATTTTTGTTCATGCAGCAGGCTCTTTGCCATCAAATCAGAGAGTTTTTTACCTCCTTTAAAGTTCAGGTGAGTGTAGTCTTTTGCAGCCAGGGGTGGTTTTGCTTCTGCCAGTTTTACCATGCTGTTTTCTCCTCCCATAGCTTCATACAGATCCCAGAAGGCTATGCCGGTGCGTTCCGCAATGAGGCGTTGGGCATCTCGCATGGCGGGTATAGCCTTCATTGTTTTGAATTCTCCGCTGGTGTTTGAACTTCTGTCGCTTACGCTCATTAGCAGAATACTTGTTTTTGGAAATAGCCGCTTGAGCTTATTGACCACCTTAATCATACGCTCCACGTACCAGCCATAGTTCAGGGAATCTTCGAGTACGCTATTAAGCCCATATTGAAGAACAATCAACTTGTAATTACGATGTTTATTGAATTCGGTGAGCATCTCATCCGGAATTCTGGCCAGGCCCATGCCTGAGTTTCCACGAATGGAGAAGTTATCTACATAGATGCCTTCGCCGTTTTCAAAACTGGCGCCGTACATTTCCAGGCTATCCTGCTGATGAAACTGAAAGCGGATAGCGCTCATCTTTTTACCACGGTACGACCACTCCTGTAGCTTACTGGATGTTTTGAGATTTTCGGTGCGACTGATGGTATCGTTGACGGTGTAGTCGACGACGGCATGTCCCGTATTCTTATAATACAGCTTTACGGTGTTGAAGTCACGCAAAAACCGCCGCCGCGCGGGTTTGTATTCGACCCAGTTTTCTTCTTGCGGATGAAAGCTAAGTCCTGATGGGCCTGGTCCGTTGGAAATGGAAGTATCTATCTTACCGAGCAGCGAATAGGTTTTCCAATGCTCGAAGTTATGCCGGATGGTCGAACGGAATGCGGCTACTTCGGATGTGATCGGAACGTATCCCACACCTTCGCCTCCGAATAATTGCTGCAGCGTATCCCGCAGGCTGCCACAAAAAACATCTCCCTCTACAAATGAATCGCCATAAAATGCCACCCGTACAGCTTTGTGCTTCTCGTGCATTTCGTTCAGCGCCCGGATAAAGTATTTCAATGGGGCGCCGTCCGGGCTATAATTTTCTATGCACGTGAGGCCGGGTGGGCAACCGGTTTTGGCGGTAAGGGTGGCGGAGTCCATGTTCCTTTGCGAGGACTCCGTCTTTATCGAATCGAGGGAGATTTGCGGGTTGTTGGGTTGGTCACGTCTCTCCGTACGGATGTCCGCGAGGGGATCGATCTTCCGGAACGTCCAGGTACCAATCGAAAACCTGGGCAGCAGTGAAAAAAGGAATAACAGGCCAATGACCCACAGGCAAAGTCTTAACGGATCACGTATGTTGTTGTTGAGGGCCACGATGAAGGTTAAAAAAGTGATCAGCCGCAGGGCTTACAAAAAATTTCCTCGGGTAAAAATAGCAAAATGCACGTTGAAACGCCCTGAATCGGGTGGTATTTGTTCGTCATCAACACATTTCGGTTTTAGTGGAGGGTCGGCATATTGGTTTAATGGAACCTCGGACGAACAGGCATACGATGAGACGAATGACCCGCAGACACGAAGATACAGATGAGGATGCCACCTGACAAGATTAAGGCCGCAGTGGTGTATCCAGACCAAATCCAAAATCGTCTGAATTTCCGGTCTTCGTGCAACCGCGGATACTCATCGCTGCCTGGCAGCCACCGGTAGGATCCCCGCCATCCGGTATATACCGTGATAAAATACCCGTATTCGTTCTCGGAAAGCAATCCAGCCTCGCGGAACTTCACAAAAAAGTACTTGTGTCTTTTCAGCCTGTAGTAGCTGTACACCACAAATACCTGGAACCACCCTATTAGTATCCAGTCAGTCGTCGCCATTATTTTATCAGGTTGCAACCCCAGGCATAATCACAACGGCCTGGTGCGCGTCTTTCGTTAACGCGAAATGTAGTTTATTTCACGCAGGTAATCTCCCTGAAGGTCTTCGTGAAGTTTCCCGAGAACGGTATTGATTTTTTTGATTTGCTGCTGGTACATATTGAAAAGAACAGAGCCTTGTTGGCGAGGAACGTGTGCGTCTTTCATCTTTGTGCAGAAAAAAATACGTACTTCAAGCTCAGTCTGTTTTATGCCGGAGTATTTAATATGTTTATTGGCTGTGCGCAAAATCTTGCGGAGTGTTTTCTTAATCAGATAGGTATTGCTCGGTAAGGTCTTAAACAACTCCGTAATTTCTTCTTTTATATTTTCAATATACGCCTGCTCGTTATGCGCTTCAAACAAAAGATATGTGAGCAATTCTTTGTTTTCCTTTTTATATTTCGCCAAACGCATGCAAAGCGCAAGCAGTGTTTCCGACTCAAGGACACTCAACTCTTTTTTTATTTCGTTTATAGAAGAAGTAATCATCTGGGACACGTGTTATTCATTCCGCCGGCAAAAAACCGACGAAATTAAAAAAAAACATCGATCTTGCCCAATCGAGCAACCAGGAACAATGGGCGCCCGCACTGGCGTCAATCACCATGTTCATTTGAGCAACACCTGTTCGAAAAAGAAATTGGAATCTTAATTGATATCAGGCCCTTTGTCCCAAAGGGTTCATCCTATCAGGACTCATCTTTAATTGTCCGGACCAGACTAAGCCCTGAAATGAGAAAAACAAAGCCAAGAACACCATAAATGATCAATGCTCTTATGTCCCGCATTCCTCCTGTCGTATTCACAAAGAGTATAGCGCCATAAATAAGGCCGACCATTCCCAGAATTGTTAGTATTGAGCCAAATATTCTTTTAATGTTCATAACTACAATGCAGTTTCTTACCCTTTATAAAAATCCATGCCTCTATTGTAAGATGTAGGTCACCTGCTTATCCGCTTGTCGGGTAATAAAATACACATTTAATTGCTATGTTCGATTTCTGATATTTCCCTGGAGCATTGACCGAACAATGTCAGCGAAGGCAATATCCACGCATTCCCAAAGCTCCCAGTTCGATATGAGTCTCCAGGTTGGCAGGTCCTCCTGCACGTGTGCACGTTCTCATACCTGCTTTGAAAAATTCCAAAAAAAAGTAATTTTACCGGCATTTCCTGATTCACCGCTTCCTCCAGCAAATTTTGTGATAACGGACGGCCTGGAGCGAAAAAGATGCCAGCCAACCGTGTGCTGCAGGCAATTAACAACCAAAAGATTATGGAACTAACCACAGAATTACAAAAAATAAGTTATGGTCTGGGCGTGCTGATGGCCTCCAGTGTACGCTCGCAGGGAGCAGATACCCTGGATATAGATGCAGTCGCTGCTGCCTTCCGCGATGTATTCGAAAACAACGATCTGAAAATCAGCCTGCAAGATGCAAACAACACTGTACAGGCCTATATGCAAGCCGTTGCCGATAAGAAACACGCTGGTGCCAAAGAGGAAGGCGAGAAATTTCTCGCCGATAACAAGCTCAAGCAAGGTGTTACCACTACCGCCAGCGGCCTGCAATACCGCGCGCTAAAACTTGGCAATGGCAAAACTCCAAAAGCTACATCAAGCGTAACGGTACATTATACCGGAAAACTGATTAATGGCAAGGTGTTCGATAGCTCTGTCCAGCGTGGGCAGCCTACATCGTTTGGGGTCAGTCAGGTTATTCCCGGCTGGACCGAAGCCCTGCAGCTTATGCGCGAAGGCGACAAGTGGATACTTTACATTCCTTATAACCTCGCTTATGGCGCAGGCGGCGCGGGTGGTGATATTCCACCTTTTGCTACCCTGATCTTTGAAGTAGAGCTGATCCATGTAAAATAACAGCACGCTAAGTTACAGCCGCATGTTCTTCGGTGTGAAGAACCTCTGCGGGTGGCGCGAGTTATTGCGAGAACGTTCTATTTAAATTTCTTCCGTAACCAGGCTCTTACAGGCTCGTCATACAGCTTTAAAGCTCCGTATGCTACGATCATTGCTCCGACATACGTTAGCAACGCGAATGGCCAGGATTCCATAAGAGAAATGCCTTTGTGATCACTTACCCACCCGACGTAAAAATAAACAAGCGTATAATGGGTCATGTAAAGGGGGTATGACAGGTCTCCCAGGAATTTGCAAATGCGTGTTTCCTTTTGACTGTGAGCAATACCGCTTGCTCCAAGGTAAACAATGACCGGAAAAACAATAATGATGCAAAAGGACTCATACAAGCCGTTCATCCACAAGTGCTCGGTACCCCCGATCCTCGGCATAAACAGGACAGCCGCTAACAGCAGGCTACACTTCAAAAAAGCATTTTTTACATAGGTCGGTCTCGTCACGCGCGACAGCAACAACCCGCCGAAGAACGGAAACATCGTCCGCGTTAACCCGATCCGTACCTGCTCCGGAATGAGTGTCCACCCACCGGTAACATCGCCGTTCGGATTTGTCACTGCAAAGTGGACGAGGGCGGCTGCCGCCAGTATCACCAGGAAGGACAGCGCTGTTTTAGATAATTTTCTTATGCCAATGGCATACAATATGTTGGCGATATACTCAAAGAATAGAGACCACCCTACGCTGTTGAGCGGGTGCATTTCCTGCCAACCCCGAATATCCATCGACAAGGGAACCGGCATCAGCGTGAACCCTATCAGCATCACCACCAACAGCTTCCATACGGGTACCGTGTGGATTAATGGCCATACCGCCGATTGCGTAAAATAAAAGCCCAGCGCGCCCAACGTCATACCCAACACAACGAGCGGTTGAAGCCGTTCTATCCTGCGCCGGAAGAAACCGCCGATCGTGAGCTTGTCCCAACGGTCATCGTATGCGTAGCCCATCACAAAGCCGGAAAGGAGAAAAAAGAAGTCTACCGCCAGATATCCGTGATTCACTATCTGTGTAATATGGCTCGTGGCATGAGGTTCGCACAGATGGAACGCTACGACGATCATAGCGGCCACACCGCGCAATCCATCGAGTATCAGGTAGTGTTGTTTTGTGGGGAGTGTGTTGTTATTCATGTGTCTCAAATGGGCGTAACAGCAGCGGATGTGTATGCGCCGTAAATTTAAGCAAAATCGAGATTTGTGCGGCAAGAGCTTTATCGCCTAAATTGGGAACATGGTGCCAGGCTCCGCTAACCCCTAGCCTGGCAGTTAACCCGATTCTAACGCTTCCGCTGCTCCCAAGCCACGTAGGCCACATTTTTAACAACAACCAATGCCACCAGCACATAGTAGTTGATACAATCTGTCATCGGCATCATGATTCCCGACCCGCGGTTGTGGTATACCGCCATTATGGCAACGGATAGGAGAATATTAAAAAGATCTATCACCGAAAGGATAATCATCCTCCGGGCGAAGCCCTCCGGTCCAATTTGCGGCTTAACTACCCGGTAGGTTATGCCATCCGACAACGCCAGGAACATCAGGGCAGTAAAAAGCCAATACCCGAAGGTCATGGTGCTCAAATCATCCTGCACGGGGTAATGCGAGATCGAATTTACTACCATACCAATGATACTCTTCGCATAAAAAAGCACCAAAAAAAACTTAACCAGGAGCCAAACTCCTACTGCAATCCGATATTTCATCATTATTTAATAAAACCAGTCCAAGTGCGTACCATCTTCTCCGGACGCCAGCTAGAATCCTGCACAACCTGCAAGCATATGATGCAAAATAAAAAAGCAAACTCTGAAAAGTTTGCTCTTAAATCAAAAAGGTAGACTCTGCCACATCAAAATCCTTGTACGGGTAGCGTTTTCGCATCTGAAATATGTAATCCCATGAGTAGTCTAACGGGCAGGTGGCACGAATGGGCTGCGACATCCGCTCTCGACGATATGAAAGTGGTCATAACCCAATGTTTAACGGTTCGATGATTTGTTGGGAGGGGTGAAAGTTTTTTTTGTATCTTCTGCAACCATTGGCAGAATGGGCGGTATTGTAGAAGGGTCAGGTGTCGTCAGGTTATTGTTGGGAGATGCTATGGCGGGTGGACTCGGCAGTCGGAGACTTGAACCAGCTCGAAATCACGCGGCACGCACCAGCTTGCTGTATAATTGCATTAATTATACTGTTATGATAAAAAGCTACTTTAAGATCGGCTGGAGAAATTTGCTCCGGAACAAGGGATATTCGTTCATCAATATTTCCGGTCTGGCGCTGGGTATGGCGGTGGCGATACTGATTGGGTTGTGGATCTATGATGAGCTTACCTTTAATACGTCGTTTCCGAACTATAATCGTATTGTACAGGTGATGCAACACCAAACATTTAATGGGAAGGTCGGATCACAGATATCAAATCCTGCGGTGATGGCCGAAGAGATCCGGCACATGTATGGAAGTGATTTTACGTATGTGCTCCAGGCATCGTGGAACTATGAGCACACGCTTACGTACGGTGAAAAGATGTTTCTGAAGCCAGGAAGCTATTTCGAGCCTGAGGTGACGGATATGCTGAGCATGAAAATGCTTCTGGGTTCTAAAGACGGGCTCAAGAAGGACATGAATTCAATCCTGCTTTCGGCCTCCGTGGCCGAAGCTTATTTCGGGAAAGATGATCCGATAGACAAGATCCTGCGCGTCGATAATCAGAGTGATGTAAAAGTCGCGGGTGTATACGAAGACTTGCCTGAAAACAGCAGGTTCAACGATATGAAGTTTATCCTTCCCTGGAATTTATACTTAAGCATCAATCCCTGGGTTGGCAAAATGGAAAATCCCTGGGGAAGCAACTTTACGCAAACCTATGCCCAGGTGGCAGACCATGCCAACATCGCGGAGCTCTCGGACCGAATCCGGGATGTGAAGGCGAACAGACTGCCACCGGACGAAAAGCGGTATAACCCGATCGTATTTCTACATCCTATGTGGAAATGGCATTTATATTCGGAATTTAAGGACGGTGTGAATGTAGGGGGCGGCATCGGCAACGTCTGGCTGTTCGGCATCACCGGTGTCTTTGTGCTGCTGCTGGCCTGCATCAATTTCATGAACCTGAGCACGGCCCGTTCCGAGAAGCGGTCAAAGGAAGTGGGCATACGGAAGTCCATCGGCTCGGCACGTACGCAACTAATCACGCAATTCTTCAGCGAGTCGATTATGATATCGTTCCTCGCATTTTGCCTGGCCATACTTCTGGTGCTGTGTGCGCTGCCTGGATTTAACACAGTGGCAGAAAAGAAAATTGCAATACTTTGGACTGAACCACTGTTCTGGCTGGCGGGAATCGGCTTTGCCCTGTTGACCGGATTCTTTGCCGGTATATATCCTGCCTTGTTCCTGTCGTCGTTCCAACCGGTGAAGGTATTGAAAGGCACGTTCAAAGCCGGGCGCCTTGCCTCCCTCCCGCGCCAGGTATTGGTGGTTGTACAGTTCACGATCTCGATTACACTCATCATCGGCACGATGGTGGTCTATAAGCAGGTAAAGCATGGTCAGAACCGGCCGATCGGGTATACCCGCGACGGCCTGGTGACCACGAGTGTAAACGACGAACGGCACAAACATTTCGAAGTGATCCGGACCACGCTAAAAGATAAAAGAGCCATTGTGGAGATGGCAGAATCGGGTAGCCCCACTACGGACGTCTGGAACAGCAACGGCGGGTTTGACTGGGAAGGGAAAGATCCTACTTTGGCCGTGGACTTTCCCAACAACGGTGTGAGCCATGAATATGGAAAAACGATCGGCTGGGAGATTAAAGAGGGAAGGGATTTCTCCCGGGATTTTACTTCTGACTCTTCGACATTCATTCTGAATGAATCGGCCGTGGCCTTCATCGGATTGAAAGATCCGGTGGGCAAAGTCATTCACTGGGAGGGAAAGCCTTTTACGATCATTGGCATTGTAAAAGATTTGCTGGTGCAATCGCCCTACCAACCGGTACGGCCTTCGATGTTCCACCTTGCCACCCGATCGGAGAATGTGTTCATCATTAAACTGAACCCAGAGCGCAACACACAGGAGGCCCTGGCAGAGGTGGAGAGCGTCTTTAAATTGTATAACCCTACTGCCCCATTCAAATCAAGTTTCGTGGACGATGACTTTGCCCGGAAGTTTGGCAACGAGAAACGCGTGGGCACGCTCGCGGCGTTCTTTGCTGTGCTCGCCATTCTCATCTCAAGTCTTGGGTTATTCGGACTGGCGTCATTCGTAGCCGAACAACGAACGAAGGAGATCGGCATCAGAAAAGTCCTGGGGGCATCGGTGGCCAACTTATGGGGCATGCTTTCAAAAGACTTTCTGGTATTGGTGGGCTTGTCCTGTATGATCTCCGTTCCACTCGCCTGGTATGAGCTGAACCAATGGCTGCAAGATTATGATTACCGTACAGAGATTTCGTGGTGGATCTTTGCCGTGTCGGCGGGTGGCGCGCTGGTCATCACCCTGCTTACCGTAAGCTTCCAGGCAATCAAAGCCGCGCTGATGAACCCGATGAAGAGCTTACGAACAGAGTAACGACGAAGCCTCCCTACTCCGTCCGTAAATTCTCGACTGGATCTGTATTCGCCGCCCTGATGGATTGAGCTGCAACCGTGAGAATCGCTATTAGCAAAATGCACACACCCGGTATGAGGAAACTTAGCAGTCCGATGTCAATACGGTAAGCAAAACCATTCAGCCAGTCTTTTAAGAGAAAGTAAGCAATCGGCCATGCAATACTATTGGAGAGCAAAATAGTTAGGATGAATTCCCTTGAAACCAGCACAATGATCTGCGCCACTGTGGCTCCTAATACTTTACGAATTCCAATTTCCTTCGTGCGTTGTGATACCAGGTATGAAGAAAGTCCTAACAATCCTAAACACGCTACAATGACCGCGAGAAGAGTAAATAAGCCAATCACTTTTCCAAACCTTTGATCGGATTGATATTGTGTACTGTAATGTTCATCCAGAAAGAAGTACTCAAATGGATTGCCCGGAAAAGCCTCTCCATATTTTACTTTGGCTGCACCGATTATCTCCTTCAAGGATGAGCTAGATTTTATTTTTATTGAATAAAAGTCCGTCACTTCAGTATCATACACCAGCACCAGTGGTTTTATTGCCTGTTTTAACGATTCCTGATGATAGTCTTTGATAACGCCAATTATTTCGGGGGTGTCGCCCCACAAGTACATACTTTGTCCGATTATCTTTTCCGGGTCAGTGATTCCCAGAAGTTTCATAGCGGTTTCATTCACAATGGCTGTTCTCCATTGATCTTTAAGATTGCCCGAAAAATTTCGACCTTCCATCAACGACAAACCATATGTACGTATAAAATTTTCATCTGTCATGATCGCCTGATACATATTCCCCTCCTTCACATCTTGTCCAACAAGACGAGCATTACCATTGCTGTTTCGAATATGATGACCAGGCACATCTGTGGAAACGGTAACATCTTTCACGTCTGAATATTGTAGAAGAGATTGGCAAAGAGTTTTGAGTCTACTGGAATATGTAGAGTCAGTGGCAGTGGGTCCGTTGATAACCACTATTTGCTCCATGTCAACACCGGAAGAACTCTTGCGCATAAATTGAATCTGCGAATACACTGCGAAAGCGCCTATTATTAATACAATACAGGAGACGAACTGGACGGTTACCAGCCCTTTTCTCAAATAAATTCCTTTCAAAGAATTCTGGAACCTACCTTTTAAAACACTGACAGGCATGAAACCGGACATAACTAAGGCAGGATACAAACCGGAACCTATTACTCCGAGTACAAATATAAATATGATCAATACCCACACTCTCGTCATTCCAAAAACAGCCAGGTCAATTGTTCTGTCAACCATGTCTGAGAAAGAAGGAAGCAATAAAACAACCAATACAGCTGTAATGCACAACGCTATTAACTTGATGATGAATGATTCAAATAGAAACTGTTTAATCAGTTGTGAACGTCCACTACCCAATACTTTGCGAATGCCAACTTCTTTGGCGCGCTCCATAGACCTGGCAGTAGCTAAGTTGACATAATTGATCCACGCCATAATTAAAATAAATGCCGCGATTACACCGAGAAAGTTAATGGATTTTCCATCGCCACCGGCCTCAAGTTCATCCGGGGCAATTGAGTATAAGTGGATCGAAGAAAGGGGTTGCAGCGTGAATTCCATCCATTCATTCCACTCACGCAGCGTGTTACCCATCTTCTTCTCGACAAAGGCAGGAAGCTTAGCTTGCAGCGCTGCAGCACTCGTTGATGAATTTAACTCAACGTATGTATAGTTCCCCTCCCATCCCCAATTGGTCATTAATTCCTCCGTTTCTTTCGGACCGAGTATTTTAAGCAAACTTTCAAAAGAAAAAAGTGCGTCAAATTTCAAATGCGTATTTTCAGGAACGTCTTTAAAAACTCCAGTGATTACATACTCTTGCTTCCCATCGCATTTCAAAATTTTTCCGACAACATCCTGCTCTCCAAAATACTTTTTAGCAAACGACTCTGATACGACCATTGTAAAAGGATCTCGCAGTACAAGTGAATCGGCACCTTTTAATAATGGAAAAGAAAATAGCTTAAAAAAATCTTCACTGGCGTAAAATATACGGCCTTCCTTAAAGAGAACGTCACCATTTGTCAGCACCTTATGCTCATTAACACCCCTATTCAAACGTACAAAGCGATTAACCTCGGGGAAGTTATTTTTCAAATCAGGTCCTATTCCCATTGGGCCGGCAGCCCATTGCCGGTTCAGCTCTCCGTTAGTAAACCGGTCGTGCCTTACTCGAAAGATCTGCTCCTTTTTACTATGAAAATCATCATAGCTTCTTTCGTTCCACACATAAAGACTTATTAGCGCACAGGCAGCCAATCCGATGACCAGTCCCAATATACTGATTAAGGAATAGCTTGCGTTTTTCAGGGACGCCCGCAAGAACATTTTAAGAAAATGATGTATCATATCAACCCGATTTAGCTTCGTGGCTATTGTATTTCAATCTTTTCGCCTCTCATAATAATGCATCACTTGCCCGGCCTGAAAAGTTTTAGTCTTCATTAACTTAAGAATCAGTCGTTCCTGGATATTCTTAAACAGAAGTAATCCGTCCTGCGCAATCACCGGATGAATACAAAGTTGATATTCATCGATCAAGCCAAGTTTCGTTAGCTCGTTAATCAAGCTTGGACTTCCAATCAGAACATCCTTACCGGGCTGTTTCTTCAATGCCTGAACTTCATCCTCGAGACTTTTTTTGGCAAGAACAGAAGTTTCCCAGCTAAGAGATTTCAGTGTGCGTGAGAAAACAACTTTCTGGATATTGTGCAAAGCAATTGCAAATTCATCCATCGACTTTTCTCCACTAGGATTTTTAACCAGTCCGGGCCAGTAACCTTCCATAAGCTGGTACGTGGTTCTTCCATAAAGAATAATATCTGAGCCGCGGATCACTTCCGTGTAATGATCGTGTAATTCTTGGTCGGCGAGTCCGGACGTATGATCACACGAACCGTTGAGAGCTATATTTAAGGTTGCAACTATTTTGGCCATGTCGATTATCTTTGGTGTATACGAATGTCGGAAGTTAAGACTTTTATCGTAGCGTTAAATCGCGACAATTTCCGGGGGCATTTGCGCCACTTATCTATTGTCGTATTTGCCTCCAAAAATTAAATCATTAATTTGGGCGCGGCAAACGCGGCCTGTAGGAAAGCCAGTAGTGGCGCCTACTAAAAACATCATACAATGAAATATCCTGTATTTGCTATATTAATCATTATTTCTGTATCGAAGCTTTATTCCCAGGATAAACCGCTTCGACCAACCGATGCATCTGAAGAACATATTGAAACCGAAGAAATTAGCAGTATTTGGAGAAATACCTGGTGCCATTCTTCAAACAACATGGTTTTGTACTATCAAATGTAGACGAGTTTGGATATGAGATCAGTAAGAAAATTGATCATATCAAATATACATGTACATGCAATAAACTAAAAAGATCTCCTGGCATATATTTTGAAGCGCTTTCCATGGGAATCTACTTTGAGGAAATTGAAGATCCGCTAAAAGAATTGCTACTTAAATATGAGCTTGATCAAACGTCTTACACATTGCGCGATTATAATAACAAAGAAGCGGCCATAATGAGAGGGCGGCAAATCTCGGCGATCACAATCGCTACCGAATCCGACTTTGCTCACTATAGCGATGCTGTAAAGCAATATTGCAATGCTGTTGTATTTCCTTTTTTTGATACATATCATCGTATTGAGCCGCTAAATAAGTTCATCAAAAAAACACCTGAAGACGACTTGACCTATCACATTGGCGGTGAATTTCAGTTGAAAAAAATGGTGACCCTAAAATTATGCAACGACCCGCAATATCTCGATTATGTCGAATACGTAAGACAAAAATTTGAATCGATCAAAAACCCGGACAATGGAAAATACATTCCACTTCTGAATGCATACCATGAGCTGGCCGAAAAACTTGAGAAAGGACTGGATTAAATAACACGCCACCTCTAAAATCCGCCCTACGATAATTACTATATTGAAATGTAGCTGCCAGGGAAAGCTTACGCCCAGTTAAACTACCGGAACTCAGGACAGTGCAGGATGGAAATAATACCCGAACATCTTAATAAAATCCGACGATCATTTTCCGGAAAATTATCACCGTTGTTACAGAATGCATTGATCGCTTAGTTGATAAACTGTATACTCGCAAAACCAAGCCAAACTCCATGTTTCTGACCTTTATCTGTCCGCTGCGTTTTTTTCGCTTTCTCAACCTGCTCATTCTTTGTTTACCAGTAGTGTTTTTAACAGTGTCCTGCGGTCCTGCTCGAGAAGATGCCGCTGCTCTTCAGGATCCGAAGATCGCCAGGCTCAAGCTGCCGGAAGGTTTTAAAGCAGAGCGGCTGTATGGTCCGTCGGAGAACAAGGAGGGGTCTTGGGTGTCGATGACCTTCGACCCTAAAGGCCGGTTACTGGCATCTGATCAGTACGGTGCGATATACCGGATTACGATACCGGCCATAGGCGATACGACCAGAACACGTGCGGAGCGTATCGATCTGGAGCAACCGGATAATGGCATCGATACAACCCAACGGGTGAGCATCGGGTATGCGCATGGGCTGCTTTGGGCCTTCAACAGCCTGTTTGTGGTGGTGAACCACGATCAGGACGAGGAATTTGAAAAAAGCAGCGGTCTTTACCGTTTACAAGATACTGATGGCAATGACCAGTTCGATAAAATCACGTTGCTGAAGACGTTGCAGGGCGCAGGAGAGCATGGCCCTCATAATATCATTCTGGCACCCGATGAAAAATCGATGTACCTGATCGCCGGCAATTACACCAAAGTGCCGCCGATGGATAGCTACCGTTTACCCTCGAACTGGGGTGAGGATAACCTTTTTCCGCTGATCACAGATCCCAACGGTCACGCTGCCGAGCTCAAGGCCCCCGGCGGGTGGATCGCGCACATCGACTCCACCGGTAACAAATGGGAACTGGTCAGCGCTGGTTATCGCAATCCCTTTGACCTGGCCTTTAATGCCGCCGGCGATTTGTTTACGTACGATTCGGATATGGAGTGGGATTTCGGATTGCCCTGGTATCGGCCTACACGCATCTGCCACGCTACAAGCGGTAGTGAATTTGGCTGGCGCACGGGCAATAGCGTGTGGTCGCCGTACTTTGCCGACAACCTTTCGCCGGTGATGGACATTGGCCAGGGCTCTCCGACCAACCTCGTGTATGGGGGCAGCACGCGTTTTCCTGAAAAGTATAAGGATTGTCTATTTGCTTTCGACTGGAGTTTCGGCATTGTCTATGCGATCTACCCCGAAGCCGACGGTGCTTCTTATACGGCCAGGGGCGAGGAGTTTCTCTCCGGTACATCCTTGCCGCTGACGGATGGTGTAATCGGGCCCGATGGCGCATTGTATTTTCTAACGGGTGGGCGCAACCTGGAGTCGGATCTCTATCGCGTTTACTATACCGGCCATTTGCCGGCTCCGCAAGCAGAGGCCGTTGCGCTGAGCGAGGTGCAGCAGCTACGCAGAAGACTCGAGACATTTCATTCGGGCGTAAAAGATGGCGCTGTCGAAGAAGCCTGGCCTCACCTGAAGCATGAGGACCGTTTTATACGCTATGCAGCCCGCATAGCCATAGAGCATCAGCCCGTGGCGGCCTGGCAGGCACGTGTGCTGGAGGAGAAAGACCCGGTGCTGCTGACACATGCCGCCACGGCCCTGGCGCGGCAAGGCGGCCGCCAGGTCGAGCCCGCGTTGCTCGAAGCCTTAATACGCATACCTTTCGCCAGGCTTACCGAACCGCAGCAGACCGATGTCGTGCGTGTATTTGAGCTGGTGCTGGCGCGCATGGGTATGCCCACGGGCCCGGTGAAGACAAAGGTAACAGCCTACCTTAACGACCAATACCCTGCCCGCTCGAATACACTGAACCGCGCGCTTTGCAAAGTGCTGGTTTACCTGGATGCCCCCGGCGTAGTAGAGAAGACCATGACCTTGCTCGAAACAGCCAAGGACGACCGCGCTGGAAAAACGTTGATGGAGTCTTCTGACATGATTCTACGCAACCCGCAATACGGCATGGCTATTGCCGACATGCTATCGAACGTGCCGCCGGCACAGCAGACCTATTATGCCACGGCATTGAGCGCCGCTAAGAACGGGTGGTCTGCCGATTTGCGCAAGAAATATTTCGAATGGTTCTATCATGCTTTCAGCTACAAGGGCGGCCATAGTTTTCGCGGATATATCGACAAGGCCCGGACCAATGCCCTGGAGACCGTGCCCGTGGGACAGTTTACGTACTACAATAAGCTGTCGGGCGACTCGCTGGTGAAGCTGTCAGGCAACATATTGGTCGACAATGCGCATCAGCCGCAGGGGCCGGGGCGCAATTGGTCCGTAGAGGAGGCGTTGCTGGAGTTGAACAATGTTACCGACAAGCCTGATTTCGTCCGGGGCAAGGACATGTTTGCTGCGTCGCTGTGTATCCAGTGTCACACGTTCAAGGGTGAAGGCGGCGTGTCGGGACCCGACCTGACGCAGACAGGCACCCGCTTTTCGACGAAAGACATTCTTGAAGCCATGATCAACCCGAGCCTTACAATATCCGATCAATACGGCGCGACCGTGTTTGTATTAATAGACGGCACGACAGTACTGGGCAGGCTGATCCGCGAAGATGCTAGGAAGTACTACATCGCCCAAAATCCCTTTGCCCCACAAGTAGTACGAGAATTGTTGAAGGAAGCGGTGGCGCGCACACGTGTGTCGGAAGTTTCGCCGATGGTGCCTGGGCTGATCAACCGTCTGAACCGCGAGGAGCTGAACGACCTGGTGAACTACCTGAAGTCGGGCGGCAATGAAAATCATGAAGTGTATACGGGTAAGAAAACGCAATAAGCTATGAAGATACAGACGGTCCTGTTGCTGGCACTTTTTTATGTGAGTGCTCTACCGGTGGTAGAGGCGCAGCAAAAGAAAGATGCCTTTATCTCTTTGTTCGATGGCAAGACGCTGAAGGGCTGGGCTGGCGATACATCGGTATGGCGTGCAGAACAGGGTACTCTTGTAGGTGAAGTAAAGCCAGGTGTTACGCTTAAGAACAATACTTTTCTGATCTGGCAGGGTGACCAGCCAGGTGACTTCGAGCTTGTGGCCGACTTCAAGATCACCGAAACCGGCAACAGCGGTATTAATTACCGAAGTGAGCCGGTGAGTGGTGTGCCCTATGGTTTGAAAGGATACCAGGCAGATATCGATGGTAAGCATACCTATACCGGTCAGAACTACGAAGAGCGGGGCCGTGGCTTTTTGGCCAAGCGCGGAGAACAGTCGCATTTGGAGGCAGGTCAGAAGCCAGCCATCACCCAGTCGCTGGGAGACGGCGATGAGCTGCGGCAAAAGATCAAAAGTGGCGACTGGAACGAATGCCGGCTGGTGGTAAAGGGCAACCGTATGCAGCACTACATCAACGGCGTACTGATGAGCGACGTGACCGATGACGATGCCGGCGCACAAAAATTCTCCGGACGGCTGGGCCTGCAAGTGCATGTAGGGCCGCCGATGAAAGTGGAGTATTGCAATATCCGGATTAGACCAATACCATGACGGAGAGGTACCTCATTTTCATAAAGGTCTGGCAGTCGGCTGGTACCTTTGTGTGATATATAATCGACTGCACCGCTGTGAATACCGAAGAAAAATCAAATCCATTTTTACCAGGGCTATGCTGGGAACGCGCGCCCAAATGCCATTTTCCAATCAATGCAGTTTCATATCCAATTGCCTTCATTAACGTGGCGATGGATGGGAATGCCAAAACCAGGAAAAGCTTATACTAAATGCTAAACTAAGCACTCGCCTGAGTTGATCGTTAGTGGTAACGTTCTGCTTTGAGGTTTTGATGAATTGGCGGATACTGGGTTGAAGATTTTAGCTGTTTTTGTAACATCAAGTTTCTCAAACTGCGCAATGGCATGCTGCATGCCTTGCAAAAGAGTATCATAAGAGACGCGGCAGGAATTGATATGGCCTGGAGCGCTGTTGCTGCCGCCGGGCAGCAACGCTATTCCTGGTAAATCATTGTGCTAAAAAAAAGATATTTTCATGGTACATCTGTTTGGTGCGAACATGCCGCAAGGATAACGCATGAATCCCTGTGATGGGCCGGGTTTGTTGATGAAGCGTCTACATCGGCGGATGAAGCTTTCGGATAGATTCATGAAAAAGCACCGATCAAAAAATATTTTATGGGGCGGTTTTGGGGGAATTCGTACCTTCGTTGCGATAAAACCCTACTTAAAACCCTTCTATTTATGCGGTGGCTACTCTGCTTTCCCGTGTTGTTTGCTTTTTGTTCGGTGTATGGGCAGAATCCTGCGCAGCGGCGTATCGACAGCCTTCACCACGTGACGTCCCTTGCCGGGACGCCCTATACACTATCAAACACGTACGCACAACTTACACTTGTTTACCAGGCCGGTGGCCGGCCCGACAGTGCCCGTCATTACTTAGGGTTGCTGGGAAATCTATTTGCCGACAATCGTAAGGATCATAAAATAGCTTCGCGGTATTTCATGACCGCCGGTCTTTATTTCCAGCGGCAAGGAGATCTGAGAGGGGCACTTCCTTATATGACCTCCGCATTAGAGTACCTCGATGCCGTCGAGCCCGATCCTTCTTATGGAGAGCAGTTGCTAACCATTGGCAATACACATTTGTCGTTACGAAATCCGGTCAGCGCTGCCGACTATCACAGCCGTGCCTTGCGTGTATTCGAGAAGTCGGGCAACGTTCGCGGACAATCGCTGAGCTTGCGGGGCTTGGGAATGGACCTGCTGGAGCAGGAAGAATACCGCGAGGCGGAGAAGTATTTCCAGTCAGCCCTGAAGTTACAGGATGTGGTGAAAGATGCGCGCGAAACCCTCGCGATCCGAAGCGGCATGGCCAAGGCCTATGCCGGCATGGGGCGCTATGAAACGTCGGCCGACTTTTACGAACGCGCGCTTTCACAGGCAGAGGCCATGAAGCTCACACCGGAAGCCCTGAAGACCTTGTATTCCCTCGGCATGCTATACACGGCCCGGAAAAACCCGGAGCAGGCCAAGCGTTATCTCCTGCAAGCGTTATCCCTGGCCTATGTCTCCGGCGACAGCGTCATGATGACCCGCATCAAGACGTCCCTGGCTGTCGTCTCGACTTCGCGTCGCCGCGGTACGGATGCTGAAAAGACGTTAGTGGACAATGTCGTCGCGGCAACGACCGCCACCAATGTGCGCTCGCTGCCCGACGCCTATTATACGCTGGCACAATGGTATGCCGAACGTAAGCAATACGAAAAAGCTTTTACACAGCTGCACGCCTATTTACAACTGAACGACACCGTACACCGGAAAGAAGCGCTGGCACAATACCGGGAGCTCGAAGCGCGGTATGCGCGAAATAAAGTAGCTGATGATTCCCTTACGCTCACCGCCGAGAACCAGGTCCAGGTACTGGAACGCGAGTTACAGGGTCTCACGACACAACGTAATTACCTGACGGCTGCGGTATTGCTGGTCGTGTTGCTGACAGGCATAGGTGCTCTACTGTACTACCGGCGTTCGACTCGGGCCAGGAAATCTGAAAAGGTACCCGACACGAAAGTGTCAACGCCGCGTGCACGTGCCACGGCGCAGGGAGCGCCCGTTCCTTCCGCGAGCCCACGCCCAGCGCCCCGACCTGTTGCGGCCGAGCCGAAATCCGTTCCACCTGCGGTGGCTACGCTCGAGGCCGCGCTTGCCGTACAGGACGATGAAACCAGCGACCAGGCCGTTGTGCTGATCATTGCGGATAACGCGGCGATGCGCTCGCTGATGGAGAAGACCTTAAAAACACAGTTCCGGACGATCGTTGCCACCAACGAAAACTCGGGATGGGAGAAGGCGCAAGCGCAAGTGCCCGATCTTGTTATTACCGATATAGAGACATCGCCGGCAGATGGCCAGAACATTTGTGAGAAGCTGCGCGATGCTACGATCACCAGCCATATCCCGGTGGTGATGCTGACGGCGAATGCAGAACAGGAGAACAAGGCACAAGGGCTTCAAGCCGATGCAGACGAATACATTAGCAAACCTTTTACACCCGAAGAACTCCGCCTGCGGGTACAGAACATTATTGCGCAACGCGAGAACCTGCGCCATGCTTTCAATCAACAGCTTGCACAACCGCGGGATATATTTTCATCCGATCCGGAATCAGATTTTATGGATTCCTTGCTGGAGATCCTGGAAGAACGTTACGCCGAGGCCACTTTCGACGCAGAAGCGTTCACTACAGCCAGTGGGTTAAGCCGTATACAATTACACCGCAAACTTAAAGCGCTTACCGGCAAGTCTACCCCGGAGTTCCTGCGGGATTTTAAGCGTACACGTTCACAGCAGGTGCTGGCAGCCGATCGTGTGCGTATCATTGGGGATAGGTGACGCGTGATGCCAATCAAAAATACCCAGGGCGATCACTAACAAAGCCTTCCAATTTTCGTTATTGGGAGGCTTTTAGTAGTCGACTGTGAGGTACTGATATCGAACCAAATTATTGAGAATTTGACGAGATTGCAAGAATTGCCGGTTCGATAAATATCTTACACCAAGCCTCCTGCCCATTTGCCTTGACTCGACTGATTAATCTAGTAGCGAGCCCAGATTACCCGCATTCTCATTCCTAAAATTTCCTGTAACTGCATCAACTCATTCTCACTCGGTACATTCTGAGCATCTGAAATGCTGATAACGAATTTGGCGAAGCCTGCAGGCCACTTATAATCCAAATCATTCAGTGACGTTTCGTGTTGACATGAGGTCATAATGTTCAATTTTTTGAATAGGCTTTGATATGCCAGATCCATTTTATCCAGCCAATCTTCTCCAGAAATATCTTGCCCGCACAGATTACAAGACACGCTTTCGAAGTTTTCTCCCTGGCCAACAAATTCTATTTCTTGTGTGGTTATCAACTCCGTATGGAGAAGATCAAACACGGCTGACAAGAACATTTTTGCCTTTTCTTGTTGAACATCACTTGGTATGTAGTCAGGGACCGATGGGATGATGTTTCTCTGCAAATTCAAAAACTTTGTCAAAATGCTTCTTCATAACATAATGTCCCCCCTCAAACGAAACATGTTCGCAATGATACTTATAGTCCTTATTGCGAAGGTGATTTGTAATTTTGTCACACATGTATTGTGAAGGCCAAACCTCATCATCTTTTGCAATAGATCATGGCTTCGGCGAACTGAGGTTCATAACGATTGGCGTGGACAACAGCGGTCTTCATGTTGTCGCATTTGATGCTGAGCGGTATACCGCCCAGGTACTCAAGACAATTTCCTGCTATTGCGACCGAAGCGCCTCAGTATATATGAATGGTCAACCCTTGACAAAAATTCAGTATTTAACATTATGCTATCCATTCAACTTTTACATTTCGTTTACATTTTTTAACAATTCCTTTACTAAAGCCGAGCATAAAGACTTGTAGCTTTGTTAAAACTGATATTAAAAATGAGAAGATGACGAAATGCACCTGTGGTTTACTCTTTATACTCATTTTGGGCACTGCCTGCAACGGACCAGTTAAAAAATATTTACCAAAAGAAAAGGAACATCCAAAACTTATAAAAACCATTGGCTCACCCCGATATGGCAATGTTCAATGTATCCTACAGGACAAAGCCTGCAACCTTTGGTTCGGCACCACAGAAAATGGTCTTTATAAATATGACGGAAAATCGTTTACCCAATATTTACTGGCAGATGGGCTTAACAGTAATAGCGTCTATACCCTATTTGAAGATAAAGACGGTAAGATTTGGATAGGTACAGAAGTGGGACTGTGTCTTTACGATGGTAAAAAATTTACAGAAATCAAGATTCCTTTACCCAAAAACTTGCCTCCCAACAAGAATGACCACTATCGCAACAAGCATTGGGTATTCAGTATCATACAAGCAAAAAGCGGAAAATTATGGTTCGCAACTATAGATGGTGTTTATATCTACGATGGCAAATCTTTTACTCCATTTATAATTGATGAGACAGCTAGTGGCTTTTTGAGCACTAACCATAACGCGGAACGAATTTTAGAAGATAAAGCAGGTAACATTTGGTTTGGAGCACGAACCGACAAAGGTGTGTATCGTTACGATGGAAAATCTGTAACAAAACTTGAACTAGTGGAATTATTTCAAGATGGGCCAAAGCCAAAACCTCATCGTTGGGGCTGGCCTCAACTGCAAGACAAGAACGGGAATATTTGGTTCACTAATTGGGGTGGAGCCTACCGGTATGATGGCAAATCATTTACAAGTTTTAAGTTTCCTAATAATGGGTTTACTCGAATTATAGAAGACAAAAAGGGAAACCTTTGGTTTGGTGGTGATGGTATTCACCGGTATGATGGCAAAACTTTCACTCATTTTTCTACAAAAGATGGGCTAATCAATCCTTGGGTTTGGTCAATTTTGGAAGATAAAAGTGGCAATCTTTGGATAGGCACCAGAGAAACAAGTCTCTTCCTTTACGATGGAAAAACATTTATTACTTATTCGGAATATAAACCCGAGCCTTCAACGACTAACAAACGTTAACAAAAAAAAGAAAGTGACCGTGAAGACTTACCCTAGTTATTAGCACCTAAAAGTATAGATTTCCAGTCAATGACTGCCTTCTTCTATCTCATCCAGACACCCCGCGATTAGAGATTGATATAGCCCCCCTACAAATGGGTTAAGAATGCTTCCAAATCATAGGCTTTGCTGGTTTGCCCAATAAATTTGAGCTGCATCATGAAGTTAGGTGATCACTGTAGGTTAATGCTGACAAGTGGTTAGCAATAACCCTGGCTGGATATCTTGCCCAAATTTCATCCTCTTTGGCGGTTTGCCGCACTTAGCGTGAGTGCCCGTCGTTATAGCGCCATGTTATGTTTGTGACTTATTCCGCCTGGTTCAATTATGAGGGTGCCTATGAAGAATTTTCCGCTGCTCGCTACTCTTGCCTTTCTCATTTGTTGTAGCCCCGCCGTAGATTCCGTTAATCGAGAACGGTTCGGTGATTTTAAGCTCTGCGACAATGGACTGGTCTATGACAGCGCGACGATGGTGAAATTGAAGAAGGTCATCGATTCCCTGCACCTGCGCTGTGAAACGTCTCCACCGAAGCAATTCCGATCGTTGGAACAAGGCTATGGCGACTATATAGATACATTTGCTGACTCCGCTGAAGCATTCGAGGTCATGGCGCATCCCATGACGATTGAGAAGTTACAGAAGATGTTCCCTTCGGCGAAGGTGTTACGAAATGTCTGGATCGCCAAGGAGCGCATGAATCTCTTCGGCGAAAAGACCATACGCTACGCTTCCAATATAGCACCGGCCTGGCTCAGGGTTCCGGATGTGGCTATCCATGATAGGTCGACCGGCTGGGTATTTAGCTATCATTATCCCTTTCTGAGAGGGATATATCTTAAAAAGCTAACGTCGATGCAAATTCCTGTTGAATACGCGACACTCATCCGGTACGTCGATTGCATGATCGACACTACTACCACCATTTTTTCGCCAGCAGACACTCCCAGGCTTGATGCAATCCCCGACAGTCTGTCTAAAATCAAGGAATACGTAGACTTGGTTTCGGATTTCGAACCTGCCCCCGAAGAAACGAAGGAATCTGCCGATGAGGAAGAGCGACGCCGGCGGTGGGACGCGTATGCCGCGGCTGTGGAAGGCTGGTACAACCGTCGTCTGGCAGCGCTCGACCGAAAAATGCAAGACCCGGTTAATATGAAATTACTGGACGATGCTGTAGCAGAAGCCATCACCCATCGTCACGATTTTTATCTTGACGAGTATGCCGTGCGGTATCTTTCCCCCGAGCGGGCATTGTCCCTGGAGCGGAGTTCTCGCCCTTTCCGCACTTGTGGCGCGGACATGTGGCCCACGCGCTACACCCGAGAGATTTGCAAGCTTGCCGTACGAGCAAACCAGTGGGAGATTTTTTTACGTGCTCACCTGGATGTCATGAATGACCACTTCTATCAATACGAGCCTTCCGACACGTCAACGAGAAGAAAAACCTATGTCCGGGAGCTAGATCAAATGGGAGTGAACAGCATGAAATTGTCGATCGGCGCTTGCCTCTCTTCCCGCGACGTAAACATAGATCACTACCAGGGATCAACCGCTGTCATGGCACGGGGCTTGACGGAATCTGCAAACCAAACCAGCGCAGTAACCCTGCTGCTGGCAATGATTGAAGACAAGCGACTCGATCTCTATAACCGCACCGCCATGGCACAGCTTCTTATCTTCTATAACCGCGAATCAATGAAGACACCCGCCTACCAGCGTAACCTCGAAGGTGTTAATCGGGCCATTGCTACATTGCCGGAGATGGTGCAAAAATCGCTCACAGCGAAAATGACCGAACAACTGTGAATCCGCGACACCTGGTCAGCTCATCTCCATTTCTAATCTCCGCGACCGGATTGCCCTCGTAAATCACGTATAGTACTCCCCGTCCCACGGTTCGTAAAAAGCAATAGTCGAGTTCGGTTGCAGCTCCACAGCTTTATGTTCCTCGTTCGATACCAGGCCGAACACAACACCGTCAACAGTTGATTGAAAAGGCTTTACTTCTATGTCCGTATACGTAACATTCCCCAATTTCTCAATTTCGTCTTGAAGCCACGCAATCATTTTTTCTTGATCAGCAACGCCGACGGTCCCGGCAAACCAGTGTTTGGTTTCCGAATGATTTCCCTTGTCATCAAAAAGATATAATACAACGTATTCCTTCCGGTGTTTCATCAGTGCCTCTGCCGGTACACCCGGTGGAAATACAAAAGTTTCGTATCCAAAGAACTGCCGACCGTCATCCGTTTTACCTAGATAGTGAGTATGGTAGTCTTCCATTCGGAGAATGGGTATTTTTTCTGGTATTGGCATAGCAAAATAGTGACTTATAAGATAGGTAACGATACAAAGCTAATAGGGCGAGCGTAAGAATGAAAGAAAACGTGGTGGTGTTACCTAAGCTTTCCGTGAGTGGCTAAGCCTCAAAATATCGGCACTTATGTCCTAATCCTACACAACGCAACGGCATACACCAAAATCGCAAAAATTGAAAAGGTTACAAAACAAAAAAGCAAACTCCGAAAAGTTTGCTCTTAAATCGAAAATGTAGACCGGAGGGTGCTGCATTCGTGCTTGCTGAATCCTGATCTCCAAATGCTCCGAGGACTGATCCGGGGTTGAAAGTAGCGGAGGTTGCCATTTTGGCAGCAAAATCGCAATTTTTCCCTGCCTGCACTTAGTTCGGGACAGATATTCAGGGGTAAGGGACGGGCATGACTTCCGACAGTGCCATAGCCACCATGACACAATTCACGTCAGGCGCAACCTACTATTTTCGAAGAGTAGTAGCCGAAAATGTTAGTTCTTCTTGTCTTTAGAATTATGACATTAGCTTATCTCTGAACACTGTAAAGAACCGATCAAATCCGGTTGCCCGAAAGGGCTTCCAAGATACCTCAACCCCGTCTTGGAAAAGGTCGGGGACTTCAACGCCGCCGCGATGAATTACAAAATTAAAATACCGTTCTAAACAATATGTCACTGTCTTGGTTTTGAAGTATGCCTTGTCTGATTCAAGGAGCTCAGATGCGTTTACTTGGTCCAGAAAAAATCCAACCTCGTGGTATTTAGCGGTTGGAAAGTACGAGAATGCCATTACAAAGCGCAGATCATCGTAGTACGCCCGCTTTTGCAAATAATCTTTATGGATCTTAATATTTCTATCATTCAAATAATTTGTGTGGTCGTTTATGAAATCCTAGTCTGCAAAAATTCGATCAAAAGCTTTAATCAATTCATTAAAATAATTTAGGGAGCTCATACCGGTTACAGAATAATTCACTGTCTGGTTGAATCGAATTCCGACAGCCATCAAAACTTTCTCCTCAATGCTCTCCTCCATCTTTTTGTATAGGTCATCAAACTCGCGATCCAAATTCTGTTTGAGATTGCTGGATAACTGCAAGCGATACTGCTTAACCGCAAGATAGCTAAAAAGCCAGACTGAAAGTATAGCCGCTATCGGGGTGACTATGTTGTTAAAATTCGATGAATCAAACTTCAGGTGGAGTTCTTTCCAGAACCAAAATCTTGTTAACAGATCAACAGTTGCTATTGTGCCAACTCCAATAATTATAAATATGTAATTTGTTTTGATCCACTTCATATGGTTATGCTCAATGCCGCTCTCATTAGCTTCAAGGTTAAATTCAGTATTTGACATTTATCATACAAGGACTTTGAAAGTCAGGAAGTTGGACATTGTTTACATTAAATTTCATTAAGCCTTTTCGTTCAATCTATAACTCCCCCGCATGGGATCAACTGCAAAAAAATAGAAGGTTACGCCATACAAAATATTGAATTCGTCCCACAACTCTAACAAATATATCCCATATCCTTAAAATTAATTTATTAAAATCAAATTCAGATTCCAAGCTTTTGATCCAAATGCTAGTTGTCGTATCTTGAAACTCTACTTGAGATTACCCCAGTAAGCAGTTTCTATGAACAAAGAATCTGAAACCGAATTAATATCGTTATCTACTAATCTAGGAGAGGCGGCGTTAGACAGCCTATTAAAAGATGGATTATTTAAGGACATTCCAGTTATTGGCTCGTTGCTCTCGATTGGTAAGCTTACAAAATCCGTCTGTGATATCCTGCTCCTAAAAAGGATATTGATTTTTATCAATGAGTTGCATATTAAAGATCAACGTGACATCGATGAGCTTAAGGAAAAGTATTTCAAAGATGAAGATTTTCAGGAGATCGGATCTAAGATTCTATTTTTACTGGAAAGAGCGGACGATGCAAAAAAAATTGGATGGCAGGCTAAGTTGTTTAGGATCTATTTAGACGGAAAGATCTCCAAATCGAAGTATATGCGACTGAGTTCACTCATCGCAAATTCTTTTGCCCCAGATGCTGAACAAATTTCAATTTTCCTGAACAAGAAGTCAATTACTAGTAACAACGGACGAATTGATCATTATGTATTAGAGCATCTCTTCTCAATTGGCCTTATTAGCAATGCAGGTTTTGATGGAGGGGATGCCGCTGGTAATAACTCGGGCGTAATTTATCAGCTAAATGATTTTGGTAAGATTTTTTTATATCAGGTTTTACGATCACAAAATTCTCCCAATTAGGAGAAACTAAAATACCTGAGGCCGAAGATGGACTATCGAAGTTCAAAAAAAACATATTCAACTGATGAAAATATATAGTCGAATACTTGGCATTTTAGGCTTTCTAATAGTTATATCCTCAGCAATTACAGCAGCTTACTTCCTTAATTTTGAGAATATAGACATGGAGAGCCGGGTTGGCTTGTCCATTTCTTTTATTCCAATCTATATTTTTGGACACTTCATCATCCTTCATAGATTTGGGTTTCACCATAACGCTGAGTATTCAGACATACAAAAAAGAAAAATACTTGGAACATCACTATCTCTGTTCGGTTTATTAGTCGCAATTTCCTTATTACAAATAATCAATCAATTACAAGTTGAAAAGCTAAGGACCTGGCCAGAGGACTCTATCGCATACGGATTCACAGGAGAGCTAAAAACAAAATACATTGAAAAAGATCTTTACTGCCAGCTTACAATAACACGAAAGCAACCATTTAGTCGAGATTCGCTCGAGTTCATAATAAACCTTCTCGACTCGGATGGGTTCTTAATTACATCGATAGAACCGGAGAACTATACACGAATATTAAGCGAGAATAAAAAAACTTACGCTATTGAATCCAAATTCACATCTAATGCCTTGGCATATAATTCCAGAGGATATAATAGCATACGCAAATGGTCGTTAGCTTTTAGAATTAAAAAGTGAAGATGTTGGGTAAATCATCCACTACTTTATACTGTGAAATGGGTTTACCTAAGCAAGACGTGTAAAAGAACAGCCGCAAGGCGGATACCGAACAGGAATTATCGAACACAAAAAAGCCTGAAATCAGTTCAGATTCCAGGCTTTTAGTCTAAGTAGTCCGTACGGGAATCGAACCCGTGTTACCAGAATGAAAATCTGGTGTCCTAACCCCTAGACGAACGGACCGTGTTCGTTTGATACTCTACCTCACCCCTACAAATTAGTGTCAGCGTAAGAGCGAGTGTGAAGAAAAAAACAGAGTGATTGTGCTCGCTTTCGCTCTCACACTCACTCTGTTTTCTGTAGCGCGGGGGAGAGTTGAACCCCCGACCTTTGGGTTATGAATCCAACGCTCTAACCACCTGAGCTACCGCGCCATTTTTTCCTTCTAATGGTTCAGGAGTGCCCTGATCCATTTTTTGGGAGCGCAAACATACAAAGTAGTCTCCAAATTCCAACAATTTGGGCGATTTTGTTTCAAAAAACCGAACATCAGCCTGTCGGGATGATAGCACTCCAATAGCAATTAAGTACGGCTTTAGTACGGCTTAAGTAGGGCTTTACCATGAAGCATCCCCCCGATCGATTATCCCGGCCGGAACAGATCGCAACCAACCTACAGCGGCCGGTTGTTGTACTCCGTGAAGTCCGGAACGCCCCGGGTGTATCCATCCAAAAATATGGGTGATGAGAACAGCAGGTCCGCGGTGGCGCGGTTGCAGGCCATGGGAATGTTCCATACGACGGCCAGGCGTAGCAGCGCTTTGATGTCGGGGTCGTGGGGTAGCCGGGCCCGGGGGTCCCAGAAGAAGATCAGGGCCGCGATGCGCCCGTCGGCGATTA
>NZ_JAHESE010000031.1 GCF_018598175.1 Dawidia cretensis
TTGTACCACGGGGAAGTTCAGCGGGTTGCCTTTGTTGGTGGTTTTCAGGATGGTGCCACCTTTGACGTGAATGCCGGCCGTTACTTTGCTGGTGAGCTTAATAAGCTCTTGCGGGTCGTTGAACACGCCGTTAAACGCTTCCACACTGCCATATACTTCCCAGCCCTTTTCTTTGCGGGCGCGCTTCGCCACACCGCGGATAACAGCGTTTAGTCCAGGACAGTCGCCCCCTCCGGTGAGGACGAGTAGTTTCTTAGGTTTTTCCATAGCGTTGCGTCTTACGACGTTTAAAGTATGCAATTTTAGTTAACCGCGGCGGCGCGGCGCAAGCGGTCGTTGATGGCGCGTCCCAGGCCCTCGTCGGGCACCAGCTCGGCCAGGATAAAGTCTACCGGCATTTTGTCAAAGGCACGCAACGCTGTGAACAGCTGCTGCGCCGCTTCCGTCAGGCTACCGGCAGGCGAGAGAATGAATTGATAGGGGGAGTTGAAATCGGCTTGAAAGGTCAGCAGTGCCGAGCGGTGCGCGGGGTACTGTTGCAGCAATTCTTCGATTGTGCCCAGGATCAGGCGCTTGCCCGGAGCATAGTGGCTCTTGAGCTGGCCCGGCGCCTTGGGGTTGGACGACGAATGGGCTTGTACCTGTACCGGACCGACTACCCGCCCGATGTCTTCGAGGCTCAGGCCGCCCATGCGGTATATAGTCGTCTGGCCGTTTTCGACACCGACGATCGTTGACTCGATGCCGACACGGCAGGGACCGCCATCCAGAATATAGGGTATACGGTCGCCGAGCTGATCGTTGACGTGCTGGGGCGTGACGGGGCTTACATACCCGAAGGGATTGGCGCTGGGTGCGGCTAACGGAAAGGGTAGCATTTCGAGTAGCTGTCGGGTCAGGGCATGGTCGGGGCAACGAATGCCGACGGTGTCCAGTCCTGCGGTGACAAGGTCGGGTATGATGGCGCGTTTTTTCAGCACCAGGGTGAGGGGGCCGGGCCAGAATCGTTCGGCCAGGGCGCGCAGCGTGTCGGGTACTTCTTCCGCATATTCGTGTACGCGCGCCAGGTTGGGGACATGCACGATGAGCGGATCGAACTGCGGGCGGTTCTTTACCGTAAAGATGCGGGTGACGGCCGGGACCGACAATGCATTGGCCGCCAGCCCATAGACGGTTTCCGTCGGAATCGCCACCACCTGGGTTTCTTCGAGTAGGGCCTTGGCTATGCCGATGTCTGTTCCGATTTCCGCCATGGCCCCAAAACTACCTTTTTTTCTTTTCTGCTAAAACCATCACCTTTACACCTGTTAAATTGTAAACACGATATACCTGCCATGAGCAACAAAACGCGATCTGTTTTAAAAATTATAGCCATTATTCTCGCTGCGCTGGCCGTGCTGATGTACATGGGCTGGGTGGCCATCCCCTTTATCTCGGTGTATAAATTCTGGATGGTGACCGCAGGCTTCGTGCTGCTGCTCATCAGCAGCAAATAACGTTAGTCCCGCAGCTTTTCGCGCATGCGCTCCATCGAGCGCTGGGTGGTGTAGTCGGTCAGCCTGTCAAGGGCTACCCACTGCAGATCATTTGACTCGTGGGTAATGACCAGAGGCTCGTGACGGTCGGCTTCCAGTAGAAACCGTACATCGAAATGCAGGTGTTCGGGAAAATCTTTCCGCGCCGGTATGGTGTGAATGTCGATGTCAAAGATGACAGGTGTGCGAAGTCGCAGGCTTTTTAGACCGGTCTCTTCCGAAGCTTCACGCAGGGCTACCTGTTGCACGTCGGGGTCGCCGTCGGCGTGGCCACCGGGTTGCAGCCATTTGTTGAGCTTGGCGTGGTGGGTGAGCAGTACAACCTTTGTCGCGCTATCGACGATCCAGGCGGAGCCCGTAATGTGGCCGGGCAGGTGGTCGCGGTGAAAGGCACGCGGATGGGTGAGCAAGGAAAGAAATTGCTCGCGAAACGCCAGCTCTTCCGCAAAGTGGCTGCTGTAAGCTTGTAAGGTTTCGTGCAGGAGGGGTACGATAGATGGCATGGTGTGTGTCGGTGAGAAAAAAATAAACCTCCCGCCGGTAGCCGACGGGAGGTGGAGCCTGCGTTGCAGTATAAAGTCGTTACTGGATGACGACCGTTACTTTGTTGATGCGGTTCGCTTCCAGCTTGCCGGTTTGCTCGCCGCCGCCAAAGTTATCTTTGTCGTCTTTCTTGGCCAGTACATAATACGATACGGCTTTCAGCTCTTTCAGTTTCACCACGCCTTTGGCATCGGTCACACCTTGTGCCGCGACGTTGGTTTCGTTCTTATAGTCTTCTTCGGTCTCAAAAAGCTGCACGCTAACACCTTGCTCGGTGTTGCCCAACTCGTTGCGAATGGTTACGGTGAGCTGTGTTTTGATAATTTGAAAGCTCATGGCCACCAGCACAATGGCAGCGGCTCCCAGGAGTTTAAATGATTGTTTCATAGTCGAAAAATATACGTTTAATCCCTAAACCCCATCAAAAATAGGGCCTGTCAACATTTATTTCTTTGAGACCGTGCTGTCAGCGGCGTGCTGCAGGTGTTTGGCATAGTGCACATCCCAGGCGTCGAGATGTTTAAAGTGGGTATCGAGACGGGTCAAAAAGTCCTCATAGTTGCGGTTCTCTTTCGCCGTCCACGCGACCTCCGCCATGGCGCAGGCACGCGGGTACATCATATATTCCACGTGCTCGGGGGTAGGAATATATTCGGTCCACAGGTTGGCCTGAACACCCAGGATATGCTTTGCCTCGTCGGCGGTCAGCACGGCGGGGATGGGCTCGTAGGAATATACTTTGCTCACGGGCAGGTAGCCACCAATGGCCAAGGGCTCGTTCTCGCTGGTGGTGTCCTGGTAGTAGTCGAAATAACACCATCCCGTCGGCGTCATGATCACGTCGTGGTTTTGCCTGGCAGCCGCGATACCACCTTCTTCGCCACGCCAGCTCATGACGGTGGCGTTTGGTGCCAGGCCGCCTTCCAGGATCTCATCCCAACCAATGATCTGGCGGTCTTTGCTATTGATGTATTTTTCAATGCGCTGAATGAAGTAGCTCTGCAGCTCGTGCGTGTTCTTACGGTTCTCTGCCTTCATGCGTTTTTTGCAATGCGGGCAGACCTCCCATTTGTCTTTCGGGCACTCGTCGCCACCGATGTGAATATACTTGCTGGGGAATAGCGTGATGACTTCGTCGAGTACACCTTCCAGGAAAGTGAATGTCTCTTCCTTACCGGCGCAGAATACATCGTCGAATACCCCAAACGTGGTGGCGGCCTGGTAGGGGCCACCGGTACAACCCAGCTCGGGATAGGCAGACAAGGCTGCCAGCGCATGGCCGGGCATTTCTATTTCGGGGATGATGGTCACGTAACGATCAGCCGCATATTTGATGATGTCTTTTACCTCTTCTTGCGTGTAGTAGCCACCGTAGCGTTTGCCGTCGAAGTCTTTCGGGTTCTTGGGATCGGCGTCACGTGCGTGACCAATCACCGTCTCTTTACGGTATGCTGCAATCTCTTGCAGCTTCGGATATTTTTTGATCTCGATA
Source organism: Dawidia cretensis (assembly GCF_018598175.1). Classification (GTDB taxonomy): domain Bacteria; phylum Bacteroidota; class Bacteroidia; order Cytophagales; family Cyclobacteriaceae; genus Ohtaekwangia; species Ohtaekwangia cretensis. The sequence continues at coordinate 3,571 of NZ_JAHESE010000031.1, forward strand.
CGCCAGCCCTGGTCTTCGGTCAGGTGCCAGTGAAAGCGGTTAAACTTGTGGTGTGCCAGCAGGTCGATATACTTCTTGATAAAGTCGGGTGGGAACATGTGGCGGCTTACGTCCAGGTGCAGGCCACGATAGGCAAAGCGCGGTTGATCGGTGATGGTCACATACGGTACTGTCTTACCGTTTTCGGGAATGAGCTGCAATAAGGTCTGTATGCCGTAGAACAACCCGGCGCCGGCGGCGGCAGTGAGGCTTACGCCTTTTTCATCGACTACCAGTGTATAGCCTTCGTTTCCAAGCGCTGGATCTTCGGCGGTATAGAAGGCGATCTTATCGGCGTCGTCCGAGAACTCGGTTACCGTGGCGTTGAGATTTTTGGTTTTGAGAAATTCTGCCAGCAAGTTACCGACGTTCTTTTCGTCGGCGGTCCTGGCGATGATGGCGATCTTCTTATTGTCCCAGTCGAGCACTTCGGTGCCGGGAGTAAGGGAAGCAGGTTTAGGAATGATGTGGAAGTCGGCGGGGTCGACTGGCTTTTTCTCCTTGGCACATGCTGCCAGCAGCAGCCACGCCAGGGCGACATAGAGTAGTTTTTTCATAGGTGTAGTGAATCCAGGATTGTGTTCCTTGCATAGTTAGAGAAACAATCTTCAATAACCAATGAAGCGCGCAAGTGTGTCTGTGTGCTTCTGATGAGGGGTAAAAAAGAACCGGGCTCCGGCATCAGAGATGCGCGGAGCCCGGTAGATATGTGTCAGCAGTGACCGTGTCGCGTGTTATCGCAACAGCAATACGCCGCCGCGTTTTTCGCGAACAGGGGCGTTTTCCTCTTCGCTTTTATACTTCAATACATACGTGTATGTGCCGGCGGGCATCAGCTGGCCTGCATTGTTTTTATAGCCACCGTTCCAGTTAAATGCCAGGTCACTGGATTCATAGACCATTTCTCCCCAGCGGTTGAAGATATATACCTGGAAGTTTTCTTCCGATACATAGAATGTGAAGACTTGGAACATCTGGTTGGCGTTCAATCCGCTGGTAGGACGGAAGGCGTTCGGCGCGCTGATGACCGGCTCGCAGTCCACTTCGACAATGGCGTCGTCGGAGGTCTCGCAACCGAATTGGTTCTCCAGGCGCACGCGGTAGCGACCGGCTGCGCTGGCAATATAGGCCGTGTCGTAGAAGTTGAGCGACGACTCGCTGGTGCCGACGAGCTCGTACCAATCGTAGCTGGCAAAGCCAGGCCCCGGATAAAGCGTGGCTGTCTGAACATTGACAGGTGCGCCCGGGTCGGGACAGATCACGAAGTTGTCTTGCATGAGGCCCGGCGAAGCAGGCGCCAGGAAAATCTGCAACGTGGCAGAGGCATCGCAGCGACCGTCGCTTACGTGGACTCCGTAGAGACCTGCAGCGCGCTGGTCGGCAAGCTGTGCGGTGGTTTGGCCGCTGATGTCGGTGCTGTTCAATGACCATTGATAGGTTAACACGTCGCGGCTAGGTTGTGCCACGAGTGTGAACGGAGCGTTGTCGCACGGCGGGCTGGTAGGCGGTGCAATCACCACTGTCAGCGGGCCGAGGAGACGTACATCTTCTAAGACTGCATCCGGGTTGCCGAAACAGCCCGACGTGGGGTTTTGCACGCGCAATGTATAGTCGCCTTCCACCGTAGCAACGAGCTGCATGCCGGAAGCGGAAATGCCGCTGCCAGGAGGGCCAGTCCAGGTATAGAAGTAACTGGCAGGTGGTTGTACGCTGTTCACGGTACCGGTCAGGATAACAGGATTGGTACAAGGGTCGTACGGGAGGATTTCGGGAAAGAACGCAGGTTCGATCGAGATATTGGCCGTTGCATTTGTCGGACAGTTCGTTCCGTCGTCGATTAACACAGTCACCGCGTATTGTCCCGGAGTAACCGTTGCCACAGGAATCGTTTGGCCCGTGCCCGCTATGCCAGCCGGGACACTGCTCCAGGTATAGCTCACCGCTCCGGCCGGTAAAGCCGTGAGCTGTTGCGTTGTACAAAGCGCGCTGACGTCAATACTTGCGTTCGGGATTTGAGGGCCCTGATTCAGGGTGATGGATGCGCCTGTCGGACAGCCCGCAGGAGGTGCACCACCAATGTATACGGTTATGTTATAGTTACCCGGAGGCAATGCCTGGGCGGTCTGGAAGCTTAATCCAGCCGCAGGTACATTTTGCGGTGCTCCAATTGCCGCTCCGGTACCGGCATCCTGTATGATATATACATCCGCGGTGGAGAACGGCGAGGTTGTCGAGGTGATCGTGACTTGCTGCGGCTGCGTGAGGCAGACTGTTGTATTCACATCCGTAATCGTGGGTGTACCAATGCCATTGATCGTTTCCGTGGCGCCGGCAGGGCAGCCCGAGGCCTGATCATTCACGGTAATGGTATACGTACCGGGTGTCAGGCCCGTAAACGGACCCGTGATGGGCGAGCTACCGTTGGGGATCGCTGTCGGTCCGGTGAAACTATAAAAATAATTGGTGCTTTGTGTTACTACTGCTGTAAGCTGACCCGTGTTGGCCGCGCAGGCAATGGGGCCACCGGAAGTCAGCGTGACCGTGGGTGATTGGTTCACCGTAAACGTAATAGTGTCACGTGCAAAGCAGCCAGGAGGATTCGGGTCCGTATACGAAACGATGTACGTGAATGTACCCGGAGCCGAAAAGTCTACCGGCTGTGTCGGACCGGAGTTGCCCAGGTTGGCACCGTTCAACGACCATTGGTGGTTGTTAATGTTAATGTTGGTGTTCAATGTCTGGCCGGTGTTGGGCGCCGCACAGACAATAGCATCCGGGCCGAGGTTGATCGTAACGAGGGCCGGGTTTACACGGATCGTACCTTCTACACTACAGCCGGTGGCCGTGCTGGTCACGGTAACGAAGTACGTGCGTGCTTCGCTGATGGTAAGGGTTTCGGTTGTCTGTCCATCTTCCCACAGGTATGTCAGGCCCGGAGTATCCGTCGGGTTTGCATCGATCACCATGGGCGGTTGACACAGCGACAGGACTGTAGACGGATCGGGTGGCAGCGGGTTGATGATCACTGTATCACGCATGATGGCTACAGGGCCGATGCAGCGGTTGCTGATGCTCAGCACCACGTAATATGTCCCGGGGTTGGCGTAGGTATGTTCTACTTCGGTCAGGTTGATGCCCGACTCGCCGCCACCATCACCAAAGGACCATGTGAGCACGTCGATCGGGTCGGTGCCGGAGCCGGTAAAGTTCGTGGGTGATCCTAAACACTCGCCGGTATGCGCAATGGAAGGTCCCTGTGGCGCATCCGAAATGATCTGTATAAAGTTCGGCAGGCCCAGGCGGCTCACCGTTCCACCCACCAGCGGGAACGCATCAATTTGGAAAGTCGATGCCCGCGCGGTATCCGGTACGACGGTGATTACGCCCAGGGCGGGCTGGTCCTTGACCGCGACATAGATCTGTTGATCCGGGCCCATCACAATGGCACCCAACCCTTGCGGATAGTCGGCATCAGACATGCGCGGCGTGGCGCTCGGCTGGCGTGGTATGCCCAGGGAGTCGAATGCGTATTCGTAGAGCTTGGAGGGAGAGCCCAATAACGATACATACAGTTTGTTACCACCGGCACCAAACTCGACACCATAAGCCTGACCGGCCGTGGTGTTCATGTTGATGGTGCGCAGGTTTGTTACCGTACCCGCCGAGTCGATGAAGTCAAAGACTTCGACGATGTTGGAAACCCCCGGCGTGGAGATCGGCACGGCCAGGCGGTTCTGCGGGCCGAGACGCATGTAGCCTTCTGCGTTGGCAGGGAAGGCAATGTTATGATCCGAGCCAATGCCCGAGAAGATCGGGTTGTCGATACCGGCGGTGGTAATGCGGTATGCACGGAAGATATTGTTACCGTACTCGTGCGCGATCAGCCAGTTCTCATTACCAGTGATGCGTTCGGTGCTCCGCGTAAAGAGTGTCACGTTTGACGCACGCAGGCCACCCGTCGGGAAGTTCAGCTTGATGTCGTAGAGCGAGTAGGCCAGGCGGTACGTACCTGTACCCGGAATCTCTTCGGTGGTAAAGATGTAGTATAACGTCTCGTCGCCGGGTACCGGAATGATCAGCGCTGCTTGCGAAGAGTTGCCGTTTAAGCCGCTGATGTTGGTGCCGACCACATCGAAGTCATGGTTCCAGACGGTGTTGCCATCGGTGAAAAAGATCACCTGGCCGTTGCGGTCGGAGATCGTGGAGGTTCCTTCCAGGGCGTCCATCACCGGGTTGCTAATGGCCTCGGGTGCTCCGGGCGGATTATCGAATACCGGGTTAAAGTCTATGCCTGCATTGTTACCAAAGTACCAGATGTTGGCACGTTGATCCTGTACGTTGTATTCTTTGATGTTTACGCCCGCGGAAGTCTGGCAGGCGCCGACGGTGGCCACCAGGAAATAATATCCGGCCGAGTCGGGCTGCAGCGTGGCCGTGGTGCCTGAAGACGGCGAGCCGATCGGGCCTGCAGGACCGTACCATTGCCAGCTTGGCGTTCCGCCGCTACCGGCGTTGATCTGTGCCGTCACGGTAAAGCGGTTACACGGGTTGACGCTGGAGGGCGGATTGGGGGGCAGGGGATTGGCCTTCGGGAACGGCAGCTCACAGCTACACGCGGTTGTGTCTTGCACCAGGCTGATCTGCGCGTCGAACGGTTGGATCGTTAACGGATGCTGAACGCTATCGACCTGACCGTTCAGATAAGCTTTCATGGTTACCGTGTAGTCACCTTCATCCGGGTAGTTATATACCGGGCTCCATTCGCTGGAGGTGCCGCCATCGCCAAAGTTCCACACGAGGCTGTCTGCCTGCGGCTTGACGGTGGGGAAGAACGAAATGTTGGAATTGGCGCAGGTACCGTCAATCGTAAAGTCCAGCATCCAGTTGACGCTGTCAAACGGTGCGAACGACGGGAACTGATGGGCGCCGAAGTTGCCGGTAAAGATGCTGGCATCGTAGTCTACTTCAGACGCTACGGTGTCGGTATTGGTAAAGCCGCCTAACAGTGTGTTGCCACCGGAGGCATAGAGGTAATACAGCACGCTGTCGGGGCCCATCTGCAAGCCGAAGCTCGCCGTAGGAGCAGACGCCGTGAGGACGGATGCCGGCGTCGGGGGCGGTACGGCGTCGGGTTTCAAATCGTATTGGACGACGTCACCTGCGCCACCGGTGGTGCGCGATGCGTAGAGGTAGCGGCCGCTGCTGCTGAACTCAGTATCGTAGATGCCGTTGGCTGTCGGAGATGTGGAGTTAGGCACTGACGTAACGGCAAGTGTTGGCAGGGTTTGGGGCGCCGGGGCGACCCGGGCCGGCGGGAACGTGATGGTGGCCAGCTCGATGCTGCGGCCTGCTTCGCCCGGCGAGACGCCCAGGGTTTGCGTGGCCGGATGATAGGAGAAGTTGACGGCATTGTTGATTGTACCCGCCGGCACCGGACCGATGTAGTTCACACCGAAGTTGTCAATTTTGACAAAGTGGTAGGTCGCTGATGCGGAAGCATGCAGCACCAGCCAGTAGCCGTTCGAGTTGGGATCAGGAAGCATGATCATGCCTTCGGACAGACCGGTAGGTAATCCCGTGATGGTGTTGTTCACGCTCTCCAGCTCGCCTAGCGGCGGTTGGCCGAAGGTGGTACCGTTGCCCATGGCAGTAGAGTCAAATAAGGCGTATTGCACGCCGCCAACGGCGGTGGCATAGAAGATGTAGTACTCGCCGGGGAACGAGGAATTTTTACAGACCGCCACCGATTGGTTGCGGGTGTTAATACCGCTCATCGGACCGCCTGGCGCGACCTGGTGGGAGGCATCGATGACGTTCACGCCGTCGGTATAAAACAACAGCGTACCCGTGTACGGATCAGAGACGACCGCCGTACCACCGGCACCCGTGCCGAAAGGACCGGTGTAGCGGTTGGTGATGAGTGAAACGGAATTGTCGCCGCGGCTAAACCGTATGCCCCGGGTGCCAAAGTACCAGTTGTGCCCGGAAAAGTTCTGGGCATAGGTACCGGCGGGGATGACGGTGGCCAACAAGAAGATCAGTCGATAGAAATATTTGGTCACGTTCCTCAGATTTTGAAGGGTTCGAACTTACAAAGGGGTACAATAAATTGTCAAATGTAAAACGCTCAAGTTGTTTTAAAGTATACAATTTGGGTTAAATAATGCGTTAATGGAAATGCGCTTACCGGGATTACCGCCGGTTGGCTGTCGGGTTGGGAAGGTGAGTTTCCGGGTGGCGTTTTGGATCTGATAAAACGTCCTGGTGTCGGCTTTTCCCGCCGGTAGTCAACAATTAACGGTTAACCTGTAAGGGATAACGGATAACTTTTCATTAATTTGCCTCAAGTGCTTACTCTAAAAAGAACGTTTTTAATGTACAGGATCATCCTGCTCTCGTGCGCATTAATACTGGTGTTGGAAGGTGCGGTAACTGCTCAGGACCCCCAATTTTCGCAGTTTTATGCTGCGCCCCTTTACCTGAACCCCGCCCTGGCGGGCGCCACAAACCAGGCCCGTGCAGGCCTGAACTACCGCAACCAGTGGCCTTCGATCGATGCCAACTTCACCACCTTGTCGGCGTACTTCGACTACTTTATCGAAGACTACAACAGTGGAATAGGGGTGATCTTGTCGCAGGACCGCGAAGGGCTTGCCGGCCTCCGGTCACTAAGCCTGGGCTTGCAGTATTCGTATGAGCTGTCGATTACCAAAGAGCTGGGCTTCCGGCCCGGTGTGCAGATCGGCATCTTTAACCGCGACGTAAACTTCGACAAGCTTACCTTTGGCGATCAGTATGACCCCAGCACCGGTCAGCTCATCAGCCAGCAAACTGCGGAGACCTTCCAGACACAATCTGCCAGGACGTTTGTAGACCTGTCGTTCGGCGGTGTATTCTTCACCAAGAGCGCCTGGCTGGGGGTGTCAGCATGGCACCTGACCCAACCGAATCAAAGCCTGATCGGTGAAGAAAGCAAGCTGCCCGTGAAGTTGTCGCTGCACGGTGGCTTTAAGTTCTTTATGAAGCCCGGCACGACCGGCTCGGGCGTATATGCCCGCAAGGCCGAGCGCAGCATCTCGCCGGCGTTTCAGTATCGCCACCAGGGCGAATGGGACCAAATGGACCTCGGCTTGTACTTCACCTTCGAGCCGCTGGTGCTCGGTACGTGGTACCGTGGCGTGCCCTTCAAGAAGGTGGGCGACGCGGTGAACAACGAATCGATCGTGCTGCTGATCGGCTTTACGCAGATTGGTGCGAAGGATGCGATCAACATTGGTTACAGCTATGACTACACGATTTCGAAGCTCGGCACCGGTAGTGGTGGAGCGCATGAATTCAGTCTCGTGTACACGTGGCCGATGCGGAACCCGCGGAAGCCGCCGAAGGATAAGCTGATGATTCCGTGCCCGGATTTTTAAACACTTTATGAAAGCCGTCTCAGTTCGCTGTAGACGGCTTTTTTTTCCTTAGAGTAAACAAGTTTTCGGGTAATAGGGGGTGATTCCAACCTAGCCCTTGTTAGGTGTAAAAATATTTTTAAAGTTTGACCCGTAAAAGTTTGCCATAAACCAAACTTTTCCGTTTAATTTTGCATTTACGAATAACAAATAAATTAAAACTGAATGGGTTTCATCTAACGTTCACATTTAACGCTTGATAAGAAATTGAAAACATTGTTCACCATAGTATCTGCGGCCAAGGCTGCTCTCCAATCTTCAAGAACATTCCGGTTCTTAAACACTGTCTGCATGGTGACCAGACGACCCCGACCCGTACGCTTCGCGCGGATCTGATACCTCCATCACACAACATTTGGTTGATAGACGTGATGTCCGGGATATCACGCCTTTTGTGCTTTTAGGCACGTGCTTTTAAGCATTGGTGTTTTCATCATTCAAATTTTAATCGCAATCACTTTGGAAAAGCATAATCTCATTGTCCGACTGGCAACAGTAGACGACAAACACTACGCAGAGACGATCGTTACGGAGATGGCAGAATCTGCCAAGGCTCGTGGCACCGGTATCGCCAAGCGCTCGCCGGACTACATCGTTAAGAAAATGGAGGAGGGTAAGGCCGTCATTGCCCTGGCGCCGGATGGTACGTGGGCCGGTTTCTGTTATATCGAAGAATGGCAGCACGGGAAATACGTGGCCAACTCAGGCCTGATCGTATCACCTTCGTTCCGGAAGACGGGCGTTGCCACCGACATCAAGCGTACGGTGTTTGCGCTGTCCCGCAAGAAATATCCCGATGCGAAGATCTTTGGTCTGACGACTGGCCTGGCCGTGATGAAGATCAACTCTGATCTCGGCTATGAGCCCGTAACGTATTCCGAGCTTACGACCGACGAGGAGTTCTGGAAAGGCTGCCAAAGCTGTGTGAACTACGAGATTCTGATGAGCAAGGGTCGTAAAAACTGTATGTGTACAGCGATGCTGTTCGACCCGGCAGAGGCTGAGGCGAAGCTGAAGGAGGCTGAAGCAAAACGTACTGCCGAGCAGACGGCAGAAGCTCCCAAAGCGGCGGAGACCCTGGTCACGCCGGAAGGCGAGCTGGTGACCACACACCGCCACCGCGAGTTCAAGGGCAACGCGAAGCTGTTCGAGCGATGGATGCGCTTCAAACAGTTTGTTTTGCTGAAGTCGTTCCGTAAGAAGGATGAGAAGAAGGACGACGGCAGTAAGGACAAGAAGTCGCTGTTGAGCTTTTTCTTCTTCTGGTAAGCAAGAAGACTATTTCGTAGAAACCTTAAACTTTAACATAACCAGCCGGAAGCTTGCAAGCCCACGGCGCTTCAACCGGAGAGATGAGCAAAAAGAAAGTCGTATTAGCGTTTAGCGGAGGATTGGATACCTCTTACTGTGTCAAGTACCTCGGCGAGGAAAAAGGATTTGAAGTACACACCATCACCGTGAACACGGGTGGTTTTAACGAGCAGGAAATCCAGGAGATCGAGACCCGCGCCCGTACCCTGGGTGTGGCTTCGCACAAGACCGTCGACGAGACCCGCAACTATTACGATAAGGTTATACGCTACCTGGTGTATGGCAACATTCTGAAAAATAACACTTATCCACTCAGCGTAAGCGCGGAGCGGATGTCGCAAGCGCTGGCCGTAGCCACCTACGCCCGCGAGGTGAAGGCCGATGCCGTAGCACACGGCAGCACCGGCGCCGGCAACGACCAGGTTCGTTTTGATATGATCCTCAATATTCTCGTGCCCGGCATCGAGATCATCACGCCCATCCGCGAGCTGAAGCTTTCGCGCGAAGAGGAAATTGCGTACCTGCAGTCGAAAGGCGTGCAGATGAATTTTACCAAAGCCATGTACTCGGTCAACAAAGGCATCTGGGGTACATCGGTGGGTGGTAAAGAAACATTGAAGTCGCTCGGTACGCTTCCCGAAGAGGCATGGCCCACGCAAGTGACGCAAACCGGTACCGAGACCGTTACACTCGCCTTTGAAAAAGGCGAGCTGAAGAAAGTGAACGACAAGGCGTTCGCACACCCTACTGAAGCAATTCAATATCTGCAAGGCATTGCCGGCCCGTACGGTATTGGCCGCGATATACACGTGGGCGATACCATCATTGGTATCAAGGGCCGCGTGGGTTTTGAAGCCGCCGCACCCATGCTGGTGCTGAAAGGCCACCATGCCCTCGAGAAGCACGTGCTTACCAAATGGCAACTGAGCTGGAAAGACCAGTTGGCGCAGTTCTACGGAAACTGGCTGCACGAAGGCCAGTACCTCGACCCCATCATGCGCGACATCGAAGCATTCCTGACCAACTCGCAACAGCATGTTACCGGCACGGTGCAGATCCAACTGCATCCCTACCGCTACCAGGTACTGGGCATCGAGTCGGCGTACGACCTCATGTCGGCGAAGTTCGGCAAGTACGGCGAGATGAACCTCGGCTGGACCGGCGACGATGTGATTGGGTTCACGAAGATTTTCGGTAACCAGACGGCCATTTATCACCAGGTAAAAGCAGACGTCGATGGCCACTAAGATCAAAGCAGGCATCGTCGGCGGTGCAGGCTATACCGGCGGCGAGACAATCCGCCTGCTGTTGAACCACCCGGATGTAGCGCTGACATTTGTACACAGCCGCAGTAATGCCGGCAACCCGCTGTATTCGGCACACGCCGATCTGCGGGGTGATACCGAGCTGACGTTTACCGACTCCCTGGCGCATACAGTAGACGTTGTTTTCCTGTGCCTGGGCCACGGGGAGAGCAAGAAGTTTTTGCAAGAGAATCCTTTTCCGGCCAGTGTCAGGATCATCGACCTGAGCCAGGACTTCCGACTGGGCGAGACGGTGGGCGACCGCACTTTTGTGTACGGTCTGCCCGAGTTAAATCGCGACGCCATTCGCCAGGCTTCCAATATTGCCAACCCCGGTTGTTTTGCCACGGCCATCCAGTTGGGCTTGCTGCCGCTCGCGAAGACGGGCGCGCTGGGCGAAGTATATGCCACGGGCATTACGGGTTCTACCGGCGCCGGGCAGAAGCTGCAAGACACCACACACTTTACGTGGCGCGCCAACAACATCTCGGCCTATAAAACGCTTACGCATCAGCACCTGCGCGAGATCAAACGCTCGGTGGCCCAGCTGCAGCCGGACTTTGCCGCGGCCATCAACTTTGTGCCGTGGCGCGGTGACTTTGCGCGTGGCATCTTTGTGAGCTCGGTGATCTCGACGGCGTTGTCGCTGGAAGAAGTGATCAAGGTATACCGCGACTTTTACCAGGGCCATCCTTTCACCGTCGTGTACGACGACGTCGTGGACATGAAGCAGGTGGTGAACACCAACAAGTGCCTCGTGGGCCTCGAGAAGGAGGGCGACAAGGTGGTGGTACATACCGCAATCGACAACCTGTTGAAAGGCGCTTCGGGACACGCCGTGCAGAACATGAACCTGATGTTTGGTTTGGAAGAAACGGCCGGGCTGAAGCTGAAGAGCATCGCCTTCTGATGACTACACATTCTCTTACCTATTTACTTCTTACTGTGTCATGAAATTATTTGATGTATACCCCTTGTTTAACATCACACCGGCCAAGGCTGAAGGCTCCTGGTTGTGGGATGACAAAGGGCAGAAATATCTGGATCTGTACGGCGGCCACGCCGTGATCTCGATCGGCCACTCGCACCCGCATTATGTTAAGGCCCTGTCCGATCAGCTCAGCAAGATTGCATTTTACTCCAACAGCGTGCGCAACCCGCAGCAGGAGCAATTTGCCGAGAAGCTGGGAGTCGTTTCGGGTTATCCCGACTATCAACTCTTTTTGTGTAATTCCGGTGCCGAGGCTAATGAGAACGCGCTGAAGCTGGCGTCGTTTGTGACCGGCCGTAAGAAAGTGATCGCTTTTAAGAAGGCGTTTCACGGTCGTACTTCCGGTGCTGTAGCGGCTACCGATAATCCGAAGATCGTCGCGCCGTTTAACGCTAACCACGAGATCGTGTTTGTGCCGATGAATGATGAGGCTGCTTTTAGCGCGGCGTTGGACAATACGGTGGCAGCGGTGATCATCGAAGGTATTCAGGGGGTGGGTGGCATTCAATTGCCGACCGATGCCTTTCTGCAATTCCTGGAGCGCCAGTGCCAGGCCAACGGTTCGATCTTTATTCTCGATGAAATTCAAAGTGGCTACGGCCGTAGCGGTAAATTCTTTGCGCATCAGCACGCGGGCGTACGGCCCCATGTGATCACGACGGCGAAGGGTATGGGCAACGGCTTCCCGATCGGGGGCGTGTTTATTCACCCCGACATCAAGCCGTGGAGCGGTATGCTCGGTACTACGTTTGGTGGCAACTACCTCGCCTCGATTGCCGGGTTGGCTGTGCTGGAAGTGATCGAGCGGGAAAAGCTCATCGAAAACGCGGCGGTACAAGGCAATTACTGGATCGAAAAACTCAAGGCCATGCCGACCTTGAAAGACGTGCGTGGTCGCGGTCTGATGATCGGTTTCGACCTGCCCGACGACAAGGCTACGGTGCGCACCGACCTGCTGCACAAGCATAAGATCTTTACCGGCGAAGCCAAGCCCAACACCATCCGGTTGTTGCCGTCGCTGACGCTGACCCGCACGGAAGCCGACCTATTTTTAACTGCCCTGACTGAAGAACTGAAATGAAGAACTTTATTTCCGTAGCCGATGTCGACAACATCGACGCCCTCGTAGCGAAGGCCCTGGCCTTTAAAAAGGAAGCGCTCAAAAGCCAGACGTTAGGTGCCAACAAGCGCCTGGGCCTGCTGTTCCTCAACCCCAGCATGCGTACCCGGTTAAGCACACAGATTGCCGCCGAGAATCTCGGCATGAAGGTGATCGTGTTTAACGTAGGCCAGGACGGCTGGGCGCTGGAGTTCGAAGACGAAGCCATTATGAGCGGCAATACGGTGGAGCACGTAAAAGATGCGGCTCCGATCTTGGGCAAGTACTTTGACGTATTGGGGATCCGTACGTTCCCGTCGTTGCAAAACAAAGTAGACGATTACAGCGAGCTCTATATCCAGCAATTCATGAAGTATGCCGGTATACCGGTGTTGAGCCTGGAGAGCGCTACGCTGCACCCGTTGCAGAGTCTTACCGATATTATTACCATCCAGGAAACCTTCCGCGAGCAACGTCGCCCGCGCATTGTGCTGACCTGGGCACCGCATGTAAAAGCGTTGCCGCAGTGTGTGGCCAACAGCTTTGCGCAGTGGGTGAACGCATGGGGCAAAGCGGACTTCGTCATTACCCATCCGGAAGACTACGAGCTGGACGAGAAGTTTACGAAAGGCGCAACCTACGAGCCGAACCAGGACAAAGCGTTGCACGGTGCAGACTTTGTCTATGTGAAGAACTGGAGTACGTATACTGACTACGGCCGCATTTATAACAACGACCCGGCCTGGATGCTGACGGCGAAGAAGCTGGAATCTACCAACAATGCACGGGTTATGCACTGTCTGCCGGTGCGCCGCAACGTAGAGCTAAGCGATGAGATTCTCGATAGCGCCAACAGCATTGTTACGCAACAGGCGTCGAACCGCGTATGGGCGGCGCAGGCGGTGATCAGCGAATTACTCGGAAACAAATGAGCAAACTTTTTATCATCAAGATCGGCGGCAACGTACTGGACAACCCTCCGGCACTGAGCGCATTTCTGCAAGACTTTGCCGCGATACGCGAGCCGAAGATCCTGATCCACGGCGGCGGTAAGATCGCTACAAAGATTGGCGACAGCCTGGGTATCGAGTCGAAGTATGTCAACGGCCGGCGCATTACCGACGCGGCTACGCTGGACGTAGTGACGATGGTATACGGTGGGTTGGTCAACAAACACATCGTGGCGACGCTGCAGAAACTGGGTACGAATGGCATTGGTTTAACGGGTGCGGACGGCAACACGATTAAGGCTGTACGCCGACCGGTGAAAGATGTAGACTACGGCTTCGTGGGCGACATCACGCCGGATGGGGTAAATGTAAACTTCCTGAGCACGTTGCTGAATGCAGGCATTGTGCCGGTGTTTGCACCGCTGACACATTCGGAGGGTGCTATACTCAATACCAATGCCGATACGATCGCTTCGGTGCTGGCGGTGGCGCTGGGCAAGCAGTTTGATGTGCGGCTGATCTTCTGCTTTGAGAAGAAAGGTGTGCTGCGCAATGTAAACGATCCGAGCACCGTCATACGACATTTACCCAAAAGTAAATACGAAGAATTATTGCCGGCCGGTGTGTTTGCTGACGGGATATTGCCGAAATTGGAAAATGCTTATGCGGCGATTCAAACCGGCGTAAAAGAAGTGCTGATCGGGGAGGCATCAGACCTGCTCAAAAATACCGGCAGCGAAACAGAAGGAACATTGATCACGATATAACAACGTTGGCGGGCTACCAGAGGCCTGACGGCTATCATCACTTATGGAATCATTACACGAAAAGGCTACCAACCTCCTGACGCGGCTCATTGCTGTGCCGTCGTTCAGTAAGGAGGAGGACGAAGTGGCTTCGGTATTGGAAGATTTTTTTGAGCGTGAACGGGTAAACTCGTTTCGCAAGGGTAACAACATCTGGGTAAAAAATCAGTATTTCGATCCGAAGAAACCAACCGTACTTCTCAACTCGCACCACGACACCGTGCGCCCCAACCCTCAGTATACACGCGACCCGTTCAAACCGGAGGTCATCGACGGTAAGCTGTTCGGCCTGGGCAGTAACGACGCCGGCGGACCGCTGGTGTCACTCATTGCCACCTTTCTGCACTACTTCCCGCAGCAGAACCTGAAGTACAACGTCGTGCTGGCCGCCACGGCCGAGGAAGAGATATCCGGCACCGGCGGTGTAGAGAGCATTTGGTCATCGTTGCCAACGATCGACTTTGCCATTGTCGGAGAGCCCACCCTGTGCCAGATGGCCACGGCGGAAAAAGGTTTGATGGTATTGGATTGTATCGCCCAGGGCAAGGCGGGCCACGCGGCCCGTGAGGAAGGGATTAATGCGATCTACGAAGCGCTGCCGGACATTGAATGGTTCCGCACGTATCGGTATCCGGAAGTGTCGGAGACGTTGGGACCGATCAAAATGACGGTGTCGATCATTACCGCCGGCAAGCAACACAACGTGGTGCCTGCCGAATGTCATTATACCGTAGACGTACGCTGTACCGATAAATATACCCTGGAAGAATTGCTGGACATCATCCGGCAACACGTGAAGAGTGAGGTAAACCCGCGCTCGATGCGTATGCGCCCGTCGGGGATTGCCGAGGAGCATCCGCTGGTGCAGGCGGCCGTCAAGCTGGGCATACACCGCTATGGCTCGCCGACTACGTCGGACCAGGCGTTGATCCCCACGCCGTCGGTGAAGATGGGCCCGGGCGACTCGGCACGTTCGCACTCGGCCAATGAATTTATTTATGTCGACGAGATCCGTCAGGGCATCGAGACCTATATCAAGGTCCTGAACGAAGTAATCCTGTAAACGGCCGTCGAAAAATCAGTCTGCAATGAAACTCTGGCAAAAAGATAAGACCTCCCTGCACGAAGTAGAGCGCTTTACCGTAGGCCGCGACCAGGAAATGGATATGTTCCTGGCACCGTTTGACGTACAAGGCTCGCTGGCGCACATCACCATGCTGCAATCCATCGGCCTGCTGGAAAAGTCCGAGCTGGACTTGTTAACGGCGGCCTTAAAAGATATATATGGGAAGATCCTGACGCGTGATTTTCGCGTGGAGGACGGGGTGGAGGATATTCACTCGCAAGTAGAGCTGGAGCTGACGCGTCGCCTGGGCGATGTTGGCAAGAAGATTCACAGTGGCCGGTCGCGCAACGACCAGGTATTGGTCGACATTAAATTATACCTGCGTCACGAGATCGAGCAGGTAACGGACGGCGTAAAGGTCCTCTTCGACCTGTTGCTGGCACAGAGCCAAGCTTTTAAAGATCATTTGCTGCCGGGCTATACACACTTGCAGCTCGCCATGCCCTCGTCGTTCGGCTTGTGGTTTGGTGCGTATGCGGAAAGCCTGGTGGACGATCTTATTACCGTGCAGGCAGCGTACCGTGTGGTGAATAAAAACCCGTTAGGTTCCGCTGCGGGATATGGTTCATCGTTTCCGCTCAACCGCACCCTGACAACCTCGCTGCTGGGTTTTGAAGACCTGAATTACAACGTGGTCTATGCGCAGATGGGACGTGGCAAGACCGAGCGCATTGTCGCCAGCGCCTTGTCGAATGTCGCACTGACGCTGAGTAAGCTGTCGATGGATGCGTGTTTATTCCTGAACCAGAACTTTGGTTTTATCAGCTTCCCGGATGAGCTGACGACGGGATCGAGTATCATGCCGCACAAAAAGAATCCCGATGTATTTGAGCTTGTGCGAGGCCGCTGCAACCAGCTGGCCGCGTTGCCGAATGACATTGCCCTGGCCACGGCCAACCTGCCGTCGGGCTACCACCGCGACATGCAGTTGCTCAAGGAAATCTTGTTCCCGGCCATTCAGAATTTAAAAGACTGTCTGCAAATGACGCACCTGATGTTGTCAAACATCAAGGTGAAGGAAAACATACTGAATGATCCTAAATATACTTTCTTGTTCAGCGTGGAGGAAGTGAACAGGCTGGTACTGGCGGGTATGCCGTTCCGGGATGCGTACAAGAAAGTGGGCATGGACATCGAGCAGGGGCAATACAATCCTGCTACCACGGTGCAGCATACACACGAAGGGAGCATTGGCAATCTGAGCCTGCCGGCAATCAAGGGCATGATGGATCAAACCCTGAGTGGGTTCGCATTCGATCGCTACAAGGCCGCCATCGATGCGCTGCTGGCCCCCTAAGCGGTCAGCTTCTAATCAACATTTACGAGTACTGTAGAATTAACTCCTCATCAACCGGTGCGTTGGCGAGGTGCTTTCTTTTTGTCTGCGGGCATGTGTTTTTATTTCGTACCAGAAATAAGGACAGCATGAAAGAATCCAATACACCTTCTTCCTCGCGACGGACTTTTCTCCGTCAGTTGTCCGGCACGGTGGGCGGAACGTTGCTTAGCTTCTCGCTGCCGGCCTGGGCGGTGTCGCGCAGCCCGCAAGGGTGGGAGGAGACAGGTGATGCGGCCCCTGTTCAGGATACCGGGCGTAAACTAGGCATTGCTCTGGTGGGCCTTGGTAATTATAGCACACATCAGCTGGCGCCGGCATTGGAGCAAACCAAGAATTGCCGTTTGGCGGGAATTGTTACCGGTACGCCCGCGAAAGCTGAAAAGTGGAAGCGTAAGTACAACATTCCCAACAGGAGTGTTTATAACTATCAGAACTTCGACGCTATTAAGGATAATCCGGACATCGATATTGTCTACGTTGTGTTGCCAAATTCGATGCACGCCGAGTTTACGATTCGCGCGGCAGCCGCCGGCAAGCATGTGATCTGCGAGAAGCCGATGGCCATATCGGTTAAGGAGTGTGAGCAGATGATCGAGGCGTGTCAGAAGGCCGATCGTTTGTTGTCCATTGGCTATCGGCTGCACTTCGAGCCGCATAACCTGACGATGATGGAGTTTGGTAAGAACAATGTATACGGTGCGGTTAAAAAAGTGCAAGCCCGCGACGGCATGGACATCGAGCCGAACGTGTGGCGGTTGGATAAGAAACTGGCGGGCGGCGGCCCGTTGATGGATGTCGGCATTTATTGTGTGCAGGCCGCGATCTATACGGTGGGCAAGAATCCCATTGCCGTGACGGCACGCGAGGGCGAGAAGACCGACCTGAAACGCTTTTCGCAAGTCGAACAGTCGCTCCTGTGGCAACTGGAATTTCCGGGGGGTGTCCTGGCCGATTGCGAAACGAGCTACGCCAAAGAAATGAATATGTTACGGGTGGATGCGGAACGCGGCTGGTATGCCCTCGAACCGGCTTATGCCTATAAAGGTATTACCGGCAGCAGCAGCCAGGGCAAGCTGGACCTGCCACAGGTGAATCAACAAGCGCTGCAAATGGATGACTTTGCGACTTGTGTGCGTCAGAATAAAAAGAGCCGGGTGCCGGGAGAGATGGGTCTGCGGGACGTGCGTATTCTCACGGCTATCTACGAGGCTGCCTCGACCGGTGTTCGAATTGAATTGAATAACCTTTAAACACCAGATTATATGAAAACGACAAAAAATAGCAATACCCCCGCTGCGAAGAAAAGCGCACCGGCCAAGAAGTCGGCAAAGTCTAAGGCTACGCATACCAAGGCTCCGAAGAAGGACAAACTTCCCGGCGAATATCCACCGAGCGAAGATATAATGAACCCTGATAATGGTATGGAGCGCGTGCACGTGGACCTGGAGGATATGAGCACTTCGCGTACAAGCGCAAAACAACTGACCGAAGAAGCTGCACGCGAAGGTCGTGCTAACAAGGAAAGCGATCTGACGAAAGAAGACCGCCGTGCGCTGGGCACTGACGGGCTGAACAGCGATGAAGGGGATGACGATCAACTGCGCGCCCGGGTAACGCCGGTGGACTTCGCCGGCAAGGACCTGGACATTCCGGGCTCGGAGCTGGACGACGCATCGGAGGCAATCGGAACGGAAGACGAAGAGAACAATTCTTATAGCCTCGGCGGCGACAATCATGAAGACCTGGAGGAGGATCGCGCTTAACCGTTATCGCTACACAGTGTTACGGCAATACGCCGAAACCGGGATGTTGTACCCCATACTCGTCCCGGTTTCGGTGATGCTGCGTTTGTGGGTGAGCTATTACACGCGTATTCTGTACATTCTGTACATGTATTTTCGATAAACATCTTTATCACAAACACCTTCATAACCTAGCGACTTCTCCTTTTATTTGCGTAAAATGGAGTATATGCAGCCGCACACCATCCTTATTATCATTTTAGCCATCACGACGATTTCGTACGTGTCCGGGCAATTGCTGGACTATCTCAACCTGATGGCCCAACGCACGACGCTGCCCGACGAGATTGCTGCCTTTTACGACCGGGATAAATACGTTACCTCGCTGGCGTACCACCGGGCGTTAACCCGCTTTTCATTTCTGACCGACGCGCTGGGCTTTTTGGTTTCTGCAGGCATGTTGCTGGCCGGTGGCTTTGGCTGGATAGACGCCCAATTGCGCCCGTTCTTTTCCAACGAGATTCTATTGGCATTGGTGTTCTTCGGTGTGATTGTGCTGGCGTCGGACATCCTGACGCTCCCGTTTCAATGGTATAGCACCTTTGTGATAGAAGCCAGGTATGGCTTTAATAAAACGACAGTGCGTACGTTTATTCTCGACAAGCTCAAAGGGTATTTGCTGGGTGCGCTGTTGGGCGGCTTACTGCTGGCGGCGCTGATTTACCTGGTGCAGATTCTGGGGCCGTCGTTCTGGTTGTGGTTTGCCGCGCTCGCCACCGTATGTGTGTTGTTTATAAACTTGTTTTATACCTCGTTGATCCTGCCGCTGTACAACAAGCTGACGCCACTGCCGGAAGGGTCGCTCAAGACGGCGATCGAAGCGTTTGCCCGCAAGGTAGACTTTCCATTGGACAATATTTTTGTGATCGACGGCTCGAAGCGCAGCAGCAAGGCCAATGCTTTTTTTTCGGGTATCGGCAAAAAGAAAAAGATCGTGCTGTACGATACACTGCTGCAGCAGCACACGGAGGAGGAGCTGGTGGCGGTGCTGGCGCATGAAGTTGGGCATTTTAAGAAGAAACATATTGTCTGGAGCCTGGTACTGGCCGTGATGCAGATATTTTTTACGTTGTATGTGTTGTCGTGGATGATCTCCAGCGAAGCGCTGTCGCTGGCGCTGGGTGGGAGCCAACAGGCAATACATTTAAACCTGATCGCTTTCGCGACCCTGTTCTCGCCGGTGTCGGCCATTACCGGCTTGCTGATGAGTATGTATAGCCGGAAGAACGAATTCGAGGCTGACGCCTATGCGCGCGCGACCTACGACGGCCCGGCCCTCATGGCGGCGCTCAAGAAGCTGTCGGTGGAAAACCTAAGCAACCTGTATCCGCATCCGCTATACGTATTTTTTCATTATTCGCATCCGCCGTTGTTGAAACGGCTGGCGGCGCTGGCTAGATAACGATGGGAGAGATGTTCCGGAAATCGATCGCCACAACGGTGCTGATAGGCATCAACCTCGTTGTATTTTTCTGGCTCGCGTGGCAACAGCAAAGCCTGATGATGAATACGGGCGCTGACGCGCTGGCCATTCTGCACGTAGGGGGTAACTTCAATCCCTATACGCTGGGAGACCAACCCTGGCGCCTGCTGACGTCCATGTTTCTACACTACGGCATCATTCACCTGGCGGTAAATATGTATGGGCTCTATGTCCTGGGAGCGGGGCTGGAACCGGCCGTGGGCACGCCGCGATTTTTGCTGGTATACTTTTGCTGCGGCCTGGTATCAGGCATCGCGAGCTTGTTATTTAATACGTATGTGATCAGTGCCGGTGCGTCGGGGGCGCTGTTCGGGTTGTACGGTTACCGGCTGGGTGCCGAAGTGATCGGCAGCTTTCACGACCGCCAGCAACTGCGGACGGTGTTTATCAACTTCGTGATCTTTGTCTTGATCAATGCGTTTGTCACGGCACAGTTAAATGTAGACCTGGCCGGTCATATCGGTGGCTGTATAGCCGGGGTCGTGCTGTCGGTGTTCCATTTTAAACTGCGCTGGCTTATTCCCAATGGTCAACTGCTAATAGTCATGCTGGCGATACCGCTGGTGTTGTTTGTTTTGCCACAAGGGCAGAAACGGTATTATGCCATCTATCAGCAGGTGTTGCGTGCGGAAGATGACGGCGGGCGGGTATATGGCGCAGCGAAGACCGACGAGGCGTTGAAAGACAGCCTGGAGCTGCTCGCGGGCCGGTGGGATACGATCGCATCCCAACTGCGTGCGTTGCCTGCCATACCCGCTGTATTGCAAGCCGACACAGCCATTATCGGCCGGTATAGTCGGCTGCGCTATGCGGAGACAACGTATAGAGTTAAGATGATTGCCCGCGAGTCCTATGTATACCGCGACAGCATCGAGCTCATACAGCAACAGCAGGCAACGATCGGTAAGATTCGTTTCCCGCTAAACTATGACGCATCGCTGGCATTGACAGCGGATACGGTGCAAGAAGTCTCTGCGGCGGCACCACCGACGAGGTGGGACTACACGAAAGTATACTACGACAAAGATTGGAAAGAAACGCTCAGTGTAACCGACTATCACTATTACCGCGAAGGCGCCCGCGACTCGGCTGGCCGTTGGCAGGGCCGGGTGACGGACTATTTCCGGAACGGCGATGTGCAGATGAAAGGAGAGTATAAAAACGGTTTGAAGGACGGCATATTCCTCTATTACTCCGATCACGGCACCTATACCTCTGCGGGGCGCTATACACGAGAGGAATCAGTGGGTAAATGGGAAACCTATTATCAAAACGGCAGGCTACAGCGCGAGGTGGTTTACCAGGACGGTGCGTTTACCCGAAATGTGTGGGATTCGCTCGGCCGCGTACAGGTGAAGGACGGCAATGGCTACGAAACACAGTGGTATGAAAACGGGAAGATGAAATCCGTCGGCAGCTACCTGGATGGCAAGCAGGAAGGCCTCTGGAGGGGGTATCACGCAGACGGCACGCCCTACTACCAGGAACTATACCACGCGGGCAAGCTCGAGCGGGGCATGGCCGTCACGCGCGATGGCAAACGGTATATATACGATCAGTGGAGTGACCTGGCACTGCCGGTCATGGGATTGGAGAAGTATCGAAAATACCTGGATGAGCATACACATGCGCCCGGAGCCTTGTGGCCGGGAAGCGGTACCGTGAAAGTTGTCTTTACTGTGGATCCCCGGGGAGGGCTGCGCGACTTTGTGATCTTGCAGGGCGTTTGCCCGGTATGCGACCAGGAGGCTATTCGCCTGATTCAAGCGGGGCCACCCTGGAGGCCGGCGTTGGTGCGCGGACACCAGGCTGTTACCGCGCAGGGGTATATGGAAGTGTCCTTCTAATCTTTCCGAACGGGTATAAAAAAACAGCCTTCCGTGGAGGAAGGCTGCTGTATAAGGCTTGTCCGTCACGTCGAAGACGCGGCGTATTAATCGCGGTACATGGTAGTTTTTACTGCTTTAATGGTCTTTTCTACGTTGGGCAGGATGGCCTGGATCAGCGTAGGGGCGTACGGCAGGGGCACGTCGAAGCTGTTGACACGCTGAATGGGAGCATCCAGGTAGTCGAAAGCATGCTTTTGTACGTGGTAGGTGATCTCTGTCGCGATAGACGACAGCGGCCACGCTTCTTCCACGATCACCAGGCGATTGGTCTTCTTTACAGAGGTTACAATCGCTGCGTAGTCGATCGGGCGTACCGTGCGCAGGTCGATTACTTCCGCAGAGATGCCTTCTTTCTGGAGTTCTTCCGCTGCCGCCAGGGCTACTTTCATGATCTTGCCAAACGATACGATGGTGATGTCGGTGCCGGGGCGTTTGATATCGGCCAGACCGATGGGAATGATGTATTCTTCGGCAGGAACGTCCATTTTATCACCGTACATGACCTCAGACTCCATGAAAATAACCGGATCGTTGTCACGAATGGAGGCTTTCAGAAGCCCTTTGGCGTCGTACGGGTTGGAAGGAACGACTACTTTCAGACCGGGCGTATTGGCAAACCAGTTTTCAAAGTTTTGGGAGTGTTGGGCGCCGAGCTGGCCGGCGTTGCCGGTAGGGCCACGAAACACGATGGGGGCGCTGTATTGCCCGCCTGACATGGAAAGAATCTTGGCGGCCGAGTTGATGATCTGGTCGA
Organism: Dawidia cretensis; assembly: GCF_018598175.1. GTDB lineage: Bacteria > Bacteroidota > Bacteroidia > Cytophagales > Cyclobacteriaceae > Ohtaekwangia > Ohtaekwangia cretensis. Next base: position 25,921 of record NZ_JAHESE010000031.1, read on the forward strand.
TGGCCACCAGCGAAAAGTTGAAGGTCATGAATTCGATGATGGGGCGGAGGCCGTTCATGGCGGCACCGACACCGATCCCGGCAAAGCCCAGCTCAGCGATTGGCGTATCGAGCACGCGCTCGGCTCCAAATTCCGCCAGCATGCCCTGGCTGACTTTGTAGGCACCGTTGTATTCGGCTACCTCTTCACCTAACAGCACGATGCTGGGGTCTTTACGCATTTCTTCGCTCATGGCCTCGCGCAGGGCCTCTCTAAACTGGATCTCTCTCATGACGTTACTTTTGAAAAGCGTGTAAAAATAGTATCCGGGGGTGGATTGGGCAAATAAAAAACCCTCCCGACAGGTCGGGAGGGTTCTTATATCAAGATTCCAATGAGTTCTGTTATTTCAACGCATTTCTGAAAGGCTCTGTGGCGGCGAATTTCGTGAATTCGAGGTCGCTCAGAGCAGCTTCTTTCAGTGAAGGATCCACTTTTACAGCAGATGTCAGGTTAGTTACCACACCGTCAGCCTGGTTCAGGCGGGCAGAAGCAACAGCGGCGCCATAGTAAGCGATCGCCAGGTTGCTGTTTTTGTTGGTAGCTTCTTTGAAAGAAGTCAGCGCGTTTTGGTAGTCCTTGTTCAGCACTTGTGCCAGACCTTTGTTGAACAGGTTGTCAGCATTGTCTGTAGCGTTAGACTCGGAGCTTACCGCAGCAGCGTATTGTGCTTTTACGATCTCAGCATAGCCTTTTACACCGTTTACACCGGCAGCGTTGTCGCCCGTCAGGCTACCAGCAGCTTTCGCAGCGTGGCTGTAAGCAGCGTATGCGTTGCCTTTCAGCGCAGCAACAGAAGCCAGGTTGGCTTGTACTTCAGCAGCGTCGTTGATCTTAGAGGCCAGGTCCAGTTGCGCCTGTGCTTTGTCAGCCAGGGTAGCAGCATTGCTGGAGTTTTCGATCGCCTGTGCGATGTATACAGCGCCGAGGTTGTTGTGTGCTACCCAGCTAGTACCTTTTTTGGTAGCAGCTTCGTAGATAGCAGCTTTCTCATCCAGGGAAGGAGTGAGTGTAGCAGCGTACAGCAGCTCTTCTTGTGACAGCGTATCGGCGCTGGTAGAGCCTGTTGTGATTTGTTTTGCCAGGACAGAGATCTCTGCGTCTGTTTTCTTCTCTTTTACAACCAGGATCTCAGTTTTTGCTGTTCTCAGTTTAGGATACACGTCTTTGAAAACTTTCTTGTAGGTCTTCAGCGACTTGAATTGTTTCTCCTGGTCTTCGAAAGTACCGCCACCGTTGATGATGTTCAGGTATTCAGCTTTCTCTTCAGAAGTGATGCCTGTGTAGGCTTCGAGGGCAATTTTGAAGTTAGCCCAGTCCTGGATCACCGGCTTCAGGATGAACTGGATCGAGTCAGCTTTGCCTTTGTAATCGTACTTCTTCATTTCTGCGCGATAGAATTTCTCGATCGCAGCAGCACGTTCCGGAGACAGTTTGCTGTTGATACGCTCAGCACCTTCAGGAGAGTGAGTACCGGTGATGGTTACGGTACGGGTAGCGTTCTTCGAAGCGATGAAGGCATCGAGCTGTTTACCTTTTGCACTCTTGATCTCAGTCGTTCTGAGGACAGAACGGCCTTGTTCGAAGATGAAGTCAGGGATAACGATGGGGGTCAGTTCTTCCTGGTTGTTGTAACCGTGCGCAGCGTATGCGGCAAAGTATACAGGTTTAACCAATTTCGAAGTAGTGATCACACCGGTAGCGACAGGCATGCGCGCAGTAGTCTTAGACTTAGAGCCTTTTGCTGCAACGCCTTCTACTTCCAGCGTACCTACTTTCATGGCAGGCTGGTAAGGGAATGCAAAGCTCTTTGTTACGCGTGGTTGCTCTTTCGCGGCGTTCGGGTAGTCCTCAGCCTTGAACGGTATAGGATCCAGCGCAAGTTCTTGCTCGCCGTACTTATAGAAGCTGTTTACGGTGTACGTGGTACCTTTCTTCAGCATTTTCACGGGCAGGTTTGCTGCCAATTCGTAGGCAACTGTATCCTTATGAACTTCGAGCGGATTGGGGGTCACAGTCAGCTGTTGTTCTTTTGCCATTTTCACCATCTTGGGCAGCGTGCAGCCCGCAAGGCTAAAGGCACCGACGACCAGAAATGAGTAAACTACTTTTCTCATTGGATTTTAGTTTATTAGTTGATTTTAAACAGGTTGCAAAGGGTGCAAAACTATACTTATGTGTATTTTTTTGCAATTATACTCAAAAAAATAAGATCGGCATGGGTCATACGAAGCGTTCGGCGCGTTATATTTGTAAGCCGGATTTTTGTTCGATAAATCAACTATTTCTACGTTGAAGTTCTAAAAGAAAAGGTAATATGAGGCAATTAACCGATAAAATCCAGCATTTCTTTGAGCGTCAGGCCTTTGGCGTGTGTACGCACATTGGCGAGAAGATCGGTGTGGCTACCTCCAGCATACGTCTTTTCTTCATTTACACTTCCTTTATCACCTTCGGATCACCGCTGATTATTTACCTTTCCCTGGCCTTTATCATGAACATGCGCAAGCATTTGCGTAAGCGCAAGCCTGTGTGGGACTATTAAGTTAGGGAAGGGAAATAAACGTTATTAGCGGTAATACCCTCGATGGGTGTACTAATAGCAATAACTATACCCGGGGTGACTTTCTGCGGATATAATGGTCGAAGATAATAGATCCCCGGTATACCGCCGTGCGTGGGTACGACGGATAGGTACGTCGTAATGCCTTACGTTTGCGCCAGTCGCGCCGAAATCTTCTCAGAAAATGTACATGCGCCCGCAGCACGGCTCCTGCATTGGCGGGTTTACGCTGCGCCAGGAAGACAAATGCCGCCAGCCAGTCAAGGGCCAGGCGTACAGGGAATTTATACACCAGCTCGGTCGTGTCGAAGTGTTTCAGAATAAGCGACAAACCATTTCGAAAGTTCAGGTAGGTTTTACGCGGATGATCGTAGCCCAACGTACCGGCGCCAACGTGGTAGATAGTGCTCAGCCCGCAATAGTACACCTGGTGGTTGGATCGTTGCAGTTTCCAGCAGAGATCGATCTCCTCCATATGTGCAAAGAAGTCCTCATCCAGTCCGCCAAATTGATGGTATAATTCCGCTCGTATCAGGAGGCACGCACCGGTGGCCCAGAAGACCGGACGTTGATCATTATACTGCCCGCTGTCTGTCTCCACCGCGCGAAACATGCGCCCGCGGCAGAAGGGATAACCCAGCGCATCGATATACCCGCCGGCAGCACCGGCATATTCAAACTGACTGGGTTGGTGATAGGAGAGTATCTTGGGATGGACGGCTGCTATACCAGCGTTATTGTCGAGCAGGCGGATGAGCGGCGGCAACCAATCCGGGGTAACTTCAATGTCGGAGTTGAGAAGCACGTAGTAGTCGGCGTCGGTCACGTGTTGCAGCGCCCGGTTATAGCCGCCGCAGAAGCCGTAGTTCTGGTCGAACAGGATCAGCCTGACGCCGGGAAACTCGCGCTTTAATACTTCGATGGAATTGTCGGTCGAGCCGTTGTCGGCTACAATCACCTCGGCTTCGGGCGAGCAGGCCACGACCGAGGGCAGGAACTTGCGCAGGTAGGCAGCCCCGTTATAGTTTAAAATGACAACGGCGGTCCGACTCATCCCATCAGGCTGCTAAGGTCTACACCCGGTATATTCGGCAGCAGCCCTTCGGTGCTCTTCCGGAGCTCTTCCTTGGCCTTTACTTCGGCTTCGCCGGCAGCCTTGTTGACGGCGGCAATGATCAGATCTTGTAAGATGATGCGATCGTCGGCCTTCAGCAGAGAGGGGTCGATTTCGAGGGCCACGAGCTGTTTCTTGCCATTGACCGTGGCCTTTACCATGCCGGCACCGGCATCGCCTTCGGCACGTACGTTGACCAGGCTGTCCTGGGCTTCTTTCATGCGGGCCTGAACTTCCTTCATCTTGCCCATCATTTTCATCATGTCAAACATAGCTGTATGGATTACGGGTTGTTACTGGCGGCAAAGGTATGAATTGATTGACGATAGCCTACTTCTTTCGCAGCAGATAGAAGGCGCCGGATTTTTCAAAGGTACGGCCGGCGCGGTCTACGACCGTAGCCCTAAAGACATATGTGCCTTCCGGCTGCAGGTTGCCTTTATAGGTGCCGTCCCAGCCGGCGTCTTCCTTGTCGTTTGTACTATACATCATCTCGCCCCAGCGGTTAAAGATCTTCATATCGAAGCTTACCACATACCGCTGGCCAAAGACGCGGAAGGTGTCGTTCGTGCCGTCGCGGTTAGGGGTAAACCCGGTCGGGTAATATAGGTTAGGCGCCTTGATGAGAGTGATGGTATTGGAAACAGACGGGTCCAGCGTGCCGTCTGTGGCGCGGGCGGTAATGACGTAGGTGCAGACCTGGTTGTCGGGGTGGTTGGTGCTTGGGTCGGTGAAGGTGGTGACGTTGCCCGCTTCGGTGGTTTCGAGCAGGTTGCCGCCATCGTCGTACAGGCTCACGCTATAGGTGCTCAGGGGCGACGTCCAACCGCTATAGGCGGACCACGTCAGGTCGACGGTGTTGTCGGGCCGCAGGCTGCCGCCGAGCTGTATGGGGCAGGCATCCAGGCTTGGCAGACTGGTGTTGCCACACCGGTCGGTATAGGTCACGCGGTAGCACGTCGGGTCCGTCGTGGCGTACGCCGGGTCTATAAATGGCAACGCTGTAAATTCCTGCGCCGCACCGGGCACGCTGTTAACAGTCTTGACGACGGAGAATGTCGAGGCCGGTACCGCTACTTCGGGCCATGTGAGCGTGACGCTGGTGCCGTCTACGAGCGCGCTGATGTCGGCGATGGCCGGTGGAATGTTGTTGGAGAAAGCGGTGACGCTTTTGGGGAACGAAAGGCTTTGTGCGCCACCGGTATAATTACCCGTGAGCCGGTACGTGTATTGTTCCTTACAGGTGACGTTGGTGTCGGTGTAGGCCGCGGGTGTAGGCGCTACGTTGGGCGACAGCGCTGCGTCGTTTTTGAGGATGGTAATGTCGGTCAGCGGGTGGGCGGCGGTGGCCGCGGCGGTGGACCAGGTGAGGTCGTTTTGGTTGTTTTGCGCGGTAGCCGTCAGGTTGAGGCTACACACGATCGGGGAGCTGCCGGCCACTACGTTGTCGCATGGGTTAAAGGTATTGACGCGCATACAGTAGTAGTTGGACAGTGCCGGTACGTTTGTTACCATTTGGGTCATGTTGGTGGCCTGGTCGCTGTAAAGCGTTGCGTACTGCTGGAAGCCCGTGGCGTTGTTGGTCGCGACCATAAACCGGTACTGAATGGAAGGATCGGTATCGAAGTCTACCTTGATGGACGTGCCGGGGTCTAACACTTCTACCCGGCGGATGTCTGCCACGGGAAGTGTATTGGCCACGGTTACGGTAGCGGTTTTTGTGAGGCAGCCGGCATCGTTGGCACCGATGCCGTTGTTACCGGTCACTTTCACCGTGCGCGGTGTGGGGATAGCGGGCGCGGGTATATAGGTGTGAATGTCAGTCGCGCTCACGGCCGGTTTTGTAACGGGAGGACCGTCGGAATAGTCGAATGTATAGAACGGGTAGCGCGTGTCGGTCACTTTCATAAACACGTCGCCGCCGTCGCAGGAGTATGCTTCAAAGGAAGGGGGGGCATTGGGCGACACATCTACGCGGATGTCGTCGTTGTTTATGCCATCGGTACCCACGGCGATGAACAAGTTGTAGGTACCGGCGGGGTAAAACCAGACTGAATCCTTGCCTTGATCGGCAGGGTCAAACTCGCCTGTTTTTACGGTAGTGCCGTTCCTGGTCACCCGGTAGGAGCATGAAACCGTGAGATCGGCGCACGGTGTGTTGGTAATCCATACTTTGAGCGTGTCACAGCCTTTTACTGCGTCGGCAGTAAATTTACCATTGTTGCTGGGAAACTGCGCCACGGCCACATGCGTGACGAGGAGTATCAGCCATACGGTAAAGATGAGCGACAGTGCCTTCATGCGTTCGTTTTCAGCGGCAGGTTCTTTAAAAATTCTTCCGCCTTTTTAATATCGTCGTGCAATATGCGGTCATCCTCTATAAACGGCACTATGACACGGAAAGTATGAACGAATTCTTCGAGCGCAGGCGAAGTTTTGAGCGGCCGGCGGAAGGTGAGCGCCTGGGCCGCGGTGATGAGCTCGATGGCCAGGATGGAATACAGGTTGTTGACAATGCGATATGCCTTCGTGGCGGCATTTGCGCCCATGCTGACGTGGTCTTCCTGCCCGTTGGACGACACAATGGAATCTACCGAGGCTGGTGTGCAAAGCTGTTTGTTCTGGCTGACCAGCGAGGCTGCGGTATATTGCGGGATCATCAATCCGGAGTTGATACCGGGGTTAGCCACCAGGTAATTGGGCAGGTCGCGCAGTCCGGCGATCAGCTGGTATGTACGTCGCTCGGAGATGTTGCCCAGCTCGGCCAGGGCAATGCCCAGGAAGTCGAGCGCCAGGGCCAGCGGCTGGCCGTGGAAGTTGCCCGCCGAGATGATGGCATCGTCGTCGGGGAAGACATTCGGATTATCCGTTACGCTGTTGACTTCCGTCAGCATCACGCGCGTGACATAGTCGAGCGCGTCGGCGCTGGCGCCGTGTACCTGCGGAATGCAGCGGAAGGAGTAGGGATCTTGTACGTGTTTTTTAGCTTGTGCAATGAGCTCGCTGCCGGCGAGCGATGCGCGGATCGCGGCCGCCACGGACTGTTGCCCGGCATGCGGGCGGATGGCATGGACCGACGGCAGGAACGGCTCGATACGTCCGTCAAAGGCGTCGAGTGATAATGCGCCGATCAGATTTGCGAAATGTAATAAACGCTGACCATGCACGACACACCAGGTGCCGTAGGCGCTCATGAATTGTGTGCCGTTGAGAAGCGCCAAACCTTCTTTCGCCGCAAAGGCAATAGGCTTCCACTGAAATTTTTTGTTAATGGCTTCGCCGGATAGACGGGTATGGTTGTGTTGTACTTCGCCAAGCCCCAACAGCGGCAACGACAAATGTGCCAGGGGCGCCAGGTCGCCGGAGGCGCCGAGCGATCCCATCTCGTAAATGACCGGCAGTATACGCTCGTTATACATTGCTATGAGGCGCTCGACCGTCAGGACTTGTACACCCGAGTAGCCATACGACAGGGACTGCGCTTTCAGGAAAAGCATGAGTGACACAATCTCCTCCGGCACTTCCGGGCCGGTGCCGCAGGCGTGCGACTTCACGAGATTCTCCTGCAGTTTTTCTAACTGGTCGTGCGAAATGTTTTTGTTGTACAGCGATCCAAAGCCGGTATTGATACCATAGATCGCCTGTGTCGACCCGGCCAGTTTTTGATCGAGGTAGGTGCGGCAGCGTGTTATCTTGTCGCGGGTTTCCGCCGGTAGCTCCACAGTCACGCCGCCGTGTAGTACGGCCGTGAGATCGTCGAGTGTGAGGGGTTTATCGGATAAGAAATGCACAGGCATCGTTGGTTGGGTTGGGGCGTGGTTACCGCAGTTTGGCAATGACCTCGTCGACGGTGGCTTTCACTTGCTCGCCTTTCTCCATGTCCTTAAAGGTCAACTGGCCAGTCTGCATCTCGTTCGAGCCGATCACCAACGTGAAGGGTATCATCTTTTTGTTGGCGTACGTTAGCTGCTTGTCCAACTTTTTCTGGTCGGGATATATTTCGGATGGTATACCGGCCGCGCGGAGCTTGGCCAATACCCCAATGCCATACTGCAAGGAGGCATCATCAAAATGACAGATCAATACTTTAGACGCTACAATGGTGTTCTTCGGGAAAAGCTCCAGCTTTTCCATGGCGTCGTAGATGCGGTCAACGCCGAAGGAGAAGCCCACACCCGACAGGTTTTCTTTATCGCCAAAGGCCTTGGTCAGGTTGTCATAACGACCGCCACCACTCACACTGCCGATGCCGCTATTGTGAATCTTTACTTCAAAGATACATCCAGTATAGTAGCTCAGGCCCCGGGCCAGGGCAATATCGAATTCAACGTGTGTATCGTCTGCGTTGTAGCTTTGCAGCAGGTTTAATACTTCGCGTAAATCGCGTAAACCATTCTGTCCCGTTTCTTTCCCATCAAAGCGGTCATAGAGGAACGCAATCTTGTTTGTCGTGGAGCCTTTCACTTCCAGCAACTCAAACAATGTGGTGAGGCTCTCTTCCGAGAAGCCTTTGGGACGGAGCTCTTCTTTAACCTTTTCAACACCGATCTTGTCGAGCTTATCGATGGCTACAAACAGTGCCACCTCACGGTCTTGCGCGCCAATTGCTTCGGCAATGCCCGACAGTACGCCGCGGTGGTTGATCTTGATGCTGTAGTCGGTGACACCAAGGCCTTTGAATACCTCTTTGATCATCAAAATGATCTCGGCTTCGCAGAGCAGGGAGTTGGTGCCCACGACGTCGGCATCGCATTGGTAAAACTCACGGTAGCGGCCAAGCTGTGGCGCGTCGCCGCGCCATACGGGCTGCATCTGGTAGCGTTTGAAGGGAAATGCGATGTCGTTGCGGTTCATCACGACGTGACGCGCAAAAGGAACCGTTAGATCATATCGCAAACCCTTCTCCGTGATGGCCGACGCGATCGGCCGCAATTGCCGGCTGGCAAGGGTAGGATCATCCACTTTCTTCAGGAAATCGCCCGAATTCAGAATCTTAAACAGCAGCTGGTCGCCTTCCTCGCCATATTTCCCGGTCAGCGTTGACAGGTTTTCCATGGCGGGGGTTTCCAGGGGCATAAAGCCGTAGGTCTGGAATACCTGGCGGATGGTGTTAAAAATAAACTGCCGCTTGGCCATGACTGCGGGACCGAAATCGCGTGTTCCTTTGGGTAATGTGGGTTTTTCCATAAAATTCTACGTCGCAAAGCTAACCAGGATTTTCAGGAACGGAAGGCCCTGGGGGCCAATACGGGGTGTGTCAGGATAATTACGATTATTTCTTGGTTGGAATGGAAAAGCGGATTATTTTTGCGCTCCTTTTAAAGAATAAGTGCCATGGCAGTAACCAGACTTAAGAGAAAAAACCGCAAAGATAAAGCTAAATCGGCTGTTCGCCGTCAGTCGCTGAAAATCCAGAATGCGAAACCGGTGATCAAGAACGTTGACATCGAAGCAATCAAAGAAGAGTTCAAAGCTAAGGCTGCTAAGAAATAAGCAGTCCCGACCTTTTATGATATGGTAAAGCCTTGTACAATCGTACAGGGCTTTCTGTTTTTACCACGTGTAAGCCATTTAGCGAGAAACGTCTGGAAGTTTAGCTATCCCCTAAATATTCGTCCTCCATCGTCTCGAACTTCATCCTAAGCTCATCTGAAATCGACTTGTGAAGTCCAGTTTCCTTTCTGATAATCCCAGCTAAAAGATTTCATACGTGTAGTCTTAGCTGGCTACCCGGCACTTTTTCCGTTTTCGTTGAGACTTCCCCGCTAACTTTCTTAACATTGAGGCCGCAAAACCAACCGCTATGAAGCATTTTGTCAACTGGAACGTAAACGGCATCCGCTCGATCATTAAAAAGGACTTTCTGAAAGATGTCGCGCAGATGGACCCGGACATTCTGTGTTTCCAGGAGACCAAAGCGGCCGTAGAGGAAGTGCGTTCAGCGCTGGAGCTGCTGCCAGGGTACCATGTGTACGTCAATTCATCCAAGGCCCGCAAGGGCTATTCCGGCACGGCCATCCTGAGCAAAGAAGAACCGATGCAGGTAACCTATGACATGGGCCTGGAAGAGCACGACCAGGAGGGACGCGTGATCGCAGCCGAGTTTGCGACCTACTTTGTGGTAACGGTTTATACGCCTAACTCCGGCGACGGACTGGCACGCCTGGACTACCGCGAGCGTTGGGATAAAGAGTTTATGGAGTATCTGCAATGGCTCAGTCGCCGCAAGCCGGTCATTGTCTGCGGTGACCTGAACGTAGCGCATCAGGCGATCGACATTGCCCGTGCGAAAGAGAACTACAACAAGTCTGCCGGCTATACCCAGCGCGAAATAGATGGTTTCACCCGCCTGCTGGAATCCGGGTTTGTCGACACCTTCCGGCGATTTTATCCAGAACAGGTTAAGTATTCGTATTGGGACTATGTCACCAAAGCCCGTGAGAAAAACACCGGCTGGCGCATCGACTACTTCCTGGTAGCCGAGTCGCTGATGGACAAGGTCAAGGAGGCCGCCATTTACAATGAATACCTGGGCTCGGACCACTGTCCGGTAGCCATCCGGATAGACTTATAATCCGACGAAAAAAGAAAAATTCTTAGTTGCCACCGACACGCTCGATGTCCGCACCAATGGCGCGCAGACGCGCTTCGATGTTTTGGTAGCCGCGGTCGATCTGCTCGATGTTGGAGATCTCGCTGGTGCCCGGTGCTGACAGGGCCGCGATGAGCAGGGCTACACCGGCACGGATGTCGGGTGACGACATCTTGATGCCTTTGAGCGGCTGCTTACGGTCCAGGCCGATGACGTTCGCGCGGTGCGGATCGCACAGGATGATCTGCGCGCCCATGTCGATCAGCTTGTCGACAAAGAACAGGCGGCTTTCAAACATCTTCTGGTGAATGAGCACGGTGCCTTTGGCTTGTGTTGCCACCACCAGCACGATGCTGATCAGGTCGGGCGTGAAGCCGGGCCAGGGAGCATCGGCTACGGTCAGGATAGAGCCGTCGATGAAGGTCTCGATCTCGTAGCGCTCCTGGGAGGGTATGAAGATATCATCGCCGCGGAATTCGAGCTTGATGCCGAGGCGCCGGAAAATGTCCGGGATGACGCCGAGCATGTCGATGCGGCAATTTTTGATGGTGATTTCCGATTGGGTCATCGCCGCCAGGCCGATGAAGCTGCCGATCTCGATCATGTCGGGCAGCATGGTATGTTCGGTGCCGCCGAGCTTGTCGACACCTTCAATGGTCAGCAGGTTGGAGCCTACGCCGCTGATCTTAGCACCCATGCGGTTGAGCATGAGGCAGAGCTGTTGCAGGTAGGGTTCACAGGCCGCGTTGTAGATGGTTGTGGTGCCTTTGGCCAGGACCGCCGCCATGACGACGTTGGCTGTGCCGGTGACGGAGGCTTCGTCCAGCAGCATGTAGCAGCCGCGGAGCTCGCTGGCGTCGATGTGGAAGAGGTGCTCGCTGGCGTCGAAGTTAAACCTGGCGCCCAGTTTCTGGAAGCCGAGGAAGTGCGTATCCAACCGACGACGGCCGATCTTGTCGCCACCCGGTTTGGGCAGGGTGGCCTTGCCAAAGCGGGCCAGGATCGGACCGAGCAACATCACGGAACCGCGCAGGGCGGCCGCTTTCTTGCGGTATTCGTCCGTCTCTAAAAAAGCTGTGTTGATGTTGTTGGAGGTAAAGCGGCAAGAGCCATTGCCGAGGCGCTCGACCTTGCTGCCCAGGTCGCCAATGAGCTCGATGAGCTTGTTGACGTCAACAATATCCGGAATGTTGTGGATGGTGATGGTCTCTGGCGACAGCAGAACGGCGCTCAGAATTTGCAGTGCTTCGTTTTTGGCACCCTGGGGAGTGATCTCACCTTTCAGTTTTTTTCCACCCCGTATCTTGAAAATGCTCATGGAATACGCTCTGTTCTAATGGCTACTGGTCTCTTCTGCGCTTGAAATTGTTGTTGTTATTGCCACGGTTCTTGTTGAATGGGCGGTTGTGACCACCGCTGCCGCCACCCTGACGGTTGTGGCTTTGGTGTCCCGGATGGGCCTGATTGCCACTGGGGCCTCCTTGCGGGCGAACCTTTTTGCGTTCTTTGTATAACTTCTCGAAGAGGTTGTCTTCGCGTATTTTGTCGATGGTCATGTTGAGCGCACCACCCGACATCATATTGATATCACGCAGAATGACCGAATCATCCAGAGGCTCCTTGTTCCAGTTGGCGTAGAACGTTTTCATGAGCTTGCCCAGGTAGATGATGGCGTCTTCGCGCTCTTGCGGATCTTCTTTCTTCAGTGCTTCCTTTACCAGCTTCTCAATGTTTTTGCCGTAGTGCTTAAAGCGTACGTCGTTCTTTGGGTACTCGACCTTTAGCGGCTTCTTGAAGACAGTTTCGCGGTCGGGTATGGTATAGGGATTGTTTACGTCGAGGTCGAAGTCGGCGATGATATACAGATCGTCCCACATGCGTTGCGGATCTTCACCCTGCTCTTTGATGGAGGGCGTGAGCTGTTTGATCAGCTCGATCAGCGTATAGGCAAGCTCTGTACGTTTTTGCTTATCAGGTTGCTGGCGAATGTACTCGACAAGCTTTTGTACGTTGCGGCCGTATTCTTTTAAAATGATGTGGGGACGGGAAGTATTATATTCTCCTATCATACAGTTTTTTTTATTAGTACCTCCTCCGGCAAGGGCCGGCGGGTGTTGTCAAAAATTTAATGAGATCAGGCACCGATTGCTCAGGATGTCCGGTAAAAGTTCAATGGCAATGGATCCGGGTCCTTTCAGGTAAATTATATTTAACCGCAAGGTAACGGATATTTCATCAAAAGTAAAATACTGGCCCGGGGCGCGTTTCTGCCCTAGTTCTCGACGATGCGCAGCTTGGCGAAGCTCAGCAGCAGGGTTTTTTCGCCGATGTCCTTAAAGCCGATCTTGGCCTTGCGGTCCGCGCCGGAGGTATCCATTTGCAAAACCGTGCCAAAGCCGAATTTCGGGTGCTCTACCCGCATGCCTACCTGCAGCGCCCCCGTGTCGCTCGGGATGAAGTCGGCGGGTGGCTTGTACGTCACCGGGCGTATCGGCGGCGCGGAGGTAACGGTCTTTTTAATGCCGGACACCAGCTTTTTGGCGTACTGGCTGGGCGGCGGCGAAGATTCTATCGCGCTGCTGAACTTGCTGCTGACCTTGATGAAGGACGAATCGATATCGTCCAGGAAACGGCTGGGTTCGGAATTCTTGAGGCGCCCGAAGCGGTAGCGCGACAGGGCATACGACAGGAACAGACGTTTCTCCGCGCGGGTAATGGCCACGTAAAACAGGCGGCGTTCCTCTTCCAGGTCGGCGCGGCTGTTGATCATCATCTGCGAGGGGAACAGGTCTTCTTCCATGCCTACCATGTAGACATACTTAAACTCTAACCCCTTGGCCATGTGAATGGTCATCAGCGTGACTTTGTCCGGGTCCTTATCTTTCTCTTCGTCCTGGCCTGTCAGCAAGGATACCTCTTGCAGGAAGGCCCCCAGGCTTTTATCCTGGCGCTCGGGGTCGTCGGTAAATTCCTTGATCGCGTTCAGCAGCTCCTGTACGTTTTCGTAGCGGCTCAGGCCTTCTACGGTCTTGTCTTCGTACAGCTCGCGCAGCAGGCCCGAGCTTTTGGCGATCTCGAAGGCAGCATCGTACGCGTCCTTGCGTTCGATCTCAATCGAGAAACGTTTGATCATGGTCACAAAGTCGTCGATCGGTCCGGCCACACGTCCGCCCACAAACGGCGTCACGTTTTGGACAATGTCCCACAGGGGAGCACCGTGGTCGTTGGCCGCCACGACAATCTTGTCGACCGTAGCGTCGCCGATACCACGCTTGGGCAGGTTGATGATGCGGCGGAACGAGGCCTCGTCCTGCTGGTTCATGGTGAAACGCAGGTACGCCAGAATGTCTTTGATCTCTTTGCGCTGGTAGAACGACAGACCGCCCACCATGCGGTACGGAATGTTCATGCGCCGCAGCGATTCTTCCAGCGCACGCGACTGGCTGTTGGTGCGGTATAATATGGCAAAGTCGCTATACTTCATCTGGTGCTGCATGCGCTCCTGGAAGATGGACGTCGCTACGAGGCGGCCTTCTTCGTTGTCGGATACGGCTTTGATCAGCTCGATAAGCTTGCCTTCTTCGTTGGCCGTCCACACATTCTTGGGCAGCTGCGCGCGGTTGCGTTTGATGACCGAGTTGGCGGCTTGCACAATGTTGCTGGTGGAGCGATAGTTCTGCTCCAGCTTGATCACCTTCAGGTCGGCATAGTCACGCTCGAAGTTCAGGATGTTGGTAATGTCGGCACCGCGGAAGGCGTAGATACTTTGCGCATCGTCGCCTACCACGCAGACGTTCTCGCGCACCGCGGCCAGCTTGCGGATGATGTAATACTGGCAGAGGTTGGTATCCTGAAACTCGTCCACCATCAGGTATTGAATGCGCTGCTGGTATTTGTTCAACACGTCGAGGTGTTCTTTGAAGAGCTTGTCGGTGTTGAACAGCAGGTCGTCAAAGTCCATGGCGCCTGACTTGTACAGGCGGTTGGTATAAATTTTATAGATGGCGCCGATTTCAGGACGCATGTTTGCCGCGTCATCACCCATCAGCTCTCCGTTCCGCAGGTACTCGTCCGCGCTGATCAGCTTGTTCTTGGCGGAAGAAATGCGGCCCAGCACGGTATTGACTTTGTATACGGCGTCGTCCAGCCCTTTCTCCTTGATAATGGTGCGCAGCAGTTGCTTGACATCGTCGGTATCGTAGATCGTAAAGTTGTTGGGATACCCTATGTGGTGTGCCTCCGCGCGAAGAATGCGCGAGAATACCGAGTGAAATGTACCCATCATCAGGCTCCGGGCGTCGCTGCCCACGACTTTTTCGATACGGTCGCGCATTTCTTTGGCCGCCTTGTTGGTAAAGGTCAATGCCATGATGCTGAACGGATCAACATTCTTTTCCTGAATGAGGTAAGCGATGCGAAAGGTCAGCACCCGGGTCTTGCCAGAGCCGGCGCCGGCAATGAGCATGACGGGACCTTCGGTGGTGAGTACGCCTTCGCGTTGAGGTTCGTTGAGGGTATCTAAGTAATTCGTCATAATTCAGAGCGCAAATTAAACATTAAAGACGGACATCCTTTTAATGAAATTTGTCCTTTGTATTTTTGAAAAAAAACGTGTGGAGTATAAAGACGGATTGAGTATCACCGCGGCTGAGCCTTGGTTTAAAGTAAAGGTTCAGGTCATTACACGTTACGTCCAATCATTCATTGGTCATGTTGCCGGTCGGACCGGCGAGGTTATTTTAGTCGACCTCTGTGCGGGCAGCGGCCTGTATTCGCATGGCCACCAACGAGAAGTTTTTCCCGGCGCCGCCTTTACCCTGATGGGCGAAGAATGGCCTATTTCGCAGTGGATTTTTTGCGAGCCTGATTTCACCCAGGCGCAGGCGTTGCGCAGCCGGCTGGCGAGCCGCTTTCGGAACCGAAACACCACCGTGCTCGATTGCAACCCCGGCGACGCCGCGGAGGCCTTGCAGGCTGTGCTTCCGAAAAATATCCGTGGGGGCAAAGTGGCCGTCGTGTGCCTGGTCGATCCGTTTTCTTTTACTGTGCCGTTTGCAACAATAGATAAACTCGCCGCACTGAATTTTAGTTTCATCATGCCGTTCACCTGGCCGCTGAACGAGCGAATGAATTATTCCTATTACAACGAGGAGCACGCCGCCACGCTTAAGCGATTTCTCGGCGTCGGCGACCTGCAGCGGCTGGCGGCGTCTACCAGCAATGCTCAGTTCTACAAGCATATGGTGCGGTTGTATCAAACCAATATGCTGATGCTGGGCCTGAATACCGCTTTGTCGGCACACCCGCTCAGCTCACCGCTTATGCAGGTGCCGGCGTATTATGTGGGATTCTTTTCCCGCAAGTATTCTACGAAGGTGATTCAGCACAGCGTTTACAGCAGCGATCAGATCGAGCTGTTTTAGGCGGCAGGTGGCACTGTTGACCGTGTGTGATTTTCAGTATCTTTGTGTCATGATCAAGATTGGCGAAGTATTGGTTTCCGACGATGTCGTGGAAAAAGAATTTGTCTGCAACCTGGACAAATGCAAAGGTGCGTGCTGTGTGGAGGGCGACTTTGGCGCGCCGTTGAACGAGGACGAGCTTCCGATTCTGGAGGAGATCTATCCGATCGTAAAACCGTACTTGACGAAGGATGCCATTCGCGTGATTGAAAAACTGGGGACGCATACGACAGATGATGACGGCGATCTGTGCACGCCCGTGATCGACGGTCGTGAATGTGTGTATGCGATCTATGACAAGCAGGGGATTTTGAAGTGTGGAATCGAGCAGGCTTACCTGGATGGCAAGATTACGTGGAAGAAGCCGATCTCGTGTCATTTGTACCCGATTCGCATTACGACGAAGAAGAACTTTGAGGCGCTGAACTATAATAAATGGCATATCTGCTCGCCGGCGTGTGTGTTGGGCAAGGAGCTGCAGGTGCCGGTGTATAAATTTTTGAAGGCGCCGCTGATTCGCAAGTATGGAGAGCAGTGGTATAGCGAGCTGGAGCAGGCGGTGGAAGAGCGGCCGAAGAAGGAGGAGAAGACGAAGACTAAGAAATAGAAGTAAGGCCCCGATTTTCGGGGCCTTTGTTTTATGTTGTCTGGTTCAAGTCTTCCGACCGAAGGGAGGGCGACTTGGACCTACCCCAATGCCAGTCTTCAGACTGGCGGGTAACCTCGACCGACGCCAATCTAATGGCAGCGTATATACGTTATGCAAGACCCAATCGCCGCGATAGGTCGGAGCTGAAGACATCGCGGGGGTCGTATTTCTTTTTAATCTCCTGCCAATCCTTATGCTGCGGATACATAGCCTTGAAAGTAGGCTCATCTAAGTAAGCATCTTTGCCCAGGTAAATCCGCCCGCCCATGTCGAGTACCATCTTATCGAGCTTCTGCGTAAACGGCTTCAGCTGCTTTGTAATAGGGAAATCGATGGCGAAGGTATAGCCTTCGAAGGGAAACGATAGCAGGCCGCCCTGGCCTTTGCCGAATTTCTTCAGCACGTTCAGGAACGGTACGCAGTTGCTTTGGGTAATCTCGGTCAGGATCTTCCGGATGTTCTCCGGGCCCTTTTCCATCGGCAGTACAAACTGGTATTGGATGAAGCCGCGTTTTCCGTAGCCGCGGTTCCAGTTGTTGATCATGTCGAGCGGGTAGAAGAATTTGTCGTAGTGCGCGATAGGCGCGCCGTTCTTCTGCATGATGTAGAGTGCTGTGTTGAGAATCTTTACCGTCAGGGTGTTCAGCGTGAAGCTGGGCAGGTAGAACGGTACGGCCAGCTTGGCTTTTTTGCCGAGCTTGAGGGGGTTGGTGCGCAGCTTGGGCGGCAGGTCTTTCAACAGGGCGTGGTTGCCCATGGTCAATACGCCGCGACCCAGGTTTTTGCCTTTGGCCATGGAGTCGATCCAGGCAACGGACGAACTATAGGTTTGCTCGCTTACGTCGATGGCGGCCAGCATCTCGTCGAGGTTGCGGGCGGCGACGGCTTTTTGTACGAAGTAGGTCGTCTCGATCTTGCGCAGCTGGAGGGTGGCGGTCAGGATGGTGCCGAGCAGGCCCAGGCCACCAAAGTTGGCCCAGAACAGATCGGCGTTCTCGTCGCGGCTGGCGCGTACGATCTCGCCGTTGGCCAGCAAGATGGTAAAATCGTAGACGCAGTTTACAAACGAACCGTCGGCATGGTGCGCTTTGCCGTGTACGTCATTGGCAATGGCGCCGCCGATGGTGATAAACTTGGTGCCGGGTGTTATGAGCGGAAACCAGCCCCGGGGTGCGAGGTGGTCGATGATCTCTTCCAGGCTTACGCCGGCTTCGCAGTGGAGGATGCCCTTTTCGGCGTCGAAGGCCAGGAAGTGATTCATCTTCTCCATTTTCAGGATGTGATGTTCACGGTTGGTAGCCTGGTCGGCATAGCTGCGGCCGAGGCCCCGCGGCAGGATCTTGCCGGAGTCCAGGGCAGCGCGAATGTCGCGGGCGGTCTGCGGGTAAAATACCTGGCTGGCAGCAGCGGGGATGTTGCCCCAGCCGGAAAGGGTTTCTTCTGATGATTGCATGGTAAAACGAACTATAGACATGTAAAAATACGGATTAATCCGATGCGCAACTGTTCCCGGACGTTAACGGAATATGATTCTGTGTGGATACAGGGATTGGTGGATACTGAGAGGGTTGGAGCGGTATTAAAAAAATATGCCCGGAAAACAGCGCAGGGCTGTCTTCCGGGCATTATTCCAATGAATGCTGACGATTACTTCAGCACCGAGAAGTCAAACGATGTCTCCAGGAACTTGGTGGTGAACTTACCCGACCGGAAGGTGGGGTTGTCCATCAGCGCAAGGTGAAAGGGGATCGTGGTTTTAACGCCTTCGATCACGAACTCGCTCAAGGCGCGCTTCATGCGGGTGATCACATCTTCGCGCGACTGGCCGCTCACGATCAGCTTGGCGATCATCGAGTCGTAGTTCGGTGGAATGGTGTAACCTGCGTATACGTGGCTGTCCACGCGTATGCCGTGGCCACCGGGTATGTGCAGGTTGGTGATCTTGCCCGGTGAAGGACGGAAGCCGTTGGCCGGATCTTCGGCATTGATACGACACTCCATCGCGAACAGGTTTGGGAAGTAGTTGGTCCCCGAGATCGGCACACCCGCGGCGGACTTGATCTGTTCTTTGATCAGGTCGTAGTCGGTCACTTCTTCGGTGATGGGGTGCTCTACCTGAATCCGGGTGTTCATTTCCATGAAGTAGAAGTTGCCGTGCTTGTCTACGAGGAACTCGATGGTGCCGGCACCTTCATAGTTGATCGCTTTGGCGCCGCGGATGGCCGCTTCCCCCATGCGCTCACGCAGCTCCTGGCTGACGACCGGCGACGGGGTTTCTTCCACCAGCTTCTGGTGACGGCGTTGCACCGAGCAGTCGCGCTCCGACAAGTGGCATACTTTTCCGTATTGATCGCCCATCACCTGGATTTCAATGTGACGGGGCTCTTCTACAAATTTCTCGAGGTACAGACCGTCGTTGCCAAAGGAGGCTGCGGCTTCGCGCTTAGCGTCGTCCCAGGCCTTCTGAAACTCCGACTCGCTGTTGATAATCCGCATGCCTTTGCCACCACCACCGGCAGTAGCCTTGACAATTACGGGATAGCCCATCTCGTTCGACTGGCGGATACCTTCCTCCACAGACTCCAGCAGGCCGTCCGAACCGGGAATGGTGGGTACGCCGGCGCGTTTCATCGTTTCTTTTGCCGTGGCCTTATCGCCCATGGCATTGATCATGGCCGGTGTAGGGCCGATGAACTTGATGCCGTACTCGTGGCAGATGGCCGAGAACTCGGCGCGCTCCGACAGGAAGCCGTAGCCCGGGTGGATCGCGTCGGCATTAGTGATCTCTGCCGCGGAGATGATCCGCGGTATGTTGAGGTAGGAGTCTTTGCTGGGGGCATCTCCTATACAAACCGCCTCGTCGGCAAAGCGAACGTGGAGGCTTTCACGATCGGCTGTAGAGTATACCGCCACCGTTTTGATCCCCATTTCCTTGCAGGTACGGATAACGCGCAGGGCGATCTCGCCGCGGTTTGCTATCAGAATTTTTTTAAACATAGTATTCTACTGCGTTCTAGGTTAAAAATGCAAGGTTCAAAGCGTCACGCACGGCACAATAGGTGTGGCGTTGGCTTTGAACCTTGATTCAGTCAACTGAATTAATCCGGCTCTACTACGAAGAGAACCTGGTCGTATTCTACCGGCGAGGAGTTTTCCACCATTACCTTTACAATGGTACCGGATACTTCGGACTCGATCTCGTTGAAAAGCTTCATGGCTTCGATGATGCAGACGGTCTGTCCTTTTGATACTTTGTCGCCGACCGAAACGAAGGAAGGAGATTCGGGGTTGGACGAGCGGTAGAAGGTACCGATCATAGGCGACTTAATGTCGATGGTATTTTTACCGCTGGCGACAGGGGCAGCCTCGGCGCGCGGTGCGGATACAGGTGCCACGGCAGCTTGTGCAACGGGAGCGGCGGCAGGCGCTGCGGCTACGGTCGGTGCCATGACAGGGGTAGATTTAAATACCTTCTGATCGGGCTCGCGCTTTACGTGCAGCTTCAGCTCTTTGGTTTCAATGTTTACTTCGTTGAGGCCTGTCGTAGAAATAAAGTCGATCAGGTCGCGGATTTCAGATGTCTTCATAGTTTGGTTCGATGAACCGGATTCTGCGCGTGCCGGCTGGGGTTTAGCCGCTGACTTCGCGGGGGTTTTGGTTGCACGGGTTTTGCTCATGGCTCCGAATTATTTTACACGTTCTACATAGGCACCAGTATAAGTCTCGATCTTGATCTTATCGCCGGTGTTGACAAAAAGCGGAACACGGATCTCTACGCCGTTTTCCAGTGTGGCAGGTTTGAGTGTACGGGTGGCAGTGTCGCCTTGCATGCCGGGCTCGGTATATTGAATTTCCACGATCACGTGCGTGGGAGCTTCGGCGGTAATCGCAGTCTCGCCGTTTTCAAAAGCGATCAACAACGTCACCTCTTCTTTGATGAACTTTACAGCTTCACCGAGCAAGGCTTTGTCCAGGTAAATCTGGTCGAAGGTCACTTTATCCATACACACCAGGCTGTCACCATCAGCGTACAGATATTGATATTCTTTGGTCTCGACCCGCAGAATCTCTACTTCTTCGCCTGGGCGGAAACGGTTCTCTGCCACTTTACCATTGCGTACGTTACGCATCTTGATTTGGTAAAATGCGCGCAAGTTACCGGGAGTGCGGTGTTGGAGTTCTTCCACCTGCACCACCTCGCCGTTATAGCGCATGAAATTTCCTTTGCTCAGGTCTGATACAGTTGCCATAAAAAAAATTTAGGTCGTTAAGTTACAAATACATTGAGTAAATGCAAGTTGCGGTACCTGGACGCCAGTCGGAGAGACGGTAGACAGGTACTGCAGCCTGCAAATGTTTAGCTGTTATAAGCCCATTTTACATACACAGCGCCCCACGTAAAGCCGCCACCAAACGCTGCCAACAATAAGTTGTCACCTTTCTTCAGTTGCTTCTCGTAGTCCCACAGCAGCAACGGAATTGTACCTGCTGTGGTGTTGCCGTAACGCTCGATGTTCATCATTACTTTGTCTTCCGTGATGCCTACACGGTGCGCCGTAGCATCGATGATGCGTTTGTTGGCCTGGTGCGGCACCAGCCAGTTGATGTTGTCCGCGTTGAGGTTGTTGCGGCCTGCGAGTTGTGCCGATACGTCGGCCATGTTGGTCACGGCAAACTTAAATACAGCCGAACCTTCCTGGTATACAAAGTGCTGACGTTTGTCTACCGTCTCGCGTGAAGCAGGCATGCGGCTGCCACCGGCTTTCATGTGCAGGTATGTTTCACCCGCGCCATCGCTTTTCAGTATAGAGTCGACTATCCCTACGTCCTCTGTCGTGGGCTCCAGCAGCACACACCCTGCGCCATCGCCGAAGATGATGCAGGTGGTACGGTCGGTATAGTCCATGATGGCCGACATCTTGTCGCCGCCGATCACCACCACTTTTTTACACATGCCCGACTGGATATAGCTGGCACCTGCCGAAAGGCCGTAGAGAAAGCCCGAGCATGCAGCGCCCATGTCAAAGCTAAAGGCGTTGGTCGCACCGACGGCAGACGCGACGATGTTCGCCGTCGCCGGGAAAGTCATGTCGGCTGTCACGGTCGCGAAGATGACGCAGTCGATTTCCTTGGGGTCTATCTTTGTTTTTGCCAGCATGTCTTTGACCGCGGCAATGCCGAGTACCGAAACGCCCTGGTTTTCGCCTTTCAAGATGCGTCGCTCTTTAATACCGGTGCGGGAGGTGATCCACTCGTCCGTGGTCTCCACCATGGTCTCCAGTTCCTGGTTGGTAAGAATATATTCCGGAACATATCCGCCTACGCCGGTGATCGCTGCTCTTATGCTTGTCATAGAAATAGTTAAAAAAGAAAAAGCCCGGTGCCAGGGGCATCGAGCATTTGATTGTATTCGTTAGTAATCTCGTGAGAGAGATGCATAGTACAGGTACCTTTACCCGGCATGATACATGTCGCCCGAAGGTGGACGAACGGATGTTTCCCGAGTATCGGCCCGTTCATGCAATTACGCCAGAACTTCTTTTTCCATCACCACTCTACCGTTGTAGTAAAGCTTGCCTTCGTGCCAGAAAGCACGGTGAGGAAGGTGATTTTCTCCCGTGGTAGGACACACAGCCAGTTGCTTAGCAGTAGCTTTGTAATGTGTTCTTCTCTTATCCCGGCGGGTTTTCGAGGTTTTTCGCTTCGGATTCGGCATAGTCTAAAACAGTTTATTTTAATTTCTTCAATATGTCCCAGCGGGGGTCAGTCGCATCGTCGTCGTCGTCGGTGCCATCATCGCTTTTGGTCTCGGACGTGTAGACAAGCTTGCCTGCCGCATTTTCTTCCTCCTCGTCCCAGGTTTCATGTTGAAACTTCGGGTGGAGCTTTTTCATCGGTACCGCCAGGGCGATAAACTCGTACAGGTAGTGTCCCAGTTCGAGTGTTGCCGTATCCCGGTGGATCATGACGATCTCATCGCTCATCTCCTCGTCCTTGTCCCCGAACTTGAAAACAATCTCGCGACGGCTTTCAATCGGGTATTCAAACGGCTCGAGACTGCGGTCGCACACCAACGTGGCGGCTCCCTTCAAAACAAACTCGGCGCCGATGAACGTCTCGTGTTTGTCCAGCGTCACCTCCGCACGAAAATGTCCCTGCGAAACCAGGTTCTCTGTTCCGTACTCCCTGAAGAACGCATCACCGAGCTCGTATTCAAACTGGTGCTTTTTGTTGCTCAGGCCAATGATATTGACGCTGTAAATTCCCAAAACAAGGCCCAAAAGGCGTTTTAAAAATTAGTCGGCAAATTTAGGATAATTAATTACAATCTGCACCGCAGGGAGGATACATTTTCAGAAAAGGTGCAGGATGGCGGTTTTGAGGCCGCCAGGGCAGTATTTAGAGGCAAAAAAGGTTAGCTCAGGAAATCACGAAGCACGATCTCGCGGAACTCCGTGCGTGTCTTGGTCTCGTAGTGCTCTATTATGTAATCGATCACGCCCTTCTTAAAGCCGAGCTTGATGGCGATGTTTTTGCTGAAAATGATCTCGCTTTCGAACACGTTCTGGTCCACAAAAACCAGCTCCACACTCGACATCAGGTATTCGAATTTTTGGTCCAGGGACAGTGCCCCCAGCGAGTCGATGGGCTCGGGGTTGCGGATCAGCTCGAGCACGATCTCTTCGGGAAACTTGCGCTCCCGGGCGATCTTAAAGATCAGTTCCCGTTCAATTTTGGCGAAATGCTTGTCGGCCTCAGCCAGTTGAATAAGTATGTTCAGTTGCTTTTTAGTGACTATATCCATTTCAACTAATACTTGAAGATCAAATATACTTAATATTCAAAATAATGGCGGACGGGACGGTCAAATGTTAAAAACGCGGACTTAAGTAATCTTATTTTTCTGTGGACGGTTCATTCCGGTGTTTAAAAATGTCATGGGCCTGGTAAATGGCATGGCGCAGGGAGCTCTCGTCCGCGCTATTCTTGCCCGCCAGGGTGTATGCCGTGCCATGATCGGGTGATGTACGGACGATTGATAACCCTGCGGTAAAGTTGACGCCCTGCTCAAAAGCGAGGGTTTTGAAGGGTACCAGCCCCTGGTCGTGGTACATGGCCAGCACGGCGTCGTACTTGGCGTGGCTGCCGGCGGCAAAGAAACCATCGGCGGGGTAGGGGCCGTAGACCAGCTTGCCTTTGTTCTTTTGCTCGGTCACCACGGGTTTGATGATCTTCTCGTCTTCCTCGCCCAGCAGGCCGCCGTCGCCGGCGTGCGGGTTCAGCCCCAGCACCGCGATGCGCGGTTTGTTGATGCCGAAGTCCTTGCGCAGGGACTGCTCCATGAGCCGCAGCTTGGCTTCGATCCGTTCCTTGGTAATGGCGGCGGCTATTTCTTTCACGGGGATATGCTCGGTCACCAGTCCCACACGCAGCGTGTCGCTGATCATAAACATGAGGCTTTCCTGGGCGCCAAAGAACTGCGTCAGGTATTCGGTATGGCCTTTAAACGGAAAGGCTTCGCTGTGTACAGAGTGTTTGTCTATGGGGGCCGTTACCAGCGCATCGATCAGGCCTTCCTTAAGCTCCTCGCAGGCTTGCTGCAGCGCCACCAGGGAGGCTTTGCCTGTTTCGGGTGTGGCTTTGCCAGGGTTGACTTCAATCGTGTCCTCCCAGCAGTTCACCACGTTTATGGCTTTGGGAGCATATTGCCCTTTGGTGCGCACCTGCGTATAGTTGAATTCTTCGATGTTCAGCAGCTTCTTGTAAAAGGTGATGACCCGGGCCGAGCCGTATACCACGGGCGTGACCAGGTTCAGCAGCCGACTGTCGGTTAAAGCTTTGATCACCACCTCGGGACCGACGCCGTTCAGGTCGCCCAGGGTAATTCCAATACGGGGTTTTTGCGCTGTACTCATGCAGTAGAAAAATCAATTCTTTGCGATTTAATGAAAAAAATCCGTTATCTGCTAACCGGCCAACCCGCCGTAACCCCGTACATTTACCCCTGCATGCAACGTAAACCGACGAATAAGGTCCGGCCGAAGAAGTTTCTGGGCCAGCATTTTTTACACGACGAGGGGATTGCCAAACGCATTGTTGACGCCCTGCAGCCCACGCCGGGCGAGGCCGTTTTGGAGATTGGTCCGGGTATGGGGGTATTGACCAAATACCTGCATGCGAATGCCGCCATCGACCTGAAGCTGATCGAGATCGACCGCGACTCCGTGACATACCTGGGCGAGCACTATCCGTCGCTGGACGGCCGCGTGGTGTCGGGCGATTTTCTGAAAGTAGATCTGAACACCATCTTTCCGGGGTCGTTCTCCATCATCGGCAACTTCCCGTATAACATCTCGTCGCAGATTTTCTTTCGTGTGTTGGAGGAACGTCACCGCGTGCGCGCGGTCGTGTGCATGTTGCAGAAGGAAGTGGCCGATCGAATTGCAGAGCCTCCCGGCAGTAAGACCTATGGTATCCTGAGTGTGCTGTTGCAGGCGTATTATACCATCACGTATCAGTTCAAAGTTCCGCCGGGCGTATTCACACCACCGCCGAAGGTGATGTCGGCTGTGATACGGCTGGAGCGGAACCAGACACAAGCGTTGGCGTGTGATGAAAAGCTCTTTGTGCAGGTGGTCAAGCAGGGGTTCAATAACCGCCGCAAGACCTTGCGCAATGCCCTAAAACCTCTAAGTTTGCCTGCCGAAATTTCGGCCCTGGAGCTTCTCGACAAACGCGCCGAGCAACTGTCGGTGGAGCAGTTTGTATACCTCACCCAATTAATCGGGCAAAGTCGTGGAGCAGCAAATACTGGAATTTGAGCTGACAAAAGAGTTTCGTGATCGTATCCAGCTAGCGCTGGAGGAGCACGACGACCCTTTCATCCGCAAGGCGCTCGACGGTGTAAAGGCCGAAGACATCACGGCCCTGCTGTACGAATTCCTTCCCATCGATTCGAAGTATATCATCGACCTGCACGCCATCGATATGCAGGCCGAGATCATTCGCGGACTCGACCCCGACATTCGTAAGCAATACCTCAAACTATACCAGCCCAAAGAGCTGGCCGTCTTCCTCAACCAACTGTTGTCCGATGATACGGCCGACATTCTGCACGAGCTATCCGTAAAAGAGCGCGAAGAAGTCATTGCCTTCCTCGACCCCGAGCTGCGCATGCAAGTCACCGACCTGCTACGCTATGAAGAGAACGTAGCCGGTGGCCTCATGGCAAAGGAGCTGATCCGCGCGTATGTTAACTGGACCGTTGTGCAGTGTGTGGAGGAGATCCGCAAGCAAGCCGAAAACGTATCGCGGTTCTATGCCGTTTACGTGGTGGACGATCATGAAAAACTGCTGGGCAAGGTAGCGCTGCAAGACCTCATCATCTCCGATGCGCGCAAGCTGGTGGCCGACATCTACGAAGAAGATATCATCTCGGTCGAAACCTATATGGAAGACTGGGAAGTGGCCGGGATCATGAAGAAGTATGATCTCGAATCTGTCCCGGTCGTAAACGTGCAAGGCCACCTGGTCGGGCGGATCACCATCGACGACGTGGTGGACGTTATTACCGAGCAGGCCGAAGAAGAGCGACAGATCATGTCGGGTATCAGCGAGAACGTAGAAGAAGACGACAGCATCTGGCGCAACACGCGGGCGCGTCTGCCGTGGCTGCTGATCGGCATCTTCGGTGGGTTGATGAACGCCAAGTTCATGGGCCTGTTTGAAGCTGAGCTGTCGCGCATTACGGCCATTGCGTTCTTTACGCCGCTCATCCAGGCCACAGGGGGTAACGTGGGCATCCAATCGTCGTCGCTTATTGTGCAAAGTCTTGCAAACCCCGACTTTGTAGACGAAGGTTTGTGGACGCGTCTCATCAAAATGTTTTTTGTCGCGCTGCTCAACGGGCTCGTGCTGGCATTGTTGGTGCTCGGCGCCAACATATTATTATTCGGTGAATATAGACTTTCTACGGTGGTGTCGATCGCGCTGTTCAGCGTGGTGCTGTTTGCATCGTTTATCGGTACCATTACACCCCTTATATTAAATCGCTTTGGATTTAACCCGGCATTGGCGGCAGGGCCTTTTATTACCACCACCAACGATCTGCTGGGATTAACGGTTTATTTCTTCACGGTACACCTCATGCTCTAATGGCTGCTCTGAAATGCCTTGTCGTAGACTCTATGCATGAAAGCCTGTTTCCGCTGTTGACGGAAATTGGCTGGGACATAGACTACCAACCCGCGCTGACACGCGACGAGATCAAACGAAAACATGTCGGTTACGACGGACTGATCGTACGCAGCAAAACGACGATCGACCGCGATCTTCTAGGGGAAAACCCGAGTGTCCGCTTCATCGGCCGCGCGGGCGCCGGCATCGACAACCTCGATGTCGACTACCTGCATGAAAAAGGTATACATATTCTGCACGCATCCGAAGGAAATCGCGATGCGGTCGGCGAGTATACTGTCGGGGCGTTGCTGGCGTTGATGCGCAACATTCCCCGGGCCGACCTGCAGGTGCGGCAGCGGGTGTGGGAGCGCGAAGGCAACCGCGGCGAAGAGATCATGGGAAAGACCATAGGCATTATTGGGTATGGTAACATGGGCCAGGCATTCGCCCGCCGGCTGGCCGGCTTTGGATGTAATGTTTTGGCGTACGATAAATATAAAACAGGATTTTCCGACGCCGTCTGCCGGGAAGTTACGGAACAGGAAATTGTGGAACAGGCCGATATTCTGAGTCTGCACATACCGCTCACACCCGAAACGAAAGGCATGGTGTCGCGCGCCTATCTCGACCGTTTTAAAAAGAGCATTATCCTGGTAAATGCCGCCCGCGGCGAAATCGTATCACTCACGGACCTGGCGACATGTGTGGAAACGGGGAAGGTACGCGGTGCGGTGCTCGATGTGTTGGAAAATGAAAAACTGCCGACGCTCACGCCGGCACAACAACAGGCATTCGATACACTTACAGGAAAAACGAATGTAATATTCACCCCCCACATTGCAGGCTGGACGTACGAGTCGCACGTGAAAATTAACGTAGCTTTGGTACAGAAAATAGATGCGTTGAAATTGGCGCATTAGTTTTTAATCGCTACTTTAAAACTTACTAGAGCCCCACTCGATGCGTTTCCTGGAGAAAAGAACGAAGAAGTTGAGCGAGTTTTTCAATGCCATTATTGAAAAGCCCTTGCTTACCTCTGCGCTCGTGCTCGTCGCCGTAACGATCGTCGTGCTTGGCCTCAGCCTTCAATACTATATCCGCGACTTCGATACCTTCATTCAACAGATACTCGCAGAAGCACACGGTATGATCTTCGACATTGCCGTGATCGGTATTCTGATCTTCTGGCTCAACCAGAACGGCGAGATCCGTCAGCGCATTCGCACCTACAAAGATGAGATCGACGACTTTCGTTTGTGGGAATCGGAAGAAGCCGCGTTCCGCACGGTGGGGAATATAAAACGTTTGAACCGCCACAAGATCCACGAGATCAACCTGGTGAATTGTTACCTGCCGCGCACCAACCTGAACTATGTAAACCTGTCCTCGTCCAACATGAACTCGGCCAATATATCGCAGTCGTCGTTGATCGAGTCCAACCTGGAAAACGCCCGATTGAATCAAACAAACTTTGAGAACTCCAATCTCAACCAGGCCATTCTCAAAGGAGCGTATGCCAGCGGCGCAAATTTTAAGGACGCCTTTCTGATCAAAGCGCATTTTGAAAACGCTTTTTTAATCAAGGCCAATTTTAACAATGCCTTCTTAATGGAGGCCGACCTGAAGGGCTGCTATGTCATGGGCGCCGACTTTGAAAATGCCAGTCTTTACAAGGCCGATCTGCGGGGAGCCAAAGGCCTTACCCTCGAGCAATTATCCAAGGCTAAAACATTGTACCTGGCCAAGTTTGACGACGATATTTTAGAGCAAATCAAGGTAAACCTTCCGCAACTGGTCGGAGCCTGATCCGAACGGATAGTTGGATAGCAACCAGAAAGTATTAACTTTGCATAAGCAACGGTCTCGGAGACGAGGTCGTTGTTTCTTTTTTTGAATAGTGACAACGAATTATTTCATGCCATGAGCAAGAAAATTTCTTACTACACGAAAGAGGGCCTCGACAGATTGAGGAGTGAGCTGAGCGAGCTGAAGTCTAAAGGCCGGGCCGATATAGCCCGCCAGATTGCAGAAGCCCGGGACAAGGGGGACTTGAGTGAGAACGCCGAGTACGATGCCGCAAAAGACGCGCAAGGTCACCTGGAAGCGAAGATCGCCCAGATGGAAGATCTTGTTGGCAACGCTCGTCTACTTGATGAAAACAATATCGATACGTCGAAGGTATCTATCCTTTCAAAGGTGACCATTAAGAACCGCAAGAACGGTGCGATGGTGACCTATACCCTGGTATCGGAAGAAGAAGCCGACCTGAAAGCCGGTAAGATCTCTACCATGTCGCCCATCGGCAAGGGCTTGCTGGGCAAGAAGAAAGGCGAAGCCGCGCAGATCAAAACACCTGCCGGCGAGATCGAGTTTGAAGTAATCGATATTACTGCATAACGGCTGTCGCGTATGGCATCCATCTTTACCCGCATTATTAACCGTGAGCTGCCCGGTCACATTGTGGCCGAGGACGACGCCTATATTGCATTCCTCGACATCACGCCGCTGGTCATGGGCCATACACTGGTGGTGCCGAAAAAAGAGGTGGATTATATCTTCGAGCTCGACGACAGGACTTTTACCGGTCTGCACCTATTCGCTAAAAAGGTGGCGGGTGCTATCGAGCGCGCGGTACCCTGCCTGCGTATCGGCGTAGCCGTGGTGGGCCTGGAAGTGCCGCATACCCATATACACCTCATTCCCATGAACACCGTGGGTGATATCAATTTCTCCCGCGAAAAGTTAAAGCCCACACAAGAGCAGCTCGCCGAAGTGGCCGACCGCATTCGTACTGCCTATGCAGGCTAGGAGATCCGTTCGTGGATCACACCAGTCCGTTGAGGTATAGGTTAAACTCCAGCGCGCTGGACTCCGCAAAACCATCCACCTTCAGGTCTTCCAGGATTTCTTCGTCAAATTGCATTTCGCGCATCTCGGCGACGCCCTCCTGGATCGTGATTTCCGTGCCCGTATAGTGGATCGGGTTTACCCGCACGAGGATCGTTAGGCCCTCGATTTCTTTCCGGAAATACTGGTGTACGATATTGCTGCCTTTGGCCATTTCTGTTTTTCTTTGAGCTATGATTCGACTGGACCTGTCCGAACGTATCGTTACCAGCCGGCTTATTTTGCAGAGGCTAAGGTACGAAGATGCCGAAGAAATTTTCTATACCTACGCCAGCAAACCCGATGTGACCCGCTATATGTCCTGGCCCACGCATCAGTCTGTAGAAGATACCCGCGCGTTCTTACGGTATGCCGTGTCGGGCTGGTACGAAGGCATCGACTATTCTTTTTCCATTCGCCTGCGCTCGAATAATAAATTGATCGGCAGCTTTGGTGTTGTCAACGAAGACGGCAAGCTGCAGTTTGGCTATATCTTCAGCCCACAGTACTGGAACCAGGGCTATGCCACGGAAGTATGCCGGGAGATGATGCCACGGCTCCGGGCACAGCCGGGGGTATTTCGCATCGGCACGTATGTCGATACCGAAAACGGCGCATCGTTACAGGTGCTGCGCAAAGCCGGCCTGGCAGAGGAGGGAGTACTGCGGCAATGGATGCGGTTTCCCAACCAGGGTAACGAGCCTAAAGACTGTGTGGCGTTTGTGTTCGCGCCTACGGCGTCAGCAGATCGCGGAGCGAATACGGCTGATAGTATACCATCGTCGCGATGAGGAACGTGATGTTCGAGGCGACAAAACCAAACATAAACACGGTATACGACAGGCGCAGGAATTTATACTTGCGCGCCAATACCTTGCCCAGGAAGTAGATGTCTTTGATCATGCTGCCGTAGAGGTAGTCATAGTCTTTCATCATTTCGCGCATGCCCCAATCGTAGTCGTTTAGTGACATGCTGTGAAAGTTACCAAAGAACAGCAGGTTGGTCTTTTTGTTGTGTATGTCCTCGCGGGTAAACTCGCCTTTGGCAATGTTGGGGCGGGTGGAGATGATGGCGAGTACAATGGTGATGAGACAGGTAAAGACCAGCATGAGGGTGGGCACGAGCAGGTGGGGGAAGTCCTCCAGCTTGCGCAGCAGCACGCTCACCACAATCGACAGGATGATGGTGTTGATCGAGATCATGATGTTGGCCTTGGTGTCGGCCATGCCGCTGAGCGTTACGTGATTTTCGGACGTGGTGCGAAACATGGTCTCTATACCACGGTCGGGGCGCTCGCGCTTCTCCAGCTTCTTGCGCAGCTTGGCGACTTCGCGTTCCAGGTCGTGATCTTTATCATTGTTCTTATCTTTATCCTTACCGCCTTTGTGGTCCTCTTCGGTTTCGGGGTGCAATTGTTTCTTCAAGCGTTTGATATTCTTTTTCTTCAACGGCTGTAATACGGTTTTGCCGTACTCGGTAAAGTACTCGTGATTTTTTAGAAAGCTAAGATTATACTCCAGCCACTGCTTGTCCGAATTAAAGTGTATGTCCTTTACGATGGCAATTTCCTGGCGCAGGCATTGGCCGCGTTCGGCAATGTCTCCTTTGGCCAGGTGTTGCAGGTCGGCGTCGCAGAGTACCTGGCCCAGCAGGTCTTGCGGATTTTGGGGCATGCGCGTGGCGAGGATGGTACGTTGCACGGCGATGGTCTTTTCGTCGGAGGCACCCCAGTCGCGCAGGAACTTGACGGCCGTGCTGGCTGAATCGCGCTCGTGGTGTTCGCAGCCATACAGGTAGCCGATGTCGTGCATCCAGGCTGCTACCAGTACGGTTTCTTGTTGATCCTCTGTCAGGTTGGAAGCCTGCCCGATCTCATAGGCGGCGGCGGCTACCTCGCGGGTGTGCCGCAGGTCGTGGAACACGAAATGGGCCGGAAGTTTTTCACCCAGCACAGACTCCGCATATTCCCGGGCTTTGCGTACCAATTCTGTCTCAACCATGCGCTGTTCAATGCATTAAACCTACAACTAATTCGGTAGATTAAACTTAAAACTAAGAAAATTTGTGTTTAGTTTGATGCCTGAAAAATATCAGATTATCAGTACGATAAGTACCATAATCAAAACTCGGCAGGTATACCACGTACATATCAACGCACGGTTTGTATAGTTTATGATAAAACGTCTCCTTCTTTTTTCCGTTCTCTCGTTTTCCCTGCTTCCGGACACGTTTGCCCAGCAGAAAAAGGTAAGCTTTTACCTGATTGGCGACGCCGGCGAGCCGACCCTTTCCACCAACGGCATGCAGGAGCTTTTACAAACGCACCATGACCCGGCGGTACCCGCCACCGCCGTTTTCCTCGGCGACAATGTATATCCCAAAGGGATGCCCGATGTAAACGACGGCGCACGCCAACGGGCCGAAAAAATTCTACGCGACCAGATCGCCCTGCTGAACGGGTTTAACGCGACGATGTATTTCATTCCCGGCAACCACGACTGGAAGCGCGGCCGCAGCGCCGGCTGGGAGCAGCTTATGCACCAGCAAGCCTTTATCGACTCCCTGCACAACCCTGCCGTCCATTTTGCCCCCCAGGACGGCTGCCCCGGTCCGGTGGAGATCGCTGTCAACGATCAGGTGACACTGGTCATCATGGACTCGCAGTGGTTTCTCCACCCGTGGGATAAACCTGCCGGCGACGACAGCCCCTGCGCGGCCAAACGCCCGGAAGACGTGCTCATCAGCCTGGAAGACATATTTTTACGCAACCAGCACAAACGCGTTATAGTGGCGGCACACCACCCGTTGTACACCTACGGCGAGCACGGCGGTGTATTTACCTGGAAGGACCATCTGTTTCCACTCTATGACCTGAACCACAGCCTCTATATCCCCATGCCGGTGGTCGGGTCGATATACCCGTTGTACCGCAAGGTATTTGGCAATATTCAGGATACGGCGCACCCCCTCTACAAACGCTACATCCGTTTGTTGTCGGGCCTGCTGGAAAAATATCCCAATACGCTGTATGTCAGTGGTCACGACCACAATTTACAGTATAGCTACAAAGACAGCGTGCACTATATTGTCAGCGGTGCCGGCTCCAAGGCGACGAATGTCAGGAAGAAGGGCTATGCCAGGTTTGTCTCCCGCCACCTGGGCTTTGTCAAGGTCGATGTGCTCGATAACGGCGCCGCCACGGTAGACTATTACCAAACCGGCCAGCAGGCTTCGGTATACCATATCGATGTGCCCGCGCCGCCCGCCGCCCTGAGCGCCGACGCCGGCAACCTACCCGACTTCTCTAAAACGGTACGGGTGCATGCCAGCGACCAGTACGAGGCGGGTAGATTCAAACAAAAGATGCTCGGCAAGAATTACCGCGCGGAATGGAAGCAAGACCTCGACGTGCCGGTGTTTGACATGGGCACAAAAGCGGGTGGGCTGAAGATCGTCCAGAAGGGCGGCGGCATGCAGACCTTGTCGCTACGCCTGGAAAATTCACAGGGCGAGCAATATACTTTGCGCTCGGTCGAGAAGTTCCCCGCGAAGGCGGTGCCGGAAATGTTACAAAACACGTTCGCGCAGGACCTGGTACAGGACCAGATTTCCGCTTCGCACCCGTACGGCGCCCTGATCATCGCCCCGCTGGCCAGGGCCGCGGGCGTATACCACACCCATCCGGAGCTGGTGTATATACCCGACGATCCGCGCCTGGGCATATACCGAAAGGAGTTTGCCAACACGCTCGCGTTGTTTGAAGAACGTCCCGAAGGTGAAGCGAAAGACAAGCCGCACTTCGGCAATGCCGACAAGATCATCAGCTATGACAAGCTGTTGGGCCGCCTGGCCAAAGACAACGACAATGTGGTAGACCAGGAGTTTGTCATGCACTCGCGCCTGTTCGACCTCGTCATTGGCGACTGGGACCGTCACGATGACCAGTGGCGCTGGGCGCAATTCAAAGAGAAGAAAGCCGAGATATACCGCCCCATTCCGCGCGACCGCGACCAGGCGTTTTTTGCCAGCGATGGCACCCTGGCCAGGGTATGGAGCCGCCGCTGGGCGCTGCCGAAGTTTGAAGGCTTCCGCGAAGACGTAAACTGGGTGCCGGGCTTTATGTTCAACGGGCGTTATTTCGATCGGAGCTTTTTGAATGCGACGACTTCCGCGGAGTGGGTTGCCGAGGCGAAGAAGCTGCAGCAACAGCTCACCGACGCGGTGATTGATTCTGCTGTAAAACAATTTCCGCCATCCATCTATACACTGCACGGTGCCGCGATTGCCCACAAGATGAAAGCCCGCCGCGACCGGCTGCCGGAGTACGCGCTGGCGCACTATAAATTCCTGGCGAAGGAAGTCGATGTTGCCGGCTCTGACAAGCCTGAATATTTTGATGTCGAGCACCAGGCGAACGGCGACGTGCAGGTGAAGGTGTATAAGATCAATAAGGACAACGAGCGCACCGATAAGATCTACGATCGTCTCTTTCTGCGGAGCGAGACGAAAGAGGTAAGACTTTTCGGGCAAGGTGGCGACGATGTCTTTGACCTGCGGGGTGAAGGCAAAGGCGGGATCCTGCTACGCATCATTGGCGGCGACGGTCGCGATTCTGTCACCAGCACGGCCTCGGTAGGAGGGTTGCTGAAAGCACACAAGGCATACGACCTGGAGTCGGGTATGACCTTTGGCGAACGCAAGGACCTGGACGACGCCCGGTCGGTTAACCCCGCGGTAAACCTGTACGATCGCAAGGCCTTCCGCTATCCGCGTCTGGCGCCGCTTATAACCGGTAACTATAACTACGACGATGGTTTGTTTCTGGGCGGTGGTTTTCTGTTTACTACGCATGGATTTCGGAAACAGCCGTATGCCAGCCAGCATTTGTTCCTGGCCAGCTATGCGCCCGTGACCGGGTCGTATAACTTCCGGTATGACGGACGGTTTCAACAGGTGTTTGGCAAGTGGGGTATCATGCTCGACTTTGATGTGAAGGCGCCGAACTTTGTGAACAACTTCTTCGGCTGGGGCAACGAGACCGTCTATGACGACGATATTGACGACAAGCCCATTGTGGCGGATCAGGACCTGAACAATCCCATCGATTTTTATCGTCTCCGCCTGCAGCAGGTAGAGCTTCAGGCCATGCTCACGCGGCCGTTAGGATCGATCGGCTACTTCCGCATTGGTCCGATGTATCAACGCACGGAGATTGAAGCGCCGAAAAATACACCACGGTTTATTAGCGAGTATGCCAAAACGCTGGACGAGCCGTTGTTTGAAGTAGACAAACAGTTTGTCGGCGGACGTGTGCAGTGGGGGATTGACAAGCGCGATAATCCGGTTGTCACCACGCGTGGGATATTGCTCACGGAGTCGTCGTTGTTTATGAAAGGCATCGAGGCGCGTGCGCATAACTTCACGTCGCATAATGCTACGCTGTCGTTCTATCAGTCTTTCCGGATTCCGGCGCGTGTTACGTTCGCGTTGCGCGTAGGCGGGGGCATCAACACCGGCAACTATGAAATCTACCAGGCGCAGATCCTGGATGGTCGCACCGAGCTGCGAGGCTATCGTAAGACACGCTTTTATGGCGACCGCGACTTTTACAGCAACAACGAGGTGCGAATGAAGCTGGCGAGCTTCCGGTCGTACCTGTTCCCGGCGTCGTTGGGCATTAATGGGTTTTATGACATCGGGCGGGTTTGGTATAAGGACGCTACCGGCAAGGATCCAAGCACGGCAGATGGAACTTCGTCGGCGTGGCACAAGGGTGTCGGCGGGGGGATTTGGTTTACGCCGTTCAACCTGGCCGTGCTGTCTACGGAAATGGCGTTTAGCAAGGACGGGAATATGGTGTATTTGCGGCTGGGATTCTTGTTTTAATACAGTGCTGGCGCTAAGACCAATGCTGGCGCCAGCTGCAGCCACATATAACATAGATATGACATAGCATTGAAATACAATTGACATACCATTGTAATAGTCCTATAAGGGCTATTACAATGCAGGGTCAAATCACAGGCTGGTCACGGTCGAATAGGCTTGTGCCTGAATGACAGTTATTCTCGAATTGGGCTCAACACCCCCTTTTGGCACGTCACTCACTCGCTTCAAGCCGTTTGCGGCCACACGAGCTTAAAAAACACTTAAAAACCTTACGGTTCAACAATCGTTTTTTTGGCGTTAAACAGGCGTTTACGAAAAAATCCGGAGTTTTCAAATCTACGGGCATACCGTTTGCCGTATATGGTGATAACTCAAAGAAA
Organism: Dawidia cretensis; assembly: GCF_018598175.1. Classification (GTDB taxonomy): domain Bacteria; phylum Bacteroidota; class Bacteroidia; order Cytophagales; family Cyclobacteriaceae; genus Ohtaekwangia; species Ohtaekwangia cretensis. The sequence goes on from NZ_JAHESE010000031.1 coordinate 61,675, forward strand.
AAGAAATGGAAACGGTAACTAAAACAGTTTGGTTAGTCGGCAAAAAACTTCAGAACCAGGATATTATAGAAAACCTGGAAACGGAGGGTTACGTAGTGCGCGGCTTTCACGAAGACAAGTTTTCGCTTGCCGATGATCAGCCCGACCTGGTCATCTTTTCAGAAGCTGAGATTAAGGGGTTTGAGATCCTGGTAAGGCTTCGCAATTTTTATCCGGCCACTACCATCATGTCGGTGCCGGAAGCGCAGATCGAGAAGATGATTCAGAAAGCGCCGGAAAGAGGCCAGGCTTCGAATAAAGTACCGGAGTCCGGTCCCGATGATTTTCAGGAGTCGGTGAACCGTTTGATTGAATCGATCCTCAAAATCGAGGACGACAACGAAGAATAACGTCAAAAATTCTTCTTCCATTTTGGAATCGTGTCGGACTTTATTATCATTGCCGACCAAACAAGTCCAAACTAATGGGAAGAGGAGATAAAAAAACTGCAAAAGGTAAACGCACAAAAGGTTCTTTTGGTGTTTCCAGAAATAAGGAAGCCATCAAAGCACGTATCAAAAGAGCTGCTTCAAAGAAAACAACAACGGCTGTAGCGTCTGAGTCCGAGGTTGCTGCAAAACCGAAAAGAACTGCCGCAAAGAAAAAAGCGGAATAGTCAATAGATGAAAAACTTCAACAACATAGCTTGGTGGTGGCATATATCTAAACACGATATGTGAGCAGCCAAACTATGTAGATACCATAACGCCGAAGGCCTGCTGTTCACACAGCAGGCCTTTCTTTTTTTCTGCCGATTGATTCGATTATGAAATACAAACTTACTACGTACGCAAAGAAATTACTGGCCGACACGCTCACGCCTGTAAACATTTACCTCAAGCTGCGCGATGTGTTCGCCGGCAGCATTCTGCTCGAAAGCTCCGACTACCATGGGCATGAGAACAGTCTGTCGTTCATCTGCTGCGACCCCATCGCCTCTTTCCAGGTACACCAGGGCCGCATCCTGGTGCAATACCCCGACGGCTCCGTCCAGGACCACGCCGCCACGCGCGACAATGTCATTCCGCAGCTGGAAGAGTTCCGGCACGCGTTCGACGTGGATCAGTCCGTCACCACCAAATATCCCAACGCAGGCCTCTTTGGTTACATGGCGTACGATGCAGTACGGTTCTACGAGGACATCCACGTCGGGAGCGACGAAGCGCGTACCATTCCGGATATCCTGTATAAGTTCTACCGGTATATCATCGTGGTCGACCACTTCTCCAACGAGCTGAGCCTCTTCGAGCATGGTTACCAGCAAGCTGCGTCCTCGCTCGATCGCATCGAGCAGATCATCTTCAGCAATCGTTTTTCTACGTATAAGTTCTCGCTCATGAATGGCGAGGAATCAAACTTTACCGATGAGGAGTTTCTGAAAGTAATCGAAAAAGGTAAAGAGCATTGCTACCGCGGCGACGTATTTCAGATCGTGCTGTCGCGCCGGTTCCAGTGTGGGTTTAAAGGCGATGAGTTTAATGTATACCGCGCGTTGCGTTCCATCAACCCGTCGCCGTACCTGTTCTACTTCGACTATGGCAACTTTAAGCTGATCGGCTCCTCGCCGGAAGCACAGTTGCAGGTGAAAGCGGGCAAAGCCCATATATACCCCATTGCCGGCACCTTCCGCCGCTCGGGCAACGACCAGGAAGATGCTGCTATTGCCGCACGCCTGGCGGCCGATGAAAAAGAAAATGCCGAGCACGTCATGCTCGTGGACCTCGCCCGCAACGACATGAGCCGCAACGCCTCGCAGGTAACGGTGGAGGTCTTCAAAGAAATTCAATACTACTCACATGTCATTCACCTGGTGTCGAAGGTCACCGGCACGCTGGCGCCGGAAGCATCGATCATTCGCATCGCGGCCGATACGTTTCCGGCGGGTACGCTGTCGGGTGCGCCGAAGCACATGGCCATGTCGTTGATCAATCAATATGAGCATGGCAACCGCGGCTACTACGGTGGCGCGATCGGTTTTATGGGCTTCGACGGATCGTTTAACCATGCCATCATGATCCGCACGTTCCTGAGCCAGGACAACAACCTGATCTACCAGGCCGGTGCGGGGGTGGTGTCGAAGTCGCTGGCGGAAAGCGAGCTGCAAGAAGTAAACAATAAACTCACGGCCCTGCGCAAAGCTGTGCTGCTGGCGGAGAAGATCTGATATACCACGCTAAGAAATTATAAGCAATTACAGAGATGAAATTACTGGTAATAGATAACTACGACTCGTTCACGTACAACCTTGTACACATCATCCGCGAGCTGAAGTACGCGGTCGATATCGTGCGCAACGACAAGATTTCGGTGGAAGCGGTCAAGCAATACGACAAGATCTTATTGTCGCCAGGTCCGGGCATACCCGATGAAGCCGGCATCATGAAAGCCGTCGTGCGCGAATACGGTCCTTCGAAAAGTATTCTCGGCGTGTGCCTGGGTCACCAGGGCATTGGCGAAGTATATGGCGCAACGCTGTATAACATTCCGCGCGTGCTGCACGGTGTTACGTCGCAGGTGGAAATAAAAGATACCGACGAGTATATGTTCCAGGGTGTATCGCCGGTCTTTCAAGCCACGCATTATCACTCGTGGGCGGTGATGCCGCAAAGTTTTACACCCGAGCTGAAAATCACCGCGACGAACAACGAAGGACTGGTCATGGCCCTGCGCCACACCCGGTACGATGTACGCGGTGTACAATTCCACCCGGAGTCGATCATGACGCCGGAAGGACCGAAGATGATCGAAAACTGGTTGAAACATTAATCCCGATTCGCGATGAAACAAGTTCTTACTGATTTGATCGAGCACCGTTCGCTCTCCCGGGAAACCGCCCACCAGGTACTGGTCGACCTGACCTCGGGTAACGTGAACCTCAGCCAGATCGCCGCCTTTATGACCGTGTATATGATGCGCAGCATCACCGTGGACGAGCTGCAAGGTTTTCGCGATGCCATGCTGGAGCTTTGCCTGCCGGTCAAGTTTGACCAGCCCGTGATCGATGTCTGTGGCACGGGCGGCGATAGCAAAAACACCTTTAACATCTCGACGCTCTCCTCGTTCGTGGTTGCTGCCGCGGGACAACCCGTCGCGAAGCACGGCAACTATGGAGTGTCGTCGGTGAGTGGTTCCTCGAACCTGCTGGAATACTTCGGCTACAAGTTTACCAACGACATCGACTCGCTCAAGCAAAGCCTGGACCGCGCCAACATCTGCTTCATGCATGCGCCGCTGTTCCACCCCGCCATGAAAAACGTGGCGCCTATCCGCAAGGAGCTTGGGGTAAAGACGTTCTTTAACATGCTGGGCCCGATGGTGAACCCGGCCTTTCCGCAACGTCAGCTGGTGGGTGTGTTTAGCCTGGAGCTGGCCCGGCAGTATGGTTATCTATACCAGAACACCGACAAGCAGTTTGTCATTCTACACTCGCTGGATGGATATGATGAGATCTCGCTCACCGGTGACTTCAAATACTTTTCGAATCGTGGCGAGCGCATGGCCGCCCCGGCTGACCTTGGACTGCCGCGCCTGACGGTTGCTGACCTGAAAGGTGGCGATACCGTGGAAGAAGCGGCGAAGGTGTTCATGCGTGTACTGGAAGGCAAAGGCACCGCCGCGCAAAATGCCGTCGTCACGGCCAATGCAGGCATGGCACTCTATGCCGCGAACCAGGCAGCGGGTCTGCCCGCGGCACTCGAACGTGCATCCGAAGCGCTGAAGTCCGGCAAGGCCCTGGCCTCTTTTAAAAAATTAGTAAACCCGTAACCGCTGCCCTGTATGAGCACTACGCCTAATATTCTGGATAAAATCATCGCCCAAAAGCGGCTTGAAGTAGGAGAACGCAAGGAGCTCTACCCTGTGCGGTTGCTGGAGAAGAGCTTGTACTTCGAGTCCACGCCGGTGTCGATGCGCAAGTATATTCAGCGTCCCGACTTGTCGGGTATCATTGCCGAGTTCAAGCGCAAGTCGCCGTCGAAGGGGATTATCAATGCACACGCGCCGGTGGAGCGCACGACGATTGGTTACATGCAGGCGGGCGCCTCGGCGCTGTCGGTGCTAACCGACAAACCATTCTTTGGCGGCAGCAACGAAGACCTGACGCTGGCCCGCCGGTTTAACTTCTGTCCCATCATTCGCAAAGACTTCACGATCGACGAGTACCAGGTGCTCGAAGCCAAGTCGATCGGTGCCGATGCTATACTGCTCATCGCAGCCGTATTGACACCGGCTGAATCGAAAACACTGGCAACACTAGCCCACTCGTTGGGCATGGAGGTATTGCTGGAAGTACACGACGAAGCCGAGCTGCAAGCAAACCTCGAAGTAGGCGCGGACATGATCGGCGTCAACAACCGCAACCTCAAAACGTTTGAGGTAAGCATTGAAATCTCGAAACGCCTGGCGCCGCTTATTCCCGCGTCGGTCGTCAAGGTGTCGGAAAGTGGCATCTCTTCACCCGAGACGATCCGGATACTGCGTGAAGTCGGCTACGAAGGATTCTTGATGGGCGAGAACTTTATGAAACACAGCCGTCCGGAGAAAGCGGCGCTGGAATTCATTGAACAATTAACCGCCAGGGTGTAACATGAGCCTACAACTCAAAGTATGTGGCATGCGTGATGCCGATAATATCCTTCAGGTGGCGGCACTCCGTCCGGCCTATATGGGATTTATCTTTTACGGGAAGTCGCCGCGCTTTGTGGGAGAGTCGTTTGTGTTGCCGGCCGGTTTTCCGGCGGAGATTAAAAAGGTAGGGGTATTTGTCAATGCTTCGGCCGAGACGATGCTGGCCACCGCCGCCCGCGTGGGACTGGATGCGTTGCAACTGCATGGCCATGAGTCGGTGGAAGTATGCCGGCAGGTAAAGGCTGCCGGACTGGAAGTGATCAAAGTATTTTCCGTCGACGACGATTTTGATTTCGCCAGTACTGAACCTTACAGGGAGGTGGCCGACTATTTTCTCTTCGATACGAAGGGGAAACTATACGGCGGCAACGCGCAGACCTTTGACTGGTCCGTGCTGCGCCGCTACGATCAACAGGTTCCGTTCTTCCTCAGTGGCGGCCTTACACCGGCGAATGTCGCCGGGGCGGTGGCGCTGGACGGTGTGAACCTGTACGCACTGGATGTAAACAGCGGGGTGGAAACAGCACCCGGCAAAAAAGATCTCGGATTACTACAAGAACTGAAAAACAACAGCAGACTATGAACTATTCAGTAGACGATCGTGGCTACTATGGCCAGTTTGGCGGAGCCTATATTCCGGAGATGCTCTATCCCAACGTGGAAGAGCTTCGCAGCCGGTACCTGGACATTCTGCAGCAGGAAGACTTCCGCCGCGAGTTCGACGACTTGCTGCGCCACTATGTGGGTCGGCCCACGCCGCTCTATTTCGCGAAGCGGTTGTCGCAAGCCTGTAATGCGCAGGTGTTCCTGAAACGCGAAGATCTGTGCCACACGGGTGCGCACAAGGTAAATAATACCATCGGCCAGATCCTGGTCGCCAAGCGCCTCGGTAAACAAAAGATCATTGCCGAGACCGGCGCCGGACAGCACGGCGTCGCCACGGCTACGGTATGCGCGCTCATGGGCATGGAGTGTATAGTATACATGGGTCAGGTCGACATGGAGCGGCAACGCCCGAATGTCGAGCGCATGCGTATCCTGGGCGCCACCGTGGTACCCGCCGTCAGCGGCAGCATGACGTTGAAAGATGCCACGAACGAAGCCATGCGTCACTGGATCAACAATCCTACCGATACACACTATATCATTGGCTCGGTCGTGGGCCCGCACCCGTATCCCGACATGGTCGCGCGGTTCCAATCCGTCATCAGTGAGGAGATGCGCAGCCAGCTGCAAGAAGCCATTGGTAATCCCTTTCCGGATTATGTCTTCGCGTGCGTGGGCGGCGGTTCGAATGCCGCGGGGGCGTTCTATCACTATCTGAACGACGAGCACGTAAACCTCGTCGCCGTAGAAGCGGCCGGGCACGGCGTCAACTCGGGTGAGTCGGCCGCGACCACAGCGTTGGGCAAGCCCGGCATCTTGCATGGCAGCAAAACGTTGCTGATGCAGACGGAGGACGGACAGGTCATCGAGCCGTACTCGATCTCTGCCGGGCTGGATTATCCCGGTATCGGTCCCATGCACGCGCACTTGTTTGACGTGGGGCGGGTGAAGTTTGTCAGCGCCACCGACGACGAGGCGATGGAAGCCGGCATCATGCTGGGCCGTCTGGAAGGAATCATTCCCGCCATCGAGTCGGCGCACGCGCTGGCAGCGCTCAAGCAGTTTGAGTTTGCACCCGACGATGTCGTGGTCGTGAACCTGTCGGGCCGGGGTGACAAGGATCTGGAGACCTATATCCGATGGGGGAAGTACTGACACCCACAGTATCCCCATGTTTTACCTCAATCCAACACCATCATCATCATGAAAAACCGAATTACCTCCCTGTTCGCCACCACCCAAAAAGATATACTCTCTGTATTTTATACCGCGGGCTTTCCGAACCTGCAAGACACGGTAACTATTGCCGAAGCGCTTGCCGCGTCCGGCGCCGACATCATCGAGATCGGCATACCGTTTTCCGACCCGGTAGCCGACGGCCCAACCATTCAGCAAAGCAATAAAGTAGCGCTCGACAATGGCATGAATGTGAAGCTGCTGTTAGAGCAGGTAGCGACCATTCGCCAAAAGGTAAACATCCCCATCATTCTCATGGGCTACCTGAACCCCGTTGTGCAGTATGGCGTCGAGCGTTTTGTCGTCGACGCTGCCAAGGCGGGTGTCGACGGACTCATCCTGCCCGACATGCCGCTCTATGAGTATGAAGAACAATTCCAGGCGCTGTTTGAGAAGCATAACCTCTGCAACACCTTCCTCATTTCACCGACTACCTCCGAAGAACGCATTCGCCGGATCGACGCGGCCACACAAGGATTTATCTATGCCGTAGCGGCGTCCAGCACGACGGGGGCCAAGAGCGACTTTACCGGCGAGCAGCTGGCGTACTTAGACAAGCTGCATAAAATGAAGCAGACCAACCCATTCCTCATCGGCTTTGGCATCTCCAACCGCGATACCTTTGACCGGGCCGCCGCGCACGGCGCGGGCGCCATCATCGGCAGCGCCTTTATCAACTTGCTTCGCGCATCGACCAATCTGCCGGCAGACATTCGCCAGTTCATCGAAGGCATCAAACAACCCTCACGCGTATGATCATCCAACTGACTTCCTCCGTAACCTCGCCCGAAAAGGAAACCATCCTCCAACAGGTAAAAGACCTGGGCTATAAACACAACGAAGTAACCACCCAACGGGGTCACTACATCATTGGCATCGGCAAAGCCGAGTTCGACATTCGCCGACTGGGCCATCTAAAAGGCATCGCCGACATCCACCGTGTGTCCGACGACTATAAGCTCGTATCGCGCAAGTGGAAGGTAGGCAAGACCCAGGTTGACCTGGGCGATGGTGTTGTCATCGGCGACGGATCGCTCTCGCTCATGGCCGGTCCGTGTTCGATCGAAACGGAAGCGCAGGTACACGCTACTATCGAGCACCTCGTAAACAACGGTGTGCGCATCATGCGCGGGGGCGTATTTAAACCGCGCAGCTCGCCGTATGCCTTCCGGGGACTGGGCATCGACGGACTCAAGATGTGGTACACGCAAGCCCGCCAGGCAGGCATCAAGATCATCAGCGAAGTAATGCAAGTGAGCCAGATAGCCGAGATGCACGACTACGTCGACGTCTTTCAGGTGGGCGCGCGCAACACGCAGAACTTCAACCTGCTCGATGAGCTGGGCAAAGTAGACAAGGCTGTCATGATCAAACGCGGCATCTCGGGCACCATCGAAGAGCTATTATACTCGGCCGAGTATGTATTTGCCGCCGGCAACGAAGAGCTCATCCTGTGCGAGCGCGGCATACGTACCTACGAGAAAGCCAGCCGCAATACCATGGACATCAACGCCATTCCCATCCTCAAAGAAAAAACACATTTGCCCGTGGTGGCAGATCCGTCACACGGCATTGGTATACGCGAGTTCGTCGCGCCGGTAGCCTTGGCCACCGTCATGGCCGGTGCCGACGGTGTGATCTACGAAACGCACCAGGAGCCCGAAAAGGCGGCCTCGGATGGTCAGCAAACACTCGACTTCGAGGAGTCCGCCCGGTTGATCAGCCAGTTGCGCAAAGCGCATGCGCTGCTGCGCGAGTTCTAGCGGGCAGGCGAGGGTATTCATGCTGCCTCGAATTGTTGCGCCCTGTCAGGGCTTGGATATACCGTGTTGTTTTTGGCCCAGGCCTTCGCTGTCGCTCTAGCCTGGGCTATTGTATTGCGCCCCGTCGGGGCTGACTGAATTATAATTATTCAATAATTATACCTGAACATACTGGCCCAGGCCTTCGCTGTCGCTCCAGCCTGGGCTATTGTATTGCGCCCCGTCGGGGCTGACTGGATCATAGTCATTCCCATAATTATACGTAAATATCGTGGGCAAGCCTGAAGGGGCGTAACAAATTGTTCTAGCCAATACCATGTTCCGTAAGCCTGAGAGTTGAATGCCCGAAGGCCGTTATGTGCTACGACCGACCCAAAAGCTTATCCAGGCTGTTCACCGCCACGAAGTGATAGTTCGGGCGCGCCTTCGCATAGATGGCCAGCGCCAGCTTTTTACCTTCTTCGCTTTTGATAAACTCGGAGTATAACGGCATCAGGAACTTACGCCGTCCGGTGTGGATCAGAAAGTCTTCAATCTTCGCATACGCCGGTGTATACTGATCGCGGATCGCGATCACGCCCCACGCGGAAAGAATCTCCGCATTGCCCGAGGCTGTAAAGTGTCCGAGCGCGTCGACGTCTTTCAACTGTGCGGGTGTAAGCGAGTCGGGCAGGTGATTGATGAAGTGCAGCCACTCGTGCGTCGTCCACGACGTCACGAGGGGTTCGATCTTTTGTCCGGCTTTCCACTGTGTCATGGCGGCATCGACGGCGTCAAAGCGTGTAGACTGGGGTTGGGCGCACGAGATCGGCAAGCCCTCGCCGAAGATCCACTCTTCGAATAAACTATCATTCAGCGTGATGTTGTATTGCTTTTGGTAGTAGTCGCGGATAAACGGAATGAATGCTTCCGTGGTCATCACCTTAAACGCGTTCTGCGTAAAATAATCTTTTACAAACTGGTCAAACTTGTCGCGGCCATTCTGCTCTTCGATGGTGCGCAAAAAGAAATATCCCTTGTTATAAGCAATGGCCGTGACGCCGTCGTCGGGGTTGCGGCTGGCCAGGTTCAGCTTCAGCTTGGTGTCGGCGGGATGTTCAGCATCCGACAACGACTTGATCTCCTCTTTTAATTCTTGCAGGCTCAGGGACGCCAGCATTTCGGCATAGTCCCGACCATAGAGCTTTTCCATGATGCGGGTCTCGAAGTATACCGTAAACCCTTCGTTGAGCCAGAAGTCGTTCCAGGTGGCATTGGTCACCAGGTTACCGGACCAGCTATGGGCCAGCTCGTGCGCAATGAGCGACGTGAGCGAGCGGTCACCCGACAGGATCGTGGGCGTGGCAAAGGTCAGGCGCGGATTCTCCATGCCACCGAACGGGAAGCTCGGGGGCAGCACCAGCACATCGTAACGTTCCCATTGATAGGGTCCGTACAGCTCTTCGGCGCCGGCTATCATTTTTTCCAGGTCGGCAAACTCCCAGGCGGCCTTGCCCACGATGGAAGACTCGGCATAGATGCCACTGCGGGGACTGATGGATTTAAACGACAGGTCGCCTACCGCCAGGGCTAACAGGTAAGAGGGGATCGGCTGTTTCATTTCAAAGGTATAGACACCCGTCTTGTTGCGCGTCTCCGGGTTGGAGGCGCTCATCAGTGCCAGCAACGCCGGTGGTACCGTTACTTCGGCGTCGTAGGTGAACCGAATGCCTGGGGAGTCCTGGCAGGGCACCCAGCTGCGCGCCAGGATGGCCTGGGACTGCGTGAAAAGGAAGGGCTGCTTCTTGCCGGCGGTTTGCTGCGCGCTGAGCCACTGCAGCGCCTCGGCGCCGGGGTTCGTACGATACTGAATCGTCACGGATTTGGTCGTCGGTTGGATGAGTACGGCCAGTGCCTGGCCCAGGATGGCGTCGGGCTCGCTCAGGCGGTATTCGGCCGTCGTGTCGGTGTCGGTTTGTATTTTTTCGATGGTCAGGCCTTTGGTGTCGAAGGTGATCAGGTCGGCGTCGGCCGAGGCCTCGATCTCCCAGGTGGCCGTGGCGCGGATCACTTGCTCATCAAAATCGACAGCGGCCTTCCAGTGCAGGTGTTTGACGCGGGCTTCTTTCGGGTCGGCGTTGGAGTGGATATCGGTAGCTTTTGCGGGTGCGGATGTCATAGGGGTTTCAGGTGCAGTTTCTTTCTTGGATTGGCAGGCGATCGAGAGTACCCCCGCTGCCAAAAACAGGGGAAGTTTTGAGATCAGGCTAATCTTCATACCTTCGTTTTAAAGCATAAAAACTACAAACATTTTTGCACCTGCCATGACCGTCTACGGAATTAAAAATTGCAATACCGTCAAAAATGCCCTCGACTGGCTGAAAAAGCACCAGGTCGACTACGATTTCCATGACTATAAGTCGCAGGGCGTCACGGCCGCCAAGCTCAAAGCGTGGAGCCAGCAGGTAGGGTGGGAGAGCCTGGTCAACAAACGCGGCATGACCTGGCGCCAGCTTGACCCCGCCACGCAGGCCGGCGTGACCAGCGAGAAGGCCGCCATTGCGTTGATGATGGAAAAGACAAGTGTCATTAAGCGCCCGTTGATTGAAGTAGATGGCCAGGTCGTTGCGCTTGGCTTTGACGAAGCTACCTATCAGGAGAAGCTCGTGTAAATTGTCGCGCCGTTGTGTATCATGAAAAATACCTCTTATAAAAGACCTATTATAATGGGTAATCCCTTGCGCTACGGAATTCTACATTTATAGCATCGCAGGAACGCCGGTCCCCGCACACCGGTGATGTATGTATAGCCCATACTGGGCTAGTCCTGCATGGGTTGAATGTATAAACCGATGTTTTATGAAGATTTCAGAACAAGAGGTCAAACGCATGTCGCAGGGCGATCACGACGCATTTCGCGAGATCTATGAACGATGCTGGGACACGCTGTATCATTTTCTACGGAAAGAAACAGGATCGAGGTACTTTTCGGAATGCGTGGCACAGGAAGTATTTGCGTCGGTATGGTCTAACCGCGCGCGGCTTACCAGCTATGCCTTGTTACGCGACTTCATGGCGGCCAGCTCCCGCGACTATGCTTTGGTCGCGCTCAAGTACTTCGCCAGCAAGACCTTCGAGGGAGCCTTTCCCGATGATGAAGCCGGGCGCCGTGAAACCGTCGTCCGCGAGCTCGCCCACAGGCTCGACAGCGAGCACTACAAAGGTGTCTTTCGAAAGATCCTGGGCAACCTGTCATCCTTCCAGGCCATGATCTTCCACTTCGGCATCACCGGCAGTACCAGCGAAGAAATGAGTCAGTCGATGGACATGCCTGCAGACGTTATCCGGAACCACTTTTGTGAGGCAATCGTACGCGTGAAAGAATCTTTGAAACGTGAAATGACCGCGCCTGTGCAACGCACACCGCGTGACGTCCCTGAGCAGCAGGCGGGGAGGTCATTCTTTGGGTGATTTATGAGTGTTGTAGGTGCCATTGATGTATAGCTTTGCAGGCTATCTTACTCGCCGAGCTCCCTTTGTGTCAGTGCCAGCAGCGTGCTTCTCTCGCGAGGAGACAGCCTTCTGAAACCATACTGCCGCTTCCTCTTTTTCATCCAATGCTTGCAACGTCAGCGCTAGCGCCTGGTAGTAATCTGCCATTTGGGGATCATCTGCGCCATAGAGTTTGGCCCAGCCCTTGACAACGACCTTCTGCTGCGTTTTTGCTTGCTCGAATTCGCCCAATGAATAGAGCACCTCGCCGAGCTCGGCATACTGTATGAGAGTCGGTAACTCCCCCGGGCCATACTCGCGTTCAAAGAAGGGTATTACTTTCTTCAGCAGCTCCCTGGCCTCGTCGTAGCGGCCAATCACATTGAGCAAATGCGCCAAATCGGAATGGCTATCAACGGTATACGCATCCTCGGCGCCGAATAGCTGCTCAGACATAGCAATGTGCTTTTTTCGTAAGTACATGGCAAGCTCGTAATCTTTGGCGTTCAAAAGATCGATGGCCAGGTTGTGGTAATGCATCATAAGCTCATCGTTGTCGTAGCCAAACCTTTTCTTCATGAGCAGCAGTACTTCATCTAATGTTTTCTGGGTGGCAGTCTTCTCAGACACGGACTGGAGAAAATCTTTAATCTTTACTTCAATGTCGATTTCTTTTTTCATATAGGCTGGTCGAACGTACTGCTGCGCTTAATGTATGATACTAGCCACGCTCCGCACAATATACAAATAATACGATCACTGAGAAAAATGAGAAAAAGCGGGCTAGATTAATGGAACTGTTTGATTTTCAAGGTGTACCCGGAATCATTCTTTGGTAGCGCGTGGTGTCTTACGGGGTTCTTTGGGTAGGTCGGTAAAGAATTGTTCGACGGTCAGTCCGTGGATGAGGAGTATTTTGGTTAGTGTCCGTAGGGTCAGGTTGGTCTTACCTTTCTCGATCCGCCAGTATTGCATGCGTGGGATGTTATGCTCGTGGGCAAAGTCCTCGTGGCTGGTGTATCCCTTTTCTTTACGAAGGTTGGTGATCTTTAGTCCAATGCGCGTTTGGAGGACAGTTAGGAGTTCATCTTCTTTCACAGCCCTCAAGTAGGGGATGTTTTTGGGAATTTGTTACTCATTAAAAGACTACATCTTTTATGATTCATCTTCATTATCCTTAGCATTTACTTATTTCCCATGGCGTCTAACGTACTGTTTGGCCCACTGGACCTTTTTTTGTATCACTTTCGCGCTGGCGTGTTGCCCGTGGTTCTTTAGCATATTCGATAATTGTATATAATGCTGAATGGTTTTCGTAGTGTGCTCGTTGTGGGAAGTAATCATTTTCTCAAATAGATCCATGAGCTCGTGATAATCACCTGTTGCGCACAGCGCGAGAGATAACAGCTGATAGGCACATATTATTTTATCGCCTTTGCTATCGGATTGTTGTTCATAGCGTGCGATAATTCTTTTCAGTACTTCTTTTGCGCACGCAAAGTTTTGAGCGTTGCAAAGATCCTCGGCAAGATTAATGTAATGCCATGATAGCGTTTTTTCGTCTATGCCAAATTTTAGCTCGATAAACGCCAATACCTGTCCCAAGGTGGCTTTTGTGATCGCCTGTTCGCCAAGTAGCGCGAGTGCACCGGGATCTTTATTTAGCCAGGAAAGAGCCGTTTTATCTACTTCGTATAAATCGCCCCAATCCTCTTCCTGTAATGCCGTATTGGGTATTGGTATCGCGTCGTAGTCCTTCGTCGGTGGGGAAATCGCTGGAAATGCAATAGCGGGACCATTCCGTTTTGCTGGACGCTGTTTAGCAGCGATATCAAGCCGAGCGAGCATGGTATTAAGCTCTTCGCCATCGACATTGGCAAGCATGGCGAGTATCTCATCGCGCTGTTGATCGCCGAGTGTAATGCCTGGAGGAAGATCCGTGCGGTCCCGTTTAAAATGGCTGCGAGTGGCCTTCTCGAGAAAAGATTTTGCTCCGGCGGCATCATTCATGGCGATGAGTATGTGGGCATAGACAATATAGTTGGCGACTACTTCGACGTGATCTTCTCCTAAATGTTTTGTGCCTATCGCGATTGCTTTCTCCAGTAAACGACTGGCGCCGGCGTGATCGCCTAGCTTCCCAAGCACCATTCCCAAGTTGGCATACTTCCGTGCCGTAACAGGATGATCTTCTCCTAGATTTTTTTCATCAGATGCCACTGCCTTTTCAAGCAACGCCTTTGCACCGGTATAGTCTTCACGTTGGTGAAGAAATGATCCTAGGTTGGAATAATGCATCGCAACGGTCGGATGAGCTTTTCCCAGGATTTCTTCATTGGATCGAATCACTCTTTCCAACAGCGACTGGGCTGTATCATAGTCACCCAAGTGGTGAAGCAGCGCAGCTAAATTGGCATACTTCAGCGTCGTAACGACATGATCGGGACCGAAATTCTCTTCGTCAGAACGAATGGCTTTTTCAAGCAATTCCTTTGCTTGTATAAATTCATCAAGTTCCACCAGTGTCGAGCTTAAGTTAGCGTATAGTATTGCGGTATGGGGATGACCAACGCCCAGCTTTTTTTCGCTCAACTTTATCGCCGTTTTATATAATTTTTTTGCACCAGCAAACTCGCCCTGAGTTTGTTGTACAGAAGCCAGGTTAGCGATGCTTTTGGCTAGGGACGGATGATCGCGTCCCTGGGTACATTCTCCTAAAAATACAGCTTTCTCAAGCAATCTTTTAGCGTTGTCGTAGTCGCCCGTTGCATGGAGTAGCGTGCCTAAGTTGGAGTAGAGTCCCACAGTATCCGGATGATTTTGACCCTGGGAGCGTTCGGCAATTTCCAGAGCCTTTTCATATAATACCTTGGCCTCGCCGTAATTCCCCGCATCACGGAGTGCTGAAGCCAGGTTGGAAAGGTCTCGCGCCATGCTGGGGTGATCAGGGCCAAAATTTGTTTCGGTAGATGCTACGCTCTTTCTGAGCAATTCGACTGCGCCAACATAGTCGCCACGGTTCTGAAGCGTTGTAGCGATATCTGAGTATTGTGTCGCCAAGTCCGGGTGGTTGGGCCCAAGGTGTTTTTCTGTCGCACGTAGTGCCTTTTCAAATAATACGTGAGCACCGGAATGATCACCCAGTTCCAGTAGCACGTGGCCCAGCTTAGAATATCGGTTTCCTGTAACGGCATGGTATTCTCCGAACTCATTTTCTGCAGCGAGTACACACTTTTCAAGCAATCGTTTGGCAGTCGAGTAGCGTCCAAGGTCATTGAACACCATGGCAAGGCATGCATATTCTTTCGAGAGACGGGGGTCGTTTATTCCTAAGTAATGCTCTTCCAGAGCAATGGCCTTCTCAAGCCACCGGATGGCGCCGGTATAATCCCCCAACGATCGAAGTATGTTACCGAGACATGCGTAGCCCTGCGACCGATAGAAGTCGACGTCTTCGCCCAGATTCTCAAAGGTTGCAATCGCCTGCTCCGTCACGGTCCTTGCCCCGGTATAATCGCCATACTCGTGAAGCACCATGGCGAGATAAAGCCGTAAATGCGCTATCTTCTCGGACATGTCGCTCGAAAAGGCATCCGTCAGAGTCTTTCCAAATGGAATCCATGGGAACTTCTCGACAGGATGCTCTTCAAATTGATTGAACTGTAACTTAGCGGAGACACTGTCCACAAGTGGTTCGACATCGACCAACGCAATGGGTAACTTTCTAACGGCTACCTCGGTAATGATGCGGTGCATCTTGTAGCTGTCGGTTTCCGAGTTATACAATAACCAGCCGTGATCAGACAGGGCCGTAAGTGTCTCTGAAAAAACTGCCTCGTGCTGGCTCATCCCCGGCGCAATCAGCGCTAGCAATACGGAGTAGGAATGATACTCCGCGGGAAGACATTCGAAGTATTTGATGAGCCATACCTCATTTTTGGTTAATTGACTCAACGTGAAAATGGAAGATAAATACGATCGAACGCGCTCCACCTTATCACCTTTGTGTGCAACATAAACATTGGCGCGCAAGTCATGTTCGATCGCAAACTTCAACGCATCAATGTCGACGCGCTGGAGCTGCGCTGTCTTTGCTAAAATTTCCAGGGTTAGTGTGTGATAATCCACGACCTCCAACAGTTCGTAGAGCTTGGTGTCATCGGTCGTGCGGTTGTAGTGTTTCTTAAACAACTCCAACGCTGTTGCCGGCGACAGGAAGCCAATTTCGTGTATCAGAAATCCTTCCATCCGTTCGCGCGACGTCACCAACAGGTGCCAGTCGGGTTGCCCGGGAAACATGTCTTTCAGATTTGTCAAGGCCCGGTCAGCATTGTCCAATACCAGCAGATTCGGTTTGCCGGAGATCGTTTTGAACTTATACAGAATCTCATGAAGTAACTGTTGAACATCCTTTCCTGCCTGTGAAACAGAAAGGCTACGGAGAAGTCCCTCATCCTGGGTAATATCCTGTGTAATGTCCGTTCCCTTCTGTGTGATCCAGGCGACATGCTGGTAATCAAGATAGTACCGGCTGATGTATCCTTGCGCTAATGTCGTTTTGCCAATGCCCCCCAGGCCATTCACCAGTACGACCTGCTTGTTTTGAAACAAGGCCTGGTGTAGGGCATGCAACTCATCGGCGCGGCCTACAATATCGTCTATATGGATCCGGGGAATTTTCAGCGTCAGATCTTTCGGGAAGGCAGTGGCCTGGAGAAAATCATCTCGTTCTCGCAGCATGGTGTTAATAACCACCTGCAACTTCTGTTTTATCTTCTCGGGATCGGTATCAGGTGGCGGCTCCGAATAGATTTCCTGAAAGAGTGTTTTATCGAGTGAGAGATATTCTTTTACGTGCGCATCAGGCGTCCAGAAACGTACCGGGAATTTCACCAGATTCGGTAGGGTATGCTGTACGGCAGTATTGATATTACTTAGGTTGCGGCGCGGTGAGATACCAATGAAACCATCCACGGGATGGCTGAAGGCATGAAGCTCATGGATTTTTCGGAGCATCTCTTTCCAGGGTAAGGGACTGGTATAATCTTTACATTCAAAATAAAACTCGCGCTTTTTCTCGGACGCATCCAAAAAGGTGATTCGGATGTCAAATCCGTGCTGTGTGCCGGACGTCTGTTGCCGGGCCTCCAACACGGAAAATCCGAGGCCTTCAAACAGGGATTGAAGAAAAGCTTTGAGCTTTACTTCAAGGTTGATTCCTTTTGTCATATGGTTAATTGAATATTAGGCTACACGGGTCGGCACAATCTTGTGGAGTTCACGCGATGTAAATAAAAGGGGTAGCTACGATTTAATGAATGCGCTGTTTTTTTTGTATTGGCACAGTCGATCGTTGGATGGCGAGCACATGTATTATTTATGATACAGTGGTAGATAAAATTTGGACTATATGCATCACGTTGGGAGTGTAACAGCGTGGGTGACACCTTCGTGGAAGTGGATATATATATCGTTAGCGCTGCCGGCATTATGCAGGCAATACACTGTGTTAACTTAAAGACTCGTGTTAAGGGAAGAAGTATAAGGTGTTTAATGACATTTGTTTTTGTGTAAAGTCAGTCGCGTATACTTACACAGAGATATTGAAGCAATTTTACTAACGCTGTCATCCAGTTATTTAAAATTACCCCTTGTTCGAGTTGCTATGCTTGCTGCTACATTTATGGCAATGGTTGCTCTACTTTTTCATTGCCCTGTCTTGAGGCACAATTATTAAATTCTTTTTCTCTGATTCAAAAATTGACGTTCCCTTATCGGAAATCACCACGTGGTTTTTTAGCTTAAAAACTTCCCTGTACAACATAAACGTACAAATGTCGGTAGAAGTCATATAGGGGTGGTCCTCCAGGATGTGCGTATGCATGGAGCCAACCTCATTAGTTTCCTTAGCGTCCTGATTAATTGTAATGAGTGAATTGTGAAGTTTTTCCTTTTTGATGACTTCGTTTTTGTCGTTGAATAATAACCTATAGTCGTTGCCAATGAGTAACTTTTTCTCTCGAGACGCGGTCAGAATGAAAACTGCCCGTTGGTCGTTTTTAATGAACGGAACCAGGTTGCGGCTCGTGTTTTTATAAAACGCAAAGAAATTATCCTCATTTTTAGTTAAAAAGTCAAATGCGTCTTTTCTCAATTTGATTAGCTCGGCCTCCTGTTGTGTTGCTGTCCTGATGTTGACATCAACGATGCTCTTGTTCTCAGCCCCGGTGCTATCGAGGGTCACTGTAAAAAGAATCTTCCCGTCCGTATTCCAAAAGATTGTTTTTGTGTCATCATTAGCAGGGTAAGACACATACCCAGCGACCTGATTTACAAGGGTCGAATGATCCTTCACCAGGAGATCCGTTGAATTCCAGGATGCCTTCTCTAACCTGAAGAGAAACAAGCCTTCCTCCAGTATTTGCTTCCTTACTGTTTGGATCTCACCATCCTGGCAATAAGCATTCGTTGTCCAAAGAGTCAGGATGAGAATTAACAATTTTTGTGTTTTCATGTGTTTTTAATTACCGCTAACACGCGGCTATGACGGCAACTAAAATGAGCATTTTAAGGCAGAAAATGAAACGCCCGCCATGTACATCGTAATGTTATCCCATGTGCGCTGGATGTCTTCAGGGTTGATCACCGCTACATTTTTCGTAGTATGCAAACGGCTTTGATAGTGGTTTAGTAGCGCATGCCCGCGGAGTGGCCTCATGATGCCAATTTTACTTAGGCTCTTGCCTCCCTGGTTTCAGGCTTGACCCAGGCTTGTCCTACTCCTATAAAGCGTAGATCATGCGTGGTTCATCCGTGGAACATCTATGGAGGAACCCTGTGGCAGACTCGAAGGATCCCCGGCGGGGAATGCCTTTTTTTCGTCCTGGCTCCGACCCGCCTCGCAACTCCTCACCCCTCCTTAGGACGCCCAAATTCCATTTTTCCAAACTAACGAAAATTGTATCAAAACAATCTGTCAAAAGTGATTCAACAAGTGACTAACATGTGATCATCAGTGCGCTACACCGGTCTGGAGATTGATCTCATGGTAGGCACCCCGACCCGGACAAGATCGGGACAATCGTAGGATCGGGACTAACGCGCGTCTCCGCCCCACCTCGACAAGACACCCCTTGTGATGCATGTACTGTGATCCAGTTAACCACCGCCTTCGCCGGTGAATGTAAACGGTATGCTCGTGGGCAGCATACATCGTTCTTTCGTGCACAACATAAATTCTACTCTGCCGGAAATTTGAGCAGATGACTTTCTGAGTTGAACTATTTGAACAAACGAAACAGTGTTGGAATAATAAACTGTATTGGTGTCGAATGCCGAGCTATAAGCACTTTCAGGTTTCCCCTCTTCGAACGTATTGCCGACCAGCACGAAATCTTCCGAACCACGGAAAGAAATCTTTGTCGGCATGGGGCCGCCAGGTTCGAGCTTTTGACTGTAGATGTGCCATCCGGCCGCGAGCTGCGCCGTAATAACCAATTTGACTTCATCAGCTTTCTCCCCGGGAGCGGTACTAAATGCCCATTTAACGGGCCCATCCGCTTGCGCATGCATGTCTGTTAGCGAAGCCAGACAAATGAAAGTCCAAAGCACGGTTTTTACCATTCAAATCTTCTTAAGTCTTGGTGTAGACTTGAATTCGCGCGTATCGGGTAGGAGGAAGATGGGGAAATTTTAAGGAAGAAACGATAATAACTGTAAATTATGGTAACAATCAACAGGCAATTGCTTATCTAGCCCCTGAAGCGCATTTGGTTACGAGCCACTGTACACTATAAAGATGAGCAGCTATGGAACGAAACCACCTAATCTACGATGTGCCTGCCGTTAGCAGTCTCCCATTTCGCATCATCAATTTTCGCATACATCCTGATCGCAATGAGCTCTTGAAGATCGACTTGCCAGAAGACTTCATTGGATTGTATTTGAACATGGGCTCTGCGTTTGAGTATGCCAGCGCGAAAACCACACCGGGCATATTTCAACATAATCAATACAATTTTATTTACCTGCCATCAGGCGAATATGGCATCACGGTGTATGCCGGGTTACATCACTCACTGGCGCTTCTTCTTCCGTTACAGGAGATTCGCCGCTGGTCGAAGGATGTTCCGCCGCTGGATGTTTTTTTAAAAAACTTACCGCCTGGCAAATCAAAATTTCTCGCGCAGGCGCATACCTGTATTTCAAGGAAGCTGAGGGACGAGTTAGATCGCCTCCTGTATAGCATGTGGAAGGATGAATATCTACGAACGCTGGACATAGCCACGGCGTCATTCAATATCTTTCTGCAGTGCATCTCGGAAATAACCAATGTGTCGTTACTTCCGAAAGGAAATCCCGGTAACAGCGAGTATAGAATGGTCGTGGACGCTGCGAAGTTTTTAACCGACAACCTGGGAAGAAACATTACCGTAGAAGAGCTCGCAAATAAATTCAACATTAGCAGGCGCAATTTGCAAAGGGGATTCCAGGAACACTATGGGGAGACAGTGCATGAATATATTCTGCTCTATCGCATGGATCAGGCAAAGATCTTCCTGTTGGATCGCTCCAGGTCAATTAAGAGTATTGCCGGGTTGTTAGGCTACAAGTATGTGGAAAATTTCACGACGGCATACAAAAAGAGGTTCAGTCAATCACCGCGCGACGCGCGCGCGTTGGATCAATGATGATGTAGGTTAATATTTCCCCAATGTTGACAAGCATTTACGTCTAACGGAGTAATATCAATTCTAATAAAAAATAAAGTATACCTATTGACCTCTGGGAAAAGATAATTGATCCGAAATAAAAGGTTTTGCGGGTGATCTTTACATCATCAACCAACGCACCACCAACGTTATGAAGATCAGAAGAGAGCTTATAATAGAAATGATCGTTTTCCTTTTTGTGCTTCTATTCTTATACGCAGCCGGAAGCAAGGTAACCGAGTACAAACAATTTGTTGGACAGATGGGTAAGTCTCCGCTGCTTACAGACTTTGCCCCAACACTGGCCTGGCTAGTACCAATCGTAGAGATAATCATTTCCGTATTATTAATAGTGCATCGAACGAAGCTGATGGGTCTTTACGCCTCGTTTGGATTGATGCTGGCTTTTACGCTCTATATCGCTGCGATATTGATGTTTAGCAAAGAGCTGCCTTGCTCGTGCGGGGGCGTCCTCTCTATGCTTGGATGGAAACAACACCTGATATTCAATATTGCCTTTGTTGGGCTGGCCGTAGTTGGAATAGTGCTGATGAATAAAGAGGCGAAGCCTGGAAAGTTGAACGTTCTAGCGTAAAGAATATGAACAAAAAATCGATCATATTTATAGCGGCCATATCGGTTGCATGTGTCGCAGTGGTTGGAGTGCTATTTCTTAGGGCATCTACCAGCATAAAGTACAAGCAAAACTTCTACCGGCTATATATTGATCATACACCCATCATGATAAGCTCTATTGCTCTCAATAAGAACTTATCGTTGGCTGGATGCGATAGGGAGCATATCTACTTGTCAGACGTGAACGTGCCAGCACACGTGCTTATAAAAAATTGGAAACTCGAAACGGTGAAGGAAGTGCTGATCGATTTGAACGGTGGCGTGCTAGTCGGAAAAACCACAGTTAAGGTGGACTCGCCATATTTCTTTGTAGCGGATTCCGGTAAGCCTATGGTGTACAGGGGATTAGTCTCTGACTGGAAGGCTAGACCCTTTCTAACTTCGCAAATGTTCTTCTCCGATTACCTGCCGCTGTCTGGCAACCGAATCGTAATAAACACCGAGGCCGCTAACAGACAAGACAGTGTGTTTCGTAGAATGCTGGGCATTATAAAAATAGACTCCCCGCACGTAAATCTCAATCCGAGGCTTTTAAAAGGACAATTAGATGAACACTACAGCACAATGGGTCGGCTATCGTATAGTAAAGAACAACACAAGGTGATTTTTACTTACCTCTATCGAAACGAGATCGTATTGATGGACACTAATCTTAACCTTTTGGAAAGGAAATACACTATCGACACAATCACAAAGATCAAAGTGAAGCCAATCATGGTCAACGACTCTACAACTACACTGGCATCGCCACCTGGAGTCGTAAATTTTCAAACGACAAGTGCGGGAGGAATTCATTTTGTAAATTCAGATTTGATGGGCAATGAGGATCGAGAGAAATTCGATCGTTCTTCTGTCATTGATTTTTACAGCCTTGAGCCATTTAAATATCGTGGTAGCTTTTACATCCCGGACAACGGTTCTAAACTCGATCAATTTATGGTTAATGGAGACAGAATCGTTGCTACATTCAATGGTTTCCTTGTTACATACTCGATTTCGCCTACAAAAATCTAAAATAGTTTTTATGACAAAACTTAACTCTTCTATTCTCGCTGCATTCCTCGCAATGCTGTGTCTTGTAGCAAATGCTATGGCCTACCCAATGTACTACATCCACTCAACCGGTGGTGTTGCTGTATGTTCAACTGTATGGAATGGGGCTGTATGCGCAAAAGGAACGGTGCAACAGTGTAGGGTAACGTTTGAAAACGAGCAAACGTTTTGGGTGTGCAGGAAAGACAGTTCTACTTCACCTTGCGTACTCCATTTGCGAAACTAGAAATAAACTAGCTAGTCGACAGCCCGATTATTTGCAAGTAATGCGTGGCAACAAAAGGGGGCTTGCCGAAAACCCTTAACAGAGTAGGCGCATTA
Organism: Dawidia cretensis; assembly: GCF_018598175.1. Taxonomy (GTDB): domain Bacteria; phylum Bacteroidota; class Bacteroidia; order Cytophagales; family Cyclobacteriaceae; genus Ohtaekwangia; species Ohtaekwangia cretensis. Next base: position 84,137 of record NZ_JAHESE010000031.1, read on the forward strand.
AAACAAATAAACTTAAATCAAAATGAAAAAAGTAAGATTGATCCTCGCAGCTGGTGCCTGTTTATTGGCAGGTGCTGCCGTGTATGCTAACTCAGGTGCTGCATTGCAGTTCTACTACACTACCTCAGCTGGTGACGTAACATGCTCAGATCCATTTACCGGTACTGTTTGCTCTCCCGGCATTGTTACACAATGCAGCGTGGAAAACGAAAATAATGTGACTGTGTACATTACCCAGAAGCAAGTGACTCCTACAATCATCAATTGTCAGTTGCGCATGCGCAATTAACAGCAGGATTGTATAAACGCGTAACATTATCTTAATTAAAGCTTGATTAAAGTTCCACCTAAAAGAAAAATAATGAAAACAATAAGAGTAGCATTCGCTGCATTTGCAATTACAATTGCAAGCTCAGCGGTCTATGCAAGCACTTTGGTCGTTACAACTTTCTGGAGATCAGCTGGTACAGTTAGCGCTGTTCCATCAACAGCTAACCCTGACTGTTCCGTGCAACTTCCCAACGCCCAATGTCCAACTGAGTCCGGACAAATCTGCACTATACCCGCAGATTCTGAAGGTAATCTCTACATAGTTAGCAAGAAAGTAACTACTCCTTGCGTGCTTGCCTACAAAGCAATTTAATTTCTACTAAGGAAGGCGCATAGGGCGCCTTCCTTTCCCACCACAGAACTACTACTTGTGGTTTAGCTAATTAATCGTTAGTGCGAATACAGCTCTATGAACTAGAACATGACATGGACGCTTAAGGAGTTATCCTCCCAATTGTCCTATTGCAATTGGAACCTATGCACCCTTCTTCATTTTTCTTTTTCTCATGATTGCTTTAATTTTCCGACTTAAAAGATCGTCACTTAGAAATACTTTTTCGATAGTGCCTTCTGGGTTTACCATCACAACCGTTGATGCATAAATGATCGTCAGCTTACTTAGTAAACCTGTGTCATAAGCTATTGGCAGATTAATGCCCTGAGCATTCCTTACACCATCATAATAAGGCTCAATATTCTTATTCCACATATCTTTGATCCCTACAAGAAAAACCTGTGCATTAGACGAGTATCTTTTTTGGATCTTATCTAACTTCGGAAAACTTCGGATACACGGAGTGCAGTTCTTCGTCCAGAAGTAAAGTATTGTCCATTTTCCCCGTAATTCTTTTGTCAATACTTTTTCGATTTCACCTTGCTTTTTATAGTTTTTCACTCTCGTAAATGTGTATTGTAGCATTTCGCTACCTTCAATCTCATCCTCAGTAAGTTTTGTTTCCAACTTCGCGTTACTTTGAGCCAACACCTCTTCCTGGCTATTTAGCAAAAGAAGAAGTAGAAGTATAAAAATCTGATACCCAATAGATTCATTGCATGCCTTCTTAATTTTAGTTGTAACCATCGTTTTGCGGTAAGTTTAAGTTTACGAGCGTTTCTTCAAAAGGAAGCGGGTACAATACATCGGTCGGTTCCCAGTCGGATTTTAGCGGACCTAATACCTCGTCAGCCCTTCCAAATCGTTTCAGATCAATCCACCGCGCCCCCCATTCCACGAAAAGTTCATGTTGCCTTTCAAGTAATATCGCATCAAGCGTTTGAGTCTCGGTCATTGTTAAAAGAGGATCTAATCCTGCTCGATCTCTAATAGTATTTAAATCACTCAATGCGCTATTTGCACCATCTAGTTTTTCTTGGCGTGCCCTTGCTTCAGCTCGAACCAAAATGATATCTCCTAATCTCAATAGTGTAGAATACTCATTCAATAAGCTCGCTTCATAACTATCTTTATACTTATAAGGTGCAAACGTTGGTGTTCCATTATTATCGAGCTCCAAAATCCAGTTATCAACTCTTAGGTCTTCAGCCTCAAAGGATTCGACTAATTGAGTGGTGATCGATTGAACAAATCGAGTTTCAGGACCAGCAAATAAATCTCCATCCAACGTAAATGTTGCATAGCTTTCGTACTCAAATTGCAAAATTGCCTCTTGGCTATTTATTGTGAAAACGTTGGTTAAATCCTCTAGTTTGTATAACGGATTGTCTATTACTAAGCTCGCTTCATTCTCAGCTTCCAAATTTTTATCTGCGAACAAATAAACTTTGGCCAATAAAGCAGAGGCCGCAAGACTATTAGCGCGCGTTCGTAAACCGGACTCTGTAGGGTATTCTAGAGACATCAACCGTTTGGCCTTAATGAGATCATTAATAATTTCCTGATAAACATCAGAAATTTCCATACGCCCAATAGCTGTGTTCTTTTCGTAGTCAGTTGTTGAGATATACGGAACCTTACCAAATAAGTTGGTCAAGTAGAAGTGAATTAATGCTCTTATAAACAATCCTTCACCGGTCAGCTGCTCTTTAAGAGCGGGAGTAACTCCAGTTGAAGAATTTAATCCTTCAATTAGAGAATTACACAAATAAATATTTCCATAAAATTCATTCCACAGATTAGTTATCTGTGTGTTAGTTGATAACAATGCATTCTCATTAAATTGTAGCAATTCATCTGATAATGTTAATAAACGAAGTTCATCTGAGCTTAATCCCGCTATAAACGATAGCCCATTTTGACCGCCAGATAGTGCACCACCTCCGAAAGCTAGTCTACCATACATTCCGTACATGGCTGATTTTGCTGTTAAATCATCGCTAAATACTGTTGTCCTGACCAATTGACCGAGTGGTGGGTCAACACTAATAAAATCTTCGCAAGATGATACTATATAGCAGGTAATTACTAAAAGTAAATACCTAATGTACCTGTGTGATTTTATATATATTAATATATTTTTCATTTAATTCTTTGTTTATAAAGTAATATTTGCACCAAATACAATCGTTCTTAATGTTGGAAGAGAATAACCAGGTCCTGTTTCTGGATCAAGGCCATCGTAACCCGTAATCGTAAATATGTTTTGACCTTGAATAAACAATGTTGATTCAACTCCCGCTGTCCAGGACTTTGGGAATCTGTAGGATAATGAAATATTTTTCAATCTAATAAATGAAGCATCGACTATACCTTTTTCACTTCCTGCAAAGCGCTCATATGCGGTAGCTGTATTCGAGTTGTTAGTCGAGAATCGTTGAAACTCAGAGTCATCGCCTTCACCAGTCCATCCATTATTCGATACAAATGTTGGTTGGTTGAATGCTCTGCCGGGTGTGACGAAGATTCCATATACACTAGGGGCGTTCTTATTCACGAACTGAAAAAAGATATCCAGCGTCCATCCTTTAAAGGAAAAGGAATTATTTATGCCACCAAAGAATTTAGTATTCATCTCCCTAACAACTAATCTGTCTGCTGAAGTAATCTCACCATCATTATTCATGTCTTCGAACGTATAAATGCCAGTAGTTGGATCAATACCTGTATAGTTATATCTCTTAGAGATATTCAGTGATTTCCCAACAACATAGGTTGATGCATAAGATGAAGATTCTAATCCTTTAAACTCAACAAGTCTATTTCTTGGAAAGGATATATTAAAGCTAGTCGCCCATTTGAATTCATTAATTGTATTTACAGAGTTAATTTCAATCTCTAAGCCTGAGTTCTCAATTTTTGCCGGGAAGTTTTTCAAGACACCTGTAAAGCCAGTTGTTGAGCCGACTCTATAATCCACTAATTGATTTGAAGACTGGTTGTTGTAGTACGCACTTGTCAGATTCATTCTGTCATTTAAAAAACCAAGCTCCAATGCAACTTCGAATTTTCTAGTTGTTTCCCATGCATAATTTGGATTATATAATTTGGTTGGGACTAGACCACCCACTCCGTTATAAGGTGAATAAGATGTATACGTATCCAGAAATCGATAGTCACCGATCTGATCATTTCCTGTTACACCAAAGCTGCTTCTTAATTTTCCGAAATTCATTACTGAAACTCCTTTCATGAAATTTTCGTTGCTGAATATCCAGGCAGCTCCTATTGCGCCTAGATTTGCAAATCGTTTCCCAGGCCCAAAACGACTTGAACCATCTCTTCGTCCGGTTAGATTAAGAATATATTTATCATGAAATGAGTAGTTGATTCTTGAATATGCGGCCTCATAACGATAGGTCGAAATATCCGTACCCTCGTTAGCAACGTTCGCAGCCGCCCCTAAATCATCAATAAGTGCGTTGGAAGAAAAACCAGAGTATAGAAAACTTTTTCTGTTTATGTTTTGATTCTGAAAAGTGCTACCAATTATTGCCGACAGCTTCCCAAAGACGAATTCTTTACTCATCCAAGAAATTTGTGGTTCAAATATCCAAGTTCTGTTATAACTATTACTCGCGAAGACACGAGAACTTGCAGGTGTCGGATTAGTGGCTGGGTTTCTAACTGTGGAGGGATCCACATTTTTTTCATCTCTATTTAAATGATTCAAACCAAAATTGCTTTTGATTTCGAGTCCTTCAACTATCTCATAAGCAAGCGATATATTAGATATGAGATTGTAGGATGCAAACTCAAAACGCCTATATTTTGAGCTAGCCAGTGGATTTGTCCATGTGGAATTTTCCCAGTTTAAACTTCCATCTTCATTATAAAGTTTTGGCGCTACTGGAGCCAAGGTCATAGCTGGACCTGTCAAATCACTACCATTTAAATCGCTAGAATTGATAACATAGTTTGTCGAAAATCGCGATTTTAATCTCTCATTTGGAGATTCATTTGCTATCGAAAATAGAAATGATCCTTTTTGTGTGGAATTTGTAAATGGAAAAACCGTTGTTTCTTTTTGGTAAGAGCCGCTGAATAAATAAGTAGTTGCTTGAGTACCCCCGGATATTGATGCTTGAGCTATTGTATTGCGTGCAGTACCCCCTAGAAATTCCTTTTGCCAGTTTGTATAACGTGTAGTGTCCCATACACCATTTATATCATAATGCGCGGGACCGATTGCACGATTGTCATTCCGAAATGCTTGATGACGCATTTCTAAATAAGCTTCAGAATTCATCAAATCCAAAAAATGTGGTACTTTACTTATTCCCGAAGAGAAATTGAGGCCTATTTTTGCTTTTCCTTGTTTGCCTTTTTTGGTTGTAATTAGGATCACACCGTTTGCACCACGAGATCCATAAATTGCTGTGGCATCAGCATCTTTCAAAATCTCGACACTTTCAATATCTGCTGGATTGATGCTATAGAAAGGGCTTATCCCAGTGGTACTATATAAGGTGGAAGAATTCACTCCTCCTATATTCTGCGATGAATAAGGAACTCCATCTACAACGTAAAATGGTTCAGTTCCATTCTGAAGGCTATTTTTGCCTCTAATGTTAATATTTATTTTACTACCAGGAAGCCCTGACCTCTGTTCAATAAACACACCTGGTACTCGTCCTTGTAAAGCAAGTAATGGGTTATTTACAGGCTGTTTTTCGATTACTTTCGAAGTGACTTTGGAAATGCTTCCAGTTTTCTCCTTATCGGTCACATCATAGTATCCAGCATTAATTACAACTTCTTTTAATTCCTGAAGATCGGATTCTAGAGCCACATCAATTCGACTGCGACCGCCTGCGGCTATTTCATAACTTTTAAAACCTATAAACGAAAAGACCAGTATGTCGTCATCATTTTGAACTGATATAGAATATACTCCATTCTTATCACTCGAAGTGCCATTGCCTGTCCCTTTTACAATAACATTAACAGCAGGTAGGATCTCGCCAGTTTTTGAATCCGTTATCTTACCGGTGACAAGGTATTCTGTGGCCATATCTGGTAGTGCTTCGGTCATTTCCTGAGTTTCACCTGTCAACTTCTTTTTCTTAAAGAGCACTACCGTACCGTCAACTTCTTTGTAGGTAATCGATGTTTCTACCAAAACAGTTTCTAATAGGTTCTTTACCGTTCTTCGTTGGCGTGCAAGGTTGATGTTGTTAATTGCATCAACCTGGTCGGGCGTATAGACAAAATTGATTTTGGTTTCGCTCTGTATTTTGGTGAGAACGTCAGCCAGTGTAGCATTTTTGAATTCGAGCGTAACTTCAATCTGGTCGATGCTCTGACCATTGGTATCAAACGCCGCGAGCTGTAAACTAATGGCCATTGACACCCATAAGAAGAGCGATACTCTCATTAAAAAACAGATTTTTGGATTAGACAGAGACCATGATGATCGCCATCCGTTCCCTACTGAAGGAAGTAGAGAAAATTTCATAATTTTCAGACGTTTTTAGTGATTGGATATATATAGTATTACTAAAGGCACTTGAAAGGAATCACCCCTGCAAGGGTGGTTCTTTTTTCGGGTGTTTTCCGAATGCGTGCAGGACTAAAACGTCTCACTACGTGGTGTTGCGTTGATCGGCTGGGGGGAGTTTCATAGGTACTGGGGTTTTAGGTTAAACAATAAACAATTTGGAACTTATAGATTATTCACATTGTCCGTTAATGGTTGCTATGTTGTTTTGTATTTTATAGTCACCGCCCTTCGCGAGGCTCACGGTTTCAAGCACCCGCGATAAGCTTTCGTTCTTAACAAAGAAGATACTGATCCGGCATTCCGCCAGGCTAGAATCACCAAGCACAACCTGGGTGTTGTAGCGTTTCGAGATCATTTGAGCTGCTTCTTTCATGGTTACGTTTTCGAGAATCAGGTAATTTGCCATCCACTCAACTTTTTCGTCGGCTTGTACATTCTTTCGTTCGTGTAAGAGGCTTTGGGGATCGATCACTAATTCCTGATTTGGCAACAGTGTTTCGAAAACTGTGGCATCGCTGCCGACGTTTACTTTCCCGCGCACGACTGTGATGACGATGGGCTTATCAGCGTATGCGCTGATGTTGAAGGCTGTTCCCAAAACAGTGGTGTTGACTTGTTGGGTCTTAACAACAAATGGATGGCCGGGGTCGTGCGTTACATCAAAGAAGGCTTCGCCAGATAATATGACCTCGCGATTCGCTTTACCGAACTCTTCTGTGTTGTAAGAGATCATGCTGCCCTCGTTGAGCGTTACTGTTGTGCCATCGGGCAATTTTGCAAAGCGTTTGTCGATACGCTCGACGCTGCTCAATACTTCGTGTGGTGATACAACGCGCGAATTCAAAAACCACAAACCGCCTATCACAACCAGGATCACAGTCGCGGCCATTGCCGAAGCTAGCCGAATCAGGGAGCGGAATTTGTAAGAACGGTCTTTTCTTTGAATTTGGTGGAGCACCTCTTTTAACTGTCCGCGCTTCCTTTCATCGGTGATCTCCTCATCGTAGGTATTGGGAACGGAAGCATCGGACAGTAAATTCATTAGCTGTTTTTGATGTACTTCTAGTTTTAACAGTTCGTCTAGTTCACGAGTCTCTTCATCGGTAGCTTCATTCGATTGCCACTTTTGAAATAGAGTTCTGAAGTCCTTTTGCATACGATTGAATTACTGAACAGGCTTGACAGCGACATTAAATTTGATGGAGTAACGACACAGTTAAATATTATCTGTGACAAAACCTCAAAGCGTATAGTAAGGTGTAGACCTTGGCTTTTGCCAGTAGGGTAGTCTAGATGTTAAATATATTTTAAGAAACGGTTAACGTAGAATGATCAAGCTGCCAACGGGATGCGGGAGAGTCAGCCTAACAGGTTTACAATTTGCTCTATTATTGCTGCTATCATTGTGATCGAACCGAAAGGCTTTAATCGGGTCTTTAAAAAACGAAAGGCTTCTTTCATATGGAATTTCACCGTGTGCGGACGGAGCTCGAGCTGTCCGGCAATTTGCTCGTCCGACATTTCGTCTTCTTTGGCCATTTTAAAGATCCTACGTTGGTTGGCAGGCATTTCCTTCAGCGCATGGCTATAGGCTGTTTTAACTTGCTCGTCCCGGATCCTGTAGTCGGCTCTGCTTTCGGATGCCACATGGATGAGCGCGTCGTCGCTCTTCAGCGCGCTACTTTTAATGAGACTTTGCAACTTGGTGTTGACTACATTCTTTTTAATCGAGAACAGATACGTGTCCAGGTTCTCCACCCCATGCAGCTGCTTCCTGTAAATCCAAAGTCTTAGAAAGACTTCTTGTACGGCTTCTTCTGCCTCATGTTGTGATCGTAAAAATTTACGAGTATATCGATACACGTTGTCGTAGTATTGATACCATACCCGGTTATAGGCTAATCTATTACCCTCTGCGAGTAACCTAATCGTTACCTTATCATCAAATTCCTCTGCCATAGACTAATGGTTCCTACTACAGTGTTAAGCGTGTTAAAGTCACAGGTTGAAGAATGGGCTAACCTTAACTTCATAAAGATTTAGTCAAGATAGAGTCATTTTTTAATAAAAGGTAAATAACACTACTAAAAACGTAACTATAAATTAAAATAGAATCGTATAAGTGCTTTAAGCTGAATCCAGCTCATGGAATTATCGCAGTGGAGAGATGTTAAAATAAAATACTTGTTATTCTTATACCACTGTGATTAAATGAGAACACAGGCTCTCCCTACTTAGATCTGACTTGCGTCTTCGCTACTTTGTCAAGGTCGGATGGTAGATAATAATTATACTCATTTTTTTGACACTGCCTCTCGACAGCGACGCATCGCGACTGAAATTAAACCCTTGCGAAAGTCCCAACACACCGTCTTGAGCCGTACGCTGCCAGCGTTGTGACCGGGTCGGTGCGAAGGACACGGATCAGCTGCTTCGTTAACCGACCGGTCATACGCGAGTCGGCTATGCCACCGTACAGCGGACGGAATGCCGTACGGATAACTTGTCCCGTCTGCGCGGCACGACCGAACTCCGAATTATTCTCACGCGTCCGCTGAAACGACGCATCGTTCTTGATGCGATCCCCACTCAGCGAGGTTCGCTCGCGGGCGATATAGCCGCCGGCCGTCTTCACAAACGTAATGTCGCCAAGCGTACCTTCCAGCTTAATGATTCCTTTCTGTTTAGCCATAAAGTAAATTTTGTTAAATGTATCCGGCCTGTTACAGGCTGGCCGGTTCGCCTTCTGTGCTGCAGCGGTTCAAACATACCGGCAGCCCGAGGCAAACCATAACGACAGTTCCCATAGTGTCCCAACGGTTCCTATATGTTCCTATATATTCCCAATAGTTCCCAGAAAAGGGTACCAAAGCCTTGCAAAAAATAGAACCATCACAGTACTTGGCGACAAGAAAAAAAACAAGGCCGGGATACTCCCTACTAAAGCCCTACTTAAGCCGTACTAAAGCCCTATCAAAGCCGTATGAGTAAAATGACAAAAACGATAGTTGTAATCACTCCGAAAGACATCCAGCGCATCATGGGCTATTGCTATAAAACCGCCGGCCGCATTCATCGTCAAATCCGACAGTTCACCGGCAAACGCCCCGGCCAACTCATAACCATCGACGACTTCTGCACCTACACCGGCCTAACCCGCGAAAATGTAGAGTCATTGTTAAATGATGATTAAGCTCTGGTTCAAGTCTTCCGACCGAAGGGAGGGCGACTTGGACCTACCCCAATGCCAGTCTTCAGACTGGCGGGGAGCTTCGACTGGTGTGAATCCTTTGGCCGCTGGGCACGACGTCGTAACCTGCACAACCATACACCCCGCCAGCCCACACACCGACTATAAACCCTTTCCCGGTTGATCCATATATATCTAAACATGCCCCAATCTAAGGGCATGCGGTCCGACAGGTGCAAGGGTCCGCTTCGCCTGCGCAAGAAAAAATCTCCACCTTCCGCACACGCTTCCAGCCAGCCCCCAGGTAGTATTTTTTCTTGGCAGCCCTTGCACCTGTCTTCCCGATCCCTTGAAGCATGGCCATGTTTAAATATATATTT
>NZ_JAHESE010000032.1 GCF_018598175.1 Dawidia cretensis
CCATAACCCGGAACACCTTCTCCCCAGTCGGCATACCCTCTGCCTCAAACCTTCATTTTTGTCCGTTAAACGAAAACCTCGCCCCTTCTCAACATTATTACCGTTGTAAGATTTGCATCAATATGCCAAAAGCCACTACACCACAAACAGCTAGGTTTGCGTCCTCAATATGCTTTATAAGGATTAGCATTTACCCAACGTTTCATCTAACCAAACAAATACATGAAAATCACAAAACTCCTCTTCTTGGCCGTTGCCGTATTCTTTTTATCCTGTGGCGACGACAAAGACGAAGATCCCGTTCCTACCGGCGACCTGGCTGGCAGCTGGAATGTTACTGCTATTGACTATGCCGGAACGTCCTCCACTACTGTTATGGGTATCGAATCGAAGGCCAACTTCACTGGCACCGGGAAAGACATGAATCTGACGGTTACATTCACAGAAGATCCCAATAAATTTACCAGCAAGGGCGACTACGTCATCGCATTGAAAACGACCGTTCAAGGCCAAACTATAGATACAGACTATCCCTTCCAGGGATTTATGACCGACGGCACATGGTCAGTAAATGGCCAAACATTGACTGTCGAAGGTGATGGCGGTAAACAAGAAGCGACAATCATAGAGCAGACTGCTACAACCCTGAAGATCAAGTGGGACCATACTCAAACGACAACTAACACTGACAGTGGCTTTGAAGTTGTGACTTCTATGGCCGTTAAAGGCACCTATACCTTTACGAGAAAGTAATTAGCGCATCGTCGCAACAATACATGCGGCCCCGGAGAATATACTTGTTCTCCGGGGCTTTTTATTACCCTTGATTTTTATCGCAGGCTGTTAATCCGTTCTGATGCCTCGGCCTCTTGCATCGCCGATACAATAATCCAATGCACATCCGGAATGTGCAACGGCGCATAGGCAAACAACGTATCGGCCCCACGCGTATCCAGACCACGATGCGCACCGGTAACCCCTTGCAGCGACTGCCGCACGGCCTCGAGTTTTAGTTGCTCCAACAGGATATTAGTGCCCGTGCGTTGTACCTGGCGAACAACGGCCTCGCCATAACCAGCCTTGCGCAGGCTGCCGAGGTAATCGTCCGGATGTTCGATCAGGCCCCGGGCGATAGACCTGGCTTTAAAATCCTCTCCTACAATGAATGTCTCGCCGGTCTGCCCCAGGCCATCGTCACGCCATTTATTGTCGCCGGTGAGAATCTGGTTGATCTTGTTGATCGGCATCTGGAATACCAGGATCCCGACTTTCGTAACGCCGTCGTACAACGGGCAGGCTATAAACGAGGCGGGTGCATTGTACGATGGCGCATAAGCCTCAAAATCGATCAGCCGCACAAACTCGCGGTTGGAACTGGCAATCGCCTGCTGCACCACGCGGGCAAAGTTGGTCTTGCTATACGGTCCTGTGAGCAAGCTGGTGCCAAAGTCAACTTCTTTAAACACACTGTAGACAATGTTACCTGTGACAGGATCGATCAGGAAAATATCGTAGTACCCAAATTTCTCCAGGTAATTCAGAATAACAGCATGATAGGTGGCATGCACCCGCCCATAATCGCTCCCATCGCCGGCGTTGTGCAGACGAGATTTTTGGCCAGTGGGATGCGGGTTGGAAGCGATGTATACCTGTTGCAGTACCAGCGCGGCGGAGTCCTCGGGAAGAAAGTCGCGTACATTGGCTTGTTGATCAATGTCGCTTATACGCGGAATGAATTCCTGGTCATAATAAGCCTGTACGGATTTCCGGCAAGCGGCACGCTGCTCCTCACCCAGCGCAGAACCCAGTTGATCAAACGCCTGACGAAAAGCTTTGACCGCCTCGACCATCATCTTGTCTTCCGCAAAAGTGAGGATCTGATTCCGGATGATGTCAAAGTAATATTCAATGTTTCGTTTTTTGGTCGCATTGATCGAGCGCAGCTGCTCGAACTTTGAGCCATGGTTAAGCTCGGTGAGTTGTTGAAACAACAAATTGTACTTACGGCTGATCTCCTCTTGCGTAGCCTGTAGCTCCTCCTGATTCTGACGCAACTCTTCTTCCTGCGAGCGCATGTGTTCGGCCTGCTGCTGCGACTCACCCAACAGCCGGCGTGTAGTCTCGGCGGTGCGAAACGACGACACCGTATGGGCCACGTTCTCGCCGATCTTTTCCGTAAAGGCAATTTCATACGGCCGGAACGGTGTGAACGACGCCAGCTCCACAATACCCACTACCGTTTCATTCATCTTCAGCGGCACAATGAGGATGTGCCGCGGGTTAGCCTCGCCCAGCCCGGAGGTGATGCGCACAAATCTGTCCGGCACGTCAGTGAGGTGAATGGTGGCCCCCTCCAGGTACGCCTGCCCGATGATGCCCTCTCCCGGTGCTATCTGTTGAGTCAGATGTTTGGTGCGATTATAGGCATAGCAAGCCTGCAGCACGAGTGACTCCTGCCCCGTGGCGTCGGAATCGGCGACAAAAATGGCGCCTTGCGTGGCATGCACCGTGCGCACAAGGTTCACGACAACATCCTGACACAACGCCTGCAAATCCTTGCCTGCACGCAACACCTCCACAAAGCGGCTCAGCCCCTCCGTGGCCCAGTGACGTTGCTCTTCTTCCTGGCGGTTAGCGACCAGGTTGTCACGTATGGCCTGCAAGGCAACTCCCAGCGCATCGGTACGCTGCTGTTGTCCGGCATGGGTCTCGATCTTTCCGGCGCTCAACTCGTCGGCGAAGGCCGTGTGCTGCGCCAGGTTGCCATCGAACGCTTGCAGGGAGGCGATCAGCGGTTGGAAGAGCGGCGTTTGAAGCGATGCCGAGGGAGTTACCTCGCCCGTCGCGAGACGGTGAATTGTCGCGTGTACGGATGCGAGGTCTTGCACAACCCGCTGGATATATACCACGCCGGCAATCATAGCGGCCAGCAATACCATGAGAAAAAGCAGCCAGCACACGATAGCGGTGGCAGAAAGCGACGCACGGAACGACCACACGGCAAATGCCGTACCCGCAAACGCTAGCAACAACGGTAAGATAAAACGAGAAAGAAACGGACGCAGAAGCGTCTGTCTGCTGGAGGGTTCCATGATGTTTAGGTATAGTACGAGTTTTTACAAAATATGAATTTTCCGGCAATACCAGCCTATGCCTGCTATAACTATTTCGGTTACTACACCCCATAAAAAAAGCCCGGCGGTAAGGCCGGGCTTTTACGTTGTTTTTATGGCACTTTAATATACCACCTTGCTAAGGCTGGTAATGACAGCCGCCAGGCGAACGGATTCAAAAATGCGTTCTTCCTTGCTGCCGAGCTCGATGAGCGACGCTTCGTGCGATGTTACGCACATTTCGCAACCGTTCACTGCGCTTACGGCCAGGCTGATGAGTTCAAAGAACTCTTTGCCCACCACCGGACGTGCCATGATGTTCATCTTGATACGGGCCGGTATTTCGTTGTACTTCTCCTTGTTCATGAAGTGACGGAAGCGGTAGAACACGTTGTTCGCGCTCAGCAACGAGGCACACGCTACAGCTTCGGCAACCTCCTCCGGCTTGGCACCTTCCTGACGGGCGTTGCCGTCGAAGAATGTACGCAGCACAGCGTTATTGGCATTGACCGCCAGGGCTACGCCCAGCAGTGCCACTTCTTTCTTGGAGAGATATTCGCTTTCGAAAGAATTCTTAAAGTTGATCTTGAGATCGGCCAGATACCGTGACTTGGCGCCTTCGAGCAGATCAAGCGTATCGGTAGTGTAGTCCCTCTCCAGCTTTAAGAAGTCCAGGAACTCCTGGGTTGATTCTGAGTATGTCAGCGTAGTTTCCATGACCAATGATCCTTATTGGAAATTATGCTTTGATGGTCTCAGCACCTTTTTCCCAGTTGCAAGGACACAGCTCGTCCGTTTGCAGAGCGTCCAGCACACGAACAACTTCTTTTACGTTACGGCCTACGTTAAGGTCGTATACGCTTACCCAGCGGATGGTACCTTGAGGGTCGATGATGAACGTAGCACGGTAAGCGATCTTCTCGTTGGTATCGAGAATGCCCAGTTCCTCCGCCAGTGACTTCGACGTATCGGCCAGCATGGGGAATTTCAGGTCACGCAAATCGTCGTGGTTTTTTCTCCACGCCAGGTGCACAAATTCAGAATCGGTAGAAGCACCGATCAGGCTTGCATTACGATCGCGGAACTCACCAAAGTTCTTGTTGAACTCGGCAATCTCCGTCGGGCACACGAATGTGAAATCTTTCGGCCACCAGAACATAACAGTCCACCGTCCTTCTTCATTCACGAAGTCTTCCGACGTGATGTCGAAAAACTCTTTTCCTTTTTCGATCGATACAACCGCAGCCTTCTTGAATGCGGGGAAAGGCTGACCTACTGATAAGATTCCTTTTGTCATATGTGGTTTAAAAGTTTAATTTCTTACTGGCCGCAAAAATATATCAAACTCTATTATAAACAATATCGATATTCCCTATTTAATTATTAGTTTTGTCTATTACAACGTTTTAACCTAACGCGCAAACGAATGAACCTGCAGCAATTAGAATATATTCTGGCGTTGGATATTCATCGTAATCACGTCAAGGCTGCCGAACATTGTCATGTCACGCAACCAACGCTTAGTATGATGGTCAAAAAGCTCGAAGACGAGTTGGGGGTAAAGATCTTTGACAAAAGTCAGCCGTTGAAGCCAACATCGTCGGGTGAGATCATCATTACACGTGCACGCCTCATTTTACAAGAAATTAAAAACCTGAAGGAATTTATCAGCAACGAAAAGGATTCGATCGAAGGCGAATTCCGGTTGGGAGTAATCCCCACGTTGGCTCCTTACCTCCTGCCACGTTTCCTCAACGAGTTTCTGCAAAAACATCCGGGCACATCGTTCACCGTCATGGAGATGCAAACCGAAGAGATCATTCGCATGCTGAAAACCAACCGGCTCGACGTGGCCATACTGGTTACACCGCTGGACGACAAAGAGATCCGCGAGGTGCCGATCTTTTATGAGCCCATCTTGTTATATACGTCGGAGAACCTCACCTACTTCAAGCAAGAAAAAATAAACCTCAAAACACTCACGTACGACAATCTATTGATGCTGGAAGAAGGACATTGTTTCCGCGGACAAGTGGAAAACCTCTGCTCCGCTAAAAGTAAAAAAGCGCATAACCAGCTGAACTACCAGAGTGGCTCGTTCGAGACATTAAAGAACATGGTTGACAACAACTATGGCTATACGCTGATTCCCGAGCTAGCCGTCGGCCGTGGCAACAAACACGTCAAACACTTCACCTCGCCCGAGCCGGTGCGCGAGGTCAGCCTGGCCGTGCACAACGGCTTCGTCAAAGAGCGCCTGCTGGAAAAATTGCGGGAAGCGATCCTCAAAGCCATACCCGCCCACTTCAAGAAAAACGAAAAATTCGTTCGCGTCCGCTGGAAATAACGGCATAAAAAAGGCAGCCTTCCCGCGACCTTTTAGCGACCTTCAGCCGTTACTTTAAGCATACTTCAGCTATCCCAAGCCATCCCTAAGCTATTCTATTCCCAAGGCACTGGCATCACAGCCTTTTTTAATTCTCCGGAATCTGTTAATCTCGTTGTAACCTTTCGTTACCCTTCCGGTAACTACCACGAAACCTGACAAAAGCACACCGGATGACGGATGAAATGCTCATGAAGGCCGTCAAAGACGGCGATCTCCAACAGGCGTCGCTACTCTTTGAGCGGTACAATAAACGCATTTTCAATTTCCTGGCCTACATGGCCGGCGACCGCGTGCTGTCGGAAGACCTGACACAAAACGTATTCCTGCGTGTGATCCGGTACCGAAACAGCTATCGCGACGGCGCCCGGTTCGAGGGCTGGATATTCCAGATCTCGCGCAACGTGCTGGCAGACCACTACCAGGGACAAAAGCACCACCGCAGTCAATTCATCGACGTGGAGAATATGAGCGACACGCTATCCGATAACACCGACGCCGCGGAGCAGGATGAGAAAGAGCATCTGCTGCAACGGGCCATGTCCCGTCTAACGGAAGAGCAACGGCAGCTGTTGGTCCTGACACGGTTTCAACACCGCAAGTACGAAGAGGTGGCGCAGATCATGAACACGACGGTGGCCAACATCAAGGTGAAGGTACACCGTGCCATCGGACAGCTGCGTGAGCACTATTTTACATTAGAAAAGATCTAGCATACGATAATCGACGCAACGGAATGACTATGGAAACGAACGACTGGGATAGCTTGCTGATCGACTATATCGACCAGAACCTTTCGGCGCAGGATCGCGACAAAGTAGAAGCGACACTGCACACCGACGCGACCGTACGCCTGCAATACGAACAACTGCGCGAGGTGCTGCAAACCATGGACCATGCCGGCGAACAAGAACCACCGGCCCGCATGACGACATCGTTTAATACATTGCTGCAGGAGGAAATCCGTGCCGCGCGACAGCCTCGCACCATTTCCCTCACGCCTGCGCTGTACCGCGTCGCCGCAGCCGTAGCGCTCTTGCTGGTAGGGGGTGGCGTCGGCTTCTGGATCAGCAGGCACCAACAGCAGCAGGCAGAGCTGGAAGCCATTCAACGCGAAATGAAGGCCACTCAGGAAATGCTCCTGAGCATGTTGGGCAACGACTTGTCGGCCAGCCAACGCCTGCAGGGCGCCACGGTAGCGCTGCGCATGGACCGTGCCGACAACGAGCTCGTCACCGTACTGGTCCGCACACTGACCGACGACCCAAACACCAACGTACGGCTCGCGGCCCTGGACGCGCTCAGCAAATTCAGTACCGAAAGACCCGTACGCCAGGCGTTGATCAAAGCCCTCTCCACACAGACCGACCCGCTTGTACAGATTGAATTGATCCGGATGCTGGTCGATATGAAGGAGAAAATAATCCTGAAAGAATTACACCGCATCAGCACCGACGAACAACTCCTGAACGAAGTAAAAGACGAAGCACACGCAGGCATCCTGCGGCTCTCGTAACCTTAATACCAGCATGCATGCTCTCCACACACGCACCCCACACGGCACAACAAATTATACCTACTAAGAATCATATCATCATGAAAAAAATACATCTGACATTTTTACTCAGCATCCTTTTCACACATGTGCTTTTAGCGCAAAACCGGGAATATAAACTTGCCAAAAGCACCGGCAAGCTGGAGATCAAAGAATTGAACAATGTACTCTTCGAGTCGACCAGCGGCAATGAGATCATCTTCAATGCCTTCAAGGAAGATGGCGATGTTGATGAGCGAGCCAGGGGACTGCGTTCAATCAGTGCCTCCGGCCTGGAGGACAATACAGGCATCGGCCTGTCGGTGGTCGAAAAAGGCAACATCATCGAAGTACGTCAGCTACGCAAAACCGAGGGACCGGCTATCGTGATCAAGGTACCCAAGGGTGTGGTCATATCGTATGAACATACTTCGCCTTATGGGAAAGAGGTCACCTTCAAGTCCATCGAAAGTGAGATCGAGGTATCCACCGTGCATTCCGGCGTGATCCTCGACAACGTCAGCGGCCCGATGACCGTGAAGACAGTGCACGGCGACATCGAATGTATGATGAGCCAGACTATGAAAAGCCCGGTGTCAGTTGTCTCTGTTCACGGCCATGTCGACGTCAACATGCCGTTGGCCATCAAGGCTTCCCTGAAAATGAAAACCGTCTACGGCGAAATCTTTGTCGACCCTGCCTTTAAGATGGAAGTAGAACGTACCAACGGCGACATGGTGGCCTACAGCAGCAACGACGTAAACGGCAAGATCAATGGAGGGGGCATAGACATTACCTTGTCGTCTACCCACAACAACGTATACCTGCGGAAGCGTTAAGCCTCGACATCCTCAACCACCAACAACATGAAACATATCATCATCTTCCTGGCAGGAGCGTTGCTCCTGCCCCTGGGAAGCTACGCCCAAACAACGTTGCAGCGTTCCTTCCCAATACAAGCCGGACAGACGATCGCATTGGAATTTGATCACCCCCGACTGATCAAGGTCAGCACGTGGGAAAAAAATGAAGTCGCCATACAAGGCACTGTCAGCATCAACCATGGCGAGCACGACGACGCCTTCATACTCGAACAAAAAACCAATGGCAAAATCCTGACTATCCGCAACGAGATACGCGATCTGAACAAACTACCCAGACTTTATACCATTGTACAGGGAGGCCAGACGATAACCTTCAACACCAAAGACGACCTGCGAAAATACCAGGCCGAGCATCCCGGTAAATTTGAACGGATGTCCGAGGGGGTAGACATCGAAATTGTGCTGGAGATTAAAGTACCCCGGGAAATTCCGACCCAAGTAACCTCGGTATACGGCATGGTCGAAGTGCGATCGTTTCAAGGACCGATTAGCGTCTCGTCGACGTATGGCGGCGTGGACGCTGCGGTGACTGAGAAAACAACCGGACAGATTAAAGCCGAAACAAACTATGGCGAGATCTTCTCCAACCTCGATACAAAATTAACCTGCAACCCCAACGACCCCGAAGCATTTCACTTGTTGGTGGCCGGCAACGCGGGCTCCGGCCCGACCTACAGCTTTCAGTCGCGGTATGGCAATGTCTACCTGCGCAAAGCTAATTAAGAATTACACAGCATTCTTCTATACATACGTTTCCTCTTGCATGGGGCCGGTCGCTTTTTTAGCACCGGCTTTCCTTTTTTGAAACCCTGAACCACAACATTCCGTAAAACATTAAAATAAAACCTACTAATTCGATAGACTTATTGTTTATCTCAAATTAGTCGCTAAATTTGAGCAAGAATTTATACAGAAGGGGGAAGAGACAGGCTCTACGATCCTCTAGCAACTTTCCGAAAGGAATAAGTGCTAACCTGCCCGAAATAGATATCGGTACTATAAATGAACGCCAACATGAAAACGTTACAACACGCCTCCAGCAGGCGAATGCCGCCCCAGCGGCCACATCTTCACAGCACGCACGCAGCAGACCGCTGTTGTTGCTAGTGCGATAACTTCCTTATATACGTAAGAAAATTTATCCGGTACACCCGCCGGGATAGCGGTATGTATACGCTTTTGCCACTACCTGTAAACACAGGTGAAAGGATAAATATTGTCCAAAAAATCAACAATCTAACATCGAACAAATTATGTCAACCTATAAAAAATTCACTTTCCAGGGATCATTAACAGCCGAACAAATCACTTTCTTTCAGGAGAATGGATTTATTCATTTTGAACAATACGCTTCACGCGAAACGGTTGATGACATCATCACTTCCACCGAGCGGGTACAAGAACAATGGGTACGCGACAACGTACAAAAAATAAACGGCGTTCCTATTAAATATGGAAAAGACGAACATGGCAATACCATTGTACAACGCTTTGCCTTCACCAACCAACACAGCGACGCCGTAAGCCAGTTTGCCTCACATCCCAACCTGGATGCACTCAAAGTATTAATGCCTGCCGGCGCGCGTTTGGGCCTGGAAGAAAAAGACGGCGTTGTTTTTAATCATTACGTCAACACCGAAGGCAGCAACTTCTTCCACATGGGCTGGCACACCGACAGCGCCCGCGACATTTTCTATGGCAAGAAGGTAGCGCCTATGCTGAATATCGGCTTCTACCTCGACGACTCTACCCAAGCGCAAGGCGGCCTCCGCATCTTGCCCGGCACACACAAACAAGGGTTGTGGGACCTCTTCTTCCGCAAAAAGTATTACCTCAACAATAACGAGGACAATAAAGAGGTACTGGTAGAAGCTAAGGCCGGCGACCTCGTCATCCACGACGGCCGCATCTGGCACCGGGTAGCGCCTTCTCCAAACATCGGCGCCGCCAGCCGCCGCCGGGTAATGTATATACCGATGATCGTCGGCAAATACCAACCGAAGCACGCCCAAAGCTCCACGCCTTTGTACTTGCACCTGTTACCCCTGGTCGGCAGTAAAAAACATAAAAACCTTATACCGGCCTTTAATAGAGCATAAACGATACCACACCACCACACCCTGTTTTACAACCAGTATACACACAACCAAACGTATTTTATGTATCAACTTTCAGAAAAGCCCCTGGGCATTTTGTACGGACACGAAGATCACTACAACCCTTTGCTACAGGAGCTCCGGCGACGCGGACTACCTTTTATCCGGATCGATCCGTCCGACCACGTGTATGAGCTGGCACAACCAGAAGTGTCGTATAGCCTGCTCGTGAATGATATGAGCGCTCCGCCTTACCACATATCGGATAACGCCGGCATCGCGCAAACGATCGAATACCTGCAACACATTGAGAAGCCTTACGCTTCCCTTAACAGCAGTCGTATTGTAAATGGATCACGCGCCGCAGAGATCTTTTCATCGCGCACGCGCCAGCTGGGTGCAATCGCCGCCGCGGGCCTGCCCTTTCCCCGCACCCATGTTGTCAGCAGCATCGGGCAGCTCCTGAAGGTTTCCAGCCACTTGTCGTTCCCCATTTTAGTAAAGGGCAACCGGCCGCACACACCGGTACTGCGCTTTAAAAATGAGGAAGCACTGATTCATGCCTACCTGCAAGACAAACTGCTGGGTACGGGCAAACATACATGGCTGATACAAGAGTGCATTCCGTTAAAAGCAAATCACATTGTCCGCATCGAAACGTTAAATGGACGGTTTTTATACGCTGTCAAACTATACATCACAGGCAATGACCAGTCGGGGTGGCCCCTGCAAGCAAAGGTAGAAGCGTTCACGCCAGCCCCCGAATTGATCGCTGCCGCTGAAACGTTGGCCCGCACGGCACTGATTGACGTTGGTGCAGTAGAATACCTCACGGATCGGCGTACGAACGATATACTCTTCTTCAGTATCCGTCCACACACGACCAGTTTCAGCACTCCGCCGACGGAGCTGCACACGAAACCGTTCGAGCAAATCGCCGATTATCTGGAAGGACGACTGTCGAAAGTAAAAGAAATCGAACTGGCTCTTTAACCTCCTGTAGCCGGTGTAGCTTTTCCGGCAAAACCTGTCCCGTCATGGGCCAGGTTTTTTCTTTTTATTTTTTTTCGAAAAGACTTGCTTGTTACGGATAGATGTACATACATTTGTCTATCGAATTAGTAGATATAAAGTAAATCAATTCCCACCAGATTGATTTTATAGCTGGCCCCCTTGTCTCCACCAGGACCAGGTGCTCAAGCCTGCCAACATAAAACATTGGACCT
The DNA here is from genome assembly GCF_018598175.1 of Dawidia cretensis. Taxonomy (GTDB): domain Bacteria; phylum Bacteroidota; class Bacteroidia; order Cytophagales; family Cyclobacteriaceae; genus Ohtaekwangia; species Ohtaekwangia cretensis. The sequence goes on from NZ_JAHESE010000032.1 coordinate 11,240, forward strand.
ATAAAATCAGCGTGTGATGAAAACACTGAACACTTCCTTTTTTACGATTTCCACAGACCCTCTACGAGTCGCGTCCAGGCGGCTTCCTGTCTGTTGTTGTTGTTGCGTGTGTTAACCCCGCGTTCTGCGAGGGCTGCGTCTTATCCTTTGATAAGTTTCTGACTATACATGGCTTCCGGGTGCACCGGTCTTAATGATTTTTTGGTGGAATTTCCTTAAGACATGGTGCACACCGTAGCCACCAACTCCAATCCCAACACCACTAAACTTTGCAACATGAAATCTTCCATTATCCTATCGATAGCGCTTCTCGTGGCGGCTTCTGCTTCCGCACAAGAGGCACCTAAAAATAAAGTCATCATCACCGGCGTACGCTTCACATACCCCCTGGTCGAGCATTGGATCAAGGGCTATACCGCCGATCATCCCGGCGCCAACGTCGTGATCGAGACCCGTACCACGACAGACCCCAGCAAATACGACCTGCTGATCGAAGCATACGAACCTGAAAAAGCCGTGAAAGAAAGCCGCGACTATCTATACATCGGTCGCTATGCCTTGCTGCCCGTCGCCAACGCCACGTCGGCATTCGCCCAGGCATATAAAGACAAGGGCTTTACAAAACCCCTCATCAAACAATTATATTTTAACGATATCCTGGCCGACAAAGACAAGCAGCAGGAGATCAAAGCACCCTATACAGTCTATACCCGCCTGCAAAAGGCCGGTGCACCGGTAACCTTCGCACGATACTTTGGCTTTGAGCAGTCGAACATCACCGGTAAGGCCATCGCCGGTGCCGACGAACACTTGCTCAAAGCCCTGCTCAAAGACAGCACAGGATTATCCTATAGCGTACCCGGATTGTTATACGACCGGCAGACCCGCCAGCCTGTAACCGGCCTTGCCGTACTGCCGGTGGACCTCGACGACAATGGCAAGGTTCAAGACAGCGAAAAGATCTTCGGCAATCTGGATGCCGTACTCACACGCCTGGAAGAAGGCGACACACGCAATGTGCCGGTAGAATACCTGCACTTGTCGCTCAGCAAGGTGAACACCAATACCGAGGCGCTAAAATTCCTGCTGTGGGTGATCGAACACGGCCAGGAAGATTTGCATACCTATGGCTACCTCAAGCCAGAACCCAAACGCTTCGACACCGAAAAGGAAAAATTCGAACAACGCGCCGCGGCCAGATAACCCTTTTACCATACGCCCTTCCCAAAAAAACCATAGGCTCATGCACATGAGCTGACACACTATCCTTTTGCCTACTTATGAAAAAAGTTTTACTGACGGTCATCGTCACGGTGCTTCTTATTGCCCATGCTTTCGCGCAGGACCGCCTGACCGGCGCTGTGCACGATGACGCCGGCGGCACACTGCCCGGGGCCACCATCTTGCAAAAAGGTACATCCAATCACGCCGTGTCGGATGTAGACGGAAAATTTACCCTGGCGTTACCCAAAGACTATCCGGTCACGCTGGTAGTAAACATGGTCGGCTATAAAGCGCAGGACATCGAGGTCTACGAGGCTCCTGAAGAGCCGCTCGACATCACGCTGCAGATCGATGGCATATTGGACGAAGTCGTCGTCGTGGGATACGGCGAGCAGAAACGTAAAGATATCACAGGCTCCGTGGCTTCTGTCCCCACAGAATTGAAAGCTCAACCTGTAGTGTCAGTCGAACGCCTCTTGCAAGGTTCAGTGGCCGGTGCAGTCGTGACGCAAACATCCGGCCAGCCGGGGGGTGGTGTAAGCGTACAAATCCGTGGCAATAACTCGATCACCGCCGGTAGTGAGCCACTCTATGTCATCGACGGATTCCCCATCAATAACGATTATGACCTGAACGATGCCGGAGTAACGAACGGCTCGAAGATCAACCCGCTCTCTTCCATCAATACCGCTGACATTGAAACGATCGACGTATTGAAAGATGCTTCTGCCACCGCCATTTATGGTTCGCGCGGTGCCAACGGTGTGGTGATCATTACGACCAAGCGGGCTAATAAAAATGAGTTGCTGATAACCTACAGCAATTACTATGGCGTGCAGAAAGTCATTCGGACACTACCCCTGCTAAACGGTACCCAATGGTGGGAGCTTCGGCGCGAAGCAGCCGTCAACAATAACAAGCTCGGCACCTTGAAGACCAACAATGCGAACGCGGTGAAAGACGCCGCGGCCAACGGTTATGCGCTCGACACGTTGGGAGAAGGAACCGACTGGCAAGCCGCGGCTTTCCGCGATGCGCCCGTACAAAATCACAGCCTGTCGGTCCTGACCGGCAACGAGAAAACCAGCGTCGCCATCTCCGGCAACTACTTTAAGCAAGACGGGGTATTGATCAATACAGGCTTCCAACGTATCTCGGCACGGATAAACGTCGATCACGAGTACAACGATCGGCTGAAGCTCATTAGCTATATCACGGGCAGCACTGTAAAAGCCGATGTAGCACCCGACGCCGTGGTGCCGGCGTTGTTGCAAACGCCGCCATCGCTGCCCATCTTCAACAATAAAGGCAAGTATATCCTTAAAAGCGTTTTTGAGTCCGGCCTGGCAAACCCCATCAACTCGCTCGAAAACCAGTTGAACGTCACAAAGACGAACCGCGTGCTCGCCAACATCGCAGCCGAGTATAAACTGGCAGACGGCCTTACGGCGAAAGTGTTATTCGGCGCCGACATTGTAGACAACAAACAAGATCGTTATCAGCCCAGCACTACCTCCGAAGGAGACCCAGCCCGAGGCATCGCGACGGTCGGCTCGATCTTTACCACGAACTGGCTGAATGAAAATACACTCTCCTACACCAAGACCTTTAACAACATCCATAGCCTGAGCGCCATCATCGGCGCCACCGCGCAAGCCTCAAAGTCAGAGCTTACCGTGTCCGAATCATCGGGATTCGAGTTTGATGATCTCACGACCAACAGTCTCGGCGACGCCGCGATATTCAATAAGCCACGGTCGGCGACAACAGAATGGCAACTGGCCTCCTTCCTGGGCCGCGTTAACTATGGCTATCGCGATAAATATCTGGCTACAATAACCGTGCGTTCAGACGGCTCTTCACGGTTCGGCGCAAACAACAAATGGGGCATATTTCCCTCAGTCGCATTAGGATGGAATATATCGGAAGAAAACTTCTTCAACATCGATCGTATTACTACCCTCAAGCTACGGGCCAGCGCCGGCATTACCGGTAACCAGTCCATTCCTCCCTACTCTGCACTGGCCAAGCTCGGTCCCTTCCGGTATAATTTATCCAACACTACCCTGATCGGTTATGCACCCATCTCCGCCAACAATCCCGACCTGGGCTGGGAGAAAACGATACAAGTCGACATCGGCACAGATATTGGTCTCCTCAAAAACCGTATTACCCTGGCAGCCGATGTATACCTCAAGCGCACGTCCGACCTGCTGCTCAGCGCGCCAGTATCCGGTACCTCGGGTTTAGCAATTCAGTCGGGCGGTCAGGGCTCGACGGTCTATCAAAATATAGGCGAAGTTGAGAACAAAGGTTTTGAGCTGGCACTAAACGTTCAGACGGTGGCACAACGGGACTTTCAATGGAATACAACGCTGGTCTACGCCACCAACCACAACGAAGTATTGTCCCTCGGCCCGGGCCTCGACCAGTTTATCCCCATCATCAGCCAACCCTCCATCGTCAAAAAAGGATACGCTATCGGATCTTTTATTGTCTATGAGACCGACGGACTGATACAACCGGGCGAAGACGGCCTAAATGCGCTCACACCACAACAGCAAAAAAGTGTGGGCGGGCAAAAATATAAGGATCAAGGTGCCAAAGACGGCAAGATCACACAGGCAGACGACCGCGTCGTAGTCGACAATCAAATCGATTTTACAGCCGCGCTGACCAATACATTCAACTACCAGACACCCTTTGGCACGTTTGATCTGACGGTTTTACTCCAGGGACAGGTCGGCGGCAAGATTTATAATCAGAACCAGGGCCAGCTTGAATTAGGCACAGGCTATATCAACGCTTCCACTGTCGTATTGAACCGCTATACAGAAACTAACACCAGCACCGACGTAAAGGCTGCCTTTCAGGATCCCGCCATTACCATTTCCGATCGCTTTATTGAAAGCGCTACATACCTGCGGTTAAAGAACGTCAGCCTGGGCTATACGCTGCCTTCGACGTGGACGGACCGCATCAAGGCGCGGAACGTACGCATCTACTTCTCGCTCCAGAACTACAAGACCTGGACGAACTACTCGGGCTTCGATCCGGAAGTAAGTATGTCAGGCCAGGCCCTGATCAACAAAGGCATTGACTTCGGCGTGTACCCCAATAGTAAAACAGCCCTCGGTGGCGTATCCTTTACCTTCTAACATCCGGCACGATAACATACTTTGTGATATGAAATCTTTTATCCTAAAAATACTCACCTTTCTATACGCGCTTACACTGTTTGTGGTCCTGTCGTCGTGCAACGACTTCCTGGAGGAAGATCCCAAATCGAATGTCATCGAAGACGACTTCTACAAGACACAAAAACAGGCTATCAGCGCGGTCACGGCTATTTACCAACTGCTGAACGCAGGGGGTAACACCCTGCAAACTCCCTACAATACATTGTTCAACACCGGCATGAACTTCGCCGGTGACGACGAAGATCCAGGACCCGGCGCTACTAATGCCGACGTACGGTCGCTTTCGGTACTGGGTCACTCCGCCAGCAACCTGCGTATTTTCGAAATCTGGCAACAGCACTATGCCGCCATACGCAAAGCCAACATTGTCCTGGACAAGGTACCGCTTATCGTCGACGTCGACTTTGATGAAGCCCTGAGATCCCGATTACTGGCAGAAGCGAAGTTCCTGCGCGCAGTATACTACTTCAACCTGGTAAGGCTGTATGGTGATGTGCCGCTCGTCACGGTCTATAAAAAGGACGCCGTAACGGCAGCCGACTTTGCGATCGCCCGCACACCCTCTACGGAAGTATATGCTCAGATCGAAAAAGACCTCCTGGAAGCTGCCGACATACTACCGATTTCCTATGCTACACCGAACGTGGGCCGGGCAACGCGCGGTGCGGCGCTGGCACTCCTCGCGAAAGTATACCTTACGAAGGCATCCTTGCCACTGAACATTGCGGGCCACTATGCCGACGCTGTGCAAACAGCAGAATATGTATTGTCTGCAGCCGACGGCGGCACCGGCACGTATAAAGGCGAGCCTACGGCGACGTACAACCTCTTTACAAACTACGCACAGGTGTTCTTGCCCGCTTTTAAAAACGGAGTCGAGCACATCTTCTCGGCACAGTTCAAATCAAACTCCCAGGACCAGGGCAACAACCAAAACCCACGCTCGATCCTCACCAACATACCAGGCCTGTCCGGCTCGTATGCCGACATGGTGCGATTCTACAAAAAGGACAACGACAACTTCTTTAGCGTCTATAAAATTTACACACCGGGCGACAAACGCCGCGACATAACCTTTGTACGCAAATTTAAGAGTCCTCAAACCGGCGCCATTTATTCGCTCCCCATTGCCAACCCTGCCCTGGCAAACGACTCCACCCCGTTCTTTAACAAAACATGGGACCCAGGTTCGCTTGCACCAACCAACCAGTCTGCTGCCAACGTAGCGATCATACGCTATGCCGAAGTACTGCTGATCCATGCCGAAGCCGAGAACGAGCTGAATGGCCCAACCGCGAAGGCCTATAAATCACTCAACCGCGTACGCGTACGCGCAGGCCTTGATCCGCTCGTCGAAGGCACCCTAAACAAAGACGAATTCCGCGAGGCCGTATACCTCGACCGCCGGCTGGAGCTGGTATTCGAATATCAACGGTGGTTCGACCTGATCCGTCAAAAGGATGCAGCCGGCCAATCAACATTTGTCAGAAACCTGCACGCCGCGCAGAAAACGAATGCCGCCGAATACCACCGGCTGTTCCCCATACCGCAAGCAGAAGTTGACATCAACTACCTGATACAAGGACACCAAAACCCAGGATTTGAATAATTACTCCCAACCTTAAACCCCGATTTCCATGTATACTACATTCTTTCAACACGCCAGACTCGCCGCGGTCACATTGCTCCTCTCCGGAGGCGTGATCGGTCAGGCCACTGCACAGTCAAGCCCTACGCCGACCTACCAGGGCAAGGCCGGACGCAATATCACCGAAACACAGCCCTGGTGGCCGGCCCGCGTACAGGCTCCCGCCAACGCCCCCAACGTCGTATGGATCTTACTCGACGACGTAGGCTATGGCACCATCAGTACGTTTGGTGGCCTGATCAAAACGCCTACGCTTGACAGCCTCGCCAACAATGGTCTCCGCTACACAAACTTCCACACCACAGCTATCTGCTCGCCTACACGCGCCGCGCTGCTGACCGGGCGTAACTCTCACTCCGTGCACATGGGCCTCTTCCCGCAGACTGCCATCGGTACACCGGGTTACGACGGCTACATGCCGTTTGAAAAGGCTACCATCGCCGAAATCCTGCGCGAGAACGGTTACAACACCTACGCCGTCGGCAAGTGGCACCTTACACCGCAAACCGACGCTACTCCTGTAGGCCCTTTCAACCGCTGGCCTACGGGACGAGGCTTCGATCACTATTACGGTTTCCTGGGAGGCTCTACCGACCAATGGCATCCCACCACGTGGGACGATACCCGCAAAGTAGAACCCGCGCTCGACGGAAAACACTTTAACACCCGTATCGCCGACAAGGCCATCGGCTATATCGCCGAACAAAAGTCCATCGCCTCCGACAAGCCATTCTTTTTATACTATGCGCCGGGCGCCGGCCACGCGCCGCACCAGGTGGCGAAACAATGGTCGGATCTTTACAAAGGCAAGTTCGACGCGGGCTGGGACAAGTACCGCGAAGACGTATTGGCCCGCCAGATCAAACTGGGCGTCGTACCGAAAGGCACCGTACTGCCACCCCGCAACCCGGGTATAAAAGACTGGAGCACGTTGCCGGTAGCAGAGCAGAAATTATACGCGCGCTTCATGGAAGTATACGCGGGATTGCTGACACAAACCGACTATGAGATCGGCCGCGTGGTGGACTTCATCCGGAAGACCGGCCAACTGGACAACACCATCATCATCGTTTCCGTCGGCGACAACGGTGCCAGCAAAGAAGGTACGTTTGTCGGCGTCATCAACACCAACGACCCGGCGCAAACCGAAGCAAAACGCCTGCAACAAAACCTGGCCGACATTAACCTGATCGGCACAGAGGCCTCACGGCCTAACTACCCGCTGGGATGGGCCATGGCCGGCAACACACCGTTCCGCCAGTGGAAACAAGACGCCAACACAGAAGGCGGCACACGCAACCCGCTCATCGTATTCTATCCAAAAGGAATTAAAGATAAAGGCGGCATTCGCAATCAGTATGGCCACGTAATCGACATTCTGCCGACCACCGTCGAGCTGATCGGCGCGCAAGTACCCAGTATCATCAACGGCTACCGTCAGGAACCGGTAGAAGGCACAAGCCTGGCATACAGCATCAACAATGCCAACGCACCATCACGGCACACGACACAACACTATGAGATCATGGGCTCACGCTCACTCTACAAAGATGGATGGAAGGCCGGCACCCTGCATAAAAAAGGAGACGACTTCAACAACGATGTTTGGGAGCTGTACAACCTGAACGAAGACTTCAACGAGCTTTTCAACCTCGCCGGCAAAAATCCGGAAAAGTTAAAGGAATTGAAGGAGCTGTTTGAAAGCGAAGCCGCCAAATTCAACATCTATCCGCTCAAAGACGGCACGGAGAAGCAACTCGACTACACACATCTGTACCGTGGCAACGACCGCCAGCAAATAACCCTCTACCCCGAAGCGCCGCAAGTATTTGGTGTGGCCAGTGCGTTAAACGCCAATAAACCTTATAGCATTACGGCCAACGCCGAGATCGGCAAAGGCACCGAAGGCGTGCTATTCGCGCAGGGTGGTCGCTTTGGCGGTGTGAGCCTGTTCATCAAAGACGGTAAGCTTCAGGCTGCCAACAACAACGGCGACAACACCGTGCACCTGATATCGGCCAAGCCCGTACCGGCCGGCAAGGTGTCGCTCAAATATGTCTATGATTTCCATCCCGGCAAAACACCCACCGAAGCCACCGGCACGCAGACGCTGTATATCAACGATGTAAAAGTCGCGGAAGCCAGCATTACCAAACTACCCGCTCCCGTTCGCAGCCAGGACGAGATCAACGTAGGCGAGGACCTCATCACGCAGGTATCCGACCGGTACAAAGGGCCCTTCGCATTTACCGGCAAGATCGGCAGCATCGTACTGGAGACTTATACGGACCAATCCCTGTCGCGCGGCAGCCACTAACCTGAACACAACAGTCATGACACTGGACGATATCATTCTGTTGGGCAAAAAGATCTTGATTGGAATCATCGTTACGATGATTCCTTTCCTGATCCTGTTCGGCGGCCTTTGGTTTACACACAAGTTGCTCCACAACCGTCTGATGCAGAACCAAAGACAAAATCACATTCTTCACCTAAACACGACACGTTATGAAAATGGAACCCCATATCGCCAACCGGATCTTCCGGAACGTGCTGGTAAGTTTATTCATCTATGCATTGCCTATCGTACTCATGCTGCTAACCCTTTACTTCACGGGTCAGCGGCCCTGGGAAAATCGGACTCAACACCCGGCAGCTACTGTTAAATAACAACATGTATAACGCTACGCTATGATCAAATTCATTGAAGCTATCTTTCAAAACTTCAGCACCTGGGGTCTTCCCGTGCTGGTACTGCTACTCGGTGTGGTCGAATTTTCGCTCGGCCTCTACAAACGGAAATGGAACAAGAACGAACGCATCCTCGACATTGTGTGCTTTACAATACCCAAGCTTGTGGTGCGCCCCCTGGTGGCATACTTCGGTTTAAAATTCTTACCAGTACTGCTTCCCGGTTTCAAGGCGGCCTTTGAGTGGGTGCCATTCTGGTGGGGATTTTTTATTATCTGCATAGCCGACGACCTGACGCAATACTGGTATCACCGGCTGCACCACGAAGTGCCATTCCTGTGGCGCTTTCACCGCACACATCACTCGGCGCCGTATATGGGCATGGCCATGGCCAGCCGTCAGAATATCATCTACACCATATTCTTTTCGCAAACATACCTCACAACCGCATTGGTATATATCGGGTTGGGATATCCGGCATTGTTTGTCAAAAGCATCAAGTCCATCATTACCACGTTGGCCCACTCGAGCATTCCCTGGGACAAACCCTTCTATGAAAAGAAGTGGCTGAACCCCATCGCCTGGGTATTAGAGCGGCTTATCTCTACACCGGCCACGCACCATGCACACCACGCCGACAGCAACGACGACGGCATCGGTCACTACAAAGGCAACTTTGGCAATATGTTCTTCGTGTGGGATGTCATTTTCGGTACAGGACTCATTACCCGTAAGTATCCTGAATCATATGGCATCCAGCATTACCAGGAAGAAGAATGGTATGCACAATTCATGTGGCCGATTTTCAAATCCAGGAAAGAAGGGAGCGAGCTTTCGCATAATGGTCCCATGGTACACGAAGATCCCACGACGCCTGTCGCCGCGGCAACGGCGACAATATCCGAACCCATATCCGCAAAAACATCTCTGGAGTTAACCTAAACGGAAGCACACCCACACGCGAGCAAGGCAGGTATTTCCGGGCGAGGAAATACCTGCTCTCTAAACACCTACCAGCTTGGAAAATGGCATCTCACACCCGATGACGAAAGCACCGACCTCGGCCCATTTGACCGTTGGCCTTCCGGAAAAGGGTTCGATCATAACGGATGCAGAAGCGGCTAAGTATAACATCTACCCGCTGCTCGACATCGAGCACGCCGCCACGCGCTACCCAATTGACCCGCTTCCGCAAGGACGGATCGAAACTCGGTGTGTACGAATCACTCTATGTCTTAACCAAAGAAGATGGCCGCTGGGGCGTCAAGCTGCGCTCCAGCTACGCCGAATAAATATTGCACGCATGAAAAAGAACGCTAATGCTCAACATAGAGCAATCCGAAACCATCGGCTTCAACTTTTCACCTGCCTGTTTGCCACAGGTCTGCTCCTCCTGACCGGCCACGCCGGCGCGCAGAACAAAAGCAAAAAGAAGTATAATGTATTGTTCATCGCTGTCGACGATCTCAACAACGACCTGGGCTTCTATGGTAACTCCTACGTCAAATCACCAAACATCGACCGGCTTGCCAAACGCGGTGTGCGGTTTGATCGCGCCTATACCCAGTTCCCGTTGTGTAGCCCCAGTCGTTCATCGTTGTTGACTGGCCGCCGTCCGGATGCAACGGGTATTTACGAATTACAAACACACTTCCGCAAGAATATACCCGACGTGGTCACACTGCCGCAGTTGTTTAAGGACAACAAGTATACCAGCATCCGCATCGGCAAGATCTTTCACTACGGCGTACCGGGCCAAATTGGCACCAACGGGCTGGACGATTCTATCTCGTGGAACAAACGCATCAACCCGAAGGGCCGCGACAAAGTGGCCGAAGAGACGATCACCAACGTAACCCCCGATCGTCATTTGGGTAGTGCGCTGTCGTGGCGCATCGATCCGGGCACCGACGAAGAGCAGACCGACGGACTTATTGCGCAGGAGGCAATCAACGTGCTGGAAGCCAAAAAAAGCGAGCCATTTTTCCTGGCGGTCGGATTCTTCCGTCCGCATACGCCATACGTAGCGCCGAAGAAATACTTCGACTTATACAATCCGGCCGAAGTGCCGCTGGCGAAAGAAGAACCGAACGACCTCGATGATATACCCGAAGCAGCTTTGTTCACAAAGCCGCCGCATTGGGGCGTCGACGAGGCAAACCGCCGGAATGCGCAACGTGCGTACTACGCGGCCGTATCGTTTATGGATGCCCAGGTCGGCAAACTGCTTGACGCACTGGATCGCCTTAAGCTGTCGGACAACACCATCGTGGTGCTGTGGAGCGACCACGGCTATAACCTGGGTCAGCACGGCCAATGGATGAAACAAAGCCTCTTCGAAAACTCCGACCGCGTGCCGCTGATCATCTCCGTGCCCGGCGGCGTGAAAGGACAAACATCGCCGCGCACCGTAGAGCTGGTGGACCTCTACCCTACCCTGGCCGAGCTGACAGGTCTTACACCGCCCACAGGGCTGCAAGGCCAATCCCTCACACCCCTGCTGAAGAAGCCCGATGCCGTCTGGACAAAACCCGCCTATACCCAGGTACGACGCAACGACATCATGGGCCGCAGCGTACGCACCGAGCGCTGGCGGTATACGGAGTGGAACGAAGGCCATGCCGGCGCAGAGCTGTACGATCACCAGGACGACCCGAATGAGTTCACCAATCTGGCCAAGGACGAACGCTATACTGACACACGCCAGGAACTCGCACGTTTGCTGGATAAAAATGCCCCATCAGGCACACATTAATGATGGCACACTATCATTTCCTACTAAAGATACTTTTGGTCATGTTGTTGTTTGTAACTGGTCTCACGCTCTTGCTGTCCGCCGCACACCCGCGGTAGACGGCAAGACCAGATCGACACCAGCGTCTTGACACTGGCAAATAAGTATTTTCTTATGCATCTTTAGCAAACAGATTTCGCATTATTACTATGGATCGCATAAAACACTTCTGCTGCTATATCTTTCTATTCCTTGCACTCACCTTTAGTGCACGCGCCCAACAACAAGCCCTGGTCTTCCAATCCGACTTCGGCCTGAAAGACGCTGCCGTCGCCGAAATGAAAGGTGTGGCCTTCGCCGTCTCCCCCAACCTAAAGATGTTCGACATCACGCACGAGATCCCCGCCTACAACATCTGGGAAGGTGCGTACCGCCTATACCAGGCCGCGCCCTATTGGCCCACCGGCACCGTCTTTGTATCGATCGTCGATCCGGGCGTGGGCTCCGAGCGCAAATCCGTCGTCTTAAAAACAAAATCCGGACACTACTTTGTTACACCCGACAACGGTACCCTTACACTGGTGGCCGAGCTGTTAGGCATTCAGGAAGTCCGTCAAATCGACGAGACCCACAACCGCCTGAAAGACTCCGGCAAGTCCTATACATTCCACGGCAGGGATGTATATGCTTATACTGGCGCCCGGCTCGCAGCAGGCGTCATAACCTTCGAGCAAACCGGACCGGTATTGCCCGAGCAGGTCGTGCGCCTTGATTACCAAAAGCCGGTGTTCGCCGATCGCGAGGTGCGCGGCAACATCCCCGTACTCGACATTCAGTACGGCAACGTTTGGACCAACGTCGACCAGGCCACCTTTCAAAAATTAGGCGCGGCATCCGGCGGCAAGCTCGTCGTTACCATCCGTCACGGACAGCAAACCGTCGTCACGGAAACGGTCGTTCTGGGCAACACCTTTTCCGACGTGCCCGTGGGCCGGCCGATCGCATATTTCAACAGTCTTTTAAACTTCTCCCTGGGGATCAACCAGGGCAGCTTTTCGGACCATTACAAAGTTTACAGTGGTGCCGATTGGAGTATTGCCATTAAAAAAGCGCAGTAGCGGCGGGCACGGCATTTTTATATCACCCTGCGTCACAGAAAAACGACCGCACAAAGATTTACGGCGTGCACAGTCGGCGGGCTAACGTAGATTTAACCCGGCCGCACAACAAACGAAGATTTTGCGCACGAACTTGCAGTACTATGAACATTTCTGAACTAAGCTTGAAGCGCCCCGTTTTGGCCATTGTCATGAACATTGCGATCGTGGTCTTTGGCGCGATCGGCTTTAGCTTTCTGGGTGTACGCGACTACCCCGCCATCGACCCGCCCAACATCAGCGTGCGCACCTCCTACTCCGGCGCCAATGCCGACATCATCGAGTCGCAGATCACAGAGCCGCTCGAGAAATCGATCAACGGCATTGCCGGCATTAAAAACATTTCGTCAAGCTCCAGCCAGGGCACCAGCAGCATCAACATCGAGTTTAACCTCGACGTAGACCTGGAAGCCGCCGCCAACGACGTCCGCGACAAAGTATCACAAGCCACACGGCAGCTTCCACAAGACCTCGACGCTCCCCCGGAAGTATCGAAAGCCGATGCCAGCTCAGACTATATCATTTCGCTGGCTGTGCAAAGCGGCACCCGCAACCAGCTCGAGTTGACGGAATATGCCACCAACGTGCTTGTTGAACGTCTCCAGACCATACCCGGTGTCAGCAGTACACGCATCCTCGGCGAAAAGAAATATGCCATGCGCATCTGGCTCGATCCAAACAAGCTCAGCGCGTATGGACTCACGCCCCTGGATGTGCAGCAAGCCCTGAACCGCGAAAACGTCGAGCTACCCTCAGGCAAGATCTATGGCAGCAGCACCGAGCTGACCGTCCGCACCTTTGGTCGATTGTTTACCGAAGAAGACTTTAACAACGTACGCATTCGCTCCGAAGCTAACCGTTCCATCCGACTCAAAGATGTTGGTGAGGCAGTACTCGGCCCCGAGAATGAAGAGACCATTCTCAAAGGCAAGCTCATTCCCATGGTGAACGTTGCCTTGATCCCGCTGCCGGGCGCCAACTATGTAGAAATTGCCGATGAGTTCTACAAACGCATGGAGAAGATCCAGAAGGAAGTCCCCGACGACATTAAGCTGAACATCTCCACCGACCAGACTGTTTTTATTACACGCTCTATTCTGGAAGTACAAGAGACGCTTATTCTCTCCTTCATTCTGGTGGTGCTCATTGTATACCTCTTCTTCCGCGACATCATCATTGCCATTCGCCCGTTGATCGACATTCCCGTGTCGCTTATTGCCACGTTCTTTATCATGTACATCTGCGGATTCTCGATCAACGTCCTCACCATGCTCGGCATCGTACTGGCTACGGGCCTGGTCGTGGACGACGGCATTGTCGTGACCGAGAACATTTACAAGAAATTGGAAGGAGGCATGAATAAATACAAGGCAGCGTTGGAAGGGTCACGCGAGATCTACTTCGCTGTTATTTCGACCTCCATTACCCTGGCCGTGGTGTTCTTGCCGATTGTATTCTTACAAGGCTTTGTCGGCCGGCTATTCCGGGAGTTTGGCTTTGTCGTGGCAGGAGCGGTATTGGTATCCTGTTTCGTATCGTTAACGCTCACACCGGTACTCAGCGTAAAGCTGACGCGCGACCACCGGAAGAAATCCAAATTCTATCTTGTCACCGAAAAGTTCTTCGTATGGATGGAGGATGGCTACCGCGATACCCTGGCGAGATTTATGCGCGCGCGTTGGGTCTCGTTTCTGATCATCGCGTTGTGCGTGGGAGCCTCTATCCTGATCGGTCAGGGACTTTCCTCGGAGCTTGCACCAATGGAAGACCGTAGCCAGTTCCGGTTGCAGATCTCTGCGCCCGAGGGAGCATCGTTCGACTTTATGGAGACGTATGTCGATGAGGTTGCGACATTCTTAATGGACTCCGTTCCCGAAGCGCGGGTCATGTACTCCCTGGCCGGCGCCTCAAATTCCGGCGGTGGTGGCGTCAACAGCGGCTTTGTACGGGTGTTCCTCGACGATCCCGGCGAGCGTACACGCTCCCAACAAGAGATCGTCGATATGGTCAATCGCAACGTGCGTCGCTTTCCGGAAGGGAAGATCGCAGTGCTGCAAGAACAAACCATCTCCACCAGTCGCCGTGCCGGACAACCCGTACAGTTCGTGATTCAGAACAACGACTTTGAAAAGCTCAAAGCAGCGCTGCCCCGTTTTCTCGACGCCGCCAACGACCACCCCGTGCTGCAAGGCGCCGATACCGATCTGAAATTTAACAAGCCCGAGCTGCGCATTGTCATCAACCGGCTCAAAGCAACAGAAATGGGCGTCAGCGTCGAAGACATTTCCGAAACACTACGGCTGGCCTATAGCAACCTGCGCTTTGGGTACTTCACACGCGAAGGCAAACAATACCAGGTCATCGGCCAGGTAGACCGCATCAACCGCGACGATCCCAACGACCTCAAGGCCCTATACGTGCGCACCCTGGCCGGCCAGCTGGTATCCCTCGACAACGTCGTGACCATGGAAGAGTCCAGCACTCCACCGTCACTCTATCACTTCAACCGGTATAAATCCGCCACGATCTCCTCGGGCCTCGCCCCCGGCAAAACCATCGGCGACGGGGTAGACGCCATGGAAGAGATCGCCGCCGAAGTATTGGACGACAGCTTCACTACGTCCCTCAGTGGCAACTCGCGTGACTATGCCGAAAGCTCCAGCAATACAGCCTTTGCCTTTGTACTGGCCCTGGGCCTGATATACCTCGTACTGGCCGCACAGTTCGAAAGCTTCATCGATCCGTTTGTCATCATGCTCACCGTACCGCTGGCGGTAACCGGTGCGTTCCTCGCGCTATGGCTCTTCGGGCAAACGCTTAACATCTTCTCTCAAATCGGCATCATCATGCTGATCGGCCTGGTAACTAAAAACGGCATTCTCATCGTGGAGTTCGCCAACCAGAAACGCGAAGAGGGTATGGAAAAGATCGAAGCCGTGGTCGAAGCCTCCAAGCTTCGCTTACGTCCCATCCTCATGACCAGTCTTGCGATGGCCCTGGGCTCGTTACCGCTGGCGCTGTCGCTGGGGGCAGCGTCTACCAGCCGCGTGCCCCTGGGGCTTGTGATCGTCAGTGGTGTGATCTTTTCACTGATTCTTACCCTGTTTGTGATTCCCGCGGTATATACTTTCTTTTCGCGTACGCGCATGCACAATCCTGCATTGGACGAGTTGGAAGACGTTCCGGCTGAGCCCGCCGCCGTTCATTCCTAACTGAAATCACAATTTCAAAGGCATACTTTGCTTTTTGGCAAAGTCGTATTACATTTGTCTACATAATCAGTAGATAATCAATTCCACCAGTTGATCTTCTATATGCTGCACGCTGCCTTTCCCGGCAGTGACAGCCTATACTTAAAAGAAGTCAAGTGATGGAACACCGCCTGCATCCTTTTACGGCTCTATGCCGTCCCGATCCCGTCGGGGCGGCTTTACGCCATACAGATTCTGCCGGGATCCTTCTGCCCTACTGCTATACCGGCCATTATTTCCGAAGCTTTTGCTGTTGCCGTCCGGTAACACCGTCTTCACATTCTACGCATTTCTCATTCCTCTAACCTATAGCATATGAAACTATTTCCATTCATCCTCATATTGGCGCTAAGCCTTACAACCGCCTACGCACAACAAGAAACCGGCACCGTAACGCTCCGCGGTACACGCCTGACCTATCCGCTTGTACAACGGTGGATCGACGCCTTCCAGAAAGAATACCCGGGCATCCACGTCGCGATCACACCGAATATTGCTGCCGACAGCCTCGACTTTACCATCGCCGCCTATAGCATTGTGGGAAAGGACCTGGGCGAGCGCACGGGAACAGCCGTAGCCCGCTACGTACAGTTGCCGGTGGCCAACAGCAAACGCCCGGACCTGGCTGCCTGGCAGGCGCGGGGCTTCACCGAAGCCGACTTTAAGAATCTATACTTCACACCGCAGGCGCCCAACTTCTTTGCTTCTGCGTCTGCAGCACAACCCGTTAGTCCCATTACACTCTATACCCGCGACAAGCCCGCCTGTGCCGCGGTGACCTTTGCCAGGCATTATGACAACGATCCCAAAAACATTCAAGGTAAAGGTATAAAAGGCGACGACCGCGATCTGGCCAAAGCGGTACAAGAGGATATATACGGCATTTCGTTTAACAACCTCGGCTTTGTATACGATGTTCAAACACGCCGTGTAACGCCCGGGCTCGCCGTCATTCCACTCGACCTCAATGAGAATGGCCACGTCGATGCCGACGAAAATGTATACGCTACGGTAGATGACGTCATCGCCTATGTAGAGCGCACCAACCATCCACGGTTTGTGACCGAGAACATCAACTTCCTGTATGCTAAAAACAGCAAGAATACAGCCGCCAATACGTTTCTGACCTGGGTACTCACCAAAGGCCAGCAATACAATCACGACCTTGGATTCCTCGGGTTGAGCACAACGTCCATTCCGGCCTGCGAGGGCACCGATGCCCTGATGAAGCAACGCAAAACAAAAAGCGTAGCGCCCTAATGTATTTTTTACCATCAACGCCACGCATATGACACCCATTACGATATTCCGCACAGTCATCCTCTCACTGACGACTGCATTATTCTTCTCACTCTCCCCCATCACGCCTCCTGGCAGCGACATGACTGTCGTAAAAGGCGGCCTGTTGAATACGACGGATCCTGTCACGCATACAGCGCGCCAGGTAACACTCAAACCTTTTCAGCTAGACAAAGACCTGGTAACGGTCGATCAGTTCGAGGCTTTTGCAACGGCTACACAGTATGTTACCGAAGCCGAAAAATTCGGTAACGCAGGTGTTTTTGACTTCCAGGAGAAAGGCTGGGCACTGATAAACGGTGCCAACTTCCGCTATCCCTTTGGCCGCAACAAACCGCGCGCAGCGGGTAACCATCCCGTGACACAGGTATCCTGGAACGACGCCAATGCCTACGCCCGCTGGAAAGGCAAGCGACTGCCTACACAGTGGGAGTGGGAACACGCCGCCCGTAACGCCGAACAAAGCCAACAGGAATATACCTGGGGCAACGACCTGGTGGTAAACGGTATCTATAAGGCCAATACGTGGCAAGGCAGCTTCCCCGGCTATAACACCGCCGAAGACGGTTATACCGGCACTTCACCCGTGAGTATATTTGGCCGCAACAAGCTCGGCCTGGGCGACATGGGCGGCAACGTCTGGCAATGGTGCCAGGATAGCATCGGGCCCACACCGCAAGAGGCCGCGACAGATCCGGCCATGCGCCGGGTAACCCGCGGCGGCTCTTTTCTCTGCGACCCGATGGTATGCCACGGCTTCCGGGTGCTGGGGCGCTCTTCTTCTACACCTGAATCGTCCATGGTGCACATCGGCTTCCGTTGTGCGAAAGATATTTAGTCACTAAACACCTACCCATGTCAGCAGATTTTTGGACTACGTTGAACTTTGCGGCCCTGGCCATTCCGGCATTCTTTATTTTTACGGGCCTGGAATATGCTGCGGCGCTTCGCCAAAAGAAGCCGCACCTTTTTAAGTTCGATAGCTCCGTGGCCAACATCAGCATCGGCGTGGCCGAGCGGCTCCTCAACCTGTTTCTCACCGCCAGCTTCTACGGGCTCTTCCAGTATGTATATACACACTTTGCCCTGTGGTCCATCCCCAACACGTGGTGGGTATGGGTGATCATGTTGCTGGCCACAGACCTGGTGTGGTACTGGTACCATCGCCTGGGGCATGAGATCAATCTTTTCTGGGCGGCACACATCGTGCACCATCAGAGCGAAGAGTTTAATTATACCGTATCCGCACGCATCACCACCCTGCAAGCACTGATCCGCAATCTCTTCTGGTGTGTGTTACCCCTGGCCGGCTTTCATCCGGACATGATCATCGCCACCCTCATCATTCACGGCACGTACTCTTTCTTCACCCACACCCAGATCATCGGCAAGCTCGGCTGGTTGGAGTACATCCTGATCACGCCTTCGCACCACCGCGTGCACCACGCATCGAACGAAAAGTACCTCAACAAGAACTACGGCGACCTGTTTGTTTTCTGGGACAAGCTGTTTGGCACATTTCAACGGGAGGAAGAGGCACCGACCTATGGACTTACACACCCGCTGAAAAGCTATAGCTTTATCTGGCAACATGTGCATTACTTTCTGGAATTGGGATTGGCCGTGCGCCGCACACCGGGCTTCCTCCGAAAGCTGAAGATCATCTTTGGTAATCCGGAGCTGCTGGATCAGAACCTGCGGGCTGAGCTCGAGCAAAAATTCCTGCCGCATAAAGAAGAAACCACGCCGCGCATACGGCATAAAGCGTATGTACTGATCCAGGTAGTGCTGGTCATCATCATCGCCTTTATAGTGACCTTGTTTTATTGGCATCTGGATACACCCGATGTGTTGACGGGGATATTGTTTGTTGCCATCACATTGATCAACTGCGGGGCGCTTTTAGAGCAGCGGCATTGGATCTATTATCTGGAACAGGTGCGGCTGGTATTGCTGGCGGGCTACCTGGCCTATGCGTTTGATCAGCCGGTTTGCCTGGCCGCCGGGGTCATCGTCAGTACCCTTACGCTTTGGCCGGCCTGGCCGGCGCGGAAGTGGTTTTTGGAGTTTATTTATGGGTAAAAGCGGGGGCAACTGCCAGGATGTCTCCGAGTATAGCCCGAGATAAGTCCGAGTATTCTCCGAGATGAGTCGGTGTATAAGGACCGGCTTATCTCTCCTAAAATACCGTTAAGCCTCAATCCTATGCTTCCACTACCAGCCTTTTCGGGCCTGTTAAACAGGTTCCACGGGTGCTTTATGGCCAATCTCAAATAAAATATTTAATCTCTATTGATTTAATAGGGAATACTTCTACTTTTGGTAAAAAATACTAAAACTATAGACTTTACAGTACAGTACATGAAACCACCACTCCACCACCTTTTCATGTTGTTGGCTTTTGTTTTAGCAAGTGCCTCCCTGCACGCGCAAAACACTGTTATTCAGGGTAAAATCACCGATGAAGAAACGCAGGAAGGCCTTGCCGGCGTGAACATTCTGATCAAAGGTACCGTTCTCGGAACCGTGTCCGACGCCAACGGTAAGTTCACCCTCACCGCCAAAGCCCAGTCTCCCTTCACCCTGGTCGCTTCCTTCGTAGGCTACAGAACACAAGAGATCGCCGTCAATAATACCGCCGAAGCCATTAACATCACCCTGGCACCCAGTGCCCTGTTAGGTGAAGAAGTCGTGATCACGGCATCACGCGTGGAAGAGTCTCAATTGAAGTCGCCCGTGGCCATTGAAAAGATGGACATCCGCGCCATTCGTGAGTCACCCGCGCCCAGCTTTTATGATGCCCTGGAAAACGTCAAGGGGGTTCAGATGACGACATCGAGTATCACCTTTAAGGTGCCGAATACCCGCGGGTTCAATATTCCCAATAACTTTCGTTTTGTACAGTTGGCAGATGGTATCGACATGCAGGCCGCTACACTGGGCGTGCCGCTGGGCAATGCCATCGGTCCCACCGAGCTCGACATTGAAAGTGTAGAGATCACACCGGGTGCTGCTTCGGCCCTGTACGGCATGAACGCCATTAACGGTATGGCTAACCTCATTACCAAAAGTCCCTTTTTATACCAGGGACTGAGTGTATACCAAAAGACGGGGGTCAACCACGTAGACGGCATCGACTACGACCCCAGCCTGCTGACGGAAACGGCGGTTCGGTACGCACACGCCTTCAACAACAAATTTGCCTTTAAGATCAACGGTAGCTACCTGCGTGCAACCGACTGGCGCGGCAATACCCAAACCGATCAGAACCCGAACACCACGCCCAGTACGGGCAACCCGCTATATCCGGAACTGAACGTAGCCGATCACCCCGCCTACGACGCGTGGAATAAATACGGCGACGACAGCGGCAGCAACAGCGTGACTGTCACAGGCATTACCTATAACGATGCGCCTAACCAATCGTTTGTCGTACGTCGTAGCGGCTATTGGGAAAAAGACCTGGTGCCAGGCAAGGTCGATAACTTCAAAGTCGACGCCGCCCTGCACTATCGCGTCGGCAGCAACGCCGAGCTTTCGTATACCTACCGGTTCGGTGTGATGGATGGATTGTTTCAGCGCGGTAACAAAATTCAGCTGGACAACACCCGTGTGCAGAACCACAAGTTAGAGCTGAAAGGCGCCAACTACCTCGTGCGGTCCTATGTATCCATCGAGAACACGGGCGACTCGTATAACCTGAAGCCACTGTCGGATAACCTGGATCTGAATCACCTGTCGAACAGAGACTGGTCGGCCAAATTTAAGACCGAGCTGCAAGCCGCGCTGAACGCCAACGTTGAGCTGGCCGAGGCCATGCGTCGTGCACGGGCCGCTGCCGATGCAGGCCGCGCAGAACCGGGCACACCGGAGTTCAATGCTCTGAAAGCACAAATCATTGGTAGTAATAACTGGGACCATATCAGCTCCGCTCCTACCGGGACGGCAACGGGGGGTGCCATGCTGTATCAGAAGAGCCGCACGTATCACACCGATCTGCAATGGGACCTGTCGAATAAGATTCAAATCTTTGACTTGCTCGTTGGCGCAGACTTCCGGTTGTACGAGATCATTCCTGATGGAAACAACTTCGTAGACTTTGACCGCCCGGTAGCTGAGCGTAATATGCCGACCAATCCCGACGCAGCGCAAGACGACCAGAAGTTTGGCAACAATGTGCACTATACCAAGTATGGCTTCTTTACGCAGGTGACGAAAAAGCTCTTTAACGAAAAATTGAAGCTGTTTGGTGCCCTGCGTGTAGACCACAACCTGGAGTTCGATCCCAAGATAAACCCGCGCGTTGCGGTGGTATATACCCTGGCGGAAAAGCACAACTTCCGTGCTTCGTTCCAGAACGGATTCCGTTTCCCTTCATTGTTTGAAGCGCTATCGTTTGTGAACAACGGCAACGTACGCCGTGTGGGCGGATTGCCCTATATCAACGAAGGTCTGAACTACCTCGACAACTCGTACACGCTGGCGTCGATCAATGCCTTTAACGCAGCCGTGAACGCCGATGTCAAGAACGGTCTGAGCACCAACGACGCGGCATTGAAGAACCGCGGCGTGCTGGAAGTGACCAACCTGTCGGCAACCCGGCCGGAGCGTATCAACTCGTTTGAGGTTGGCTACAAGAGTCTGTTGTTTAACAACAAGCTCGTGATCGACATCGATGCTTATACGAATCAATACGACGGCTTCCTGGGCCAGGTAGAAGTGGCCGTTCCGTACCTGCCCAACCCGGAAAATCCTACCTATCCCGGCCAGCAGGTAACGGTTGGGTCGGACGATGCCGTGATCGCCATGATCCAGGCCAACCGGACCGCCCGCCAGACGCGCTACCGCGTATACACCAACGCGAAGCAGAAATATAATAACTATGGTTCGTCGCTGGGCATTACCTATAACTTCTTCCAGAAATTTACGGTAGGCAGCAACGTGAGCTATAACAACATTTCAAAGAACAAAGAGAAGGACGTGTTTGTGACCGGCTTTAACACACCGAATTGGGCCACCAATATCTCGTTTGGCAACCGCGAGGTGGTCAAAAACCTGGGCTTTAATGTGGTGTGGCGCTGGCAGGAGTCATTCCAGTGGGAAAGCCCGCTGGCCAACGGCGAGATCGCTGCCTACAACACGTTTGATGCGCAGGTAACGTATAAGTTACCCGACCTGTTTACATCGGTGAAACTTGGCGGCACCAACATTTTCAACAACCGCTACATCCAATATGCAGCAGGCCCGACGATCGGCGCATTGTACTATGTATCCATCACGTTGGATGGACTGCTGAAAAATTAAGAAGCGCGCGGACGGACCAGGCGAATGAAACGTCCGCAAGCGGTCACGGCTTGCTGCATATCCCCAGGTGCGGCAAGCCTTCCACACCCCTCCAACCGTTGCCTGTATGTGTTTCGCGCGGATGCGTCCGCTGCCGCAATTCCATCTTGATCTTTTGCCGATCGGTAAATTATTTTATCTTGCCGCGATTTTTTCCTTACCTAATTCCTGCATGGCACTATTCGATAAGCATCTTTACGTTAAGAAATCCTCTATACCCAACTCAGGCAAGGGCCTTTTTACCAGGAAAACGATTCCCAAAGGAGCCCGTATCGTGGAGTACAAAGGCGTCATCTCCAGCTGGAAAGACGTAAAGGACGAAGACGGAAAGAACGGCTATATATTCTTTGTAAACCGGAAACACGTCATCAACGCCCTGCCCACCCTGAAGGCCCTGGCCCGCTATGCGAACGATGCCAACGGACTGACCAGAGTGAAAGGCCTTACCAACAACGCCGAATACGAGACCGAAGGCATAAAGGCCTATATCCTGGCGAAGCGCGAAATCCCGGCCGGCGCCGAGATCTTTGTCGACTACGGCAACGATTATTGGAAGGTGATCCGCGCCAACATCAAGCTGTGGGAACGCCAGGCGAAGCGTGCGGCCGAAAAGCTCGAACGACAAAAAGCAAGAGAAGAAGCCAAAGCGAAGAAAGCTGCCAAGACTGGAAAATCGGCTCCCGGGAAATCAGCTAGCAAGAAATCAACAACGAAAAAGGCTGCCCCGGCCAAAAAGAAACAGGCTGCAAAGAAGCGCGCGTAAAACCGCGCTTCCACGCTTCCCCTACTGCTCGGCCACGAGCCGGATGCGGGTAGGGTGGCTCAGCTTAAAGTCGCTTGTTTTGCGTTTCCGGCCAAGCGCTGGATTGACGTACCCCTTTTTGTACTCTTTCACACGGGCTTCAAATTCTACCCGTACCCCCTCCGATAGCCGCACCTGCTCAAATCCTTTTGTATAACTAAACCACACGTGGTCGGCCACTACCAGGCCGGTCGCCATGTCGGTGATCTGTACCAGCAGAATGGTGTCTTCACTATAGCCGGTATAGCTTACTTTTTTACCCAGGCGGCTGAAGGTGCCCTGAAATTTTTTTCGGTTGCCGGCTTCGGCGGCCAGTTTGGTACGCATAGACGTTTACGATGAACGCTTCAGGCTCGGCAATGCAAGCTTGTATTTTACCGCCAGCAACCGGAAAGCCAGGATAAAGATACTGGAAATGATCAGATTGGTATTGCGTTCTACCCCGAACCGATAAAGGGCCAGGTATAATACGGCGCCCGCCAGGCAGGCCGTGGCATAGATCTCCTTACGGAAAAGTACAGGTATTTGGTTGATCAGCGTGTCGCGCATGACACCCCCCATCACAGCGCTGAACATGCCCATGATGGCGGCGATCTCCGGCCGCACGCCCAGGCTCAAGGCCTTCTCCACACCCAGGATCGTAAAGAACGATATCCCGACACTATCAAAGAACAAAAACGTACGACGCAGTTGAATCAGGAAGCTAAAGAAAAAGTATCCGACCAGCACGCCGGCGAAGATCGCATACAGAAAATTAATGTCGCCAATCCACACCAGCGGATATGCCCCTAACATAATATCACGCAGTGTACCACCACCGATGGCCGTAATAAATCCGGTAAAGCCTGCTCCAAAAAGGTCGTCGTGGTTGTCGCGGATGGCCAGGGAGCCGGAGATGGCAAAAAAGAAGGTGCCGATCAGCTCCAGCGAATATTGTAGGACGGTCATACACGCGAAGATACGGCTTTCCAGGGGGCAATAAAAAGCCCGGAATCGTATGCGGATTCCGGGCCCCGTGTAAGGGGGGTATGGTTATGTTATTGCTTCAATAGCTTGCAGGTCCTGACGCCATCGGCCGACTCCAGGCGGATGATGTGTACTCCTTTGGGCAGGCTACGCACATCGACCCGTGTCGTATACACACCTTTGGCTTTGGGCTCGCCTTTCAATACGGTTTGTTTGGCGCCCAACGCCTGTACGATCACCAGGTTTACAGTGCCCGGTATCTCGACGCCAAATTGTATTGTTACCTCATCAACAGCGCTATTCGGGTACACCCGGAGATCTGACAGCGACGCCTGACGTTCTTCCTGACCGGCAACCACTGCTGCTTCTTGCGTCGCCAGGCCGGCGGCACTAAAATTTTGCAGGCCATAACCATACGGCAGCAGCGGGTTACCGTACGTCGTCGGAACCGGTGCGCCGCTATCAATGATACTGCGTATCTGTGCACGTTCGGCGTCGGTGGCCCCGAGGTCGTACGGCAGCTCCCAGCGCTCGCGCTGATCGTTGATGTTATCGGTGCCGATCTGTGTCGTGGCGCGCGGTAATTGGAAAGGCAACTTGCCCGAAGGGTTATAGTCACCAAAGCAAAGCTCAGCCGTGGCTTGCCCAATGCCGTTGCCACCCCGGTATACCATCATCACGGCGTCGGACAACTGCAGTACGTCGGTCAATACATAGGGACGCGGCGAGATCACCACCGCCACGACCGGAATGCCGCGATTCCTAAAGCCACGGATCACCGCCAGCTGCTCTTCGGGAACCACCGGGTTCTTGTCCTCCCACACCGTGCCGTGTGTATAGTTACCTTCGCCGATCACCACAACGGCCACTTTACCCGCCGACGCATTGTTCAACACGACGTTGGCGCCGGTGCCGGCAGCGCGATCCTGGAATGCCTTGTAATAATTCTTCGCCAGCGGATTGTCGTAATAGATCGACTGCCAGATCACGTTCGGGTCAACATCGTTGTTCACCCACGTGGCATGCGGACCACCCACGATGATGTTTTCTCCGGCTCGTACCTGCAACGGCAACACGCCGTTGTTCTTCAGGAGTGTGATCGACTTACGGGCAGCGTTCAACGCAATAGCATGGTGTTTTGCATTCGTCCACGTAGCCGTGCTGTCACCGTAGGGATTCTCGAATAAGCCGAGGCGGAACTTCATGTCGAGCACGCGGCGTACAGCGGCATCCAGGCGCGGCAGGCCAATGGCAGCTACCAGCTGATTCACGTCGGTGAGCTCCGAAGGAGCACCTCCCAGTACGTCAATGCCGGCACCCATGCTTTCAACGGACTGCGCGGTATTTGCGGCCAGCCAGTCCGTAACAACAAAGCCCTGGAAGTTGATCTCGTTGCGCAGGTATTTAATGATGCGTTTGCTTGAGTTGGCACCTTTGCCCGAAGGATCAAGAAAGGGTGCTGTGTTGTACCCGGGCATGACGGAAGCAGCGTTGGCTTCCACGATCGCGTGCCAGGGCTTCATGTGATACTTGATCGTCACGGCATCATACTGTAAAGCATTCTCACCGCCGGCGCCTTGCCCGGGCCAGTGTTTTACCGTGATCAGCATCGAATGCGGGTTGATCTCCGGGCCTCCCTGCATACCCACCACGAGGGCGCGCGCCAGGGCGGCAGCTTCGTCGGCATTCTCGCCGGCGCCTTCCTGAAAGCGCGGGTATAATACTTTGGTATTGACTTCCGCCAGCGGCGCCAGCGTACCGGTAAATCCTTTCGACTTGTGCTCCACGCGTTGCAGGTTGCCCACCTGGTACACCAGGTTCATATCGCGGGTGGCAGCCATGCCAAGCTGTGTCGGGAAGATCGTCTTCCAGCCGTGGATCTTGTCACCGGCAAAGGCAATGGGTATACCCAACCGGGTGGCGGATGCACGGTATTGTAAAGTACGCATGCCGTCTTCCACACCGTAGGAGAAGGAGAAACCGTCCAGCGGTTGCTGGTCGCTATAGAAACACTGCTTATACTTCTCTTCCAATGTCAGGCGTCCCATCAGGTCGTTCAGGCGCTGGTCGATGGTTAAGCGCCAATCTTCGTAGGGTTCTATCGTACCGTTCTTGTTGGCGTCGCGCGCACCATTGACAACATTTATACCGTCGGGCGCTTGTTCGAGCTGTGGCAGGTATACGCTGAAGTAACGCGTGTTCGATCGTTTCTCACCTTGGGGCGTAGTCGCGACGACATACCACTTATACGTCCAGCGATCCGTCAGGGGCGTGGGCATCACCAGCGATGTTGTCGTTGTCTGTGCTACGCGGGTGTAGCGGTCCAGGAAGTTGCCCGAGGCATACCAATCATAATCGGTACGGGAGGTGTTCACATAGACATCATAGCGGGTGGCGCCGCTCACCGCCTGCCAGGTAAAGGTGGGGCGACGCGTTGTGGTGATCATGGCGCGGTCAGCGGGAGCCGTCAGCGAAAAGTCAAACGTCTCGGCTGGGCGCACGATGATCTGCACGTCATCCGTGGCTGTGGCTTGTGTATGGTCGGTTATCAGCAGGCGGAACGTATAGGTACCGGCTACCAGGCCACAAGCAGTAACAACCGCGCTGGTAGCGTTGGTCAACGTAGCGGTCGACGGACCGCTCACTTGCGACCAGGCATAGGATGCGATGGCTCCATTGGGTGAAGTGCTGCCGGAGCCATTCAGCGAGGCGCACGCTACTGGCAGGGTAATGCGTTGTGTATAGCCGGCGTCGGCTTCCGGGCGGTTGCCACCACCGGGGTTGTTTACTTTCACCAGGCGCACGCCGATCTGCATGCCGGGATATACCATGGCGGCAAGCGGGCCATTCACCACGCGAATCGTGTCGTTACGTTGGTTGACCGTCCACAGCTGCAACTGATCTTCGCCGCGGTAATCATTCGGTTTAACGGTGATGATTGTGCCCGAATGATACAACAATGTCGCTTCACGCGGATTGTTCTGCGTAATGAGCTGGCTTACGCCGCTCAGGTCGGATGGGGTAAAACCAAGATCGAGGTATTGAACGTACGGAATGTGTAAGGGCACCGTTACAGGATTGTTCGGAGACAGCGCGTATACTTCCAGTTCATAGATAGAGTATCCATAGCCCGTACCGCGAGCGATACCGTAAATGCGCACATAGCGGCCGCTGGCGGTGAGGCCCATGTGGTCGTTGATCAGGTCTGTATTACCCGCGACGTTGCGTACAGTTTCCCAGGGTCCGCCCGAAGCGGCTGCTGTTTGAATCAGATAGTCCTTTCCCAACGCGGTTTCCCAGACGATCCGGACGCGGCTGAAAGTATATACCGCACCGAGGTCGACGGTGATCGAGGTCGGGTCTGCAGCCTGGCTGGACCACCGTGTGACGGGATCGCCATCGACTGCGTATTCAGGAAGGGTGGCGCCGTTCTCGATGGAGGTAGCGACTACACCTTTATTCCAGGCAAGGTTGGAAGAAGTAGTGCCCGGACTTACCGTTACGGTTACCGTATCGGAACCGGTCTGACCGCCATTGTCGGTTACGGTTAAGCGAAACACATACGTACCGGCTATAAGATTTGTGGCGGTCAGTGTCGCCGTTGTGGCGCCTGCAAGTGCCGCTGTACTGGGACCGCTTACTTGTGTCCAGGCATATGCTGCTACGGTCCCATCGGCGTCGGAGCCGGAGCCATTCAAGACAATGTGGTTTACCGGCAGTGTGATCGTTTTGTCCGCGCCGGCATTGGCGACTGGTGCGGCATTGCCACCACTGTCGGTGTTATATACTTCCAGCTCATAGATCGAGTAACCCCACACTGTACCACGGGCAGTGCCCAGGATGCGAATGTAACGCCCCCGGCCGGTGAGGCCGGTAATGTCGTTAAACAACGCGGTGTTACCGGTAATAGATTTGATATCGGACCATTGATTTTCATCGGGGCTGGTCTGGATCTTAAAGTCTTTACCGTAGGCTGCTTCCCAGGTGATCTTTACACGACGAATGTCGTAAGTGGCACCAAGGTCAATAGAGACCCACTGCGGGTCAATGCCTTGTGCACTGGCCCAGCGCGAAGTAGCGCTACCATCGTTTACCGCAAAGGCGGGTGTACCGACCGCTTGCTCGGAGAGCGCTTTGGCCGGTTTCATAAAGGCGAGGTTCTGGCCGTATGCTGTCCACGAAAGCAACAGCATGACCATGACGTTTAGTAATGATCGAGTTTTCATAGGGTTTTGTTTAATAGGGCGTGGCGTAAAAATACAGTCCTCCTATTCGGCAATCATTTTTCCATCGGGCAGTCGACGGGAACAAGAGATGAATGCAACATCAATACGTTCAGGCGAAGCCGTGTTGTCCGAGTGCACTATGTAATAAACTTATCGGTCTATACTTTATTCTACTTTAGGCTATTCTCTAAACTGAAGACAACTTATTGTTATTCCACGGAAAAGAAGAAGGACTTCGCAATCGAAGCCCTTCTAAAAGATTCACAAACAACATGCTGTAGGCAGCAACTTACTCTACCAGTACTTTCTTCATAACAATACGGCTATTCACCTGCACTTTCATCAAATACACACCCTTAGAAGCGCGTGAAAGGTCAACCACTTCACGATGTGTTTTCATCTTCATGTCTTGTAATATCAAGCCATGAAGATTAAACACCTGAATATATCCAGGAGCAGAGGTTTCCGGCACCGACACCGTAGTCATGCCATTGACCGCAGGATTCGGGTAGATCGATACCAGGTCCTCAGCATCAGCATCTTCCAATTGAATTTCAGGCGCTCCCTGACGACCCGTCGGCCCAGTAGACACAGCGTTGTTCAGCACCAAACTACCAAAAGCCGCAGTATTCTGATAATTGTCGATCGTACCGTTCCAGACAGCCTGTGTCTCGCGGGTGCCACCGTTATCATCGTCATCATTGCCTATATCAAAGCCAAGCGTTACGCCGGCTGCCGGCGTAACATTCAACTGCGACCAGGGTATGCTCATCTCGACACTATAACCACCGCTGATGGCGGCCCAGGCGTGTTGCACGCCGGTAACACTGATTTTTGTCAACAGCGAAGACGCGTTATAGCCTTTGATAAATTGGTTGTCACGACCGTCGTACGTAGTCAACTTATTGTTGTTGGCATCGATGTATATTTCTACGGCATCGTTTTCCCACGGATCGCTGCTGTCGTTGAACAGGGCGGCATCTTGTACACGCACCCCGACATAGAGGTTACTATTATCCCAGAGCACACCAAACGCCACGGTGTTATTACCCGTGCCAATCACGTTCTTTGATACCGCGCGCGTTACGTTCCAACCGGACTCACTCAGATTACCATCGACCGTGATCGTACCCGGGGCACGACGCGCCGTAATGACACCCGGCGGATCGGTCGTCGTACTCGTTACTGCAATGGTGCTGGTCGCCGTGCGGTTACCATCCTGGGTCGTCACCGTAATGACGGCGTTACCGGTCGCAACCGCCGTCACCAACCCCGTCGTATTGACAGTCGCCACAGCAGTGTTGGCCGAGCTCCAGGTCACAGTCTTGTTGGTAGCATTCGCCGGCGCCACCGTAGCCGTCAGTTGTTGTGTAGCACCAACGGAAAGGCTCGCGGTAGCAGGCGATACCGTCACACCTGTTACGGATACATTGCCGGCCGCTACAGTCACCTGCACCTGGTCGGAACCGGCGAGCACGCCGTCACTCACCGTTAATTGGAATACATACGTACCGCCATTCGTGAGACCCGACACGGTAGCGGTGGCGGATGTCGTATTCGTCAATGTCGTCGCCGCGCCACTGACCTGTGTCCAACTATAGGTAATTGCCCCGCCTTCCGGATCGGAGCCTGTGCCGGGCAACGTGGTGGTGGTTGTGCCCGCCGCCAGCGATTTGTCCATACCCGCGTTGGCTACAGGTGGTTGGTTTACAGGCCCACCGCAGCTGGTCAGGAATACCGTTCCGAAAACACTTGGGTTTTGCCATGCCGTGGTGTTCGTGGCGAAGGAGGCGATTTGTGAATCGCGTGTGCCGCCGTTGTCGTCATCGTCGATCTGTATATCGAGGCCGATGGTATTGCCCAACGCAGGAGTTACACCAATAGTAGACCAGGGGATGGCCACTTCCAGGATATACCCCGCTCCGGAGGCATACATGGCAAAGTTTATTCCCGTCGTATTGGTGACCGAGTTCCCCCCTGCCTTTACGGCGGTGTCGTTCCACCGGAAGCCCAGTTGAAAGTCATTCGCGCCGTCGTAGGATGTTCCCTTGCTGTTGTTACCGTCGATAAAGATCTCGACTACATCGTCTTCCCACCAGCTGCTCCCGGAGTCGTTCAGGCGCGTAGCGTCGTTCACTTCTACGAGGAAGTACAGGTTGGCGCTGTTATACAACGCGCGCCAACGGCCGGAGTAATCGCCGGGAGTGCCCCCGAGAATGGTATTCGCAATGTTTCGAATCGGTGCAGCCGACCAGGCGGCCTCGATCGTCTGGTTGACGGTCGGGGCTGTGCCCGTCACCAGCGCTACCACCGGTGAGGTACACGGCGGATTCTCGTTGTCGGCGATGGTAATCGCGGCCGTGGTGCTTCCACCCAGATTATAGCCGGTGCCCGGCTGCAAGGTAAGCGTCAGCGTTTCCGGGCCTTCGAAGCTGCTGTCGTCGGTCGGAGTAATGGTGATCGTCTGCGACGGTGAGGCCGCCGTCAAGGTCACCGTGCCTGTCAGGGATGGATTTGCTATATAGTCACCGGTAGAAGCTGTGCCGCTGATGGTATACGCAACCGTTATATTCGACGATATACCGGATGTACCGATCGTAAATGTACCCGTATTCCCGCCCTCGCCCGCAGCCGCGTCCGCCGAGGTGATGTTGACCGCCGGCGTTACCGTGACGGTAGACGTTTTGGTAAAGTTACCATCCACCGATCGGGCCGTGATCACGGCAGTTCCTACACCAACACCCGTCACGGTACCAATGCCGGTACCCGCTTCCACCACGGTTGCCACGGCAGTGTTAGACGAGGTCCACGTAATACCCTTTTGCGTTGCGTTAGACGGTGTATAGGTCACGTTCAGGTTTGCCGTCTTGCCTTGCGGCACCGACACCGTGGTTGGCGCCAGGTCGATGCCAGTCAACGCGACGTTACCGGGTATCAGGTTAATGATAAATGCCGTGTTGTGGTTTTTCACCTCGCCTGACTCCAGTCGGTTAAAAGTAATATTGTTGAAAGTTACATCGCCCGATGCCTGGGCCAGAATGCCATAGCCGCCCCACGCATCTTGTGCGGGCTGATCTACAAAGGCATCGAGACCCGTGCCGTCGATCTTTGTACTGAAGAACTTCATATTACGGATATTGCCGTAAAGCTGAATCGCGTGACGCTGTGAATTGATGATCTGGGTATTGTAGAACTCAACGTCATAGATACCCTGCTGGGTGAACAGCTCGATGGCGCCGCGCTTCTGATTCCAGAGGTCATAGCTGGTACCACAGCTTACGATGTAGTTGTCGGTGGCCACGATCGGCACGCCATTCTGTTCAAAGGTGTGGCCCCCGAAGTCGTTGGTAAAACGAATGGCAGAGCCGCCGACACCATCCTTAATGATACACCGGTAGATCTGGTGACCCGTGCCGCCGAAGATGGCGATGCCGCCGGCACGCCAAACGTTCTCGATAGTATTATAACGGAAGATGTTATTGCGCTCTTGCGGTGCACCCAGCGCGTTGTTCGGCCACATGGCCAGGCCATCGTCGCCACTGTTGCGGACACTGCTATATTCCACTACCGAGTTGTTAGTACCCTGGCAGAAGTTCACACCGTCGGCGTAGTTGTTACGAATGCGTGCGCGCGAAATAATCAGGTCGGTTGTAATGTCAATCGGATACGGCGGGTCATAGCCGGCAACCCAGAACCCGCATTCGAAATGCTCTATCCACACGTCGTGTATCCGCGAGCCTGTGCCGTAAGTGCCCATAAAGCCTTTGTAAATTTTATAGGGCTCGCCGTGCGCGCTGGAGTATTTAGGGTTAAGCTCACCATAGTGGAAACGGTCATTATTCGCCGTATTGAGCGAGAAGTCTGAAATCTCCACACCGCTGGATCGCGCCAGGATACCGCCGGTAAATTGCAGGTCCGTGGAGAAGAATACTTCCGTATACCAAACACCTGCGCCCTGAATCTTCATGTTGGTTACATTCAGGTCGAGGCGGTCGGCCAGCATAAACCGGCCCTGCGGTATATAGACGGACTTGCCTTGTGCCTTGGCGGCATTGATACACGCGTAGAATGCGGGAAGATCATCTGTCTGATCGTCGGCGATCGCGCCGTAGGCTGTCACAGACAAAGAGTTCATCGGCGCAGCGAGTGCAGTCGGTACATCTTCTAATTCAAGAAAGTCCACACCGTAGGTGAGCGCGTCGCCATTCTCTTTGACGATGCGCACCGTGCTGCCGGCTTGAATCTTCGACGGCAGGCGGAAGTGTACTTCGTCAAAGCGCATAAAGGTTTTGCCGCCCGGCTCTTGCACAGGCTCCGTCTCGCTGCCATGGAAATATTGGTAGGCCCAGCGGGACGTCAGGTTAATCGTGCGCACAAAAGAGCCGTTCACGTACAGTGACAGGGCGCCGTTCTGGCCGGTGCCGGTAGCGTTGTCAGGCATGGTGAAGCGCATGTTTACACCTTGCGCAATGGCAGTGGTGGTCCACTCTACATAAGAGCCATTACTGGCCAGGCTGACGTACTTCTGGTTAGAAGCTTCGGAAGCGATCTGCGTATAATCGTAGTTTGTCGTCTGCTGCAGGGTGGCGCTGCCGCCGCGGGTGGCGTCTTCGGACTCGTAGCGGGTATACGGGAGCTGCGCTCCGCGTGGGATGCCGTCGCTCTGGGCGGTGGCGTACAGGGTCAGGAAAACAAGAAGGACCATGAGGTATCCAGCAACGGTGTTGCGGATAATGTGCTGTCGTAGTTTGTTCATGTGTCGTCGGTTGTTGTTACAAAACGTGCATATTTTCAGGACATACCCCTGGTGTTCCGGGTATTCCGTAGCAATCCTAATGAGCGTGGCTTACTAGAAAACGTGTGCAACACCACGTGTATCCTATGCGCTGTAGTGGCACGGTACACGATGTCGGGTGATTGACATCAAGCGATGCGGATCATACCGTCAACACTTCCACAGAACAACAAGTAAAACTTCTTTCATTAGCATACAGGGGTTAAATCTCAAATAACACTACATAGTTATACAAAATCCTGCACGAGCTCAATGCGCGATCGGCCTGCTACACTATAGCTCTGCAGACGGGGCGTGCCGCTATATTGGAAAACCGCTTGGTCTTGCAGATTCGCGCGGCTGATCAATTTTGTAGGACCTATCATGGTTCGCGAAGTGTCGCGCAGGGAAACACAACAAACCTCCTTGCTCGTAAGCCTGCTGAAGTCAAGCAGGCAATCACCTTTTACCAGGTGTATAACAATCTTCTTGCAAACGCCGTGAAACCGGATCATGCCCGATCCCATCACCGTGAACTCGATATTCTTTTTAGAGTAAATCATACCCGAAAGATCAAATTCTCCCTTGACGGTAAATTCTACGTCACCAAAATTACCGATCAGTAACGAGTCGTTCTTATGATGGCCGTCAAATTCGAATTTGCGAGTCTGCATTTGCCTGAGCGATTGTTTTGGGCTTTTCATCCACTACATCCTTTAAAGTATCAAATAACAAGTACGCTTCACCTATCCGCCGCTAGTTGGAATGCCGCTCCGTAGAGCAGGCATTCCGTTGGCCAGCGGTCTTACTATCCTATCAACAAATAACCACTAATTCGGTGCCGGCACGATCGTGACTGTCCTGGCGTCAGTCGCGGCATCTACCGCCAATGTTATGACATACGTTCCCGGGTTTATTACCCGGTAGTTGGGATGCTCGCCTCCCAAATCTTTTGCGTTAACGATGTCGCCGTCATCGATGGCTTCACCGTCAGCGGCTGCGCCCAGATAATCGATCTGCAAACCTCCCCAGGTAGCATCTTGCAGGAAAATGAACTCCCGACCTTCAAGCAGGTCGACCGTCCACTCCCACGTATATACAGTACCATCTTTTTCCGGGGTGTGCAGGTCGTAACCGTCGACGCCCACTTCCCAGGCAGCCGTGTCTTCCGGTGCCGTCACGTAAGCATTACCGAAGAGTCCCATCTGAGTTTCTGAATAATCTTTCAGCACGAAGCCCGTCTTGATTTTCTTCTCGGTCCAGGTGTTCGTCGCGGCGTTGTATTTCAGGCGCACCGTATAAAGCCCTTCGCCCTTGTTCGGAATGTTGGATACCAATAGGCCAACGTTGTTGATACCCGTCTCCCAGGCTTCTGCATAATCCGGCACACCAAGACTGGAAAGCGTAACGATGCTCAGGTCGTTGTAAACGTGCCAGCCGTTATTGAACCGGTAGCGATAACCCGCGGCGTCGCGTAGCGCGATATTTTTTCCTTCAAAAACGGTCGAATCTTTTGATATCGTTTTCAGGGGAAGGCCCGTACCGCCGGCCCAGCTCAGCGGTGTGGCATCGCCGATCATGTCCGCGTTGACCTTCATCAGCACAAACAAGTCGGTGTTGACATTGGCAAAGGCGTAATACAATCCTTCCTCAGCAACCTTGATCGCCGGCGCATCGGCCGTCAGTGCACCAAAGATTACTTTGTCTTTGATCAATACGTTGCCGGCTACTTTGCCGCTGTCGAGCGTGCCGCCACCGGGTGCTCCGAACGTCGTCGCTACTTCATCGACCACTTCCATGAAAGAGATCGTGCTGTTGGCACCGATGTACAGGAACTTGCCGTAGATCCCTTCCATATTATCCACCTTGGCACCCTGCGCAGGATCGAGCACCGCGCGCGCCATACGCGCATGGAGATCTTCATCGCTGGCGGCAACAGTATTCGTACCATATATATAAAATCCGTCCTTCTTCGGTTCCAGTGGTTCGGACTCTTCATTCGAATCGTCGCTGCCGCAAGAGAAAAGGAATACGGGCAGAATCAACAGCAGCATCCGCTGCAGGGTAATAAATCTTTTCATAGGTAGTCAGTTTTAGTGTTTATTCTTTAGGTTATCTATTGGTCGTTTGTACCGGCGTATGTCCGTGGTCAGGGTAGCTGTTCCAGCAGGTCTTTCGCAGCGTCGGGCTGCAGCGATACCAGCAGGCCATACACCTGTTCCAGCGTTCGCAGCGCGTCGGTGTCATGCTTATGCGTTATCTTCTTTTGGTAGTAATCGTAGATCAGCTCCAGCTCGTCTTCCCCGTATGGTACGCCGGTAAATTCCTGGATCATTGTCAGACAGCGGAAGCCGTCTTCACGCGTGGGTTCCATCACAGTACCTTCTCCGTAGTCGTTCCACGTAACGAGTTGGAGGTATTTTGCCTCGAACTCCGTAGCCTTCGCTAACGTAGCGCGTAGCGTAGCGCCGTCGTTGAAAGGTATGTTGCCATAGCTGGTGCCTGTGCCGCCCTCTTCGTAGTAATCGTTAAAGCGAGGGTACGCCGAACCCATGAGCACATCCAGGAAGGGTGACTTGCGGTAGAAGGTCTCCATGACCCGCAGGTCGCTATTAAAATCTACCCAGCCAAACTCACCGCTATCCGTATCGCCGGTAAAGGCTCCGTGGTCCCACAACGGTAAGAAGGCTGGCGCTGTTGGTAGACCCTGGAAGATTTCCGTCCACTGTGCCGGCTGGCGGAAATAGCGTGGGCCGAACGTAAGCAGCAGCGGAGCATCGTCGATGGAGATGTATTCCTGCTTCCCGAAATAATTGGTTTGCATGTAGTCCATGTCCTCACGGGCGGCCGTAACGGCCGGCTTGCCCATTTGAGACGCGACATTCTCAGCGGTATATTCTTCATAGACGATCGCGAACTGCAGGCCGGCATCGTCGAGACGGTCGATCACGGCGTTGGAGCCTAGCAGGTTGGGGCGATAGTCATAGACCGAATGAGAGCCGTACCAGTCGATGAGGATGCCATCTATGCCGGCATACTTCATCAATAATAAGTGATAGTCGATTACATCGGGGTCTTTGGAATCGTACGGACCGATGAGTGGATAATAGTGTGAGGCGATTTGGCGCTTGCCTGTCTCGTCGATGATATCGGGGTTACGATTGGTCATGCGCCAGTGGCTGCCCCAGTAGCCGGAGAGGTCCTTGCTTTGGTACCAGGGCATGTAGTGCATATATACTTTTGTCGGGTTGGTTTTGGCGACGGCTTTAGGGTCGGTGTTGGGGGTAGAGTTTTCGGAGGCACAGGAGAGTAGGGTCGCGAGGGCGATCGCGAGCAAGGATATCGTTGATGTATACGTCTTTTTCATTTCTATCTCAATAACCTGTACTTGGCTCTACTGCCTTATTGTTATCTACTTCAGACAGTGGTACCGGGTAGTAGTAGTCTTTGTCCTGGTAGACGATCTCTCCTCCTGTTATGCGCTTGTCGTTGTACTTCAGCACTTCTTCTTTCACGATCTTCCAGCGGACAATGTCGTACCAGCGGTGACCCTCGGCGAAAAGCTCGCGGAAGCGTTCTTCGCGGATGGAATCGCGAAGCTGGGTGCCGGCCAGGCCGGTATAGTCCACGGAGGGTGTAGGCGTATGGGGCTCGAAGTTGTAGGCGCGGCGCCGTACTTTGTTCATGTACTCCGCGGCAACCGTGTTTTGGCTTTCGTGGCTCATGACCTCTGCGTACATCAGGTATACATCGGCCAGGCGCATCATGTGGTAATTAGTACCGCTGTTGCGATTGGTATTGATGACGGAATAGTCTTTCGGCGAGTACTTCCGGAAGCTGTGGCCGGTATAGTTAAATTCGCTGCGGCCGACGGGCTTGACTTTGCCTTCCAGGTCGGCAGCCGAATCCGTGGGGGCATAGGTACAGACCTTCAACCGTGGGTCGCTGCCAAAGCGCGCAATGTTTACACCATGCGGTGTGCAGTTGCTCCAACCACGGCCGGGAGGGGCTATCACCAGTGCAATACCTGAACCGAGCCCATTCTCCCAGATATTCTGTTGCATGTCGACGGCATAGTTTATCTCCCACAACGATTCTTCATTAAATTCCTCTTTCCCCTGAAAGAGACCATCATACCGTTTAAAGGGCACCAGTGCATACCGCGGGTTGACAAGCACCTCCTCAAAATAGGCCCGGGCATTGGGAAAATCCTCCATGTAGAGATATACCTGTCCGAGGAATGCTTTGACCGCGTATTTAGAGACACGCGCAATATTGTTAGCGTCCCAAGTCTCCGGCAGACCGGCTTCGGCCGCCATCATGTCGGCAAGAATCTGTTGATACACCTTCCCTACGGTAGCCCGCGGGTTCATCACGTCGTCGCGCGACTCGGCCACCGTCAGGATCAACGGTACGGCCAGTCGCGAGCTATCGTCGGCGTAGGACGCTTCGCCCCAGAGGCGCACCATGTGGAAGTACGCAAAGGCACGCAGGAAGTGCGTCTCGGCGACAATCTCGTTCAGCCGTTTGGTTTGATCGGTCGTAAGACCTTTGGCGGCAAAGACAGGAGCGTTTTCGAGGATGTCATTCGCGCGGGCCACGATGCGATAGAAGCCACGCCACGCGATGTATACATTGCCGTCGGGTGAAGTTACTTCGTTCCGGTTCTGGGCATTCCAGTAATCGGACTCATGTGGCAACGCCAGCAGTGTCTGAATATAAAATGTCTGGCCGAACAGGTCGAGGTTTTTGACCGCGTCGTAAGTAGCATTCAGGGCGAGATCGAAGTTCGACACGCGGCTGTAGAAGTTGTCGGCGCTCAGCTCGTTCTCGTTCTTGACATCGAGGAAGTCGTCGGAGCAGCTGCCCAACAACCCGATGGCCAGCGTGAGGATCAGGATATAAAATCGTGTTTTCATCGTTGTCCGTGGGTTAGAATTGTACTTCAAGTCCGCCGCCATACGTGCGCACCATGGGATAGCGTCCATAGTCTACACCGCGGCCCAGGTTGGAGCCGGCCACCTCCGGGTCCATGCCGCTGTAGCGGGTAAAGGTTAAGAGGTTGTTGGCGTTGACATACGCGCGTACCTTCCGCAGTTTCAAACGCGTGAGCAGCTGTGCAGGCACGTTGAAGCCGAGTTGAACATTGCGCAGCTTGAGATAAGAACCATCTTCCACGAAGTAGGACGACGGACGGCTAAAGTTACCGTTGGGATCGCTGGCGATGTTGCGGGGATTGCCCGTGTGATGCTCGGGCGTCCAGGCTTCGTGGATGTCAGTGGTAGTGTTGCTGTCGCCAAAGAAGTTGCGTGTATAAGCTTTGCTGGCGTTGAAGATGTCGACACCTTGCACACCCTGGAATTGCAATGACAAATCTATCAGGCGATTGTAGGAAACACCGATGTTAAAGGCATAGGTCATCTTCGGCCAGGGATTGCCGATAAACACACGGTCGTACTCCGCTGTCACTTCGCCATCGGGCTTACCGTTGGGACCACTGATGTCTTTATACATAAAATCACCGGGACCTGTGCCGGCCTCCTGATACAGTCCGTCATCGGCGTAGGTATTGATGGCATATACGTCCGCCGCGGAATTCAGCATCTGCCGCACGACATAGCCGTAGAAGCTAGAGATCGGATGTCCGGCTTGCGTACGCGTCATGCCCCCCATCTGCAAACCCGCGCTACCGCCCGTGATATATTCGTCGCCGCGCAGGCTCTTCATTTCATTCTTCATGAAGGATACGTTACCATTCAGGCTTAGCTCAAACTTCCGGATGGGATGTGTATAGCCCAGGTCGATGTCGACACCCGTATTGCGCATGGTGCCAATATTGATTGCGGGATTCACGGGATCGAAGTTGTGCGTCGCAATGCCTACCGACGGCGGAACCGGCACGCCATACAGCAAATCCTTTGTGTCTTTGACATAATAATCCACACTCAGTGAAAAGCGATTGGCGAAAGCCTTCAGGTCGATCGCGATATTTTTCATATTCACTTCTTCCCACTTCACATCTTTGTTTGGTAATCGGCTGATGTAATAACCCACCACTTTGTTCTTTCCCTCCTCGTCAAATGCGTAGTTCGAGAATTGAGACGTATAGGTCTTCAGGTAAATAAAGCTGTCGATATTGTCGGAGCCCAGTTTACCCACACTGCCGCGCAACTTCAGGTTGGTGATGAAAGGAACGTTCTGGAAGAACCTCTCTTGCGAGATGCGCCAGCCCGCAGAGACCGACGGAAATACGCCCCAGATATTGGTCGGCCCGAACTTCGGCGCCGAAGCATCGCGACGTACGTTTACCTCCAACAAGTAGCGATCGTCATAGTTATAACTGACACGTCCGAACTGAGAGAGCTGTCGGGCGCGGGCGATCGTCTGCCGGTCCGTGATGTTAATGGCGCCGCCGGTCAGGTTGAGACTCCTGGCCACATCCACCGGAAAGTTGGTTCCCAGCGCATTAAAATGTTGTCCGTCATATTTGTAGGCTTCGTAGCCGCCCATGATCTTTACATTGTGCCGGCCAATGCTTTTATCATAGGTCGCCACCACGTTGCCTGTCAACGTCAGATCACTCGCAGTGCCGTAAGTAAGTGAAGCCAGCGTGTTGCTAAAGGAGCCATAGCTAAAAGCTTCGTCAAACTTCTCGGCCAGATAACCCAGGTAGTTTATTCCCAGGGCAGCGCGTATCTGTAAACCTTTCAGCGGCCGTGCGTCGAGGTACAGGTTGCCATCGACCCGGTTCGACTTGCGTTGCTCATGTTGCTGGTATTGTGTAGCCACAGGGTTCGGCCCCTGGAAGTATACCGGTGCACGTCCCCAACCGCCCCACTGATTTTCCGGATCACGCACCGGCATAATGGGGATCGAACGGTAGGGTATGCCACCGTTGTAGTTCTCATCGAAGTTGCTGATGGGGTTCTCTTCCACCCTGGATAACAACATGCTTTCTCCCAACGTAAGCCAGGGCATCAGCTTCAGATCAGAATTGAGACGAATGCTGTAACGCTTGAAAGAATTATCAATTAGAATACCTTTCTCACGATCATGACCAAATGACAGGTAAAAACTCGAGTTGTCGTCACCTTTCGAGATGG
Source organism: Dawidia cretensis (assembly GCF_018598175.1). Classification (GTDB taxonomy): domain Bacteria; phylum Bacteroidota; class Bacteroidia; order Cytophagales; family Cyclobacteriaceae; genus Ohtaekwangia; species Ohtaekwangia cretensis. The sequence goes on from NZ_JAHESE010000032.1 coordinate 51,658, forward strand.
CCAGGTCGTATGATTGCAGTACGCCGCTGCCGTTATAAAATTCCTTGATCCAATCGGTATTCGCGTCGTAGTTGTCCCACGACTCGTCGGGTGTGCGACCGGCATTGATACGCGCTACTTTGGCATATTTCACAAAGTCGGCGCTGCCGAGCAACGTGGGTAGGTTAATCGCCTGACGTTTGCTGATGGAGCTTTTGGCGACTACTTGTAAGGCGCCTTTACCACGTTTCGTCGTAACGAGTATCACACCGTGAGCAGCCTTCGCGCCATAGATAGCCGATGCCGCAGCATCTTTCAGAATTTCAATAGACTCTACATCGTCGACATCAAACTGATTGCCGGGGTCCATGCGTACGCCGTCGACAATCCACAGCGGATCGGTATTGGAGATCGATCCCACGCCACGAATGTGAATGCTCGGCTTGTCGCCGGGAGCACCGCCATTGCGCGCCACCGTCACACCCGCCACCATGCCCTGCAACGCCTGGTCAAGACGCAGCTGCGTTTTGTTTTGCATCGCGGCCACTTCCACCGACGCTACCGCCCCCGACACATTGGAGCGCTTCTGCTCGCCATATCCTACCACGACTACTTCTTCCAACCCGATAATATCTTCCGTTAGCGTAACATTGATCACCCGCTGCGCCTTGATGGCAATCTCTTCGCGCAAATAGCCAATGGTACTAAAGACCACGATAGCCGAGTCTGCCACGTCGAGTGTGTAGCGCCCTTCGGAATCGCTCATCGTGCCATGGGTTGTACCGCGCTGGTAAATACTGACCCCGGGTATCGGTTCATGTTGGGCATTCGTCACCTGGCCGGAGAGGCTGCGCTGCTGCGCCGTGGCAGGCTGCCACAACAACAGCATCGCGAAGAGCATCCAGGGGACGACAGCGATGTTTATCGGATACTGTAAAATTCTTTTCATTGGGGTAGGGTTAGGTTGGGCGGATACAGTTTGGGCCGGTCAGGGCAGTTCATGCAGTCTCACGGCTGCCCCCCCGCCCGCGGCGAGCTTGAGCTTCAGCACAGTGCCGGCATCTACTGTCTGGCGCACAATGTCGAGCGGAAGCGGGTTGGTGTCCCAGTCGGCATTCGCGCCGTCCTGGTAAATCTCGGCTTCGTATTTTTTACCGGATGTGAGGAAGCTTAACGGTACGTCCAGGGTACGGGCTTGCTCGTTGGTGATGGCGCCAACGTACCAGTCGTTGCTGTTACGGTCTTTGCGCGCAGTGGTCACGTACTCACCAATGACAGCCTGCGGCACACGCGTCTCTTCCCAATCGACGGGAACGTCTTCAATGAATTTCAGTGCGGGGTGGCCTTCGTAATTCTCCGGGAGATCGGCCGCCATCTGCATCGGGCTATAGATCACGACATAGAGTGCGAGCTGTTTGGCCAACGTCGTGTGTACCCGGAATGTACCCGTCGTCTTAAAGCGAATGTCAAAGATGCCGGGTGTATAGTCTAACGGTCCGCCCAGGCAACGCGTAAAAGGCAGGATCGTAGGATGTGACGGCGGGTTGCCATCGCTCCACGCTTCGTACTCCGTACCCCGTGCACCTTCGCGCGTCATCATGTTCGGATAGGTGCGGCGCAGGCCGGTATCTTTTACGGGCTCGTGCACATCGATCATTACTTTATAGCGCGCGGCGGTTTCCATGACCTTGTGGTAGTGGCGTACCATAAACTGGCTCTGGTGGCGCTCGCCGCCGGGGCGCTTGTTTACATAGCCTGTCTTGAGCCGATGGATGTCATATTGCGCACAGAACGTAAAGGCATCTTCGAGCTGATCTTCGTAATTGCGAATGTTACCACCGGTTTCGTGGTGCGCGATCAACCCGATGTTACGCGCTTTGGCATAGGAACTGATCGCATGGATATCATAATCCGGGTAAGGCTTGGTGAAGTTGAATTTGCCTTCCACTGTCCAGTCGCCCTCCCACCCTTCGTTCCAGCCTTCGGCTAGCACGGCCGACAGTTTATGCTTCGCCGCGAAGTCGATGAGCGCCTTCATGTTCTCGGTAGTGGCACCGTGGTTGGGGCCTCCCTCCCAGGTATATTTTTTCATGTGCATGCCCCACCACATACCGTTGTATTTGCCGGGCTTGATCCACGATACGTCGCCGAGCTTGTTGGGCTCGTTCAGGTTGAGAATGAGATACGATGTAACCAGGTCGCCGGGCTTCTCGACAATTTGCAACGTACGCCAAGGTGTGGTCATAGGCGCGCGCGTCTTTACACGATCGCCGTCGGCCCATGCAACCAGGTCGGCCTTTAACACATTGTTGGGTTGACGCGCCAGCGTCATGGAAGCATAGTCGATCAATGCGGCCTCGTGAATGCTGATGGCCAGCCTGGGGCCTTCCATCGTCAGCGGCGTATGCACCGTTTCGCGCAGCTCGCTGATCTTATTTTTTTTGAACAGACATTCGGAGTCGATGTCGGTATGATTGGCCGGGATCCACCAGGCGTCCAGATCTTGCGTGAAAGCAAACTCGGTAAGCTCATCGGTGATCACAAAGTCCGTGAGCTTCTCTTGCCTGGGAATGTCATAGCGGAAACCGACGCCGTCGTCATAGACCCGGAACTCTACCCGCATGGTGCGCTTCAAACCACCTTTTTCCTGTAGCGTTACCGTTAGCGTGTTATAGTGGTTGCGAATATTCTTAACCTCGCCCCAGGGCTGGGTCCAGGTCTCGTCAAAGGAGCTCTTTTTTACGTCGGCAATGGTGAAGTCGCCGTTCAGGGCAGGCTGATCCTTCAACACAAACCCAAGCCGCGACGGCGCCACGATCGGTTGCTTGTTGCGGTGAATGGAATACGTTGCGACGCCACCCTTAATCTGCACTTGCACCTGCAAGTTGCGGTTGGGCGATGTGGCTTCGGCAGACTGGTCCCTGCCTTTGCCGGTTGCAAGACCGGCGACGAGCAGCAAGGCTGCGAGAGGAGCAAAAAAGAGCTTCATAGCGGTTAGGGTAGAAAGAGTGTTTGTTTCGCAAACGATGCAAAACATATTGCTATCGTTTGCGTAACAAAGCACGCTGTCTCCTGCCGCAGGTAGAATTCTCCCAGTGAAAATGTAAATTATATTTTGGTAGATGGAGAGGTAAGCAATTCTGTTCCAGTCAGTTGGAAAACATAGGGGGCACGGAAAATATAAACGGATTATAAGGGGATATCACCGATGGCAGGGCTCAGACCCACCGGATCGCGGGATAGGCGCCATATATAATAGCATAGAAATAGCATTGACATACCATTGTAATAGCATTGTAATTGCCTTTAAGGGCTATGAAAGACCTATTTCGTTACGACATTGCCGCTGCCATAATCCATACCAGGAGATTACCCGTATCAAAGCCCTAGTTAAGCCGTACTAAAGCCGTACTAAAGCCGTACTAAAGCCGTCCTAAAGACACTCAAAATCCACACAATTCGAGGTACGCAGATAAGCCCCCAACAATCCTCATCTGGCAGGTGCGACCGGCATTTCACGAAAAAGGCCGACCAGTTTGCGGTCGACCTCTCTTATTGCAACTGAGCTCAAACTGTCTTACCAACCCTCGTTCTGCCACAAGGTTCCTTTGCTCACCGCAATTTCATCCGGCGGAATAGGCCACACGTGGTGGATGCCAGGGTTAAAGGTACGTCCTGCGTAGATCACTTTGGGATTACCGCTGTCGTCTTTCGCATAGGCATGGTAGAGGGGTTGCGCATATTTGCTCTGGGCATCGCCCCAACGCACGAGGTCAAAGTGGCGGTCGGTCCATTCGCCGGCCAGCTCGCAGCGGCGTTCATGCTTCAGGTCGTCCAGGGTGGCGCCACTGATCGGGTCCAGGTTAGCGCGGTCGCGTACTTCGTTTATTTCGGCGTCGCCGCTTTTCCCTTGTTTGATCCTGGCTTCTGCCATCATCAGCAATACGTCGGCGTAACGCACAAGCGGTACGTTCAGCGAGGTTGTGGGTTTATCGGCATTCGTGTTTACGTAGCGGGTGTCTACCGACCCATTTACTTTGGGATATCCGAACGGCTCCATGAATTTTCGGAACTGCAGTCCGGTGCGATTGCTGGAGCTTACCTTGTATTGGCCTTCGTTAAAGGCTACTTCTTCTCCAAAGTATTTGAATGTATCACCAGTCTTGAGAATGGTCGCTTCGCGGCGCTCATCGCCGGACTCATATTCCTCATACAGGTTCTGGGTAGGATAGAATACACCCCAGCCGTTGTAAGCGCCCCAGCCTTTGTCCTCCAGCAATACGCCGGGGAAGATGGAGCCCAGTCCAGTGTCTTTTGGACTCGACGTAACAGACCAAACATATTCCGGCGAGAAGTTATTGGCGATCTTGAATACATCGGCGAAGTTCTCGAGCAGATCGTGCTTGCCGCTGGTGATGACCATGCCGGCATACAGCTCTGCATTGGCCCAGTCACCGGCGTACAGGTATGTACGAGCCAGGTATGCCCAGGCCGCAGTCTTATGCGGACGACCAAAGTCGCTGGACTCGTATTCCTCGAAGTAGGGCAACAGATCTGCTGCTGCTTTGAGGTCTTCGGCAATGTAGTCGTAGTTCACTTGTACGTTGGCCGGACGAGCAACATATGGATCTTCCGGGTTTTCGCGATCGATGATCGGTACACCGGCACGGTGGTCGCCATAGTGGTAGGCCAATTCCAGGTGCATTACGGCGTGGTGAAAATGTGCTTCACCCAGAATACGATCCTTCAGATCCGCATTCATTTCAATCGCAGGCACGTTCCGTAGTATATCATTACAACGTTTCATGGTCCGGTAATGAAGCGCCCAGATGTTTTTCACTTCGCTCTCATTGCCTGTGATCTTGAAGGCCTTTACATTTTCCGAAAAGGCACGCGGCTTCGTACCGATGTCGTCGCTGCCATTGCTCAGCCAAAAGAAGCCACGGCCGTACATATCATCGTTGGAGTATTCGGCATATATTCCATTGACGGCCGATATGGCATCTGTCTCGTTGCGCCAAAAGCTGCTCGACGTAGGAGAACCGTGCGGCGTTACATCCAGCATCTCATCGCACGACGTAACGAAAAGCATACCCGCCAGAAGCGATAGATAGAATATTTTTTTCATACGAATTTAGAATTTAAGATTAACACCTGCCAGAAACACCTTCGAGAGCGGGTACATACCCGTGTCGATGCCGTAGTTACCAATACCTACTTCTGGGTCCATGCCCGAGTAGTCGGTAATGGTAAACACGTTCTGTGCCGTTACGTATAGCCTCAGCTTCACTTTATCGAGGAGTGCACGCTTCAGCGTATAGCCCAGCGTGACATTCTTCAACCGCAGGAACGAGCCGTCTTCGATGAAGAAATCCGACACACGCGTCCAATTGTTGTTAGGGTCTGTCATAGAAAGCCGGGGAATTGTAGCGTCAGGATTCTCTGGCGTCCAGGCATTTTTCGATTCTGTGATCAGGTTATAGCCGTAGCCGGCATTCAATCCCAGCGCGCGCACCGAGTTGAAGATACTGTTGCCGTGTACCCCCTGAAAGAATAAGTTCAGATCAAAACCTTTATAGCCCAGGTTGGCATTGAGGCTATAGGTCAGGTCCGGGAAGGGGTTACCCAGCACAAATCGGTCATCGTTGTCGATATCGCCATCACCGTCCTTGTCTACAAATTTAAAGTCGCCACCGACGGCCGACGGCTGATAGCGCGTACCGTTGGCGTTGAGGTAGTTAGCCGCCTCTTCGTTGGAATTGAAGACACCGGCGGTTCTATAACCATAGAAAGCACCAAAGGCATTACCCACCAGGTTGATATTGGCCTGTGGCATCGTCCTTACCGTGGGACCGATGTTCTGAAATCTATTTTCGTCGGTAATAGACCCGATCTCGCTTTTGACACGTGAAATATTGGCAGTAATATCATAGGTCAGCTCGCCTTGGTTCTTGCGATAGGTGATGCCCAGCTCAAAACCTCTGTTTACCACTTCGCCAGCGTTGATCCATTGGCCATCGGGAGCCCCTGCTGCTCCTGGCAGTGTCTTTTTGAACAACATATCGGTGTTGGTCTTTTTGAAGACATCCAGCGATCCCGTTAACTGGCCGTCCAGTAAGCCGAAGTCAAGTCCTATGTTTTGTTGCACAGAGCTTTCCCATTTTAAATCCTGGTTGGAAAGGCCGGTCTCTGCATACCCGTAGACGATGGCCGGGTCTTCGCCCAGCCAGGCGCGTGTGCGACCCAATCCCACGGCAAACGGATAGCGGTCTAATGCGCCCAGGTTACCGATCACACCCCAGCTGCCGCGCAATTTCAGGTCACTGATGATGTTTACGTCCTCTAGAAAGCTCTCTTGCACGAGGTTCCATCCCACCGACACCGATGGATATGTTTCCCAGCGATTCAACGAGATCAGCTTAGACGTACCATCGCGACGAATAACCGCCGTCAACAGGTACTTGCCTTTGTAGTTATAGTTCGCCCGTGCCAAGTACGACATGATCATTTCTTCCGGGTTTCCCGCGCCCAGTACCTCGATGGTTTTAGCGTTGTACAGGTTGCGGTAAGCCCGATCTTCGTTATCAAAGTTTGTACCCTTTACACTATAGTATTCGTATTTGTTGCGCTGGTATGTAAAACCTGCCAGTGCCGAGATATTATGATCGTCTTTCACCGTAGTCTCATACGACAGCGTCTGTTCGGTCAGAAGGACATCCTGATTATCGGATGTCTGATAGAGCTCATTAAAGTCGAAGATCTTGCCTGTCTCGAGCACCTTTACGTTGAATTGTTTGGAATCTCTCCGAATCTGTGTCATGCCCCAGTTGCTTCTGAACTTTAGCCCTTTGACCACGTCAACCTCCAGGTACGGATTGATCAGCAAAGTCGACGTAGGATTGTGATTGTCCAGGCGTTTGAGGTAGGCAACAGGGTTGATCAGGTCTCCATAAGCATTTGCATACTCTTCGGGCACGCCACCGAATTTACCCGATCCGTCTTCGCGGTATACCGTTGCGTTGGCCGGATAATACAAGGCTGTCATAATCGCACCGGTGTAGGCACTCGATGTATTGCCGGTCTGTCCGTCCCAAAATGAATACGACAGGTTTTCACCAATGCGTACGCCTTTCAGAATCTCGTGCGAGGAGTTGATACGGGCGGTGTAACGGTTCGACTCTGTATTGAGTAGTATACCCTGGTTACGACGGTAGCCGCCCGAGATAAAATAGTTCGATTTCTGATTACCGCCGTCGATCGAAACATCCAGATTATTAATGATCCCGGCCTGGAAAATTTCATCCATCCAGTTTGTTTTGGTAATACGCGACGAAGGATTACCCGCGGCGTCAAACGCAGGGATGCGGTCTTGCCCGGCGTTGTCAGTCGCCATGTTGGCGGCATCGGCACGTTCGGCGGCATTGAGCGCTTCTAGTTTCTTCGCGACTTGCTGAAAGCCCTGCTGGTAGTTTACTTCCACATGGCTGGACGACCGCCCCTTCTTGGTCGTGATCAAAATAACACCACCCGATGCACGTGCACCGTAGATAGCAGCCGACGCAGCATCTTTCAAAATGCTGATAGCTTCTACTTCATTCGGGTTGATCATGCTGATCTGGCCTTCAAAGATAACGCCGTCCAAAATGATGAGCGGTCTTTCTGCATTCAACGACCCAATACCTCGAATCTTGATATCGGCTGTCGACGTTGGATCGCCACCGTTGTTCATCACCGTTACCCCTGGCACTGTACCTTGCAGGAGCTCAGCAGCTGTGTTATAGTTGCGGCTCGATACTTCTCGCGTGCTGACAGAGGATACTGCCCCCAGCACTTCAGACTTTTTTACCGAACCATAACCGATCACAACGACATCCTGTAATTGCGAAATGTCCGACGCAAGTTTAATCTCGAAGTAAACTTTATTGCCGACGGCTTCTTCATACACTGTAAAACCGATGAATGAAACCACGAGTACGCCGTCATCGGGAACGCGCAGCGCAAACGAACCATCCGCGTCGGTCGTAGTGCCGATGGAAGTTCCTTTCACTACTACGCTGGCGCCGGGCAATGCTTCGCCGGCATCCGACGTTACTTTCCCGCGAATGTCGACGTCTTGGGTAACATGTACTTTCTTCCGGATAACAATGTTTTTGTTGGCTACGGCATACTCCAGGCCGGCCGGCGCCAATACGCTGTTAAGGATGTATTTAAGCTCGCGGTCGCGAACGGAAAGTGTGACTTTATCCGGACTGGCAACGTCCACACTTTTATAGGTAAAATTGACTTTTGCGAGAAGCTGAATCTTTTTCAGCACTTGCTGCAACGATTCGTCTTTCACATTCAGCGAAAGGCGCTGATCCAATACATTCTGGCCGGAGACACTATGGGCCTGTGCTGCTGAAAGCAGGACAGTCGCCAGGATAAAGACTCCACTAATCACTCTCATTACTTTTAACCAATGATCATGTTGTAGAAATGTTAATTTCATATTTTTAGAAGGTTATTCTGTTCAACAGGATAATTACCGGGGAATGACGGAATGGGATTTGCAAGGTTTCTTCCGTTATTCCCCTACTTATGCTCCGCTATGCACATTCAGTCGCACAGCGCTATGGAATGCGCTCACTACCCGTAGTCGTTTCGTTGCTGTAAGATTGTTTTCATATAAAATCGTTAGTTTAAGTTTCCTCAGTTACACCCGCTTCCGGAAATCCAATAGACGTGACCGTCCCGCGTGGCGGTGGCGTTTAGCAACAGGCAGAGCAAGTCCACCACTTCTTTTTCCGTCATCGACTCCAGCGTCGTGGAAATACGACATGCGCCCGACACCGTATCCTTTACCCGAATATCGACACCGTAGAAGCGGCTAACCGTTTGCAATACATCCTGAACGGGCTGATCCTCGAAAACAAGCTTACCTTGTCTCCAGCCGGTATAGCGATCGAAATCCGTAAAGGTCCACGACCCCAAAATATCCTTCGTCGCCATGGCGATTTGCCCGCGTGTCAATGTATCCGTGTTTTGCTGATACTGCACGGCTACCCGGCCGGTAACAACGGCTACTTCTGTCGGTTGACCGGTATAGTGCCGCACATTAAAAGAAGTGCCCAACACGGTTGTCGTCAGCTCACCAGCATGCACGATGAAGGGCTTCTTCGGATTGTGTGCTATTTCGAAAAAAGCTTCGCCTTCCAGGTATACTTCGCGGGTATCCCCTTTGAATGTTTGTGGGGCGCGGAATTTCGTGCCGGCATTTAACCATATATGCGAGCCGTCGGCCAGTATCACATCCGTGTGTTCGCCATGCGCCGTAACGTACTCGGCATAGTGCACTTCCGTGTCAAACGTCTTTTGGGTATACAGCACGACGCCGGCTACCGCTATCAGGAGCACTGCCGCAGCAACTTTCCAGTAGGAGGTCCACAACGGAACAGTTGTTCGCCTCGAAATACCATTCTTCATTTGAACAAGCTCGCGGTCGATGTCTGCCGGTGAGGCATCGTCTGGCACTTCTTGCGTATCATCAAAGGACTTGTACCACGCATGGTAAATCATGTGGCCTTCCGGCGAATTTTTGCCGGACAAAAAATCTTTCAGCTTCTTTCGTATACTTGACATGTAGCGTAAATGCCGTTATACCAGAAAGCCGTTTAACGCTGCGCGACGGGTAGGTCGTCACGATATTATCTTTATGTTATCGGAATGAAGTCAGGAAGACTTACTAGGGGAAGCTTATTCCAGGAATAACACGGCCGCGAGGATATATAAATCTTTCAGGCTGATGCGCAGCTCTTTGAGGGCGTGTGAGATATGATACTTGGCTGTGTCAGGTGAGATATTGAGCTTGTCGGCAATCTCCTGAATGGTATAATGTTCAAAACGGCTGAGCTTAAAAACTTCGCGACATTTGTCCGGCAACGCGTTGATGCTTTTATTCAGATGGTAGTCAAGCTCTTCGGCGTCCAGTTGCTCGCGGGTCATGTCGGTGACCCGGTCCTCAAAACGGGCAAGTTGTTGCAGGTAGCCATGCTTGACCTTTAAAGACCGGATGTGGTCCAGCACTTCGTACTTGACTGCGGTAAATAGATAAGACGCGACGCTCCGGGTTATAACAAGGCTGGCGCGTTTGTACCAAAGGTCTGTAAATACCTCCTGTACCAGCTCTTCCGCTACCGCGCGGGATTGTATACGATTGTACGCCGCGGCGATCAGCTTACTTCGAAAGCGTATGTAAAGACAATCGAATGCACCCTCCTGACCTTGCTTCAGCAAATCCAAAAGATTTTCGTCGGTCAATTCCCCGTAATCCTGATGAAGGGCCATACACTGATTTGGGAGGTAAGTTATGGCAGCAACGTATATAGGAGACTAACGGGCTGTTAACCTTTTGTTAATTACATCAAATCGCCTCGATCTGCATAATCCTTCGCTCGAATTCTTCATTTGGCACCAACGACTTGCTTTTTACCCGTGCCTTGTAGTTGTAGATCGTATTAATAGAGTAATCCAGGATCTTGGCAATCTTTTCCGTATCGTGAATGCCCATGCGGATCAAAGCAAAGATCCGTAGCTCGGTATTCAACAACTGACCTTCTTTCAGTACGATGCGATCTTCTTCTTTAAAGAAAGAATTGAACGTCGTCACAAAATCCGGGAAGAGCTTTAGGAAAATCTTATCAAAGCTGAAATATAGGTCCTCCCGTTCTTTCTTCAAATTGATATTGTTCACCACAAACCGGATGTCGTCGTACTTCTTCGCCATCAGTTTGTTATCAATCGCTTGTTTGAACGCTTCGATCTTTACGAGATACTCCGAGTTGATATTAAAATAGAACCCGATGTACTCTTCTTTGATCTTGTTCGCCTCCATCAGGTGGTTGTTAACTTCTTGTAAGAGTTTGTTTGACTCCTGGAGGCTTGCGTTTGCTTCTTTAATGCTCTTGTCCGCCTCCTGAATCTTTTTGAACTGTTTATAGATGATCACGGCAAAGACCACTGTAATAATCGAAAGCACCGTGATGACCAGGGCGTATGCAAACAATAATTTACGTTGACGATCTACCGTGTCCAGTTTGTTGCCTTCAATGATCGGGAAGATCGCCGCCACCTGAATCTTGCGGTGGCGTGCGCCGTAGAAGTTCGCATCGTCCATGGCGTGCTTTACGTATGCATAGGCGCGCACAACATCGCCATCTTTATATAGGAGCTCGGCCAGGTTGAGAATGGCCAGGGTTTCTTTTGTAGACGATCGGTTATCGGCCATCGAAGCACGGATCAACATAAGCTTGGCATCTTCGATACGGCCTTGCTGTTGGTAGATGTAGCCCAGCGTGCTGGCGGCGATGGCAAGGGAAGCGTCGGTGAGGGTAAAGGCGGAGAGCATCCGTTCGAGGTCGGCCGAAGCTGCCTGGAAGTTATTCATGCGCAGATGCTTCATGGAGCGCAAGTGGAGATACTCGCTGGAGCGGGTTCCGAGGTAGTGCAAGGCAGAGTCGACGTATTGGTTGCCGAGTTGTGTGTAGCGTTCAGTGAAGTATTGGTCGCGGTTGAAGTCCACCAGGTCGTAGTACGTACGGGCGAGGACAGAATACAGCTCGGTGCGAATGGTGTCGGGCAGCTGCCGCTCGTGTATGGCGTGCAGGGTGTCGAGCGCCTCGTTAAACATACCCGACGACAACAGGATAAATGCCAGTTTGATCCGGCCATAGGCAATGCGGGTGGGATCTTTTAGCCGGTAGGCCTCATGCTGCATGTTGCGGGCATACGTAAAGGCCGAATCGTAAATAAATGTTTTGTACTCATTATAAATACGATCGTATAAGAAAAAGAGGTTTTCCGGGCGGATGTGTCGTTTTTCGATCATGAGGGCGTCAATGCGGGCCTTCTTTTGCTGAATGTACCGGTCGCGGTCGGCCAGCACCTGGTCCAGGTCGTTTAACGCTTCCGAAACCGGCGTTTCCGCCTGCGTCACAGACATTCCGAATACCAAAAAAAGCAACAGCAACAGCCAGCGGATCATCTCCATTCGATCTTATAAGTCCAAGCCATTAAAATAATAATTTTATCGTTACCGATAACGATTTCTAGACGGTGCCAGGTATAATATATTAAAGTGTGAGTCGGAAAATGGGTTATCTGGCGCGAGTCTTAGCCCCGTCTCGGGGCGGAGACTCGTGTCTACCCCAGGGCCAGTCTTCAGACTGGCGTCGCGAACAGGTAAAGTATATAAATTATGCACCCGCTCACGATTGCAGACACAGTTTTTTAAACCACCCTATTCAAAATGTATACTAATCACGGAAAGCAGCCTGATTAATCCGGTACATAAAAATAATTTACACTTATTTACTTCAATACATTTTATATATACCGAACCAATCAGTATATTTCTTTTACAATACTTCACTGCATCTCTATAACGTTGCCGGTAGCGAACATTAGCTTTCACCGAAAGAGCGCGCGGGTAGTATTGCGAGGGGGAATTTGACTTTAATCTTACCGTATATGTTAACCGTACTGTCCTATGCTGTACTGGGTATATTCTTATACCTGAGCGTGTGCACTTTGTACTTCGTCGTCATTGCGATTGCCAATGGCGTACAGAAGGAGCCTGACTACACCGTTATTTCTTCCAAACGAAAGGTGGCTGTATTCATTCCCTGTTATAAAGAGGACACGATCATCCTGGACACCGCCCGGGCAGCGATCAGCCATCCCTACCCCAACGCCGACTTCGATGTCTTTGTAATTGCCGACTCCATGCGACCGGAAACCATCGAGCATCTGCGCGCCTTACCCGTACAGGTGATCGAGGTAAGCTTCGACGTGAGCTCGAAATCCAGGTCGCTCCGTGCGGCACTAAACTGCGTGGATGACGCGCATTACGATATCGCCTTTGTGCTGGACGCCGACAACATCATGTCGCCCGGCACGCTGGAGAAAGTAAATCATGCCTTTGCCCAGGGTGCACGCGCGGTGCAATGCCGGCGCATTGCCAAGAATCTGAACACGCCGGTGGCCTTGCTGGAGTGTATTAACGAGGAGCTGAACAACGTCATCTTCCGGCAGGGCCAGCGGTCACTGGGACTCTCCGCTACCTGTGCCGGGTCCGGCATGGCGTTCGAGTTCGGCCTGCTGAAAGCAATCTTCAACCAGGAGGCTATCCTGCACGACACCGGCGAAGACAAAGAGATCGACCTGCAATTGCTCAAAATGCACGTGCCGGTAGAGTACATTGCCGAGGCCTATATCTATGATGAAAAGGCCTCGGATGTGCAGACATTAAAAAAACAACGGCTGCGCTGGATAGAGGTTCACCTGCAACACATGGGCCGTTTCCTGGACCGCGACATGCTGGCATTGCCCATCGACCGCCACCTGCTGAACAAGATCATGCACTACCTGATCTTGCCCCGCTCCTTCTTTATAGCACTGATCCTGTTGGTCGTGGCCATGGGATTGGTAGACGCGGCCGTCGACTCGACCCTGTTGATCCCGGGCATTAAGTGGTGGACGGCTGTCATCGGCGCGTATGCCATTGCCACATTCTCTTTCGTGCCGGCCAGGTATATGACCAAAAACACGCTCATGTCCCTCTCTCGCCTGCCCGGTATTATCACCTCCATAGTCGTGAACATGTTCCGGGTGCGGCCGGGTCGGAAGGAGTTTCTGCACACAGAAAAGAAATTTATTCGTTCCCGAAGTCTATAGTGCTCTCTGGTGGTTAATCGTTTAGCAGACGGTTAACCACCTCTTATTGAGGAATGCGCTACCCAGGGTGCCCGATTTATCAGCGGGAGTGTTGTAGAAATTTGTCGCCAGAATGTAAATTGGCAATGGCACAGTTTTATTTCCCGTGCTTGCGACGTGGCAACAATGTATCAGCCTTGGAAGCTCAAAAAATACCTGGTCAAGCTGTTGAAGGTAATCGGATGGATCATACTTTCCATCGTGGTGCTGCTTATTGCCGTCGCCCTGCTGCTGCGCGTGCCTGCCGTGCAAAACCGGATCGTGCAAGCCGCCGTCGGTTTTCTGCATGATAAGATCGGCACCGAAGTCCGCCTGGACTATATCAGCCTGCAATTCCCCAAGAAGATTGTGCTGGAAGGATTCTATGTGGAAGACCAGCAACGCGACACCTTATTATACGCCGCCAAGCTCGGAGTCGATACCGACCTGTGGGGCCTTACCCAAAAGAAAATCGAGCTCAACCAGGTACAGCTCGACGGCATCGTTGCAAACATCCGGCGTACGCTGCCCGACAGCGCCTTTAACTTCGACTATATCATTGCCGCCTTTACTTCTCCCGATACCACCACGGTCGAAGAAACGGACACGACCGCCGCACCATGGATCTTTGCCGTGGAAGATGTAGCCCTCACCAACACCCGGACGACGTATGCCGACGCCGTGTCGGGCATAGACCTGGCGTTAAAAACCGCCTCATTGGAGGTAAGCATGGACGAGTTTGACCTGGAGCAGATGATCTTCCGGGCGGCCTCCATTGCAATCGAAGATACCCGGGGGCACTTTATCCAACATGAACGGATGCCGGCACCGGCGGTGGCCACGATCGCCGTTTCGGCCGACAGCTCCCAAAAGTCCGTTACGCTTGGAGTTGAATCGATCACCCTCAAGCGCATTCACGCCCGCTACGAAGACCTCCACGTCGGCCAGGCCCTGCAGGCCGACATCGCCGACGCAGCCGTGGCGGTAAACACCTTCGACCTCGACAATCAAATCATCCTGCTGGATGAATTTACGCTGCGCCAATCGTTCATCTCTTATCATCAGCTTACGATCGACTCATCGCGTTTGGCGCCTACGAATACCGCGCCCGTTGCCTCAACCGACACGATCCAGGCTAAATCCTGGCAGCTCGGCATTGAGAATCTTCAGCTCGCCAACAACATTCTTCAATACGATAACTTTAATCAACCACTGCAACCTCAGGGCGTAGACTTCAACCACTTCTGGCTAACACAATTCAACCTGGAGGGGGAAGACCTGACGATGAAAGGCGCGGCCATCTCGGGGACCATCGAAGCACTTTCCTTCCGCGACAAAAGTGGTTTTGCGTTGACGGGATTTGAAAGCCGCTTCGCTATGACAGACCACGCCGTCAGGGTCGAGGCCTTTCACCTGACCTCCCCGCGCACGAACATCAACCTGGAAGCCCAAGCCGCTTTTACTTCCTTTGAGACCCTCTCCACTACGTATCCCGATGCATCCCTGGAGGTCGCGCTTACAAACACTTCGATCGCGTTGGAGGACATCCGGTTTTTACTGCCTGCGGTGCTCGATAGCCTGCCCATCAATATCGATCCGCGCGCGATCATACGCACCGATTTGGTCTGCTCGGGCAAAGTAAAAGATTTGAACGTTCAACAGCTTACGATACGCGCCCTATCCAATACTATTCTTGTGGCCAACGGTACTGTCAGGGGCCTACCCGACGTGCAGCAAACACAGCTCGCATTAAAACTTACCAAACTGCATACCACACGAACCGATATAGAAACTGTGGTAGCCGACTCGGTGCTCCCGAAGTCCATCACGCTACCGGAATGGCTGGACCTGACCGGCAACTTCAGCGGACCACTCACGGCGCCTATAGCAAAAGCCACGCTCAAAACCGACCTAGGCTCACTCGACACCGACGTCAAGCTCAACCTTGACTCGATGGCCAAAGAGAACTACCGCGGCAGCATCAGCCTGAATAAATTCAACCTGGGCAAGCTGCTGCAGCAAGATTCCACGATGGGTATAATCGATCTGGACGCCAGTGCCCAGGGCCGTGGCTTGACGCTGGAAGACATCGATGCTGCGCTCAAGCTTACGATACACGAGTTCGAATATAGCGGCTATACCTATAAAGATTTTCGCCTGGATGGCACGTTGAGGAAATACTTTTTCTCCGGCACCGCTTTGCTGCACGATCCTAACCTGGACGTTACACTGAAAGGTGACCTGGACTACCAGGGCAACATACCACGTTATAAGCTCAACCTCGAGCTCAAGAATGCCGACCTCCAGGCCTTACACCTATCGCAGCGGCCGCTACGCACACGCGGCACACTGACGGTGGATGTGGCCACGGCCGATTTTAAAGTAATAAACGGCGATATCGGCATCCGCAAGTTTGCCGTTTTTAATGGCAGTAAACTCTATGCCGTCGACTCGCTATTGTTTGCCTCGATCGATCAAAAGGGTCAAAGTGAGATTACGCTTCGCTCGGATATAATTTCTGGAGATTTCAAGGGTACCATTAACCTGGTCAGCATGCCCGAAGTAGTAACACGCCACATCAATCAATACTTCTCGTTGCGTGATACAACCTATAAAAAACCTGTTGCACCGCAGGACTTTGAATTTTCGCTGGTGATCAAAAACACCGATCTGCTGACGGAGATCATCTTTCCCGAGTTGGAACCTTTTGTACCGGGTGAGATTGCCGGCGAGTTTGATAGTCGCAACGACAAGCTGGACCTACGGGTACACTTGTCAAAAATAAAATATAGTGGTTTGGCACTCGACTCCATCGGTCTGGTGGTCAAATCCAATAAACAATCCCTGGACTATACGTTCCGCCTTAAAAAAATCAGCATGGACACGCTGCGGGTGGAGGAGATCAAGCTGGCCGGCAACGTGCAGCACGACTCCATCCGTACACGGCTGATCATCCTCGATTCGCTACAAAAAGAAAAGTATCTCCTGGGAGGTGTTTTTAATAGTTTTGAGGATGCCTTCCAATTCCGGTTTTTGCCCGGGCAGGTCGTACTGAACTACCAGGACTGGAAGACGCCGATGTATAATACCTTGCGCTTCACAGGCGCCGGCGTTATGCCCAACAACTTTTACATTGCACATGGTGAGGAACGCATTCTGCTGGTAAAGCAAGATGACCGTGACTCGACGCTCTCCGTGGTGTTTAACCAGGTAGATCTCAGCAACATCACGAGCATTATTGAAGGCACAACGCCTATAGCAGGCGTCATTGATGGCGACGTGACGCTCAGCGCGGCAGCGGGTGGTTCTTTTAACTCCACCGCCTATATACACGATCTGAAAATTTTGGAACGTGGGTGGGGCGATCTGGCACTGCAACTGGGCAAGACCGCGAACGGTCCTTTCAACGTGGACTTGCGCATGGAGGGGGACGACATCGATGTAGTCGCGGCGGGATACTTCGTTTCAAACATACCGAAACCCGAAATACATTTCACAACAACACTCAACAAGCTCAACCTCTCATCGGTCGAGCCGTTTACGTTCGGACACGTCAAAAACTTAAAAGGGCAGCTCACCGGCGCAGTCAAGATCGATGGCGTATCGGCCGCGCCCAAGATCGACGGCGAGCTGCGTTTTCGCGAGGCAGAATTTATCCCTGCCATCGCCGGCAGTAAATTCTTGTTAAAGGATGAAGTGATCAGACTTACCGGCACGGGACTCACGCTAAACGACTTCACCATTCGCGACGTACAAAACAACACAGCACGTTTTGACGGTACGATAAAGACAGCCGGTTTCGCAGAATTCGACCTCAACCTGCGTGTGAACGCGCAGAATTTCCAGCTACTCAACACCAAAGCCACCGATAACGATCTCTTTTACGGCAACGTGCGCATCAACACCAAGGCCATTATCACCGGCACTTCCAACCTACCCAAAATTCAAGTGGAGGCCAGTCTGGCGAAGGACAGCGAGTTTACCTATGTCGTGCCGCAGTCTGAAAAGGGTGTGCTGGAACAAGAGGGCATTGTTAGGTTTGTAGACCGCGATGCCGTAAAAGATCCATTCTTAAAATCGCTCAAACTGGAGGACACCGTCAAGACTACCTTCCAGGGCATTGACCTGACGGCTAATATCGAGTTGGAAGATACGGAGACCTTCAGCATCGTGATCGACCCCGTTACAGGCGACAAGCTCAGTGTGAAGGGGAACGCAACGTTAACACTCGACATCAGTCCTTCTGGCGACATGCAGCTTTCGGGCCGGTACGAGGTAACGGAAGGCAGCTATAACCTTTCCTTCTATAAGCTTGTGAAGCGTGAGTTCAAAATTGAAAAAGGCAGCTATATCATGTGGACGGGCGATGTCATGGAGGCGGACCTGAACCTGCGGGCAATCTATGAAGTGGAGACGTCTCCGATCGATCTCGTGGCGGGGTCAGCGCCGAGTGGCGCTCAGCAGGATCTGCGATACCGACAACGACTTCCTTTCCTGGTATACCTCAACATCAAAGGCGATCTGCTGACGCCTGATATCAGCTTCGAGCTTGACATGCCGCAGGAAGATCAGGATGCCTTTAGCGGCGAAATCTATGCGCGCATTAAAGATATAAACACCCGTGAGTCCGACCTCAACAAACAGGTCTTCGCGTTACTGGTGTTAAAGCGTTTTATTTCTGAGAACCCGCTTGACACACAAGGCGGTTCAGACGTTTCCGCCTCTGCCCGTCGCAGTGTGAGCAAACTCCTCACCGAACAGCTCAATCGCCTCTCTGACAACGTCAAAGGCGTTCAACTGACGGTCGACTTAAAATCCTATGAGGATTATTCTTCCGGGCAGGCCCAGGGCCAAACGCAGCTACAGCTAGGTCTTTCCAAATCACTTTTCGACGAGCGCTTAGTGGTGAAAGTTTCAGGCAACGTTGACGTCGAGGGCCAGACGGCTAATCAAAACTCGGCAGCCGACTATATTGGTGACCTGGCGCTGGAATATAAACTGACAGCCGACGGCCGCCTGCGTGTGACAGGCTTCCGCAACAGCAACTATGATATGATTGACGGCGAGCTGATCGAAACCGGCGCCGGCTTTATCTATATAAAAGATTATGACGCCTTCCGCGAGCTCTTTAAATCAAATGCCACGGAAAATGAATAAGCGCCTTCTCACCGTCTGTCCGTGTGTATCGTCGGGATTGTATATCCCTTTTCTATTATTCTTTGCGATATTATTACCCGGTTGCACAGCCACCCGGTATCTCCCACCGGGCGAGACATTTTACAATGGTGCTGAGATAGACTTTCAAATGCCACAGGGTGCTGTTCGTCGGCGCGGTACGCTGGAAACGGAAATGCAGGAGTATATTGTACCCAAACCAAACGATAAGATTTTAGGCGCACGACCCTGGGTATGGCTTTATTATGTGGCCGGGACGCCAAAAAAGGAAAAAGGGCTTCGAAGCTTTCTAAAAAAGAAGATCGGCCAGGCGCCGGTGTTATTAAAAGACGCCACCCCCGACCGCACGGCCAATCTTCTGACGGGCTACTTAAATAACGAAGGCTACTTTGAGTCAAAGGTTGTACCCGAAATAAAAAAGGGTAAAACGCAAAGTACCGTTATCTATCACACCGAACTGCACAGGGCCTATCGGTTACGAACCATCACCTATCCGAAAGGTCGGGACAGCACCTATGCTGTCGTGCTGCGTACGTTGCGTGAGAAATCCATTCTTCGGCCCAACATCCGCTACGACTTGGAACGCCTGAAAGCTGAGCAGGAGCGCATTGAAGAAGAAGTGGAAAACGTAGGTTTCTTTTACTTTGACGACCGCTACCTGATCTTTGAAGCCGATAGTACCGTGGGTGAGAAAAAAGTAGATCTAACATTGCGTTTGGAAAAAGATATTCCCCCGCGCGCCCGTAAGATATATCGGCTGGATAAGATCAATGTCTTTCCCAACTATGTGCTTTCAACCGACACGCTGCCAAACACGAAGTCCGATACGACGATGGTGAACAATTACCAGTACATCGACAACAAACATGCTTTCCGTCCGCGCATTATTACCGACGTTATCAATCTGAAGAAAGGCGAGCTATACAGCCGCGAAGCGCGCGAGCTGTCGCTTAGCCACTTGATGGGCCTGGGCACTTTTAAGTTTGTAAATATTAAATTTACTGAGTCGCCGCGAACCGACTCGGCCATGCTGGACGCACAAATCCTCATGACACCGCTGAAGAAAAAATCACTGCGGGCGGAAATTCAGGCAACATCAAAATCCAACAACTTTGTGGGACCGGGCGTAGCCTTTACGTTCACAAACCGGAATTTCCTGCGCGGCGCTGAGTTGTTTCAACTTAAACTTACCTCGGCCTATGAGGTGCAAATCAGCAAGCAGGTGTCACAACCCGTCAACTCGCTGGAGTTGGGGCTGGAGTCCAGTCTGACGATACCGCGTTTTATTTCGCCGATTAAAATTGACTATAAATCCAGCCGCTATTTGCCAAAGACGGTAATCAAGGCTGCCGTCAATGTCCAGAACCGGGTTCTGTATTACCGGTTAACCTCGTTCAACGTAGCCTACGGGTATAACTGGCGGGAATCGTCCTCTAAAAGCCACGAGCTATATCCGGTCGATATTGCTTTTGTGCAAACGAAGAAGACTAAAGATTTCGAAGATATGCTGACGGGAAACACCGTACTCTCCAGTTCATTTGTCGATCAGTTCATCGTCGGCACACGCTACTCCTATACGCTCAATACGCAGCTTTCCCAGGAAGTCGCCCAGAAATACGAGCGCCGCAAATTTCGCGAGCACAACTTCTATTTTAATGGCAACATCGATGTAGCCGGCAATTTGCTCAATACAGTCCAGCGCACGTCCGGAATAAAACCTGGCCTGGAACAAGACGGCAGAAAGGTCCACACCTTATTTAACTCGCCCTACTCCCAATATGTGCGGGGTGATGTCGATTTTCGTTATTACTGGCAATGGGCACGGCACAGTAAGATAGCCACCCGTGCGGTCGCAGGTGTTGGCTATGCCTATGGCAATTCGCGAACCATGCCCTACATTAAACAATTTGCCATTGGTGGCTCGAACAGTATCCGGGCATTTCCCGCACGCTCGCTCGGCCCCGGCTCGTACGTGTTAGACCTCGACAAGGCGTTCTTTATCGACCAGCGCGGCGACATTAAACTGGAAGCAAACGCTGAGTATCGGTTTGATATCATCAAGTCTTTCAAAGGCGCGGTATTTGTCGATGCGGGTAACATTTGGTTGATGCGCCCGGATCCGGAAACACTGGAGAACGGAGAACCGAACACGGCTAAGCGCGTCGGCGGAGAATTCCAACGCAAATCCTTTATGAATGAAATTGCCGTCGGCACTGGTATAGGCTTCCGAATGGATTTCAGTTTTTTTGTACTACGACTGGATATAGCCTTCCCGCTCCGTAAGGCAATTCTGTACCCTGAAGAGAAAGGGGAAACCGCAGCGGTTGTGTCCGAGGAGCAAGCACGCCAGCGATGGAGATGGGTATTTGATGACATTGACTTCACCAAACCCGGTTGGCGAAGCGACAACCTCATCTTTAACATCGCGATCGGCTATCCGTTCTGATCAGGGCTTTTGCGCAACGTAGAATCGCGTACAATCAACTCGTGGCGCAGCACAATGGTGTTCAGGCTTGCGCCTTCCAGGCGGTCCAGGCGGCGGATCAACGTAGAGGCGGCCAGCTCCCCCATCTCCTCACCCGGATAATTCACTGTCGTGAGATTAGGCTCCACTACTTTTGATATCGGGTCGTTGTTAAAACCGGCTATGGCAATCTGTTCCGGTATTTTTATACCCGCTTGTTTTAAGGCCCGCAGACAACTTACCGCACAGGAGTCATTGGCGGAAAAGACGCCGTCGGGCAACGGTTTCATGGCAAGGATGGCACGCGCTGCTTCCGCACCCGCCTGGTCACTCAGATTGCCTGCGAGCACCATGCTTTCGTCAAAGGCCAGGTTGTTATCGCGCAGGGCCTGCTGGTAACCGCGCAGCCTGTCGGCATACACTGCTCCCTTCGATTGGGCGGTGAGGTGTACAATACGCGTGCTACCCTGGCGGATCAGGTGCGTGGTGACTTCGTAGGCTGCCTTGTAATTATCGATCACAAGGCTGGTACACTGCGGATGGTCGAGCACGCGATCAAAAAAGATGAGCGGTATATTTTTATCGAGAAACAAACTGAAATGCGAGAGACTTTCGCTGTCATACGCCACGGATACAAGCAGGCCATCGACACGGCTGTTGTATAACGTGCGCACGTTGGTCTCTTCCTTTTTCACCGACTCGGCCGACTGGCTGATGATCAGGTTATACCCCGCGGCATTGGCTACCTTCTCCATGCCCGCAATGACAAATGACATGAAGTAGCTATTCAAACGCGGCACAATCACACCAATCGTATTGGTGCGGGAGCGGCGCAGGTTACTCGCAAACATGTTTTGTTGGTAGCCCATCTCACGCGCCTTGTCGAGAATACGCTTACGTGTATCCTTGCGAATGGCGGGGTGGTCTTTCAGGCCACGGCTGATGGTGGCCGGCGAAAGGCTCAGCGCCTCGGCGATGTCGTATATCGTGACTTCTTTATGGGTTCCGCTCATGGGTAATGTCGTACTGCGTAGTTAACGAGAAGTCACGAGGGAAAAAAGGCCGGAAGATGAACTTGACCTGAAAAGCCAAAAAAGCCTCCTGAGTGCACTTCGGGGGGCATTTTTTGTTAAATCGGTTTCATACCAAAAAATGTCCTTTGGAGCTTCAATGGGCCTTTCATAAAATAATTTTATGCAATCGGTTGCATTATCTTCTGCAATCCTGGAAATTCGTTTCCATGAGGTCTACTCGTTCTCTTCTTTATCAGGGTCTTACCCTGTTTTGCGTGATCCTGAGCGTTCCGTTAGCAGCACAAGACGACTATGTTCGATCGGAAAGTACACCGGGTGGCTTTCCCTTGTTTGCTGGAGGAACCGTCGCACCACTCTATATCAGTGACGCCGATCACGCCGGCGTATTGCTGGCGGGCGATGCATTAGTCCAGGATCTATACCGGGTAACAAGCATCCGGCCCTCGTTGACAACCACCGCCGCCCCAATCGGGAAGCATGTTGTCGTCGCCGGCACGATCGGAAAAAGCCCATGGATCGATGACCTGGTGCAACGTGGTAAACTTAATGTTACTGGCATCGCCGGGCAATGGGAGTCGTTTATCGTAACGGTGGTCGAGAAACCTTTCCACGGTATAGATCAGGCGTTGGTGATTGCCGGGAGCGACAAACGCGGTACGATTTTCGGCATTTACGACCTCTCCAAACAGATGGGTGTATCACCCTGGTATTGGTGGGCCGATGTGCCCGTGGTAAAACGCCCTGCGCTTTACATCGCACCCGGCAGGCATATACAAGGGCCGCCGGCCGTACAATACCGCGGTATATTTCTGAACGACGAAGAGCCCGCGCTGGGCCGCTGGGCCGTGGAAAAATATGGTGGCTTTACACATGCCTTCTACGAGCGCCTCTTTGAATTGATCCTGCGCATGAAGGGCAACTACCTGTGGCCCGCCATGTGGTGGGCCAGCTTTAATAGCGACGATCCGCTCAATCCCATGCTCGCCGATCGCTACGGCATTGTGATGGGCACGACCCACCACGAGCCCATGATGCGAGCCCATGCCGAATGGAAGAAAGGTGGCCAGGGCCCGTGGAATTACGAAACGAACGCTCCCACCCTCCGGCAATTCTGGACCGACGGCATCACGCGCATGGGGGCGCGCGAAAGCATCGTGTCCATGGGCATGCGCGGTGACGGCGACATGGCCATGAGCGCGTCCACCAACATCGCCCTGCTGGAAAAGATCGTACGCGACCAGCGGCACATCATACAAACCGTAACGGGCAAGGATGCAGCCCAAACACCCCAACTGTGGGCGCTCTACAAAGAAGTACAAGACTATTACGACAAGGGTATGCGTGTACCCGACGACATCACGCTCTTGCTATGCGACGACAACTGGGGGAATCTGCGTAAGCTGCCCCCCGTGGGGGACAGCCTGCGTACCGGCGGCTATGGCATCTATTATCACTTCGATTACGTCGGCGGCCCACGCAATTACAAGTGGCTTAATACCAACCAGCTCGAACGCACCTGGGAGCAAATGCACCTGGCCTATCGCTACGGTGCCACCAGGCTATGGATCGTAAACGTCGGCGATCTGAAACCAATGGAGCTTCCCACGGAGTTCTTCCTCGACTACGCGTGGAATCCTGAAGCCTGGAATAACACTACCCTGAGCGACTACACCCGCCAATGGGCAGCCCACCAATTTGGCTCAACCTACGCCCCGGAAATTGCCAGCTTACTGGATACCTACACGAAATACAACGCCCGCCGCAAACCCGAGCTCCTTTCACCCCAAACGTACAGCCTGATAAACTATCGGGAGGCCGAACGCATCGAGGCAGACTATAGCGCACTTACCCAGCGCGCCAAAGCACTTGCCAGGCAACTACCCGCTACGCACCAGGATGCGTATTATCAACTCGTGCTCCATCCCATACAGGCGAGCTCCATTCTACATGCGCTACACATTACCACGGCCCGCAATCATCGCTACGCGGCACAAGGTCGCGCCGCCACCAACGCCCTGGCAGACCGCGTGAAGACATTATTCGCGGACGACTCTGCTTGTTCATATTACTACAATCGTGTACTCGCCGGTGGCAAATGGAATCACATGATGGACCAGACACACATCAGCTATACCTACTGGCAACAACCCGAGCGCGACGTGCTGCCCTTCTTAAAACGCATCACCTTGCCGCCGAACGCAGCACTCGGCATGGCCATAGAAGGCGATTCGGCCTGGTGGCCCCAGGAAAAACGCCAGGCTGTGTTACCCGTATTTGATTCGTACCAACAACCAGCCTACGCCATCGACATCTTTAACCGCGGCGGCGCGCCGTTTGACTATACCGTCGAACCCGGCGCGAAATATATCCGGGTGTCGGAACCACACGGCACGATTGAGCAAGAAAAACGCATTTGGATCAGCGTCGACTGGCAACACGCGCCGAAAGGCCTACACCGCATTCCGATTACCATTAAAGGAACGGAGCAGACCGCGGTAGTCGTGCAAGCCATCGTACAAAAACAATCCCTGCCCAAAGGCGAGACCGCCGAAGGCTTTGTCGAGAGCCAGGGGTATATCTCAATGGAAGCCGCGCACTTCACCCGCGCGGTAGCAGCGGGCAACGCTATACACTGGCAGGTCGTCAACAATCTCGGCCGAACCGATGCCGGCGTCATCACACTGCCAGTCACAGCATCGGCATCCATCCCCACCCAACCCGATGCGCCCTATCTGGAATATACCTTTCACACCACCCAGCGCGGCGCCGTAACGGTATCGACGTACTTCTCTCCGACCCTCAACTTTCACAACACCAACGGTCTTCACTACGCAGTATCCATTGACGATGCCCCTCCGCAACTCATCAACCTGCATACGAATTTCACACAAGCCGCGTGGGAACAAGCCGTACGCGATAACATCCTGATCCGCACCTCCACCCACACGCTCACCCCCGGTCAGCACGTATTGAAGTTCTGGCGTGTCGATGCAGGCGTGGTCCTACAAAAGATTGTCATCGGCAACAATGTACCCAGCTCATATCTCGGTCCACCCGAGAGCTTTCGTTTTCCCAATGTCACCAACAAGTAACTCGAATCGTTATGACTATACCATCCACATTCCTACCCCTTGCGCTTTTAGCCGGTAGTTTATCCTTTGCACACGCGCAGACGCCGCCAACCGATGACAGCGGCTTGAAAGATCACTTCCGCGATTATTATCCTATCGGGGTGGCAGTGTCGCCCCGCAGCCTGCAAGGTCCCGAGGCTGCGATGATCCTGAAACATTTCAACAGCCTCACGCCGGAGAATGCAATGAAGATGGGACCGATCCATCCCGAGGAGAACCGATATGATTGGGAAGGAGCCGACGCCATCGTGCGCTTTGCACAGGAACATGGATTGAAAGTGCGGGGCCATGCACTTTGCTGGCACGAACAAACTCCATCGTGGCTCTTCACCGGCACCGATGGCAAGACGGTAACACGCGAAGTATTGTTGCAACGCTTGCGCGAGCATATCACCACCGTAGTAAGTCGGTACCGCGGCAAAGTCTATGCCTGGGACGTAGTAAACGAAGCCATCGCTGACGACAGTACCAGGTTCCTGCGCGAGTCTCCCTGGTACACTCTCTGCGGTGAAGACTTTATTGCCAAAGCTTTCGAATATGCCCACGCGGCCGACCCCCATGCGTTACTCTTTTACAACGACTACAACACCGAGCGGCCCGAGAAGCGAGAACGTGTATACCGCCTGCTCAAAAAATTAAAAGATTCCGGTGTACCCATCCACGGTGTAGGATTGCAAGGGCATTGGTCTATCTTCGAGCCGTCTGAAAAAGAGCTGCTCACTGCGCTCGACCGATTCTCGTCACTTAAGCTGGCCATCCAGTTTACCGAGGTGGATGTATCCATTTACCGGTGGGAGAAATTCCCACGGGCGCGTCGCGCCGACGAGTCGGATGCGTTCACGCCGGCACTGGAGGCGCAGCAACGGCAACAATACACCCGCGTGTTTAACATTTTTCGGCAGTATAAAAACGTCATCACCGGCGTCACCTTCTGGAATGTATCCGACCGGCACACCTGGCTGGACGAATACCCGGTGAAAGGACGCAAGAACTATCCACTATTATTTAATCAACAATTGCAACCCAAGAACGTGTACTACGACGTGATCGGTACCGTGGCACGGTAAGAACAATTCACGAATAACAATTACCTTTATACGCATGATGCTCGAACAAACAATGCGCTGGTATGGTCCGAAGGATCCTGTCAGCCTGGCCGACATACGCCAGTCCGGTTGTACCGGGGTGGTAACGGCATTGCACCACATTCCCGTAGGCGACGTATGGACTGTCGCCGAGATTGAAAAACGCAAGGACGAGATCAAACAAGCCGGCATGACCTGGACGGTTATTGAAAGCCTGCCGGTACACGAGGACATTAAACGCCAGACCGGTCCGTATCAACAATACATCGGGCAATACAAAGAAAGCCTGCAGAACGTCGGCCGCTGCGGCCTGCGTGTTGTGACGTATAACTTTATGCCCGTGCTCGATTGGATGCGTACGGACATTGCCTACCCCATGCCCGACGGCAGCAAAGCCCTGTACTTCGAGCGTGCAGCCTTTATTGCCTTTGACCTATTCCTCCTCAAGCGTCCCGGGGCGGAGAAAGATTATACCGATGCCGAGCGTGCAACCGCTCTTCAGCGTTTTGAAAGCATGACCGAAGCGGAGCGTGAAAAACTTTTCCACAACGCCACGCTTGGACTACCCGGCAGCGACGATCCGTTTACCGCACCGGAGATCCTGGCGGCCCTTGAAAAATACAAAGGAATCGATGCGACCAGGCTTCGCGGGCACCTCATTCATTTCCTGAAAGAAGTGACACCGACCGCCGAGCGCGCAGGGGTACAGTTGGCCATACACCCCGACGACCCGCCGTATCCCATTTTAGGCCTGCCGCGGATCATGAGTACCGAGCAAGACGCTGCGACATTATTAGCGGCTGTCCCCTCGTCTGCCAACGGCTTGTGTTTCTGCACAGGGTCGTACGGCGCCCGCGCCGACAACGATCTGCCAGGCATGGTGCGCCGCCTGGGCGACCGTATTCACTTCCTGCACCTGCGCAGCACACAACGCGACTATAAAGGCGACTTCTACGAAGCCAACCACCTGGAAGGCGACGCCAACATGCCCGAAGTCATGCGTGAGATCGTATGGCTGCAACAACGCCGCGGCGTATCGCTACCGATGCGTCCCGATCACGGCCACCAAATGCTGGACGACCTGAAGAAAAAAACATATCCCGGCTACTCAGCCATCGGCCGCCTACGGGGCCTGGCCGAGCTGCGCGGCCTGGAAGCAGGCCTCCGGCTCCTTATTTACAAGTGACCCCTTTATTATTTCCATGAGCATTACCATTCAGAACACACACCTCACCGTCAGCATCCACGAGAAAGGCGCCGAATTATACAGCATTCGCCATCGCCAGCACGACCTGGAATATATGTGGAGCGGCGACCCGGCCTTTTGGGGCAAAACGTCACCCGTGCTATTTCCGATTGTCGGAACGTTAAAAAACAACACTTATTACTATAACGATAAAGCCTATACGCTCTCGCGCCACGGCTTTGCCCGGGACCATGTCTTTGAGGTGGAAGAACAAACCAGCGACAGCGCCGTATTCTTGCTGCGCAGCCAGGAGGAAATGCTCACCCGTTACCCGTTTCCGTTCGAGCTGCGCATACGGTATGTGTTAATGGAAGATGCCTTGCAGGTAGCCTATACGGTAACCAATACGGGCCCGGCCATGATGTATTTTTCCCTGGGTGCCCACCCGGCCTTCCGGGTACCGATGATGGCAGGCACGCAGTACGAGGATCATTACCTTGCGTTTACATTGACGGAAGATGCCCCCCACTGGCCCATCAGCACACAGGGCTTACTGGAAACCACACCACAGCCATTCCTGCAAAAGACAAATCGTATTACACTGCAGCATAAACTGTTTGAAAACGATGCTATTGTATTGAAAGACTTGCGGTCGGATGTCATCTCATTACGATCTGACAAACATGCACATGGGTTGGATTTTACCTATACCGAATTTCCCTACATGGGGCTTTGGGCTGCGCCCGGCGCAGACTTTGTCTGCATCGAGCCATGGTGCGGCATTGCCGACAGCGTAGACCACAACCAACAGCTCACCGTCAAGGAAGGCATCGAGCAACTCGAAGCCGGCGGGCAGTGGTCACGCCGTTGGACGGCACGCTTTTATTGAGCGGCCGGTTGCCGGTTGCCAGCCAATAACATCAACTCATGCTCCACACGTTCACGGTCCTTCCAGAAGTTGCGACTATAGACCGTCTTATAGCTCCAGTTTTTCTGTTGTAACAGCGCCGGTGTATAAACGTGTGCATCTTTCGCCGACAGGCTCTGCTGATACCGCACGTCGTCTGTCAGCACGATACCGGTATATTGATCCTGCTGGCGGATGCTGACATCCGAGAAGGGTAAAGCATTCGTCTGGAAAGCGATGTCAGTCAGGCGCTCGGCGCTCCACTGGCGCAGCCGATCTTTGAGATACCACGGGCTGGCCTCTTCCGGTACCGGGTAAAGGTTCTGCGGCACAAAGCGACGCTGATCCACCTCGCGGGCAAATGCCAGGTATTGTTGCAGCAATCTGGGGCCTTCGTTCTTGACCTCCTCCGTCTTGAGCTGCTCCGGCCAAATGCTGGTTACCAGTATGATTCGCTCGCGTGCGCGCGTTACCGCCACGTTCAGTCGGTTCTCGCCGCCGGCTTGCGTCAGGCTACCAAACTGCATCATCATCTTGCCTTTCTTATCCGGCGCATAGCCCACCGAGAAAATAATAATGTCTTTCTCGTCGCCTTGCACGTTCTCGATGTTCTTTACAAACACCGATGCCGGCATTGCCCGGCCTTCCCGTTGCAGGGCAGCTTCCAGCACGTCGAGGATCAACGTTTGCTGCGGCGCGTTAAACGTCACCACACCAATCTCTTTGTTGGCCTGTTGCTGCAGCAGCGCCATGACCTGTTCCACCACGGCGTCGGCCTCCACGGGGTTTACCTGGTTCTCCCACACGCCGTCTACTTTTACATACGCAATAGCGGGCTGGTTGCGATTGATATAGTTTCTATCGGGTAAGAGCTGCAGACGGTTGCCGTAAAAATGACGGTTAGAGAAGTCGATCAGCTCCAACGAACGGCTGCGGTAATGGCCCTGCAAGTGTACGGTGCGCATGTAACGTCCGGCCAATTCCAACACAGAGTCTACTTCCAGGTCGGGCGTCTCGCGGTCGTCTTCCCAACGCACCTGGTAGAGCTCGTTGGGGCGTAGCTGCTGCTCATCGCCGGCTACGACTATTTGCTTACCACGGTACATCGCCGGAATGCTGCGCTCGGCAAAACATTGCGACGCTTCGTCAAAGATCACCACGTCAAACAGTTCCTGCATGGGGAAGATGGCGGACACCGACTCGGGTGAAGCCATCCAACAGGGTATCAATTGAAACAGCTCATCCTCGTAGGTAGAGATCACCTTCCGCATGGGCCAGATCTTTTTCTTTTTGGTGACCTGGTGGTGCAGATCGCGATACGTCACGCGGTTGTTCAACCGGTTGGTAACAATACCTTCGTATACCCGCTCGCGCGCACGTACCACCAAGATCTGCTCACTCAGCTTCTGTTTCTCAGCAACCAGGGCTTGTAGCTCCGTCTCCAGCTGGTACATCTGCAACGACGACACGCTGCGCAGCACCGGGAATTTCGTTTCAATGTGATCGACCCAGGCCAGGCCCAGGCTATTGCGGAAGAGCGCTTCCAAACGCGGGGCGTCCCACGCCTGGGTGGCTTCAAACAGTTTATTAATTACCTCACGCTCGTGCGATGCCAATTCATTCTTGAGCTTATCGTAGTCGCAGAGGTTATCAAAGTCGTTGCGCAGCGCGGTGGTCATCGGCGCCGCGAAAGAGGGGTCGAGGACCAGCTGTCGCAGCTGGTAGGGCGAAAGGTATTCCAGCCAGGCGGCACGCTTCTTCGGCACATCGCTTACCACCCGCAGCAGTTGCCGCATCAGGTCAACAAACTCCGCACGGGTATACTTGTGTACGTTCACCACCTCGCGCAACTCGCGCAAGCTATTAAAGACCAGCTTGGCGCGGATGGCCAGTTTCTTTTTCTCAAACCATTTCTTGAGGGCAGCACGGTCGTACCCCACCGGCAGATTGATCAGCCACGTTTTGGCTTTCAGCGACGTTAAGTGATGCTCCAGGTTCAGGCGGCTATCGACGCGTTTCTCCAGCACGTTCAACCCCGTCGCATTATAGGCCAGGCCATTGGCTACCAGCACCCGTTTTACCAGGAACTTGTTTTCCGAAAAAAGCTCCCAACGCGCCAGTCGTATCAGGTTGCCACGGGCATCCATGCGCTGTTGCAATGCTTCCTGGAAGATGCCCAACTGATCGCTGGCCACCGTCGTCTCGGGAGCTTCGTCGTGGTAGCAGTTCATACTCACACGCTCCATGTTCGACAGCCATAACATGCTGGTCTCGTCGTCGCTCTCCGGCATCATGGACTGGAAGTACTGGTACACTTCATCGTCTTTCAGCACGGTAATCATACCCATGATATCGTCTTCGCGCACGCGCAGCGACGCGCAGTCCTCGAGGTTCATGGCGATGCCCAGCAAGCGGTACAGCTCTTGCGAGAGTTGTTTCTGGTAGGCGACCACGTCGTAGACGGTTTGCTCAATCGTCCGCTCGTCGCCGGGTCTGTAGCCCGCAAACGACTTGCGCTCACGCCACAGGTAATCGTCGCCTTCAAACCACGCGGCATAGTTTGCATAAAGCTTCAGCTTGCGCACAAAGACATCGAGGTCTTCAAAGCGGAAGTTTGGATACTCCCGTCGCAGGGTGACGGACGGCGCATGCGGGTCGGACAACAAATACAGCGACTTCACCGAAAGGCCGCACTCGGTGTCGCTAAACAAGGCCGCTTTAAAGTCGTCCAACTCCTCCGTAATCTGGTCGATGCGGCGGCTGGCCTGATAAAACCGACGCTCCTGCTGAATTACATCGACGCCCCGGTTTAACGTTTTATAGGTATCGATGTGATCGATCTGACGTGCAACCTTCGAATATAATTCCTGGCGATCGTTGCGGAAGTCGTGAATCAACCCGAGGAAGTCGCCAAGCTCCGCATCCGCCATGCGCTTATAGACCACATCCAACGCCGCCCGCTTCTGACAGACCAGCAAGGCACGTTTGCCCGCGGCCATGGCATCGGCCAGCAGGTTGCAGATCATCTGCGACTTGCCCGTACCCGGTGGGCCCTGTACCACAATCGAGCGGCCATGCTTCACGGCTTTGATCGCCGCCTCCTGGTACGCATCGAGCACAAAGGGCGTGTACAAATTCTCTTCGCGTACACGCGGCGCTTCCGCCTCTGACGACTTGCCGGCAAAGAAATCTTCCAGGTCGTCAATGCTGTCCTTCTCCAACAGGGTAAGATAGTCGGGCACAAGCTGTGATCCAGCTTGTGGAAATATACCCAGCACCGCTTCAGGATATAATTTGAGCTCGCCGTTGCCGTGCGTCGCTTCGAATTCGTCTTTTTTAAATTCCTGGAACGTGACCAGTTCGTCGCGGAAGTTATCGGAGTTAAAATTGAGCTCGATCTTGTCGCGCAGCAACTGGTATAACTGCGTGCGGAACACCGTACTGTCGGTATCAAAATCGTCGAATGTCGCCTCGGTCAGGTTCTCGTCGAGGGTTACTTTATTATAGTAGGCATACGCCAGCAGGAAAGACTTGTTAAAGGTTATACCGGCATCGGCACGGGGCTCTAATACCCAGTGTGCACCTTGTTGCACGATGGATACCGGGAAGTATAACAAGGGACAGCGTACATTCGTACCGTCGGAAAATTTACCATGCACAAAAGGCCATCCGACGTGCAGATCGTTCGAGCCCCGCTCTTCGTATAAGAACTGGTCGATGCGCTGCAGCTTCTTAAGCTTTTTACTGGCCTCGTTGTTCACCTCCATCCGGCTGTCGAGCACCTGGGCGATCTTACGGCCACGTCCGCTCATGAGCGAACGGATGATCTCGAACGAGCGGTCGCCGGCCAGGAAGCTCAGGGTATGAAGGTCCATCAACTGCTCGGCATGCAGCCGCAGGAGCAATAATGAACGGCTATTTCCCGACAGGTTGGTAAGCCTGCGTAAGTAGGTTTGAAGAATATGCTTCGTGTTCTCTGGCATGTGTCGTGTTATCGGGGCTACCCCCTGCGCTGTAAGCTATAAGTAACTAGATACTATCTTTATCGTTCCGCGTCCGGTGCCGGGTGATGGTATAGTTGGAACTCCAAATATGGCGCGATTTTCTGAATGGTGTTGGTATCAAGGGCCTGTATCTTAGCAAGATCTGAAAGGGCCGAGAGTTCTCCATGCTGAAATCGATAAGCCACAAGGGCGTGGGCGGCAGACTTCGATAAATACGGATGAGCGGCGAGCTCGCGTTCGCCGGCTGTTGATATCGATCCGCCGCGGCCGGAAATTCTCTGACACAAACGATGCCTGCACCAGGCGTCCCGCAACAGCTGAATCGAGGGTATAAATTTCCCCAACTTGCGTAATAGACACGAAGCCGCCCAATTTTTCACGGTATGCCACAATCCGCAGCGCCCGCTTGTCGCCAATACCAAAGATCTTTTTCAACTGTGCCGTATCCGCCAGGTTCAGGTCGAAAGGCTCCGGCTTCCGGGTCGCTACGGACGGGTACGGTTGCCAGGTCTTCCGCAGTGGCGCGCGTTCGATCGGAAGCTGGATGAAGGGTTCCAGTTGCCGGTACAATGCCGTATCCATCCCGTAGATCCGCAACAAATCTTTGCGGCTGCGAAAGACTCCTCCCGCCTCGCGATACCGTACCATGCGCTTTGCCAGCTGCGGTGAAAATCCGATGCTTTGCAGTTCTTGTGTTGAAAGTTTGTTGGGATCAAAACGAAACGGTCGTCCCTTTATTTCAAAGGCTGCCCGGGCGGCCGTCGCATCAGTATCGACTCCCACCCCGTCCCAGCAAGCCAGCAAGCTATCAAGAACGTGCACGGCATCAGGATCTTCCATAGCCGGATGGGATGGTGAATACAGCACCCCCGAAAACACAAACCCCAATGTCCCTGCGG
>NZ_JAHESE010000033.1 GCF_018598175.1 Dawidia cretensis
ATGGAAGCGCAATGAAGCGAGAGCTTCACGTTGCGTTTTACGAGAATCTCAGGCTGAAATGCCTGGGTTTACTTACCGATCGACCCCTGAAGAGTAAAAAAACGAAGGCACCTGACTGTTTTTAACAGGTGCCTTTTTTCTCATCCTCATTTGAAACAGAATTTATGATCTGCACAAAAAAGATATTCGGAACGATAGCATTCATCATTCTCCTGCAGTGGTCGCCGGCATTTGCCCAAACTGTATTGGAGACGGATGTGTGTTTGTATGGCGGCACCTCGGCCGGCGTGATCGGCGCGTACACGGCGCAGAAGCTCGGCAAGAAAGCTTTGCTTATCGAGCCCGGCCGGCACCTGGGCGGCATGAGCTCCGGCGGCCTGGGGTATACCGACATCGGTAACAAATATGCCATCACCGGACTGGCGCGCGATTTTTATCGGCGCATTGGCCAGCACTATGGCAAATTTGAGCAATGGACGTTCGAGCCACACGTGGCCGAAGAAACATTTCAGGGCTATGTACAGCGTGGAGGCTTCCGCGTGGTGTATGAATACCGCCTGAAGGAGGTAAAAAAATACAATGGACGGATTACCGAAATCGTCCTTGAAAACAGCATCAACCGGACTGCCCCCAACATCACCGTCAAGGCCGCGATGTTCATCGACTGCGGCTACGAGGGTGACCTCATGGCCAAAGCCGGCGTGTCGTATGCCGTGGGCCGGGAGGATAATAAAGCATACGGGGAAACGATCAACGGCGTGCAGGTCATGGAAGGCCACCAAATCCCCGGAAGCATCGACCCCTATAAAACACCTGGCAACCCCGACAGCGGGTTGCTGTGGGGGATAAGTCCCGCCGTGCTGGCACCGAACGGTACAGGCGACCGTAGCGTGCAGGCCTATAATTACCGCATTTGCCTCTCCACCGATCCACGTAACCAGTTGCCGATCACCCGGCCCGCCGGTTACGACTCCACGAAGTACGAGCTCTTGCTCCGCATCTTCGCGGCCACGCCGGCCAAGCGTAAGCTGAACGACTATTTCATCATCAGCCGTATGCCGAACAATAAAACCGACATCAACAACCGCGGTGGATTCTCGACTGACATGATCGGTATGAACCATGATTACCCCGATGCCGGCTATGTGCAACGCGCTCGTATCGTGGCGGACCACGAGGCCTATACCAAAGGACTGCTGTATTTTTATGGACACGATCCCCGCGTGCCAAAACCGTTGCGCGACGAGATGCTTACCTACGGCTACCCGAAGGATGAATATACCGACACCGGTAACTGGTCGCCGCAGCTCTATGTGCGCGAAGCCCGGCGGCTGGTAGGCCAGTATGTTATGCACCAGGCAAACTGCGAAGGAAAGGAAGTCGTGAAGGACGGAGTAGGCATGGCCGCCTATACCATGGACTCGCACAACTGTCAGCGCCTGGTCGTAAACGGGTTGGTGAAAAATGAAGGCAATGTGGAAATCGGCGGCTTCGGCCCATATCCCATTGCCTATGGCTCCCTCGTGCCGAAGGCAACCGAGTGCACCAATCTTTTTGTGCCGGTATGTTTGTCGGCGACCCATATTGCGTACGGCTCAATTCGAATGGAGCCCGTGTTCATGGTCCTGGCGCAATCGGCCGCTACGGCTGCTGTCCTGGCCATCGACGGAAAGAAAGATATTCAGGCGCTGGATATTGCGGCCCTGCAGTCCATGCTGAAAACAAACCCCCTGGCCGACGGCCGGCCGGGCGATATTTTGGTGGACAACGAGGAGGCTGGAGCCGTCACCCGTACGGGCACCTGGCAGCCGCAGGCCAAAGGGGGCTACGGACCGTCGTTCCTGACTACCGCTGCCGGCAGCGCGGCAACCTTGCGCTTCACACCGGTGGTGCCAAAGCAGCAAACCTATACAGTATACTTGTATTTGCCCAAGGTGGCGGATGCCCCCGCCAACGTCGCCGTGACCGTGCATGACGGCAAGAAGAAAAAAGAAGTTACCGTCAAGCCGGCAGACCTTGTGGTCGAAGGCCAGACCTCGGGTGAGTGGGTATCGCTGGGCAAGTATACCTTCGCGGCCGGTAACAAAGGATATATAGAAGTGTCTGCTGCCGGCGCCGCGACAGGCACCGTCGTGGCCGATGCCGTGCTATGCGTACCGGCTGGACAAGCCGACTAATGAACCGTGTACAAACGCACGAACAAACCGAAAACACCATGAAGATACGACCGATATTACTTTCGATCCTGATCGCTTTTTTTATCACGGGCGCCTATGCGCAGCAATATGACCTGGTCATTGTCGGGGGCACCCCCGGCGGCATCATGACCGCCTTAGGAGCCGCCCGTGCCGGCAAAACCTCTGTCATTCTCGAGCGCACCAGCCACATCGGCGGCCTGCCTGCCAACGGCCTTGGGGCGACCGACATCGCCACCCGTGGTGCCACCACAGGTCTGTTTGCTGAATTCATCGGCCACATCCGCCAATACTATGTAGACCGCTACGGCGAAGCCTCTCAACAGGTGAAAGATTGCTCTGACGGTTTTCACTTCGAACCATCCGTGGCGGAAAAGGTCCTGGAGCAAATGCTGGCCGGGCAAGCCGCTAAAATAACGGTGCTGAAGATGCGGCAGTTCGATGCGCTGGACGAGAACATCGTGCTGCGCAACGACCGTATCGAACAAATCACAGTGCTGAACCGCGAAAGTGGTCAGCCCGAGACCTACCGCGGCAAAATTTTCGCCGACGCCACCTACGAAGGCGACCTCGGCGCGGCAGCCCGTATTCC
Source organism: Dawidia cretensis (assembly GCF_018598175.1). Lineage (GTDB taxonomy): Bacteria > Bacteroidota > Bacteroidia > Cytophagales > Cyclobacteriaceae > Ohtaekwangia > Ohtaekwangia cretensis. The sequence continues at coordinate 2,788 of NZ_JAHESE010000033.1, forward strand.
GTTTCGCACCGGCCGGGAAGGGAAAGAAGAATTTAACGAGCCAGGCGCCGGCGTGGTATATAAATCCTGGGGCGGCCCGGAAGGAGCAGGGACGACGTTCCTCGGCGACAACGCCGTACAGTCATACAACTATCGCTTGTGCCTGACCAACAACCCGGCCAACCGCGTGCCCGTGCAAAAACCGGCGGTATATAACCGGAACGAGTATACCTCCATGATCGACGACGTCTGGACCGGCCGCCACACGGGTGTGCAGATGGAAAAAGTAACGACCGCCATGCTGGAAGAAAACCGTAAGCATATTGCCCGCGGAAACCCTTCGCAGATTCCGGGCGACGTGTGGGGCATTGCCCGCGTCAGCAACATGGTGAAGCTGCCCAATGCCAAAACAGATGCCAACAACCAACACATGGCGTTCATCTCCACGGACCTGCCGGAAGAAAACTGGCCCTGGCCTACGTCTGGGTGGGTGTGGCGGGATGCCTTCGCTCAGCGCCTGCGTTCCTATATCGAAGGCTTGCTATATTTTGCCCAGAATGACAAGGAGCTGCCCGAGCACTTCCGCAAAGCTGCCAAAGAATGGGGTTTTTCGAAGGACGAATACACCGACAACGGAAACTTTCCGCGCCAGGTCTATGTGCGCGAAGGCCGGCGCTTTGAAGGTATATACTTTTTCACTGCTCAGGACGCCACCGCCCGCATACCGGGCCAACGCCCCGTCATTCACAACAGCAGCATCACGGCCAGCCACTATGCGCTCGACTCGCACGCCGTGCGCAAGCGCGAGCCGGGGCGCGTACACCTCGACGGATTTTTAAGCTATCCCTCACAGGTATATACAGTGCCTTATGGGGTAATGGTGCCGAAAGAAATCGACAACTTGTTGTTGCCGGTGCCAGTATCCGGTAGCCACATTGGTTTCTCCACGCTGCGTATGGAACCGTGCTGGATGGCCATTGGCCAGGCTGCAGGTGTTGCGGCGGCACTTGCCATCGACCGACAGGTAAAGGTACGCCATGTGCCCATAGAAGAATTACAGAAGACGCTGATCATGCAGCACGCGACGCTTGTCTATTTTCAGGATGTGAAGCCCGCCGACGCCGACTTTGCCATGGTACAGACACTCGGTTTACAGGGCTACTTGCCGGAGTGGAAAGCCCGGCTGTCAGACGTAGCCGATGGAGAGACGGTGGCTTTGTGGGAGAAAGCCTCTGGCAAGAAACTAACCTTTACGCCCGGGCAGACTACCCGTCGGGAAGTGTTGCAACAGCTGTATACCCGTCCGTAAATTCTTTTTCAGTATACCGTGTCCGCCATGTTGGGTAAGGCGTGGTGGGCCGGTTTTTCTTTTCCTGTCTATGAATACACTCAAACAAATCCTACGGCCGCCGGTGATCATCGCGGCACTGGGGTACTTTGTCGATATATACGATCTGTTGCTTTTCAGCATTGTGCGTGTGCCAAGCCTCCGGGCCCTCGGTAGGACCGGCGATGCGCTGCTGCGCGACGGCATTTTTCTCATTAACATTCAGATGGCCGGTCTGTTGACCGGCGGCATACTCTGGGGTATACTGGGTGACAAGCGCGGCCGGTTATCGGTGCTCTTCGGTTCCATTTTGTTATACTCGCTGGCCAACCTGGCCAACGGTTTTGTTACCACGGTGCCGCAATACGCGATTCTGCGATTTATCGCCGGTGTAGGATTGGCGGGGGAGCTGGGCGCGGGCATTACGCTCGTGGCCGAGATCTTACCTAAGCATATCCGGGGCTACGGTACCACGCTGGTCGCGGCAGTGGGGCTTTTTGGCGCCGTGCTGGCTTATTTTGTAGCGGAGCTTACCGACTGGCAGGTAGCCTACTGGATTGGCGGCGGCCTGGGACTATGCCTGTTACTGCTGCGGTATAGCGTGGCGGAGTCGGGTATGTTTGCCGAGGTGCGTGACAAGAAGGTCGAACGTGGCAATTTCTTTATACTCTTTTCGCGCGGCCCGCTGCTGGCCAATTATCTGCGCTGTATTCTCATCGGTTTGCCCATCTGGTTTGTGATCGGCATCCTGGTGACGTTCTCGCCGGAGTTTGCTGTGAGCATGAGTCTGCCGGAGGCCATTGATGCGGGCAAGGCCGTGATGTGTTGCTATATCGGGCTGTCGCTGGGCGATTTGTCTTCGGGCCTGCTCAGCCAGGCGTTGAAAAGCCGTAAGAAGGTCGTGCTCGTTTTTCTCTTCCTGACGGCTACCGCGATGGCTATATACTTAACATCGACGGTGCTTTCTGCGACGGCGTTTTATACACGTTGTTTTTTCCTCGGCTTTGCGATTGGTTACTGGGCGCTGTTTGTAACGATTGCAGCTGAGCAGTTTGGAACGAACATTCGCGCGACGGTAGCCACCACCGTGCCGAATTTTGTGCGCGGCACGGTGGTGCCCCTGACACTGGCGTTTGAGTGGTTACGCATCAGTCACTCCATGATCTTCAGCGCCTGGGTGGTAGGGGGAGCCAGTCTGCTGATTGCCACGCTGGCGTTGTGGAAGATGAAGGAGACGTTCGGCAAGGATTTACACTTTGTAGAATAACAACGTGTCTTTTCTTTCCGACAATATATAGACGAAAAGTTGTTGTGAGAAATAGGGTTAACGGAAAGGTCCGTTGACCGCCGGTATACCGGTAATCAACGGACCGATCTGTTTTTAAAGTCTAGAATACCTTGCCTGCCAGCTCTGTCTTGATGGCCAGGTCTGACACGGTGTTAGACGAGAGAATTTTTAGTGTTTCATCGCGCACCTGGCCAAAAATACGATTGATGGAACACTCCTGCTCGTTTGCGCACATACCGCAGGAGTTGTAAAAGTGTAAAGAGACGCAAGGCAACATGGCGACAGCGCCATCGATGAGTCGAATAACCTCGAGGATAGAGATCTGGTCGGTCTTTTTGCGCAGGTAATAACCGCCACTTTTACCTTTTTTACTTCCCAAAATACCGGCATTTTTCATGTCGAGTAGAATTGTTTCCAGGAACTTCTTGGGGATGTTTTTCTCTTCGGCAATTTCGCCGATCGTGACCGAGCCGCCCTCTTTTACCGTGGATAGGTAGGTCAGAGCGTGCAGGGCATACTGACATTTTTTCGAAAGCATAGGATAGGATTTTGAGAGTGACTTTTGACTGTTTTACAAAGTTATCTATAATACCCATAGGGAAGTAGAGATAAGCAAAATAAATCTCCCAAATTCAGGGGTCTTTAGACTAAGGCACTAATTTTTAGCGACTTACCTTCAGAATATCCACCTTTCGCATAAAACTCCTACGAAAAGTTGCATAAGAAAAGTAGAATAGACTATTTTGTCTATCATTATGGTAGATAATTAACTTCCCACCCAGTTAGTTGCGGTAAAGAATCGTGAGAAATGCAACCAAAACAGTAACGGTATGACTTCATTTGCTTCCTACAAGAAACCCCTGGGCATTGTGTATGAGCAGGCCCATGCTCCGGTGTTGAAACCGTTCTTTTCTGAGCTCGAGCAGCGCCGCATTCCCTTTGTGCGGATCAACGTGGCGCATCATCAATTTAACCCGGCGGAACGGCAGACTCCATATAGTTTGGTGGTAAACCTGACGGGTTTGGCGGAGGCGCCGGGTGTACCCGCACAGCGTCTATCGTACACTTCCAGTTACCTGGCGCACCTGGAGCATACCGGCGTACCGGTAATCAACAACGTGCGTGCGCAACGCGCCGGCAGTGGTAAGGCACGGCAACTCGCATTGCTGGCACAGCTTAACCTGCCGTTTCCAAAAGCACGTATTGTAAACGACCTGTCGCAAATTGTGCCGGCGGCGTTGTCGTTGCGGTTTCCGATCGTGATCGAGGCCAACTGCGGTGGCCAGGCATTGCGCTTTGAATCACTGCGCAGCGTGGAAGAAGCAGTATCCTGTTATCGGATCAACCTGGGTACGGACCACAGTGCCGTGATACGCGAGTATATATATCCGGAAGACCATTTTATTTACCGGGTGGAGACGCTGGGTGGTAAAGTATTGTCAGCACAACGCATCCGGGAAGATGCGCATCGCTATGCGCACGATAAAGGCGATGTATACCGCCAGGGATATACGGACGTGGGGGAAGGTTACCGGCCTTCCGACGATATTGTTCGCGAGGTGGAACGGCTGGTGCAAGCTGCGAGTCTGGACCACGGTGCCGTGGAATATCTGATCGATGCTTCCGGCGACCACTACTATCTTGGCATCGATACGCGCTTGCGGACGTTCGCCACGGGCGGTATGGCACCGGAAAAAAACCTTGTTGACTATATCGAACGGCGCTTGCAGCAGGCATATCCCACGGTGTTGTCGCCCTATACCCCACCCGTTACCACCGCATTATCCGACATTTAGGATAGGCCGGCACCTGCTCATGGTTGAGCATGCCGGTGCTTTTAATGACCACGTTTTATCTTTTTTGGACAGGAAGGGGTAGCATCGTCGTAATTCCTTTCAGTCTCTTCTATACTCCTTTGGATCTGATCTTCCAGTGCCTGATTTCCGCCGCGCGCTTTATCTTCGGCGTGATTGGGATCTTTGCGAAGCATAAAAAATAACGCGTGGCCATACGCCTCGTGCGCCAGCTTGCGCGCGGCGTCACGTTCCGTCAGGTCGCTGGATAACACCACGACAATGTGGCCGTTCACAGAACCCTTACCATCGCCCTCTACATCCTGCTCCCCACCGGGAAGCAATGTAATGCCCGACGGTCCACTGGCCCGTATCTCGTCGCGAAAGCCCATGTTCTTCAGTTGCGCTACGGTGTATTGCAGCATGTATTGCGTCGCATCGGTCAGTTCGTTAGTATATACGGCGACGAGGCTTCCGTGCCGTATCGAATCATGGGTGTCGCGGTATAGATAGTCATTGCCTATCGTCACTTCGACTACGAGCGTATCGTTGATCAGTGTTTTTAATGCCTGGAAGTTCGGGCTTTTGGACGTGTGGCGATTGATAGCGGCACGATCGACCCGGTCTTGCGCATCGAGCACTACATACGGCCGATCTTTTGCCCGTAAGGTATGGCGTATTGCCTGACAAGCTGCCGGGGTTAACGGCAGCACGGAGTCGGGAGCATACAAGGCATTGCCTATGGGCCCCCAGACCAGTGTAGTATAAAGAAGGATGGCGTACATGCCGTTTTGTTACCAGCGAATATAGGCAATGCCCGACACAGTGTTGTGCCGGTATGCCTATTCCTTCGTGAGTGACTGTACCGGGTTGACACGTGCGGCGCGAATGGTTTGCAGGGCTACCGTGAGCAAGGCGACCAACAAGGCCAGAACACCGGCGCCGGCGAAGAGCCACCAGTCCAGGGATGTGCTGTAGGCAAAGCCACTGAGCCATTGCCGGGCGGCGATGTAGCTAATAGGAATGGCCACGACGACGGCGATCAGTACCATGTGCGCGAAGTCGGCGGAAAGCAACCATACAATGCGGGCGTCGCCGGAGCCGAGTATCTTACGAATGCCAATCTCCTTCTCGCGGCGCTCCGCCGTGAAGGCGGCCAGGCCGAACAAGCCCAGGCAGGAGATGAGAATAGCGATGCCGGCAAAGTAACGCGACAATGTCGAGATGCGCTGCTCGGCGGCGTACAATGCCTGGTAGGTGTCGTCGAGGAAGCGGTAGTCAAAGGTCAGGCCGGCCATGTGGCGATGGTAGAGCGTTTCCAGGCGGGCGAGCGTTTCGCGTTCTTCGCCCGCGCGGAGGCGGATCATCATCGTCGTGCCGCGCGGCTCTAATTGCATCACCAGCGGCTCTACCTTTTCGTACAGCGACGTAAAGTGGAAGTTCTCGACCACGCCGACGATCTCTTTTTCCTGCCCCCACAAGCGCAACGTTTTGCCAACCGGATCGGCCAGGCCCATGCGGTCGATTGCAGCCTGGTTAAAGATCACGCCGCGGCGCCCGGTGCCGGAGTCGCGCAGGAACGGTTTGCCTTCTACGATGCGTATGCGCAGTGCCTGAGTAAAATCATACCCCACCTCGAGGTTGGCGAACATCATTTCGTTATCATCTTCACCCTCGCGCCAGTCAATGCCGCCCAGGCGGCCGTGGTAGCCCGTGATGTTGTGCGCGGAATTGGCAACCTGTGTGACACCCGGTATCTGCCGGATCTCTTGCAGGAATGCCTCGACGTTGTGCTCGAAGGTGCCGCCTTCCGCCAGGAATTCTTCCGTGGGTTGGTTTGTCATTTCCAGCTCGAACATCACGACATGGTCGCGGTTGTAGCCGAGGTTACGCGACTGGATATAATCCATCTGCCGATATACCACCAGCACCGTCACGATGAGAATAACCGACACCACAAATTGGAATACGACCAGGCCGCGACGCGCCAGCAGCCCACCCGTGGGTGTAACAGGCTTGCCCTTGAGCACCCGCGCGGGCCGGAAGCCCGACAGGTAAAGCGCCGGGTAGCTGCCCGCCAGTACGCCGGTGAGCAACGTGACGCCGAATGCCGGCAGTATCAGGTCCATGTCCCACGTCAGCATGAGTGTTTTACCTGTCAGGCCGTTAATGGAGGGAAGAAGCACCCAGACGGCCGCGGTAGCGACGCCCAGCGACAAGAATGCCATGAGGAGGGACTCCTGCAGGTATTGTACGACCAACGCGCTACGCGCAGCGCCAATGGCTTTCTTGATTCCGACTTCCTTCACGCGCCGCGATGCGCGCGCGGTAGACAGGTTCATGAAGTTGATGCAGGCAATGCCGACCAGAAATACGGCAATGACGGAGAAGAGCTGTACATAGAGAATACGTCCGCCTGCCGGCACACCGTTCTCATACCGGCCGTGGAGATACCGTTCGGAATAGCGCTGCAGAGAAAGTGCGTGTCGTGACTCCTTCAGGTTGCGCTGCAGCAGTTTGGTGAGCTTGAGGTTCAGGGCGTCGATGTCGGCGCCAGGCCGTACGACCAGGAAGGTATTGGGATCGCTGTTGCCCCATTCGCGTAACCAGGGATGGTCGTCGAGAAATACGTCGAAGCTCAGCATGACATCAAAGGGGGTGGAGGATGCCGGGGGGACGTCCTCGAAGATGCCGGTGATGTGAAACAGCCCTGTGCTGAAGCCGACCTTCCATTCCACCACTTTGCCCAGTAGGTCTTCCGTGGTGCCGAAGAGTCGTTGGGCGGTGGTTTCGGAAAGTAATATGCTATACTTGTCTGTCAGTGCCTTGCCGGGATTGCCGGCGAGGAGGGGGCATGTAAATACCTGGAAGTAGTTAGACTCGGCGTATTGTCCGCCCAGGCGCATGCGTGTGTCGCCAACGGTTAAAACACCTTTCTCCGAGAACCATTGAGCGCGCACGACTGTGGTGGCTTGCTCGACTTCCGGTAGCTCGGCCGTGATAGCCCGGGCCAGGATGCCGGCGGTACCGGCACCGGTAGCGATATTACCTTGCTCGTCCGAGTGTTGCAGCACCTGGTATAGGCGTGCGTCGTTGGCGTGGTAACGATCGATGTGCAACTCGTCCTGTATCCATAGGTAAAGGACCACGGCGCAAGCCAGGCCTGCCGTCAGGCCGATGAGGTTGATAAGAAAGGAAGCTTTATAGCGTTGAAAGCTTCGCAGGGTGATGAGCAGGTTGTGTTTCAGCATGGCAGTGGGGGCGAGGGGTCGGGAATGAAACGAACGGATAAAACCTGGACGCAAATACTTCAGTACACGCCAGGCGAATGCGCGGCGAGCCCGGCGCGGCGACTGATCTGATTCCTGTTCAAAGAGTTCGACCAGGTCGCCTTCGATCTCTTCCAGGTAATCCTTCCGGCAAAACCAACGCAGGAATTTTAGTGGCTTTTCAGGAGGATGAAGCTTCATGATAATATACTTAACAAAAGTAAAAGTAATTAAATACTTGCGACAAAGCCGCGGTCTTCGTAATTTTTTATGCCCGGGGTTTCTGCACCTCAACCCGGGGAGGGATGCTTGAAAGGGGTATTTTAATCTACATAACTATTTGACATGTAGAATTTTGTGCGCTGTTTATGAAAGTGTAGATGTCAATGCCCATGCAAAATGACCTCATTTTCTTCCAATGTACTGTTTGATCGTTCATTGGCTTTTTTTTAGCCGGTTCGGGGCCTTTCTTCGCATCATCGATTTTTCAGTTCATAACCCTCTCTCTGAATGAAACATACCGTGCTGTACTTTATTCTTGGCTTCCTCTCTTTAGGGAATATTTTCTACACCCACGCAGCGCCGGTTCCGGTCGCGCCCGATTCCGTTCCGGCCCTCGACATGGACGCCGCCCCGACCAAACGGTTTAATCTGGAAGATTCCCTGCACAGCCTGTACAGCACCATTGGCCTCGCTAAATATGACCTTTCGTACGAAGCCTTCCGGTACGGCATGATTGGCTACGCCACCCTGCGGCACGAAGGCAAGCTCAACGACAAAAATCTGTTTACGATCATAGACTTTACAAAGCCCAGTACGCAGAAGCGTTTTTATACACTGGACATGAGCACGCTGACGGTGAAATTTTATACCTACGTCAGTCATGGTCGCAACACCGGTGAGAATGTTGCGCAGTCATTTTCCAACACCGTGCACTCGAATCAAAGCAGCCTGGGCTTTTATGTTACCGCAGAGACCTATATCGGCAGCAAAGGATATAGCCTGAAGCTCGATGGTATGGACGCCGGTTATAATGATAACATGCGCGAGCGTGCCGTAGTCATGCATGACGCTGACTATGTAAGCGAGTCGTGGATCCGCCGGTACGGCCGTTTAGGTCGCAGCCAGGGCTGCCCTGCATTGCCAAAAGAAATTTCGCGGGAAGTGATCGATGCGATCAAAGGACATACAGCCATCTTTGCGTACTACGACGACATCAACTACCTGACATCGTCGCGTTACCTGAAGACATACGATGCGCTCATACAACCGGAAGAAATGATGGCGCGCCGGCAGGAACCACTGGCCGAGACGTTTACAGGCCAGCTACAGAAGAGCCTCTTACCGTATACAGCTCCCGAAGCTGTTGCTTATCAAAACCGTAGATATCTTCGCGGAAATTAATCAGACCATTGTCATCCACCCACGCTGTGAAGTATTCCAGGTGAACGGGGTATTGTTTTTTCAATGGTATACCAGCTGGAGCGTTACCGTCCATGGCCTTCTGAACGGAGGCCATGCTCCAGCCTGGTTGGTTTCGCAGCAGATAAGCTGCAAAGCGCGCAGGCTCATCCAACCGTACACAGCCGTGGCTTAAGGCGCGATAGTCTTTATTAAACAAACGGTGGTTGGGTGTGTCGTGCAGGTAGATGCTCATGTCGTTGGTAAGCAAAAACTTCACGCGTCCCAGCGAGTTGTCCGCGCCGGGTTGTTGTACTACGCGTAGTTGGTACGGATTGGCATTTTCACCTTCCCACACTTCGGTAGAAGGGTCGATCGCTACGCCGCCTCGATAGAAAGCATAGTTCTTCTCGGCATAATATTGCGGGTCTTTCTTCAGATGCGGAATGATCTCTTCGCGGATAATGCTGGTCGGCACAGTCCAGGTCGGACTAAAGACGATGTTCTTCAGCACGTCGTCAAAGATCGGGGTGGCCTTGTTGGGCGCGCCGACGATCACCTTCATTTCAAACTCAGGCTTTTGGTTCTCGTAGATGCGCAGCATATACTCGGGCACGTTCACGCGGATACAGCTGTTTTCGTTGCGTTCCGGAATCCAGCGCATGCGCTCGAGGTTCAGGGCCAGGATGTCGGCCTTGTCTTTCAGCGGCTGGTTGAGGAAACGCAGCGTGCGCTCGCCCACGATGCCATCGGGGGTGAGGCCGTGGCGCAGCTGGAACCATTTCACTGCCGATACCAGCTCGGCGTCGTACAATAAAGAGTCGACCATGCCCGTGGTGGTATCCACCGGCATGGTATATATTTTCAGGTCCGTAAGCGACAGCTTGCGGCGCAGGACGGGAATCGCCGCATGACGTTCGTCAGGTTTGATCTTTTCCGTTACCGGAATGACCGGGAAAGCCGTGGTGTTGGTTTTCTCCAACGCGCGGTATTCTTCCAATGCTCTTTGCAGACGGCCGTACTGTTCGCTGGCGGGTTGTACGCGGCGGATCATTTCGGCCAGTTGGCCGGGAGTCGCGATGCCGGCCAGCATTTGTACATCCAGGTCGGGCGTTTTACGGGCGATGCTATTACTGTTGTTCCGGATCCAGATGTTGTTACCGGCGGCGCGGGTAAGTTTACCCTCCGTGAGGTGCGTCGTAAAGAGGAAAAACGCCTCGGTGATCTGCATGTCGAGCTCGACGATCAGGTCCGCGGCCGGCGGCTGCACGCGGTATACCGCCTCGAGCAGGTGGTCTAACTCGCGGATATCATATTCTTCGGGTGACAGGCCATAACGGTCGGCGTGACTGAGCTCTTCGGCAAGGGCTGTATACAACGAGTTCGGGCCGACGTCGTCCAACCATTTGGTTTTATAGCCATTGGCGGTATAAAAGCCCTGAATCTTCTGTTGCACCTTCTTGTTTTGGTAAGCGTCTTTTACCGGAAGCAAGAGCTTGCGTTTGTCCAGGGGGTGCTTAAAGGAGTCGATGAGCACGCTTTTCCCAGCCAGGAGCACTGGCGCCGGCAGGGCAGTTGTGTCAGTGACCACCGGCAGGGCGGTCTTGGGCGACTGCTGGACCTGGGTTAAGTCCTTATGGCAGGATGCCAACACAAGCACCAGGAGGGCCCACGTCGTATACTTGTACACCGGTAATAAAGAAGGCTGTTTCATTCTCCGTGATTCTTTCCAACACAGAGACAAAAAGAATTCCTGTAGAAAGTGGACGGTTCGCGCCACCGAAGTGAGGAATAACCGGTGTGCTGCCACAACATATGTGGATTTACCAGCACATTTCAGATAGGTCTTCAAGGGATGTCAGGCTTTACCAACATTGCTGACACCCCAAGGTATACAACCTTTGCGCCAATTCTTAACGGCCGGTAAAAACGGCAGTAAAACGGGCATGTAGGGTTAACGTGGAAAGCACCGAAAATGAAAGCGAACCCTGAACAGGGGTTAAGTCACGGACATAGGCTTTTTTGGCAGGATGGTGCCAAAGCGTCAGAAAACGCCCTGCCCCCGCGTTGCGCAGGACCGAAAGCCCACGTAGGATCAGGATTTCTTTTGATTGAAATGTCGCTACTTATTTTATAAAAAATACGTACCCGGCGGCCGGGTGCAGGGTAAAAAACCTGCTCTTCCCTGCACCACGGTTCTTATAACGGTTGTCGCCGGCTATTATTTTCTCCCAGATTGGAGTTTGTTTATCCCAGGATGCGTTCGATGGCGGCAAGCTCGTCGGTGCTGAAGCGGGTGTTCTCCAGGCAACGCAACGAGTCCGCGAGTTGCTCGGGACGGCTGGCGCCTACCAGTACCGAGGTAACGCGCTTGTCCTTGAGCAGCCAGGCCAATGCCATGTGCGCAAGCTTCTGGCCCCGTTGGGTAGCAAGTTCGTTCAACTGGCGGATCTGTTGCAGGCGTGCATCCGTAATCTGACTCTCCTTTAAAAAACCATGTGGTTTAGCAGCACGCGAATCTGACGGAATACCGTGGAGGTATTTGTCGGTCAGCATGCCCTGCGCCAAGGGCGAGAACGGAATGCAGCCCACACCTTCGGCATCGAGCAAACTCAGCAGGCCGTCTTCCACCCAACGCTCGAACATGGAGTATTTGGGCTGGTGTATTAAACAAGGTGTACCCAACTCACGCAGGATGCGGATGGCGCGTGCGGCTTCCGCCGCGGGATAGTTGGAAATGCCCGCATATAAGGCCTTTCCCTGGCGCACGATCAGGTCGAGCGCATACATCGTCTCCTCGAGCGGCGTTTCCGGATCGGGCCGGTGGTGGTAGAAGATGTCGACGTAATCAAGCTTCATGCGCCGCAGGCTTTGGTCAAGGCTGGACACCAGGTATTTTTTAGACCCCCAGTCCCCGTAAGGCCCCTCCCACATGGTATAGCCGGCTTTGGTAGAGATGATGAGCTCATCGCGATGGTTGGTAAAGTCGCGGTGCAGGATGCGGCCAAAGTTCTCTTCGGCAGAGCCCGGCGGCGGTCCGTAGTTGTTGGCCAGGTCGAAATGGGTAATGCCGGCGTCGAACGCCAGGCGCAGGATGTCGCGACCGTTTTCGAGGGTGTCGACATAGCCGAAGTTGTGCCAGAGGCCCAGTGATACTGCCGGCAGTTTGATCCCGCTTTTGCCACAACGGCGGTATTCCATTTGGCTGTAGCGGGCGGCGTTAAAGGTGGTAGCCATAGTCAGATTGTTGTCGGTTGGGTTTGTAAGGGGCGAAAGGTAGAATTCCTTTTGCAATTCCCACATACGCGCTACAGCAGCGGTTGCTGCGCTGGATAAAATACAGGCGGAAAAACCGGCCGGAATAGCTTTACTGAACAACTATTTTGCCTATGAATCGGCCATTACCACTGATCTGGCGGGCGGGCAGATTTGTGGCACTCAAAAATAATTACTATTCTATCCCCACAATTCCAGATCGACCTACGCTAAAACCATGACCAACCAACCTGCACGCTACCTCGCCCTGGATGTATTCCGCGGTATGACGGTTTGCCTCATGATCATCGTCAATTCGCCCGGAAGCTGGGGCCACGTATACGGTCCGTTCCTACATGCTCCGTGGCACGGCCTGACGCCAACCGATCTCGTCTTTCCGTCCTTTCTTTTTGCCGTCGGCAATGCCATGGCCTTTGCCATGCACAAGTATACCGGGCAGGGCAGTGCCATCTTTTGGAAGAAGACACTCAAACGTACGGCCCTGATCTTTTTGATCGGCTACCTGTTGTCGTGGTTCCCGTTCTACGATTTTGGCCAGGGAGCTTTTATCAGTCCTGCGGACGCCCGTATTCCCGGCGTATTGCAGCGCATCGCGTTGTGCTATGGCATCGCGTCCATCATCATTTATTATACATCGCGTCGCACGACCGTGATCGTCGGCGCCATACTGCTGCTGGCCTATTGGTTGATCCTATACGTGGCCGGCACGCCCGGTGACCCCTACAGCCTGACAGGCTATGCGGGGAACGCCCTGGACAAATGGTTGATCGGCGATCCGCGCCTGTACCACGGCGAGGGCGTTGCCTTTGATCCGGAAGGCATTTTGAGCACACTACCGGCAATCGTCAATGTCATCATTGGTTTCCTGGCCGGCGACTTCATCCGCCGCCGCGGAAACAGCTATGAGACTATTGCGAAACTTCTACTGGCAGGCGCCGCATTGATTGCCGTAGCACTGGCATGGCACCCGGCATTTCCGATCAACAAAAAGATCTGGACGAGCTCGTTCACATTGGTCACAACAGGCATCGCACTCGTGGTACTGTCGGCATTGGTATACATCATCGAGCTGCAAGCACGTCGCGGGTGGACATATTTCTTCGAGGTTTTCGGCAAAAACCCGTTGTTCATCTATGCTTCAGCGGGTGTGCTGATCACGATACTATACACTGTCCCTGTCGGAGATCACAGCCTGCTACACGCCGTCTATCTGTTCTTTGCGAGTTTCACCCCCGAGAAGCTGGCCTCACTACTCTTCGCCATTTCATTCATGCTGCTGAATTGGGCCATCGGATATATATTAGACCGTAACAAAATTTATATAAAAGTTTAGTATAACAAGGTATCCAACGCTGCCTACAATGGGGGAGTCTCCCGACTCCCAACGGTAACGTAACTTAGGCAACCATACACGTACCCCGTCTAAACCTACACCCGAATCCGATTTGGGCACAGGTATAGTTTTTTGGGAGTTTCCCCTGAAATACACCTTCATGCAAACACCTACAACCCGCACTCAAACCATCTTCCGCATCACCCTCGGCGCCTTCATGCTCCTGGCCGGCGTTGGCCACTTAACCTTCCAACGTCAGGAATTCCAGGCCCAGGTGCCGGACTGGGTACCGCTGAGTAAAGACCTGGTGGTGATACTTTCAGGCATTGTTGAGGTGCTTTTGGGAGCCACCATGATCTTCTGGCGCCAACTCCGGGTAGAGGTAGGCATTGCGCTGGCCGTTTTTTACATCCTTGTATTTCCAGGCAACATCGCGCAGTACGTCAACGACACCAACGCCTTTGGCCTCGATACGGAGGAAAAGCGTTTCGCCCGCCTCTTTTTCCAGCCGGTGCTCGTTGCCTGGGCGTTGTGGTCGACAGGGGCATGGCCCATGGTGAAGCGTCTTTTTAGCGGAGCGTCGTCGCGGGCTTGATGGGACCTGCCCGAGCGCGTAGGAAGGTTTTGCTACCGAATATCCGCAATGACACGTGTATGACAGGCGCAGACGTGGTCGGAAGTAGTTTATTATATTTGAACTGCCAACTTCGCTACCGATGAACATAGACGACTTCGACGCCTACAAAGATCAATGCCTGGAAGAAATCTCGTCGCTTCAAAAGACCTTTATCGAACTGTACGACCTGAACAGCTACGAAAACTGGTTCTATGACCACGACATCGGCGCGTTTCACTTTTACTCGGAGGATGGTCGGAATTTGTATTTCAAATACATCGACGTAGGATCGTTTTCGTCGCGGCGGAATACCTGGATGTGGTCCTGGTTCAACAAGACTACTCCACGGCATGTATCCAAAGGTCTTGAGAAGGTGCAGGCGTTTGGAAACGCGCATGGCTTCCTGCCCCTGACCGAAGGCTTTCACGGGCAGAGTGATGAATATATGGGCTGGGCCCTGACGGCGATAGCCGCCACGTTGATAAGCGGCATCGGTGTCTACCGCATCCCGCACGAGCATCAATATATCTACTTCATATTCACTAACGAGCTGACACAAGAAGAACATGAAGCATTGGTGGAACAAAAGAACCAGCAACGACAGGTTGAATGTGGAGAGCACGGCACGCGAACGCGGGCAGCCTTTGTCTGCCAGCATTTAGGAACGGACACGAATGTAGGATTTTATGAGGCGTTTGAATCCGATCCCGACATAGCGCCGGAAGACGACTACCAGGCGTGGTGTGATGCCTGCGAGCTGGAACGCCGGAAGGAAGGGGAGTGGAATGAAAAATCGGAGGCGTTCGCCCAGATCCGCATTGTCTGTGACGAATGCTTTTTTGAGATTAAGCGTAATAATTCACGATAGGGTTATGGCACGCACAGTAAGGAAGTGCACGACTTTATTCGTGTGAGAGCGACAGGCAAATACAGGTTTTCTGTTTCTCTTCGCTCTCACACGCACACTGATTCTACGCGTAGAGTGTTAATTTCTGTGCGGCTACCTTGTCGTTCTCAATGTATTCGTCGTACGACATGAGCTTATCGATAAAGCCGTTCGGCGAGATCTCAATGATGCGGTTGGCCACGGTGTTGGTGAACTCGTGGTCATGCGACGTGAAGAGTACCGCGCCGGGAAAGTCTTTCAGAGCGTTGTTAAATGCCGTGATCGATTCCAGGTCAAGGTGGTTGGTGGGCTCGTCCAGGATCAGCAAGTTGCCACCGGCCAGCATCATCCGCGATACCATGCAGCGTACCTTCTCACCACCCGACAATACGTTGCATTTTTTGAACACCTCTTCCCCGGAGAAGAGCATTTTACCCAGGAAGCCGCGGACGTATACCTCGTCTTTATTTTCGTCCTCGGCATATTGACGCAGCCAGTCGATGAGGTTGTCGTTCGAGTTAAAGTACTCTTCGTTATTCGCCGGCAGGTAGGCCGGGGTGATCGTCTGGCCGAATTTAAACTCGCCTGTATCAGGCTTTAGCTCACCGGCTAAAATGCGGAACAGCGATGTGATGGCCAGGCCCTCTTTGCTGAGGAATGCGATCTTGTCGCCTTTGTTGACGTATACGTCCAGGTTCTTAAAGAGCGGGGAGCCGTTGAGCGAATAGCTCAGGTTCTCGATTTGAAGTATCTGGTCGCCGGCAGTGCGCTTCTGCTGGAAGATGATGGCCGGGTAACGACGAGTGGACGGTTGGATATCGTCCACGTTGATCTTGTCCAACAGCTTACGGCGGCTGGTTGCCTGGCGTGACTTGGAGGCGTTGGCGCTAAAGCGCTGGATAAATTCCTGCAGTTCCTTTTTCTTTTCTTCGGCTTTCTTGTTGGCCGACGAGCGTTGCTGCAACGCCAGCTGGCTCGATTGGTACCAGAAGGTGTAGCTGCCGGTGTAGAGTTTAATGGCGCTAAAGTCGATGTCGGCGATATGCGTACAGACAGTGTCAAGGAAGTGACGGTCGTGCGATACAACAATCACGGTATTCTTAAACTCCAGCAAGAAATCTTCCAGCCACGTAATGGTGTTGATATCCAAGTCGTTGGTAGGCTCATCGAGAATCAGGATGTCGGGGTTGCCAAACAGTGCCTGCGCGAGGAGGATCCGTACCTTTTGATTACCGCTGAGCTCTTGCAGCAGCTTATAATGATCTTCTTCGGGAATGCCCAGGCCGCTGAGCAGAGAGGCTGCATCCGATTGCGCATTCCATCCATCCATCTCGGCGAAATCGGCTTCCAATTCCGAGGCACGTACACCGTCTTCTTCAGAGAAGTCGGGCTTCGCATAAATGGCATCTTTTTCTTGCATGATCGTCCATAGGCGGCTGTGCCCCATCATCACCGCGTCGAGCACGGGCACTTCGTCGTAGGCATGGTGATCCTGCCGGAGCACCGCCATACGCTTGCCCGGATCGATCACCACCTTGCCGCGGGTAGGATCAATGTCACCTGCCAGGATCTTCAGGAAGGTCGATTTACCGGCGCCATTGGCGCCAATCACGCCATAGCAGTTGCCGGCCGTAAATTTTATATTGACTTCGTCGAAAAGGACGCGCTTTCCAAATTGGAGCGATAGGTTGTTTGCTGCGATCATGTATTATGGGAAGATCAAGCCGCAAAGATAAAGAAAAGTAGCCAACCGGATACGAGTGGACGACCGGTGTTTATTAATTCTGTCATGCGCGTCAATTGCCGTTGTAAATTTTGTTCTGTAAGTGAATGGCCGAGTTTTGTATGTTTTTGCTCTCGCGATCGGCTGTCGCAAAAACATCGCATACGTTTCCCGGAGGGGCTGGATCTTACCACGGCTGGCCTCCGGGAAATTCCGGAGTGGCCACCGTGCGGCCCGATTTTTTAAACGTCATTTCTTAACTTTTTGATTCTGGTTTTCCACCATACATGTAGAAAAATTCCACAACTTCCACGCACGTCAACCACCTGCTCACTCAAACGTGACGGCTGCTGCGCAGATCGTACCGGTTGGCACGGAGTTTTAAGATGAGGTGGTATACATGTTCATTGAATAACTCGACGGAGTGCCTCGTGAACATACATTTATACCTTGTGTCTGGCTTCCCTCGCTCGTCACAAGGTATATTTACAGAAGGCGAAAAATGGTGTTGTAAATTGCTTTAAGAACATATTCGTAAACACTGTACTGTCAGTTGTTTAGCAGTGAATATAGCGGTGTTTCGAGACGATGTGATGAAATTGTTAAGTGTTGATTTCCGTCGTATTGTGACGGCGTTGTGAGCGACAAATCCATTTACACGAGTGGTGTTGGTGTTGTGAGTCGCGATGTAGTTCATCGCGCTATTCTGATAGTATCATGCCTAATTATTCAGCTCATCGATAAACGGAAGGACTCCAGGGCTTCCTTGTAGTATGTTTGTATCGCGAAAGCAATAGAGCCTTTCGTCGGGTACTCGAACTGTAAGAGGGATAACGGTTCGGATATCAGATGGGTTGCTTTCGTACACAAAAAAAATATCAACCATTATGAACAGTGTGACAGTTTGGTCTGTAAAGGACTGTGCCACTGGCCCCCTCATAAGTTAAAAGAGGAGAAGGTAAAAAATGAAACTCAGATCTTTGTTTCTGATCTGTTGGCTGTTTTGCTCAGCAGTTGTAGTTTTCGCACAAGGTAAACTTACCAAAGTACCCATTAACACTCGCAGCGCTAACCCCAAGGGTTACATCGAGTATCTGCCACCCAACTATTCGTCTACTCAAAAGTATCCAGTGTTGTACTGGCTGCCTGGCCTGGGTGAAGTCGGTCCCGGTACCAGCGGTTCACTGGAAACGCTGATGAACCGCCAGATTGCGAACTGGCTGAAAACAAACGATGTAGATTTCATCGTGTTGGTTCCGCAAGATGCCAGCGGATATTGGAATGGCACCAACGGCATCACCAGATTTGTAGAATGGGCAAAGACCTATTATAAGTCGTCCATGGACCTGAATCAGCAACACATGGCCGGTCTTTCGGCAGGTGGGTACGGTATCCGTGACTTTATCGTAGCAAATACAGCTACCTACCAGGGATTCTCGACCTTTACGCCAATGTCGACCAACATGGATGGCGCAATTGGAAAGGCATCGCAGATTGTTGCCAATAATCAATATGTATGGATTCACCAGGGTACGGCCGACGTAACGCCTAACCAGATCGCCGCTGTTCAGAACTTCCACAACGCGGTCTATAAACTTGACTCGAAACGTGC
Organism: Dawidia cretensis; assembly: GCF_018598175.1. Taxonomy (GTDB): domain Bacteria; phylum Bacteroidota; class Bacteroidia; order Cytophagales; family Cyclobacteriaceae; genus Ohtaekwangia; species Ohtaekwangia cretensis. The sequence continues at coordinate 21,291 of NZ_JAHESE010000033.1, forward strand.
TCGCCTCACGGCCTACGTAAACCTGGGGCACTCTGCCTGGGACAAAGTGTACAACGGCACGGGGCGAACGTTTGCGCAGTGGACGGGTACAATCTCCGGTACCACCTACTATAACTGGACGAACAGCGATGTGAATAAAGACTGGTTCGGCTGGATGAAGTCGCACCCGAAGAATGGCACTACGCCTCCTCCGGTCACCGACGTCGCACCTACGTCTATTACCCTGAGCGGTACAGGTGTAGCCTCGGGCGCTCCTGCCGGCACCGTGGTAGGCAACGTTGCTGCCAACGGCACAGCACCGGTAACGATCACCCTGGTATCGGGCGCTTCCGACAATGCAAAGTTCCGCGTGACGAATAACCAGCTTGTACTGGCCAGCGCGCTGACCGAAAAGAGCTCGTATACTGTACAGCTGCAAGCGGCAAACGGTAAAGGCACCTACAAGCAGTCCTTCACCATCACAGTGGCAACAGCGTCCGGCGGTATCTACTCGGTATACCCGAACCCGATGACCGGAAACGTGCTGAGCATTACACCGAACCAGGACAACGTATTCTTCAACGCCATCCTGGTGGTCGACGGCAACGGCATTGTCAGGACCCGCTTTGTGAATGTGCAAGGTGTGAAAGGCCAGGCACTGACGTTCCCCTTCGATCTGCCCACAGGCATCTATACCTTGCAGATCTGGCGCCGCTATGCGTCCATGGAAACGGTACGCCTCGTAAAGAACTAACGACATATTCTGAACCGCGGCACACGAACAATGTCCCCCGCCGACCACGGTTTCTACAAAAGCCGGCCCCAATGGGCCGGCTTTTTTTATATTTCATGTTCACTCGTCGCGCTGGCGAGCCGTTTGTCGTCAGGCATACCCCGGCATAATCTTTTAAAAGTACAGGTTATGTTGTCGCCCGCGGGTGACACTACAGCTTGAACTATCCTTAATATAGATATGCAACGATTGGTAAGACCCTTATTACTGCTCTTGTGGATTGTCGCGATCAGCGCCGGCGTCTACACCGAGGCCCACGCTCAGCGGGGCAAGCTCACCAAAGTTCCCGTCAACACCCGGAGCGCTAACCCAAAAGGGTATATAGAGTATCTGCCCCCGAATTATGTCAGCACCAGAAAATATCCCGTGTTATACTGGATGCACGGATTGGAAGGTGTCGGCGGCGGTACGTCGGCTTCGCTCGACAAGCTCATGAGCCAGCAGGTATCGAATTGGCTTAAAACAAACGATGTAGATTTTATTGTTCTCGCGCCGCAGGACGCGAGCGGTTATTGGAACGGCTCCAATAGCATTGCCAGATTCGTGGAGTGGGCGAAGGTATATTATAGGAGCTCGATCGACCTGAACCAGCAACACATGGCGGGGCTTTCGTCGGGCGGTTATGGCATTCGTGATTTTATCGTGGGTAACTCGGCCACCTATAAAGCGTTCTCCACCTTCACGCCGATGTCCACCAACCTGGATGGCGCCGTGGGCCGTGCGTCGCAGATCGTCTCGAACAACCAATATGTATGGATCCATCAGGGAAAAGACGACGTTACGCCGAATCAGCTGGCGTCGGTGGCCAACTTTCACAACGCCGTATACAGGCTTGACTCGCGTCGCTCGCGTCTCACGGCCTACCTGAACCTGGGCCACGGCGCGTGGGACAAAGTATATAACGGCACGGGCAGAACGTCGCCGCAAGTGACCGGCACCGTGTCGGGGACAACGTACTACAACTGGACGACCAGCGATCCGAACCGCACCTGGTTTGGCTGGCTGCTCTCGCACCCCAAAACGGGCGCCGCGCCGCCACCGGCCAGTGGTACTGCGCCCACGGCAATCGCGCTAAGCAACACCAGCGTCGGCAGTGGGGCCGGCCCGGGCACCGCCGTGGGCACTGCCGCTGCCAACGGCACCGCGCCGGTAACGACCACGTTGGTGTCGGGAGCGTATGACAATGCACGCTTTTCCATTCAGAACAATCAGCTTACCGTAGCAAGCTCGCTGGCGGGCCGCACAAGCTATACCATTCAGTTGCAGGCCGCCAACGGTTCGGGCAGCATCCGTCAGGCCTTTACGATTACCGTCGGGCAAAGCAATGGCACGACGTATACCGTATCGCCCAACCCGGTGGCCGGAAATAGTCTCAACATCACACCCCAGGTCGAAAATGTATTCTTCAATGCCATTTTGGTGCTCGACCCCGCCGGAGTGGTGCGTGCGCGGTACATCAATGTGCCAAGCCAGCAAGGAGTACCGCTAACATTCCCCTTTGATATGACGCCGGGTATGTATACCCTGCAGATCTGGCGCCGCAATGCCCCCATGGAGACCATGCGGATCGCGAAGCAATAATGATATGAACCCGAATCACCCCGCAGATTCCGCGGGGTGACTACGGTCTTTTTTTTACCCACTTTTCTAAGGCACAATGTTTTAGTACTTTTCAGGAGAGAAAGCTGTTCCCCCACAGTTTTTGTCGACTCCAAACCGCTCGTATACACATGTTAAGACCTCTACTACTCCTGCTCTGGGCCGCCGTGCTATGCTGTACGGTGGTGCAATCGGCCGTTGCCCAAAAAGGTACGCTCACCAAATATGCCATCCGCACACGTAACGGCAACGTTAAAGGGTATGTGGAATACCTGCCGCCGGGCTTTGATGATAGTGGCAAAACACAATATCCCGTATTATACTTTCTGCACGGTCTTGGCGAGAAGGGGTGGGGCTCTTATGAAGAAATGGATGAAGTACTGAACACCTATCTCTGCCAGTGGCTCAAGACCCACGATGTTCCTTTTGTGGTATTAGCGCCACAAGACCACAGTGGGTATTGGACGGGCAACGACAACAATGACCTGCAGGCTTTTGTGACCTGGGCCTCGCAGGAGTATAAAGGCGTCATTCAGCCGACGCAGCAACACCTGGCGGGCTTCTCCTCCGGCGGCTACGGCATCAAAGACTACATCATTGCCAACACACCCGCGTGTCGGGCTTTCTCAACCTTTACACTGATGTCCACGAACCTGGCTACGGCCGAAGGCTATGTGAAAAACATCGTGGACAACGACCAATATGTATGGATCTTCCACGGCGACAAAGACATTAACCCGAACAGGATGAGCGAGGCCGAAGGTTTTCACAACAAGCTCTACGCGCTGGACTCCACACGTACGCGCTTTACGGCGTTTGTCGATGTGGCGCACGCCTCCTGGATCTATGTATATAACAACGACGGGAAAAAGAGGAAGCAGCTCACGGGCACCATCGACGGTACGACATTCTATCCCTGGACGGAAGCCGATCCTGATCCGGACTGGTATACCTGGATGATCCGCCACGGCAAGGCGCCGGTAAATGCCAAGGCCCCATTTGCATTGGCGCTGAGCAACCATGTGCTGGAAGAAGGCTTTAAAGCCGACACGCTGGTAGGCGATCTTACCGCCGACGGTCTTGAGCCGATGGCGTTTACGCTGCCGGCCAGTACAGGCGACAATGATGCCTTTATGGTAGAAGGCGCTGCCCTTACGGTGCGGGAGTCCCTTTCACCTGGTACCTACACTGTGGTGGTGAAGGCAACCAACGTCATTGGAGCGACAGAAAAGACCTTCGAGATTACGGTAAATAAGAAAGAGGAAGAAGTGATTGTCGGTAATGAGCAAGGCGCAGGCGCGCGTGCTGTGGCGGTATATCCCAATCCCCTGCAAGGGCGGATGCTTTCCGTCAGGACTGGCAGCGATCGTGGCGTGATCGATGCGATCGAGTTGGTCAGCACCCAGGGTGTCACACTACACCGTACAGTCGGGCAGTCGGCGGACGGTATCGTAGCCGTTGACCTGGGCGATCTGCCAGCCGGTATCTATGTTGTTCGATTGTTTCACCGGCAGGCCACGGTCCAGCAAAGCAGGCTTGTCAAAACCAATTAGGGGTCTATAGATGGCAGAATAGCAGTTTGGAAACGTTTGAAAAATTAAATGCTGGTAGGCGCGGGGATAAATCTCCACGCTTTCGCTAATTTTCGGAACCCTTCTCATTCAGTTATAAGTAAAGACTTTAAGACCTGCACCCTTGACGTTACGTAATTTAATGCTTACCGCCAGCCTGTTGTCGCTGGTCACGGTGGGATTTGCACAAAAAGGCACTCTCACGAAAGTTCCCGAGAAGACGGTTGATGCGAATCCGAAGGGATATGTTGAATACCTGCCACCGGGGTTTGACGACAGCGGCGCAAAAAAATATCCTGTGCTCTATTGGTTGCACGGTCTGAACGATGCCGGCATGGGGACATCGAGCTCACTCGACAAGATCCTGAACGTTCAGGTCTGCCAGTGGCTGAAAACACACAACACCGATTTTATCGTGCTGGTGCCACAGGACCCCAGCGGGTATTGGAGCGGCAATGCCAGCATTACCAATTTTATCACGTGGGCGACAGATCACTACAAAGCTGTGATCGAACCCGGACAACAGCACCTGGCCGGGCTTTCTGCCGGCGGGTATGCCATCCGTGATATGATCGTGGCGAATTCCGATGTATACAAGAGCTTCTCGACGTTTACCCTCATGTCGACCAACCTGACGGCCGCCGTGTCGAAGGTGCAGCAGATTGTCGACAACAAACAATATGTATGGATCCACCAGGGCGAGGACGACGTTATGCCCAACCTCGTGGCGGATGTAGCCAACTTTCATACAGCCCTCTACAAGCTGGATGCAACCCGCACGCGACTGACCGTTTATCGGGACCTGGGGCACGAAGCATGGGAATGTGTCTATAACGCGCAGGGCATGAACACGGCGCAAGTAACCGGAGCGATAAATGGTGCTCCATATTATCAATGGGCCAAAAACGACCCGGATGGCGATTGGTTTGAATGGATGAAAGCCTGTGGCAAGAAGCCACTGAATGCCACGGCGCCCAATGTGCTCCGTCTAAGTGCTATGCCCGGCGTCACAAAATCCACTGTCGGCACAGCGGTTGGCCGCATTGTCAGCAATGGCGCACGCCCCACAACGTTTAGCCTGCCTGCGGGTATATCCGACAATGCCAAGTTCAGCATTAAGGGTGACCAACTGGTGGTAGGCAAGGGGTTGGAGCCGGGCACTTATACCGTTACGATCGAAGCGAAGAATAGCGCGGGCGATTTCCGCCAGGAATTTACTATCATATTGGCCGAAGGCGGCGTCGTCGGCATAGAAGGAGGGGAGCGCTTAGGCCTCCTGGTCCATCCCAACCCAGTGCAGGGAAATACACTATACATCACGGCCGTGCAAGATCCGCTCCGCATCGACGGTGCCGAAGTGGTCAGCACGACCGGCGCACGTCGCACAGTTCCCATAACATCGATCCCAGCAAAAAACGAAGTAATCATCGCCTTCGACGACATCCCCGCGGGCACCTATATACTGCGCCTCCTAAAGAGCGGCATGGTCGTACTTCAACATCGGCTGGTACGGTATTGAGTCGTAGAAACAACCATAGACCAACACGCCAGTCTAAGACTGGCAACAGTTTCAGTCACAAGTACCACACCTACGCTAACGCCTGGTGTTTATACTTGCGCCAGCAAATCAGTATGCCTGGCACACGCGACGCGCTAACACGCCAGATTTCGTCTCCCACAAACTTACTTATCGTATTTCTTTTTCTCCGCATTAAGCAACATCACTACATCCACATCCCCCCGCAGATTTCCCATCTGCTGCAACACCCAATTCCCTCTTCTAACAATATACTCCGACGCCGGATTGACCTTATACTTTTTCGGATTCGGCAAGTTCGCGGCAATGCGCGCCGCTTCCACCGGTAACAACTTCTTCGCAGGCTTCTTAAAATAGTACTGCGCCGCCGCTTCAATGCCGAACACCCCACGGCCCATTTCCGTCACATTCATATATACCTCCAGAATGCGCTGTTTGCCCCACACGTGCTCGATCATAAACGTGAAATACGCCTCCAGCCCATTGCGGATCCAGCTGCGCCCTTGCCACAGAAAAACATTCTTGGCCACCTGCTGGCTGAGCGTCGACGCACCGCGCAGGCGGGCCTTCGCTTTGTTGTTGTTCTCGAGCGCTTTTTGAATGCTCTTGATGTCGAACCCATTGTGGTCGGGAAAAAGCTGATCTTCGGAGCAGAGGACCGCAAACGGCGCGTTCGGCCCCATGTCGCGCAAGGGAATATAGTCGCGCTTCAGGCCGTAGCCGGTCACCCAGCTGACCAATTGGGTGACGGTAATGGGTGGATCTACCCATTTGAGGATAAAAATATAGAATAGCTGGGCGACAAAGAGTACGGCTACGATCTTCCTGAGCCAAACACCCGCTTCCTTTGCCTTGGCAGTAAAACTCATGTACAGGTTTTTCAGGTGGCAAAAATAACCATTATCATTCTTCGTTATCTTTGCGCATTCATTTTTTGCATGAAACAACAAATCAAAGCCTGGATTCCGGTGGCTGTATGGGTAGTCACGATGATCCCCGACGTTGCCTGGGCACAGCGGGAGGTACGCACCTATTACGACTCTGCCCGAAAACACCTCCAGGAAGTGTACACGGTATCTGCCAGCGACAACAGCAGTATGGAAGGACTTTATCGCCGGTACTATGAAAACGGCCAGGTGATGCTGGAGGGCAATTTTGACGACGGCGTCAAGTCCGGCGAGTTTCGCGAGTTCCATTCAAACGGCCGCCCCGCACGCACACTGGGGTTTGTCAACGGCTTGCGCCACGGCCCGGTGGTCGTCTATAATGACGACGGAAAACCGGTGCAGCGCGCATATTATCAGAACGACAAGCTTGCCGACAGCATCCAGCTGTTTTTTGATAACGGCGCCGTAAAAAGCCAGACGTATTTTGCCAAGGGTAAACCGGAAGGACAAGTGAAAGAGTTTTACCCCAGTGGCGCGGTGCGCAAGGAGATCGTTTATTATCGTGGCAAACCCAACGGTATTACGCGCACATTCTTTGAGAACGGCAAGGTAGAGACAGAAGGGAATTATAAAGAAGGCGTTCTGACGGGCTACTTTAAAAGCTATTATCCCAACGGCCAGGTAGAGACGGTCTCGGAGATGAAGAAGGGCTCGCGCAATGGTGACTTTAAACGATACGACAGCACCGGCCGCCCGTTATTGGAAGGCAGCTTTGTAAACGGCAAGCTGCAGGGGCCCAACACGGCGTACTTTGCGGACGGTTCGGTACAGCACCGGTTCAATTATAAAGATGGCAAGAAGACAGGCCATAATGTGGAGTATTATCCGTCGGGCAAAATACACGTAAAAGAGCAGGTAGCTGCAAACGGCATCGACATGACCCAGGAGACGCTGGACGAGAACGGCGCCTTGCAAAACGAAAAGCGATTCCGGAATGAAAAGCCGCAGGGCCTGTGGGTGTACTACCATCCCGGCGGGCGCACGCCACATATTAAAGAGACCTATGATGCCGGCAAGCGTATGGGCGTGCGGTACACCTATTATCCGTCGGGCAAAGTGCAGCAGGAAGAAACGTTTAAATTCGATCTGCTGGCAGGCCCAGTGCGCACGTATTACGAAACGGGCACCCTAGCCACGCAAGGGGAGTATCGCTCCAACCGCCGGCATGGCCCGTTCACGGCGTATTACCCCTCCGGAAAAGTGCGCGAACAGGGCGAGTACGCCGGCGATAAAAAGAATCGCGACTGGCGCGAGTACGACGAAAGTGGCCAGCTGAGCCGCACCACCACCTACAAAGCCGGTGCGGTGGTGACTATTTTAAAGTAAACCATTAACTTGCCGGCTGGAATACCATTTTCATGCAGGCAATCAGCGAAACCAAGTTCAAATTCCCCAACCAAACCGGTTTTTACAGCGGCAAGGTCCGCGACGTCTACTATTTCGGCGATTATATGGCCATGGTGGCTACCGACCGCATCTCCGCGTTCGACGTCATCTTGCCACGCGCCATTCCCGATAAGGGCCGCGTGCTGAACCAGATCGCGGCGTTTAACCTGGAGGCCACCAAAGGCCTGGTGCCGAACTGGGTGATCGCGACGCCCGACCCGAACGTAACCGTGGGTTTCCGCTGTCAGCCGTTTGCGGTAGAAATGGTAGTACGCGGCTACCTGGCCGGCCACGCGTGGCGTGAATACCGCGAAGGCAAACGCATACTATGCGGTGTGCCGTTGCCGGAAGGCCTGCGCGAAAATGACAAGCTGCCGCACCCTATCATTACGCCGACGACCAAAGCCGCCGTCGGCCACGATGAAGACATTTCCCGTGAGGAGATCCTGGCCCGTGGCGTGGTGAGTCCGGAAGACTACGCCATGCTGGAAAACTATACCCTGCGTTTGTTTGAAAAAGGTACCGAGCTCGCGGCCGCCCGCGGCCTGATCCTGGTGGATACCAAATATGAGTTTGGTAAACACAATGGTACCATCTACCTCATTGACGAAGTACACACACCGGACTCGTCGCGGTATTTTTACCGGGAAGGATATGCTGCCCGGCAGCAGGCCGGAGAGCCGCAGAAGCAGCTCTCGAAAGAATTTGTGCGGCAGTGGCTGATCGAGAACGGCTTCCAGGGAAAGGACGGCCAGCGTGTTCCGGAGATGACGGACGCCGTGGTGGAATCTATCTCCACGCGTTACAAAGAGCTGTACGAGGCGGTGCGCGGCGAGGCCCTGGCACCCGTGGCGTATACGCAGATGCTGGAAAGAATCGAGCAAAGCATTCTCAATTCAATAAAATCCGTTACCTTAGAAGGTCAGAAGCACTAACGGGTATACCGATACCGGCCCAACACGAGAGAGACCATTTTGTAAATACGAACCGATGAAATATACGATCGATAAGCAGGAGAAGTACTGCATGCTGAAGCTGCACGAAGAAAAGCTGGACAGCAGTGTGGCACCGGGGCTTAAGTCGGAGCTGATCACGCTGCACGCCGAAGGTGTGCGCAACATCATTCTCGACCTTTCCGATGTGAAGTATACCGACTCTTCCGGCCTGAGCGCCCTGTTGGTAGGAAACCGTATTGTACAGGAAGACGGCGGCATATTTGTGCTGGCCAGCCTGTCCGACCACTCGATGAAGCTGATCAAGATCTCGCAGCTTGACAGCGTGCTCAACATTCTGCCGACGGTAGAAGAGGCCATCGATACGGTCTATATGCACGAGATTGAAAAAGACCTCAAAGCCGGCGACACCCGCTGAGGGAGTATGCTGGTGACCGATATACTGACCAAAGCTCCGCGGAGTTTTGGTCTTTTTATTTTACCTGTTGTCGCCGCCTGGTACTATGAGCTTTAAGATTACTATTCTCGGATCGAGCGGCGCCTTGCCGGTATACGGCCGCCACCCCAGCGCGCAGTTGGTGGAGATCCAAAGCCGGTTCTTTTTAGTCGACTGTGGTGAAGCCGCGCAGATGCAGCTCATGCGTTTTGGCGCATCCTATCACCGCATCAATCACATCTTTATCAGTCACCTGCACGGCGATCATTACCTGGGCCTGATGGGCCTGATCTTTACCATGCACCTGCAGCGCCGCGCGGCGGACCTCCACGTCTACAGTCACCGCGGCCTGGACGAGATCATCACCACGCAACTGCGCTATTCGCGCTCGGCGCCATCCTTCCGCATTGTTTTTCACCGGTTGGAAAAAGACGCGCAGGGCGTGATCTATGAAGACGATGCGATCACCGTGGAGACCATACCGCTGGTGCACAAGATCCGCAGCTCGGGTTTTTTATTTAAAGAGAAACCCAAGCCCCGGCGCGTCGACAAAACGCGTCTGCCCCAAGGGTTGCTGATCCGGCAAGTGGCCGGACTGAAGCGCGGCGACGATGTCGTGGACGACGCCGGCAATATCCTGTATCGCAACGCCGACCTGACGCTGCCGCCGCGGCGTTCGCGCAGCTATGCGTACTGCTCCGACACGGCGTATGTCGAGCGAATAGCCGAACAAATAAAGGGCGTCGACATTCTCTACCACGAAGCTACTTTTACAATGGACGACGAGCCGCGCGCGCGCGAAACGTTGCACAGCACAGCCGCCCATGCCGCCACGATCGCCCTCAAGGCCGACGCCGGCAAGCTGGTGCTGGGCCATTTCTCCGCGCGCTACAAAGAGCTGGAACCCATATTGGACGAAGCTCGTCGTATTTTTCCCGAAGCACACCTGGCGCTGGAAGGCGTAGAATTTAGTATTGCCGAATAAACATCATGGAACCTACCGTCGAACAAAAACACAGCCGCCTCTTTATGGTCCTGGCGGGAATTGTTATCACCAACGCCCTGCTGGCCGAAATGATTGGCGTGAAAATCTTTTCTGCCGAGGCGACGGTGGGCTCGCAACCCGCGCATCTGAACATCCTCGGGTTTACCATGGATTTTAACCTCACGGCCGGGGTGGTGATCTGGCCGGTCGTCTTTATCACAACCGACCTGATCAATGAATACTTCGGCAAGCCCGGTGTAAAACGCATCAGCTACCTCACCGCGATCCTGATTGCCTATGCGTTTGTCATGTTGCTGGTGGCGATTTATCTGCCGCCGGCCGACTGGTGGATAGAGGCCAATAACAGAGGCCCGGAAGGAAGTAATTTTAACATCGACTTTGCCTTTGGCAAGATCTTCGGCCAGGGGCAGCGTATCATCTTCGCCTCGCTGGTAGCGTTCATCGTGGGACAGTTGGTCGATGTGTTTGTGTTTCAGCGCTTACGCAACATGACGGGTAGCCGCATGCTGTGGCTTCGGGCTACAGGGTCGACCCTCGTGTCGCAGTTTGTCGATAGCTTTGTGGTGCTATACATTGCTTTTTCGGGCATCTTCTCCAATAAACAGATTCTCGCCATCGGCATCACCAACTATCTTTATAAAGCCTGCGTGGCCGTACTGCTCACACCGCTGATATATATTGGGCACGGCATGATCGATCGTTACCTGGGCAAAGAGCACGCCGAGCGGATGTCTGAAAATGCCGCGGGCGAAAGCAAAGGGTTCTTTTAGGCGCTCCTGACTATTTTTTTTCTGAAACGTGGCACCGCTTGGCACATGCAGGCGGTTCGTGCTGCCTACGTATATATACGGGCATGAAAGTGTTTTTTATACGCCGGCATGCAGGCTGTGTGAAAAAGTGTTCCGGCAGGAGGATGGGATGTGTCAAGTGTTTTGGAGACACTGTTTTTGGTGAAGGATTTTGATGGATCGTGTGAAAAAGATCCGTGCAGCGGGGGCGATTAAAGCTTATACGAACAAATAAAAGTGTACTGGAAGCTCCGGACGCTGTGTGTATAGATAGGGGGTGGTGTGTATAGTTTTTGGTGATGGTTGATAGTATACGTATTACTACGTATGATGTAGATTCCTTGTTGTTGGTTGTTATGATAAAAAATTAGCCATAAACTTTTTCTAAATCCGGCATTGAATGCTATATTCACTAACACAAAAAACGACGGCGGTATGATTTTTTGGCGCGTGGATACCCGAAACGTTAAAAACAACTAAAAGGCTACTGTCTATTCCGCCGGGCGAAGCAATAGCGTAAACAACATCGATTACATTATCACTAAACGATAAGGCTATGTGCGTTAGAATTATAATCGTCGCGCTGTTGAGCATCTTGCTGAATGTTGTCGTGCAAGCGAAGCAAGCCCCGGTACACGCTCATCAATGTAACAGGCTGGCGGCATCGTCCGCAGAAGATATACTGAATCGGTAATTCGGTATGGGTGTTCGGTAGGGGAGTCGTTCCTGACGTGTCAGGAGCGGCTCCTTCCTTCCGGGGCACATTTCAAATGCTCACATGCTAATGCTCATAAAGGTACGGTGAGGGATGTTCGGTAAGCGGAGTCGTCTCTTCAGGTGGGACGGCTAAAAACAGAGTGCGTGTGGGAGCGAGAGCGAACACATTCACTTTGTTTTTTCTTCACACTCACACTAGAACTGCAAACGGCCGCGGTCCGTTCGAGGAATTAGCACACTGCATTTTTGTTTTTTAACAGACGCAAGATTAAACCGGGAGGGATATGAATAAAAATGTGTTGCTGGTCGATGACGATCACGTATTTAATTTTTTGAGTAGCCGGCTCTTCGAAAAGCTCGGCTTTACCGAAGGCATCCACATGGCCATGAACGGCGCCGAAGCGCTGAAGCTAATCAATGATTATTACTCCGGCACGCAGAGCCTCCCCGACGTCATCTTACTCGATCTCAACATGCCCGTCATGGATGGTTTCGAGTTCATCGAGGCATTCCAGCGCATCCGCATGCCAAATAAAGACCGCGTAAAGATCGTCATCGTAAGCTCGTCTCAAGACGAAAAAGACGTCGCCCGCGCCCGAAGCCTCGGCATCACACATTATTTGACGAAACCCATTCGCGAAAAAGACCTCCTGGAAATCATGAACTCCACGCGTTGGGGATGAAAAACAACGTGAGCGTGAACGCTCAGCACTAACACCTGCCAGATACACGTTCGTGGCTCCTTTTAGTTACCGGTAACAATAACTTAACCTTCAGATAAAGCCTCGCTGCGTTCGCTATCCTACATTTGGGCGCCCGTGAATGCAGCCGACAAAACACTGATACTAATCGCAATCGCGGCGGTAGTAATGTTTGCCTTCAGGCAAGCCCCCGATCCGATCGACACCGTCGCACGAAAAGACATCGCAGCCTTGCAAACGACTGCATCAACACTCGAGCAAACCGCGCAGGCATTCCAAACCGGCAAAATCAAGCTCGACTCCCTGCAATCCACCGTAGCGCACACCCGCCGGCAATACAAAAAAGTCGAATTCCTGCTAGCCTATTATTATCCCGAATACGTCGAAGAATATATCAACGGCGCCCCGCTACTCCACCTCGAGCGCTACGACACCCGCCCCGTAGTACGCAATCCCGAAGGGCTGCAGACCCTGGACGAGCTCGTGTATGCCCCCGACGCACGAGAGCAGACCCTTGCCATCACCACGCTGGCCCAACGCTTCCACACACGCTACAACACCCTCGTAGCGGGCTTCGACGATCAGCCGGTAACGGCAGCCGACGCCGCGCTGGCGCTCCGGTTACAGCTGGTCCGTATCTTCACACTCGGCGTAACAGGCTTCGATACCCCCGGCTCGGTACACGCACTACCAGAAGCCGCCACGTCGTTAACGGCATTGCAGCAAATGGCGGCTGCGCTATTTCCCGGTGAGCAAGGCGCCGCACTACAACAAGCCTTTACCCGTGCGATCCACAACTTGCAGCAGCCGGTCTCGTTCGACGACTTCGACCGGCTGACGTTCCTGAAAGATCATATCAATCCGCTGTATAAAGAATCGCTGCGCCTGCAACAGGCCCTTTACCCGAACGCAACAACGAAATCCTATAGCAGTAAATATCCACAACCCTGGAACCCCTCCAGCGCCGATCTCTTTGCACCGGACTTTCTCGACCCATACTTCTATACAGAATTAAAACGCGCGGAAGACAACGACGCGCTGCGCGCCCTGGGAAAGAAGCTCTTCTATGATCCCGGCATTAGTCACACCGGCACCATGAGTTGCGCCTCCTGCCACGATCCTGCAAAAGGCTTCGCCGACGCCCGGCCCCGCTCGCAAAGCAACATTCAGGGAATGACGGTACAGCGCAATGCGCCGACGTTGCTCAACGCCGTCTATGCGGACCGTTATTTCTACGACCTACGCGCCTTTACGCTGGAGCAACAAGCCGAGCACGTGATCTTTAACCCACGTGAGTTTAATACCGCTCATGAAGAAATCCTCCGGAAGCTGGAGCAAGACAAAGTCTATCGCGCGCAGTTTCAAAAAACATTTTCTTCGCCAGGTGTCACGCGCGAGCGGTTTGCCAGGGCACTGGCGTCGTACGTGCTGTCGTTGAAATCCTTTAACAGTCCCTTCGATCGTTATGTACGGGGGGAGGCGGCCCTGCCCGATACCGCTATACGCAAAGGGTTCAACCTGTTTATGGGCAAGGCCAACTGCGGCACCTGCCACTTTGCACCGGTGTTCTCGGGGTTGTCGCCGCCCGAGTATCGCAAGAACGAAAGCGAGATCCTGGGTGTATTGCAAGACCCTGCCGCCCGTCGCAAGGCGCTCGATCCCGACAACGGTCGCCGGGACAACCAGGTGTTCAGTGAAGAATCGTGGATCTTTGGGAAATCGTTTAAGACCACTACCGTGCGGAACGTAGCGCTCACGGCGCCATACTTCCACAACGGTGCCTACAAGACCCTGGAAGAAGTAATCGACTTTTACAACAACGGCGGCGGCGCCGGCCACGGCCTGGAAGTAAAGAATCAGACGTTGGCGCCGGATTCACTGCACCTGTCGGTATCCGAAAAAGCTGCGCTCGTGGTGTTTCTTCGTTCGCTCACAGACCCCGGCGTATATGGTCCGCAGTAAGCAGCCGGTAGCAGGAGTCCATGGGCGCCGTGTGGCGCTGGCTGCCGTGAGCGTGGCGATTCTGTTCCTGTCCCTGCGGTTTGTTCTACACCCGGAAACGCCGGAGGAGAGCATGTTGCAGCAGACACACGCGGGCGTGAAACAGCTGGAAACGGAAATCCAACGGTTATACCAGGCCGCACAGGACTACCGGGCGGGCAGGGGCGCGTTAACGTCCCTCCAGGCACAAGTCTCCGCTACGCGCAAGGCCTATAAAACGATCGAGTACATCCTCGAATATTATCATCCGACCTATATAAAAGAACATATCAACGGTCCGCCGCTGGATCACCTCGACCCGTATCCGCACCGGGACTTACCGACCGTGGTAACACCGCGGGGTCTGCAAGTACTCGACGAGCAAGTATATTCCGATGAGGCAAATGATCACCGCGAAGAGATCGCCAACCTGGTGAGCGAGTTGAAAACCCGCTATCAGATATTACTACTGCAATTCGAAAAGCGCCGGTACATTCAGCGCTTCGAGGCATTTGAAGCCATGCGCCTGGAGCTGATCCGTATGTTTGCGTTGGGTGTCACCGGATTTGATACCCCGGGATCGCTGCAGGCGTTACCCGAAGCGGCCGTTACCTGTCGCGCGTTGCAACAAGCCACCGGCTATTATGCCGCCAGCGTGCCGGGCGATGGCGCCGGGGTGGCTGCGCTCTTTGGTAGCGCCGCCACGTACCTGGATACGCACAACAACTTTGATACGTTTGACCGGCTGACATTCCTGACCGACTATATCAATCCCCTCTATAAAAAGCTGCTGGCGCTGCACCGCCATCTCGGCGCCCGTACGTCGGCGGAAGTAACGAAAGAAGTGCCCGCCTGGAATTTTTACAGTGACAATATCTTCTCAGCCGACTTTCTCAATCCCTACTATTATACGTTGTTAAAGCAGGAGCAGGACAACGAAGCGCTGCGCGCGCTCGGCAAGAAATTATTCTACGAGCCCCGCCTGAGCAACAGTGGCGCGATGAGCTGTGGCAGTTGCCATCAACCGAAGCGGGCATTTGCCGATGGCGAAGTACGCTCGCATGCCAACGCCGAGGGACGCCTGGTGCGGCGCAATGCGCCCTCGTTGATCAACGCCGTCTTCTCCGATCGCTTTTTTTATGACCTGCGTGCATTCGACCTGGAAGATCAGGCCGGGCACGTAATCGAAGATCATTTAGAGTTTAACACCACGTTCCAGGACATGCTGGCCCGACTGCAAGCAGCGCCCGAATACCCGGCTGCCTTTCACAATGTCTTTCCGAAGAGCGCAGAGGCCCCGATCACCCGGTACCAATTCTCGGCAGCACTGGCGTCGTACGTGCTATCGCTAAAATCTTTCAACAGTCCCTTCGACCGGTTTGTGCGCGGCGAGACGACGGCATTGCCGCGCAAAGTGCGAGCGGGATTCAATTTGTTTATGGGCAAAGCAGCCTGTGGCACATGTCATTTTGCCCCGACGTTTGGAGGCCTGGTGCCCCCGCTCTATCACGAAAACGAAAGCGAGGTACTGGGCGTGTTTGAAAA
Source organism: Dawidia cretensis (assembly GCF_018598175.1). Taxonomy (GTDB): domain Bacteria; phylum Bacteroidota; class Bacteroidia; order Cytophagales; family Cyclobacteriaceae; genus Ohtaekwangia; species Ohtaekwangia cretensis. The sequence goes on from NZ_JAHESE010000033.1 coordinate 37,229, forward strand.
GCCAGGCCTGAAAATCCCCGACGGCGACCCGGGACGCGCCGCAAACGGCGTGGTAAGCGAGGACGCCGACATATACCGGCATTCATTCAAAACCGTATCGGTTCGCAATGCAGCGCTCACAGCCCCATACTTCCATCACGGCGGCTATAAAACACTGGAAGAAGTACTGGATTTCTACAATCTGGGCGGCGCACAAGGCGTAGGCCTGACAGACGAAGTCCCACATCAAACGCTGCCCGCCGCACCATTAAACTTATCGCGCAGCGAAATCAACGACATCATTGCATTTCTGCAATCGCTTTCGGACGAAAGCTTGAATAAGGAATAAACTTTTCGGGTATAGTAACTCCACCCGGCACAGGTGACGCACCCACGCTTCGGTGCTTAACACCTGCACCCAGAATCCGCATATTTCCGACGAAGTCAAGGTCGTTTAAACAAAATTAAAATTAATATTACCTGGTGCATCCGCCCTAACCCATCCACAACCCTCCGTTACCACTCACTGCCTATTGCAAACGATGCAGCAAATATCCGCATTACCTCCCTGTTTACTCCCAATAAACAAATTTCTCCCTTTATCTATACCCGCCTCGTTCCGCATGAACAGAACATGAAGTTTCTTCAGTCGATTCAGAGAATTGTTAAAAATACCTTAATCTCTTCCAGATACTACGTCTCCCTGAGAATCTCATTTTTGCGCATCGAAAATTACACACATCTCACATCTCCCCAAGTATGAAAAGAATGATGATCTGGACCCTGTTGCTGTTTGCATGGATGACCTCCATGACGGCGATGGGTCAGGTGCTGCCAGGCGACTCCATCGTCTTCGGCCCGATGTTCAGTCCGGTCTACCACGACTCTGTGCGAGTTTGGGTAGTCACCAAATCGAACACGGGCGTAGGCGACGCCATTACGCTGGAAGTGACCGGAACGGCCCCGGGGGCCCCGTTGGAGGGAACAGTATATAACAGCGATGACCGGTTGGGGTATAACCTCCGGTCGTTTGTGTATCCGAAGCTGACGCAGGGCGCCACGTACACCGCGGTGATCAAGCGCAACGGGACGCGCGCGAAGGGTCGAACAGCGACCATCCGCAACACCTCCGAGCAGCTCTCCGACTTCGAGTTCCTGACCGGTGGTTGCGGACGGATCTATGACCTGCGCCGCTGCATAGACCGGCCGGAAGCACAGACACACGTCAACGGCGATCCGGCGATGTATAACCGCATGGCGGGCGAAGGAAGTGACCTGATGATCTGGACAGGCGACGCAACGTACCTGCTGGGCTTACAGCACGCCATGGGGCAATGTCCCGACGGCATCGACGACTGGGCCAATAAAGATATGGCCTTTGCACGGTATGCATTCTACCGTACCTTCCACGACTCGCTGACGCGCGCCATGCCGCAGCTGGCCATTACCGACAACCACGATACTGGCCCCAACGAATTCAATAAGACCTTGCCCACACTGGGCGAGATGAAAGAGATCTTTATGGACTGGTGGCCCAACCCGCACTATGGACGTACCAAAGAAGGGCAGGGACTTTTTTCGTCGTATGTATATAAAGACGTCGAGTACTTCCTGCTCGATAACCGCAGCTACCGCGACGGCGTCGGGCAGCACCTCGGCCCCGAACAGCTGGCATGGCTGAAACAAGCACTGCTGAATTCAAAGGCCACCTTTAAAGTACTGATCAACGGTACCCCGTCTTTTGCAAAGCATTGGGGCGGTCGGAACTTCTCCGTCACCCAACAAGCCACCGAACTCATCGCGTATATTCAAGAGAAGAATATCGACGGTGTATTGTGTTTCAGCGCGGACATTCACGAGCAGGAATTTTACGGTCGCTACGGCGATGTAAAATATCCGCTGTTCGACATGATCTCCGGCAACCTGAACTCCGACATCGGTAACGGTCAGCATACCATTGATTACACGAGTGACCGCATTCTGCGCGGTGTTAAACAAACATACCTGCGTGTCAATGTGTATGGCGAAGCAAACGACCGTCGCATGAAGATCGAGTATGTAAACGTGCTAGGGCAGCCGTATTTCACCAGCGTCATTCACGCCGACATGTTAAAGAGTGTGGATGCCGACACCCGCAAGCTGTTCCTGAGCTTTGCCGGCGTGCTGAAAGATTCTTCAACCTATGATCACAACGTACAGGGCACCGGCATTTCGTACGGCACGGATAAAAATGGAGTCGCCGGCCGGGCGCTGCAATTCAGCGGGGGTTCGTCGTTACAACTGACACACACGAGCGTGCTCGATCTGCACGACCGTCCGTTTACCGTAGGGTATTGGGTGAACCCATCGCAGTTTGGCACCACTGGATCGACACTGATCTCCACCGGCGGCAACACCGGTGTGACGTTGGGCTTTGATAAAGATGGTTATCCCCAGTACACCGACCTGTCATCAAAGAAACAATATACCGGCACGCAAAAGTTGCTGGTCAATCGCTGGGCACACATGCTGTGGCAATACGATAACGTAAAACGCCAGCTGTCGCTTTATTACAATGGTCAGTTGGTCCAGCAATGGTCCAACGTCGATCCGTCTGTAGCATCGGCCGCCGCGTGGATGCTGGGCAATGATGCAAACAACCGTCACTTTATCGGTTTACTCGATGAGGTGAGCGTGTATGGTAAGCTGGTATCCGACAACACCGTAAAAGATCTGGCGGATTTTGTCAGTACCCGGGGCAACGTGATAAAGCTCGGCGGTTCTTCGACCACTACATTACCGGAAGAAGTTATTGGCGCCGCCATGAAGGGCGACTTTACACTGGAGTTCTGGGGCAAGCTGAATGCCGACCCGGGCGACAACACCAAGATCGTCGCGAGCAATGGCCGCCTGCCCAACAACAATACAACCGGCATCGGCTTTGAATATCCCAGCTCGAACAAGCTCAACGTCACACTGGGGAACAACACCGGCGGCTGGCAGACAGGCCTGCAAGACAAAGGCGCTGCCTGGAACATCGGCGAATGGAACCACATCGCACTGTCGTATGCCGGCGGCAAATGGACCTACTATGTCAACGGCGAAAAGGCTGGCGAAGTAACGTCGCCGTATACGCCCAACCCCAAGGGTCTGGGCATCGGCCACAGCCCGTCGTATACCGGCGGCGGCACACAGTCCGAGCTGGACGAGTTCCGCATCTGGAGCCGCGCCCTGCCGCAAGACAGCATTCGCAAATACATGTTTCACACCCTGACGGGAAAAGAACAAGGACTTGAAATTTACTATGACTTCTCGGAGGCAACGGGCACTACCGTCGCGAGCAAAGGGAACATTGCGTATACACTTCCGCTGGTGGGCTCATCGTTGACGGCGGGCACATCGCCTGTCGCCGAGCTGGCGCCGGACTACCGGCAGTCGGTTACGGGTTATTGGAGCAAAGGCGTGCTCAAGTCCAACGGAGGCTTTGCGCTGACCGAGCCGATCACGTCCTATACCAGCAACCTGGTAGTGGGTAAACAAGTTGATACGGGCATGCTGCCGACAGCAAAAGAAAGCCAGACGTACTACCTGGCCGGCGGCTGGCAGCTTGAACCGCAGAACTATCCGTTTGGCAATTTTACAATCGACCTGGACGAGAGCCTGTTGAAGGCGGACTCGATCCGTCGTATTGCCCGCGAATATTTCTGGATGCAGAAAGATGAAGCGGGGGCGTTCTCCGTTGTGAACGAAGGCAGCTTTGACGGCCGCACAGTGACATTCCGGAACACCGTGCTGGAAGAAGGTGTATATTACCTGGGTTGGAAAGCCGACACCACCGCGCTGTTCGACCGTGGAGGGAACGTGTCGTTCCTCGGCGGCCACTCGGCCCAGATCCCGTTTGCAGACATCAACCCGGTGTTTGCCGGCGAGTTTACACTCGAGCTGTGGGTGCGTGTCGGGAAGGCACCTGCCGCCGGGGGCAACGTGCCGCTGGTCTCCAACCACGGCCGGATCAATAACAACACCTCCGGCATGGTGATCGAATATAACAGCAATAAAATTGTTTCGGCTTCTTTCGGTACAAATACCGCCGACTGGAACAAGATCGATACCGGTACGCCCCTGAACCTCGACGAGTGGAACCATCTTGCTGTGACCGTGTCGCCGGGCGGTAAGACCGCCAGGATGTACGTCAACGGCGTGCTGGTCGGTACAAAAGCGTTCAATACGTTTGCAACCAACACAAACTGGAACTTCGGCCTCTCGCATAGTGTCAACTATAAGAGCGAGGCCGTGTCCATGATGGACGAAGTCCGCGTGTGGAACCGCGTGAAGACCGAAGCCGAGATCCGGGAGCAGATGCACCTGAGCGTATCGGACGAAGATCCTTCGCTGATCTATAACTACACCGCCGATCAGGTCGACAAAGGCTACCTGATCAACCGCGGTGTAAAGAAAGACAGCATTGCCTATACGAAGGCGAACATCGTCGATGCGACCAGCCCGGTCGTAACCGACATAGCACCGCTATACAGTAAATACATCACGGGCAACTGGAGCCGTCAGAATACAACCACGAACGGTCTGTACCTGAAGGATGCCATCAAGAGCCCGGCAGACAACGTGGTCGTCGGCAGAGACCGTAACAATGGCCTGGCCACCATCGGTAGCGACGCAAACCACTACTATGTAAAAGGCGGTTGGTTGCTCAACGCGCAGAACATCGAGCGCGCTACGGCATTGATCGACCTGGCGGCTGTCTTTCACCGTCCTGACTCGGTGACGGCGCTGGCAAAATCGTTCTACCTGATACAAGGTGATCCGGAAGGCAAACACGAGATTGTCGCAACCGGTGAACGCACGGGCAACCTGGTCGAGTTTACAGACCTGGCCCTGGACTTTGGTGTGTATTACCTGGGATATGAAACCGACATGGACGGCATCATTGGCAAGCAGGGCGGTGCCCTGGACCTGGCCGCCGGTCACAATGTGTCGATTCCGTATGCGGATGTCAACAACGCTCTGTCGGGTGAGTTCACGATCGAGGTATGGGCGAAGCTGAACGCTGATCCTGCCGAGTACGGCAAACTGATCGGCTTCAGCAGCAGCCGCGACAGCTACTTTGCCGGTTTTGAATTTGAGTTCCGCGGCAACAATGCGCTGCAGACGATCCTCGGTAAAGGTCAGAATGGCGGCTGGAATACCATCAGCTCGACCACACCCTGGAACGTCGGCGAGTGGAACCACGCCGCCGTGACTGTGACACCGAACAAATACTTCCGGTTCTATATCAACGGTGAGCTGATCGACAGCGTTGCCACCGGTACGTTCCAACCCAATGCCTATAATATGGCGTTTGCGACGAACCTGTTCAACAACAGCGAAAGCCTGGTAACGATCGACGAGTTCCGCATTTGGAATAAAGCGAAGACACAAGCGGAGATCCGCCGGCAAATGCACCAGACCTTGCCGCCAGGCGAGAACAACCTGGTGTACCACTTTAGCTTCGATCAGGCAACCGGTCAGAACATCATCAACACCGGTTCGCAAGGCGGTTCAATACCATACGCAAAGGCTTCCCTGGTTCCGGCCACTACCCCGGTAGGAACGTTCACCGCGCCGTATAACGAAGCTGTATCGGCGAGCTGGAGCCTGAAGAATGCCGACATCAATGGTCTATTGCTGAAAGACCGTGTGACCGACTACTATAGCAACCTGGTGGCGGGCCGCGAAGCCAACAACCAGATCATTCCGGTGCCCAATACAACGGACACGGTATACCTGAAAGGCGGCTGGCAAGTAAGGCCGCTGAACCTGACGCGTGCCACGGTGAAGATCGACCTGAGCAAACTTGTTGCAAACCCCAACACGATCGCTGCGAAAGCCACGAAGTTCCTGCTTCTGCAAGGTGACATGGCCGCAAAGCCGACCATCGCTGCCGAGGGCACCTTCAACGGCAAGGAAGTGGAGTTTGCGTCGGTGACATTACAGGAGGAGATCTACCATCTGGCCTGGAAAGTAGGCGCTGCGGCACCGGTGTCGGCAGAGTACCAGGTAAATACCGGTAACGACGATGCCGAGCAGGACATTGCTTCGGGTAAAATGAACCTCACCAGCAGCGACATCGAGTTTACCAAAGATGCTGCGAGCGATCAGCTGATCGGCGTCCGCTTCAACGGTATCAACATCCCGCAAGGATCGGTGATCGAGCACGCCTACCTGCAGTTCGTGGTGGACGAAGTGAACACAACCGGCCAGCCGAATATTTTGATCGGCATCGAAGATACCGACAGCCCGAACGAGATGAGCAGTTTCGACTTCGATGTCTATCACCGCATCCAATTCCTCGGTGACACGATCGTCTGGCAGCCCGGTCCATTTGCCAACGTCGGCGACGCGGGAGCAGGCCAACGCACCCCCGATCTGGCGGAGCTGTTGAACGAGATCGTCAGCCGCCCAAACTGGAAAGAAGGCAACTCGGTACTGTTTACCCTGATCGACCCGGCCGCCCGCGCCATCAAAGGCTATACGGCGAACACCGACAAGCGTGTAGCGCAGGCGTATGAGAACAACCCGGCCAACGCGCCGCGCCTGATCGTGACCTACGTCATTCCCGATCGTTATTACAACGGTACATTCCCGGTGGCTAAAAGCGCCTCGTGGAAATATGACGACAGCGGCGCGGACCTGACAAGCGCCGACTGGAAGTCGCTGGACTACAACGACGCTGCCTGGCACTATGGCAATGCCATCCTTGGCTACGGCGACGGCAACGAAAGCACAACGTTGAACTTTGGTAGCGACGCGCAGAACAAACGTACGACGTACTACCTGCGTCATATCTTCGAAGTAAAAGATCGCACGGAGTACGACTCTCTGCTCTTCGATGTGCTGCGCGACGACGGCGCGATTGTATATGTGAACGGCACCGAAGCTTTCCGCACCAACATGCCGGAAGGCCCCGTGGCCTACAACACATTCGCCTCGGCGACGGTGAACGATGCCGACGAGCGCGCATACTATCGCTATAAGACAAAGAACCTGCTGCGCAACGGCACGAACGTGATCGCCGTAGCGCTGCACCAGGCTTCGGCCAGCAGCTCGGACCTGAGCTTTGACCTGGCGGTAGGCTTTACCGAACCGCCGCTACCGACAGCAACGTATCCCCTGGTGAAGGAGTCACTCTGGCGCTACCTGGACAACGGTATCAGCCTGGACGCTGTAGCCTGGAAAGACACCACGTATACCGACGACCGCGCATGGGCCATCGGTCAGGGCGCCCTCGGCTATGGCGACCCCGTGAAAACGACCATCTCCTACGGTCCCGACGGCGGTAACAAGTATATCACGACCTACTTCCGCCGCGATATCATGGTCGATACCTCGACCCTTGCCGACGAGGTCGAGATCGGCATGCGCCGCGACGACGGAGCACTGGTATACATCAACGGCGTGGAAGTGATCCGTGACAACATGCCCGAAGGCGCGATCAACGCGCAGACATTCTCGTCTACGATCGTAGACGGTGCTGCAGAGACTACCTATTATACCTTTCGGTTGCCGAAGACCGTCTTCCGCAACGGCCGCAACCAGCTGGCGGCAGAGATCCATAACCGCGACGGCAGCAGCTCCGACCTGGGCTTTGACCTGTACCTCAAAGATGCACCATCCGTGAACCCACCGGTACAATGTACCGACGATCACATTGCCTGCTTCACGTCGATCCACCCGACGGGACAGACCACAAAGATGATCATCCCGGAGCAACACCGCTTCCAGCTGATCTTCAAGCAAGGCACCCCGTTTACGAAGGGTAGCGGCACCGTACCGGGCAACCACGACTTTACTGCTTATGTGCCGATCAACGGCAGTAGCGCATTAGGGCACCTGTCCGTGAACCACGAGAACACCCCCGGTGGTGTCTCGATCGTTGACCTGCACCTCGACAAGGTCAATAGCCTGTGGGTGGTAGATACGACGCAAGCCGTAGACCTGTATAACAACGCCCTGGTGACAACAACCCGTAACTGCTCCGGTGGTATTACGCCCTGGGGTACCGTGATCACGTGCGAGGAAAGCCTCGACGGTGGCGATGTAAACGGCGATGGCTACAACGATGTAGGATGGGCCGTGGAAATCGACCCGGTCACCTCGAAAGTGAAAGACTACGATGGCGACGGCAAACAAGATAAGCTGTGGGCCCTGGGCCGCATGAACCACGAAAACGTGGTGGTACACGCCGACGGCAAGACGGTATATTACGGCGAAGACGGTGGTACACACTGCGTGTATAAGTTCGTCGCCGACGTGGCCGGCAACCTCACCGCCGGTACACTGTATGTACTGAAGCTCGATCAACCGCTGTCGAACAACGACCCTACCGGTAGTACAGCAGTTTGGGTGAAAGTGCCGAACGCGACCAAAGACGATCGCAACAACACCATCAGCCTGGCATCTTCGCTGGGAGGTACAAACTTTGATGGGGTAGAAGATGTGGAGATCGGCCCGATCGACGGCAAGATCTACTTCACGTCAAAAGGCAAAGGCCGCGTGTACCGCTTCCGTGACGGCGGAACCGTAAGCGAGTTCGAAACTTTCGTAGGCGGCACTTCTTATAACATCAATACCAAAGAAGGTGTAGTAACCGAAGCCTGGGGTGGCGGTAACGACAACCTGACCTTCGACGACAAAGGCAACCTGTGGGTGCTGCAAGACGGCGACAACTACTACATCTGGGTAGTACGTCCCGACCACACGCAGTCCAACCCGAAAGTAGCGCTGTTCGCGTCGATGCCGGCCGGTTCGGAGCCTACGGGCCTGACCTTCTCGCCCGACTTCAAGTATGGCTTCTTCTCTGTACAACACCCGAACGGCAACAACGCCGCACAACCCGATGCGACCGGCAACGATGTGACGTTTGATGCTTCGGCAACGGTGATCTTTGCATTGAACGCCGACCTGGGCGCACAGCCGCCGGTAGCCGACTTCTCGGCAGACCGCGTGAAGATCAAACCAGGCGAAAGTATAACATTCACCGACCTGAGCACACACGCTGCCACCGCATGGGCGTGGACATTCGAGGGTGGTACGCCGGCTACTTCGATCGAAACGTCGCCCGTAGTGACCTACGCCACCCCGGGTATATATGACGTAACACTCGTGACTATCAACGCCACAGGCGCCAGCGTCCCCATAACGAAAGCCGACTATATCGTGGTGGAGAAAGAAGCGGATCCGGTAACAGGTTTGCCGGAAGGACCTGGCAACAGCCACGTGCTGGTGTTCCCGAACCCGTCACACGGCATGATCACCGTGCGGTTGAGCTTAGCCGGTGGCGAAGACCTCGCCCTGGAGTTGTTCGACCTGATGGGCCGCAAGCTGACCACACTCGCTACCGGCAAGGGCAAGCGCGGTGAGCAGACGCTGACGTATGATCTGCATGCCGTGGTACCGGCGAGCCAGATGGTCATCCTCAAAGTGAAGATCGACGAAAGCGAAAGCCAGTATAAAATTCAAGTGTTAAAATAGTTTGTGTAACGCAATGGCAGAGCGTCCGGGTGAAAGCCCGGGCGCTTTTACTGTTGTAAAGCGATGCCATGAAAAAGTGCCTGATCCTGTCTGTCCTGGTAGCGACGATGTATACCGCCCGTGCGCAACATGCCAACCCGCTGGAAGCGCCGGTATATTATGCCGTACAGGATGCGCTTGCCAAAGACGCCGCGGCCACCCAATTGAACCTGCGCGATCAGTCACTCTTCTCGGTGCCATCGGATCTTGCGCGGTTGACCAACCTCCGGTTTCTGAACGTCATGCGCAATCACTTCGAGACCTGGGATGAAGACATCTTTGCGTTGTCACGCCTGGAAGTACTGAACATCCGGAACAACAAACTCAGAGCAGTCCCCCCGGACATTGCCTCCCTGTCGAAACTCGTAAAGCTCGATGCCGCCGCCAACAGCATCATCGTTATCCCCGAAGAGATCGGACGCTTACAAGACCTGCGCTTCCTGCATTTATCACTAAACGCACTGACGTCGATTCCTGCGTCGATCGGGGAGTGCCGGGAGTTAGAGGTCCTGGAGCTGGCACACAACCAGCTAAGCCACGTACCGGCAACGCTTCGCGAGTTGAAACACCTGAAGCAACTACAGCTAGGCTATAATCAGCTGAATGAGTTCGATCCTGCCTGGGGCCGCTTCAAAAGCCTGGAACAGTTGAACCTGGAATATAATTATTTACAGCGGCTAACGCCGGATGTCAAAGGCCTGCGGCAATTAAAGACGTTGATCCTGACGCACAATAAGCTGGCCAGCCTGCCGGATGAGATTACAGCCCTGACGTCGCTGGAGCTGCTGGTGTTGTCTGACAATAAATTAGAATATCTGCCGAAGGAGATAGGCAAGTTGAAAAAACTAAAGACGCTGATCGCCGTCAACAACCGCTTTGGTCCCTCGGAGCAGGGGCGCATTAGAAAGGCACTGCCGGGTTGTGAGGTATATTTTTAGTAATTAACGAAAAAAGGAGAACGATACGGGTTGCTGGCGCAAGTCAGAGGCCGTCGGCGCCTGGCGAGTCTCCGCCCGAGACGGGGCTAAGACTCGCCAGACGCTATGGCCAGGCACTATACAACTACCGAGGGCCTACCAATTACCCTACTTTTTCTGTGATATGTTTCAATACCCCTCATTCTGCTCCGCAGCCTTCTCATCTGCCGTCAGCGGCTTGCCATTTTTCTGGTTTGTATCGAGGTAGGACTGCGGTATAGGCCGCCGTATATGAAAATCCCTGATGTTAGCCTTCGCATCCATATTAAACGCGCGCGCGCGCACAATGAGCGTGTTCGTCCGCGCCAGGTCTACCCAGCGGTGGAATTCCCCGAGCAGCTCCCGCGAGCGCTCATTCAAAATGAAGTGCACAAACATAGCCTCCATCGAGCCGACGCCGGTGGGATACAGCTCGCGTGCAGCTTCCGGCGTGCCGGGGGTGAAGGAAGCTTCGGTTACTTGCAAATCCTCCGCGGTACCGCCCGTTTCTCCGAAGGGTACTTGTTCAGCGAGGTAGTAGACATTGCTGCGGGTTTCGCCGCCTTTGTAGGCGGCGCGGGTACGCAGGTCGTTGATATACTTCAGGGCCGTGGTGTAGTCGCCCTTGCGACCGTAGGCTTCGGCGGCGATGAGGTAGGTTTCCGAGAGGCGCGCCAGGATGCCGTCGCGTGTGCCCTTGTCGTCGCTAAAGCTTACGCGGAAAGGATCTATATATTTTGAGAGCGACAGGAATACCTGGTTGCCGAAGTCGGTCTTGCCGTCGCTGTTATACCGCACCAGGAGCCTGGCGGGCGTGTGAAGCTTGTATTCCGGGGTAAACCGCGTGTCATCTTTTTTGTTGGCGATGTAAATGATGGAGGTATCCCCCAGGTTGAACTTTAGCTTTCCGACCAGCGCGGGCGTGGGGGCGTCGGTTTCTGTCCACCGGGGCAAGGTCGGCTCGTAGCCTGCCAGGTAAGCAGTTTTAAAGTTTTTATAAAAACGCGAGTCGTTCTTGCGGTCGAAGATGTCCAACGTATAGTCTGTGGGACGCAGACGGTTGAATTCGCGGCCGTTCGCCAGGTCGCGGGTCATGCCGGGATAGGTGCGGTAGTCGGACAGGAAGAACATGTGTGTACGGTTGCCAAAACGGCCGAGCACGGTTTGGGTGTTCTCAAACTGCGCGGCCAGTATAATCTCCGGGTTGGATTCGTTCGGACCGTTTACAGCCGTGTACTTAAAGATGTCGCTGTACTCCGCGGCCAGTTTGCGCGAAGAGTTGTTGATCACTTCTTCGGCATAATAGATCGCACTGTCGAGGTCGGTCTCCGGGGAGAAACCGGCGTAGAGCTCGCTGGCGCGTGTCAGGTACGCTTTGGCCAGGAAGTGCTGCGCGGCATAGCTGGCAATGCGGCCGTTTTGGGTGACAGCTGTGGGCAGCAGGTCGACGCTTTTGCGCAGGTCGCTGATCACGACGGCAAAGATCTCCTCGTCGGTGGCCCGGGTATACTCCAGCGTCAGCGTTTCCGACGGCGTAAGCTTGCGCGGCACACCGCCGAATTGCGTGACCAGCTTATAGTAGGCAAAGCCGCGCAGGAAGTATACTTCGCCCAGGCGGGTATTCTGCAGGTCGCCGGCCGGTAATACTTCGGGTATTTTTTTGATACCGATGTTGCAGACGTTGATCTGCGCATATAGGTTGTCGAAGAACGAGCCGATATACCCTTCCGTCGGCGCGAGCGTGGCGGTATAGGTGTTGTACGCCTGCGTGGTAAATGTGCCGGTGGCATAGGAGAGGCCGTGGGTGAACTCGTCGGTGCCATAGTTGGTCAGTACGTACGACCACTCGTCGTTGAAGTGGTACCGCAAGGCCTCGTACCCGCCGTTGACAAGCTCGTCGATACCCTCGGGTGTATCATACCGCTGTTGTGTGACAGTGGCCACCATTTCTTCCTTCAGGAAATCCGAGCACGATGTCAGCAACAGCCCGGCCACCAGGGTGGTATAGAATATCTTCTTCATGGTAATCCTCTTTAAATAGTTTGTTACAGTGTCAGGTTAACGCCAAATACATAGCTGCGGGAAGTGACGGAGGAGGCAACGTCCGGATCGTAGAACGAGGTGCGCGCATACAGGTACGGATTTAACATTTGCGCGTAGAGCCGCACGTTGCTGAGGCGCAGGCGTTCCAGGGCTGCGGCAGGAACAACATAGGCCACCGACACATAGCGGAGCTTAACGAACGAGCCGTCCTGGTAGTTCATGGCGCTGTAGTGAATGGGCTGCCCGCCGTTGCTGAAGTCGGCACGCGGATAAGCGTTGGTAGGGTTGTCCGGACGCCAGTAGTCGATCCTGCGCGATGCATAAAGTCCTTGCATGTCGACGGCGCCGCCTTCAAACGTTGCTCCCCAGCGGGCATAGAAGAACGCCGACAGCTCCCATTGCTTATACGTGAACGTGTTGGTGATGCCGCCGGTCCACAGCGGGTTGGTGGAGCCGATGATCTGGCGGTCGTAGTTCGGATCGATCTTGTAATCGCCATTGACATCTTGCACACGGATGTCGCCGGCCTTATACGTGGCGCCCTGCTCGTTGAACTTCGCCATTTCTTCCGCGTCGGCCTCCTGCCAGATGCCGATCTTTTTGTAGTCATAAAGTACTTGCAAAGGTTTGCCGATAAACCACAGTCTGGAGATGTCGTCGTTCTTGCCGTTGTACGACTCGACGATCTTGCCGCGGTTACGGCCGAAGGTAACGTTGGTAGTCCACTGGAAGCTCGGAAGGTCTACGTTTATAGTATTGATCAACAGCTCGATGCCGCGGTTCTCGGTTTCACCGATATTGGTCGTAACGCTTTTATACCCGGATACGGAATTGAGCGTCTGCGGCATGAGGATGTCGGTGGTGCGGGTAACGTAGGCGTCGATGGAACCGGTGATCCGATCGTTGAAGAAGCCGAAGTCTACGGCAAAGTTTGTGGTCGTAGATCGTTCCCAGCGCAAGTCCCTGGGCGGCATGGCACCCTGTTCATCCGCGGCACCTTTCGGATTAGACGGTACATAGGCGTTCACGGGCGTGGCGCCGAATACATAGGGGAGACGCAGCAGCGCGCCGGCCGTAGTATAGGGCTCTACGGACGAGGTGCCGGTGGCGCCGAAGCCGATGCGCGGCTTCAGCTCGGTGATCCACGTGGCGCCGCGCATAAAGGGCTCTTCAGTCATTTTCCAGGCGAGTGCCACCGAGGGAAAAAAGTCCCACTGGCTGGCGCCGTTCATGAGCGCCGATGCGCCGTCCCAGCGGCTCGAGGCCGTAACCAGGTATTTATCTTTCAGGGTATAGTTGACGCGGGCCATGTACGAGAACATGGTGCGTTTCAGGTAACCGGAGCCAAAGCCTGCGGGCGCGGCGGTTACGGTCGAGCCGATGTTATACCACAACTGGCTGCTGTAGGGAATGTTGTTGGCCGACACGTCGGAATTTTCCTGACGCCACAGCGAAGCGCTCTGCAGCAACGTCAGGCCCAGGCGATGGTTGCCGAAGGCTTTGTCGTAAAACAGCAGGTTCTCCAGTGTCCACGAGACTTGCTGGTCTTGCTGGTAGCGGGCGAAGTGCGTGGACGAGTTGGAGCCACCGCCACGGATCGATGAAAGTTTATCCTGGAACTCGCCGTTGCGGAAGTTCCGGAATTCGGGGCCAAAGTTTACGCGGAAGCGTAAGCCTTCGACGAGCTTCGCTTCGGCAAAGAAACTGCCGAGCAGGCGCAGGCTCGTACGTTCGTTGATGACCAGCTCGCCGTCGCGGATGGGGTTCACGATGTTGGCGTTAGCGCCGGGGTTGAAGATGTAATGGCCGGCGGTATCATAAGGCACGGCAAAAGGCAACATGCCTTGTGCGGACGCATAAATAGTCTTGGCCCCGCGCGAGCCGCCCGTAGAGACTCCGTAGTTCTGAATGCCGTAGGTGGCTGCGAGGTTGGCGCCCAGCGTCAGCCAGGGCGTGGCAGTCACCTCCAGGTTCAGGCGCGTGGAGTATCGCTTGTAATCCTGTCCCACGTTCGTGCCTTTCTGATTCAGCAGTCCGGCGGAGAAATAGGTTTTGATCTTGTCCGTGGCCATGCTGATGCTCACGTTGTGGTCTTGCGTGACGCCGGTCTGCTCGACGTAGTCTGTCCAGGGCGTTGTGCGCACGTTGTTGGGATCATATACCGGTACTTCATCCACGCCCCACTTCGCTTGTTCTTCGGCGGTGGTGGGACGCATCGCGGGTATCAGCGCGTCTTTGTCTTCCCAGGTATATCCGGCGGCGATAGTTTCCCAGGCAAAGGCGTCCTGGCCCAGGATGCGCTTGTCATCTTTGGGGTTGGGATACGGAGTGGTGTAATTGTTCGCGCCCGTCACGGCGCGGTAGGCATTGCGCCGATAGTCGGCATACTCCCGCGCACTGAACATCTCCTGGAGGTTATTGATCTTTTCGGCATACACCGAGCCGGAGTAGGTAATCTGTGTTTTACCGGGCTTGCCTTTCTTGGTGGTGATGAGCACCACGCCGTTCGCCGCGCGTGATCCATAGATCGCCGATGCCGAGGCATCTTTCAATACTTCGATCGACTCGATATCGTTGGGGTTAATCATGTCGATGCTGCCGCCGGTCTTGATCGGATCGTTTCCGTTTTGAATGGGGATTCCGTCGACGACGTATAGGGGCGCATTGGTCGCCAGCAGCGAGCGATTGCCGCGGATGCGAATAGCGCCGAATTCGCCGGGTCGCCCGGTAGCCGTCACGTCAATGCCCGCGGCGCGGCCTTGCAGGGATTGCAACGTATTCTGTACCGGCATGGCCATGATCTGGTCGGACGACACACGCGCCAGCGAGCCGGTGACATCGCTCTTTTTCACCGTGCCATACCCCACCACGACAACTTCGGAAAGCGAGGTAAGGTCGGTGATGAGGGCAACATCGATCGTGGAATGTTTACCGGCCACGACTTCCTGCGTGGCGTACCCGATGGCGCTGATAACGAGTATCGCTTCGTCCGAGTTGACTTCGATGGAGTAGTTGCCGTTGGTATCCGTAACGGTGCCGACCGTGGTACCTTTTACGACGACACTGGCGCCGGGAAAAGGTTGATTGTCATCTTGCGAAGTAACGTGGCCGGTGACGGTGCGTTGCTGGAGCGCGGCAGCGTGCGCGTGCGGCGCGGCTATTGCCAGCACGAGCGCCAGCAGCGCGATCCGTAACAATGTGTCTCGCCGTCTCTTTGGGTATAAAGATTGGTACATACGGGTAAGTTTAGGTTACTGTTGGTATAAAGATTGCGCACGGTAGGGTTGAAACACCCGTGTATATTAAAGGTACTTCTTACAAGTAATAGTAACTGTCCTGCACTATACCGTTTGCGGACGCGATGAAGGTGGTATTGCTATGGGTAATTGTTGCGCAGAAGTTGCGCAGAAAGTTGCACACAATGTGCACAGATGAGAATGTATAAAATGAAAAAGACCCGATGTTATACCGGGTCTTTTGTGATCGCTGGCGGTGTAATATTATTTCATCTGATACACCTCACTCCCCGCCAATAAAAAACACCCCAGTCCAAAATCCTCGAAGTTCGGCACCGAGTCATGCGTCACCGGCTGACTGTCCTTCGGTTCCTTACCGGTACCTTGCACATAACCAAGAAAACCATTCGGTCGAACCGCATCTTGCAGCAACGCATTCCACGCGCGCGTAACAATTGGTCTGTACTTCTTTTCATCGACGAGATTGTGGTTGACAGCCCACGCCATACCATAAACAAACAACGAGGTACCGGTAGTCTCCTTCCCCCCGAAGTGCGCAGGATCGTGTAGGCTCACATTCCAAAAACCATCGCTACGCTGAACAAGCGCCAGCGCCGCAAGCATAGCCTTCAGATCATCCTCGTATTGTTTGCGATGAGGAGCATTCGGCGGCAGGATGGTAAGCACGCGCACGAGCGCCGCAAGCACCCAGCCGTTGCCGCGCGCCCAATAGCAGTCCTGGCCGTTGGGCTCCTGGTAGGGAGGGTCGAAGTCTTTATCGCGCCACCATAGGTTATCTTGCGGGTTGAAAAGGCCATGGTCGCCGTGCTGGTTTCGGGTATACATATACATGGCGTGGGCGCGCTCCCAGTAGGCGGGGTCTTTGTAGCGCACGCCGAGCTGTGCGAAGACCGGCATGGCCATTTGGATGGCGTCGATCCAATCCCAGTCGTCGATCTTATCGGTGCGCAGCATGCTGTCGAGGGAGGCTTTGATCTTTTCGATGCGTGCCGGTTGGGGCTCAAGCAGGTACAGGTCGATGTACGTTTGGCCGGCGCACTGGTTGTCGGCATTGCGGGTATAGGTATCGCCGTCGCGCAGGTTCCATTGATGGAAGTCCGCCCAGCGCGTGGCGTAGTCGAGGTAGGCGGGCTGCGGGTCGATTTTGTAGAGGGCCATGAGGCCTTCGTAATACACGCCGCGGGTCCAGATGTTGCTGGCGCGTGACTTCTCGTGCACAATACGCAGGCCGACGTCGG
Organism: Dawidia cretensis; assembly: GCF_018598175.1. GTDB lineage: Bacteria > Bacteroidota > Bacteroidia > Cytophagales > Cyclobacteriaceae > Ohtaekwangia > Ohtaekwangia cretensis. Next base: position 54,248 of record NZ_JAHESE010000033.1, read on the forward strand.
GCCACTTGTCCATAAAATAACGGTTGGTGACACGCAGCGCCTCGAGCGTCTTTTCCTTCGCAGGAAGTTTTTGCTGCGCAGACGTCGTGAACGGGGCGATCCAGCCGAAGCTGATCATGAATGCAAAGAAGATGTATAAACGTTTCATGCTATTGAAAGTAGGGGTTGCCGCGGCGGCAACTTTCACGTAGTATCCTGTTTGGTAACATTTAACGGTTTTATCTTTCTGTTTCTTTCCTGATTTTTAATGACTAATACTTTTTTACCATGGTGCTACCGCGTCCGCCGGCGGCGATAGTATATACTACCTGCTGCCCGTGCAACGCCGCGCCACCACCAACGAGCTGGGCTGGCGCGCCACCCGCCTCTCGGATGCTGCCTACGATGAACAACAGGAGAAATATGTTGTTTCGTCCTGGTTTGATATCACGTATGCGCCGGTGATGGCATCCACGGCATGGCTGCCATCAGGCGTACGTGCAGCGGCGACGCTGGCGATAAGCCTGCCGCAACGACGCTCGACAGGAGAGTTCAGCCTGATGCTGTCGGTAGGAATAGGGTATGGGATGTTCCTTGGCGATGGGACGGTGCTCCAGGCCAGAATAGGCAGGAGCAGCGAAAGCGTTGGCGATGGGGTGATCGCAACTTAAAATGGCTCATTTCATGGAATTATGGAAAATAATGTCTATATTGAAGTAATTCCTCATTCAGCCACTATATTCTGCAATCCAATTCACCTCTCCCGCTCGGTTTTCTATTGTAGCGGTGTTATAGGATATTTTTCGCCTTCGAAGTCTACTTTCAACTAAAGATTATTCCATGAGACAACTGAAAATCAGTAAACAGATCACCAATCGTGAAAGCCAGTCGCTCGACAAGTATTTACAGGAGATTGGTAAGGTGGATTTGATTACTTCCGAAGAAGAGGTAGAGCTTGCTCAACGGATCAGGCAAGGGGACGAGGTTGCGTTGGAGAAGCTGACCAAAGCGAATCTGCGCTTTGTCGTTTCCGTGGCAAAGCAATATCAGAACCACGGGCTTACACTGGGTGACCTGATTAACGAAGGAAATCTTGGTCTGATCAAAGCCGCCAAGCGGTTTGATGAAAAACGGGGATTTAAGTTTATTTCGTACGCAGTTTGGTGGATCCGCCAATCCATTATGCAGGCGCTGGCGGAGCAATCGCGTATTGTTCGACTGCCCTTGAATCGTGTTGGCTCCTTAAGTAAAATATCAAAAACGTTTTCGGATCTGGAGCAAAAATTTCAGCGAGAGCCAACAACAGAAGAGGTTGCTGACGAGATCGGCGTGACAAATGAGGAAGTTGTTAGCAATCTCAAGGTATCCGGTCGGCATGTCTCGATGGACGCACCGTTTGCCCAGGGTGAGGACGGCAGTTTGCTGGATGTTCTTTATGATATCAATGAGTCGAACCCGGAGAGACAGTTAATGACGGACTCATTAGAACAAGAAGTTCAGCGCGCGTTATCTACGTTGACGAGGCGGGAAGCCGACGTGATCATATCGTACTTTGGACTGAATCAAACTGGCGCAATGACGTTGGAAGAGATCGGGGACAAATTCAATCTCACACGCGAGCGCGTCAGGCAGATAAAAGAAAAGGCCACCAGGCGATTGAGGTATGCCTCGAGAAGCACCACACTTAAGACCTACCTGGGCTGAAGTGTTATTTATATAATAATATTTGATAGACCGCTCCCCATGAGCGGTCTATTTTTTTTTACGGATGCAAACACTGCCTCACCATCCCCCAAGAGCCAACACACTACATCTGAAACACATTAAACCTATGCCCATCCGGATCGGCAAACACAAAACCATAATACCCTTCTCCAAACTCTTCCGGGTTGGAAACTATCGTTCCCCCGGCCTGCCGCACTTCCTTCTCCCATTGATCAACATCTTCCTTGCTGTCAGCAGACAGGGTAAATATAATTTCATTCCCAACGTTTGAATCGATTATCGGTCCCTTCATGGCGGGTTCCAGTATATCCCTCAAAAAGAAATGGATGATAAAATTCTCGTCGCTGAAGAAGAAGCTGGTCAGTTGGTCCGACGCTCCGTTGTGTTTAAATCCGAGTTGTTTATAGAATTTAGTGGTTCGGTCTAAATCCTGGACACTGAAATTGGCCCAAATCTTTTTTGTTTTCATATACAAAATGTTTTATGATTTAATAGTCTCAAAAATAGCCGATCAGCGGATCAAACAGGGCGGCTATTTGCGAAATCTATCGGGGGTATTTCGGCCAATCTTACGCGCGTTGTAACTCACCTCGCTCCCGGGCAACTTGGTTGCCCCAGGCTGTAATCGCTTCCAAAACGGGGATGAACGTTTTACCAAAATCAGTTAAACTATAAATGACTTTGATGGGCGGCTTCTTGCCGTAGACTTTTCTGGAAACCAGTTCGTCTTTCTCCAACTGCTTTAACTGTAAGCTTAGTGTCATTTCTGTAACGGAAGGCATTTCCCTGCGGAGCTCGTTGTATCTTTTTGCTTCATCCTTTAAGTGGTATAGGATGACCGCTTTCCATTTGCCGCCAACCAAATCCATCGTGAGGCTGACTGTGCACGGATAAACTTTCCCGTTCAGCTTAACATAGTCACCAATACATTCTGTTTTCATCCTGTTTTTTTTGGCCTATCGATCTGGATAGTTATTGCAAACGTAGCCTGCTAAAGATAGTTTTGCAACTATAATAATTATAGTTGAATTTTTCACTTAAATCACCGAGGGAATGGCGTCGAATGTAAAGTCAAAGGAGGTGGCCGGCAGCGATAAACCGCTCATCACGATCGTTGGGGTTTTGGGCAAGCAGGGGCGTAGTGCTGCACATACGTTGTTACGGAGCGGACGCTATCGTGTACGTGGGATTACGCGACGGGTTGACTCACCGGAAGCGCTTGATTTGGTCAAACAAGGAGCTGAGCTCGTGAATTTACCCCTCGATCTGGGGTATGAAAAAGATTTCGAGGAAGCCTTTCGCGGTTCGGATGGGATTTTCATGATGACACCCGGTATTGCGCCTCCGCAGACGCACGAGCTCGCGCTCGGTAAACAATTGGCTGACGCGGCTGTGAAAGCAGGGGTGCAACACATCATCTTCAGTAGTTTGGAAAATGTAGATGGCATCACCGCCGGGAAAAAGTTCGCGCCGCATTTTACAGATAAGGCGAGGATCGAAGAATATATTCGCGCGCTTCCGGTGACAAGCTCGTTTATCCATATGGCTTTTTTTTACACAAACCTGATGGAGTTTTACCCGCCGCAACGAGATGGCGACACGCTGGTGTTCCCTATCTACTTACCAAAGGACTTTCGCGCGCCGTTTGTGGATCCCCTTACTGCTACCGGGCCTGCTGTGTTGGAAATCTTGTCGAATCCAGGTCATTATGCCGGGAAGGCCTTGCCGGTCATTGGCGATATACTATCACCGCAGGAGATGGTCGATGTATTTACCCGGGTTACGGGTAAGAAGGCTGTGTATCGTTCCGCATTCACACGGGAAAATTTTATTCATTATTTCCCAGCGTTTAGCGCAAACGAAATATTGGTGCGCGAGATTTTGGGAATGGCGGAGTACGCCGTTGAATATGGCTATTTTGGCAAGGATCGTGATTTGCAATGGAGTCGTCAAACAAATCCGAACAGCTACACCTGGGAACAGTTTCTGCGCGCTACGGGTTGGGAAGGTGAAAGGCTTTCCTATTGACCCCAGTAACGCTTACCCAAAAGGGTTATTGAATCGTAATGTTTTACTGGCCTTTTTACATCCTTTTAAGGCCAAAAATATTCGAACGATGAAGCGCAGATCTGTTTTGAGAAATTTGTCCGCTTTTGCCGCAGCGTCAACATTGCCGCCATTTGTAACAGGCAGTATTTCTTCACCCCATGCCGCGCCAGGTATTGAATCCAGGCTTCACGTGAGAAAAATTGCTACGGAGGAAGCGTTTACCATCCCTGAGATAGTAGAAGCCATACGTAACGTGATTCGACGGGGTGGACCCAATTTAGATCTCCTTCTTTTGAAACAGCTCTATGAGGTGCCAGCCTCGCCGCCGGCAGAGGCTCCGTCGGACAGTATGCAGGTCTCTAACCGCGACCGCGCAGCAAAAGATATGTTGCCAAAATTGCTGGACTTCGATACGGCCCGACTGGCGACGATGGATGCCAACGGTGTTGACATACAGATCCTATCGTTGGTCATGCCCGGCGTTCAAATGTTTGAGCGGGTGCAGGCTATGGAGCTTGCGCAGCTTGCCAACAACCGCTTAGGTGAAGTTATACGCCGTCACCCTGATCGCTTTGCCGGCCTGGCAAGTTTTGCACCACAAGATCCACGTGCCGCCGCAAAGGAAATGGAACGGGCCATCACGACGCTGAAACTAAATGGCTTCATTGTCAACTCCCATACGGGAAATGCGTATCTCGATGATCCGCAGTTCTTGCCCATACTGGAAGCCGCGGAAGCGCTCGGGATGCCGCTGTATATTCACCCGCGGGCTCCATCCGACGGTATGGCTGGGCCTTTTCGGGAGTATCGTCTTGAGGGAGCTGTATGGGGATATGGCATAGAGACGGGCACCCATATTTTGCGATTGATCTTTGGCGGTGTTTTCGATCGTTTTCCAAAGTTGCAGGTAGTCATTGGTCATATGGGTGAAGCGTTACCTTTTTGGCTGGGCCGGCTCGACTTTATGGGCGCACCGGGTGCCCGGGCGGGACGCAAAAACCAATTGCTCCCCAGCGAATATTTTAAACGTAACATCACGATTACGACCAGTGGTGTTGAAGACCCGCTGGCACTTCGGTATTGCATTGATAAGATCGGTGCCGACCGGATCATGTGGGCGATCGATTACCCTTTTCAGCCCACGCCGTCGGCGGTGGCGTTCATCGATTCAGCCGCTATTTCTGACACGGAACGTGAAAAAATTGCATGGAGTAACGCGGAGCGGATCTTCAGAATCAAGAAGAATCATTGAAAACAACAATAGTACTTTTCTAATAACATGTCGTAGCGTCGGATATTGCCAGAAGCCAGCACTTCACTTTATGACAAATGTTCCTTTTTTTAATTCCCATTCACCCTTATCATTTTTAGCCTGAAAACCTTTATAGATAGCATCTCTGCTTCCTCCCTTTATTACAATTCTATACGATAGCGTATCGCCAAGTTGGTAATCATTTTTGTTAAAAAAATATTCAAACGATCTATAGCCTCCGATCGAATCCAGTAGTGATTCATCCTGCTGCATTGACTCAAGCTTCTCCAGAATAAAGGGAGGATGCCTTCGCTTTAGGTTATATTTTCCATACATGCTGAGTCCAACAACTATTATGAAAAAGATCAATAGGTATTTGGCGTATTTGAGATACTTCTGGTATTTCATAGAATATTACTTAGCGCCAAACGGCTGGTCCTGCGTAATTACATTTTCGATCTGGTCTTCGAATTGAATTCATCGTGTGTCCCCCGCCCGGGTTTCAAAAGATATTGTACTGTCGGTTAAATATTTAGAAGATCTTTATCCTCCCAAACGTCTTCATAATTTTCAGTTATTAAAAATCGCCACCCCGGAGGGAGGCCTAAATACTTTACTATCAACGGACACCATTCCTTGAGATGCTCAACATGAAGAGGAACAAAAAAATCAGGATCTTCTGAATACTCGTCGCCCCAGATGTACCACCCTGTAGTGTTGCCTTCTAATGGATGACGGAGGCCATGGATAGGTCTCGCTCCCTCTTTTATATTTCTGGATATTCCAACTTTTAAAAAATCAGGAGATTCGCAGAATACAACATCGTACTTTCGGCAAATAGCGATCTGCTCATTTTTAATATCCTTGATTTCCTCCATTTTGTTGCTGGCGTTGCTGAAGTAAATATACACAAAACCCGGTTCCGTGATTTTGATATCGCCTTCTTCGAAAGCCAGCGTATCGCGTCCAACACCTTCGGGGAGCAGGTTGCCAGTTTCTCGGGCACTGGTTGTCAGGCGTTTGTATCCACCGTTGAGCAAGTAGAAATCGTGGTCGAAGACCGGGTAGTCCAGGTAGGCCTTGGGGCTGGCGCCAGTGTCGTTTTCGCGTTCGAGGTAGCCGGCGCCGGTAGTGCGGTTCATCAGGTCATCGCTATGGCAATAGCCGGTTTGTTTGGCTTCGCCCTGGCCCGTGCCGTTGTTCCAGGTGACGGCCGAGATATTGCCGTGAACCGCGGCGCGTTCGCCAACGTGGGCACTACCTCGCTCAAATTTGTGAAATCGGCTATTCTTTCCATAGATCAATACAAGACTCGCGAGCATGACAACCCCCTACCTTTTTTGTGAAATTTTAATTTTTTCATGTTTTCCGAAATTTTCCGAAAAGATTTTTTACATAGCGATCACAAGCTTTATGGTCCCTTCGGGAACGAAACCCTTAAAGTCTTTTAGTCTGTCTATAATTCAATCTATCGCAACCACGGCGTCTTATGGAATGCTTTCAACCGCACCCCGCCTTACGGCCATACATCCGCTACTACTGGTCATTGAATATTCAATCGAGCATTGAGTCCATGTTAAACCTTCAGGTAATGACCGACCGGTTTCCGCGTATTGTCATTCAATGCCTCGATGGAAAAAATGCACTTCACAGCGATCAATATCATAAGATTTATCCCGCCAGTCTGAAAGGCATCACGTCTAAACCCGCGCTATTCCAGATGGAGCCCAATTATTCTCATGTAGCGGTTTCTTTTTTTTCGCATGGAGTGAAGGCCTTTTTTGGAATTGACGGCTATGAGACGATGGACGCAGTGTTGGACTTACATCATTTTTTTCCTGACGATGTCATAGAACAAATTATGGACGCATCGAATACTCACACCCGGATATTACTGTTGGAGAAGCACTTCTTAAAGCAACTCAACGCCATAAAGACAATCGATTGCCGTGTGGTCAACTTTTTGCGGCTATGCCCCAGTGTAAACTATGGTCGTCAACTCAAAGAATATGGCATTAGTGAGCGACAATTTGAAAGAAAATTTTTGCAGTCCATCGGATTTACCCCATCCTTCTATAAAAGAGTGGTGCGTTTTGAGACAGCGCTCTGCAGAATTCATCATGGGCACTACCCATCGCTTGCAGAGCTTTCCTATACATTAGGATATTCAGATCAATCCCACTTTAACAGAGAATTTAAACAGTTTTCCGGCCTGACACCGTTATCGTTAATCACTAAGGATGACGTTATAAATGAAAGTGGCTCTATCCTGGTCGGTTAACGATGTCGGATTTATTCTATACTTTTTTCTTCAGTTGTTGTTTTTTGCCGTCATCATCGTCAATCGATAAAAACAAGCGCTATGAAAAACGTAACGGAATTTAAAGTGAACATCCCGCAGTCCGATGTTGATGCTCTGAAAGCCAGATTAGAGAACACTCGCTGGCCCGGCGAAGCACAAGACTCAGATTGGACTTTTGGTGCCAGCGAAGCATATTTAAAGGGACTGGTAGCGCACTGGATATCGAACTACGACTGGCGAGAACATGAAGCGGCTCTTAATAAATACCCACAATACGTGGCTGATGTAGGCGGTATCAAAATACATTTTCAGTATATCAAGGGAAGCGGAAAAAACAGCAAGCCCATCATTCTCACCCATGGCTGGCCAGATAGTTATTATCGTTTCCATAAAATTATTCCTTTGCTAACCACAGGTGAGCAAACCTGTGATTTAATAATTCCTTCGATTCCCGGTTTTGGTTTCTCCGAAAGAAAAGCTGTGACGACCGAAGCCGTTGCAGACCTCTGGAAAAAATTGATGACGGAGAATCTTGGCTATTCAAAATTCTATGCCGCGGGTGGTGATGTCGGCATGGGCGTTACAAAAGCGCTGGCATCAAAGTACCCTGATGTAGTAGCGGGAGTACATTTCACTGATCTGGGTTATCCGATGGGGCAGGAAGACCCAGGCACGATGAGCGAAGATGAAAAACAATTTGCCCAATTTGTGCAGCAATGGTGGTATCGCGAAGGTGCTTATGCAATGGTACAAGCAACGAAGCCACAATCATTAGCCTATGGATTAAATGAATCGCCTGTTGGTTTGGCGGCGTGGATAGTAAGCTTCGGCACGGCTGGCGCTACTCCTGATTTAGTAGAAGCCGCCTTTGGCGGGAAAGACGAGATGCTGACTAACATATGTATTTATTGGTACACGCAGACTATCGCCACGTCCATGAGAATGTATAAAGAGGATGCAATGGCTCAATGGGGTGGTTCACAACCGCTGCAGAAAACGAACGTGCCTGCGGGAGTCGCTGTCTTTCCGAGAGAGGCTCAGTTCCCCAAAGAGTGGGCGGAGCGCTTTGTGAATGTTGTTCACTACACGAAAATGGGAGAGGGTGGACATTTCGCTGCTTTGGAGGTACCGGAGCTATTTGCAGGTGAATTGCGGAAATTCCTTTTCAGCTTGAAGTAACCAGTATGAATCAAAACGATCTGACGGGATACGCGGCCTGGGATCTTTACATTGCAAGGCCAGGTTTTTTAATGGATGTCTATCCAACAAAATTTTATCTTTCATGAGAAAACTGATATCAGTTGTACACACGTCGCTCGACGGATTTGTAGCCGGAGAAAATGGTGACTTTGATAAATTGGTTCAGAGTCCGGAGAATCTTGATTTTATTTGCAGCCTCACGGATAAGGCAGACGCACTTGTCGCGGGCCGGGTGTCATTTGAAATGCTGGATAGCTATTGGCCAACGGCACATGAGACTCCAGGCGTCTCTGACAGTGCGATAAGGTACTCACACTGGTACAATAGCGCTGAAAAGATCGTGCTGTCAAACACGTTACGTGAGAAGAAGGATGATAATGTCACAATCATATCGGAGAAGATTGAGGATACCTTTATCCGGATTAAGAATAAAAAGGGTAAGGATATTTTGCTGTTCGGCAGTCCATCGGTTTGCCAGGCATTAATGAACCTGAATTTGATTGAAGAATGTTGGATCATTATATATCCTGTCGTTTTAGGGAAGGGTATTGCGCTCTTTAATAGCAAAGAAAGAGCAGTAAAATTAAAATGTCTGGGTTCAACGCAGTTTACGATGGGTGAGATTGCCATTCACTACAAGTTTGAATATTAACATGAGCGAACAAGAAAAAAAGGAGTACCATATCGGCGCCATCGTGTCCGCTGATCTGACAGTATCTAATGCAAACCAGCTAAAGGACTTTTATGCACAGGTAATTGGATGGACTCCGGAAGAATTAAAAATGGGAGACAATCACGATTATGCTGACTATGTTATGAAAGATTCGGGTGGTAATTGGGCCGGAGGCGTTTGTGAGGCGAAAGGAGCAAATACAGGCATTCCGGCGCAATGGATTGTTTACATCAATGTGCGGGACATAAAAGACAGTGTTGAGAAATGTAGGGAATTGGGTGGAAAAATCGTCAAGGAAGCTTTTGATTCGCATGGCAATTATATCTATGCAATGTTGCAGGATCCGTTCGGAGCTATTTTGGCAGTCACGCATGTAGACGAAGAATAGTCACGAGGCTGTAAAATGAACTGTGTCAAAGTGTGAAAAATCACCAACTTTGATACAGTCTATGAAAAAGAAGAAGCAAGAAGATTTCGACTTAGAAGAGATCAAGAAGAAAGCCCTGGAGCAGTTCCGCTCGGGTAAATCACTTTACGGTAAGGATGGGGCATTTGCCCCGATGCTGAAGTCATTCCTGGAGTCCGCTCTGGAAGGAGAGCTCGATTCTCACCTGGACGAAGACGAGCGTAAAACGGGCAACCGCCGGAACGGCAAAACCAGCAAGACAGTCCAGACCTCCGACGGTCCTGTTGAGCTGGAGACCGCCGTTGTTGCCGGCACCGAGGGAGGCCAGGAAGTCGTGGAGCGCCTGCTGTACCTGCGGATCGCTCGAATCGACGTACTTGGCGTATACCTTGGCCGTGATCTTGTCGCCAGGCATGACGCTGAACGACCTGGCCAGGCCGTACATGGCCGTGGAGTCACTGCCGCCCAGTAGGCGCGTGGAGCGGAATGTGGTGTTGTTCTCGTTGCCCGGTGTGTGATGAGTGTGGTCGAAGAGCGGGAAGTTGAGTGTTACCGCTTCGTCGTAGTTCAGGAACTGGTTCCGTTCCGTAGCCGCATTAGCGGGCTCCAGCGTGGCGGTGGCTGTCTCGGTCTCGTCTTGGACGTGAACGTTACCCTTACGCTGCCCAGGTGATCGTTGAGATGGTATTGATATTCGGGCGTGACGTCGGTCATGACGATGCGGCATTCTTCGTGGTTGATGAACCGGAGGGTGTCATTTTCATAGAACAGCTCGCTGGAGTAGCCCGAGCGCTTGGTCAGGGTGTTGGCAGCATTGTATACCTGTTGGCTGTGTTTGCGGCCGCTTGCTTCGCAGACGTAGCGGATGTACTCACCGGTGGTCTTTATTAGATTATTGTTCCTTTTTCCATTCTTTAATTTCGTAAGAGCTAATTATTGAATCTCTGGTTGTAAATAAATACAAGTCTTTTCTGTAAACCGGATCGATATCTGATCCGTAAGCGACTTCCATTTCATAAGATAGTGAACTACTGTCAACACCGTCGGGAATACCTAATAGTGATATTACGTTCGAGTATTTTAAACCGACTAACTTGTGATTAGACAATAGATCATTTAGCATGTCTCCTCTTTCGTTTGGCGGAAAATTGGCATCAGGTTTAGCAGCCCAGCCTTTCTTCTCGAACTTCTTTTCATTGCATGCCGTCATTATAATGATAACTGCCATGCAACCGATAAGAAAGCGGATAATTGGTTTTTTCATACTCGTTACCTTACGTTTGGATTTGATGTCTTGTATTTGTCGTTATGCTGTTTACTCTCCTCTTTAGTCATTCCATTGTTATCAAGTTTTTCAAACACGGATTTCAAAGTTTTGTGTTGATCATCAGTGATTTTTGTTCGGCTTACAGAAAAAGTACCATCCTCCTGTCGTGTTGCAGTCCAAAGGCCGTCAGTCTTAAATGTCTCTAAAACTTGAAGAGCTAAATCTTTCATCCCCATCTCGGGGTTCGCATTTCCAATTCCTCGGCCGATTACGTTATTGGCAAGATCGACAGATTCATCAGCTAACCCACGAGTTGCAAAGTTTGCCCCTTGTGCTAATCCTCCATCTATCGCATTCGGATTGTTCTCGTGAGCTCGCCCTATTTCATTTGCTGTACCTTCACCAAAAATAGTAGTAATACTAGCCTGCCATAAAGTATGGCGCATCGCGTTTACCTGTGTTCCTTCGTTACCCATGCCTTGCGGCTCATTAAGCACCGAGTTTCTTGCTTCAGGTCCACTACCTCTCGTCGAAAATCTTACCGCGTTTGTGGATATATTAATAGTTCCAGGAGAAACACTTCCTATCCCCAAAGCGGCTAATGGATGGCGAATAGAAAATTGAGTTGTTCTAACCCGACCTAGAGAAACGACCAATTCTTTTTGGGCCACATCGATGCCCAACACTTGCTTTAAAATCTTCATCCTTAAACAAATTATGTTTGAAAATAAAGTGAAAATCTCCCTTTCGTTTTCTCTCCTGGTTGGATATTCTGGCTATACCAATAGATGGTATTCCTTACATTCTGTTGAAACTCAAAGAGATAAAACGGATGAGGTAGTATCTGAAAGCCAACATGCTTTAAAAGCTGTTTAGGGCTCGTCTACTCTCATCCGTCTTCACTTAGCATCAAAAATCCGTTGTTTTTTGATGACTCAAACATAGGAGGGCTTCGTCTGTATTGCCTATTAGCCCAGGCCTTCGCTGCCGCTCTGGCCTGGGCTATTGTATTACGCCCCTTCAGGCTCGCTGGACTTATCTAAACACCCTTGCCCTAAATCATAGAAATCGCCAGCAATTTTAGTCTGACGCTTGTTTTTTATGACAGTACCGCGCGCCAGAGTCTGGTAGCGTTAGCACTAATTCCAGTTGTCTATTTTAATATCATGTGGGTCGGGATTTCCCTGGCCTGACTCTAAGAGCGACTTTAGGCTCATGAGGAAGATCGCCCACTTTGTGCTGCAGTGGTGCATGAATTCGATCGGTTCTTTCCAGTTCAGGTGTTTGAAAAGTACGATGGTATACTCTCCGTCTTGTTTTAGCTCAAATTCGATTGTTGTGCCCACCCATTCTTCGGGGCCGGCAACGACCTCCCACCGAACGAAGGTCGGTTTCTTGAGATCGACGACTTTCATGTCGAAGCCGCCGGCTCCAAAACGAAATTCAATGATGTTGCCGATCTGCGTGCCTTCTCCCCGAACATTGCTTGTCCACCATCCGGCAAGGCCGGCTTGTGTGGTCAATGCCTGGTAAACATCGTCCATCGATGACGATTTGATTCCAACTTTGTGTATGATGTTTGGCATGATTTCTTTTTTTTTAACAAAGTTATTACCTGTTTTAGAAGCTGAGGGTGTGTAATTTGGACAATATCAGGGGTGGATTTGGCCAGCGCATGGCCCGAAATCATTATCTTTCAAACTTTTTAAAATCAATATCATGCGGATTGAGCACCTGGACGAGCTGCGGGAGAAGGGCCTTATCACGGAACATCAGTACAATACGATTGAACCCATTGCCACCCGCAAGGTGCTTTCGGTGTTCTATGAGCTCCGCATTCTCCTGTATCTGGGGGTGATGCTCTTTACGACGGGTGTCGGGATTCTTCTTTATCAGAACATCGGGGACATGGGCCATATCCTTGCCGTTGTTAGTCTCTTTATTCTTACCGGCGTGTGTTTTTGGTATGCCTTTCGATACGCACCGGGGTATTCGAACGGAAAAACGAAAGCGCCTACGCCGTATTTCGACTACGTTGTATTGCTCGGGTCTCTGCTTTTTATTTCCGCCCTGACCTATTTACAAATTCAGTACGAGCTGTTTGACGATGGGCTGGGCGCCACCACACTGGTTACCGCGGCGTTTTTCTTTTTTGCTGCCTATCGGTTCGATCATCTGGCTGTGCTCTCGCTGGCCATCACGGCGCTGGCGTCCTTCTGGGGTATTAGTGTATCGCCTCAGAAATGGTATAGCGGCGATTTCTTTTCAGAAGGTGAGCTGTATAATATCGCGCTGGTATTTGGTGCAGTATTGGCCACGGTTGCCGTGGTGCTCGACAGGAGGGATGTTAAGCGGCACTTTACCTTCACGTACATGAATTTTAGCGCGCTGATCTTTCTGACGGGTGCCCTCACCGGTGTCTTTGTAAACTCCGATTATTACGTGCTTTATCTGCTCTTGCTGTATGCGGGATGCGGTGTTATTGTCTATTCCGCGCACCGGCGCAAGTCATTTCTGTTTTTGCTCTACGCATTCGTATATGCCTACATTGGTACTACGTATATGCTGGTAGACCTGATTCAGGATGTCATACTTTGGCTCTTTTATTTCTTTGCCTCTTGTGGCGGATTTATCTTTTTCATCATACAGTATAAGAACTACTTCAAACGCGCCGAATGAAAAGTGCCTACAACGCTACCTGGCTTCATAATCTTCATATACTAAAAGAAGTAAAGCAATGGCGCGACCATGATATGCTCTCCCCTGAGCAGTTTGGAGCAATCAGCCGTGAATATCCTTCGTCGTTTTACCACCCAAACGTCATTATTCGCATCCTCCTGTTCATCGCAACGCTTATTGCGTTGGCAGGGGTGACCGGGCTGGGCGCGCTGGTGGTCTTCAACTCGAGGAGCAACGAGGAGTATGCTTTTGTCGTGTCGCTGATCTACGGTATTGTCTCATTCATTTTCCTCGATCGTGTGTTCATCCACAACGCCAAGCACTATAAGTCGGGCGTGACCGAGGCGTTGCTGTATCACGCCTTGGGATTTGCGCTTATTGGAATTGCCGGCATGGTGGATGCAGACCCATTGATGACGGCGTCAGCGTTTTTTGTTGTATTTTCTATTGCTGCCTTTCGTTATATCGACCTGATTGCGACCGCGTGTGCGTTTGCTTCGCTGGCATTCTTCCTATTTTACGTTTTGTATGAAGCGGGTGGATATATGCAGCAGATGATACCGATGGCCATCATCATAGTCTTTACACCGCTGTATATGGCGTTGAAGAAAATAAAGAGGCAATCTGCGGCTAATCCGTGGCGCCCGTGTCTTACCCTTTTAGAAGCATTGAGCTTGTTGCTGATCTATGTCGCCGGGAATTACTTTGTCGTCCGCGAGCTCAGCCTGGAGCTTATGGACCTGGTGATTGAAGAAGGCCAGGATATTCCCCTGGCGTACGCGTTCTATTTCCTGACCGTGGCCATTCCCGTGGGGTATCTGTACTTCGGGATCAAACGAAAGGATCTCGTGCTCATTCGCGTAAGCCTGTTGGCGATCGCATTTTCGGTGTTTACCTTTAAATATTATTTTAGTCTTGGACATCCGGAGATTTCTTTGACTGCCGCGGGCGCTGTGCTGCTGACGGTCAGTTTACTCTTATTCCGCTATCTGAAGACGCCTAAACACGGTTACACGCGCGAAAATGTACTGCGGGAGAAGTGGGCCGATATGAACGTAGAATCCTTTGTAATCGCACAATCGCTGGGCGGCAACACCGTGACAGTGCATGAGACAGGCGGCGGCGGAGATTTCGCAGGCGGCGGTTCTACCGATAGTTTTTAGGTGTATTGCTCGCTACCCGTTTTCTTTTTTCTTAAGGATTTCGAGACTGTATTTTTCCAGCATGACTACCAGCTCATCCAGTTTAATGGGTTTGCTAATGTAATCATCCATGCCGGCATCCAAACATATTTTCCGATCTCCCAACATGGCGTTGGCAGTCATGGCAATGATGACAGGTTGATGCTGGCTTGTACGGCGCAACAGGCGTGTGGTCTCCAGCCCGTCCATCTCCGGCATTTGCACATCCATGAAAATGAGATCATATTCTATTTTTTTCATAACGTTCAATACTACCTTTCCGTTAACAGCCATGCCAGGCTTGTATCCTAATTTAACCAGTACTCTTTCGGCTAATTTTTGATTTACCACGTTATCTTCTGCAACAAGGATACTCATCGGATGTTCCAGGGCGAAATTTTCAGAGAGCTTTTTCTTGTCGACATTTTCTTCCTGTATAGATTTGGTTCCCGTACGGAGCTGGTCGACAATATGCCTGTGAAGCACCAGCTGTTTAACAGGTTTTGTCAAGATAGCATTAAAGAGGTTACCATGAACTTTTGCTTGCTCATCGCCCATGGAAGTGAGCAATAGTATAGGAGTCAGGGGATATTCCTTTCGAATATGTTGCGCAAGCTCTATTCCATCCATTCCATGCATTTGCATGTCGGTCAGCACCAGGTCAAAGGTGAGCTGCTTCCCGGAGAGAATGCGGAGAGCTTCTTCACCGGATTGCGCAATAACGGGAATGAGCTTCCATTGGTCCATCTGATTTTTAAGAATGGTTCGGTTAGTCTCATTGTCATCCACGATAAGAACATGCTTTCCTTCAATCCCTTTAACATTGAGGTGTACATAGGCTTTTGTCGATTCGGTGCTGGGGGCCGCTTTTATGGTGAACATGAATTTCGTTCCGGCCCCTGGCGTACTTTCTACGTAGATCTCGCCTCCCATCAACCCGATCAGTTTTTCAGAAATAACCAGCCCCAGGCCTGTACCACCATACTTACGCGTGGTGGAAGAATCTACCTGAGAAAAGGCTTTGAACAGACGCTCCAGCTTATCGGGCGGGATACCGATGCCAGTATCCCGTACGGTAAAGACAAGGACCAAATTATCCACATCGGATGTTTTTTGGAGCTCTACGCCCAGGAAAATTTCTCCCTTTTCGGTAAACTTAATGGCGTTGCTTACCAGGTTTAGTAACACCTGTCTTAATCGTAGGCCATCGCCAATAATTTGTGAAGGCACATTGTATTCAATTTCATAAATCAGGTCCAGTCCCAGATGTGCAGCTTTAGGCCCAAAGACATCCATGACTTCTTCTATACAATCACGCAAATTAAAATCCTTTGCTTCCAGTTCCATTTTACCGGATTCGATTTTGGAGAAGTCTAAAATGTCGTTGATGACGGTTAACAGGGCTTCTCCTGAATTTTGAATGATGTTGTTATATTCGCGTTGTTCCGCGGTGAGTGAAGTTTCCGCTAACAGGGCAGACATTCCCAACACGCCATTCATCGGTGTTCTGATCTCGTGGCTCATGGTCGCCAGGAATGTACTTTTAGCCTGATTAGCCTGTTCAGCTTCCTGGCGAGCTTGCTGTGCTTCTTCGGCGGTCAACGCCAGTTGTTTGGTGCGCTCTTGTACCTGCCGTTGAAGCTCCGCCTTTTGCTTTTGCACGATTCCCATGCGTGCCTTAAAAAAGGTTGTCAGGATTACGCCAATGAGCAGGACCGATAGTATTTTGAACCATGGCGTGAGCCAAAAAGGCGGCGTGATAATAATTTTTACCGACAAGCCTTCCTTATTCCAAATGGCGTCGTTGTTGGCTCCTATGACTTTAAGGGTATATTCTCCTCCATTTAAATTAGTATAGGTAACGGAATTCTTATGGCCGATATAATTCCAATTATTATCAAAGCCTTCCAGCTTATAAGCATATTGGTTATCTTCCGGATTTGTAAAGCTTAACGCCGAGAAATCGAATGAAATGACTGATTCCTGGTAAGAAAGGTCGATCGTCTTTGTGTAACTGATATGCTGCAAGAGCTCCGGGGCTTCATCGCCGATCTCAACGGATTTATTGAATATTTTAAAATCTGTTAAGACAATGGGTGGAATATATACATTAGGTCGGATTAACGCAGGCGTAATGCAATTGGCGCCATTGTTACCACCGAAAAAAAACTCTCCGCCACGTTGGAAAAATGAATGCTTGATAAATTCATTTCCCTGCAGACCATCGGCCACTCCGTAATTTCTATAGGTTCCTGTTTGAGGATTAAATTTACAGATCCCCTTCAGCGAGCTCATCCAGATATTCCCGTCCTCATCGCAGCGTGCGCCCTGAATGATATTACTGGGTAATCCGTCTGTTTCTGAATAGACGGTAAAGGTGGATTTTTGTGGGTCAAATATGGTTAATCCATTAAGCGTTCCAATCACCAGATTTCCATTTTTATCTTCGGCGATGGAGTTGATGCAGTTGTGGCTCAGGGTATTTTTTTTATTTTCTTCGTGAAAGTAATGGGTGAATTTTTTAGTTGCGTAATTGAAAAGATTCAATCCATTTTTAGTGCCGATCCACAAGTTGCCTCGTTTATCTTCATAAATTTCTCCAACGTCCAGATCAGAAAGACTTCCCGGGTCATTGTTTTGGGGCCTGTAATTTTTAAATTTTTTAGTCGATTGGTCAAATAGGTACAATCCTCCATACCAGGTTCCTACCCAAAAGTTGCCTTTGCTATCTTCGCGCATAACGCAAATACTGGGCGAAGTTAAAGAGGTGCTATCGGATCCTGAAAGTATGTTTTCGAAGTTTCCTGTTGTTTTATTCAACCTGCTTAATCCTCCCTGATAGGTACTGACCCAAAGATTTTCCCGTGTATCTTCATACAAGGCAAGAATTAAATTATTCGGTAAGCTGTTAGGATTTTTTGGGTCATGTTTATAGGCTTTGAAAGAACCATCCTGTTGTTGCAAATTCAAGCCTCCGCCATCGGTGCCCAACCACAGTCGCCCTTGTTTGTCTTTTACAATGGCCTTTACTACGTTATTATTTAAGCTGTGATCGTTATTTACTTCGTGTACATAATGCTTAAAATTATTTCCCGTCCGGAAGAGAACATTGATTCCGGTGTTTCTACTTCCTATCCATAAATTATCGGCGTTGTCCCGGAAAATAGTTGTTATAAAATTTTCTGTTAATCCCGCTGGGTTGTCCAGATCATAGTGATGATATGTAAATTTTTTCCTGGGTTTATCCAATACGCTTATGCCATTGTTGTTTCCGATCCATAAATTTCCATCCGCATCTTCTCCTAAGCAGCGTACATCATCACGGGCAACCGGGTTCGTGTTCCCCTCCTGATGAAAATATTTTATAAGATTATTGGTATTGGCATCAAAGCGATAAAGGCCACTCTTTGCTGCAATCCATATTACGCCCGAATGATCTTCAAAGATTTTAAATTCTATTGGCTGGAATTTTTCCTGGGCTCCTTTCTTTTGAAAGGGGTGTAAAGTAAAAGTCTTTTGTTTAGGATTAAATATGAGTACGTCATTTGGGCTTGCTAATGAGCTCAACCAGAGATTTCCGTTGCTATCTTCATACACGGATCGAAGCAACATATCTTGTTTGTCCGACTGTCGGTATGTTATTGCAGAAAGACCAGTGCTGTCAACCAGGCCCAACCCTTTATCGGTACAAATCCAGATATTTCCTTTTTTATCTTCCAGGATATCGAAGATTTGATCGTTAATGTTGAAATGTACAAAGGCATTTTTTTGAAAATCAAATTGATCTAATCCTTTAAAGGTGCCCACCCAAAATCTGCCTTTGCTATCAATATGCATAGACCATATTTGATTATCGCGTATCGTTGTCGAGTCTTCGCTATTATGGACATACACTGTAAATTTATAGCCATCGTATTTGTTTAATCCATTCTCCGTACCAAACCACATAAAGCCTTTTCTATCTTGTGCCTGGGATATTATATGACTTTGTGAAAGACCATTGTTGGTATTCAAATGGTGGAATTTTACATCACTTTTCTGTGCGGATACAGTGAAGCTTAAAAGAAATGATATAATGAATAGTGCTCTGACCATAACATTCAAAAGATTTAAAGGCACTGTGAAGATCACCTGACGTCACGCGTAATTAGAAGTGTCAAAATTGACGTTCCTAAAGATGGTAATCTTCAGATCTTTGGTACGATCTGAAGATTGTTGCGTAGGTTAATTGTTTAAAGAAGATAAAAAGAAATTCCTGATCCGCAATATTTTTGTCCGGGCACCTGAAATTGCAGTCGGTAGCAACCTGGAGGTTCACCGCTACCGCACCTGCCGGCAGGGCTAGCACCTGCACCAGGCAACGCTTATGCTATGCTATTGCCGGTGTGTGGTCTTGACTACGGACGATGAGTGCGGCGCCCTGCGCGGAGCCTAGAGGGCGTTGGGAAACTTCGAGGGTATAGGTGGGGAGGAGCTGTTGCAATAATTTGAGGAAGATGTCATTGCCGACAAAGCCGCCGTCGAGGTATACTTTACGTATGGGGCTGTTGCCGAGGGCCAGGCGGACGGACGCTACTTGCAGCCGGACCAAGCCCCAGATGACTTGATGATAGGCTTCTTCGAACGTGCTGTAGCCCGCGGGTGACCATTGGTCCCGGGGGAAGAGGTCCTGGACGAGCGTTGGGTTGTTTAACGTCTCCGGATAGAATGTATTCGTTTCGGGAGCATCAAGTTGGACCAATGCAGGGTTTAAATCTACTTGTTTGTAGTAGTGCGGGTCTTTGCCGAATAACGTATTGAGGCGGTTGAGCTGGTGGTCGAGCTCATGGCCGAGGAAGAGCCGTGAGGCTTTGACCGGCGCGCCGAAGATGGTCATATAGTTCAGGCAGTCGCAGCGTAGCTCGTCGGCGGTGAGGGGCTCGCGGGTGAACGGATTTAGCGTGATGCTCCACGTGCCGGTAGAGATCAGCGCGAAGGGATCTTGCGCGCGCAGCATGTAGGCGGCAAGCGCCGAGGAGCTGTCGTGGATGCCTACGCCAACCGTGACGGGTTGGCCGTGGAGCGTTACCTGGGACGTGTGGGTGGTGTGGACCGTCGCGGGGAAGAGATGGTCGAGCTCTTCTTCTACCAGCCACCGGTGGTAGCGGCCGTGGGTGTAGTCCCACAGGCGGGTGTGGCAGCCGATGGAGGTCGGCTCGCTGGCGAGGACGCCGGTGAAGAGGTAGGAGAGGTATTGTGGAAAATGTAATGTATGGCGGATGCGCGCGAAGACGGCCGGCTTGCTTTTTTTGAGCCAGTAGAGCTGCAGTCCGGCATTGAGCATGCCCAGGGATGGGGATGCGGTTTCGGTGTTGTTCTCGGCTTCGGGGTAGCGGCGAAAGAATTCGCGGACGATGGCGTCGGGGATGGGTTTGAGATAGTTGTAGAGCGGCGTGACGGGGTGGCCGTCGGCGTCGAGGTGGACCAGGGTGGCGCCGTAGGTGGAGAAGTTGAGGTACTGGAGGGTATACTTGCCGTCTGTGATGATGCGGGCGACGGTATCACGGATCCAGTGGGTGAGGGCGGGCAGGTCGTCGCACTCGAAGCCGTCGTCGTCGGTGACGGTGGGCAGCTTGTGGTATTCGCGGTGCTGCTGGCCTAAGTCGTGGTCGAAGAGAAAGAACTTTTTGTTGGTCTTTCCGATGTCAAAGATGGCGGTAACGGGTATAGGCATGGCGGTACGATCAGAGTCCGGTGGAAATGGTTTTCAGTCCGCGTTCCTGTACCAGCTGGCGGCGTACGTTGCTGTGGCGGAAGAGGCCGATGGGGTTTAGCGCACCGCCACTCCGTTGTCTTGCCTCGGCGACCAGGGGGCGGACGTCGGTACGGAAGGCATCCTGTAAGATTTCCTGGGCGCGCGCGGCGTCGTTGTTCTCGCGGGCGGCTTCGAGCTCTTCGCGGTTGACCAGGAGGGCCTGGGTGTAGGCGATCTTGATGGCTTCGACGGATTGGAGCAGGTCTTCCAGCGGGTCTTTGACGTTGTGGCTGGCGTCGATCATCCACGCGGGGGTGGGGTTGATCGAGGCGGGGTCTTCCATGCCGTAGACCAGCTCGTTGAAAATAAGGAAGAGCTGGTACGGGCGGATGCTGCCGACGGTGAGGTCGTCGTCGCCGTATTTGGAGTCGTTGAAGTGGAAGCCGCCGAGCTTGCCTTCCATCATGAGGGTGGCGACGATCTGCTCGATGTTGGTGTTGGGCAGGTGGTGGCCGAGATCGACCAGGCTATACGCTTTCTTGCCCAGCTTGGAGGCCAGCAGGTGCGAGGTGCCCCAGTCTTGTATGACGGTGGAGTAGAAGTTCGGTTCGTAGGGCTTGTACTCGATCAGGACCTTCCAGTCGGCGGGCAGGGCGGTATAAATTTCTTGCAGGGATTCCAGTGTACGCTGGAAGGCTTTGCGGAAGTTTTGCTGGCCGGGGAAACACGAGCCGTCGGACAGCCATACCGTGAGGGCTTTGGAGCCCAGGCCTTCGCCGTGGCGAATGACCTCGATGTTGTGTTGGACGGCAAGCTGGCGATGGGCTTTGTCGCTGTGGGACAGCGAGCCGAATTTATAGGACAACGGTTGGCCCGGCTGGTCCTGGAAGGTGTTGGAGTTGACGGCATCAAACACGAGGTCGTGTGATTGTGCGAGGGCGCGGATGGCGGCTGCATCTTCCGGTATATCCCAGGGGATGTGCAGGGAGATGGCGCCGCTGGAGCGGTTGATGGCGTGCAGCAGGCCGACGTCGGCAACCTTTTCCTCGAGCGTGCGTGGCTCGCCGCCGCCGGAGAACCGGGCGAAGCGGGTGCCGCCGGTGCCGAGCGCCCACGACGGGATGGCGATCTGGAGGGCCGCGATCTTGTCGATGAGCTGTGGAATATCGAGGCCCTGCCGGGTCAGGCGGGCGGCGGTATAGTCGAAGGCTGCGCGGTGATCGGCGAGCGCCTGCTGGTTGTGTGCCTGAAGGTGTTGTGCGTCGAGTTTCATAGGTTATCGAACAAAGGCAGGTGCTACGCCGCCGTCTACGTTGATAATGTTTCCAGTGCTTTTGCCGAGGTGGCCGCCGACGAGGACAAACACGCCGTTGGCGATGTCGCCGGTGGTAATGATCTCGTTGAGGATGGTACGTTTGGCGTAGTATGCGGGCAGCTCGTCTACGGTGACGCCATACGCTTTGGCGCGGCCCGCGGCCCATTCGCCTTCCCAGATCTTGCTGCCTTCGATCACGGCGTCGGGGTTTACGATGTTGACGCGGATCTTGTCTTTGCCGAGCTCAGCGGCCAGCAAGCGGCTCATGTGTACCTGTGCGGCTTTGGCGGTGCCATAGCCGACGTTGTTCGGGCCGGATACCAGGGCGTTTTTGCTGGCGATGTTGACGATGTCGCCACCGAGTGCCTGGGCGCGCAGAATCTCTACGCCGCGTTGCGATACGGAGAACTGTCCTTTTACGATCACATCTTGCAGAAGGTCCCAGTCTTGCTCGGTGGTTTGCTCCAATGGTTTGGAGATGGCCAGGCCGGCACAGTTGACCAGTATATCGATCCCTCCAAACGCCAGGCATGCCTGGCGCAGGGCTTGTTGAATGGAGTTTCCGCTCGTGACATCGGCGGACGCGCCCGCGGCGACATCTTTCGAGAAGCTGCTCACGGCGAGCGCCAGGTTTCCTTCGTGTATATCGGTCAGGAAGACGCAGGCGCCTTCGGTGGCGAGCTTACGCGCTATCGCGAGTCCGATACCGCCGGCGCCGCCGGTTACCAGCGCGATCTTCCGCGACAGCGGTTTTTCTTTGGGCATGCGCTGCAGCTTGGCTTCTTCCAGCAACCAGTATTCGATGTCGAAGGCTTCTTGCAACGGCAGGGATACATATTCCGAGATGGCCTCGGCGCCTTTCATGACGTTGATGGCGTTAATATAAAACTCGCTGGCGACACGCGTCGTCTGTTTGTCTTTGGAGAAGGAGAACATGCCCACGCCGGGCCACAGGATGATGACCGGATTGGGATCGCGTATGGCGGGACTGTTGGGGTGTTTATGTTTTTCGTAGTACTGCGTGTAGTACCGGCGATATTCTTCGAAGTCCTTTGTAAGTGTCTTCCGCAAGGCCTGTGTGTTGGAAAGATCGGCATGGGGCGGCAGGTCGAGCACCAGCGGACGAATCTTGGTTCGTAGAAAATGGTCGGGACAGCTGGTGCCCAGGGGCGCGAGCCTGGCGAGGTCGTGGCTGTTGATGAACTCGAGTACTTTGTCGTCGTCGGTGAAGTGGCCGACCATGCGGGCGTGGCTGGAGGCGAGTCCGCGCAGTACCGGGGCGAGTATGGCGGCTTGTTGCCGGCGTTCTTCTGCGGGAAGCGCTGTGAGCTTTGCGCCGCCGAAGACCGCGCGTTTCTTGCCGTAGTTTTCGTGCAGGAAGCCCGAGGCTTTTTCGATCACTTCTAAGCTGTTGCGATAGCAGGCGTACGCGGTATCGCCCCAGGTAAAAAGGCCGTGGCCGCCGAGCATGATGCCGCGGATGCCGGGGTTTTCTTCGAGGGCTTTGGCCAGCTGCAGGCCGAGGTCGAAGCCGGGGCGCTGCCAGGGCACCCAGGCGATCTGGCCGTCGAATAGCTCCCGGGTGATTTCCTTGCCGTTGCGGGCGGCCGCGATGGCGATGGCGGCGTCGGGGTGTAAGTGGTCGATGTGGTTGAATGGCAGGAAGGCGTGCAGGGGCGTGTCGATGGACGGCGCCTTGGAATTGAGGTCGTAGATGCAATGGTTGAACAGCCCGACCATTTCGTCTTCGTGCGCGAGGCCACGGTATATATTCTTCAGTGCGTGCAGGCGGTCGAGGTAGAGCGCCGCCAGGCCGCTTTTGGTCAGTGTGCCGATGTCGCCGCCGGATCCTTTCACCCACATGACGGGTGTCTCGCGGCCTGTGAGCGGATCTTTTTCGAGGGTCTTGCAGCTGGTGTTGCCGCCACCGTAGTTGGTAATGCGCAGGTCGGCGCCCAACAGGTTGGAGCGGTATATCAATAACGCTACTTCGTCACCTTGCAGCGCGGCTGCCTTTTCCTTGTCCCAGGAGTAGGTAACGTATTGAAAGGGTTTCTCAAGAATTTCCATTATGTATCAAATCTTTGTATTGCTCGTGCGGTAAAACTACCGACCGTTGTGACGGGGCGCATCCTGTGCTTACCGGCCCGCCGGTTATTTAATAGCGTTGCCCAACCCCACGACCAGCACCGACAGGACGATCGTGAGAATGCCGGCTACGATGGTTGTCTTCGTGCGTTTGCTGACACCGTGCCACTCGCGCAGCCAGATGCCCCACAGGTTGGCGATCAGGATAATAAACGCCATGTGAAGAATCCATGAGCTGGCGCCGTTGCCGAGCTTGCTTTCGCCCATGCCGTAAAAGAAGAACTGCAGGAACCAGGTGGTTCCGGCCAATGCAGAAAAGAGGTAGTTGCGCAGCAAGGGCGTGTCGCCGTTTGTATAATCACCGAACGAGCGGTGACGGAAGTTGAGCAGCATGCACCAGAACAGGTTTGTTGCCAGGCCCCCCCAGAGTAATACAACGTACGTCACGTTGTTTTGATAGAGCGGGTTGTAGCCCAGCGCGACAGCTTCGTCGGCCATGGGCTTGCCGGCTTCGATGCCGAAGTTAAAGCACGAGCTGAGGATGCCGGACGTGATGGCGACCAGTAGGCCACGCGATAGGTTGAACTCGGACACGCTTTGTTGTTTGGCTTCGGCGGGCATCTCTTTTTCCTTGAGCACACCGGCCCGTCCGCAGATATAGATGCCGAACAGGCAGAGCGCAACGCCGGCCAGGATGACGCGGCCCCAGGGGGTGGCGATCATTTCCGTGAAGCTTGTTTTGCCAGGTGTAGGGACGAAGGTGTAGTATATGGATGGCAGCAGGGCGCCAAAGGCGGAGCAAAAGCCGAGGACGACGGAGTTGCCGAGGGACATGCCGAGGTAGCGTACGCCCAGGCCGTAGGTGAGTCCGCCGATTCCCCAGAGGACGCCGAATAAAATAGTATATCGAAGCGTTGAGGCGGAGGTGTGGGAGATGATCTCGGCGAAGCCGGGCAGCGTGAGCCACGCCGCGATGGGCGGGACGATCAGCCACGAGAAGAAGCCGCCGACGATCCAGTAACTTTCCCAGGACCAGCGTTGTACTTTCTTGTAGGGAATATAAAAACTGCCGGAGGCGAAGCCGCCGATGAAGTGGAAGATGATGCCGAGGACTGCCTGCATAACGTAAGGGTTGTTGGGCTAAGGTACGGGTGGGGTGGGAGTGCAACTGTCATGTAGTGTAGGGGTGGGGGAGTCGGTGTGAGAGTGAAGTGTGAGAGCGGAGAATGTGTGTGGGAGTGGGGCCTTGCCCGTCGTGAGACTGGGGATGGGGCGGTGCCAGTGGCCGGCCGCGCGGCCGGCCCAGGGTCCCCGGGTTTGATGG
>NZ_JAHESE010000034.1 GCF_018598175.1 Dawidia cretensis
CAACTCTCATCATTTGTGCAGTATCCAATAAACTTATGGTTCGTTCATACGCCTATCTACGTGACACTCAATAGCCATCATTCTGCCCCAAGTTGGAGTTCGTCTCCCGCTGCGGCTGGGGTATGGGATAGACCTCCCGAAACTTCGCGCTTGGCTTATGCGTCAACCACGACTTGGCGATGTACACAGATTTGCTCTCCTCCGTCGTCTTAAAGCGAATGAGGTCCTGCTTCCGGTGATGCTCTCCCACAAACTCCCACGCCAGCTCGTCCAGGAACCGGCCATAGATGATATCCTCGCCGCCTTCTTCCTCCGTGATGACACCCGCCTCGTACGGCCCGTAATTATACCGGCTTCCTTCGAGCAATTCCGCGCCCGTCACTACTGCTTTGTCAGGATCGTTCCGGAAAGCGCGGCGGCGGATCTCCGTCACGATGGCGGCGGCCTGATCCGCACCCGCGGCGCCACCACTGCGCAGCAAACATTCAGCCTGGATCATGAGTGCATCGGCGTAGCGGTAGAACGGAACGTCGTTGCCTTTTCCGTCAAGCCCGGCAATCTCATATTTAACAAACCGGAATCCCTCGTTATACTCCGCGCCGTCCGCGCTGGTGACGGAATTGACGTAGGTAAAATGCTCACCATTAAACATGATGGGCTCGCCACTGCTGGTATACTGCGGGCCACCAAGCCAACAGTCGGTGAAACGGCTGTCGTCTTCATCGTAGGTATCGATAAATTGGGGGATGCCGCAGCTGCCGCCCCAGGGGGACTCGCGCATGTTGTAGGTCGGCTGACTCAGGGCGTGCAGGGTTTTATACGGATAGTACGAGCCGGGGGCGTTGATATCGTCGAAGGGAATGGTAAAGATTTGCTCTTTGTTGCTGACCGCGTCGTTTGCGACTTTGAAGTTGTCGGCGTAGCTTCCCTGCAACGCGAAGTTGCCGCTGTTGATGACGTCTTCTACCTGTGTAAGGGCGTCGGCCCAGCGGGCAGTGCCGAAATATACTTCGGAGTTCAGATACAGCTTGGCCAGCGTCATCCTGGCGGCCCACCGGGTCACGCGGCCATACGTGGATCGATCAACCGTTTCGGTGAGCAGCGGCATAACCTCTGTCAGCTCGCTTTCGATAAAGTCGTATACTTCCTTTGCTGTGTTGTGTTCGGGCAGGTAGCCTTTGGGTAAATCAAACGTTGTCACCAGCGGTACACCGCGGAAATTATCGAACAAGATGTAGTAATAAATGGCCCGCAAGGCCCGCAGCTCCGCCAGCGCAAACTCTTTACCCTCTACATTGGGTATCGTCTCGATGGTCAGCATTGCTTTATTGGAATAGGTAATGCCATTGTATACCGCAATCCAAAGATTGTTGGCATGCTCGATGAAAGGTCCCCATTGATGTTTGTGCAGGTCGAGGTAAAGATCGCCCCAGCCGTTGCCGATGCGGTACGGCGTCACGATGAGGTCGGATGATTCTTCGTATACATCAAAGAGACCGTTCCAGCCCCAATATACGGCCTGAAAGCGCGTGAAGGCGGGGGCGATGATGGTGTTCAGGTCGTCGGCCGTGAGCTCGGTTTCTTCGGCTGTAATGAGATCATAGAGATTCTCGTCCAGGTTGGTACAGGAAAACATTCCGGCGGTAAATACCAACACGGAGAGATAGCGTTTTATCGTATGTGTCGTCATGTCTGTTGCTGTTAGAAGTTTACATTTACGCCTACCGTGTAGGTGCGAATCGACGGGAATTTGTCGCGGTTGTCGTTGCCCTGGAACATCAGGTCGTCGCGGCGGATCTCCGGGTCGACGCCTTTATACCCGGTAATGGTTGCCAGGTTGGAGCCTGAGACATACAGGCGCACGGCACGGATAAACTTGAGCTGTGCCACGTTGAAGTTGTAGCCCAGCGTCGCGTTGTCCAGCTTCAGATAATCGCCGTCTTCGATGTAGTAGCTCACATAGGCCTGGCGGGTGTAGGCCAGCAGCCGCTTGCCGTAGACATTGTCAAAGGCGGACTCCAGCACGTTGTAGTTGATGTTGGGGTTCTCGTAGAACATGCGCTGGAAATTCAGGATCTGGAACCCGAAGGCGCCGTTCATGACCACGCTCAGGTCGAAGCTTTTGTAGCGGAAGGTGTTTGTCCAGCCCAGCCGGAATTTGGGAATGCCATTGCCGAGGATCTGGCGGTTGGGGTCTTGTGACATGACGTTGTCGTCCATCACCTTACGCTCGCCGCCGGGCAACTCGATCACCCACAAACCATCGTCGCTGATGTCGATTGACTTTAAGCCCCAGAAATTACCGAGGGGTTGCCCCACCTCGACACGGTGCGTGGTCATGGAAATAGGATCGCCCGCATCGCCGGTGTTGATGTAGTCGCCGTCGATCTGGTATAGATCGTTGGACAAGCTCAGCAGCTCGTTCTTGTTACGTGACATTGTGACCATCGAGTTCCACTCGAAGTTGTTGGAGCGCACCGGTGTGCCGCGCAACAATACTTCGATGCCGCGGTTCTCCATTTTGCCGACGTTGGCCAGCGTGCGCTCGGCCAGGTTTGGCGGCTGCGGCACCCTGTACTGAAACAGCAAGTCTTTGGTCTTTTTTACATAGCCGTCTACACTCCCCGTGATGCGCCGGTTAAACAGCTCGAAGTCGACACCCACGTTAACCTCTTGCGACTTCTCCCACCGCAGGTCGGGATTGGGATTCCAGGCATTTTGCAAGGGCGGTACCCACTTGCCATTATTATAGAAAAAGCTGCCATCGTAATTCAGCGCCGTCTTCGATTGGTAGGAATCCCTCGGAATGACACCGGTCACACCGTAGCCCGCCCGTAGTTTCAGCAAGGTGAGCCCGTTTACATTGGCCAGAAAGGGTTCTTTGTTGATCAGCCAGCTGGCCGATGCCGAGGGGAATGTACCCCACTTGTAGTTGGCTCCAAACTTGGACGAGCCCTCGCGCCGTACGCTGGCCAGCACATTGAATTTGTCACGGAAGGTATACGCTGCCCGGCCAAAAAAGCCGATCAACGCGTTATCGTTCTTATAGCTGGCCATACGGGCCAGGCCGTCGCGCATGGCGTTGCCGGCCTCCAGGTTGCTGTAGGAGTATTTGTCGGTGGGAAAGTCGTAGTTGTTTACCCAACCCCCTTCGTTCACATTGTATTGATAGCTATAGCCGCCCAGCAAGGTGACATTGTGGTCACCCAGGGTGTGCGCATACTGGGAGGTCAGCTCCAGGTAGTTGGTTTTGTTGTGGTCGTCGCTGCGCGAGGCAAAGCCATTGCGACCGTTGCGGGTGGTGGAGTAATGTTTTTTGGTTTCCGCATAGCCCATAAGCTCCTCCTTTATTTCCTGCGCCAGCATCAGGTTTGTCTTCCAGCCGCCGATCGGCTCTACCGTGAGGTTAGACGTAAGGCGTGTCCACGAATTGTTGATGTCGCCCCCCGCCTCTTCGATCATCGCCAGCGGGTTGTAGTATTGGTACTTGGGAAAGTCGATCCAGTTGCCTTCTTCATCTTTTACATGGAGCAGCGGGTTCCGGATCAGGGCGTTGCGATAAATAAGCGTATTGAACGAATTGCCGTCGCCCATGGCTTCGCGTTTCTGAACACCCCGCAGCACGTTGATGTTTAGTGTAACTTTATCGTCGAGTAAATATTGATTCAGGTCCAGCGATACCCGGAACTCATCGTTGCCTGACTTCAGGAAGATGCCCTCTTGTGAGATATAGTTCACGGCCAGGGCATAGGTAGATGATGCTCCGCCGCCCTGCAGCGACAGGTTGTGGTTTTGCGTATACGCCGTGCGGGTGATCAGATCCAGCCAATCGGTGTCGCCGATGCCGCCATGCTGTTCCGCTTCATTTACGTAGTCACTCACGAAATTGAATGTCTCTGCACGCTGGAGGTATTCGCCGGCCGTGAGGAATTCGGGCTTGCGGGCGATGTTGGAAACAGCGGAGTAATGTGTATACGCCAGCGACGGCGCCCGGTCGCGCGCGCCACCGCGGGTCGTGATCAGGATCACCCCGTTGGCGCCCCGTGTACCGTAGATGGCTGCCGCCGATGCATCTTTTAATACCTCGATCGATACGATGTCTGCCGGCGCTGCGGTATTAAAATCACCGGGTACACCGTTGATCAGGATCAACGGTGTAGTCGACCCGCTGATGGTGGCGACACCGCGCAGGGAGATGTTGGGCATTTCGCCGGGGTCGCCGGAGCCGTTGTCAATCACCAGACCGGCCACCTTACCCTTGATGAGCTCGGAGGCATCGCGCATAGCCCCCGTCGTGAAATCCTTTTCCTTCACACTGGCTATGGCGGTGGTAACGTTCTCTTTCTTCTGCGTGCCATAGCCGATCACGACAACCTCTTGTAATGACTGCAGGTCGGGCACCAGCCGGATCTCCAGGGTGGTTTGATTGCCCACCGGTACTTCTTCGCTTACATAGCCGACAAAGCTGAGGATCAACACCGATTCGGATCCTGGTACCGCTATAGTAAAGCGTCCACCGGCATCTGTCGTCGTTCCCAGTAATGTTCCTTTCAACATCACACTCACGCCCGGCAGTGACTCGTTATCTTCGGAAACTACCTTTCCGGAAACGGTCACCTGTGCCATGGCCTGCTGATACAGCAACGCCGACGCCAAAAGCGCCAACGCCGCCACCAAGCGTTTGGTAAAATACTTTCTCATGCAATCTTGGGGTTTAATTAGGTCTGTTACGATGCATTGAAAGTAGAGAAATAGCACACGCACGTTTTTCCTGAAATTATCCTGACGTAATACGATTTATTCTGGATACAGGAAGTATACCCACGAACGTGGGAATATATACCTTACGTTGCGGGAGAATTCATAAGTATATACCACAAACCGATACCCGGCGGGTATACTTTTTCATGCCCGGAGATCGCCGGAAACGGGAGCCCGCGGGCGGCGAACGGATGAAAAAAGACAACCGGCGATGTAAATCGGGGGGTGTGACACTTACAAAAAAAGGTCCCTCCGGGCTAAATTGACCGAAACCCAACCCAAATCCATCTCCTTATGACGGTTGAGATGTTCACGCTTCAATCCCGAAGCCAAATATCTCAACCCGAAATTTTGTGATCTCCAGGTTATTTACGAGATTCAATAACGATTATGAGCCCATCACATAACCTCTTGGACAAAGAGTGTGTGATGGGCTTTTTCTATTGGCTTTACTCTAACTTCACTATGAGCTCCAAATACCCCCGGGGACGTCGTCGCCATGCTGACACACGGCCTCAACAACATATCCACAATGCCAATCAAAAAAGAGATTTGCGCCTCTCTTCTCTCCAGGAGAAGGTACACGGCGTCCTCAACGACAAGTTCGGCGACGTTCTGAAGCTGGTCGTACTGGGATTTATCTCGTTTGACTTTTTTCATCCGCTCACCTTCAAATTTATCGCCGAGCTCTTTAAGGACGCAAACGATCGTGCCAACCTTTTTGTCACCTTTAAAATCTGCTACCTTACGCTACCCCTTCTACTCTATGTTGTTTATCTCTACGCATCCAACAAAATCCAACTCCCAAGGAACATACTAAAGGGTGGGCTACGGATACGACCACCCAAAAGCAAGCCCATTCAAATCGTGATACTGCTTTTTATTCTTGTGATCGTGTGTATCGATGTCTGTGTTCCGTCTCAATTTCAACGATATCCATTCGTTATTACCATTGTGGCGCTTTGGATGCTATTGCTGCTGGTTCACTTTACAGATCAGCCAACGGTGGCATCGCAAGACGGAGATTCATCCCGATCACCCTTCGTCCAGCGTGTGATGATCACCCTCCGTGCAGTGGCGGGGGCAAAAGGGTTATCGTTTGTCACGTTGTGCATGGCTGTCGTCTTCGCCTGTGGGCTCTATGCTATGCATGCATTACCAAAACCGGAAAAGCCTGCGAAGGATCAGAAAGCGCCATCCAAGCGTAGCGGAGAAGTAGCGATGACAGTAAAAGCAAGTAATACGATAGCGCTTCCGGCTAAAAATATATCGACAAAAGATTCTGTAAAGATTGATTCATCCCCCTATTGGCGCCTCTATTTAAAACCCTTTGCTTTACAGAATTCGCTCAAAGAAGATGAGAAACACTATACAACATTGAAGGAGACCGACCAGCTGATCCATCAAGGCGCCCTTCGAACGGAATACCTACTGAATATAGCCATTGCCGATTCAGTGTCCAGGGGCGTAAATCCCTTCGAAAACTTTAACACGCAAAATCTTCAGGAAATCACGCCGGCTGTGGTGGCTTCGCTCAAACATGAATTTAGTGATACAACGCGGCGCATACACCGTCTCCGGGTCATCGGCCAGCAATTCCTGGCTACCCGTTCCTATACCTCTTATTACCGGGCAAACCTGGAACTCACCATCAGCAAACGGCAAAAAGAGTCCATCGATGCGGCCTCCAACCTGCTGAAACACGTACAGAAAATTGATCTCCTGACGATGTTCTCCATCACCTTTGCCTTACTCGTCTTATATCAGGCAACACCACAGCTGCAGAATGCCGGATTAAAATCGCTTATCCTCCTCTATTTCCTCATGTTTCTGCAGGGATTAAAACCGGTCGATCCGAATCATATCAACCTGAGTGACCCCGCATGGCCTTATACGTATGCCAACTGGTACATTCCGGGGTATATCAGCGAGATTGGAAGTATCGGCAGTATTGACAACTCCCGGACCGTTTATGGTAGCGACAATATAGACAACTCTACCCGCACAACAGAAACCGTCTATGGAGACGATGGGGATCTGGTCATTGGAGGCCCGGGGGATATCTATGTTACCACGATCCATGAAATTGAGGCAAATTTGCAGATCTTACTCATGAGAACCGACAGTATCAATCGACGAACACATAAGATGTATAACATGAACTACCAAACACCCCCATTATGATTCGCTTCACTTCCGTCCTACTCACCACGCTTTGTCTCTGCTACGTTCAAATGTCACATGCGCAAAGCCGCATTAAACGTCTACGCAACGCCTTAGAAGCTCTTCAGCAACGACAAGAAGTACCGCTGGACATGATCTACTCCCGGTCAACCGAGAGCTTGCTAAGAAACTACAATCAGGAGATTAAATTTCTTGATTCCTTAAAGGTGTTGAAGAAGGAAGGTTGCGTTCAGGCGGATCCGAATATCACGTTGGATATTGATTATCCATTGCGCAAAAATCCTGACCCTTGCAAAATGCCCATTTATACTGGCAAAAAAACACCCGCTTTCAAATCTTTAAGATTTCCCGATCTCAAATACGTCATGGAATCCTTTAACGATATGATTAAACACGTCGAAAATCTTACCACTGCGGCTCATTCATTCCAGTCACGTGTAAACGCCAACGACCTTGAATACAGGACGGCGATTTCCGACTATAACAAACGTTTCAGGCAATATGCAGAGAATGAGCTTACAAAGCAGATTCAGAAGAATTGCGAAAATCGTAACAAAAACGTTCAGATCCTGATCACGCAACAATATCAACACCTCGAAACGGCACGCATACAGGCAGCTACTGCATTACGCCCTAATTTCTTCCAGCGTTTTTTCTCGAAGAAGTGTAGCGCTGCTTACAGGAATGTCTGGAAAGAATATATACCGGATAAGAATCCCGCCATTCCTGTAAACAGCACACAAGTCACATCAAAATAGTCCGGTTACGCCATTTCGTGCTCCTGCTTTTTCACCAGGTGATCGATATATTCTTCCAGGGTAATATTACCACGTTTTGGTGCCTTGCCTATTTCAAAATCCTGCTCCAGTGTGACGGCCGTCATGTTGGCCATAGAGGTGGCGGACGCTTCGGAGAAGCCGGCTTTCATCAGGAACTCCTGCCATTTGGGACGCTCTACCGCGACCGCTTCTACCGGGCGACCGAGGGCTTTACTGAAAGCGTTGGCTACGTCACGCGGTGTATAATCCTGTGGACCTGTGATGTAGTGCAGGGCGGTATTTTCTTTGGCTTCCAGCAAGAGGTCGGCGGCGAAGTGCGCAATATCCGCAGGGGCAACCATCGGGATCTTAAAGTCGACGGGGAAAAGTGTATAGATCTTACCTTCGGAGCGGGCCGTGCCCAGGTCCATATCGAAGTTGCTCATGTAATACGAACCCCGCAGAATGGAAACGTAACGTGGAGTCATGGCCAACGCTTGTTCCATGCCGTATAATACATCGAGGTCACCGAGCTGATCGCCTGGCTGTGCGCCATAGGTCGATTCGGCTACGATCTTTTCAATAGGTGAATCTTTCAATGCCGACAGGATCGAGCTGATCGACTGCTTTTCCTCGGCAAACGAATCGGCCGCAAAGTTGCCCGGAGGATTGAGCAAGTAGAGACGCGTACCTTTTTTAAAAAGTGCGCGTAGCCCATTCGTATCCTGCACGTCGACGACCGCGGCTTTTGCGCCGGCGGCTTCGATCTGTGCTACATTACCACGGTTACGTGTCACGCCTGTGACCTGCTCGCCCCGTTCCGCCAGCAGTTTGATTAACACCGACCCAATGTGGCCGGTGGCTCCCAATATGATATGCATATGCGTTCGGTTTAATGTTCAACCGCATACATTAAAAAACCGTACCGCCAACCCCTATTAATGATGGTGTCCCTCCTCTTCGCTATTGTTCATTTTCGACAACAGGTCGTAGGCGCCTTTCAACACAATGTTGCGCGTGTTGCGGTCGAAACCTTCCGGCAAGAGGATTTCTGTAAAACCATCGTCGCTCACACCGGTACCCACCTCGACGGCCCGGAAGTGAATTTGCTCACGTTCCGCCTCATCCGTATGTTCTTCTGCAGGGTTTGTTGATGCACCT
The DNA here is from genome assembly GCF_018598175.1 of Dawidia cretensis. Taxonomy (GTDB): domain Bacteria; phylum Bacteroidota; class Bacteroidia; order Cytophagales; family Cyclobacteriaceae; genus Ohtaekwangia; species Ohtaekwangia cretensis. The sequence continues at coordinate 8,865 of NZ_JAHESE010000034.1, forward strand.
TTCTCTTCTACGGTCTGTAGAAAAATATAGTGCTTACCGGCTGCGCTCACGACTGCCTCGCCTGGCAACGCATCGGTCTGACCACCGGTAGTTTCAATGGTCGCTTTAACGTACATGCCCGGCAACAGGTCTTTGTCTTCTTTCAGCAGGTGACAATGCACACGCACCGTGCGCTCGGCGCTGATCTCGCGCCCAATGAGGTGCACTTCGGCTTCGCGCGATGTCGACTCATTGGCGAGTATAAACCGTACTTTCTGGTCTTCGCGTAGCTTGGGCACATCTTTCTCGAATACCATCAGCTCGACGTGCAGGTGACGTGTATCGACAATCTCGAAGATCACTTCGTTGGGCTGTACAAACTTGCCGATGTTAGCGTTGACCTCGGTTACGTAGCCGCTGATGGGCGAGATCACCGGGACAGACGATTGCAACGTCTCCGTTGTCAGGCTCGCCGCGCGAATGTTCAGCAAAGCCAATTTCTGACGCAGTGACTCTACGCGAACGCGCAAGGAGTGATAGTCGGCCGTAGTTTTTTCAAAGGTCTTGGCGGCGGTCACATTCTCGCGGCTCAGCTCCTCCTGGCGTTTATACTCTTTTTCCAGATACGACAGTTGGCTGGCGGCATCCAGGTATTCCTGCTGCATCTGAATGTAGTCGGGATGCTCCATACGGGCGATGACCTGCCCCTTATTAACCCACATGCCTTGTAACAGGTCGGTATATTTCAGAATGCCGCCGTAGGGAATGGATATGCTCACCTGGTTCTGCGGGGGCACATCGAGCACGCCGTTGACATGGAGCTGGCCGCTGAGCTGCCGGGATTCGATGCCACCCAGCACAACGCCCACGGATTTATACTGTAGCGTGGAAAGCCCGACCTTGCCTTCGGCCTCTTCATGCTCGTGCGCGGGTTCCTCGGCGGGCGCTTTGTCACGACAGCCGGTGAGGCTACCGGCGACGGCCGCGAGGATAAAAAGAAAATGATTGGTTCGTATGGTGAATGTCATGATGGTCTTGATCGTGTTACTCTATTGCCAGTAAATATTCCAGTTTGACAACCGCCTGGTTGTATTGATTGAGCGTGCCCAGGTAGCCGTGTTGCACGTCGGCCGCCGTTTGCAACGACTGCACCAACTCCACATAGCCGATCTCGCCGCTGCGAAAGGCCAGGTTGGCCTGCTTGAGAATGAGCTCCGCGTGCGGCAGCGCACCGCCCGTATAGTAGTCCAGCGCATCGCGCAGCTTGGTCACCTCTTGCGAAAGCGCCGTGAGCTCGCCGGTATAGTTGCGTTGTTCCTGCGTGTAGCGACTTTCGGCTGCCAGGCGGGTATATTCGGCTGCTTTCGCACGGGCCGCTTGCGGACGATACCATAGCGGCACGCTGATGCCGACCATAAAACCCTGAAAGCGATCACTTTTGGTCGTCAGCGCCGTGGTGTTCTCGCCTACGGGCATGCCGATCAGGGTCTGGTTGAAATACCCGACAAGCAGGTCCGGCGCCAACTGGTTCTTTTCGACGGCGCGTTCCTTTTCTGCAATGGCAACCTGCTGACGGTACCACTGCAGCTGCGGGTTGTTGCGCACCGTGGCGGTGTCGGCCAACGGTGTGGGCCGGGGCGCGAGTGCCGCCGGCGGTACATCCACCGGGGCGCTGCTGTTCAACAACATTTGTAAACGCTCGCGGTACACGGCGAGGTCTGCTTCGTTCTGACGCAGGGCCGTCTGCGATTGGCCGTAGCGGCTTTCCGCCGTCGCCTTTTCCAGCAGGTTCGCTTCGCCCGTGCGTTGCCGTACGTTGCTGGCGTCGGCCAGTTTTTTATACAGGCTATCCTGGCGGATATACCACGTATGCAGTGCGTGTAGGTACGCCAGGTGGCACCACGTTGATTTTACCTGAAATACCAATTCATCTTCTGTTGCCGCCAGCTTCAGCTCGCTGCCTTTCACCTGTGCTTGTCCCAGGGACGCACGTGCGCCAAAGACCGTCGGAAACGGAATGGATTGAGAAACCGTTATGTTGTTATCAGACCGTACATAACTGTTGTATTGCCCCACCATGCCTGTTACCGATAGCTTGCCGATATCCGACGCGGTGCGTTTTAAGGTTTGCCGGGCCTCTACGTCATACCGGGCGGCCTGTACGTACTGGTTTTGCTGCAGGCTCTGATGTACGGCTTGCTCGAGGGTGATCGTCGTTGTCTGCGCCTGCGTTACCAGGGGCAGCCATACCACCCACGCCAGCATTATTATTCTTTGCGAGAATCTCATATCGATGATTTCGTTTGCTTTCGTTCTACATAACTATATAACACAGGCAACACTACCAGCGTGAGCAAGGTAGAGGTGACCAATCCGCCAATGACGACGGTCGCCAATGGCTTTTGTACTTCCGCGCCGGCAGATCCCGACAGCGCCATGGGCAGGAAACCCAGTGAGGCCACCAGCGCCGTCATCAACACCGGCCGCAGGCGTTCAGCCGTACCGTGCAATACGATCTCGCGCAAGTCCGTCATGCCCTCCTGGCGTGAACGGTTAAACTGCGCAATGAGTACGATGCCGTTTAACACCGCCACACCAAACAAGGCGATGAAGCCGATGCCGGCCGAGATGCTAAAGGGCATGCCCCGCACTACCAGCGCAAAGACCCCGCCGATCGCCGCCAGGGGTATAGCCGTAAAGATGAGCAGCGACTGCCGCACCGAGCCGAAGGTGAAGTATAACAACAGAAAGATCAGCAGCAGCGCCACCGGCACCGCGACCGACAGTCTGCGTTGCGCTTCCTGAAGATTCTCAAACTGGCCACCATACGTTACGTAGTAGTTCGGCGGAAACTTCACGTTTGCGGCAATCTTTTCCTGTACCTCTTTTACCACGCTCGCGATGTCGCGGCCGCGCACGTTAAAGCCGACGATGATGCGGCGTTTGGCATCTTCGCGCTGAATTTGGTTTGGACCTTCTTCAAAGCGCACGTCGGCAAGCTGCTGCAGCGGCACCTGGAGACCGTTGGGACCGCTGACGTACAGGTCCTGCACATCTTCAATGCGTTGCCGGCTTTGCTCGGCTAGGCGCACCACCAGGTCAAACCGTCGCTCATTCTCGTATACCAACCCCGCCGCCTTCCCCGCGAATGCCGCACTGACCGTTTCGTTTACCGCCTCCACGCTGATACCAAAACGCGCCAGCGCGTCGCGGTTGATCTTGACAACGATCTGCGGCAGGCCGGTGATCTTTTCCAGGTAGGGATCCACCGCGCCATCGACGGTCCCCACGATGCCGCCGATCTCCTGCGACAGGCGCGTGAGCTGATCGAGTTCTTCGCCAAAGATCTTGATCCCGACATCCTGACGCACACCCGAGATCAGCTCGTTAAAGCGTAGCTGAATGGGTTGCGAGAACCCGAAGTTTACACCCGGTACCGCCTCCAGGGCTTCGGCCATCTTCGCCGCCAGCTCCTCGCGCGTGGCCGCCGAGGTCCATTCACTTTTGTCGCGCAGGATGATCGTCAGGTCGCACGCTTCCATGGGCATGGGATCGGTTGGGATTTCGGCAGCACCGATCTTGCCCACCACGCGTTTGACCTCCGGAAACTGCTTCAAGAGTATATCGGAGGCTTGTGTTACTTTATCCACGGTATGGGTAAGCGAGCTGCCTGTCAGCAACCGGGTCTCCAGGGCGAAATCGCCTTCCTCCAGGGTGGGTATAAATTCACCCCCCAGGCGCAAAAAGGCGATGACCGATACGATCAACATCCCCGCGGCCACCGCGACCACCAGGCGCTTTCGATCAAGCGCGCCGCGGATGACGGGCGCATAAATCCGCTGGAAAAAATCCATGATGCGGTCGGCCACGGTACGCTTGTGCGATACTTCCTTGCTGAGGCACAAGGCCGACATCATGGGCACATACGTAAGCGATAGGATCAAAGCCCCCAGGATAGCAAAGCTTACCGTCTGGGCCATGGGCCGGAACATCTTGCCTTCAATGCCTACCAGCGCCAGGATGGGCAGGTATACGATCAGGATGATGATCTCCCCAAACGCCGCCGCACTGCGGATCTTGCGGGCGGATGTATATACCTCTTCGTCCAGTTGAGTTTGTGTCAGGCGGCCGGTGGTGCGCAGGGCCAGGTGGTGCAGCGTCGCTTCGACAATGATGACAGCACCGTCGACGATGATTCCGAAGTCGATCGCGCCCAGGCTCATGAGGTTGCCCGACACCCCAAAAGCATACATCAGCGCAATGGCAAACAGCATGGCCAGTGGAATGACCGACGCGACGATCAATCCAGCCCGCAGGTTGCCCAGGAAAAGCACCAGTACAAAGATGACGATCAACGCCCCCTCTATCAGGTTCTTGGTCACGGTGTGTACCGCACGCCCAACAAACTCGCTGCGATCGAGGAATACTTCAATCTCCACACCTTCGGGGAGTGTCTTACGGATCTGCTCCATTTTTGCGCGCACGCGCTTGACGACGGTGTTGGAGTTCTCGCCTTTCAGCATCATCACAATGGCCCCTACCCTTTCACCCTCGGCATCCCATGTCAGGGCGCCATAGCGACTGGCCGCTCCGAGGCGTACTTCTGCTACGTCGCGAATCAGCACCGGCAGGTTTGCCGAGGTGGTGGTGACGACAATCTTGCCGATGTCTTCCTGTGATCCGATGAGGCCTTCGCTTCGGATGAAATAGGCGTATGGTTTTTTATCGATATAGGCCCCACCGGTGTTCTGGTTGTTGCGCGCCAGCGCCTCGAGTATATCGCCGATGCTGATGTTATGGCTGCGCAGCTTGTCGGGGTTGAGGGCGATCTCGTATTGTTTGAGCAGGCCACCAAAGCTGTTGACTTCGGCAACCCCCGGTGTGCCGAGCAGCTGGCGACGTACGATCCAATCCTGAATGCTGCGCAGCTCCATGGCATCGTACTTCTCTTCATAGCCCGGCCTGGCATGCAGCACGTACTGGTATATTTCGCCCAGGCCGGTCGACACCGGCGCCATTTCGGGCACACCGATCTCTTCGGGAATGTCGGTGCGGGCTTCGACCAGCTTCTCGCCGACCTGTTGCCGGCCCCAGTATATATCCACATCGTCGTGGAAGACGATTGTTACCACCGACAGGCCAAAGCGTGACATGGACCGAACTTCGGCGATGTTGGGGATAACCGACATGCTTTGCTCGATGGGAAAGGTGATGAGCCGCTCTACTTCTTGCGCCGCCAGCGACGGCGACAGGGTGATAACCTGCACCTGGTTATTGGTAATGTCCGGCACGGCGTCTACGGGCAGCCGCGAGAGCGCATAGACGCCCCAGGCCACCAGCCCGAGCGTGAGCAGGCCGATGATAAGCTTATTGCGAATGGAAAAATAGATGATCTTGTCTATCATAACGTTTTACAAGGCACGATATAAAGCATGGTATAGATATCCCCGTCGCCTGTGTACAGCGAAATACATACGATCCTGCCGTTGCGTTGCAACGGTATACCGGAAAGTGATATAGGGATTAGTAAGACAGGCAGTATGAACGAGCTGCCGTGTAGATGATTTAGGCTACCCTGGGCGGCTGCCAGATGGCATAGTCAATGGCCTGCACAAAAGGCAGGTTGACGCTCGACCGATGTGCCATCAACAATGGCGTATGGGACTCAAAAGAAAAAGCAACCGGCAATTGTACGTGGGTGCTGCAGCAGCTACAGGCACACAAAGGCGAGCAGATGTCGGCTGCGCCGGCATCGGTGTGATGCTCGGAAATGGTAACGGCGTGAGCGTCGGGAGCGTCATGCGCGCAAAGATCGCCGTCTGAGCATGGGAAGCATGTCAGCACGGCAAACAGTAAGGCGACGATATAACAGCCGAATTTCACGGAACGAAGGTAGGGGTAAAACTTATGCAACAGGTTGTCAAAAAGGCTTTTTTCTACAAAATGCACTTTAAATCGATTCCACACCATTCCAGTGGCCGGCCACGGACCGTGCGGTTGCCGGACCGTGTCTGAATAATGCCCATCTGCCCCACCCTCTCCCTTCCCGAGATCTACGAATGATCCACGGATGTTCTACTTCTTTAAAGGGTAAGGACATCCGTGGGTCATCCGTAGGACATCTATAGAACATCTATGTGGATCACTCGAAGTATACTGGGCAAAGAGTGGCTCTTACCGGGGCCGGTTTCGCATTCCGGCCGACTTCCGTCGCCACGCTCGAACGCCTCCTGGCAAAATTTTCGAACCCTGTGAAACAAACTAACGGAATTTATTTCAATACAATCAAACAAAAGTGATACTACAGGTGGTTAACATGTGATACAGTAGAGGCTTTCCGTTTCTGCACAGACCCTTCGGATTCCGAAGGGTCTGTATCCCCTATCCAAAACCAAAATGCTGGCTTTCAAATAATTGCAAATCTCGCACAATCTTTGGCGTAAGGGCACTCGAGTGTAAATAACTACGACTGCGCCAGCTGTATGCCCCCGGTGAGTAACAACGTAACCATAAACCATAACTATACAGATATGATCACGATCATCCTTTTATTGGCGGGCCTGGTGTGCTTCGCTTTGTTCTACAAATCGGTCGATTACTTCGAAAACATTTAACCTATGATGATGTTCCTGTTTTTCATCGCCATTACCGTGTTCTGCTATTTGCTGTATGCATTGGTGAACCCGGAAAAATTTTAATGTATAACTATCATGAATACTGAAATCTTGGGTGTGATCGTCACCTTTCTTATCACGGTCCTGCTGGCATACCCGCTGGCAGTATATATTGCCCGGGTATTTAGCGGCGAAAAAACGTTCTCCGACTTTCTATTGCCGATAGAGCGATTTATATATCGCCTCTGTGGTATTAACCCCCAGGAGCCTATGAACTGGAAACAATTCCTCAAAGCCATGCTGACCATCAACCTGGTATGGTTCGTCTATGGCTTCTTCCTGTTACTCTTCCAGGATCGCCTGCCACTGAACCCCGACGGCAATCCGGGACAGACGCCTGATCTGGCTTTTAACACAGCCATCAGCTTCCTGGTAAACTGCAACCTGCAGCATTACTCCGGTGAATCGGGCCTTACTTATTTTACGCAATTGTTTGTGATCACCTTCCTGCAGTTTGTAAGCGCTGCCACCGGCATCGCGATGCTGGTCGGCGTACTCAACAGCCTACGTGAGAAGACCACCAACAACCTGGGCAACTTCTGGGAGATCTTCCTGAAGACCAACACCCGCATCCTGCTGCCGTTGTGCATCGTGGTGGCGGCGCTGCTGGCCTTTAACGGAACACCCACCAGCTTCGACGGCAAGGACACCATCACCACGCTGCAAGGCGACGAGGTACAGGTGTCACGTGGCCCGGCCGCGGGTATGATCGCTATCAAACACATCGGCACCAACGGCGGTGGCTGGTTTGGCGTCAACTCGGCACATCCACTCGAAAACCCCACCTACTTCACCAACATGCTCGAGCTGATCATGCAAATGATCATTCCCATCGCGGTGATCTTTGCGCTGGGCCTCTATATCCGCCAGAAGAAGTTTGCGTATGTGATCTTTGGTGTGATGACGATCGGCATGCTCTTGCTGCTGATCCCGACGATGGTCTATGAGATCAACGGCAGCACGGCCATTGCCAACCTGGGGGTGTCGCAAACCGCCGGTGCGATGGAAGGGAAGGAAGTACGCTTCGGTCCCGCGTCTTCGGCATACTGGAGTATTGTCACGACCATTATTTCTACCGGTTCTGTGAATTCCATGCACGATAGCTCCATGCCCTTGTCGGGTATGATGCAAATGCTGGGCATGATGGTGAACGCTTTCTATGGCGGCTGCGGCGTGGGGATTCTGAATTATTACATCTACATCATCATCGCCGTCTTTATCTCCGGGCTGATGGTCGGCCGTACACCCGAGTTTATGGGGCACAAGGTGGAAGCACGCGAAGTAAAGATCGCGATGACGGTAACATTGCTATCGGCCTTCCTGGTAAAAGGCATGACGGGTATAGCAGCTTATTTTGTCGCGAACCAACCGGACATTGCCTGGGCGGTGAAGCCGTCGGCCTGGTTAAACAACCCGAGCTTCCACGGCTTCTCGGAGATGCTGTACGAGTATACTTCGGCCAATGCCAATAACGGCAGTGGTTTTGAAGGGCTTGGCGACAACAATATCTTCTGGAATGTGACTTCGGGCGTTGTGCTGATCTTTGCCCGCTTCCTGCCCATCATCGGCCCCGTGGCGATTGCCGGTCTGCTGGCCCGCAAAAAGTATATACCCGAAGCGGCCGGCACCCTGCGCACCGACTCCTTTACCTTCGGCATGATGACCTTTGCAGTGATCGTGATCGTTACGGCCCTGTCCTTTTTCCCGCCGCTGGCCCTGGGTCCGCTGGCCGAATATTTCTCTCTTAAATAACCTGAGTCATGTCACGTAAACGCACTATAAAATTATTTGAGCCGGCGTTAGTCGGCACCGCCCTGCGGCAGTCGTTTGTCAAGCTGGACCCACGACTGATGTGGAAGAATCCCGTGATGTTTGCCGTCGAAATCTGTACGGTAGTCATGCTGGTGGTTGTACTGAACCAGATGATTACCGGCGACGCCACCCAGGGTGCGCTGTGGTATAACATTACCATCTTTATCATCCTGCTGATCACCGTGCTCTTCGCCAACTTTGCCGAAGGACTGGCCGAAGCCCGCGGTAAAGCGCAGGCTGAGAGCTTACGCAAGACACGCGAAGAGACCCGCGCGAAAAAGATTACCGACGGCACGGGCCATATACAGGTCGTGGCTTCGTCGCAGTTGAAAAAAGGCGACCTCTTCGTCTGCGAAGTCGGCGATATTATCCCGATCGACGGTGAGATCGTAGAGGGTATTGCCACCGTGGACGAATCGGCCATTACCGGTGAGTCGGCCCCTGTGATCCGCGAGGCAGGTGGTGACAAATCGTCGGTAACGGGTGGTACAAAAGTACTCTCCGACCGCATCCAGGTGCGCGTAACGACCGCGCCAGGCGAAACCTTCCTCGACAAGATGATCGCGCTGGTAGAAGGCGCTTCGCGTCAGAAGACACCGAATGAAATCGCGCTGACAATCCTGCTGGCGGCCTTTACCATGATCTTTCTGATCGTGTGTGTGGCGCTGAAGCCTTATGCCGACTATGCCGGCACACCGATTACCATTGCCGCCTTTATTTCGCTCTTTGTGTGTCTGATCCCGACCACTATCGGTGGTCTTTTATCCGCCATCGGCATTGCCGGTATGGACCGTGCGCTGGGCGCAAACGTGATTGCCAAAAGCGGTAAAGCCGTAGAGACAGCGGGCGACGTAGACGTGCTGCTGCTGGACAAGACCGGTACTATTACCATCGGTAACCGCCGCGCCACGAAGTTTCACCCGGCCAAAGGCATTACCGAAGACGACCTGATCGAATGCGCTACGATCGCTTCGCTGGCAGACGAAACGCCCGAAGGTAAATCCATCGTAGAGCTGGCTGCTGCGCGTGGGTATAAACATCCTGCACTGGTGGGTAGCAGCAGCGACCTGACCTATGGTGTGCCGAATGCCCGCATTATCAAGTTCTCGGCCGAGACGCGTACATCCGGCATCGACCTCGACGGCCGCACGATCCGCAAGGGCGCGTATGATGCGATCCGCAAACTGGTGGAGAAAGCCGGTAACCGGGTGCCCGATGATATACACGCGGCCGTAGAGAAAATCGCTGCAAACGGCGGTACACCGCTCGTAGTCGCGCAGAACGACATCGTATACGGCGCCATCGAGCTGCAAGACGTGATCAAGCCCGGCATTACCGAGCGCTTTGAGCGCCTTCGCAAAATGGGTGTAAAAACGGTGATGGTTACGGGCGACAATCCGCTAACGGCAAAGTATATCGCCGAGAAAGCTGGTGTCGACGACTTCATTGCTGAGGCAAAGCCCGAGGACAAGATGGAGTATATTAAAAAAGAACAAGCTTCCGGTAAGCTGGTTGCCATGATGGGCGACGGTACCAACGACGCTCCCGCCCTGGCACAAGCCGACGTAGGCGTATCGATGAACAGCGGTACACAGGCGGCGAAAGAAGCCGGTAACATGGTGGACCTGGACAACGATCCGACCAAGCTGATTGAAGTGGTGGAGATCGGTAAGCAGCTGCTCATTACCCGTGGTACGCTGACAACCTTCTCGGTCGCCAACGACGTAGCGAAATATTTTGCCATCGTGCCGGCGTTGTTCATTACCTCGATCCCGGCCTTGCAGGCACTAAACATCATGGGCCTGAAGAGCCCGGAGTCAGCGATCCTGTCGGCGATCATTTTCAACGCCTTCATCATTCCGCTGCTGATACCCCTGGCGTTGCGCGGCGTGGCGTATAAGCCGATCGGCGCGTCGGCGCTGTTGCGCCGCAACCTGCTGATCTACGGCTTTGGTGGTATCGTGGTGCCTTTTATCGGCATCAAACTAATCGACCTGGTCCTGGGAGTGTTCATTTAACCACAAAAAATATTGGTATGAAAAAGAATCTGTTAATATCCCTGAAGCTGACGGCGGCCCTGATCATTGTGCTGGCCGTGCTTTATCCACTCTTTATTGCTGCCGTGGGCCGGTTGACCCCGGGTGGTGGCCGCGGTGAGACGCTGTCTACCAACGGTAAGGTTGTGGGCTATGCCCGCATTGGCCAGAAGTTTACCGACGATAAATATTTCTGGGGCCGTCCCTCTGCCGTGGACTATCATGCGGCAGGCTCTGCCGGTAGTAACAAGGGCCCGAGTAACCCTGACTACCTGTCGGTAGTAGCGGCGCGCATCGATACCTTCCTGGTGCATAACCCGGCTGTCACGAAGGAACAAATTCCCGCCGACCTCGTGACGGCTTCCGGCAGCGGCCTTGATCCACACATCTCGCCACAAGCAGCGCGGGTACAGATTGCCCGTATCGCACACGTGCGGGGCATGACACCGCAGATACTCGAATCCCTGGTGGACACCTATACCGAGTCACCGCTGCTGGGTTTGTTTGGACCGGCACGTGTGCACGTACTGCGCCTGAATATTGCCCTGGATCAATTAAAACCATAATTCATCACACGTATGAAAAAATCGTTCGTTATTGCCCTTCTATGTATTACCACAGCGGCTGGTGCGCAAGAAGCACAGGATACACTCAAGCCTTCGCCCTTTACAGTAAGCGGTTACGTAGAAGCCTACTACTTATATGATTTCAACCAACCCGGTAACAATACGCAGCCACCGTTCGTATACTCGCACAACCGGCACAACGAAGTAAACATCAACCTGGGTTTTATACGGGGTGCCTATACAACCGAAAACGTACGCGCCAACCTGGCCATCATGAGCGGCACGTATGCCAACGCCAACCTGGCCGCCGAACCGGGTGTACTCAAGAATATCTACGAAGCCAATGCCGGTGTCAAACTGTCGTCTACCCGAAACCTATGGGTCGATGCCGGTATCTTTGGCTCGCACATCGGCTTTGAAAGTGCCGTCGGTAAAGACTGCTGGGCGCTGACGCGCAGCATCATGGCCGACAATACGCCCTACTACGAGGCGGGTGCGAAGGTTTCGTACACCACCGACAACGGTAAATGGTTTCTGTCGGGACTGATCTTAAACGGCTGGCAGCGCATCCAACGGGTGGAAGGAAACTCACTGCCTTCCTTCGGCACGCAGATCACCTTTAAACCTTCTGATAAGATCACGCTAAACAGCAGCAGCTTTATTGGTACCGACAAACCCGACAGCGCCCGCCAGATGCGGTATTTCCATAACTTCTATGCTATCTTCCAGGTATCGAAAGCAGTAGGCATTACTGTGGGGCTCGACTACGGGATGGAAGAAAAGAACCCGGAGACCAGTTCGACCAACTTCTGGATTTCACCCATCGTTATCGCCAGGTTTGCCCTAAGCGAAAAGCTGGCGCTTGCGGTGCGCGGTGAATATTACCAGGATACGAACGGGGTGATCATTGCCACGGGCACGCCGAACGGCTTTAAGACTACGGGTGTCTCCGCCAACTTCGACTATCAGCTGAACGCCCAGGCCGTGTGGCGGGTCGAAGTCCGTCACCTTACCGGTACAGATGCAATTTTCGAAGATGGCAACGATGTTTCAAAAAACAATACCTTTGTGACTACCGCGCTGGCGATAAGTTTTTAGCACATGATATACCCGGCATGAATAACCATTATACTACTGACTCCATCATGCGCGAAAAAGAAGAATCCGTTCAGCATTTTCTGGGTCTGATCCGAAAGTCGCGGCGGGGCAAGTTCAAGATATACATTGGCATGAGCGCCGGTGTCGGGAAAACGTATCGCATGTTGCAAGAAGCCCATAGCCTGATGCGCAACGGCGTCGATGTGCAGATCGGATATGTCGAGACGCATAACCGACGCGAGACGCATGGGCTGGTCGATGGGCTGCCGATCATCGCGCGCAAGACCCTTTTCTATAAGGGTAAGGAGCTGGACGAGATGGACCTGCAAGCTATCGTAAACCTCCACCCTGAGCTCGTCATTGTCGACGAGCTGGCGCACACGAACATTCCCGGTAGCAAGCATGAAAAGCGCTGGCAGGATGTGTTGGAAATTCTCGAGGCCGGCATCAGTGTCATCAGTGCGGTAAACATTCAGCACATTGAAAGCATTAACGAAGAAGTCCGGTCGATCACGGGCATTGCGGTTACCGAGCGTGTACCGGATAAAGTATTGCAGCTGGCCGACGAGGTTGTCAATATCGACCTGACGGCCGACGAGCTGATCGCCCGTCTGAAAGAAGGCAAGATCTATGAAGCTTCGAAGATCGAGACGGCGTTACGCAATTTTTTCCAGTCCGATAAGATCTTACAGCTGCGCGAGCTGGCGCTGAAAGAAGTAGCCTCACAGGTCGAGCGCAAGGTAGACTCGGAAGTTACCATCAACGCGCGGCTACGGCATGAACGCTTTCTGGCCTGTATCAGCAGCAATGCCGACAATGCCCGGATGATTATTCGCAAGACAGCGCGCCTGGCCAGTTACTATAATTCGAAGTGGTGTGTACTCTATGTTCAGACCAGCGCCGAAGATGTAAACCGCATCAAGCTGTCGGTGCAGCGGCACCTGATCAACAACTTTAAGATGGCGACGGAAATGGGCGCGGAAGTGATCCAGGTAAAAAGCGACAATATACCATCGTCTATCATCGACGTGGCGGAGCAACGAAAGATCACCACGATATGCATGGGCATGCCCCGGCTGCGGCTATGGAAGATTCTGACGCGTACCTCGTCGTTTACCCGACTGGTCAAAAAACTTTCCGGTTCGGATATAGATTTAGTGATACTATCATGAGCATTAAAACCAAAGTAGCCTGGGGTGTTACCTTCCTCTTTGCGCTGATCCTGACGATTGGCGGACTGGGCCTGTATTACCTGCACAACCTGGCGCGGTCATCGCAGCAAATCCTGGTGGACAACTATGAGTCGATGGAGTATGCGCACCAGATTCTCGCGGCGTGTGAGTCGTTGCGTACGGACTCAGCAGTCGCCATGAAAAGTATCGAGACCAGCCTGACCCTGCAAGAGACTAACGTGACCGAGCCGGGCGAACGTGAAGCAAGCCTGGCCCTGCGGTCGGCCTTTGAGAAGCTGCGTAACACCGGATTATCCGACAGCGTGGTGGCGCGCATCCGCCATGCATCGCTCGCATTGGAGAACATCAACATGAAAGCGATCGTGCGCAAGAATGGAACCACGCAAGAGACGGCACACGATGCTTCTACGTATCTTATTATCATTTGTACATTGTGTAGCCTGGCGGCCTTCACCTTTATTGTAAACTTTCCAGGCTATATCGCCAACCCCGTTATTCAGCTGACGAATAGTATCAAATCTATTGCGGGCAAGAATTACGAAGAGCGGTTGCACTTTGATCGTCGCGACGAGTTTGAAGAGCTGGCTGAAGCGTTTAACCAGATGGCGGAGAAGCTGGACGAGTACGAGCACAGCAACCTGGCGCGGATCCTCTTCGAGAAAAAACGCATCGAGGCCATTATTCACCGGGTGAGCGACCCCGTCATTGGTCTTGACGAAAAGAGCCGCATCATCTTTGCCAATGAGCGGGCACTCGATATCCTCAACCTCTCGCGTGCCGAGCTACTGGACCACTATGCGCCCGACGTAGCGGTCAACAACGATTTGTTCCGCAGCCTGATCAAAAGCGCTGCGAGCGACAACCAGGAGAAGACGTTGATCAAAGCCATGGTGGGGCATAAAGAAAACTTCTTTACCCAGGAGAGCGTTCGCGTGCGCTACTCGCCTACCGGCGAAAAAGAACGCGTCGATATTGGCACCGTTATTTTGCTTAAGAACGTTACGACTTATAAAGAGCAGGATCTGGCGAAGACCAACTTTATTGCGACCGTATCACACGAGCTTAAGACACCGATCGCTGCTTTGCAGATGGGTGTGAAGTTATTACAGGATACGCGCGTGGGTGCATTGAATGATGAGCAGGCGAATATTACCCGTACGTTACACGACGAAATTTTACGGCTGTCTAAGATCACCCATGAGCTGTTGGATTTATCGCAGGTAGAGACGGGTAATATTAAGCTCGACATTCGTAAGACTGCGCCCTTCGATATTGTACGAATGGCTACCGAGGCTGTACAACTGCAAGCGGAGCGCAAGCCGGTATACCTGGCGCACGAGCTTGCGGCAGACTTGCCTCCCCTCCTGGCGGATGCGGATAAGACCACGTGGGTGTTGGTGAACTTCCTGACGAATGCTATTCGCTATAGTCCGGAGCGGGGGACTATCCTGATCCGTGCAGCACGTGTGGGAAATCATGTGCGGCTGTCGGTGCAAGACAACGGCCCGGGTATCGAGGCGCGGTATAAAGCGCGGATCTTTGAGAAATATTTTCAGGTGCCGGGTACGCCGATGGGTACGGGGTTGGGACTTGCTATTTCGAAGGAGTTTATTGAAGCGCAGGGCGGTGGTGTGCAGGTGGAAAGTGAACCCGGTAAAGGGAGTACGTTTTCTTTTCATCTGCCGGTAGCGGTGGGATAACGTTTAATGGAAATTCCTTCCCTTTGGAAATATACTGCCTTGTATAAGGGCTTGCTTGTCTTTGGTCACACCGGCAGGTTCTGTCGTTTCATCAGCGCGTGAGCGCGGTCCGATTTCCATCGTCTCGCGGGAGCCGACCAATCCCTGTAACAAGGTCGACACATTAAAGCAGCGTTGCACGACTACGTGTATCACTTCGCCTTCGCGTTGCACTTTGCCTTCTACCATCAGCAGTTTGGCTTGAATGATTTCTTTGCGGTATTTGTCAAATAAGCGCTGGAAGACAACCAGGTTGCCGGGGCCTGTCTCGTCTTCGAGGGTTATAAAACAAATTCCTGTTGCTGTGCCTGGCCGTTGACGGACCAATACCAGGCCGGCTACTTTTACCAGGTCACCATCTTTCGCGGCCGCCAGGCTGCCCAGGGGTGTGACGCGGAGTTGATCCAATGAAGCGCGGACAAAGCTGACGGGGTGGGCTTTGAGCGACAGCGACGTGGCGGCGTAGTCTTGTACTACATGCTCGGACAGGGCCATCGGTGGCAGCGTGATCTTTTCTTCGATGGCCTCGCGGGCGTGCTGCCCGGGGAACAGTGCTTTCGGGCCGTCTTTCACGGATACTTCCCATAACGCCTGGCGGCGGTCGAGGCCTACGGAGCGAAAGGCATCGGCATCGGCTAAAGCTTCGAGTGCTGCCTGGGGCACCCCTACTTCACGCAGGGTATGAATGGACGTATACCCACCGTTACGCTGCTTGATAAGATCCTCCATATCCTCTTGCCGAAGCCCGTTCGCTTGCCGGAAGCCCAGGCGCAGGGCGCAAAATTTACCGACGCGTTCTTCGAGTGTGTTATCCCACTGGGAGTGGTTGATGTCGACGGGGCGGACTTCTACGCCGTGTTTGCGCGCGTCGATGATGAGCTGCGCGGGCTGGTAAAAGCCCATGGGCATGCTGTTGAGTAGTGCGCAGGCAAAGACGTCGGGGTAATAACACTTGAGCCACGACGATACATATACCAGCAACGCAAAACTTGCAGCATGGCTCTCGGGAAAACCATAACTGCCAAACCCCTCCAACTGCCGGAACACCCGCTCGGCATATTCCTGCTGATACCCTTTTTTTATCATGCCACTGATGAGCTTCTCGCGAAAATACGAGACCTTACCTTTGGCCTTGAAAGTAGCCATGCTGCGGCGCAGCTCATCGGCTTCGGCCGGCGTAAAGTCCGCCGCCACGATGGCGATCTTCATAGCCTGCTCCTGGAATAACGGCACGCCCAGGGTACGGTTTAAAATTGATTTTAATTCTTCCGAGGGATATTCTACCAGTTCTTCTCCATTGCGGCGGCGCAGGTAGGGATGCACCATGTCGCCCTGTATGGGACCGGGGCGTACGATGGCTACCTCAATCACGAGATCATAAAAACATTGGGGTTTCAAGCGTGGGAGCATCGACATCTGTGCCCGGCTTTCGATTTGAAAGACACCAATGGTATCGGCATGACTGATCATTTTATATACTTCCGGATCGTCTTGCGGAATGTTCGCCAACGTAAGATTGAGATCATGGTGTTTCTCCGCCAGAACAAACGCTTTACGAATACAGGTGAGCATGCCGAGTGCGAGCACATCGATCTTCAAAAACCCCAGCGCTTCGATATCATCTTTGTTCCACTCTATACACGTGCGGTTTTCCATGCGCGCATTTAATACCGGGCACAAGTCGGAAAGCTTACCCTGCGTAATAATAAAGCCTCCGGTATGCTGCCCCAGCTGGCGGGGAAAGCCGATGAATTGAGTGGTTAGCTCCAACACCTTTCGCAGTGTTGGCTCATCCGGGTTGAGGCCCTGACTGATGATACGGTCACGATCAAATCCTTCTTCCCGAAAGCTCCAGATCAGGCCGGCCAGACGGTTGATGGTATCCACCGACAGCCCCATAGCTTTTCCCACGTCGCGGATAGCCCCCCGGTGATGTTGCTGCGTCACGGTGGCAACAATGGCGGCACGATGGCGACCGTATTTGCTATAGATGTATTGCATGACTTCCTCGCGCCGTTCATGTTCAAAGTCCACATCGATGTCGGGAGGCTCGTTGCGCGCCGAAGAAATAAACCGCTCGAACAGCAGGTCGAACTTGGAAGGGTCTACCGAGGTAATGCCCAAACAATAACATACCGTGGAGTTGGCGGCGGAACCACGCCCCTGGCAAAGTATTTTCTGCTGACGGGCATACCGTACAATGTCGTATACCGTGAGAAAATACGGAGCATAGCTCATCTGCTCCATAAACGCCAGCTCATACCGAATAGCCTGCTGAACTTTGTCGGGAATGGTTTCGCCGAAGATTTCCCGGGCTCCTTTCCAGGCAAGGTGCGTCAGCTCTTCCTGGGGCGTGCGCCCCTCTTCGGTGAGCTCTTGCGGATAATGATATTTCAGCTCGTCGAGCGAGAAAGTGCAGGCAGCGGTAATCTCCTGCGTGCGCTGCAACGCGTCGGGATATTGGCGAAACAGCCGCGCCATTTCGTCTACGGTCTTGAGATAACGCTCGGCATTCGGGTGCAGCCGAAAGCCTGCCGTATGAATGGTACATTTCTCCCGCGCACAGGTGACGATGTCTTGCAGCTCGCGCCGTTCGGGTGCGTGGTAATGCACGTCGTTGGTCGCCACCATGGGGATATTCAGTTTCCGCGCCAGCTGGTCAATCCGAAAAAGACGTTTGGCATCGTCCCCCCGGTAGGTACGGCTGGCGGCGATGTAGAGCACATCGCCCAGCGCTTCGCGGTATTCCTGCACATCTTGCAGAAAGGTGGCATCCAGCTCGAAGCGTTCGTTGAGCGGCGACGGCAACACGATGAGCTTGCAATCTTGCAGTTGGGTATAGACATCATGTTTATAAAGATGGCAATCACCCTTTTCGGCCCGTAGGTTTCCCGTGGTGAGCAGGCCCGACAGGCTGGCATAGGCTTGTATAGTAGTGGGAAATGCCAGTAACGACGGACCGTCCTGCAGGTCGAGGCGGCATGCTGGTATGTACCGGATGTTGGCCTTCTTCGCGGCTACATGTCCGCGGACAATACCCGCCAGTGTGTTGCGATCGGTGACAGCAATCGCAGTATATCCCAGCGCTGCAGCTTGCTGTACCATCTCCTCGGGATGTGACGCCCCGCGCAGGAAACTGAAGTTCGTTGTTACCTGTAGCTCGGTGTAAGACATGTTTCCTCCTCTTTTTATATCAGGCCAGGAAGCCGTGAATGAACCATTGGTAGATCTTTTCGTGGTAGTGTCCCAGGCGGAACAGCCAGTAGCGGCGCCCCGCATTGTCTTCCACACGGTAATAGTCGCGGTGCTGACCTTGTTGCAGCCACCACTCCTGCTCGATGCGCTCCGGGCCATCGGCGCGCACAATGGTATGCAGTTGTCCTTTGTAGCGAAACAGCATGGGGGGATGGTCGGGCGTGAGCGCCGTGACCTCGATACGCTCCGGCACGGGCAGCAATTGCAGCGGGCGCAAGTGCCCGATACACCAGGGTGCCGTGGACTGCTCTTGCAGCGAGGTAGCCCGGCGGAAGGAGCGCTCCGGCCAATAGTGCTCGTCGGGCAGGTACCGGTGTATAACCTCTGTGCCCAGGCGACTGGCCAGGCGATCCACCAACTCCGACAGGCGCTGGTCGTCGAGCCCACCATAACCTTCCCACAGCTTTTCCTGGTGGTCATACTGTTCTTCTATCTTGGGCGCTTCCAATATAAACAGCTCGATGCCGAGCGCCGGCTCGATCGTGGGCAGCGACGTTTCGAATAACTTAAACAAGTGCCGCGGGTTGTGCGAAGGGCGATGGGTACCAATGGCAACCTGCTCTACTTTGCCATCCACACGATACCCTTTCAAGACTGCGGTGCGTAAACCTTTTTGCTCCTGCTGCAGGCGTTGACACAAGGTCTGTAACAGTTGCTCCAGGGCGATGGCGATGCCTGTAGCCGTCACGATCGGCTCCAGGCAGGGCAAGCGTTCCTGGTACGCTTCGACAGGTTGTACGGATTCCAGTATTTCGTCTTCGTGACCCAGTGCCTGTCCCAGCCGTTGTAAAAAATGCTCGCCAAAGCGGCGGCGCAGCGATGCGCGCTGTACATGCATAAACTGACCGATCTGATGCAGTCCCAGCTTGTGCATGCGGGCGACAGCGTCGGCTTCCAGCCGCAACGCTTCGGGCGGCAGTACGAGCAGCCTGTCGGCGTGGCGGCGAGGCTCGATCACCCACGGCGCACAACCATAACGTGCCACGCCCCAGGCAACGCCTGCGGTATCGGCCATGGCGGCCTGTACGTCGTAGTGACGGGCTTGCAGCTTTTTGACGATCGTTTCCAGGTACGGCGTTTCTCCACCCCACAGGTGGGCACAGCCCGAGACGTCTAAGAGTAATCCATCGGGAGGGTCTACGGCTACGACGGGCGTAAACCGGATGCACCATTCGGCCAGGCGGTGCAGCAGCTTGTTTGCGAGCTCCGGCTTTTCGGGCAATGCCTGTAACGTGGGTTCTACTGCGCGGGCGTCGGCCAGTACCATGCCGGCATGGATGCCGCGGGCTTCTGCTACGATATTGGCCGCTACGATCGTGACCCGGCCGTGTATTGGGGCGGTGAGCACAAAAGGTTGCTTACGTCGTTCGGGTTCCCGGAGCGAGAACCAATCCGTCATTAAGTGCCGGAACCAAATCGATACATACCTGCCCGCCATATCATCCCACTTGCTGTTGCTTTTCGTGTATCTGTACCGTTGTATATACGGGTGTGAACGTGCCGTCTTCCCACCGTATATTCCACACGCCGGTTTTGCCATTGCGCATGCGCAACAACTCGACTTTCCATTGTGGGAAACCCAATCCGGGTAAACCCTCTTCCGGTTCACTCGCCAGGGATGTGATGCGCCACCGTGACACACATGCAGTAGTACCCACGTTGCGTTGCGCATGCCGTAGCACAAAACCCGTTACGCGACTCTGCTCTACGGCCAGTTGCAACCGACGGGAGGCGGTAAAGCTTATTTCGCGCACCTCGCCCACGACGGCCGCCAGGGCACCACACTTGAGGGCCTCTTCCATGGCCCACAATACATCACGTTCTTTTTTCAGATCCAGAAAGATGAAGCGGTCGGGTGAGACCCCAAACCCTTGCAAGGCCGGAGGAAAAAGCCTGCGCGCAGCGCTGACCCAGATAGCGACACCTTTATCGCCCATCAGCGGCGCCAGCAGGCCGGCCATGAAGCCGCTGGTAGCAGCACCTTGTTCCATACTGGCAGTCAGAAACTCGTGCACGGCACCGACTGGAAATGTGCCATTGGGGAATGCTTCCTGAAAAGGCCCTAAACTAACATCTACTGCCGCATGGCTGCCCGGCCGGAATCCTTCGAGGCGAAGAATCTCGCGTTGCAATGCTGCAATGATATCGGCTTTTTCCGCAGACATGCTGGGCTCTTTTCATTTTGTTTGGGAAGAGCAAAGCTAGATAAAAACTAACATTATTAGCTATAATATCTAATAATATTAGTTGATCGCTAGACTTTAGGCAGAATTGGCCTGGAAAATCGATTACAGCGCCTCGGCTACGGGAAAGTCAACCGGCACGTCGGTCAGGGCATAGACATAATTGGTAAAAATTCGCATGGTGACGAGCCCTGTCAACTCCACCAGGGCAGCTTGCGGATATCCCGCCGCAAAGAAGTTGTCTACCAGGACCTCCCCGGCATGACCGTGGTTTTCAACGATGGATTTTGCCAGGCGAAGGATGGTGTTTAGCCGTGCATCGCTTGTTTCACCGCGACGAATGTCAAGCGTCTGCGCCTTCGTGAAACCTTTGGATGTGGCGAGAATCGTGTGGGCCGCGAGACAGTATGCACATTGGTTTACTTCCGACACGATCAGGGCGACGGCCTCACGTTCTTTTGGCGTGAACATACCGGTGTTGAGCGATGCTTCAAAATCGAGAAAGCCTTTTAAGGTCGGAGCAGAATAGCCAATGGTGGCGTACAGATTGGGGAGCTTGCCTACTTTCTTTTTGATTTGATCAAAGAGTACTTGGGATGTGGGGCTTACCTCTTCGGTAATAGGTACTTGAATGGTTTTCATACATAATTCGAAATTGTTACTGGAGTATACGTGATGACGATCAAAAACGGATACATGAAATGCAGGACAAAAGGGACCGTGTATAGGACAATTTCGACGTAATGAAAATTATTATGACACCTGGAACTTTGCTGATATATACTCTGTTATAAAGAATATAAGTGTACGACTTTACATAATCCACTCCTACTAATCTTGGATCTATAAAAAAGAAGAGACCGTCACATATGAAGAGACGGCCTCTTCTGTTATGCTATCCTTATTTACTGGTTATAATATACTTCCCAACCGTATATTGTTCGCAATGCTTCCAGTTTATAAACAACATCTTGAGGAAGCGTCTCGTGAGGCACTACGCGCGAGTGCCAGAAATAACCGTTCCGAATATTTTTAGCAACAGTGTTTGCATAGATATTATCAACAAGCGCATGGTAATTATCGTCCCAATAGCTGAACCGAACGTCGCGCAGATTGTGCTCGGCAGGCAATATCGTCGGCGTTTCCGTACTTACCCCTTGAATGATCAGCGTCTCGAGCTTAGTTTGGTAGGAAAGGTCCAGATAATCCAATTTAACGTCCATCAACTTTAAGCTTTTCAGATTCACGGCCTCGCGTATATCGATCGCTTGCATGCCATCCGGATAGGACACTCCCGTACCGGCTTCTATCGCTATGATCTTATCCAGATCATTACGCACGGAAATAGTTCGCCAGGGTTTAATCGCATAGTAATTCTTTACAAGCCTTCCACCGTCGAATGTCTCTTTCTCTGTATAACCATCTCCCCAATCGATAAACACTGTGCCAGCGCCTTCAAAGCTCAGGTCTACCGGCGCACCTGGGAACATCCAGTGACCATAAAAAGAAATCGACGGGCTATCCAGTGGCATCGCTTCTTCCAATATGACCTCCAACGGTATATCCTTGTATTGCGGTGCATTTTCCGGCAACGCCATGGGGCTGACGTACGAAACATACCCAGGCTTGTGGATATACAATTCAAATCCACGACCGAAAATATTATCATGCGCCACGGTATTGATCTTTGCTTCCAGTGTAATGGTCTGATTATAATCCATAGACCCTATCAGGAATGCTGTGGCATCGGTCAGTACCAGTCCGCTGCCACTCCGCACAAAGACGGCTATACGGAAAGACTTCAGCGCGGGCGCATCGACAACGGAGAGATCAAACGATACATAACCAAAGTCCTCCGGATCGTGGTTTTGCGCGGAAATAACCTGCACCGAAATATTGGTGACACCATTGGCATCGACGGAAAAAACAAACGGCACAGGTTTGGATACATAGTGACCCAGCTGCGATTCGATCTTTGGAATCAGGAACAATATTTCCGACGAGTCCTGTACCACCCAAAAGTCGGTGACCTTGTAATTGCCCGGCTCCAGCCGTATGGGCGCCGTGACGAGGCCTTCGCCCATACGCAAAATGTTGATCCGCGCTTGTGTCAGTACGGGTGTGCCGTCGGCTTTTGTCACTGTAATCAATACAGCGGCACCATCGGGTATCTCGGCCGTTGCGCGGCCGGAGGCATCGCCGCCCCGCAATAGCCCGAGAGAAAAGCTCACATCGCGCGGTGTAGCCACGCGCTGTTGTTCATCGTTACAAGATTGTGTGACCCACAACAGTGTCACGAACATCGTAAAAAGCAAAAAGAATTTTTTCATAGACAGTGATATTTAAGGTTGAAAAAGAATAAAGCACAGCCATCCGGGATGTATAAATCATCCTGTTAGAAATACTAAGAAAAAATGTAATGGTCCAGACAGAAGATACTGCCTGTTGTATCCACTGCTGGTTTGCAAAAAGACTCTATAAATACCCTGCTAACCCTTCCATACTAGCCCGTCAACAAATTACCGGACTAAAATTAAAATATATTTGATGGCATTCGGAAGAAGTGTTGAGAAGATTTTAATACTCTAATGCAATTCTAATATGAATCCAACAAAAAGAGCGCCCCGATATCCGAGACGCTCTTCTTTATTCTAACCTTTCCCCAATTCTTACTTCCAGGGATCGAGTACTACTTTTACGCAGTCTTCCTCTCTTTCTTTAAATATCTTGTAGGCATGTGATACCTCGGAAAGTGGAAGACGGTGAGTAATGATGTCGTCTAGTTTTACCTTACCCTCTACGACATACTTCAGTAATAGATCTATGTGTTTATGCGCGGGGGCCTGGCCACCTTTAAGGGTAATGCCCTTGTCAAAGAACTGCCCTATCGGAAAATTATCATAATGTACGGGATATACACCCAATACAGGTACAATGCCTCCCCGACGAACGGCACTCATACAGGCTTCCAATACTTTAGGCGAGCCTTTCTCCAGGTTAATGACAGCTTTGGCCCGATCAATCAGGTTACGATCCGGTTCAAAACCGACAGCCTCGATACAGACATCGGCTCCACGCCCCTGGGTCATTGCACGAATCTTTTCCACTACTTCTTTGGCGCCGTCTTCCCAGAGAATTGTTTCACAGGCCGCGGTCGCTTCCGCCTTGGCCAGGCGATACGGCAATGTGTCGACTACGATCACGCGGCCGGCCCCACGCAGCCAGGCGCTTTTAGCCGCCATAATACCTACGGGACCGGCACCAAAGATAGCTACGGTCTCCCCGCCCTTTACTTCACCCCAGTCCACACCGCTATAGCCTGTCGGGAATATATCAGTCAGGAAAAGCACTTGCTCGTCCGTCAGGTTATCGGGCACAATCCGGGGGCCAACGTCGGCGTAAGGCACGCGTACATACTCGGCCTGGCCACCATCATATCCACCATACAGGTCGGTATAGCCAAAAAGCGCACCGCCTTTTTCTTTTAGAATACCACCTTCCGGGCCATAGTGCTCAGGATTGCTGTTCTCACAATGTCCAGGCAAGTGATTGCTGCAAAAGAAACAGTGGCCGCAGGCAATGGGAAATGGCACCACAACCCGATCGCCGCGTTTTAGCTTTGTGACCGTCGACCCCACTTCCTCGACAATGCCCATGAACTCATGTCCGAGCACCATGGGGCGGGGCTGTGGTAAGCCACCCGAATATATATGCAGGTCCGACCCACAGATAGCCGTGGCGGTAACTTTCAGAATCACATCGCTGTTTTCCTTAATAACAGGATCGTCAACAGTATCATATGTAACGGACCGGGGTCCATGGATGCGTGCTGCTTTCATTCGTGTCGGAAGATTAGTGAACTTGTTTTTCTTTCTTCTCCCGTGCAGGACCTTGCTGCTTTTTCATTTTGTCGGCCAGTGCGCCATCGGGCGTTACGTTGCTCATGGCAACCTGCATTTTGTTCTTCATGCCCGATACCACCATATCATCGCCGTTCATCATGGCTTCATAACCATCCTTCGCGGCGTCGGCAGCGTTATCAAGCTTGCCCTCTTGTACAATCTTAGAATCGTTCATGTCGGCTTTATTAAAGAAGTCGGTGTCGGTAGCGCCCGGTAGCAGGGCTGTAATCGTGACACCCTTGTCTTTTACCTCACTGCGCACAGCTTCGGTAAACGACTGCACAAATGCCTTGGTACCATGGTATACTGATTGCCAGGGGCCGGGCATTTTGCTGGCGATGGAAGAAAGGTTCATGATGCGGCCATGTCCCTGGGCTACCATGTCACGCAGGAAAAGCTTCGTGAGGATCACCAGACTGGAGATATTGAGGTTAATGATATCCAGCTCACGTTGCAGGTCGGTGTCGAGGAATTCGCCATATTGACCTTGTCCCGCATCGTTGATCAGTATTTCGATGCCCAGATTTTTTGTTTTGACGTCATTGTACAGCTCAAAGGCGTTAGCCGGTACAAAAAGATCTTTCGAAATAGAGATCACGTCTATACCAAATTCGGTTTTAAGCTCGTTTGAGACGCGGATCAAGTCTTGCTCATGGCGTGCTGCCAGAATCAGGTTATAGCCATCCTTTGCCAGCAGCCGGGCCAGTTCGTAGCCAATGCCGCTGGTGCCGCCAGTCACGACAGCATATTGATTTTTAGATTCCATAGTGTACAGGGTTTATTTTTATAATTGTTTATGCCGGCACCCGTCTGGGTTTTTCACGCTCCCAGAAGCGGTGCTGTTTCATAGCGAGTATAAATTTGTCAGACAGCGCCTTCAAATCCTGCAGGACGACTATGCCTTCGCGCAGCACGGTATCCTCCTCGGCATCTGGCGGCAACTTTTTATGGAAGTATGTCGCCTCGAGCACCTGCCGGGCAGCTTCATCGGCTGCAATGGGCTTGCAATGTTTAAAGGCTTCGTTGAGAAAATGTACAGCATTAGCCTCTGCCGCCAGTGTGGCGACGCTGTTTACTCCACCGGGTACATATACAGCATCGTATAGTACAGATGCTCCCGTGAGAAAACTATGGTGTACCTCGAGCTGCTTTTGGTCTTCGCTCAGGATAAAACCTTGTTTCGGAGCGATGATCTCCACGATGGCGCCTTCTTTTTCCAGGGCTGTCCGGACAAGAGAAACGGCGGCATCGTCAAATCCATCGGCCGCCAGGAAGGCCACCTTGCGCGTGCGAATGCTGTTCTTGACCGTGTTGGCCATGCTAAGCGCTTCTGAACGGGCAAGCTTTCCTTCCGGGTTGACCGATTCATAGGATTGTGGATCGGCATCGGCGGGAATGCTCTGGTTAACTGTTCCGGGCAGCTCTTTGGGAATGGAAAGGCCCAACCCATAGGCTACCTCATTGGCGAGGCCGTTGTCGATATTCGCCAGGATCACCAGCATGCGCTCGCGGATCGCCACCGTCTTGACTTTGCCCAACTCAAAACGGAGCGCATCGATAATGTGGTTCTTCTCGGGCTCGGACTGGCTACTAAAAAACAATCTGGCCTGGCTAAAGTGATCGCGGAAACTGGGACTGCGCTCGCGTACCTTGTGCGCGTCGATGCGCTCGGCATGCGAGGTAAATCCACCCTCTGCGAATTTGGCCTGGAAGGGGCAGCCGCCGCCCAGCGTGTTAGGACTGTAGCTGGATTTGCCACGGTTGATCATCTGCCGTCCGTAGCCATCACGCTGGTTATTATGCAGCGGGGCGATGGTGCGGTTGATCGGCAGCTCGTGGAAATTCGGTCCGCCCAGGCGGATTAGTTGGGTATCGGTATAGGAGAACAAACGGCCTTGCAACAGCGGATCGTTTGTAAAGTCAATACCGGGCACCACGTGGCCGATGTGAAACGCCACCTGCTCGGTCTCGGCAAAGAAGTTGTCGGGATTACGGTTGAGCGTCAGTTTGCCCACCCGTTGTACCGGCACTAATTCTTCCGGAATGATCTTGGTAGGGTCAAGCAAGTCGAAGTCGAACTTGTGCTCATCCGCTTCGGGCACGATCTGCAACCCCAGCTCCCATTCGGGAAAGTTGCCACTGGCAATGGCATCCCACAGGTCGCGGCGGTGGAAGTCAGGGTCTTTGCCCGAGATGTTCTGGGCTTCATCCCACGCTACGGAATGTACACCCAACAGCGGCTTCCAATGGAACTTGACGAAATGTGATTCGTTCTTGTCGTTGACAAGCCGGAAGGTGTGCACACCAAATCCCTCCATCATACGGTAGCTGCGGGGAATGGCACGGTCGCTCATCGCCCACATGATCATGTGCGCAGACTCCGGCATGAGGGATATAAAATCCCAGAAGGTATCGTGCGCCGAGGCGGCTTGTGGTATTTCGTTATCGGGCTCAGGCTTGACTGCGTGGATGAGGTCGGGGAACTTCATGGCGTCTTGTATAAAGAAGACGGGCATATTGTTGCCGACGAGGTCAAAGTTTCCTTCTTGTGTATAAAACTTCACGGCAAAACCCCGCACGTCACGTGCGAGGTCTGTAGAGCCGCGGGAGCCTGCTACCGTAGAGAACCGGACAAATACCGGCGTCTCTCTGGTAGGGTCCTGTAGAAATCCGGCACGCGTGTAGGGTGCCAGTGACTTATATACTTTAAAGACACCGTGGGCAGCAGACCCACGGGCGTGTACGATACGTTCCGGTATGCGCTCGTGATCGAAGTGAGTGATCTTTTCACGCATGATGAAATCCTCCAGCAGCGTGGGACCTCGGTCACCGGCCTTCAACGAATTTTGATCATCGTTTATCCGAACGCCCTGGTTGGTGGTCATGAACTCGCCGGTGCTTACTTCAATATCCGGTGCGAGGTCTTTTGCTTTGTCGTTTTCGTTCGGCAAAGCTGGATTGTCTGTTGTGTTTTTGCTCATAGGCTATTCTTCGTCCTCTTGTGCTGCCTCGTAATTGATATCGTTCTCCGCAATTCCTGTCAACAGTTCATCCGTTTCTTTTTCTTCTTCCAGTGTCTCTGCGAGAATGTCAGCAATTTCGTCGTGGCCGAGGGTACGGGCCAGTTGTGCCAGACCACCATATGTGGCAATTTCATAGTGCTCTACTTTCTGCGCAGCGAGGATCAGACCGACGTCACGCGTTGCAGTACCTTTTTCAGTGTCTTCGATAATGCTTTCGGCTTCTTGTACCAAGCCTTCCATCGCATCGCACTTCTTAGCTTGTGCTTTGGTTTCCAGCAGCTCAAACACTTGTTCCAGACGTGCTACATGTTCCTGTGTCTGCTCCAAGTGGGTCTCAAAGGCCTCTTGCAGCTCGGGAGAAGTGGCCGCCTTTCTCATTTTCGGCAATGCCTTAGTCAAGTGCTTTTCCGCCCAGTAAATGTCTTTGATGCTGTCTTTAAAGAGTACGAGCAGTGCTGATTTCGGGTCACTCTCAGTTGCAACGGATGCGTTTGCCCGGGTAGATCCGGCTGATTTTTTTGCTGTCTTTGCCATACGGTTTTTTGTTTATTGGGTTGTTTGCAAGGAGTAGCGAAAAAATAATGCCGCTTGAAAACGTTAAAAGTGTGTGTCACAACCGAAACACCGGGGGCATGTATTACTCATTCACTTGTATAGCTTCCCCAGCATTCCGGGAATTTCCGGAGGAATGTTATTTTTTAAATGGGAAGTTTTCACCCCAGGGAAATACGCATCCACTATATGCTTTTCACAGCGCTTAGCTGTATACCTTTTCCTACTACCGGTTTAAATAAATCGCCCACCTCACGCAACCGCTGAACAGCATTGTGGATGGTGAAGTCTTTCATCTGGAGATTCGGTGTCACTTCGTCCCATGTCAACGGCATCGAGACCGTGGCGCCCGGCTTGGGACGCAAGGAATAGGGCGCCGCGAGCGTAGCCTTCGGACGGTTCTGTAAAAAGTCGAGGTACATCTTACCTCCCCGGTTCCCCACCAGACGCTCGATGCTGGTGTATTTCGGTATCTCGTGGTGTACATGGGTGACGATCACGCGGGCAAATTCCTTCGACTGCTCGTATGTGTATTTTGCGCCGAGCGGAATATAAATGTGCAGGCCGGTAGAGCCGCTCGTCTTACAATACGATGGTATGTCTACACTCTCGAGCACCTGCCGGGTAACGAGGGCAGCTTCGATAACCTGTTTAAAGGTATTGGTCGGCCCCGGGTCGAGGTCAATGATACACCAGTCCGGATGGTCGGGTTTATCTATGCGACTACTCCACGGGTTAAGCTCAATACACCCCAGGGACGCCATGAGCAATATATCGGCCTCACTTTTGGGAACAAGAAAGTGTTTGTCAACGTCCAGTTCGTCACTGCTGTGGTACCGGTAGGTCGCTACCCAGTCCGGCACTTTGCCCGTAACGTCCTTTTGGTAAAAGCTTTTGCCGCGGATGCCGTTGGGGAAACGGTTAAGGGATTGCGGCCTGTCCTTTAGGTACGGCAGGATGAACGGTGCTACCTGGTAGTAATAATTGAGCATGTCGCGTTTTGTCACACCGTCGTCCGGCCAATATACCTTGCTCAGGTTGCTAAACTTCAGCGAATGACCGGCCACTTCGCGGACCTGTGTCTCATCTTTTGGATTCAGTAAAGTATTGCGCTCGCGTTTTCGGGCAGGTTTAACCAGAATTTTGTTTTCTTCTTCGGCTGCTTGTTTTACAGCCTTTTTTGCAGACTGAGGCTTTTCTCGCACAACCTCATCCGCCTTTTTATCAACACGCATACCTTCAAACGAGGGATGACGCATAACGCCCTCGGTCGTCATCTCGGCAAAGCTCACCTCGCATACCAGCACGGGCTTGAGCCATGTGGCCGTAGCCTTTGCCGGACGGGGATTAAAACGTGAGGGTTTGTTATAGTCGGGCTCTTTGGCAAACGGTGCGCTGTTAATGATCAGTGATTTGAATTGCGCCAGCATTTCACGTTGCTGCTTTTGGTTAAAGCCCGTGCCAACCTTACCCGTATAAACCAACTCCTTCCCTTGCCATACGCCGACCAATAAAGAAGAGAAAGGCTTGCTGGAACCTTCATTGTTGGTGAAGCCGCCGATAACCATCTCCTGGCGTTTGTTGGCTTTGATCTTCAACCACTGGGTTGTGCGTTCGCCGGACATATATTCACTATCGGCTTTTTTTGCAATAATACCTTCCAGGTTCATGGACTGCGCCGCCTGAAAGAACTCCGTGCCGGTTGCATCAAAAGCATCGCTGAGGCGAATAATCCCCTCCTGCGGGACGATATTTTTTAGGATCTCCCGTCGCTCGGACAGCGGCAGACTACACAGGTTGCGGCCGTCCAGCCAGAGTATATCAAATACATAGTACATGAGATCGCCGTCGGCTTCGCTTCGCCAGTTCTGCAACTCGCCAAAGTCGGAGACCCCGCTTTCTTTTAACACGATGATCTCACCATCGACAACGGCATTGACATTCCAATCGAGTAACGCCCGGTGGACAGGATAAAACTTATCGTTAAAGGATTTGTCGTTGCGTGACTTGAGCATTACCTCACCTTTGTTCATGCAGGCCAACGCGCGATAGCCATCCCATTTAATTTCATAGAGCCATCCCGGTTCATCGAACGGTTTGTCGACAAGTGTTGCGAGCATCGGCTTAAGCCGCTCGTCAAACGCCGCCTTCGGGGCGCTCTTGATCAAGCGCTCAACTGATGCGGCTTTTTTTTTACCGGCGCCAGGAGTCGGGCGTTTTACTTTTTTAGGATGTGTTGCCCGCGTTACTTTCTCGAGGGTTTTCTTCTTTGCGGAGGGTGCTTTCTTTGCGGTAGCAGTCTTCTTTTTTACGGGTTTGCCTGCAGCGACCTCTTCTACCGTTT
This sequence comes from Dawidia cretensis, assembly GCF_018598175.1. Taxonomy (GTDB): domain Bacteria; phylum Bacteroidota; class Bacteroidia; order Cytophagales; family Cyclobacteriaceae; genus Ohtaekwangia; species Ohtaekwangia cretensis. The sequence continues at coordinate 39,221 of NZ_JAHESE010000034.1, forward strand.
TACCGGAGGCTACAGATTTATCGTGCTCCAGTATATCGTCGTGTGTTGCATGGTCGTCGGCGAGCTTCATCAGCAGCCAGGCATTATCGCTTTTGCCTTTTGCCTTTACCAGCGCAAATTCTCCTTTGAGCTTTTTGCCTTGCAGTACGAACTTCAGCTTGCCGCTGTATAGTTGGTGGCGAAGCGCTTTATCTGCGTCGGCTTTCGTTTTGAAGGTGCCTTCGGCAGGTTTATAGTAGCCTTCATCCCACACGATCACCGTACCCGCGCCGTAGTTGCCCTCGGGGATGGTCCCTTCAAAGCTGCGATAGTCATAGGGATGATCTTCTACCATCATGGCCAACCGCTTGACGGCTGTGCTCATGCTAGGGCCTTTCGGCACGGCCCAGCTTTTTAGTACGCCGTCCATTTCGAGGCGGAAGTCATAGTGCAGGTGTGAGGCCTGGTGCTTTTGCACGACAAACCGCAGTCGCGCACCCGCGGCCTTGCCGCCGGCCGGCTCGGGTGTTGTGTCGAAGGTTCTTTTCTGTTTGTAGCGTGTGAGGGTCATACACCCGATGGCAAAAATTCCATGCCCGGATGTTATTCAATATACCGGCTACTGATGTGCCTGCTGCGTTCCCGCCGGCATGGAAAATTCGAGGAAGAGCGCGTAGGGTTGTAGCAACGCATAAAGCTTGTCGTCTTTGCGCAACGTGAGCATGCCGCGTTTCGAAAGGGTGCGAAGTCTTTTTTCCAACACGTCCAATGATGATACGGCGATGGAGATGCCACAAATGCCGGTGTATCCGCGGCTGCTAAAGGCGTCGGCCATACGGCCCGGCTCGGACGCGTCGAGAATCAGCAGCCGGCTGCGGCCAATGGTCATGGCCCGGGCAGGTGCCTGCAGCGACGTCGTGGGGCCTGCGTCCATAAAGCCGAGGTCTTTAAAATGCTTTGTGGCGTTGTTTAGGTCGGTCGCCAGGTAGTAGACCGGCCCAAGCCCGGTGGCGTTGTTGATGTGGGTGGTATATTCGGGTTTGTCACGCCAGTTTTTGTCGGCGTATTCGGTATAAAAGATGCCGGCGCCCGGCTGTGTGGGCGTGACATTTTTCCAGACGCGGTTATGGTCCCGGGCAAAGAGAATCCGCCTGCGCTGCAGGTACTGCGCCACGCTGTCGGCCGACTCCACCTCTATCGCCAGCTCCGAGGCGCCCAGACGCGTTTTGAGAAAGTCATGGTAAAAGCGGCCGATCTCCTGGGTGGAATCCAACGGCTGAACAAACTCCAGGTACGTGCCATCCGAGAATTTCACAAAGCAGTTGGTGATCCCGGCGTGTACACGACCTTCTTTGATCGTAAATCCCAGCGAAGAAAAGACCTTTTTTACGGCGGCCAAATCGGTCACCGCCACGGGCACGTGGTTGATGGCCACCGCTGTAATGGCATTTTTCGGAAGCTGCGCCAGCGTACAGAGCGGCAGGCAAAACAATAGAAGGTATACAATGCGACGAAGCATGTCGCCAAGGTAGAATCTATATGCTGGAAAAGCGATATACCACACAACCTTTCGTTTACATTTTTAAGTCTTTTGGCAAATACCCGAAGGTGCGTTTGAACGCCGCTGTAAAATGCTGCGGGTTCTTATAGCCAATGCGGGAAGCTACTTCAGCAATGGAGGCATATTTACCATCCACGATCATGTCCTTGGCCTGCTCCATGCGCGCCTGAGTGATATAGGCAAACACCGTGGTGCCAAAAACTTCTTTAAAGCCTTCCTGCAATTTGGTGCGGTTGAGGCCTGCCATACGCGACAACTGCTCAATGGAGTACGGTGTGACCAGGTTTTGCAAGATCCGGTCGCGCACCTCGTGCAGCTTGTCGATGTCTTCGCGCTTGAGCGACGTAACAGGATTGTCCAGGCCCGTGTTGATCTGATCGATCTGGAGGGTGAGCAGCTCGATGACCTTGGCTTCGACAAAAATCTTTTTGAGTGAGCCGGTATAGGCGCAACGGCGGATCTCAAAGATCACCTCCTTCATGCGCGGAGTAATGGGATGGCTGCGGTTGCCCATGATGGACGGTTGCAGCTTCTCAATACTTTCACCAAAGGTCCGCAGTACGCCCAGGTCGTTGTTAAAGATGCGGCGCAGAAAGTCGATCGTCAGCTCGATCTCGACACTAAAGGCGTTGGCCATCGGCAGGTATTTCAGCTGGCCTTTGAGCGCGGGGTAGAATAGTAAGGCATGTTGCCCGGTATAGATGAGCGTTTCGGGCTCGGTCCCGGCTTTAGGAAAGTACTCACAGCCATTGGTCGAGATCTCGAAGTGCATCTGCATATAAGGAAAGTCGCTCTCCAGGCCGTACTCATACCCCGTGGAGCGGATGCCCTCGAACATGGAGACGATCACGCCGGGCAGATAGATGCGGTGGCTATTCGATTCAACGCCTTTATACGCGAAAGACGACTTGATCTCCTTCATGCCGATGCTGGTATCCACGCCGAACCCCTCCGCATATTCGCGCACGAAGTTCAGCTCCTGCATGTCGTTGGACGAGAACCTGAGTTTCACCAGATAATGTGTTTTGCGGTATTCATTCTGCCTTTCGCGTTATCCACCCTCCTTAAATTCAGCCCACTTTTGGGCGCCCTATTTTTATTCAGTCTAAACAAAGGTAGTTAATTCATGCCTTGCCTTAAAATGCCCGCCTGCAAGTGCCTTTTTCTGCTCATTTTGAGCGTTTCCGTATTCCTGTCGTTGACACAGTCGTCTGCTCAGCAGCGCTCGCCTACTAGTATAGAGGGCTCTATCAAAAATTCAAACCGGGAGGCCCTGGTGGGTGCGACTGTGGGAATTGCCGCGTTAAACAAGTTTACGCTGACCGACGCGCAGGGGGAATTCCGGCTAACAGCTATCCCTGCCGGATCTTACACGCTCACGGTACGATACATTGGCCATCAGGATGCAAAGCAAACCGTTGCGGTGAGCAGCCGGACTGTACATGTCTCTATCGTATTGGAAGAAAGTACAAGCGAGCTGTCGGAAGTCGAAGTCGTCGGCAAGACAGACACACAGTTGGCGAAGGAACAGCCTATCAAGGCCGAAGTTATCAATACCCGGGCTTTTGCCATGCAGCCTACTACCATGACGGACCTCATGAACCGGGCATCGGGTGTACGGGTGCGGCAAACGGGGGGGCTGGGCTCAAATGCCAACCTCATGCTGAACGGGTTTCAGGGCCAGGCCATCAAATACTTTCGCGACGATATTCCCATGGACTACCTGGGCGCGGGCTACAACTTCGCCCTGGTGCCGGTGAATATGCTGGAGCGGCTTGAAATATACAAAGGCGTGCTACCGGTGCGGCTGGGCGCCGATGCGCTGGGCGGTGCTGTCAACATGGTCTCCAAACGCTCGTACGACAAATACGCAGAGTCTTCGTACGAGATTGGCTCGTTCAATACGCACCGTGCCTCCGCCAACCTGTATTACCAGGACACGACCCGCAAACTCTTTGTTGGTGCCGACATGTTTGTCAACTATTCAGACAACAACTACGATGTAACGGTAGATGTGACCGATGAGGAGACTTCTACTCAGCACAAGGAAAAGATCAAGCTGTTTCACAACACCTTTAAGCATTACTATGGCGAGCTCTACGGAGGCGTGATCGGTACCCGGTGGGCAGATGAGCTCCGGCTAAGCCTTACCGGTTTCTGGATCCACCGCGACAATCAATATGGCGCCACAATGGATCAGGCCTTCGGCGCTTCCACCAGTCGGCAGTATTCGGTGATCCCGACGCTCCGCTACAAGAAAAGCTTCCTGAACAAACGGCTGCAACTGGACCAGTTTCTGGTAAATAATACCATCCATACCGAGCAGGTCGACACCGTGCGCGGCACCTATACCTGGTATGGGACATTTAAACCCAATCCCGCACGCCGGGGAGAAATGACACCGCAAGGCTCACTGGCCGATACCGAGTTCTCGTACTTCACCTCGCGCACAAACCTGTCATACCGTATCCATGATCGGCACCGTGTAGAATTGAATGTTGTCTACACCACATTGGGCCGCGTAGGCAAAGATCCACTGGGATTAACCTTTGCCGCATCCGGTCGCGACATACTCTCTGTGCCGGCAGAGTATGACAAGCTGGTGGCTGCCGCAGGGTGGGAGTCGCGTTTTCTTGACGGCCGTATGACAAACGAGCTCTCCGGCAAATTTTACCGCTATGAAACGCGTGCCATGGACGCCGACTATGAAGGCGACGAAATAAACCGTTCGCTCACACGCGAGCGGTGGGGTGTTGCCGAGGCCATCCGGTATACCTTCCGTGGCAATTCGTTTATACGTTTTTCCGGCGAAGTATCGACACGGCTACCCGAGCAAGGCGAGCTCTTTGGCGACGGCAACCTGCGTGTTTCAAACTTTGCCCTGAAGCCCGAGCGCAGTACCAACGTCAACCTGGGCTACCGATATCAAAACAGCAAGCGTTATACGCTCGAGATTAACTCCTTCTATCGCATCACCCACGACCTCATTCTAAACGTGCCGTATAACCTGCTGTTGAACCGGTTCGAGAACGTCAACGATGTACGCGGCCTGGGCTTTGAGGCCGACGCTACCGTATCCATCCTGCCCTGGCTGAAGGCCAACGGCAATTTCACCTACCAGGACTTCCGCATGTTTGACACCAACAACAAACTGACGGAAGATGCACGCCTGCGCAATACTCCCTTCTTCTTTGCCAACCTGGGTCTGACAACAGCCCATACCAACGTATTTCGTTCGGGAGACAAGTTGCAGGGATTCTGGTATTTCAGTTTTGTGCGAGAGTATTACCTGGACTATGTACCGAAGGACCGCGAGCCCGACGGCTTGCTTGGACTGTGGGGCAAGGCGAAGTTTGATACCGACAACATCATTCCCGATCAAAGTGTGCACACGGCAGGCCTCTCCTACTTCCCCGTGAAAAAGCTATCGGTGAGTGCGCAGGTGCGAAATCTCCTGGATGCCGGTATCTACGACAACTTTCGGATACAGAACGCCGGGCGTAGCCTGCACCTGAAACTAACCTATATATTCTTATAAGCGAACTATTAAATTTTACTGTATATGACTAAATCTTTTCTTAGGCTAAGCGCAGGCTTCCTGGCTGCGGTGTTGTTGTTCACTGCGTGTAGCGACGATGATGCATCGGACGGTGGCGGCCAATATGTACTGCTGACGGCAATTGAAAAATTCGATGCCGGCTATATCACCTCTTTTAAAGATCTGCCTTCGGGTACCGTTTCGAGCGTATCCAGCCAATCGAAGAGCGTTAGTGCTTCCTTCGGCTTCCGCGCCTATAAGAATTGGCTCTTTACCCGAACAAGCTCGACCGGCGCAGCTGGCCTGCAGCGATATTCCATTGCCACCGACGGCAGCATTCAGGAAGACGGCTTTATTGCCAACGCCGCACAGTTCCTGATCATAGATGATACGCATGGTTATTACCAGGACGAGATTCGAGGCACCATGAAGTTGCAGCTCTTCAACCCTACAACCATGCAACGCACCGGTGAGCTCGACTTCGCCGATCTGCGCAACCAAGAGATTGCTGAATACCAGGCAATTGGTAAACATATTCTGGCCGCCAAGGAAGGCAAGCTGTATGCCAGCATCACCTACGGCACAACACAGGGCCAGGGTTATGGTGATGACCAGATTGATCACATTGAGCTGGCCGTTATCAACATCGCCGACAACAACCTGGATAAGGTTATTACCTATGACGGTGTAAACTCCATCGGCTGGGGCTCCTCGGCGAATAAGATGTGGACACTTGGCGACGACGGATCTTTGTATATCTATAGCCCCGGTCTGGCCGGCGACTTCTCGAAGTCAGCGGTTATCCGCATTAAGCAAGGTGCTACCGAAGTGGATAAAGACTGGATTGTTCATGTGACCGACTACGATGTAAACTCATCCATCGCTATTGGCCTTGTACGCAATGGCAAACTCTATATCGAGCTACCCTCTACTTCGCTGCAGAATGACTTCAGTAATTTCGAAGCCCTTGTCTTTGACTACTATGCCATCGACATCGCCACAGGCGAGGCTACCAAGATCACCGGTATGCCGCAACACCACTATGTGTGGGCGAATGAGCAAGCTATTACCGAAATAGACGGTCGCATTTATTTCTGGGTACACAATCACGACGAAGGCGTGGAAGGTTATTATACGCTTGATGATAACGGCGCCAGCGCTACGCAAGCGTTCAACATAGACCACGACGGTTTTACCTGGGGCTTTGTGAAACTGCAAAATTAACTTAGTTCCCGGTGTTACATGGCGAGGTCCCAGTCATAGCACATCAGGGCCTCGCCCTATTTTTATTTCTTATCTAGATAGTGTATGCGTCTGTCAAATACCGCGGTTCGTGTCTGGTTTTCGATCCACAAGTGGACGAGCCTGATCTGCACGCTCTTTCTGTTTATGCTTTGCCTCACGGGGCTGCCGTTGATCTTTCACGAAGAGATCGATCACCTCCTGGGCAAGGAGCCAGAAGCGCCGGCCATGCCTGCCGACACACCCAAGATGAATCTTGACAAGATCCTCGCAGCCGGGCAGGCGCAACGCCCGAACGACGTGGTGCGATATGTCTTTTGGGCTGAAGAGCATCCCAATATTGTGACCATGAGCCTGGCGGATTCTATCGATGCGCCGCCCGATGTGGCATACTTCGTCACGCTCGACGAGCGCACCGCCCAGGTGCTGGACCAACCCCGCTTTGACGAGGGCTTTATGTACATTGTATACAAGCTACACGTAGACATGTTTGCCGGTATTGGCGGTAAGCTGTTCCTCGGGCTGATGGGACTATTGTTTGTGTTCTCTATTGTTTCTGGGCTACTATTATATGGGCCTATTATGCGTAAGTACGACTTTGGTATGGTACGTACCGAAAAGTCGCGCCGGCTGAAGTGGCTCGACCTGCACAACCTGTTGGGCGTAGTAACAGTGGTCTGGGCGTTGGTGGTAGGCATTACGGGTGTTATCAATACGTTATCGGAGCCGGTACTGGCGCTGTGGCAAATGGGCCAGTTAGCCGAGATGACGGCCCCCTATAAAAACGCAGCGCCCATCGCGGGTCCGCTCAGCTCGTTTGATGACGCCATTGCCGTATCACGTGAAGCAGCTCCCGGGATGAATGTTTCGATTGTAGCTTTTCCGGGTACTATGTTTACCAGCCAGCACCACTATGCAGTTTTTATGCGTGGCAATACGCCCTTGACGTCGCGCCTGATCAAGCCGGCGCTGATCGATGCGCAGACGGGCAAGCTGACCGACATGCGCGACATGCCCTGGTTTGTCAACACATTGTTTGTATCACAGCCGCTGCACTTCGGCGACTATGGCGGCTTACCGCTCAAACTCATCTGGACGGTGTTCGACATCATCACGCTGGTTGTATTGGGCAGCGGTCTATACTTGTGGTTTGCCCGTCGTAAAGCCCTGGGCGAACAGCTTACGCGACGAGAAGCCGTAGCCGATGAAATGGCCTCTATCTCTTAATCATCGCCCCCATGCGTTCTACTTTTTTACATATCTGGAAAATTCCCATGCTGTTGGGAGCACTGACATTGTTTGGTTTGCTGGCTGCACTGCTTGGAACAGAGTTCTGGCACGTGGCCTCCTGGTTAACGCTGAGTGTTCCGCTGGTGGTGGGACTCTGGTGCCTGATCAAGGTAGCGGTGATGGAACGGCTTCAGTAGAAGCCATTCGCCCACGCGTTAGATCCTATACGCTATCACTGACCGCATCCGCTGATACGTCCCGACACGGTGCGGAAGTATCCTCCGTAGCCGTAGACAAGTTCGATGTCACAGAACTCGACCGTGATCTTCTTATCTTTTGTAACCGTGACGTATACCTCGTCACCGTAGTTGGTGAAGGCCCCATCATAGCCATCTTCCTCATAGTAAATGCACGCGCTCCCCGACGGAACAGAATAAATAGTTTGTACCAGCGAGTATGTATCGCTTTTGGTCGGTTTGCCCGAGCCCCCGAGATGGAGAACAAAGCTATCGATGCCATCGATCAGAATGGCAATGGTATAGCCTGCCGTGCTTATGTCGCAGGAATAATCGCGCATGGCGGCCACCACTTTCCGTCCGTCAATCACGAGCGTGTTATCCTGTAACGTGGCCTTACAAGGCGGCTCGTCCGCAGGCAGCTCCGGCTCGGAATCCCCACACTCAGAACAATGGCCGCCGCAGTCGATCGCTGTTTCATCCTGGTTACGGATGCGATCATAGCACGTGGGACCGATGAACGGATTGTCCTGTTCCGCAGTGATACAGGCGCCGGTGGCAAGCGCCAACAAGATGTAGTGTAAAATTTTGCGCATATAGAATTAAAACAAAACGTATCCTACACCGAGGGTGAGGTTAAAGAAATAGTATCCCCAGAGTCCGCCATGTACTTTGTAGCCCGAGAACTCCTCGGCATTCCATTCTCCACTGTTGTCCTCGGTCAAAAAGTTGCTCGGAACAAAGGTCCAGCCAAACTCGAAGCCGGCGCGCACCAGCAGATTTTTCAACGGCATGCTCTGACGGCCCAGTTGCATGGTCACCGTGGGATATTTAAAGTCGTCGCGAAATTGTTTGGTGCTGGACTTTTTATCATCGAAGGTATTGACACGACTATAGTACACCGACAGTGTCTGATAGTAGCCTATAGGCGCTACGGTGGTGCTGTAGTAAAACTTCATGTGAAGTCCTATCGCATCCCCTCTAACGACATCCGAATCTAATTCATAGGCGTACTCTTGCCCTTCTACCGGTGCCGATTTGTAGTATCCCCGTGTCGTGCCAAAGGCGATCCTGCTATAGGAAATACCGATGCTGTGACGTTTAAAAAACTGGTATTCGGCCGTTACCTGCGGACGGGTATTGAAGGCAAACTGATTCGTGGTCGCCAGGTTTACGGTTTCGCCCAGATCGACAAGCAATTTGTTGCTCGGATTCTGCGCAAATACTGCAGGTGACGGGTTGGCATCGAGGAATATCGTAAAGCGTTTGCCCACGAAGCCGGGAACCTGGGCCTGGCTGGTGAGCGCGCCCAGGAGAAATAAGATCAGACAACCGAGCCTCATACTTTTACTTTGGTTTTTTTAAGTTTCAGGAGTGTGTAATAGATGTTGGACTGGAGGATGTTGGCATTGTCGCGCACCGACATGGAACGCACGTCAACAACTTCCAGGGCCTGTGTCCGTACGTTGAACACCAGGCTGAAATACAGATTCCGGCCTTTCGGCGTAAACACCAGTGGTATCAGCAACGGCGCCGCGGGCGGCACTGCCGCGCTGGCCAATACTAACCACATCTTACCACGGCGTTTGCGGGTAACGGTAACGCCGCCCATCCACACAAAGTGATCGGTCTTATAGGAATCTGCCAGCGTGGTGATCTCATTGTAGATCGAGCTGACCTGCAATTTTTCCGAACGCATCTGCTCATCGATCCAGTCGTTGAGGATACTGTTGGATTGCATCGTCCGAATACTGCCCGACGTCAGGTTGTTGGGGTTAATCACTTCCGAGCTCAAGTCGAGTTTGCCTGCGGCTACGCCAATCTTTTCATCAATATTCAGCAATACCTCTTCGGCTTCGATGTGGCGCACGCGTTGTTTTTTGCGTGCATCGATCTTTTTATAGATCGGGTTTACTACCACCACTTTGTTTACCTCCAGGGGCTTCTCTTTGACTTTTACTTTCTTTTTCTTTCGGCTGATCTTTTTATCTTCGGCAATCTCCTTGCGGACGATCGCAATCTGGTTGTCGAACCGGTCAAAGAATTTGTCGCTGTCTTTGAAATCCAGGAACGCATATTGTGTATAGGGATACTCCAGCTCGGGAACATCCTTCTCGCTCGCCGTACGCACGAAGCTTTCTTCCAGGTCCTCTTGTTCGGCAGCCAACGAACGGATAAGATCATTGAGCATCAGCGCTATCTCCTTATTGTCGGGCGCTGCCTCCAGACATTTGTTCAGCTCGCGCATAGCGGTAACGCTTGTTTCATAGGCCGTCTGGCGATTGAAGAATTCGGCCAGGTATGCTTCGGTGCCGGCCCAGTTCTCCTGGCGCTGATATTCGTCTTCCGCCAGCTTGGCTTTGGCCAGGCCGTACAACGCTTTTGCTACTGTTTCTTTCAGGAATACCGAAGTGGGGTCCTGTTCTTGCAGACTGGTGGCCAGGGCCAACGCATCAAAGTACAAGTGTTCGAGCAGGTACAGGCGGCAAAGCTCAAAACGTGCCATCTTGCGCACCTTTTCAAAGCCTGTTTTAGAAACGCGATACAGATCGCCCGGGCCGCCGTCGCGAAATTTGCGGGCCACAACACGCTTGCGTTTGCGCACGTCGGGGTGTGTGTTTAGTGCATCGTCGTCTTCCTGCGGATAGGTGCTCTTAACAGACCTGGCTACCAGCGTGTCGGGGAATATATAGCGACCCGACTCAAAGGTGCGTTTGTCAAACCGTGTCCAGAAGATCGGGTGATCGCCGTTGCGCAACACGTCAAAGATAGACCCGACGGAGTCTTTGCTGTATGCCGACCTGGTATAGATGTCGATAGCACCCAGATCGGCTTCCGTTTCCAACTCGCGCGAATACGAGCTTTTGGCATACTCTTTATCCGACGAAGACACCTTGCGGTAGTCACGTGATTCTTCGATCACGACGTTATTCACATAGCTATTGATAACGTGTTTCTTTTCGTAGTGAGTGGCCTCGTGACCGAGTACAAACGCCAGCTGCGCTTCGTTCTCCAACCGCGCCAGCAAGCCCAGGTTAATGAATATAATACCGTTGTTGGTAGTGAAGGCATTGGTCACGGGCGACTTTACCGTATAGACGCGCAACTTACTTTGTAGGGCAGGGTAAGGTTTTAACACCTCCTGTAATACGCCGCTGGTGTACACCGAGATCTCGTCGTTAAACAGAACGTTCCCGCTTCCGAGAAACTCGTCCAGGTTAAAGGTACTTTCGAGGTAAAACTTTTTCCGCCCCCGGTGTTCGCGACGCGTCTCCTCCTTGTCGCGGCTCAGGTTCGTAAGCTCCTGGGCGTATTTGGCGGCCGAGCGGTCGGTGAAGTCTTTCGGCACGGGTCCCTGTGACTGGACCGTTTTGTAATGGTTAAAGTCTTGTAGGAAGGCCGGCGTACAACATAATGCTACGAGGGCAACCGTTAGTATACATCTCATGGTAGGCTATTGGGCTGCAAATCTGTCTAGTATTCGGGGAATTCCCGAGGACATGTATGAAATTCCATTACTCTACAGAATCCGTTTATCTATTTCTTCGGGCATTCCGTCGCATATTTTGTCTCGCTTGTAGAAATCGGAAGCAGCGATGCGTGTAGCAGGCTACCCAGCTACCGTGCTCCACCGGAACATGCCCCGTGATCGGCTATCTTACGAAGTACGAAATGATACAGGAATGGTAAATTTTGCCCGTTTATGGTGTCGGTCCGTACTGTTTCCGGTCGGGTACAGTTTTTGAAAACGCTGTTTCGGCGTTTCCCTGTATGCACAAAACCCCCGGCACTCTATATATCGGCACGAGCAACATTGTATTGCCAGGACCGAAGGTAACCTTTCCGGAGGCTTACCGGTCGGGCAGCCGGCTACATTATTATAGCAGCCTGTTCAACAGCCTGGAAGTTAACAGCACCTTTTACAAATTGCCGCTGGCGTCCACGTTAGCGAAGTGGGCCGCCGATGTACCCGACGATTTTACCTTTACCCTCAAGCTGTGGCGCGAAATCACCCACACCCGTCACCTTACATTTACCCCCGAGCATATCGAGCGCTTTATGGAGATCGCCGAAGGTATCGGCGGGAAGAAGGGTTGTCTGCTGATTCAATTTCCCGCGAGTGTGACCACGACCAGCTTCGCGTGGGTAAAGGATATTCTGGAACATGTAACGACGCTTAACACCATTCCGACCTGGCGCGTGTGTGTCGAGTTCCGTCATGCCGGCTGGTATGAACACGAGGCTGTCGCCCGGCTATTGCATCGACTACGTATCTCGATCGTGCTGCACGATATGCCCCGGTCGAAGCCTCCCCTCGACACCGTACCCGGCCCGGCAGTGTACTTGCGCTTTCACGGCCCCGCGGGAGACTATAAAGGTGGCTATAACACTCCCACGCTTCACGAGCATGCTGCCTATATCGCCGCCAGCCTGAAGGCCGGCCAGGATGTGTATGTATACTTCAACAATACCCTGGGCGACGCGCTGCAAAATGCCCAATGTCTACAGGCATTGACCGGCTACCCCGCCGTGAACGATGCTCATCTTCTTAATCGCCATTAGATTGGCATCATCACCAACGCACTCTGACTGAACGTCTTAGTCGTTTTCCAGGCATCTTATTTCTAGATTTTTCCCCGACAAATTGATTCCGGCGGTGTGATGGACGTGCTTTGATTATGCGCACGCAAACGTTTGTACATGGCCATTCAAACGTTAATTCCAGATTCTATAAAACTAAACACCACGCTTTATGAAAGTACGTTTCCCCCTGTTTTATGCACCCTTTCGGGCATGGGTCCGCGGGTTGGCGGCACTCCTGATGCTGCTGAGCCAGTCGCTGTACGCCCAGGATCCGCCCCAGTATGGCACCCCGTTTTCGGGCGTACCCGATGCCCGCGATGTAAACATGTACCAGGTACACATTCGTCCCTACAGTGCGGCCGGCAACCTACCCGGTGTCATCAGCCGCCTGGATCAGATCAAGGCCCTTGGCACCAACGTCATTTACCTTATGCCGATCTATCCGCATGGTACGGACGCGCGCAGCTCACAGTCGCCCTATTGTATAAAAGACTTTAAGGCCGTCGCCTCGGAGTATGGTTCGTTGACCGACCTGCGTACCCTCGTAGATGGTGCGCATGCCCGCGGCATGGCCGTGATGCTCGACTTCGTCGTCAACCAAACCTCGTGGGACCACCCATGGATCACCCAACACCCCGACTGGTATGTACGGGTAAATGGCGTCATTCAACAACTCGCGGAGTTCACCGACGTCGCCGCGCTCGACATGAACAATACCGCCCTGCGCGCCGCCATGATCGACGCCATGCGTTACTGGATTCTGGCCGCCAACATCGACGGCTACCGTTGCGACTTTGCCAACAATGCGCCGCTGTCATTCTGGACGGCCGTCATCAACAACCTGCGCGGCATCACCTCACACAAGCTGCTGATGTTTGCCGAAGGCGACCGGCTGGAGAATTTCCAGGCCGGCTTTGACCTGAACTTCGGCGACAAATGGTTTTACGATGCCCTGGAAGATGTCGCCAAAGGCGGATCGGTATCATTGTTTCAAAGCGTCACCAATACTGAATATACCTATGCCGGCGCCACCCAACAAGTAGTACGCTATACCGCGAACCACGACACGGAAACCCGTACCGATGGGTTCCTTCCGTTCCAGCTGTTTCAAAACCACGCGGGCGTTGTTGTCAACTTCCTGGTCTCGGCCTATATGCGCGGCGTTCCTTTTCTGACCAGTGGTCAGGAGGTCGATTTTAACCAGGCCATTCCCTGGCCGTACACCACCGTCAAGATCAACTGGAGCGCCAACCCCACGGCAGCCGCGGACTTCACGAAGATCCTGACCTTCCGCACCAACAGTACGGCCATACGCCGGGGCACGCTGACGAACTATTCTAACAACGACGTTTGCGCATTTACTAAAATATCGGGCAGCGACAAGGTTGTCGTAATGGCCAACCTGCGGAACAACAGCACAAGCTTCGTTATACCGGCCGCGCTGGCCGGCAGCTACGTCGATGCGTATACCGGTGCTGCCGTTACGCTCACGGCGGGCGCCACACAGTCGCTGTCAAACTTTCAATACCGGGTGCTGACCAATGCCAATGTGCCAAACGTACCCGTAGCATCAGTGGCCGTTAGTCCGGCCAGCGCCAGCTTCAAGGTAGGGCTTACCCAACAGCTTACGGCAACAATAAGTCCGGCGAATGCCACGAACCAGGCCATTACGTGGTCATCGGGTAACACCGCCGTCGCGACGGTCAACAGCAGCGGGTTGGTCACTGGTGTGTCGGCCGGCAATGCCACGATCACAGCCACTACGGTAGACGGCGGTAAGACTGCCACCGCCGCCATTACGGTGACACCGGCTACGTCGTTCACCGTATACTTCTACAAGCCGGCCAGCTGGGGCACCAACATCCGCCTCTACTATTGGAACACGCTGCCCACCGGATCGATCCCCACGGTCACCTGGCCGGGTGTGAGCATGACCTACGCCAGCAGCGGCTGGTATAGCTATACGTTTACCAACGTTACCTCCACGAACCTCATCTTCAACGATGGCACCAGCCAGACGGCCGACCTGACGCGCAGCACCACGGGCTGGTACCAAAACAACACGTGGTATAATTCAAACCCGGGCACACCGCCCGTTACCGAAACATACTACACTATCCGAAACCGCTGGAAAAACACCTATTTGTACGATGCCGGCGGTAACGTAGGCTATGGCACCACGGCCGCCAACAACAACTACCAATGGCAGAAGGTGGCCGTCGATGCCAACTACTTCTGGCTCAAGAACCGTGGCACGGGCGAGTATATGCACATCGAAAACCAGACCGGCTCCGTACAATGCACCGCCGTGACACTCGACTGGTGGAGCGCCCAATGGTCGCAAGACAACGTAGACGGCACGTACGCGCGCCTGCGCAACCGCTGGCAAACCGGCAGCATCGTACACGTGGAAGGCCAAACCGGCTCCGCGCAATATGCCGGCGCACAAGATGGCTGGTATAGTGCTCAATGGCAATTGATACCCGTCAGCAGCGGTGGGCGTACGGCGGCACCGGAAATACCGGTATATGAAGAAGCTACATCGTCGGCTGTGATGGTGTATCCTAATCCTGCCAAGGGAAATCAGTTGTTTGTGCAGCTGCCCGAATTACCGGAGACTTCAGAAGCCGCCGTGTTGATCCAGAATGTACAGGGACAGTCTGTGCTGGAAACGAAAGTGAAGCACTCGGGGATGATTACGCATGACCTGCCGGGAGGACTCTATTTTGTGAGGGTAAGGACAGCAAATGCCGTAGTGATAGAGAAGGTTGTTATTGAGCGGTAAGAGATTTAGAAAGATTTAAATGAAAAGGAGGCATTAACGCCTCCTTTTCTGTTTACTATTTCAATTCCAACACTACGACCGAAAACGGCGGTACCGTCACATTCAACGCTCCGCCTTTCAACTTCGCGGCATTAAACGCCACTGGCTTTATATTCTCCGGTTTATCAAATGTATTATGATCCGTTAGCGTCTTCGCCGTCAACACACGTCCCGACACCGTCTTGTATGTCGTGCCGCCAAACAAATCAACACTAACCTCCTGCGCATTTTTCGCATCGATGTTCACCAACGAGATATGCGTGCGTCCTTGCGCATCGACGGAAGCCGATGCGGATACTGCCGGCAGCTTATCATTACCGAACGCATAATCTTTCGTCTGTAGTGCAAGCGGTAGCAGCTTGGCATCCTGGTGCACTTTGTACATTTCCATGACATGATAGGTGGGCGTCAGGATCATCTTTTCTTCGTCCGTGAGTATCACGGCTTGCAATACGTTGATGGTTTGGGCGAGGTTGGCCATGCGCACGCGGTCGGCGTGGTTGTTGAAGATGTTCAGGGTCATGCCGGCGATCATAGCGTCGCGCATGGTGTTTTGTTGGTATAAGAAGCCAGGGTTGGTGCCTGGCTCGACGTCATACCAGCCGCCCCACTCGTCCACGACCAGGGCTACACGTTTCGCAGGATCGTATTTGTCCATGATCGTGCTGTGTCGCTGCACCAGCTCTTCCATGCGCCAGGCTTGTTTCATCGTTTTGAAGTATTGCTCTTCGCTGAAACCCGTGGCGGGGCCTTTGCTGTTCCATTCTATGACGGAGTAATGGTGCAGGGCCAATCCGCCGAGCATGTGGTGTGGGATATCGCGCATGAGTACTTCCGTCCAGTTATAGTCGGCGCCGTTCGCGCCGGAGGCGATGCGGAACAGTTTGTTGCTGTTGCTCCAGTCTGTCATGAAGGTGGCATACTGGCGGTATATATTGGCATAGTGCTCGGGTTTCATGTTGCCGCCACAGCCCCATGCTTCGTTGCCCACGCCCCAGTAGCTTACCTTCCAGGGGTTTTCGCGACCATTCTCCTTTCGCCATGCCGACATGGGACTAACCCCACCAAAGTTTACATACTGCAGCCACTCCGTAAGCTCCTGCACCGTACCACTGCCGACGTTGGCGGCCAGGTATGGCTCGGTGCCCAGCAGCTCGCACATGTCGAGGAAGTCGTGCGTGCCAAAGCTGTTGTCTTCCGTCACGCCGCCCCACCATACGTTGACGATCTTCGGACGTTTGTCTTTCGCGCCTACGCCGTCCTTCCAATGATAGGTATCGGCAAAGCATCCGCCGGGCCACCGCAGGTTTGGAATATTCAATTGCTTAAGCGCCTCGATGACATCTTTGCGAATCCCCTTTACGTGCGGAACTTTCGTATTGCTTTCGCCGACGTAAAAACCGCCATATATACACCGCCCCAGGTGCTCGGCAAAATGACCATAGATATGTTTGCTGATGGTGGTTTGCGGAGAGCTTGTTTGTATCGAGATTCTATTCGCAGTGCCCTGCGCAAAAACAGAGGCTGCCGCGAAGCATGCCACAAACAGGCATGCAAGTCTTGTCGTAAATGTGTGAAGAAAGGAAAACATGGGTTTGTCTGGTTTTAATTGTACAAATTACAATTTAATATAAACAATCGTCCCTGAATCATATAAACAGGAACGCAAAATATTTTAGTCATTCAGGCCGGCGCTGACGGGTGGGTATACCGGCGGCGGGCGTTATATAAACTTCAGCACGTTTGATTCCAACTTGCGGTATTTGACGGTGTCAAACACATAATAAAAGGCACCTTTCTTCGAAGACTCCCGTTCCTTTTCATCGAGCTTTTTTAAAATGCCCAGCGAAAGCATCTTCTTGGCAAAGTTGCGTTTGTCGAGCTCCGTCTCGTAGATCGCTTCGTACAGGTTCTGCAGCTGCGGCAGGGTAAACTTCTTTGCCAGCAGCTCGAATCCCACCGGATGCGTCGCTACCTTCTGCCGCAGCATGCCCTTTGCTTTCTCTACCATCTTTTTATGGTCGAAGATCAACGCCGGCATTTTGTTGAGCGGGAACCAGTGCGACTCGTGCTCCTGCTCCAGCTGTTTATTATACCCGGCAATGTTGATCAAAGCAAAGTATGCAATCGAGATAACCCGTCCGGCGGTATCCCGGTTTATATCGGTGAACGTATGCAGCTGCTCGACATAAACGTCCTTCATGCCCGTGAGCTGGTGGAGTACGCGTAGCGCGGCCTTGTCGGCATTCTCATCCTCCCCTACAAAACCTCCCATCAGCGACCATTTACCACGTTCCGGCTCGAAACCGCGTTTGATGAGCAACGCCTTTAGCGCACTACCGTCAAACCCAAAGATGATACAGTCGACCGCTACGAGGATCTTCTTGTGATGTTTATAGTTCTGGATGTCCATATCCACGAAGGTACCCTATCCTTCGAACTTTCACCACAATTTTCCATTACCGGTCTGTCAAAATAAATGTGCTGGTCCCGGAGTTAAGGCCGGTAGTACAGCTCATTCCAGCGCAGCTCGTTCCGGAACTGGCGCAGGTCGGTATTTTTGCCAATGAGGGTATACTCTATACCGGCCATGTCGGCAAAGTCCTGCAGGTGCTCGGCTGTGAGGTTTTGGCTATAGCAGGTGTGGTGCGCACCGCCGGCCAGGATCCACGCCGCGCAACCTTCGTGCATTGTCGGGTAGGGCTTCCATAACACCCGGGCTACAGGCAGCCGGGGCAGATCTTGTACAGGCGTGACTGCCTCCACCTCGTTCACCAAAAGCCGGAAGCGATTGCCCATGTCGATAACCGATGCATTGAGGGCCGGACCCGCAGCCGCGTTGAACACCAGGCGTACCGGGTCGGCCTTGCCGCCGATGCCCAGCGGATGAATCTCGCACGAGGGTTTGCCGTCAGCTATAGACGCACAAATTTCCAGCATGTGCGCGCCCAGCACCAGCGGGTTGGTGGGATCAAAATGATAGGTATAGTCTTCCATGAAAGAGTTTCCCCCTGGCAGGCCGCTGCCCATGGTCTTCATGGCGCGCACCAGCGCGGCCGTCTTCCAGTCGCCTTCCGCACCGAAACCATAACCATCGGCCATGATACGTTGTACCGCGAGACCCGGCAGCTGCACCAGGCCGTGCAGGTCTTCGAACGTATCGGTAAAACCCTTGAAGTTTCCGGCCGTCAGGAATTCCCGTAAGCCCAATTCAATCCGGGCGGCTTCTTGCAGCGAACCCTGCTGTGCACCACCCTTACGCAAGGTGTCTGCCACCCGATAGCTCCCTTCGTATTCGTCCACCAGAGAGGCGACGGCCGAATCGGATATGGACCGGATAACCTGTACGAGGTCGCCCATAC
The DNA here is from genome assembly GCF_018598175.1 of Dawidia cretensis. Classification (GTDB taxonomy): domain Bacteria; phylum Bacteroidota; class Bacteroidia; order Cytophagales; family Cyclobacteriaceae; genus Ohtaekwangia; species Ohtaekwangia cretensis. The sequence continues at coordinate 57,777 of NZ_JAHESE010000034.1, forward strand.
CATAGCCGTTGACCGAATAGCCGAATTTGATCTCTGCCTCTACCTTATCGCCTTCGGTCACGGCCACCTGGCGCATGTTGTCGCCAAAGCGGCAGAACCGCGCGCCCTGCAGATCGTGCCACCCGGCGGCAGCACGCATCCACACCTGGAGGCGCTCGTGCACGTACGCATCCTGCCAGTGGCCCACGACAACTTTACGCTCGAGGCGCATGCGCGACATGATAAATCCAAACTCACGGTCGCCGTGCGCGCTCTGGTTCAGGTTCATAAAATCCATGTCAATACCCGACCACGGAATGTCGCGGTTAAACTGGGTGTGTAGGTGAAGCAAAGGCTTCTGCAGGATCTTCAATCCACCGATCCACATTTTGGCGGGCGAGAAAGTATGCATCCACGCCACCAGGCCAATGCACGTCGTGTGCCGGTTGGCCTCCTGGCATACCTGGTATATCTCCTCGGGCGTCTTCAGCACCGGCTTATATACCACACGCACGGGAATGGCCGGCGCGGCATCCAGTGTCCGGGCGATCTCCTCGGAGTGGGCCGCCACTTGTTTTAATGTTTCTTCACCATATAAAGACTGGCTTCCCGTTAGAAACCAAACCTCCAGCGTCTTCAGATTCGTCATGATTGTTGTCGTTTGTCTTTACCGTTGTTTTGTTATTGTCCGTAATAGGAATGGGGCCCGTGTTTACGCTCGTAGTGTTTGCGAATGAGCGACTCCTTCAGGCGTACGGCATCGGGGTGTATCTGGCGTGTGAGGTAGGCCATCTGCGCGACCGACTCCAACACCGCGCTGTTGTAGACAGCTTTGCGACAATCTTTGCCCCACGTAAACGGCGCGTGACTTCCTACCAGGATCATTTCCATGTCGTGGTAGCTCAGCTTGCGCTCCGCCAGGCAATGGAGGATCTGGAAGCCTGTTTGATATTCATAATCTCCCGCGATCATCTGGTCGTCCATGGGTGGCGCGCACGGTATGTCGGCCGTGGTGTGGTCGGCATGTGTCGTGCCGAAGATGGGAATGTCTGACAGCGCCTGCGCCCAGGCGGTGGCATAGGTAGAATGTGTATGGACAATGCCGCCGACGTCGGGCCAATGGTTGTATAACACAGCGTGCGTCTTTGTATCAGACGACGGTCGCAACGCACCGTCTACTACATTTCCATCGAAGTCCACGATCACCATCATGGCTGGCGACAACTCGTCGTAGGGCACGCCGCTGGGCTTGATCGCAAACACGCGTTGTTCGTGATCGGCGGCGCTGACGTTCCCAAAGGTGAACAGCACCAGCCCAAGCTTGGGCAACTGCATGTTGGCATCGTAAGCTGCCGCGCGGATCGCATCATATTGTTTTTTCATGGGGTATACGTTAGGCGAGGGCTCCCTGTACAGGTTGTGAATCGGCCTGCGCGGGTTGAACCGACCGTTCGATCATCGCGCCAAAGGCCTGATACTTTTTATACCGCGATTGATAGTAGGCTACGGTCGCCGGTTGCGGCTCGAAGGTGAGGTCGAACCCCTGCCCCATCGCCTGCATGGCCACCTCGGCCCACGGGTGTATACCCGCGACCGTCGCGGCAAACATCGCCGCCCCCAGCGCGCACGTCTGCTCCGAGCGATGGATGCGGATGGATTTGTTCATGACATTGGCCATCACCTGCATGACGTACGGCGCCTTGCGCGCCACGCCCCCCAGGGCGATGATACCTTTTACCGGTATACCTTCGTATTGAAAACGGTCGGCAATGGCCTTCGCGCCAAAACATGTAGCCTCCACCCAGGCCTTGAACAACGCCGGCGCATCGCTGCCCAGGCTTAAGCCCATCAATCCGCCGGTCAGCAGTTGATTTGCATCGGGCGTACGCCGGCCGTTGAGCCAGTCGACGGCCAGTTCGTCGTGCTCGTCCAGCGGAAGCAATCCCGCCTGTGCCGCGAGCGTGGCAATGAGCTTGTCGCCCAGCTCGGTCTTTAGTTGCCGGGCTATTTCCGGAGGCACCAGCGAAGAGCTTTCCAGCAAGGTTTCCACCGGCCACAGCAGTAATTTTTTATACCAGGCATATACATCGCCAAAGGCCGACTGTCCGGCCTCTAATCCGATCATGCCCGGCAGTATGGATCCATCCACCTGGCCGCAGATACCGCTGATCAGTTTGTTCTCCATATCCTGTTGGGGAATCACCATCATATCGCAGGTAGACGTACCCATGACCTTGCTGAGATAATATGGTTCGATCTGGCCGCCCACCGCGCCCATGTGACAGTCGAATGCGCCGATCCCCACGACAACATCCGTCGACAACCCCAGCCGCGCTACCCACGCGGGGCTCAAATGGCCGGCCGCCTGTGCGGAAGTATAGGTATCGCGCCCCAGTGTCTGTACATATCCTTTCAACAGCGGGTCGAGTGACGTAAAAAAGTCATCGGGCGGATAACCGCCGAACGCGGCGGACCACAAGCCTTTGTGCCCGGCGGCGCAGACACCACGTTTTATAGCGTCGGCGTGTTGACCGCCTGTTAGCAGGAACGGTACCCAGTCACAGTGTTCCACCCAGGTATGGCACGCCTTGCGCACCGCGGTGTCTGCACGCAAGGTGCGCAGCAGCTTGGCCCAGTACCATTCCGACGAGTATATGCCGCCGACGTATTGTAAATAGTTACCGCCAAATGCCTGCGCATGCGCATTCATCTCGGCGGCCTCACCGACGGATGTATGGTCTTTCCACAAGAGGAACATGGCATGCGGATTCTCCTCAAAGCCGGCGGTCAGCGCCAGCGGCGTGCCGGTGCGGTCGACTGCAACGGGTGTCGACCCCGTGGTGTCTATGCTGATGCCTTTGACATAAGCCGGCGCATTACCACCCGCTTGCGCCAGGCACGCGCGGACCGTATACTCAAGCCCTTCGATGTAATCTTTCGGGTGCTGCCGGAACTGGTTCGTCGCCGGATCGCAATACAGGCCGTCGCGCCAGCGCGGATAATAAAACACGCTCGTCGCGAGCTCCTCTCCGTTGGCGGCGTTTACCAGCATGGAACGTACGGAGTCCGTTCCAAAGTCAATTCCGATCACAAATGAATCACGTGCCATAGTGGTTATATCATTATACTATTTATTGTACTAAATACAATTAATAAAACACAAGATTCGATGACACCTTTTCTGCACCATCCCATCGTTACCTGTTTGTTTTCGTACCGAAGTACATCTTCCAGCTGTCGGCTCCTGCCATTTCACCCGCTAACAGTAGGCGGCTACAGAACTATTACTTATATTATTAAACGTAACGTTTACAATTAATAAAACAAAATTCTACTTTAGAATTTTTCCATCAAAACCATTCATCATATTTCTTACCGACCGGAGAAATGGCCGCGCCAACCCATGTACGGTAAGCTGACAGAACGGCTTTTATGCCCTTTTGCATTTTTGTACCTTTGTTTTATGAAAACATGCCTTCTTTCCGTACCGTATGACAGTGGTCACCACCGTAAACGTCTGGCCGCAGGGCCGCCCATCCTGATCGATGCCGTTGCACAACAGTTGCCGGCATGGGGGCATAGCGCCCGGAAGGCCGAGGTCTTTGTCGACGCGCCGTTCCCTACCGAGGTCACCACGAGCTTTGCCGTGGCCCATGCCGTGGCGGAACAAGTGGCCGAAGCCAAACGACAGGGGGAGTTTCCCATCGTGTTCACCGGAAATTGTAACGCCGCCGCACTGGGCACACTCAGTGGCCTGCAGGAAGACCTGGGCGTGATCTGGTTTGACTGCCACGGCGACTTCAACACGCCCGAAACCACCATCGGTGGCTATCTCGACGGCATGGCACTGTCCATTGTCGCCGGACAATGCTGGACACAGCTGGCCGAATCGATTCCCGGCTATGCCCCCGTGGCAGAAGACAAGATCATCCTGGCCGGCGCCCGCGACGTCGACGCCCTGGAGGCTCATCGGCTGGCAACCTCTGCCGTACGGCTGATTACCCCCGCGACCCTCGCCCAACCCGAGAACGCGTTTGACGATTTTACACTTCCCGTGCACGCAGTATACCTGCATCTTGACCTGGATGTGCTCGATCCCGACTATGCCCAGGTCAATGAATACAGTGCGCCGGGAGGCTTGTCGCCGGAAACCTTGTACCATGCCATCGACAGCATCCGCCGCCGTTATACCATTGCCGGTGTAGGCATCACCGCCTACGATCCTTCCCTTGATCCCAATACTCGCATACCCGAAGTCGCGGTGGAGGTGATCAAACGAATTGTTTCGTGATATGAAGCTATTCCGGGAGCTGGTTGAATTTAAGAAAACCGATCGTACGTGGCATTTGCCCGTGCTGGCCGGCCTATGTGTAGGCATACCGGTATTAACCGGCTATTATACCGGCCACCTCGTGGACGGCAAGCTGGCGTCGATGGCGGGGCTGGTGATCTTATACCTGCAAGTTCAACAACAAATGGCCAACCAGTTGATAAAGCTTATGGCCTGCTCCTTTGGACTGATGGTGTCGTTTACGATTGGCGCCATGGCCAGCTTCCATCCGCTGTGGTCGTGTCTCATCCTCGGTATATATGCCTTCACCGTACACCTGGCGCTGTTCTATCTCAAGATGAACAAGCCACCCGGCAACTTCTTTTTTATCATGATCGCGTCGGTGGCGGTATGCCTGCCACACGACCTGGCCATCGTGCCGCACCGCATTGGTCTGGTGGGTATCGGTACGATGACCTCCTGCCTCCTGGCATTCTTGTTTTTCCTGTTGATGAACCGACGCAAGCCGGCGGCCTCCGAAACCATTACGGTGGCGAAGAGCCGGTATGTTAACCTCATCGAATCTGTAACGTTCGGTTTCTTTGTCGGCGCCGCGTTGCTCGCCGGCCGCCTCTTAAAACTTGACAACCCGTATTGGATCCCTACCTCCTGCGCCGCCGTCATGCAGGGTGTCAGCGTCAAACACATCTGGCAACGTAGCGTACAACGTATTCTGGGAACCTTTGTCGGACTTGTGTTAACATGGACTATCCTCTTGTTCCATCCGCCGGTGCCGGTACTGTGTCTGAGCATTGTCTTGTTGCAGATTATTGTAGAGATCCTGGTGGTACGCAACTATGGGCTAGCCGTCATTCTCATCACCGTGCTCACCATCTTCCTGGCAGAATCAGGTGCTGCATTGACGAGTGATCCGAATAAATTACTCACCACGCGGTTCATCGACATCTTCCTGGGCAGCGCCATGGGCTCACTGGGGGGATGGATACTCTACAATGAAAAACTGCAGTTCGCCGCAACGAGGCAACTACGAAAAACAAAGGTGATCTTTTCGAAGCTAAAAGAATAGGCGTTGTCAGGGCGCTGTATAATGGTCAATGACCACATTATAAACGACCAGTTCGGCGTAGCCTGCCGCGACATTGTTGGATAAGAACGCAAAATTGAACTTGGCGACATCGCTCAGGTCGAGTGGTTTCAGGCCACCGGTAAACTGTGTAAAGGGCACTGTCACGGTTGTGCGCTGAGCCGACGCCGGCAACTCGATATGATTCTGAATTCCACCATGCACCCCCGTCTGACGCAACTGTACAAGGAACGCCTGGTTCGCTTTGTATGTAATCCGTATAGTTCTACTGCCGGAAAGATCGACACCGGGCGCCTCCACATCCGGCGGCGTGTTCGCCAGCGGGAACGATACTTCTCCATATTCCCGTACATTGAACTTGACCTGCATCCAGGTGGAATCGCCCCGCTGGACCAATGCATTTGTACCCGTGGCCGGGATGCGCTGTACGGTTTGAGCATCGTGACCCGTTTGCCATGTTGTAAACCCGCCAACCGATGCCGACGGGTGAGACAACCGCTTCGGACCGACGCAGGCTGTCAGCAACAACAGTATACCAGCGATATTTCTCATTCTACGACAGGGGATTTGTCAGTCGCCAGCCACCGTTCGATAAATTCAAACATCGTACGGCTCCACATGCTGGTCGCACAATATAACAACATCAACGGGATAAAGTTAAACAGCCCCCGGCGGTATGCATCGCCAATCCAATCCGTGGAGTCCGGCATAAAGTCCGTATCCAGCTGATAAAATACCAGCAAATAAAGCAGCCACGCGACCACGATGATACCCAGTAAGGGCAGTGTCTGCCGTTGTTTCCCGAGGTAGGGTATATTCAGGAACACGATCGCCACGAACAAATACATCACGACACCATAATACGACCCATGAAAGGTCACTTCCAGCACCTGGCTCCACATGCGGGAGAGCTTGCCGGCATCCCAGGTGAGGATGAAGTCCATGGGCTGATCGCCCGTTACCTGCAACACGTTGTGCAGATAGGCTTGCCAACTACCCCAGAAGGCCAGGCAGGCGGCACCAAAGATCAGGACCGGCCACACGCGTTTTTGCCGGATGCTCCACCACAACACCACCATCCCTGCCACGGCGGCAAACACAATCGCCTCCGGGCGCGTCCACAAGGCCAGCATAATCAACACGCCCCCTATGCGCAGATCCGCGCGAGACGAAGTGTCGACCGCACGCCATAACGCCAGCAGGCCGACAGCACAATAGTATGCGCAGATAGGATTGGACGACGACAGCGAAGCAAAGTTGAACAGCTCGGGCACAGTCACGAACAAAACGGTATAAAAAGCCGCGCCCAGATGTGTCGTGACCCGCGCCAGGAAGGCATATAAGGAGACCGTCAGCGACGCATAGAATATCACTACGATGACGTGGGAGGTCTCGAAACCCAACAGGTACGCAAAAGCAAAGTTAAGCGCCACCAGTGGCGGGTACAGGCTTCGAAGACTATAAAGCGGATGTTGCGGATCAAAGATCGCGTTGTGTAAGGTCCCCTCCTGCGCCACGGCCTTTGCCACAAAGTCAAATCCGTAAATACTGTCGTAAATATATACGGGCCAGAACAACGCCCGCGCGGTGACAACATATACCAGGAACACCGCGATGCCCACCAGAAATATCCACGCGAGGTTTACCGGAAAAGGCTTTTCCAATAAGCTCTTTAGCTGTACACCGGGTCGATACCGTCGCAGGATATATACCCCCAGCACAATTGTCAGCACGAGCTCAATTGCCAGCACCAGGGCAACGTGCCGCAGGGATACGCCACACAGGTCCAGCACAAACATCAGCAGGGCATTGGTCCCCAAGCCAACGGGCCAGGCGTACCCCACTTTCTCCCCTACAGGAAGTTGGTAGGCTAGCAGATTAATGATGGCGACGCCAAACAGGAACGTGATAAGCAATCCCGCTATTTCCATAACAACGGGTTAAAAGGGCATAACATCATACGGATATTTTTTGTCTACGGGATATGCAAGCTTGTCGTATCCCCAGTAGTGGACGATCGCTACATGGGTGGGACGAAGGCGTGACGGCTCGGCTTCAAGATCGTCGCTATAGACCAATCGGCGTGGGTAGACAAAATAACTGGCCCATCCGCGGTTGGTAATCCAATAGTCAATAAACGCATGCTCATCGTCGGGCCTGCGAAAGACACTGTCCGGTGGCATCAGGATCACCGCGGTCTCAGGCGTCCGTGACCGCAGCAATTGCAGGTAGGTGAAATTATAGCCCAGTTTTACCGCCCGGCGATCGTCGTAGCTCAGGTCTTCATACTGTTGTTGGGCCACCCGTTCTTGCAAGAGCTTATTAAAAAGCAAATCATAACCGGTATTGGTTTTTACCAGGAGCACGATGACCAACAACACCCCCGCCAATACCACGAGGTTTTTAACGATATAACGCACCGACGGTGTACTTCTCAATTTTTTCATAACGGAGGTTTGCCGCGAGAGGCAAACGCAAATGTAGGCAAACACGTCGTCATTTCCACAACACCAGTCGCCGTGGATATACCGGCATGCCGCGGTAGGGCACTGTGGGGTTACCAGGAACGATACCAAGAGCCCCCAGCGCACCCGTTATGACTGACTCTCCGGCGGCGTCAGTCCAAAGGCTTCGGCCAGCAACGTAAACGATCGCAGCCGGTCTTGCTGCGCGTAGGTCATTGTCGAGACGATGATCTCGTCTATACCGTAGGCATCGGCCAGCGCTGTGAGTTGTTGCTTTACCTGTCCGGGCGTACCCGATACGATGCGCCCCCGATTGTGCTCGAGGCGCAGCTGTTCCTCCGCTGAAAACTGGTAGTTGGCAATCGCTTCATAGGGACCGATGGGCTCAAAGCGTCCACGTTCAAACATCAGCAAGGTATAGTCACTCAACTTGCGGAGCTGGTTGGCCTTCTCCTCGGTGTCGGCACAAAATACCGTGATGCCCAGCATCGCCTGAGGCTCGGGAAACTGATCGGACGGACGAAACTGTTTACGGTATTGCTCGGTCAGCTCGGGTCCGGCATGGCCATTGATAAACCGGGCAATCACCAACCCCAGTCCCAGCTGGGCGGCCAGCGTACTACTTCCGCCGGCGCTGCTACTCAGGACCCATTGCTGCGGTATACCCGGGCTCTGCGGCACGGCCAGCAATCGACCGTACTCGGTGCCCGCTTCGTCGCGAAAGTAAGCATACAGGTGCTCGAGCTGCTCGCGATAGTCCTCTTCGCGAAATCTGTTGGAAGGATTTAACAAGGACGACGTAATGCGATCACCACCGGGCGCGCGCCCCGTACCCAGGTCGATGCGACCGGGGAAAAGCGTTTCCAGCATGCGAAAGTTCTCCGCCACTTTCAACGCGCTGTGGTTCGGCAACATGATACCGCCGGAGCCAATGCGGATCGTGCGGGTCTCGTCCGCCAGCTTGACCATCAATACCTCCGGCGTCGAGCCGGCAATCATGGTGGAGTTGTGATGTTCGGACACCCAAAACCGGTGGTAGCCCAATTGCTCGGCCAACCTGACCGTCTCAATCGTCTCGGCAATAGCCTGTGTTGCCGTTCCACCCTGGCGCACAATAGACTGATCTAAGATGCTAAGCCGTAAAGATCGTGCTGCCATGGCTTACTGTGCAATTAGCGTTACATACTTGAAAAACAGCGAATTATCGGAAATTGAACGGTTCATAATAGAAATTTGATACTGTCGGATAGAAAGGAACACAACCGAACGTCCCATCGCTTAGTTCCTATGTTAACTAAATGTTACGTTATTTATCATTCAGTTAAGTTATCTATATGTTATCGGTTTGTTACCAGGGCTGTGGTTCTTTTGCATTCAAATTACACCACCATGCCGCGAACCTCGTCTGTCCGCCACCTTCTCACCTTTGTTTTCTTCGCGTGGATATTACCTGTGGGCGACATCGAAGCACAGGACGCTGACTCGGCTAGAACGCGTAAGGCAAAGCCAATCGAATGGTTTAGGAAAATCAGTCTACGCGGCTATGCACAAATACGCTATAACAAACTGCTGGAAACAAACCCCGACCTGGGTTGTGAGCAGTGTGACAAATCGTGGGGTGGTGACAATGGCTTCTTCTTCCGTCGCATTCGCCTGATCGTATTCGGGCAGGTGCATGAACGGGTATATGTATATATTCAACCCGACTTTGCTTCGTCGGCTTCGTCCAGTGCCATGAACTTTGCCCAGATCCGCGATGCTTACTTCGACGTGGGGCTTGACAAAGACAACCAATGGCGCCTGCGCTTTGGCCAAAGCAAAGTGCCCTACGGTTTTGAGAACCTGCAGTCCAGCCAAAATCGCATTCCCCTCGACCGCAACGATGGTATCAACAGCGCGCTCAGCAACGAGCGGGATATTGGTGTATTTGTCTACTGGGCGCCTAAAAAGATCCGTGAGCGTTTTTCATACCTGGTGAGTTCCGGAGTGAAAGGCTCCGGCGACTATGGCGTTGTCGGATTCGGCATGTTCAACGGTCAGACTGCCAACCGCAACGAAGGCAACGACCAACCCCACGTAGTGGCACGTGTGTCCTACCCATTCCGGTTTGGTGAGCAATATATCGAGCCGGGTCTACAGGCCTACCGGGGCAAAGCCGTCGTAGGCTCTGTATCCGAAGACGTGGCCGGCATCAATCCCGACTTCGAATACCTTGACCAGCGTGTAGCCGCGTCGCTGGTGGTCTATCCGCAGCCCTTCGGCCTCATGGCCGAATACAACGTAGGAACCGGTCCGGAGTACGATCCTGCCACCAACTCCATCCAATCAAAAGACCTGAAGGGCGGGTATGTCATGGCGTCTTACATGGCACGCCTGCAAGAGCACGTATTCATTCCCTTTGTACGTCACCATTACTATAACGGTGGCAAAAAGCACGAGCTCGACGCGCGTAGCTACCGTGTGAATGAATGGGAGATCGGCGCCGAATGGCAGCCGTTCAAGGCTTTTGAAGTCGTCGCCATGTATACCGTTTCCAGCCGGCGATATGTAGACGCAGCACGTCCCACTAATTTCCAAGAAGGAAGCCTGGTACGATTACAATTTCAGGTAAATTTGTAGCGCATGAGCATCCTCTTCAAGCGCTATAAAAGAATTTTCCGCCGCAATCTCCAGCCGGTGTTTGCCGTGCTGGTCGCTAAACGCGATGGCATCCCCGCGGGGTTGTGGGAAGAAGAGGTAAAACACACCCTGGCCCGCGTGGGCGAAAACCCCGTGGAATACCTCGGCCAGGATCTGCCGCAGCAGTCCCTCCTGCTCACCATTCTGGAAGAGATTGAATACGAGTTCTTAAAAGAAATGCGCAGCTCGCGCCATGTCACCCGGTCGTTACAAGCCCTCCCGCCCACGGATGCCTGATTACCTTCGTCTTCGAAAGCTTATCGTGCCAACCCTCATTGTATAAGCAAGACAGTGGCTCGAAGGGGATCAACCGCGCCAACGTCCGCAGGATGATCGTACCCTCCGGAGGCACGGTACCATTCTCCATGCACACGCGCGTATTCAACAGCAGTTTGCCGGGCGTAAAAAGGAACAGGTGTTCAAATACAGCATAGTAGAGCACATACGACAGCAATGCCACGGCCCATCCATACGGCAGCAGACTCAGGTTGTAGGGACCATCATGCACCAGGGTCTGAATAATTACCAGGTCTACCACATAGCCGTAAAAACGCACGACAGGCGTTGCCACAAAGGCCCCACCGGACACAGATTGCCCGTCCCAGGCGCGCTGAAACATGCGTAAAACACAATAACTTATACCTATCATCAGCGATGGAGGTAAAAGAAGCTGGAGGTCATGCGCTGTCCTTTCGGGTAATAATACGAAGTTAAAAATACCCACCAGCAAACGGGTACCCTGGTTTGTAAACATCAGCGCGCACAAAAACGCCAGCATCTTCAACGCTCTTCCGGTGATAACAAAGATCAGCGCGCATATACAGAGCAGCAGCGTCGCCAGCAACGTCGGGTATTCCGACAGCTTATCGAGCTTAAATTGGATAGGAATGCCCCACATAAGAATATAATCCGCAAAAGGATCATTATTGAGCTGTAGACCGGGCTCATACATCACCCTATAAAAAATCGACAGTATACTCAGACTACCGACAGCCAATACGCTCAGCCCCAACCAGGTTTTGAAATTCATGATCCACGAGTTTCCTACAATATACAGGATTACAAATCGGCCGTGAAGAAAATGCAAGATTTTGAAAGGACACCTGGCAGTGCTATGCCTGATAAAAAAGAAAAAGAGCGGGAAACGGGTCTCGAACCCGCGACCTGCAGCTTGGGAAGCTGCCGCTCTACCAACTGAGCTACTCCCGCGTGATTTCACCAACGAAATGATTGTTTAAAGATAACAAGGGCAACCACAACTGCAATACATCATCCTGTTTAAATTGAATACCGATGTACAGACCTTTATACACCCTCGGAGGTCATGACGACCCGGCGGATCGTGTCGTCCGGATTAAAGTAAATATAGTCGAGGCATACCGAACGATGGTGGCTTCCACCGCCAGGCAGCGCGCCATTGTGATAAATAAAATACGACCGCCCCTGGTAGTCGATAATAAAACCCGAGTTAGTTTGACAGTTACCCGCTATCTCGTTGAGTATACCACAAAACTCCCAGGGATCCTCCAGGTCGCGGCTCCGGCCATAGACGATCTTTTCCGGCATGCCCGATCCGTACGAGAGATAATACCATCCACGCCGTTTATACAGCCGTGAGCCCTCCTGGAAACCGGGCAAGTCCAGTTTCTGGATCGGACCATCCAGCTCGGTCATATTCTCGTTTAATCGCGCATAATACGCTTGACCGTTTCCCCAGAAAAGATACGCTTGTCCCCGGTCGTCGATGATCACGGCAGGATCCAAATTGTTCATGCTTCCGGGCGGCGCGTCGATCATCGCGTTGGTGATCAATGCCGTTCCGCGCGCGTCGCGAAAAGGCCCCCACGGCACGTCGGCTACCGCTACACCAATCGCCTTACCGGCAATGGTAGCATGGGTAACGGCAGTATACCAATAGAATTTTCCATGCCGGGCGATCACCTGCGAGCCAAAGGCATCGCCTTGTGCCCACGAAAAGTCTAGTGCCCGGAGCGGCGAGCCATGTGATTGCCAGGTGCGCATGTCGGACGATGAGAAGCACAACCACTCACGCATAATGTAGGCTTGTTGATCCGGTTGCGCCTCGTCGTGCCCTGTAAACAGATACACCCGCCCATCATACACCACCGCCGACGGGTCGGCTGTATATACATGCCGGATAATCGGATTCCCTTCTGCATGGGCGGTGCCTGGCATAGCCGCATGCGGTTGTTCAGTTGTGCGGATCATACACCTATCGCTAAAAATTGATGCCCGTCGCAAATTGCAGGCATCATTTTTTGCCTTCGCACCCAAACATCAATCATTATGGATGCTAAAGGATATGATCTGAAAAAGAAAGAGTTCGAAGTAGGATTCTTTAAAGAAGGCAAAGGCTGGGCTGCCGCTTTCAACGACTTTAAGTCAACACATGAAAGCCCCACGGGTTTTGGCAATACGCCCGAAGAGGCCTTTGCCGACCTGATGCGAGAAAAGCAAAAAGAGCATTATATCGAAGAAGTAAAAAGCGGCCACTAAAAAGCGGCCGCCCTATTATCGATAGTACATTACCTGGCAGTCCGGATGAGTCTTTTGGAAACTCTCTACCTGCTTGGCTGATATTTTTGTGTTGTAACACTTCAGCGTCTTCATGGGCAGCTCTTGCAACGGGTCGATCTTTTTGACCTCCGTGTTCGAGCAATCCAGGAACTCGAGCGACCGCAGTGCTTCCAACGCCGTCAGCGTCTTGATCTGCGTGCCGGCACAATTCACTTTTTTGAGGTTTTGCAGGTTGCCGAGTGGCTTCAGGTCTTCTGTCGGGGTATTGGAAATATCCAGGTCTTCCAGGTTTGTCAGCTGTGCTAACGGATCGAGCTTGCGCAGCGGGCTGTGTGTGAGGTGCAACGACGTCAACGTCTTCACCTTCGTCAGTGGGGTGATGTCGGTAATCGCCGTGCCCGCAAAACGCAATTCCGAAAGCCGGATAAAGACCTGTAGCGGCGTGAGATCACTAACGCGTGTCTCGCCGGCATGTACTGTCTTCAGCTCGATCAATCGGTGCAGATCCTCGCGGGTCGGCTGCGCCTGCATGCGCAGCTGAGTGGTAAAGATCTCTTTCCAATCGTCGGTTACACCGTTCCACCACGCTTGCAGCGAATCGGTCTGATAGACCACCAGGCACTCCGCGTGCTGACGCAAAAGCTGACGTGCCTGCTCGTCGGTAATCGCGGTCTTGTCGGCATATACCTTGCGCAGGCTTCCGGCCGACGCCAGCGGCTCAAGCGTTTGTATTTTGCTACCGTCCGCCAGCAATGTGGCCAGCTTCTTAAAGCGTCCCGCCACGGCCAGGTCGTCCACGGGCGTATCGCGAATGTCGAGCGTGTGAATCTCCTGGTG
>NZ_JAHESE010000035.1 GCF_018598175.1 Dawidia cretensis
AAGCTGCCGTTGGCGGCCTGGCTGTTCAGCGCCCAATCGATCCACTTTTGCGCGCGTTGTTTTAGCTCGGCGTCGTGCAGGGAATATGCGAGTCCGATCAGCCCCCGCAAATAATAGGTAGGGCGCTCCCAGTCAGAGTCGGGCGCTTTGCCGCCCAGCCAGGCGGCGTCTGATTTCAGCTCGGAATAAATCGCTTCGGAATGACCCGTCAGGCCGTTCTTTTGCAGTGTTAATTGCGTCGCCAGCCACCCCTTGGGGGTAATGCTACCCAACGGTAGGGCTATGAATGGCGTGGGTTGCAGGGGCGTCCGGTTGGAAACATAGTTCGCGTTTTGGGCGTGCGCCGCGTACAGCCACAGGCAGGCCCCGGCCAGCAGGACAATGGTCTTCGGTCTCATGATGTGTGTTTTGTCTTGCTAGTTTACAATTTTATTTCACAAGACAGAAAGCGAAAACAGTGTGCGTGTGGAGTGTGAGCGCGAATAAAGGCATTTCGACGCACAACACTAGGCAAAATAACGTTGCATGGAATCGTGCAGGATGGGTTTTACGTCCTCAAACAGGTTCTGTGTGTTGATATAGCCATAGAAGGCATCGAAGGGGATTGCCTCCAGGCGTGCGTGGATGCGGCGCATTTCTTTTACGGGTAGCGGTATTTTGTTGGGATAGCTGCGCTGCACCGAGAAATGTTTTTTGCTGGGCGACAGGAACAGGGTATCGCCGCATAAAATGCTGCCCTGCGGTGATAGGAACGGTATGTGCAACAGGCTGCTTCCTTCGAAGTGGCCGCCGATGAGGAATAACTTCATGCCATTCCAGAGCGCAAGCTCATCGCCTTCCCAAAGTTGAATATGCGGTCCTTGTTGCACGATGTGCATGGCGTCGTGCCGGTGGATGTATACCGGGCATTGAAACACGTCGGCCCAGTCGTTCATGTTGCTATAATAATGCGGGTGCGAGAAGGCAATGGCCTGCAAACCGCCGTGCGCCTGAATGAAGGCGACGGTGGCTTCGTCGAGTAGGGGAATACAATCCCACAGGATATTGCCATGTTCCGAGAGTACCAACAGCGCCCGCTGGCCGATTGCAAAGGTGGGATTGACTTCCAGCTGGTACAGATTTTCGCGAAGCCTGGTCACTTTCATGCTATGCTTGTGGTGTAATTCTTCAGTGGTCGTCCAGCGTTGGCCGCCGTCGGGAATATACTGACGCTCTTCGTTGCAGATGGTGCAAAGCGTCGGCACGTTGTCATTCGGATAATAGGTGCCGCAGGTGCTGCACACGGTTTGGGGGGTCATGGCTTAGCGGGTTAAAAGTTGGTCGATGCTCCAGGGAAAGTCTTTCAGGCTGGATAGCAGGAGCGCTGCTGCCGAAAATACAAAGACGCTGTAGTCCAGCGGCTCTTTGAGGCCGAACGACCAGGCCATTGACAACGCGAAGAAGATTGTTAATGTGGCGCTGCCGAGGGCGGCCCAGGCTGTTTGATAGCCGACAAACAGGAGGATGGCCAGGACGACTTCCAGCGTGGTGGCCGCGACGGCCAGGAACGGGATCCAGCCGGCGGGTGCCCAGGAGCACGTTTGGGCGGTGTAGTCCAGAAAGCCTTTCCAGCCACTCGAGCGTGCGCCCCACAGGCCGAGCCGCGAGGCCACGGCAGAAAGGAACGTAGCCGATAATGCCAGGCGTAAGAGAAGTTGTTGCATAGGATTTTCGTTTGAATGTTACGCCTCAAAACTATATGTTTACTGGATGAGCGAAATAATCCAGTTTTAATAAATTACCTCATCCAGCTATGAAACTGTTACAGGAACTGATTGAGATTGATGCGACATCGTCGGTGCCGGTATACCTGCAAATCAGCAATGCGATCATTGCCGGTATCCGGCAGGGTAAATTACGGAAGGGTTTAAAGCTGCCCGGCACGCGGGAGCTGGGTGCCTTGCTGGAGGTCAATCGCATGACGGTCGTTGCCGCATTTCAGGAGCTCGACGCGCAAGGCTGGATCGAGCTGCGCGCGCGCCAGGGCACCTTTGTCAAGGCGGTACCGCCGTTGTTGGCGCCGTTGCGGATCATGCGACAAACAACGCCTGCCGGCTTTTCCGAAACAGTGGGATTTAGCTATGACAAAAAACGTATCCTTCCCGTCGCGACATCCGATTTCCAATCTACCCATAGATTGGTATTCAACGATGGCTTCCCCGACATCCGGCTGGCGCCTATTCAAGAGCTTGGGGCTGCTATTCGCAATCTCTCCCGCCGCAGCGTTAATCGGAAGTACCTGCAATACGGTGGCGCGCAGGGCACGTTATTGCTGCGACAAACGCTGGCGGAGCTTTTATGCGATACGCGCGGCCTGGCGGTGACACCGGAGAATATACTCATCACCAAAGGCGCCCAGATGGGGATTTTTGTGGCGGGCTCGGTGATCTTAAAGCCCGGTGATGAGGTCATTGTCGGCAAACCCGGCTACAACATGGCGGACATTACCTTCCGGCAACTGGGTGCGCGGCTGAACGAGGTCTCCGTCGACGGCGATGGGATCGATACGGCCAAAGTAGAACAGCTGTGTAAGAAGAAAAAGATCCGGTTGCTTTATGTCATTCCTCATCATCACAACCCCACCACGGTAACGCTGTCGCCTGAACGGCGGATGCATTTGCTGCACCTGGCGGCGCAGTATAAATTTGCTATCCTGGAAGACGATTATGATTACGACTTTCATTATGCCAGCCGTCCCATTATGCCGATGGCCAGTCATGACAGCCGGGGCAATGTAGTCTACGTCGGTACCCTGACCAAGACGTTTGCACCTGCCGTGCGGTTCGGCTTTATCGTGGCGCCGGCGGACTTTATTCAAACCGCTACTTACTTCCGCAAGACGGTCGATACGCAGGGGGATAGTTTTATGGAGCATGCCATTGCCGAGCTATACCGCGATGGTACGCTGACGCGGCACATCAAGAAATCGGTGAAGCTGTACCGCGAGCGACGGGACCATTTCTGTGATTTGCTGAAGGCCGAGTTGCCGGGGCACCTTGATTTTACGATTCCTGACGGGGGGATGTCTGTGTGGGCGCGGTTTCGCGCTGATTTGAAGAAGGTGTCGCCCCGGGCTTTCGAGAAGGGACTTGTTATTAAAGATGGGACGAGCTATGATTCTGGCAGGGCTAAGTATAATGCCGTGCGACTGGGGTTTGCTTCGCTCGATCTGAAAGAGCAGGAGCAGGCTGTGGGGATTTTGAAGGGAATATTGGGAACAGTATGAGTGTGAGAGCGAGCGCAATGATTTTTTCGGGACTGTTGCCGGGTGGGTATATGATTACGAGCTTTCTCGGCAGTCTGAAGACTGTCATTGGAATAGGTCCAAGTCGCCTCCATTCGGTCGGAAGACTTGAACCAGATGCGCGTGTGTCGTGGCATGAGTATTAGCCTGTTTCGGGTGGAGACTTGGGCCTGTCAGGGTGCCAGTCTCTGACCGGTGTGGATTGCCGTCCGCGCGGTATGCCTGCGCGGTCGACAGGCTGCCGGAAGAATCTTTGCAAAAAAGTCATCGGCCGCGGTGTGCGACGTTTCTTTATTTTGCGGACCACCCGGGTGGGTACTATTTCTGCACCCACCAATGTCAGGGCGTGAAAAGCTTTATTCGTGAGCGGATAGAAGCATCCATTGGTCTCCTGCATAAATTCAATTCCCAGCACGTGCAGTCGCAATGTTCCTGGTTCGTAGGCCAACGTGTTTGTGAGGGATATATTCATGGGAGTTTTGCCCTTTGCGGGAAACGCTTCACTGGTCGTTGTCTGGACTGCATGGTTGCCGGTTGCAGGATCGATATAGGCCACGCTGCTGACCACACGATAATGGGATGCACTTTTTGGAGCATAGAGATGATGCGCGGGAATAACGTCGGTAAACGACGTGACCGTGGTGTTGCGATCTTTACCCGGCATTACTGAATACGGTGTGCGCAGGAGCTTGCTAAAAGAAGTTCCTTTATTGAACTCGACACCTAGTAGGGGTGTGATGTCGCCGTGCAGAATGGAGCGTTTTCCAGGTATGTGCGTGGCGTCTGTGCGAATAGCAGTCGTTACTGCGCTTGTTAGCCGGCTTGTCATATGGCGATCTGCCACGGACGCGTAGACTGCCCTGAATGCCGCACGGATGGATTTTACCAACGCGGCGCCGTGGGCAAAGTCGCTATTGTTTTCGCGCACGCGTGCAAATGCGGCGTCCATGCGGATACGCTCGGCGTTCACCGAGGTCTTCCGACGTCTTAGGGGACCAAATTTTGGATGTATATAGCATACATCTTCACCTATCGGACCTTCCAAAATAATGATGCCTGTCTGTTTTGCCATGCGTGTCCCCCTCGTTTAGCGTTATACGGCTAATGTCGGAAAAGAAGGAGGACGTGTCAACCGTATTATTCAGGTTAGGAATGTTTTACGAGTGAATTGTATGTTTTTGGACGTATTTGTATTTCGTTCTGCAGAAATTATAGATAACGGACTCGATGGGCGGAAATTTTGTAGCGATGGGATAAGTATGTAATAGCTTTGGTATGCTCTATGTACGGCTATGGTATAGCTTTGATACGGGTATGATGGTCTTTTAAGGCTGGGTGATCAGCTTTTTCCGGTGGTTGTACCCCCAGAGGATCATCTCATCCACGAGTTCATTACTGAAATGTTGTCCGGGCACTTACGTGAGCAAGGCGTGGCAAATGTTACTGTCAATACCATGCACCCGGGCGCGGTAGCAACGGCTTTGGCCTGCAGAGCGACTTAGGCCGCGTGTTAAATACATTGGTAAAGGTAGCGCGGTTGTTTTTCCGGACGCCGGAGAAAGGGGCGGAGACGTTGGTGTACCTGGCAGCCGATGCCGCCGTGAAAGGCGTAAGCGGGAAATATTTTATTGACTTGAAGCCCGCGTTAGTTAGTAGAAAGTACGACTCCATAGAGAATCGAAAAAAGGTTTGGGATTACTGCGTGCGCGTGATTGCAACGGTGGAAGCGGTACGAGCTGACGGTTCGTCTACAGCGTATGAATATAGCCCCGTGTGACAAGGTCTTCGTGATCTTTTATGGCAAACGTACGCCCATCGGATAAAATATAGAGATGATCCGCCACGGATAATACCTGGCGATAAAGATGGTCGGTCAGAATAATACCTTTCCGTTCTTTCGCTTTTGTCAATACGTGCCGGAGTATATCCACATGCACGGGCATCACGCCGGTGAAGGGTTCATCCAATAAGCAAAAGGTAGCCCGGGAATGCAGGACCATCATGGCTTCGATGATGCGGCGGTAGCCGCCGGAGAGCTCGCGGGACCGGAGCGACAAAAACTGTTCTGCTTCGGGAAAGTATTCCAGGATGTGCCGCGGGTCGACATCAAATAGCCGGAGCGCCTGCCGGAGCTGAATGTTCGCGGGGATCAGATCCTCTTGCGGCAGGTATGCAATGATCTGTTTCTTCATATAGTCGCCGGCGAGGTATTGCCCGTTGATGCGTACCGACCGGACGGGTACCGGGAGGCTGCCAAATACTACCTTTAGCAAGCTGGACTTGCCACAACCATTGCGTCCCAGTATACCCGTGATATTGCCTACCGGGCATTTCATGTAGATACCCGAGAGAATCCTTTGCGGCCCATAGCTTAGCTCGATGCCATCGAATTCTAACAGATCGTTCATACGAACTGTGCGGTTAGGATGATGAGAAGAAGCCAAATGCTCAGATCAAATAATGCGGTAAGCGTATATAATCGGGGTGTTGAGTACCCCAGGTTGTGAAAGAAATAGAGTCGCCCGGCGTGAGAGAGGTGAAACAAGGCACCGAGCAGCGGAATGGTAAAGACCTTTAACCAGAACAGCGCCAATCCGTAAAAGCCCGACCCGTTGTCGAGGATTATGTAACAACTAAAAAGATTGACGGCGGTTGAAGGGTACAGAAAGTTTCGGTAGAAGGTAAAGATGGCAAGCATGGCGGATGAAAGGCAAAGTATATGCCAATTTATGGTATGGTTCCACCAGGCTTTTATGGATCGCGGAATTATAGCATATTAGGACAAATTTAGACGCCACCACGATGCCACTCACCAGAAGGCTTTTTTTGCACCAGGCAACCCTGGCCACTGCAGCACTGCCCTTGCCGCGCCATTTTTTTAGTGACACTATACCCGTGGGCGATGGCCAGTCGTTTACCGTGTTGTTCCAGGGCGATTCTATTACGGATGGCAACCGTGGGCGTACAGACGACCCGAATCATATCATGGGCCATGGCTATGCATTCAGCATTGCCAGCCGCCTGGGCGCCGATCATCCCGAACGAAATCTCACGTTTATCAACAAGGGTATCAGTGGTAACACCATTACCGACCTGGCCGCGCGCTGGGAGGCGGAGGCACTGGCCCTTAAACCTGACGTGGTGAGCATTCTCATTGGTGTGAACGATGTATTCTTTGCCTTGCGGAATCAGCAGGACCCCGAAGGTAGCAGCTTTGGCGAGCGCTATTCAACGCTGCTCACCGCAACACAGCAGGCATTGCCCAACGCCGTGTTGGTGCTGGGAGAACCGTTTATACTACCCATAGGCCCGGTTAAAGAAAATCTGTCGGCGTGGCAGCCTGCGGTCGCGAAACGCCAAACAGTTGTACGCAATCTTGCGAAGCGCTTTAACGCCGTGTTTGTAGGCTATCAGCAGGTGTTCCAGGACGCTTGTAAAATGGCGCCGGCCGACTATTGGATCTGGGATGGTATACATCCGACGGTGCCCGGACATGAGCTGATGGCGCGTGCGTGGCTGCGGCAAGTGGGAAAGCGGGTGCCCCAGCTTCGATAACGAAGTGCGAATGCCCTAAATTGGCCTGGCGTGCGCGAAGATGACAGTACAGGCTATGAAAGTTCGGCGATCTTCTTATTTTGCGATACTACAACAACATAATTGATGAGATACCAGACGAAGTATGTATGGGTAGCTATGTGCTGCCTGACGTGGGGGTTGATCTCCTGCGACAAATCCAAATCTACAACACCCGCGGACGGCGCGACCGCACAATTTACCAGCGCCCATGCACCGGCCTATCCGTTGGTGACGATCGATCCGTATACCAGTGCCTGGTCGATGGCCGACAATCTGTATGATGACGCCGTGCGCCACTGGACCGGCGAAATCCACGCGTTAACCGGCGCCGTGCGCGTAGACGGTACGGTATATCGCTTTCTGGGCAAGGAAAAATATCCCTTAAAAGCCCTCGTTCCCATGGCGAAAGATCAGGCCTGGGAAGGCCAGTACACCACAAAAGCTCCTGCTGCCGGCTGGGAAAAACCCGAGTATAAACCGACGGGTGCGTGGAAAAGCGGTAAAGCGGCCTTTGGCACAAAGGATTTTAATTCCAGCGTCACTGTTTGGGACGCAGACGACATTTGGGTGCGGCGTACGTTTACGCTGTCCGAGATCGATTCGGCTGTATACCTGATCTATTCACACGACGACAATTTCGAATTGTATCTCAATGGCCAGGAGATTGTTAATACCGGCGCCGCCGCGCGCATGGACGTGCTGTTAAAGATCGACGCATCGTTGCTGCGTAAAGACGGCCCCAACATCCTTGCCGGCCATTGCAAAGACACCGGTGGCCTGGCGTATCTTGATTTTGGCCTGTATACCAATTCAGCGCAACCGGAAGTATTTAAACAAACTGCGAAACAGGATGGCGTTGCCGTGTCGGCCACCCAAACCCGCTATGACTTTACCTGCGGCGGGGTAGGACTGGAAGTGACATTCCGCTCGCCGCTGCTGCCCACCGACCTCAACCTGCTGTCGCGTCCGATCAGCTTCGTCGACTACAGCGTGACGTCGAACGATGGCCAGGAACACGCCGTGGAAGTATATTTTGAAATGACGCCGAGCTGGGCCGTGAATAGCCTAAATCAGGAGGTTGTCGTAACGGAGGGTAAAGCCGGCAATGTAGCGTATCTGCGTGCGGGCACCACCGAACAACCGGTATTAAAGCGCAAGGGCGACAATGTGCGTATAGACTGGGGGTATGCTTACCTCGTATCGCCACAGCCGGAACAAACGAAACTGGGCATTGGCACGTCGGCTGTCGCCGCGAAAGAGCAATTTAGTAACAACGGAGACCTGGCGGCCAGCGCCGGCGAGACCAAGGCCAAGCTGACCGATAGCACGCCGGCCATGAGCTATGTACACAATCTGGGTAAGGTAGGTTCCAAGGCATCTTCGGGTTACATCATGATTGCGTACGACGACGTATCGTCCATTCAATACTTTGGCGACAACCGTCCGGCCTGGTGGAAACAAACGAAAAACGCCACTATCGATGACATCCTGAACGAAGCACAAGCCGATTACCAGGAGGTAAAGGAGAAGTGTAATGCATTCGATAAACAAGTATACGCGGAGACGCTGCAAGCAGGTGGTAAGCAATATGCCGACATTTGTGTACTGGCTTTCCGCCAGTCCATTGCGGCGCACAAGCTGACCCAGGACTCCGTTGGCAACATCCTCTTTCTTTCGAAAGAGAATTTCAGCAACGGCTCGATCGGTACGGTAGACGTGACATATCCTTCTGCCCCGCTGTTCCTGAAATATAATCCTGAGCTGCTCAAGGGCATGATGAACCCGATCTTTTATTACTCCGAAAGCGGCAAGTGGAAGAAGCCCTTCGCGGCGCACGATGTCGGTACGTACCCGCTGGCCAACGGTCAGACCTATGGCGAAGATATGCCGGTGGAAGAGTGCGGTAACATGCTCGTGCTGACAGGCGCTATTGCCAAGCGTGAGGGCAATGCCAACTACGCGAAGGCGCACTGGAAGGTGCTTACGACCTGGGCGGGTTATTTGCGTGAGAATGGTCTTGATCCGGCAAACCAGCTTTGTACGGACGACTTCGCCGGTCACCTGGCGCATAATACTAACCTGTCGATCAAAGCTATTATGGGCATTGCCTCTTACGGTATGCTGGCAGAGATGCTGAACAAGCAGGATACGGCCAAGCTGTACAAAGAAGAAGCTGCGCGTATGGCGGAAGAGTGGGTGAAGATGGCGAATGACGGCGATCATTACCGCCTCACATTCGACCAGCCCGGTACCTGGAGCCAGAAGTATAACATGGTGTGGGATAAGCTGCTTGGCTTCAATATTTTCCCGAAGGAAGTGGCTGAACGCGAGTTGAAATATTATCTCACGAAGCAGAATACGTATGGTTTGCCGCTTGACAGCCGTCGTACGTATACTAAATCCGATTGGATTGTTTGGACGGCAACGCTGGCGAATGACAGCACGACGTTTAAGAAGATTATTGATCCGCTTTATACGTATGTGACGGGGACGCCTACGCGTGTGCCGATGTCGGATTGGTATGAGACTACTGATGGGAAGCAGGTGGGCTTTCAGGCTCGCTCTGTTGTAGGGGGGTACTTTATTAAATTGCTGGAGGAGGCGCCGAAGGTTAATCAGTAAGGATAGAGATATATAGTTAAAAGGCCATCTCCGGTGTGGGATGGCCTTTTGTTTTTTATGGGGTTCCTCGCCAGTCTGAAGACTGGCATCGGCGGGGGGCCAAGTCGCCCTCCCTTCGGTCGGAAGACTTGAACCAGGTGCTCGTTGTTATTGTGGGATGTCGTTTTTGTTGGTTCCCCATTTGGAGGGGGTTTTGCCCATGTAGATTTTTAGGGTGCCGCCTGCTGTGAGGTCTGTGTGGCGGATGAACGATTTTGTGTAGGCTTTGCCGTTCAGTTCCATTTTTTGGATATAGATGTTCTCGGCGCTGTTGCCGACAACGTCGAGGGTGAAGGGTTTGCCGGATGTTTGGATGATGGCGTGGTCTACTAATGGCGAACCGAATACGTACTGGCCATCGGCTGGATTTACGGAATAGAAGCCCAGCGCTGATAGTATATACCAGGCTGACATCTGGCCTACGTCTTCGTTGCCACAGAGGCCGTCGGGTTTAGATGTATAGAATGTGCTGGTGATTTTGCGAATGAGGGGTGCGGTCTTGTAGGGTACCCCGGCGTAGGCATATAAATATGTAGTATGATGGCCTGGTTCGTTGCCGTGCGCGTACTGGCCAATCAGGCCGCTGATGTCGGGTGAGCTGCCGTGGCCGAGGTCTGAGGCGATTGTGAATAGCGAGTCAAGCTTGCTCAGGAATGCTTCCCGACTGCCGAAGAGCTTAATGAGTCCGGGGGCGTCGTGCGATACGAGCCAGGTATACTGCCAGGCGTTTCCTTCGGCGTAGTCGTCTTCGCGGTGTTTAGACGCGATGGGGTCGAAGGGTGTGCGCCATTGGCCATTGCTGAGCTTGCCGCGCATAAACCGTGTTTTCGGATCGAAGTATTGGGTGTAGAGTTTCGCGCGCTTCGAGAAATATTCGTAGTCTTCCTTTTTGCCCAACGCCTTGGCCATACGGGCAATGCAGGCATCATCGATGGCATATTCCAGGCCTTTGGCCACGGACTCGACCATGCTGTCTGCCGGAATGTAGCGAAGCTTTTGTACGTAGTTGATGCCTTCTGTCTTTTGCATCGCCGACTGTTTTACGGCTTCGTATGCCAGGTTCACGTCAAAGCCGCGGTAGCCTTTCAGGTAGGCGTCGACAATGACGGGCACGGCGTGGTAGCCAAGCATGGTGTTTGTCTCGCTGCCCATCAGGTGCCATACCGGCAGTTTGCCTTGTTGTTGATAGATGGCGAGGAAGGTGTTGATGATATCCGGCACGCGGTCGCCGTGCACCAGGGTATACAGCGGGTGATACGCGCGGTAGGTGTCCCAGAGCGAGAAGGTGGTATAGTTTGTGAAGGGTGCTTTTGTATATACTTTTTTGTCGGTTCCGCGGTAGTCGCCGTTGACATCGTTAAAGAGCGACGGGGCGATCATGGTGTGGTATAGGGCGGTATAAAACACCTTTTTGGTTTCCTCCGGGCCTTTGATGCGCACTTTGCTCAGCTCGTTGTTCCACTGTGTGTCGGCAGCTTTTGCGGTGGCCGTAAAGTCCCATCCCGGTAGCTCCGATTCGATGTTTTGCAGGGCGTTTTCGAAGCTCACCGGCGAGAGGCCGACTTTGATCTTCAGGACTTCGCCCGGTATATCGCGGAAGCTCAGCACTGCCTGAATGCGTTTGCCTTTTGTTTCCGGTTTGTTGCCCGCGGCCACGGCGCTGTCGTATAACGCGACCGATGCGACGGGGTGGGAGAGCTTAATCGCAAAGTATTGGCGTTGGTCGGAAGACCAGCCTTTTGAAAAACGATAACCAACAAGCGTCTTATCGTCCACCTGGCGGATGTAGGCTTCTACCGGCGCATCCCAACCAATGCCTTCGATGAGGTCGACAAGCACGTGGGGTTTCTCATAGGGCTTTTTAAATGTATACTGGTGAAAGCCTACACGCGCGGTGGTCGTGAGCTCGGCCTGAATGTTGTATTTGTCCAGGAGTACTTTATAGTAGCCCGGGCGGGCGATTTCGTTTGCGTGTGAGAATGTGGACAGGTAGCCTTCGTTCGGATTTTCTTTTGTGCCTTTTGCTAACACGGGTGCGCCGGTACCGGGCATGATGACGATGTCGTTCAGGTCACCGATACCCGTACCGCTCAGGTGGGTGTGGGCAAAGCCGATGATGGTGTTGCTGGAGTAGTTGTAGCCGCTGCACCAGTCCCAACCCTCGAAGATGTTGACAGGCCCGAGCTGGGCGGCGCCAAAGGGTACGTTTGCCCCCACAAATACGTGGCCGTGGCCGGCCGAGCCGATCAACGGGTTAACGTACGGCGTGAGCGGCTCTTGCGCGTGGGCGCCCGTAAAAAATATGAAACATACGAAAGTGAAAATGGAAATTCTGGTCATGACCCTGCACGTTTAAACTGTTCCCTACTGAAATAATGAGGCCCCGAGCCCTTTCTGAGTAGGGGCTCGGGGCGTAGAAAAACGGCCTTAGCGATACGCTAAAAGGGTTTAGCTACGGTGTCAAAAGTAGCCAGGGGAACGTTCAGATGCAACCCCGCTCATCAATCTTACGCGGGTTGGCTCAGGCCGCGCCGTTGCAGGCCTGCCATTGCCGCTACCCAGGCTGCCACGCCCAGAATGAGCAGGTTTCCGACCAGGGAAAGCGCAACAGGTTGTAAAACGACCACCAGGATGCTAACCAGTACCCACGATACGTCCAGCACAATAATGAGGCGCACCAGTCCGGGGGCCTGCGGCTGTCGCAACGCCGCAACGATGACCAGCGCAGCGAACGCTACCAGAAAAAGACCTACTTCAACAAAAGGGGTCGGCGTAGTTACACCAAACCAGGATGCGAATGTGCCGGCGAATACGGCTAGCAGTGCGCCGGTAGCGC
Organism: Dawidia cretensis; assembly: GCF_018598175.1. Lineage (GTDB taxonomy): Bacteria > Bacteroidota > Bacteroidia > Cytophagales > Cyclobacteriaceae > Ohtaekwangia > Ohtaekwangia cretensis. Next base: position 12,357 of record NZ_JAHESE010000035.1, read on the forward strand.
CCGAGCTGATGCCATTCAGAAAAAGAACATTGCGGAGATTAAACAGGCTATTCATATGTCTATGTGTTTTTTGTTTTTGATGATTCAAAGGTATCCTACGCGCCGGGCGGGCGGCTTACCTTTATGCGCCAAGCGTTTACCATTTTACGCCACCGGGTTTGCGGGCTGTAGAAAGCCGTGTTTTTGCTTTTACCTTTACGCGTATGGAAGAACAACGCCATTCTCTATTGATGACCTTGTTGGCTTACGCCGTGCAACGCGGTGTAGCGCCAGAAGCGATTACCCAGGCAGCCCATGTGGACCTGTCTGCTATGCGAAACGGTACGGCTACCATCACCTCCCGGCAATATGACGATCTGTGGTTTCATGCAGCACAGTTGTGCCAGGACCCGCTCTTTGGATTGCACTTCGGCGAGTCCATTCAATTGACAGCTTTGGGTATCGTGGGACAGATCATACAGACCAGCCGTACGGTGGGCGAGGCGTTGACAACGGTGGCGCCGCTTACGGCGTTGGTGACGGATCAATATACCGTCGAGATCAAGCGGACGCGTGCGGCGTTTACTACCAGTCTGAAACCTGTTGCGCCGGTAAAAGAGCTTTCGCCGGCGACGCGGCATTTGCGCGACTTTTTAACGGTGTTTATGATTCACGAGCTCGATGGCTTGCTGCTGAAGAAGGTGCAGCCGCTTACGGCTACTTTTCCCGACGCTGTTGCGCCGGCAAGCGAATACACTCGCGTGCTTCGCTGTGCGCCTACGAGAAAGGCTGGGCCGTGTACGATTACTTTTGATGCTCATTACTGGGACGAGCCTATCATTACGGCGAACTATGCGTTGCAGCAAATACTGTTACAGCGTGTTGCTGGTCTCACTACGGTGTTGCCTACAGTCGCTCCGGGATTCAAAGATCGTGTGTTGACTTGTTTGGAGGGACATAGTTATCTGGGGATACTCACGCTTGAGGATGTTGCGGCTAATTTCAATATGAGTCCGCGGAGCTTGCAACGGCGATTGCAAGAGGAGCACGTTTCTTTTCAACAGCTTGCGGATGATGTGCGGAAGTCGCTGGCGCTGCGGTATCTTTCAACGCGTAGTCATCCTGTTAAGGAGGTTTCTGCTATTCTTGGGTATAATGAGCTTAGCGCTTTTAGCCGGGCGTTTAAGCGCTGGACGGGGAAGACTCCGATTGAATACCAGGCTTAAAAAAAGAGGCTGTTGTGGGGAACAGCCTCTCTTCGTGTGTCGCTGCCATGCGTAGTATTTCGCGCCAGCAACGATGATGTTTAATAATTCTGATTCTGTGTCAGCGTAGCCTTACCGTTTACCTGACTATTTAATATTTCCTGTAGCGGAATCGGAAAATACTCGTGCTTATTCGGCACAAATCGTGCTTCTCTTAAATAGGTTCGCTTTGTTTTTTCCACCTCGTAGTATGCATTCAGTGTTTGATCCGCGATCTTCCAACGCACGAGATCAAACCGCCGATGGCCTTCCATGGCAAACTCCAGGCGTTGTTCAAATTGTACAGCTTTTAGCGCCAGATCGGCATCGGTCCAGGGATCGGTATATTCGTTAATGACATAGTTGGCGGCGGGTGTTCCATCCGCATTTTTTACCCAGCCGTCGGGATTTGCGGCACGGGCTCGCACCTGATTCACATACCCCCGGGCTGTTTCCAGGTCAGCTTGCCGCACGGCAATCTCTGCCAGCCAGAGCAACACATGCGCATAGCGGATCATGCGATAATTATTGGCGTTCAGACGTGGGTTGCCAACGAAGGTAGCGGTACCAACGTCCGAGCGATACATTACGTGCTTCTTGGGTGAATAGGGGCCGGCGTACGCCTGATCACGCACATAGGTCTTGCCGGGGTGAACACCCCAATCGAGGTATGGTATGCCGCGTCGACCGACGGTCCAGTCGAGGCGGGGGTCGAGGGTACCGGTGTACGGTGTAAACTCGCCGGTTACCTCGATGCCCTGATCGTTCTTAACATCTTCGTCGTTAAATGTATCGAGCAACGGCAAGCCGTCGTCGTCGGTCTTAAACGCATTGACCAGGTTCTGCGAGGGTTGGAAGAAACCGCAGCATGTCGTTACACCACCACCGCCGTAGGGGTAGTTGAGCGTAGATCCGATGTTTCCATTTTCACCATTGGGCGCGCCGTCGTTCACGGAGTATTGTACTTCAAAAATCGACTCCAGGTTGTTGTTGGTCACCGTGCGGAAATTATCGTGGAAGCGGGGAACGAGCTCGTATTGGTGGCTGTCAACAATCGCCTCCAGTAATATTTTGGCCTCCGGATATTTTTCCTGAAACAGGTAGGCTTTTGCCAGTGTCGCGGCCGCGGCCCATTTGGTCGCGCGGCCCCGTTGGCGCTGGGTTGCCGGCAGTGTGTTATATGCGGCCAGCAGGTCCTCTTCAATGCGGGGCCAGATATCTTTGTCATTGGGCACTTTATAGCTTTCCAGGTCGGTTGGATTGTACATGGTTTCGTCGATATAGGGTATCATGTCGAACATCTTTTTAAGCTCGAAGTGATAATGGCCACGGAGGAATCGTGCTTCGGCTACCAGTTGCGTCCGCTGGTCTTCGGTAATGTTTTCGGTAATCTGGGGTAACAGTTGCAGCAAGTCGTTGCACCGGGCGATGCCGTCGTACATACCCCGCCATTTGCCCCGGAAGTATATATTGTCCGGGGAGATGTCGGCTTGCTCGATTTGCGAGATGGGCGGCTGGTCACCTGAAATTGTGCCTTTATAAGCGTCGTCGGAGGCTACGCTGCCATACACCCAGTTGTCGGCACCGACCTGGTAAGAGCGATAGGCGCCTTCGGTGGTGGCCCAGCCGTCGAGTAACGAGTAGGCTGCGGTCAGCAAGGAGTTGGCGACAGAATAACTGCGCAGGGAAGGTAAGAGCAGCGCCGCCTTCGGTTTGGTTTCGAGAAAGGAGTCTGAACAACCGCTCCACAGGCTGAGCAGTGCGATGCTACAAAGCATGATGATCTTTTTCATAGGGATCGTGATGGATCGTTTATTTGTTTTCATATCATGTAGAATTAGAAAGTGAGGTTAAGGCCAACCAGGTATTGTTTCGCAGCCGGGTATGCGCCACCGTCTACCCCCAGCTGGCGGTCTGTGCCGGACGTGTAGCTATAGGTGCCGGCCACGCGGTCGTTACCCGATACATAGTTGCGCAGGTTGATCTCGGGATCCATGCCTGAATAGTTGGTTAACGTGATCAGGTTTTGGCCCTGTACATATACCCGCACCGATGACAGCCCGATTTTCGACACGAGCGTCTGCGGCAGGGAATAGGTGAATTGGATGTTTTTAAACCGGAAGTAGGAGCCAGACTCGATATAGTATGTCGACGGTAGAATACTGACCGGGTCATTTGAGGTGAGCTGCGGCAACACGGCATCCGTTTTGCCTGGACGCCACGATTCGTATAACATCCGCTTGCTGCGGTTACCGGCGAATGTGGGGAAATCCGTCCAGTATTTGACGTAGTTAAAAATGTCGTTGCCCGCGACACCCTGTCCGAAGATCGTGAGGCCAAAGTTTTTATACCGCACATTCAGGTTGATGCCGTACGTAAAATCGGGGTGCGGGTTGCCAATGATCGTCAGGTCGCGCGCGTTGATTACGCCATCGGGAACGCCTTCGGGTCCACTGACATCGCGGAAGATAAATCGTCCTGCGCGATTTTCGTTTGCACGCAGATTATTGACGGGCGCTGCTGCAGCCTGGTCGTCGCTCTGGAAGATGCCATCGATGATATAGCCAAAGAATGATGAGATGGGGTAGTCCTGTTGCGTGACGACAAAATTTTGGATACGCTCGTCGTTTATACCAAAGTATTGTGTGTTGGCATCGCCGGTGGTTTTGGTCACGACATTGCGATAGGTGCTGAAATTACCTTCTACATCGTAGAATACTTCGCCGCCCATGGCCTGACCGTGATAAGCAATCGCCAGGTCGATACCGCGGTTTCGCATCGAGCCGATGTTGCGGAAGGGTACCGTGGCAACGCCTGCCGTGAGCGGACCGGCTACGGGGAATAGCATCTGGGATGTTACGCGGTTATACCAGTCCAGGTTGATATCGAGCTTATTCGCCAGTAGCGTGACATCCAGACCGACGTTTGTCGATGTCGTCGTCTCCCATTTGGCATCCGGGTTGCCGAACTGAGTCATTTCATACCCCGGTATTGCTGACGTGCGCGAGCCGCTCAGGTCGTAGGCCGATGTGGCGGGATTGGTGGAGTATATCGTGAACGCGTTATAATAGCCAATCTCCTGGTTGCCGGTCTGGCCCCAGCCTACACGCAGCTTGGCGCGGTCGAGCCAGGTATTCAAGCTTTGTGCGAAACGCTCTTCTGAAAATACCCACCCGGCGCTCACCGCAGGGAAATACGCCACCAGGTTGTTGGACGAGAACCGTGACGAGCGGTCGCGGCGCAGTGTGCCTTCCAGCAGGTATTTTTCCGAGAGGTTGTAGTTGATCTTGGCGAATTCTGATGCCAGGGCCCAGTCACTCGCGCCACCGTTGTTGGTCTGCGCACCCGTGCCACTACCCAGGTACCGGTTTTCGAGATCGTCGGAGTAGAAGTTCGTACGGCTTGCATCAAAGGTTTCGTAATAGTCTTTGATGGATTCCGTACCGACGATGAAGTTGATCCGGTGAATATCGTTCAGGGTAACGTTGTAGGTTAAGGTATTAAACCACGTCCAGGTCCACTCGTAGTTGTTGGTGGTCTTGAGAGAATTGGAGCCGCGCGATTCCGACGATTCGATATCCCGAATGATATAATCGCGGAAGTTAAAGGTATTGTAGTCCACACCAAAGCTGGTCTTTGCGGTGAGGTTGTCGAGAATGTCGACTTCGGCGTAGGCATTTCCAAAGAGGCGCAACTCTTTTTGAAGGTTGTCTTTGTTGCGCCAGAGGTCGGCGACGGGGTTGCGCGAGTTGTCGAGGTCGGTGCCGCGTGTACCGGCAAATGTGGTACCCGATACATCGTATACCGGCACAATGGGCTGAATGCGGAAGGCAAAGGAGGTCGGGTTGCTTTCGTTGCTGTTGCCGTTGGGTTGATTTAAACGCTGGCCAAAGGCAACCTGGAAGTTCTCACCCACCCGCACGCGTTTGTTGATGTTGAATTCGGTATTGGCGCGAAGCGAATAGCGTTTGTAGTTGGTATAGATCATGATCCCTTCCTGATTGAAGTAGTTTACCGACATGGCATACCGGCCGCTTTCATTGCCACCCGACACGCCGATCTGGTGACTTTGAATGGGCGCCGGGTCAAAGATTTCCTCCAGCCAGTCAGTTCCCTGTTTGTTTGCTTTGGTGATGAGCCACTTGTCGCGGTTAAAGGTGGCATTGTCGATGTCACGGCTGTAATTGATGTAGTTGCCATTGGCATCCTGCGCTACGCGCGGGTCGCCTTCCATGGCTCCCGCCGGGAAAATATAGTCGGGTATAACGGGGGTTGGGCCGTTGCCGAACTGTGCGTGTCGTGGGTAGCCGTTATCTTCCGATACGACACCGGCATTGATGCGCGACTCCCACGTCAGTTGCGCATATTCCTGCGTGTTGAGCAGGTCGAGCAACTTGCCCGGTCGTTGTGTGCCAATGTACATGTCGTATGTAAAGACCGGCTTGCCTACTTTACCTTTCTTGGTGGTGATGATGATAACGCCGTTGCCCGCCCGCGATCCATAGATCGATGCCGCAGAGGCATCTTTCAGAATCTGCATGGACTCGATGTCGTTGGGATTGAGCGTATTGAGGTTGCCTTTGGTGGGCACACCGTCGACGACATAGAGCGGCGAGTTGTCATTGATGGTGCCAAAGCCGCGAATACGGACCATTACACCTCCACCGGGACTGTTCTCATTGCCGACGGTTACACCGGCAACTTTTCCTTGCATGGCTTGCCCGAAGTTTGTGGAGGGAGTCGTTAGTAACCGGCTGGCATCAATGGTCGCCACGGCACCGGTGATGTCGCGCTTCGATTGGGTACCGTAGCCGGTCACCACCACTTCGGAGAGGGATACAACGTCCGGCACCAGGGATACGTTGATGATCGTTTGGTTGTTGACCGGAACCTCCTGGACGGTATAGCCGATGAAGGAGAAAACCAGTGTCGCGGTTTCCGGTGCCGAGATACGGTAGTTTCCTTCGGCATCCGAGGTGGTACCATTCGAGGTACCTTTTACCAGGACGTTTACTCCGGGCAAGGGGCTGTTGGTGTCGTCGGTTACGCGGCCCGTGATCGTGATGTCGACCGGACGCCGGGCATGAATGTGTTTAGCATTTGAAGCGGTTGTTGCCGCATGGGCAAAGGCGTGGGCCGGCAACAAGCAAAGGCCTGTCACCAGGGCCATACCGCACCAGGTGTTGTGTAGTGGTATGCGCATCGTATTTAGGGGTTATGTTGATAGAAAGATTCATAGCGGACGTAGTCAGGTATAGCAATACATATACATGTTTACCGATAGAAAAGCCCCTATAGAAAAATACCTACGGAAATACCTATCTCACGGAACAATCTTCACAGAGAGAAAGAAAAGGAAATGACAATACAATACCGTACGATATATTGATCTTATATCGTCTCGTACGAACTGCCAGAAAGCAAGCAAACAAATGGTAGCCGATAGTTTCGGCTAAACAGAAATGGAATAACGTGATGAAGATAAGAGAATAATTGATAAGTTGAAATCGTGTGCACACAATTGTATACACTTCGCATAAACAATAATTGAAGCGTTAACACAGGTATGCGAACGTGTGTTAACGGAAGTAGTATTACCTACCGCACAGCACGGTAGTTGTTGATCGGAGGGAGGGATTATTCGGTCAGGTCGAAGCGGCGTGGGTAGCCGGGGTGATGCGCGCGGGTGTAGTCGTCTTCGTCTTCGATCTTTTTGTCGACTATGGTTGTGATGGCTTCCAACATGGCCGTCAAGGTGGGCGCGACAACGCGGCGGTAAGTTTCGCCATGATAGTAGTCTACGATCTGATTGGGTTTGCCTGTGAAAGTTCCTTCCGTGTCATAACACAGGTAATCACCGCCGCCATTTTCAAAAATGGGGATCCAACTTACCCGCCACCAATTTCTGATCTTGAATTGATCTTCAGTCTGTTCGGAAGTGGTCAGGTCGTTCAGCTCGTCGCGGTTGAGGAGCGCTTCCTCCAGCGTCATAAAGGTCTTATTGCCAAAAAGGCTGTGCGTCTTGCCGTCAAAGCGTTGGCCGTTCTTCCAACGGTAGAGCTCGCGAAGCTCGGCCGGCACTTTGGTGTCGTATTTTTTCTCGAGGGCCTGGATCTCGGCGTCTGTGAGCGGCGCCTGGAGTGTGGCGTAGAGGGTAGGATCGTTCTTCTGCAGGCTGGCGTCCAGACGGCGGAGGAGGGCCTTGAGGTCGGGCGAAACAAAGTACTCGATGGCCAGGGGACTGATCTCTTTGGCGCGCATCGCTGCCCTGACGGTGACCGTCGTCAGGAAAGGCAGGAGAAACAGAAGCAACACTATTTTCATAGAAGGGTATATACTATATACAACGAAATATAGCAGGATCGTCGCTTAGTCCGTCGAGCGCGTAAGTATTCTTATGAAATTGCTGTTTTTACTGCAGGAGGTTACCAGCTGCTGCTGGCGCCGCCACCCCCCGAGCTGCCGCCACCCCAGCTACCGCCGCTACTCCCGCTGGATGAGGAGCTGCTTCCGCTTGAGCTGCTCGACGAGCGCTCCAGCCGGGCAATGCTATAGGTGCTACGCTTGCGTTTTCCGCAATGAACGCAGCCATTAATCTCTTCTCCCTGCCCCGACGATGAGTAGGTCGCTGCCCGCAATGTTTTCCGGCTAATGAGGTATGACGTCTGCGAACGGCAGTACGAGCAGTTTTTATACCGGGATGAACGATTCGGATAGTTCCAGACCTCGGTATCCTGGCAGGCGGCGCATTGCCACACGTCGTAGTCCACTGAGCGAATGTTCTCTTCGATCAGCTGGGCTTTTGACAGGTATGCGTCGTCGCCCTTCTCGTCGAGCTTGACCATATCCCCCTGGCAGCTGGCACACGCGCGGGGATGGTTGCGATATCGGCGTTTACGGACGAGGTGGTAAAAGAAGTAAGGTAAGAATGGCAGAGGATATAGCAGCCCCATAAAGAACCAATAGACCTGGTTGCTGCGCAGGAACCCGACCACACCATGATAGTCGCCGTCTTTCACCAACCGACGTATGACGCGCTTCATGCGCCACTGGCGGTGCAGCAACGTAATCAGGAAATACAGATACAACCCAAGCATGGCAACGATAAAGGGTTGGGTGCTGCCGCTCACGCCGATGGCGGCAACGATCAGCGTCGGCGCCAGCAGGAACTCCGCGACCCATGCGAGCTTGGTTACCCGCATTTCAGGATATTCTGTATGGGATGGGTTTTTCGAATTGCTGAAGGATTTATTGACCAGCTTGATGGCAAACGACACCAGCAGGATGGGCAATACAAAGAAACACAGAAAGGCGACCGCGCCGGCATAATCGCCCATGCCGTTACTGGTTTCTTCGGCTTCCAGCTCATCGGCATACGCCGGGTCGCTGATCACCTTTACAACCGCTTCGACACCGGCCAGCATGCCGCCGTTGTAGTCACCCTCCTTAAACAGGGGTACCATGTATTCCGTTTGAATGCGCTTGCAACGTGCATCGGTCAGCACCCCTTCCAGTCCGTAGCCCGTGTGGAACCGGATGGTGTGGGTCTCTTCCACCAGCAGGATGAGCAGGCCGTTATCGTTCGCTTTCTGGCCAATGCCCCAGTATGTAAAGAGGTCCTGGGCGAAAGTAAAAATGTCGGCGTCACCGATGGATTTGACGGCGACAATGGCTGTCTGCACCGTCGTGCTGTCTTCCAGGCTCGTCAGCAAGGCATCGAGACTGGCCGTTGTGGTTTCGGTCAGGATGTCATCGGGATTCGACACATAGCTGCCGTTGACGAGCTTTTGGTTGGGAATAGACTCGACCGTCCACTGGGCATAGCGTGTTGGTGCGAGCAGGAAAGACAAGGAGAGGATCAGGTATTTCATGCGGCGTAGAATGCTGACAAGATACGGCAGGCGGCGTAAAAAGAAGGGGTGGAAAGGCCGCAAAACAGGGCAAAATATTACCTCGTCAACAAATGGCGCAACAATGACGGCTAGAATAGGAGTAAAAAAAGCCGGGCGTTTGTATGTGAGGTTACAAACACCCGGATTGGTTTGTTAGTGTACGATCACTTCGCCGCTCAGCACATTGGTGTTGCCGGCAGGGGGTGTTTTGTACCCGCGCACCAGCACCGTTTTATACGCTCCGGCTGGTAGCGACACATTGGGAATGTTCAATACCGACTCGCCACCTGCAACAACTTCAAAGTTGTATGACTGGGCATCCACTTCCTGGAACGGCGTTGCGTTCTTAAAAGACTGCGCATCCGTCAGGTTGCCGGCTGCATCTTTTACTTTCAGTGTCAGCGGAGCAGCATCCGGCGACAGGTTGACAAAACGTATCATGGCTTTGCCGGTGGCCGGCTCGGTAGCCGATGAGTCGTTCAGCACGAGCAGCTCGGCATTCTCATAATTGTCGACGACAAAAATCGAGTATGCGCGGTTGTTCACCAGCGTAATGGCCGTATCCAGTGTTATATTGTTGGCGCCGTATGGGCCCACTTCCAGCGTGCGCTCGCCGGTATGAAATCGCAGGTAGCCGGTATAGTCTGCATATCGCAGCGGCGCGTTGCCGTTGATCAGCCGATCGTCGACGACGACGTTCAATGCCGGCGCGTTCGGTGATGCATTGTACAACGAGACATACGACACGGGTATGTTTACGATATTGTTATTGGAGTCGTCATCTAAACAGCCTCCCATTACCAGGGACACAGCGGCCATCAAAGCCACCATTCCCATCTGAAACGTTTTTCTGGTCTTCATCATTTTTAATTGGTTGTTTTACTAGAATCAATAAAGCGCTACGCCAGAAGACAAGGAGCTTCCGGTACTGTTTCCAGCACAGTGGGCATCTGGTAATACGCTAGAGTAAAAGTTTTATCAATCGCTACAATCCTCCGCCGCTGATGGGCTTACAAGATCTTAGACACCTGAAGGCGCCGAAAGGTTCGAATGCCTGTAGAAAAACGACTTGCCAGCGGGCATTTCGTCGTGCATTTCCGCGCATTTGTCGGCACCTTTTTTTAAGCGATATTGATTTAGAAAACGCACTCTATGATCACACGCATCTGGCATGGACGAACACGCCCGGAGGATGGGGACCGGTATCTGGAACAACTTGTGGTCGCCGGTACAGAAGAGTACCGGCAGACGCCTGGTAACCTGTCGGCCAAAATATGGCGCAAGCAGGAAAATGATGCTTGTCACTTCTGGACCGTTACGGAATGGGATGATCTACCCTCCGTAAAAGCCTTCGCCGGCGACGATTTCCGGCGGGCAAAATATTATGCGGAAGACCGGGGCATCTTGCTGGATTTTGAAGAGCATGTTCAGCACTATGAGTGCTTTGATGTATCGCGCACGAAGATTCATCACTATTTGTACCAGTTGGAGCAAACGTACCACGGCGGCAACTGGCTCGACGAGAGCCTGCTGGGCAAACTGGACGGGCTGACTTCCGAACAGGCCTTTGCCACGCCCGTCCCCGGCGTACACAGCGTGGCCGAGATTGTATGGCATTGCATTTACTGGCGCACCGTATTGATCCACTGGCTGCGGGGCGACAACGTCTACCGCGACGAGACACGCGCGCGCCTTAACTTTTTGCCGCTGGATGTACTGCAGGCGAAGGGTTGGGAGGGATTGCGCCTTGAATTGGAAAATACACAGGTTACCCTGCGTGCTTTGTTGTTACAGAAGGATGATCGATACCTGGCGGGAGAATATCAGCCGGGGTGTACTTATGAAGATGCTGTTGCGGGGACGATTCAACATGACATATATCACTTGGGGCAGATTGGGTTGGTGTTGAAGATTCTGTTGGTGATGGGAAAGACCGTGTGAGTGTGAATGTGTGGGGGTTGTGTCGGTTTGCGGGGTGTGGTAGGGTAGGTTACGACGTTGTCTCCTCGCCAGTCTGAAGACTGGCATCAGGGCAGGTCCAAGTCGCCCTCCCTTTGGTCGGAAGACTTGAACCAGAGAAAACACCGCTCTCACACTTCACACTGTTTCAGGAGTGCATGCGGGCCTGGAAGGGCTCACGCAGGTTGGCGAGGGCTTTGTGCAGTAGATTGTAAACGGACTGTGCGTTGATCTCCATGATCTGTACGATCTCGGATACTTCGAGGTCCTGGTAAAAGCGCAGGTAGATAATTTCTTTCTGGCGCTTGGGAAGTGTGTTGAGCAGCTCGGCAAATTTGCTGGATGTCTCGCGCAGCGTTTGTTCGCGAATGAGGTGGTGCTCGATGGAGAATTCCACGTCGAAGTAGTAGTTGTCTTCGATGGTTTCGACGTTCAGGTGCCACCGGTTCTTATGGAGCTCGCGGAAGATCTTGTGCCGCACGCTTTTAAAGAGATACGACTTCACATAGTCGGTAGCGCCGATCGTTTGACGGTTACGCCAAAGCTCCAGGAACAGCTCTTGCAAGCAATCTTTTACGAACTCGGCATCTTTGGAGAACTTGGTTCCGTAGCTGAACAAGCTTCGATAATGCGTCGTCATGAGCGCCTCAAAGCTGGCCTTACTTCCCCTTCTGAATTCCTCCCAAAGGCTATCGTCTTGATCCGTGGATGGTTGTGATTTCAAGCGTACTCGATGTTAAGCCTGTATTAAGTGGCTTAAAGGTTGAACTTTTTTACGGGATATAAAAGTGTACGCCCTGCTTGCAAACGTTTTTTAACGGCCGAAACCTCATTTTAGGGCCGCTGCCCTTGTTTTTGAAGTTTCGAAAAAAATCTTTCCCCAACGAAGAGTAGAAAATTGCAATCGTTGTCTATTGTCATTATACACACGATTGCGGTCAATGGATCATTATAGACACTATACAGTAGAGAACTTCATCGACGACAGCCGGTTCCGGGCCTGGGTGCGGCGTCCCAGCGCCAGCGAAGACCTGGCCTGGCAGCGGTGGGTGGACGAGAATCCGCAGCAGCGCGTCACGGTAGAACGTGCGCGGGCGATGGTGCTTGCCATTCATCCCGTACACGCCGAAACGATCAGCGATGCGGAGATCCGCCAGGAGGTAACGCAGATACTCGACATCCTCGACGAAGAGGAACAACAACACGTACAGGAAGAAAGGACTTCACGCCGGCCTGTATATTGGTTAACGATTGCTGCATCGGTTACTGTAGTATTTATGGCCAGCTGGTATCTTTTTACCAGGCTCGCATCATCCGACACCGTACACACACTCTATACCGCTGACAACTATCGCATCGAGCGTGTAAACGAAAGTGAGGAGCCCATCCTTATCACTTTGCCAGACAATAGCTCTGTGCTGCTTTCGCAGAACAGCCGGATCGTATACCCCAAGGCATTTGATGGTAACACGCGCGAAGTTGTCCTGGAAGGACAGGCATTTTTTGAAGTAACGAAGAATGCGAAAAAGCCTTTTTATGTCAACGCGGGTCACCTCGTCGCCAAAGTGCTGGGCACGAGCTTCGAGATCGACACCCAGGCGCCCGGACGCCAGGTGCGGGTGATCGTACGAACCGGTACGGTGGGGATTTATACCGACAGCGCTGCTCCGCAGCAAGACCCTCAACAGAAGCCCAATGTGGTGCTGACGCAAAACGAGCAGCTGACCTATGGCGAGGTGGACAAACAGTTGCAACATACACGACTGGAAGCGGCGGCAGTGGATGCCCTTGACGTGCCCGATACCTATCTGCAATTTACCGGGACGCCCGTCGCAGCGGCGTTCCACGCATTGGAGAAAGCGTACGGTGTGACGATTGCCTACGACCCTCAACAGGTCGCGGGATGTTCGGTAACGGCGCGTTTTACAGACGAGCCTTTCGCCCTTAAACTTGACCTGATCTGCCGGTCCATCGGCGTGCGCTATACGCTGGCAAACGACCGCGTGGCAATCGAAGGACACGGCTGTAGAAATTAACCCAAGCTAACCAACCTATGCCTATGAGATAACAGCAATACCACCCCTAAAAAATAAGAGGACCGATGATGTTCGCAGCACCACCGGTCCGGTGTAATAAATAATAATAAAAAACTATCCAATGTATGGAAAAATCTTTACATGTCCATCGCTCATTTTTCATGTTCATTATGAGAGTAGCCATGATTCCGGTTCTAATCGTCCTGACGTGCTCAGGAATGGCATTGGCCACCGAGACCCACGGACAAGACGCCCTAAACCGCCGCATTTCGCTTGATGTCGAAAATCAGGAGATGATCACGCTTCTGAACAAGATTGAAGAAGCTGCCGGCGTACGGTTTATTTACAGCCCCGAAGTAGTGCCTGTGCACGAGAAGGTGAGCCTGAAAGCCACGAACGACGAGCTTGACGAGGTGCTGCAACGACTGTTTTTGCCGTACGCCATCGCATTCGAAGCGGTCGAAGACCAAATCGTCCTGCGCAAGCAGGCAGCACTGGCAGCCATCGCTACGCCGGAAGCCCAACCGCTCGACCGAACCATCACCGGTAAGATCACCGACGAGATGAATATGGCGTTGCCCGGTGTAAGCGTGTTGGTAAAAGGCACGAGCATCGGTACAGTAACCGATGCAGACGGTGCGTACACCCTCAATATCCCGACATCTTATGAAAGCGGCATTCTGCTGGTATCGTTTATCGGCTATGCCACACAGGAGATTCAACTCTCTGAGCGCACACAGGTTGACATCCAGATGGAGCCCGATATCCGCTCGCTGGAGGAAGTAGTCGTAGTCGGTGCATCACTGAAAGAAAAAGACCTGACGGGTGCTGTGGTAAACGTGAGCGAGTCTACGTTGCGCGAGCGGCCGGTGGCGTCTATCAACGAAGCCTTGCAAGGCCGTGCCGCGGGTGTATATATCCGCAACAATGCACAGCCTGGTGGCGATGTCACCATCAAGGTACGCGGTAACAACTCCATGCAATATGGCGCGAGCCCGATCTACGTCGTGGACGGCGTGGTCATGGAGCGCGACTTCAATATGATCAACCTCAGCGATGTGGCGTCGATCAATGTGCTGAAAGATGCATCGTCTACCGCGCTGTATGGATCGCGCGGTGCGAACGGTGTGGTGATCATCACGACCAAGAAAGGCAAAAACGGTGATGGTAAGATCACGTATGATGGCTGGGTAGGTGTACAAGAGTTCTTAAACGACGACATTACGCTTGGCGCGAACGATATGTATAACCTGCGGATCGATGCCCTGGAAAATGCACCGACGGTAGGAGAGGCCTATTATAACGCAAACCCCGGCGCCACGCACGATGACTTTATGCGTGACATCGTATTCGGTCAGAATCGTTTTTCCGACTACGAGCTTCGCTCACACGCTGCCGGCAAAAACTACAACTGGCTTGACAAGGTGACCCGCTCTTCTGCTGTACAGCAAAACCACGTACTCGGATTTTCCGGTGGTACCAACAAAGGTTCGTACTATATCAGCCTCGGCTACCTGGATCAGCAAGGCCTGGTGAAAAGCTCTGGCTTTAAGCGCTATACCGGCCGTATCAATGCCGAGCAGTCTATCAAGTCATGGTTGAAAGTAGGTACTAACACCTCGTTCAGCCGTACACAAGAAGATCTGGTAGACGACCAGGCATTTTCGGATGCACGGGCTGCCAATCCTATGTTGTCGACTGACACGAGCGCCTTGTATCTGGCTTGGGGCAGTAACTGGGATCAGGATGCGGAAAACCCGATCAACACCTTGCGCATCGCCAAAGATCGCAGCAAGAACCGTGTCTTCTCCTCAAACTATCTGAGCGTGAACCCCATCGAAGGTCTGACCATCCGTACCAACCTGACAGTAGACTTTATCGATCAGGAATACTATGAGTATATTCCAAGCGACATCCAACAGTCGAAGCGCAGTGGTTATGCCGGCCAGGCCAAGCACAACATGGACCACGTGTTTAACTTCCAGTGGGATAACTCGATTACGTATGCGAAACAATTTGATCAGCATTCCCTGAGTTTCCTGGTCACGACCAGCATGAGCCGTAACACGTTCAAGTGGACAAACGCCACCGGTCGTGGCTTCCCGCTGGACGACTTCAGCTATTATGGCCTCGGTGCTGCTTACGATCGCAATAACTTCGAGCTCGGCTCGGATTATACACGTTCCGCCCTGATGTCATACCTCGGTCGCGTGAACTATGAATATGACGATCGGTATATGGCGACCATCACCGCCCGGATTGACGGCTCTTCGCGTTTCTCGCCAGGAAACCGTTGGGGTGTATTCCCCTCGGTGGCCCTGGGCTGGAACCTGGCCAACGAAGGCTTCCTGGAAGATCAACAGCTCTTTGATGTGATCAAGCTGCGCGCCGGCTACGGTCGTGTCGGTAACCAGAATATTCCGGATTATGCATTCTATACGCGCTACAACGCGTCTTACTCGAACGGTACAGTTGTATTCCGTCCGAACGACCTGCGCGGTACCTGGGACCTGACCTGGGAAAAACAAGATCAGCTGAACGTCGGTGTAGACCTGGCGGTGCTGAACAACCGCGTGACGTTTACGGCCGACTACTTCAACATCGTCAACTCCAACCTGTTGATGAAGCGGTCGCTGTCGACGACAACGGGCTTCCCTTCTACGATCGAGAACGTTGGCGAAATGACCAACCGCGGTGTAGAGTTTTCGGCTAACGCCGCCGTGGTACAGACGAACGACATCCGCTGGAACCTGACGGCCAACCTGTCGTTCGATAAAAACAAAGTGACCGAGCTGTATGGTAGCACCGATGCTATCTACAACCTGGGTGGCTTTACGAACACCGACATTCAGCGCGAAGGCAACTTCTTCAAGGGCGAGTCGATCAACACCATCTATATGCTGCAATTTGATCGCATCATCCAGGAGAGTGATATGGAATACGTGCGCGGCCTGGTGACGCCGGGCAAGACCCTGCGTCCCGGTGATATCCTGCCGAAAGATCAGCAGAAGCCGGGCGAAGTGGGCTATGGCGTGATTGACGAAAACGACCGTGTCATCATTGGCAAGAAAGACCCTAAATTCTACGGCGGCTTCTCGTCTGTCGTATCGTGGAAAGGTCTTTCGTTGAACGCCTTGTTTACGTACTCGTATGGTGCCAAAGCGGTCAGCTGGTATTATGAGCAACTGATGAGTGGCACGGGTTATACCGCTGCACACAAAGACATGCTCGACCGCTGGACGCCGACGAACACGGATACCAACATTCCCCGCGCCAACTTCGACAACGGTGGTCGCTACTCCTCCGGTGATACGTCGTGGGGCATTCAGGATGCGTCGTTCCTCCGCTTGTCAACGGTAAGCCTGTCATACGATCTGCCCAAGGCAATGATCGGCCGCGCCGGGCTGGCAGACGCGAGACTGTATGTGACGGGTAACAACCTGAAGACCTGGAGCAAGTACAACGGATACGATCCTGAAAACGGTGATGCGTATCCTACTGCCCGGATGTTTGTGGTAGGTGTAAACCTTGGTTTTTAATCAGTACGTAGCGGATCAAAATACATACACTATGAAAAAGATGACAACACGCTATATAGTTCTTTGCGCAGCGATCCTGCTGGCGTCCTGTTCAGACTTCCTGACGGAAAAGCCCAAGGTGCAACTTGTCGAAGAAGATTTGTTTACCGATGACAAAAAGATCGGATATGCCGTAGACGGCTTGCTGACGCAGTGGCGTAACACCCGCCAGGACCGTGGCGCATTGATCTTGTGCCTGGGCACCGACGAATCGCAACAGGGTGGACAGCAGGTACGCGAGAACAGCACACAGGCAGCGCTTGATAAATACGATGCTGCGCTCGATGCGCCCAATTCGACAATTGCCGACTTGTGGAACAAGCGGTGGCCTATTATTGCTACTGCCGCAAAAGTATACCACTTTGCCACTTCCAATGAGCTGAAGGCGTACGGCGCGTTCCTGCGGGGCACGCTTACGTTCGAGTCAGCCATGTTCTGGGGTGAGGTGCCGTTGATCTCGGTAGAAAATAACCGTCAGGCCCGCCAGCCGCTGGCAGACGTATACGCCAGCATCATCAGCGACCTGGAGTTTGCCGGACAATATCTGCCCGAAGAGCAGACCGACCTCAAACGTCCGACACGCTACGCCGCACTGGCGTTGCTTGGAAAAGTATACATGGCGATTCCGGAAGGCGCGGGCACACGCGACTATGCAAAAGCCCTGGAATACTTTGACCAGGTTATTCCGCACTACACATTGGTGTCGGACTACAAGCGGATTTTCGATGCCGAGCAGAATCAAAACCTGTCGGAGTCAATCTACTCGTTCCAGTTCCGGAATGCACAACCCGACAATAGTATGGCCGAGCATCATGCCGGCTCGCGTGCGGTGGCCAACCTGGACGGAAACGTATATTTTGGCGGATATGACCTGGCCCTTCCCACCGAATACTACTACAGCGATGTGGAAGACGGTGGTGTCTGGGAAGCCGGCGACACACGCAAGCTGGCCAGCATCCGGTATGACCTTACGCTACCCGACGGTCGCGTACCAACGTTGACCTGGACGGGGCAACAAGACGAGCTCGGTCCCCATACGCGCAAGTTCGAAGACATCCGCACCAACGGGAAAGTAAACTTCTGGAACGGTGGCTCCATCATGCCGTACCTGCGTCTGGCCGACATCCTGCTGTGCAAAGGCGAGTGTCTGAATGAGCTGGATCAAACCGGCGCGGCGGTAGACCTGGTGAATACAACGGTGCGTACACGCGCCTTCGGTGGCTCGCTCACGGCCGAACAAACCTGGTCGACCGGCATGTCGCAAAGTGATTTCCGTGTAAACATACTCGACGAGCGCATGCGCGAGCTGGCCTTTGAAGGCTGGCGCCGCATGGACCTGATCCGCACCAACAACCTGGTGTCGTTGGTGAAGGCGCGCAACATCTGGGCCGGCGGTACAGACGGCAGGATCGATGCACACCACGTGCTGTATCCGATACCGGATACCGAGATCAAGCTCAACGAGTTTATCGATGTGGACGATCAAAATCCCGGCTACTAACGAAAAACAATAAAGTAAAAAGCGATGCGTACAGTGCATCGCTTTTTATTTTTACATCCCGAACCTGAACAAACCGAATCATGAAGTATGTCTTTTTATGCCTGATCTTTTACGTGCCGGGGGCTCTGCTGGCCCAGGAGACCATTTTATTTGGCGATGGTGGTAAGATCGTGTACAACCTGCAAGCTGGTACCTATACTGTCTCACAGCAAGATAAAGCCTATATTACCGACGCCCGGGCCGTAGTCCACAACAGCACGACTGAAGTAGCCAGCACGGCGTATACCACCCGCACCATCGAACGTAGCGACATCAACGATGCCTTTGGCGCAGGTCAAAAGATTATCATTAATCTGTCGGGCGCAGGACTCCCCGAATTACAACAGGTATTTTATACGTATGCCGGCAAGCCTTATTTTCTTACGGAAGTATACCTGCGCGGCACCGCCGTCAGCAGCAACTACATGGCCCCGCTGGTGTCGGCCCAGGCCTCGATCGGCGTGGCGGGCGACAACCGGGTGTTGTTGGTGCCGTTTGACAACGATACGTTTATTCGCTACAGGTCTCGCGCGATGAGCAATACATTGACCAACGTCAGCTCCGAGGTAACGGCTTACTACGACAATATCAGCCGCACCGGCCTTGTCATCGGCTCTGTCGAGCACGAAGACTGGAAGACGGGTGTACGCACGATCGGCGCCGGCGGCGAGTTGACCGAGCTGACGGCCTGGGGTGGTTATACCGACAAAGACATCACCCGCGACGGTATCACGCACGGCACACTAAGCGGCACTACCGTCAAGTCACCTAAGATCCTGGTGGGTCTGTTTACGGATTGGCGCAACGGCCTGGATGAATACGGCAAGGCCAATGCCCTGGCAGAGCCCCGCTACATCTTTAGCTGGGATAAGCCCACGCCCTTTGGCTGGAACAGCTGGGGCGCGATCCAGGATAAACTGAACCTCGATAACGCAAAGGCTGTTGCCAATTTTTTTGCCAGCAGCGTTCCCGCGTATCGCAGCGGCGGTACAGCCTACGTGGATCTGGACTCGTATTGGGACAACATGGTCAGCGGTGGCATCACCGGCGACTTTAGCAAACTGAAAGCGTTTGCCGATCATTGCAAGGAGCGGGGTCTGCAACCCGGTATCTACTGGGCGCCCTTTGTGGACTGGGGTAAATCCGACCGGACGGTAGAAGGCAGCAGCTATAAGTATTCTGAAACCTGGACGAAAGCGAATGGGGCTTATCATGAATTGGACGGTGCCCGCGCCATGGACCCGACCCACCCGGCCACACAAAAGCGCATTGAGCTGCTCATCAATAAATTTAAAGATTGTGGCTTCACCATGATCAAGGTGGACTTCATTGGCCACGCCGCGATCGAAGCCGACAGTTACTTCGATCCGACAGTGAAGACCGGCATGCAGGCCTTTCGCAAAGGCATGGAGTACCTGGTCGACCAGCTCAACAGCAAGATGCTGATATATGTAGCCATATCGCCCAACCTGGCGACGGGCCGTTATGCCCATATGCGCCGCATTGCCTGCGATGCATACTCCGATATCGGTGCGACAGAATATACGCTCAACAGCACGACCTACGGCTGGTGGCAGACGTATGTATATAACTATGTAGACGCCGACCACCTCGTGTTTAAAAGTGAAACGGCAGGCGAAAATCGTGCACGGTTTGCGTCGGGTCTGATCACCGGGACGCTCATCACCGGCGACGACTATTCGACCACGGGCCCCTGGACATCGACCGCGCGTCAGCTATTGCAGAATGAAGAGTTGCTGGCCATCGCCCGGAACGGCATAGCGTTTACACCGGTAGAAGGAAATGCGGAGCAAGGCGCAAGCGAAACATTTGTACGGACTATTGGTTCGAGTCAGTATGTGGCCGTAATCAACTATGGAGAGAAGAAAACATACGACCTGAGCCTGAGCCGTCTGGGCATTGCACCTGGGGAGTATGTCGTAAAAGAATTATTCACCGGCCAGGTAACGGGTCTGCAAGGCTCGAACCTGTCGCGTGAAGTGCCGCGGCGCGATGCCGCCATTTTTCGCCTGACCCCTGGCACGGTCACCGGCACACTCACGGAGAACGCCAACGATACGGCCACACTTTCCCCCAATCCCGCAACGGACATCGTCAAGATCCAAAGCGCGAAGACCATCCGCACGCTAAAAGTGTTATCGGCAGAAGGAAAGGTGATCAACGAAGTGAAAAACGTAAAGAGCAAGGAGTATAGCTTTAGTGTGGCAAGCTTCCGCAAAGGAATTTACATTGTTACGCTGGCGCACACGGACGGCACGACAAAAGTCTTCAAGGTGATGCGCGATTGATCGAATAGGAATTGGTTTGTGAACAAGCAGACATGCCGGTAATGTTCCTCCCGACCGGACGCCGGGTGTCTGTTTTGTTTCTGCGGAGTACAACCGTCGGCGAGCACAACGTAATCACTGGGGGTAATTTTAGCCTGTCTCTGTTTATATAGCGGTGTGTGGAAAGAATTTCACAAAATAGTCGTTACAACGATCACTAACCTGATAATACAGGTACATAGAAAATCTACGTATATATTACGTAGATATACAGATGCATGCGGCATTCCTGATATGCTACCTTTATAGTGTGTAAAGAAAAAACCCTCCGGATATGACACGTACATGTCGGACTTTTAAGGGGGCCAGTCATACACTTTTTACATGCCTGCTGTTATCAGTAGCATCTTGCTCTGGCGATGATGGCCCCGTCGGGCAGCAGCGAACTGAACAATTAAAAGACAGCCCTACGCCGGGCTACTTTGAAGGTATTATTGAAGGTACACGTGTTGACGGTACACCGTTCTCGGAAACGTTTCAATATGCATACCGCCCGAATGTATGGGTGGGAGGCGACTCGTTGAAATTACATCGCCGCCTGCGTGATGAAGCGCACGCGCCATACCTGCAATTGGACGTGGCCATCCAGCACCGTGGCACCGCACAGGAGGCACTCGTGCCGCTCTATCTGGCATTTGAATTTAGCAAGGCGCTGTCGGCGACAACGCAGTTCTACTTGTATGCCGAGTATTATGGCCGAAATTATTCGAGTGATCTGAAGATCACCCGTTACGACCACGATCAGGCGACAGGCGCTATGCGCTTCGATTTTGCGTACGATGGCAACGGCCAAAACGACAATTCGACCAACCGTTCCCTGAGAATTCGCGGCAGCTTTATCTCGGGAACCGAACCAGTGTTCGCCCAGGTCGTTAACCGTTGGAATAGATAATCACAGCATCGCACCCACGGTAAAGAAATTGACATAGGTTGTTTAGGTTTGGGGTAGGAGGGCCATACACATGGTCCTCCTTTTTTGTGCTCAAACAAAATCCTTGGCCCGGGCTTGAATTTTTTGAGCCGATTCCCGTATTATTGCAAGCCTTACGACAAAACCCAGACCGTTCGTCGCAGCGCACACGTCTCCGACAATGACACAGCATACTAACAGCAAAACGCTCGCCTTTTAAAGACTACCCTCGTTTAACTTATTCACTCAGCATCCTTAATCGTACATGAATTTCGAAATTGAACTTGGCCAGCACTACCTGCTGGATGGCAAGACCGACGTTATCGCGTTAAAAGTTGTGAATCGTTCCAAGACTGTCTACAATGTGGAAATCCCCGGCAAGTCGATCCTCTCGGTAGAACGAGAACGGCTGTCGAAGATCGTAGCAGAAACCGAGGCACCTCGTAACGGCTAAGCGCCGCCTCCCATCAGGTCCTGAACCTTCCGGTATATCAAAGGCAGCGCCTTGCGCGTTCCCGGCGACATTCCGTATCTTGGCTTCATGACCGTACGCGAGCATTACGACAATCACCTCGGGAATTTTTACGCCTGGATGGTCGGCGACTTTGCCAGCCGCCAGCAAGCGTTCCAGGATTTCCTGGTCGACCACCAGATCGTGCCCGCCTCCACGGGTATCGCCCTAGACCTGGGCGCCGGTCATGGACTGCAAACGGTGTCGTTGGCACGGCAGGGCTTTGCTGTAACGGCCATTGACTTTAACGATCAACTGTTACAGGCACTTGCGCACAATACGCAGGGGCTTACGGTCGGGATCATAAAAGAGGATCTCCGCCAGGTACACCGCTTTGCCCACTTGCAGCCCGAGCTGATCATTTGCTGGGGCGACACCCTTACGCACCTAGCCGGCCGCGACGACATCGCCGCATTACTTCAAAGTGCCTGCTCCATGCTCGCTCCCGGCGGCCTGCTCATGCTTTCCTTTCGAGATTACACCACACCGCTTACCGGCGACAGCCGCTTCATTCCCGTCAAAAGTGACGACACCCGCATCCTGACGTGCGTGCTCGACTACGAGCCTGAGACCTTGCGCGTGACCGATTTGCTACACATAAAAACCTCCCAAGGCTGGCAACAGCAGGTCAGCTCATACCAGAAGGTCCGGATCTCGCCTGCAGAGGTTGTGGCGGTGCTGGAAGGCAATCAGATGGCCATTCGGCTGCACGAGACCATTCACCGCATGGCGACGATTATCGCCGTGAAATTGGGAGTTTAACGAGCCTTTAGGGATATTTATTTGTTCGCAATTATTTGATTGTTATCGAGCGTATCTTTGAACGAGGCGATGAAGGTGAGCGCGCCGAGATCATCCGCTTTTATGGACAGGATGAAGTAGATCAAATATTGAAAAGTAAATCCTGAAAGATATGCCGGATCGGCTTTACTGGAATACCGTTACACCACTTTTAAAATCTGCCTTGAAAGATGTCATGAGTTGTCCGGCATTTGACTCCTTTCGCCTGATCGGCGGATTGGTACAAGTAGATATCAAGCGGCTGTGACGGAACTCTTTAAAATATACAAATTCGATCCTTCGGCGATCAGTGGCATCGAGGCCTCGCGCAACGAGCCTCATGGGCACGACTACGAAGAGCTACTGGTTGGTGCGGAAGGCACGCTGAAGCACTTTATCGATTTCCATGAACAGATCATGGAAGCGCCTTTCGTGAGCTTTGTTACCAAGGGCAAGATACACCGTGTGGTGCCGGGGTTGCAGAACGGTGCCTGCACCCTGTGGGTGATACGCTTTCGCAGCGAGTTTATACCCGAGACGATCTTTCAGCTCTATTCATTCTACCATGACAATGCCAACCTGTGCTTCACGCGCGATCACTGCTTTGCGCGGCTGGTAAGCTTGTGCGAAATGATGGTAGGAGAGATGGCCCAGCCGTCGCCCGACCTGGCCGTTGTACGCCAGTTGCTCAGCACGTTGTTTACCATGATTGAGTCTGAGCGCCGGAAGCAGTTGCCGGAAGAGGTGCAGCTACAAAACAGCCACAGCCAAACCTTCCGAAACTTCCTGGCCATCCTGGAAGAGAACTTTCGCCGCCCCGAAGGTGTGAGCTTCTATGCGGAGAAGTTGTTTATGAGCGCGCGCAACCTCAATCTTATTTGCCAGCAGATCTTACAGCAAAGCATTTCGGAGATCATCGAAACCCGCAAGCTGATCGAAGCCAAGAATCTGTTGATCACCACTGACAAGACCGTGGCCGAAATCGGATTTGAATTGGGCTACAACAACAAGGCGTACTTTACACACGCCTTTAAGAAGAAGGCGGGCCAGACACCAACCGACTTCCGGGAGGAAATGCGCCGCCTGATGGCCTAATGCCTCGGCGTCTTTTCCGGAAAGTGCAATAGAACTTCCGAAAACCTGTACCCACCACCCATTGTTTCCTGCGACCTTTGAGTACCCGCCAGGTCTATGCGCCGGTGGTTGTACAAACCTATTGGTTATGGACAGAAAAGACTTTTTACGAACCCTGGCTTTATGGCCCCTGGCGGGCGCAGCAATGAAAACGAATGCACTACACACGCTGACCGAAAACTTCGGTCCCACGGAAAAAATGCCGGTCGCATTTCTGGGCCACGGCTCGCCCATGAATGCCATTGAAGAAAATACATTTGTACAGGGCTTCCGGAACATCGCCCGCACATTACCCCGGCCGCGCGCGATTGTATGCGTGTCGGCGCACTGGGAGACCCGCGGCACATTTGTTACCGCCATGGACAAACCCCAGACGATCCACGACTTCGGTGGGTTTCCGCAGGCACTCTTTGACGTGCAATACCCCGCGCCCGGAAGTCCCGCGCTGGCCGCTGAAACACAGAAAACGATTACCCAAACAACGGTGGGTCTGGACCAGCAGTGGGGCCTCGACCACGGTGCCTGGAGCGTGCTGAAGCACCTGTATCCGGCAGCGGACGTGCCGGTGATCCAGCTTAGCCTGGACTACAGCAAACCGCCGGAGTATCACTACGCCCTGGCCAAAGAGCTGGCGGCACTGCGCCGCAAAGGTGTGCTGATTATCGGCAGCGGCAACATGGTGCACAACCTGCGCATGGTAGCGTGGGACAAAATGGATGTGCCCGGCTATGGATATGACTGGGCTCAGGAAGCAAACGCGAAGATGAAACAGTTTATCCTTGATGGTGATCATACTTCGCTGGTGCAATTCCGTAAACAAGGCAAGGCTTTTGATTTATCGATTCCGACGCCTGAACACTACTTACCTTTGCTCTATACGCTGGCCCTTCAAGAAAAGGATGACGAAGTCAGCTTCTTCAACGACGCGCTTGTCGCCGGGTCACTAAACATGACGTCGGTTCGCATCGGTTAAAAAAACACATCCATCTGTCCAATTCCACCATGTCCGGTCATTATGGGGATGTATATAATCCCATAATACCATGAAACAAAGAACAAATTTCTATCAGAAAAGCCCCGGCGTCGTCAAACTGTTGTTCAACCTCTCCGGCTATCTGTCAAAGTCCACGGTAGAGCCATCGCTACTGCAGCTGGTGAACTTTCGTGTATCGCAACTAAACGGCTGCGCCTTCTGCCTGAATGCCGACACCGCCATGCTGCGCGCCGGCGGCGAGACTGAACAACGCCTGTACGTTCTGAACGCCTGGCGCGAGGCCCCGTTTTACACGGAACGCGAGCGCGCCGCCCTGGCCTGGGCGGAAGCCGTGACCAACATCCGCGACGGACAGGTCCCGGACGAGGTATATGAAACGGCCACCAAACATTTCTCCGAAGAGGAATTGATCGACCTCACGCTTACGATCACGACAACCAATACGTATAACCGGTTTAACATCTCCTTTCGTACGCCGGCGGATGTGCCCAGGCCATGGGAGAAAGTTGTAGAAGCACGGTAACGGGTATCGGCGCCTGTCTTTTCCCCTCGCGGGCGCCGGTTACAGGCTGCATACGATGGTTTGCTGCGGATGTCCTATCTTGTGGGTGTGATCTGACGCATATATGCTTCCATCGATTCGCCGACAGCTTACCATGTTTGTGCCTCATCCCGATGCGACTGTTATCGAATCGATTCGTAGTCATTACAATCCCGCGCAGCGGGCAATAATAGACAGCCACGTAACACTCTGCCGTGAAGACGAACTTACATCGCTTGACCAGGTTTTGCAAAATCTCAATATACTTCAACAACCACCGCTTACGATCAGGTTCGGTGATATAATACCCTCAGAAGGAGGTAAGGGTGTATTGCTTCCAGCCGTGGCGGGCCGCGAAGCGTTTCATCGGGTGAGACAAATACTATTGCAGGATATAACAAGTCATCCCCGGGAAATAGAGCCACATATTACGCTCATGCACCCGCGAAATTCAACCTGTAACGATGCAATCTTTGAGGAGATCCGTTCCTATAAATTACCGAAGGTCATACAATTTGACGCCATTTCGCTTATTGAACAGGTCGACGGTGGACCGTGGCAAGTTCAGCAAACCTATAAATTGCCTTGGCAGTAGATTTGGAAGGAATGGAGTTTTCAGGATGGCTTTACCAAAACAAACCTGTAATAGGGTCTTGTTCCATCCTTTAACGTGGTATAGAATCTTGATCCGACCACACCGGCAAAGTCACAAAATAGCTTCTGGTACCGCGGAGGTACAAGTGATTCAATTTTGGCTCTCTTAGATCCATCGTCTGATTCAATGGCGGCAACCACGTTGGCGCTAATGTTCTCCTCACTCAATAAAGTCAATCCCGAGTCTTTTAACTCTTGCTTAAATAAATCCATGTTCTCCACGGAATTTCGGAAATCCACCAGCAGGAGGTGTCCACCCGGCTTGAGTACCCGGAGAACTTCGCTCAAGAAATTTTTCACGTCACCATAGCCATGGCAGGATTCGACGTTCATGACAACATCAATGGAGTTACTATCGACGGCCAACGACTCGCCGCTACCTTGTACAAAAGAGAGGTTCGGGAGTATGTGAAGTTTGCGTGCCAAATGAACGGCATTTTTGGCAATATCAAGTCCGACGTACTGCACTGGATTGAAGTTGCCGGCGACATATCGGGCGCCACCGCCGCGACCGCTACCGATCTCTAAGACCGTTTTTCCAGTAAAAGTAGCTTTACAGGCAAGGTAATGATACATGTTGGCGGAGTGCTGCTGGTCTTTTACCTCAAAGGGTGCGATGTTGACCTCAATTTCTTTGATATTGGGGATATAGCCATAATTCATAAAATGCCAGTCGGCAGCAGGAATATATTTTGCTAAGACTTCATACGTCACTTTAGCATTGAACCTTTTGAACCAGGAGAATTTTTTGAATATGGAAATGACCTTGTTGACAACAAGCATAGATGGAAAGGGGATTTAATAGATTACAATAATTGGAAGATAAAAGCGTGCCCGGGGTAACCGGATCGCGAACCTCTCCAGCCTGCTAAGAGAGTGTTGATATGGTAGGATTTACTTGTGCCTTCATTAACAGTCTCAAGATACAAATTCCCATCGCCATAACCAACTCAGGATGCGTTAATGGTTTCGGCTGGCAATCCTTATTGAGTACAATAGTAAGTTTCTCACTTATAATGACTATCTTGTGCCGAAACTGGATTTTCAATCAATTTATTCTCCCCCAGAATTTTTTGTTTTTCCTTAATTTGCCTTGATCAGCAAGTTGCCGAATCAAGGCTGTTTACATATTATTCATCAAACCAATTACATGCGACAACTTAAGATCAGTAAGCAGATTACAAACCGAGAGAGTCAATCTTTGGATAAATATTTACAGGAAATAGGGAAAGTAGATCTGATTACGGCTGAAGTTGAGGTGGAGCTGGCCAAAAGAATAAGAGAGGGTGATCAAGTGGCGTTGGAAAAACTCACGAAAGCAAATCTTCGCTTTGTGGTGTCGGTGGCTAAACAATACCAAAATAATGGACTCTCGCTTGGGGATCTTATCAACGAAGGTAATCTTGGTTTGATCAAGGCGGCCAGCAGGTTTGACGAAAAAAGGGGATTCAAATTTATCTCCTACGCAGTCTGGTGGATTCGCCAATCCATTATGCAGGCACTTGCGGAGCAATCGCGTATCGTCAGGTTGCCATTAAACCGTATTAGCTCACTCACGAAAATATCTCAAACCTTTGCTCACCTCGAGCAGAAATTTCAGCGTGAACCCTCCACCGAGGAGGTGGCCGAGACTATCGGTGTCACCACCGATGAGATTACGGATAGTTTAAGAATAGCGGGTCGCCAGGTATCGGTTGATGCTCCGTTTTCTCAAGGCGAGGACGGTAGTTTGCTCGATGTCCTATCGGATGTGAATGAATCGAATCCCGAATCGGCGATGATGGCGGAGTCACTTATCCAGGAAGTACAACGATCGCTGGCGACGCTGACAACGCGGGAAGCAGAAGTGATTAGTTTGTATTTTGGATTGAACCGTAAAGAATCTCTAACCTTGGAAGAGATCGGCGATAAATTTAATATCACGCGCGAGCGTGTACGACAGATAAAAGAGTCGGCAACCAGACGGTTAAGGCATACAGCCAAAAGTGGGAAATTAAAATCCTATCTAGGGTAATAGAACAGAGATAACGATCGGCCTGCTTTAGGCCGATCTTTTTTTTGTCCTACGCTACTGCCGGTTGCCAGGGAAATTGAGCCTTAACGGCGTTTACGGCCGTAATTAAGACTGGGTAAGCTCACGCTCAAAGTACGCGAACTGTTTATGCCCCGGGTCATTGACTACTGCGCAGTAATAAATACGCTGATAGTATTGATGGACCACCAACGGCAGACTGGGATTAATCTTTGCTGTCACGAAGGTGCCGATCGGGTAGATGTTGTCTTTACTGGATGTATTCATAATCTCGTTTATTCGTTAAAGTATGCCACCAGCTATTGGTCAAGCGACGACACAAATTCAGTTTGTTCTTTGTAAGCAGCATAAACGGTCTGCAGTTGGTGACAAGCATCCGTGGAGGAAATAATCTTTGCAACGTCCGGATTTAGGTGAACCAGACTGGCCTGAATCTGATGGCGCCGGGCAAAGGAACTTATCATTACGGCCTTGTGTACACAGGATATGTGGCTCATACGCGCTTTTATTCCGGTTAATTTCCGCGCTTGCACGGGAATTTCGGCAATACCAAATGTACCGACCTCTACCTTCTGGTCAGCGTTCACGTAGTAATTCATAACGAGTAGAATTGTTGTCGTAATATGCGTTAGTTTGTTGGAGCAGGTATTACAGCAGCATGGATAAATGTTACATACTTCACGCATATATTTTGTGTGAGTGGCGGGCATCATTATTTACTTCATTGTAGTAAGCAGATCAATTTGTTGTCGGGCAGGAAAAACATAACACCGCGTATGAAATTATATGTCAAATATATGGTCAGTCCCCGGTGTAAGCTGATTGTGATGAGAGAACTGAGGCGGCTGGGGATTCGTGGCGTGGTGGTCGACCTGGGTGTGGCAGAAATAGTAGGCGACATTACAGACGATCAACGGTCAAGGTTGGGCAACAATCTACTGACGTCAGGGTTGGAATTGCTGAAGGATCCCAAAAGCATCCTGGTGGAACGGATCAAAAACGTGATTACGGAATTGATCCACTACTCTAAAGAGCTGCCGCTGCGAAATTATTCAGATTACATTAGCGAAAAGTTGCAATATGACTACACATACCTTTCGAATGTATTTTCAGCGGTTAATGGTGTGACCATTCAGCAGTTCATTATTCTTAATAAAGTTGAGCGGGTGAAGGAGCTGTTATTATACGATGAATTGAACCTGACAGAGATTTCGTATCAGATGCATTATAGCAGCGTGGCACATTTATCCAGCCAATTTAAGAAAGTTACCGGCCTTACGCCTTCTTATTTTAAGAAGGTGACACACACACGACAGCAAAATCTGGAGAATTTATAGTGTCGGGGCGTGCGCGAACTATGTAACGATCTCCTATCCGGCTGTAACCGCGTGGGCGTATTAGCTTATATCTTTGAAGTGCCTTTTTACGGTGCACTACCGCTATGCCAAAAGTACGAAGCATTTTTCTCGTAGAAGATGATCAGGACGATCTGGAATTTTTCATAACTGCGCTTCGGAACATTGATGACGTATGGCTATCCGACGTGGCCGTTAATGGCAGAGAGGCCATTGAAAAGCTTCGTTTCATGCCGGTGCTTCCTTCTATTATTTTCGTTGACTATTATATGCCCATCATGAATGGGCTGGGCTTCTTAAAGGAGAAAGCCAAATATCCGTTGATTAAAAATGTTCCGGTGGTCATGCTGAGCTCATCTTTTGAGAAGCGCGAAGAAGCATTGAGGAACGGCGGGAAAATCTTTATATTAAAACGACATGACGAGAACTCCCTTCGCGCGGAGGTAGAACAAGCTGTCAACATGGGACTGTAGACATAGTAAAAGCACCCGCCGGAATGTTCCGAGGGTGCTTATAGACAGGGTTCATTACAGTATTCCTATACGTCCCCGGGCTAATATTTGGATAACCAGGCGGCTTTTATAGTTGCGTTTCTGTGGGTTCGGCAGGGGGGAGGTTCGCCTTTTCGAGATTGCTCCTCCGAGCCTTTTCGATCTTCTTAAAATACGATGGCGTAAGGCCGGTAACGTTTTTAAACTGGTTTGATAAATGCGCTACGCTGCTATAATTTAATCTATAGGATATTTCGGTCAAATTCAGTTTGTCGTACAAAAGTAGCTCCTTTACACGCTCGATCTTATGTAAAATAACGAATTGCTGTATGGTAATGCCTTTAATCTCCGAGAAAATAGTGGATAAATACGTGTAGTCACATTGAAGCTTCTCGCTTAGGTACTCTGGGTAGTTATTTACAGTAAGCTGCCCGTCGGAATAATGGATTGATTCGATGATGACGTTTTTTATGCGCTCGATCAAAACGGTTTTGTTGTCGTCAAGCAGCTCAAGTCCGGTTTTTAGTAGTCGTTCGCGTAGTTCCAGCCGTTGTTGGTCTGTAATATCTTCTAAAATCTCGACCACACCGAGGTCGACGGCCACTTCGTGTAATCCCAGCTTCTTCAACTCTTCCTTTACAACCAGCTTACAGCGCAAACTGACCATGTACTTGATGTACAATTTCATGATATAAGTTTATGCACGTTACCAATCCTTTCTAATGGTACGCTATTGCACCGCAGGTCGCCCCAGGCTATGCAAATGGGTGATATGGGAGACGAATGCCGACCACATAGTCTTGTACTCCTGATAAGCAATGCCGTATTCGAGGCAGGTTTGCCTGACATAACGGGCGATGACCGGGTAATGAACATGACTGATTCGCGGAAAGAGGTGATGCTCCACCTGGAAATTAAGCCCTCCCAGTATCCAGTAGAGAAACTTGTTGCTGGTAGCAAAATTGGCCGTTGAACGTATTTGATGGACAGCCCAGTCGTACCGCTGGCCTTCTGCCCCGGCAGAGAAAAATTGAGTTCCTTTAACAACATGCGCCAGTTGAAACACGATGCTGATGCCGACGCCGCACACAAACGTTATGACTAAAAAACCTACCAGCCACGGTAGCCAACCTAACCAGAAAATTGGAAACGCTATATAGAATAGTACATAAAGCACCTTTGTTGCCCAGAAGATAACATGCTGTCCTACTGGTAATCTTTTTCGAGGCGAGTTTGGTGAGATCCGGCCGGCAAAATATTTTTGAAAGTCTTCGTAGAATACCCACGCCAGATAAGAAATGCCATATAGAAAGATCCAGTAAATATGCTGTAAACGATGGTACGGACGTAGAGGCTGATCGTCATGCAGGCGCATAAACGGCTTGACATCTATATCCGAATCCATTCCCTCGACATTCGTGAACGTATGATGATTGACATTGTGCTTTACCTGCCAGAAGTAGGCATTGCCACCCAGGGCGTTGAGGAAATGGGCCGCAAGGATATTAACCCAGCGATGTCTTGAGAAGCTTTGGTGCCCGCCATCGTGCATCACATTGAATCCTATCAGCGCGAGGTTCAATCCCAGCAGAACACAGAGAACTATTGCCACCCAGGCGACAGGTGTAAAAAATACAAGCGTACCGTACAGCGTCACCGCTGTAAAAAACAGCAATGCGCTTTTGATCAGTAACATCTTGTTTCCAGTAGGATGAATTTTGTTTTCGGCAAAATAGTCATCTACACGTTTTCGCAATACGCTGAAGAATTGGCTTTGGGTTTTGTCAAACGAATAAGTCATTCCAGTGGGGTTTCTATGCTACTACTACTACAACAGTCCGATCTTGTTTATCGTTCGTTCATGTAAAAATCATTCCACCCCCATATTTTGTAATTTTCCCCGTATCACGAGACATCTTCATATCCGCTCTTAATAATTGTGGTAACCATTTTAAAGCGGGCGATCGCCGCCATGGAGCTACGCATATGGGCGGGAATGACAATGGCTTCACCGACCTTCAACGTGATGGCTCTGGACTCAATGAAAACTTGTGCAGTACCCTCGGTTATCTGGATCAACGTGTCAAACGGCGAGGTTCCCTCCAGTAGATTCTTGCCGGCGTTGAAAGCCGTTGCAACAACCGTTCCGGATAGCTTTTTGATAATAGGCCGGGAGGTAATGGAATCAGTGGTGTATTCAACTGCATCGACCAGCATAAAGCGGTCGCCTCTTTCAATTTCTTCTTTGTTCATAATCGTGAATCGTGAAATTGTTGCTGAATTGCCTGTAGTAAAATTGGTAGCCAGGTCAAGAATGATGATTTCAAAGTTTTGTATGCCGCGTAATACGCTAAATTAGAGTACGTACAGGTTGCGTCAGTTATAGAACGACCGGATCGATTTGCATAGTTTACAGATGGATAGTATACAAAACGTGATTCATGTAACAATCCACTGTCGTTGTATAACCGTTTTTGCTGGCATAGTTGCAATCTTTGTAATGACGAGAGTTCTAAGCGGATTGATGCGGAGTTGGCCCGCGAGCCCTGAGCGATGAGAACGCGTCATCACTAGGATAAACAAAACAACATGAGAAAAAAATTACTGCTGATCTGCATTGCGATCTTATTCATCGCATGCCACCACGCGCGAGCGCAAAGCGGCGCCATAGGGTTCCACGTCACCATGTCTGAATATGACGGTGACTTAAATGATAATCAACATCATTTTTATGATTTTAATTACAAACAAGTAGGTGGTGCCGTATCGTTGCAACAATACCTCAATCCTTCGTTCAATTTAGTGGAAAAGGTTTCGTTCAATCAGGTACGTCATCAAAATGATCTGGCAACGATTGGCGTGGATGCGGATTTCTACACGGTCAATTTGAAACTGAAGTACAAACTAAATAACGGCTATCTGCTAAAAGAAGAGGCTGCTATTGCGCCATTTTTGGTGGCGGGTATCGGCGGCACATATATCGATTCCAAGCAGTTTGTGGAATCAAGCTCATCGCCCATCACCGACGGCGAGGTAAAGGCCAACGTCGCGGCAGGTGTCGGTATTCTGTTTCAGTTCAACGACCGGGTGGGCCTGGAAGTGGCCAACACTATTAATGCCCCGCTTTACGACGCCTGGGACGGCGTGGACCAGGGTGGAAACGATTTGTATCTGCAGCACAGTGCGGGCCTTATATTCAATCTCCGTAAGCCGCGGGATGTCGACAATGATGGCGTAGCGGACCGGAAGGATAAATGCGCCGATACGCCCGCCACCGCAAAAGTAGACTCAAAAGGATGTCCTGTAGATACTGACAAGGATGGCGTGGCCGATTATCTCGACAAGTGTCCGATGCTTGCGGGCACAACCACACTTGCGGGATGTCCTGACAAGGACGGAGATGGCGTAGCGGATGGAGATGATACTTGTCCCGATGTACCTGGCGCCACGCGCTTCGCAGGTTGTCCGGATACGGATGGCGATGGCATAGAAGACTCGAAGGATAAATGCCCTAATCTTGCTGGACTTGATATATTCCAGGGCTGTGCCGATGGTGATAGCGATGGTGTAGAAGACTCAAAGGATAAATGCCCCAATACAGAGAAAGGAATTAAAGTAGACGAAGTCGGTTGCCCGGCCGATACGGATGGTGACGGTGTAACGGATAATCTGGACGCATGCCCCACATCGAAGGGTGAAGGCTCTGTCAACGGTTGCCCCGAGATAAAGGAGGAAGTGAAAAAGAGATTGAATTTCGCTACCCGTGGCATTGCGTTTGAAAACGGAAAAGCCGTTCTGAAGCCGTCGTCTTTTCCCATGCTTAATGAAGTCGTGAGTATATTGGAGGAGTATAAGGATTACAAGCTGAAAATGGGTGGACATACAGACGCCAGCGGAAGCAATGCCACGAATCTGACACTTTCACAGGCACGTGTAGAATCCGTAAAAGCATACCTTGTCAGTAAAGGTGTATCGGAAGATCGCATTGAGGCAGTCGGTTATGGCGAAGAACAGCCCATTGCCACCAATGGCACGGCGGCGGGCAGAGCCCAGAACAGAAGGGTTGCTTTGGAGTTGATATTGAAATGATTGTCTATATATAGGTCTGGTTATTGAGTTAGTTTGAAGTGAACAGCACGTGCTGTTCACTTTTTTTGCTTTAGGGGTGGATGGTCTGAGCGAGACTGTGCCCCGTTATTATCCAAAAAGGTAATTGCCGATGTAACGCGTAAGCCGTAATTTATCCTCAAAAGCCCGAACATGAGAATCAAACATTTGTCCATTCTGAAATTTGCGGCGGTGTTTGTGTTGCTGCCCGGCTGCAATGGTGACGATGACATCCCTAGTATCACATCGTACTTGAGCTTACCTATGATGCGAACGACAATGTAACCCACTTAAAACAATTTTTACTATTCCGCGAAGGGGTGTATAATGTCAACGTGCCTTCTGAAAGCTATTTTGTTTATAAACAGGATGTTCAGACGGAGATAGACGTCACCTATGATGATAAGCCTTCTCCTTACAGCGCTATGTCGAAATATTGGAAATTTGTGCAAGAGGATTGGGGGTATGTCATTAATAGTAATTGGCAGGCGATTATTACTTCATTGAGCAAGAATAACCCAGTGACAATGCACTACTCGCTTGTTCGGGGCAACGAAGCCGATACGAACAGCACCCTGACGTATGACTATAATGAACAGGGTTTTCCGGTCGGTGGTTATACGTACGATTGCCAGTAGTTTTTATAATGATAGACGCGCGCTATTTTGTATTCGGCCTGATCGTAAGCTTATATTTTTTAGGCGGCAGTCCGACCTTCTTTTTAAAGATACGCGAGAAATAAAACTCTGATTCAAAGCCCAGGTGAAACGCAATTTCTGCTACCGTAAGATCCGTTTCCTTTAGTAGCGTACAGGCTTTTTCAACGCGCAGATTAATGTGGTATTGCCCCGGCGAGACCCCCATTATCTCCTTGAAGACCCGTCGGAACCAGGGATAACTTACCCCGAGCTCTTTCGCGAGCTGTTCGAGGTTAACATTCTTATCAACATTTTCGTGGATCCTGAATCTTGCCTGATGAATTATCTTATTCTGGTTTTGACGTTGGGCATCGCTGTTAATGGCAGAAGCATAGACAATGGCAAGTAATTGACTAATGAGGCACGATGAAAACTGGCGATATGCCACGCCTTCGTATTTTACCGTTTCGATGAGCTTGATGAACACACTCATCAGCTCAGCGCTCATTCCGATCTGAATGAAAGGTGCAGAAGGTTTAAAACAGGGTTGCCCCATTAAATACTCCACATAGCTGCCCCGATAACCTACCCAGAATTCTTCCCACCCAGTTTCTTCCGATGGTCTGAAGCGATGCCAGACACCGGGGAATAAAAGAAACGCAGTTCCGGCTTCTACCACGGTCGTGCCTGACAGCTCTGATTCAAAGATCCCATTCCCATTCGAGATATAGACTAATTGAAACTCCTTTAAGGTTCTGCCTTCTTCCCAATTGAAGTAATAGGAATTGGGGTGCGATTTATCGGGATAGTGCGTATTGGCCTTATGAATATTGTGTCCCACGGTAAGCACTGAGATTCCCCAATCGGTTTGGTCTTCCGTTCCGTGTTCCCGCTCGTTCAGGTATTTGCGATAGATCTCAGGCATGGTCTGTAAGCAAAAAGGATAAATGGATAATCAAAAAATTCATGTTTTGGGACGTTACGTTACGCTCAATTTACATTGTTGAATTTAATAACGTTTGCATGAAAATATATACTTATATCGATTGAAACTATACGGCAATCGGTTTTATCGCTAATAATTATGGAATACCCCTGTAGACAACGGTATCGATACCTCTTTTATCCGGACCCCTGAAACGCACCTAACCAAGATCAAAAAAGATAAACCAAACGACCTATGGAAATAAAAATTTTACTGGCTACACTCAGGAAGCACAGAGTGCCTTTCTTACTTATCGTGCTGCTTTATTTTCCTTTTTCATCGCAGGCGCAGGTTGTTGTAACGGGTACTGTCAGCGATTCTATCGATGCGGTGTCCATGCCGGGCGTCAATATCCTCATTAAAGGAACTACCGCCGGTGCCACGACGGATAGTGACGGTAGATACTCCATTGAAGTTCCGGATGCAAACAGTATCCTGGTTTTTTCCGCTATTGGATATGCTTCCCGGGAAGTGAAGGTAGGCGGAAGAACAATCCTTGACATGACTCTTTCAGTCGACGAGAAAACCCTTGCGGAGATCGTCGTGGTCGGTTATGGCACCTCACGGAAGGCAGAGATTACTTCTGCCGTGTCCGTGATCGACATGCGCGCTATTGGTAATCCGCCTGTTTCCAATGCCGGGCGTTTGCTGATGGGGCAGGCTCCGGGTGTACAGGTCAGGCAGACGCAGGGTAGGCCCGGTGCGGAACTGGAAGTAACCATTCGCGGCGTCGGCTCCCTGGGCGCGGGCAGTGCGCCGTTGTATGTAGTGGACGGATTTCCCGTTGGAACCGCCATTGGCCAAAGCCTGAATCCGTCGGATATCGAAAGTATAACGGTGTTGAAAGATGCCGCCTCAACGGCTATTTACGGAGCAAGAGGCTCGAATGGTGTTGTTCTGATCACTACCAAATCGGCCAAAAGCGGCCAGGTGAGCTTAACGTTTGATATCAATACGGGTATTCAAAATCTCCCTGATTCGAGGAGCACCAAAATGATGAACGGTGTGGAGTTTGCTCAATTTAAGAAGGAGAGTTTTATAGACCGGATCCGGTACAATGAAAACCGGGAGCCTGATCCTGGAGAGATTCCCGAAGAGTTTCGAAATCCAGAAGAGACCCGGTATTCTACGAACTGGTTGAAGGAGATTACCAACCAGAATGCTGCATTTCAGAATTACAATATGTCTGCTGCTGTCGGTGGAGGAAAGTTCAGGTCGCTGATTTCCGCTGGATATTTGAATCAGGAGGGTCTTATTATGAAGACAGGCCTGAAACGTTACAACGTTCGGGCCAACATGGACGGAACGATAAATGATTTTATTTCGGTAGGATGGAACATCGCCGGGGCGAACTTCACAGACCGCTATGCCAGCACGAATTACCGCGATGGTTTGATTGGCCGTGCGCTGTGGGCCGACCCCCGGTATCCCGTGTATAATGATGACGGTTCTTTTAACGCATACATTGGCGGAACCAACGGTGTTTTCGGAACGGCCAATCCTGTTCAGGAACTGCATGAAATGGACCGGCACCTTACCCAAACCAACGTATTGACGAATGGTTATGTGCAGCTGTCATTCTTGAAACATTTCAAATTCAAGTCATCGGTTAGTGCGACCCTGGTCAATAACGAGCGGATGGAGTTCAGGCCCTCTACGCTGGCCGGGACCGGGTTCAGTCAACCGCCACCACAGCCGGCATCGAAGCTTGAGGAATATTTCAAATCCAACAATATTGCGGCCGATCAACTTTTAACATACTCCCATAAGATCAGTAACCATT
Source organism: Dawidia cretensis (assembly GCF_018598175.1). GTDB lineage: Bacteria > Bacteroidota > Bacteroidia > Cytophagales > Cyclobacteriaceae > Ohtaekwangia > Ohtaekwangia cretensis. The sequence goes on from NZ_JAHESE010000035.1 coordinate 49,848, forward strand.
CTTTTGAGGCGCTGTTGGGATACACAGCGCAAGAGTATACGGAGAAGATTATAACCGGAACGGGAAATACGTTTGCTGATGATATTGTGCGGATTCTGGATGGGGCGAAAACCCGTGATGTTTCATCAGACGAAGCAAGCTGGAGCTTACTGGCCTACTTTGGTCGCGTGAATTATTCTTTTAAGGATAAATATCTCTTCTCCGGTTCTTTTCGCAGAGAAGGAAGCTCACGCTTTGGGATCAATAGCAAATGGGGGAGCTTTCCTGCAGCCTCGGTCGGCTGGCGCATCAGCGAAGAGTCGTTCATGCCTGAGGTATCCTGGCTGACGGATCTAAAACTGCGCGCAAGCTTTGGCGTTACCGGTAACAACAACATCGGAAATTACCCAAGCCTGGCGGCGATGGTATCCTCCAATTATGTTATCGGAAATAACCTGGTGAATGGAAAAATACTGGGATCGTTTGCCAATGCCGACCTGGGATGGGAGCAGTCCAGGCAAACGGATATCGGGATGGACCTGTCTTTATTCGATAATAAGCTGACACTTCTGGCGGAGTATTATCATCGCACAACGGATAACATGCTCTTGTCCGTTCAGATCCCTGCCATTGCAGGCTTCAACAACGCCTTTTCAAATATCGGAAAGGTGGAAAATAAAGGGCTGGAGCTGGCACTTGACTACCGAACCAGGATTAGCGAGATCAATTTCCATAGCAGCTTTAATATCTCCTTTAATCGTAACAAGGTTCTGGCCATCCGGGGCGGAAACGATGCTATATGGCAAGGTACCTTTTATGATGGTCTGAGCGTATCGCGCGTAGGAAGACCGATCGGCATGATAACCGGTTACAAGGTGCTCGGCATATTTAATACGGAAGAAGAGATTGCTACATCACCCACACAGGACGGCGCCATACCGGGCGTTTACAGATACCTGGATCACGATAACGATGACGTCATATCCTATGCTGCAGACGACCGGGATATGGTTGAGATCGGTAATCCCAATCCCGATTTTACCTGGGGTCTGACCCTGGGCGGAGACTTCAAAGGATTTGATGTTAACGTTCTTTTTACCGGGGCACAAAACTACGATCTCTATCGGAACATCGAGTCCACAACCATGAATATGGATGGCGTCTTTAATGTTTTGCAATCCGGGGTAAACCGGTGGCGATCTAATACTGACCGTGGTGATGGCGTAGGTCCCACCTCAAATACCTGGAAATGGGAACGTGAATCCAATTCACGCTATGTTCACGACGCCAGCCACATGTGGGTACGAAATGTCAGCATTGGATATACCTTCTCCAAGATAGCGGCATTGAGCAGCGTCAGAGTGTTTCTCAATGCCGAAAACCTGGCTTTGATTTCGGACTATCCCGGCGGGAACCCGGAAGTTAACATCCGAGAAGGTACACAACCCGGCTTTGATGAAGAGGCGTATCCATTGCCCCGTACATTTTCCATGGGCGCCAGTATTAAATTTTAGATCCATATTTTAAATCCAAAGAGATATGAAATATATAGCGTATACACTCGTCGTGCTTTGCCTGCTATCGTGCGGTGACGACTTTCTTAATAAGACCGATCCCGCCACGTTGGTAGCGTCCGGTTTCTATAAAACCGAAGCGCAGGTGCAGCAAGCCGTAAATGGTGTCTATGGGCAACTTCAGGGGATCATCTTAAGTCAATGGCGGTACAACGAGTTTGTTACCGATAATACAACACTTCATTTTAATACAGGTGATCGCGGGCAAGGACCCGATATCGAAGCGTTGGAGTTCTGGCAGGTCAATTCGGGCACACCCACTATTTCCACCCTGTATAGCAGCGTGTATCTGTCCCTGGTGAATATTAACACAACGCTGGCAAAACTTCCCGAGGCAACATTTGATGCGACGCTCAAAACTCAATATGAAGGCGAGCTTCGATTCAGCCGGGCATATTATTATTTTCTGTTGGTCCAGTACTTTGGAGAAGTCATCATCATCACCGAGCCGTTACAAACTCCCACAGAGGCGTACGCGTTTGAGCGGCAGCCAGTCGATAACGTGTATGCGCTGATCCGGAGTGATCTTGACTTTGCCGTTGACGCCCTGCCCGCGAGCTATAATGCAACAAACAAAGGAAGAGCCAGCAAAGGTGCGGCCCTGGCATTGTTGGGGAAAGTACAACTGACCCGCAAAGAGTATGGTGATGCCATCACCACCCTTCGCCAGGTTTTGTCATTGGGGTATTCATTATTACCCGACTATGCGGCTGTTTTTGATCCGCAGAATAAGAATCATGTCGAGTCTATTTTCGATGTTCAGTTCCAGGGCGACAATACACAAGGGGAAGGAAGTAATTTTATCTATACTTTTGCGCCCCTCTATTCCGATGGCTCGGTCATCAATTTTCCCGGGCAAAACGGGGCGGGATGGAATATACCATCACGCGATATGATTGCCGCCTATGAACCAGGCGACCTCCGCAAAGAGGTGTCGTTAAAGGAGGGATACTTGAATCAGGCAAATGAATGGGTACCTGTTCCGTTTATCAATAAATACAATCATCCGCACACCATTCGTGGCATTACCAACGATAATTGGCCGGTGTTACGGTATGCCGATGTTTTGTTGATGTTGGCCGAAGCGATCAATGAGGAAGAGAAAGGACCCAGCACAGAGGCGTATGGTTATTTGAATACTATTCGCGACCGTGCAGATCTGGATGAATTAAGCGGATTGGATGAGGGATCATTCCGCGAGGCAGTTCTGAAGGAGAGACGAGTTGAGCTGGCCTTTGAGAATCATCGGTGGTTTGATTTGAAGAGAACCAAAACACCGGAAGCGCTGGCAACCTTCCTGAATGCTTATGCGGCGGTTGAGCGGAGCAACCCCACTACCGACCGGGGCGGCATTCCCTTTACCCCCGGCGACTACCAGTTTAGTCCGTATGAGGCATTGTTTCCGATCCCTGCGAGTGAAAGAAGGATCAATACGAAGTTGAGTCAAAATACGGGTTACAATTAATGAGATTGTGCTTCAAGTCAAGATCATGGGAAGAAACATTAACAAGATTATTCTGCCGGTGCTGTTGGCTATTGGTTTGTTCCCTGCGCCTAGTCATGCACAGCATACTGTTACCGCAGATTGGGGTAAAACACTCGTCACCTCTAAAACTACTCCCACGCTTCAATTGGTAGAGAACCCGATGGTAAGGCCCGGTTCACCGATCCACAAAAACGTGTTCAAAGCATTGAAAGATCTCCAGGCCGATTATCTGCGTTATGTTCCCTGGTTTCCCTATCCTAAAATGGCTGTCGCCGAATTACTTCCACCCACCAGGACAGAAACGTTTTGGGACTTTACATATCTGGATAGCACCATGCAGGCTGTTATGGAGGCCACCAAGGGGCATCCTGTTGTCATTAATTTTAGCACGACACCCGCATGGATGTGGGAGACAGCGAGCAAAGTACCGTATCCTGACGATCCCTATAAAACCACCTGGAACTACAACCAGGGAACAAAACTTAGAGATCCATCCATGAAAGAGCTGGCGGACTACTATGCGAGGGTTTTCCGTTGGTACACCCAGGGCGGGTTCACGGATGAGCTGGGGAAATTTCATAAATCGGGACATTACTATAAAATACCTTATTGGGAAGTACTGAATGAACCGGACCTGGAGCACAACATCCCGCCACCGATGTACACTGCGATGTATGATGCCATTGTCTCGGAGCTTAAAAAAATCTCCCGGGAAACAAAGTTTGTAGGAATCTCTGTCGCCTTCAGTAACAACCCGGAGTATTTTGAATATTTCCTGGACGCCAAAAATCACAAGCGCGGTGTTACCGTGGAAGGAATCTCCTACCATCATTATTCCACGCCGTCGTTTGAAGGACAAACACTCGAGTCCTATCAATATACATTCTTTGAAAAGGCCGACGCCTTTTTAGAGCGGGTGCGTTATATTGAGAACATCCGGAAGCGACTGTCCCCACAGTGTTTTACCATGATAAACGAATTGGGTGTTATCCTACGGGGCCCGGAAGTGTCTGGCCCTATCGATAATCATTACTGGAACCTCGCGGGCGCCCTGTACGCCCATCTTTTCCTGGAGTTGACAAAAATGGGTATTGATGTAGTGGGGGAGTCGCAACTGGTGGGCTATCCATCCCAGTTTCCAGACGTAAGCATGGTAAACTGGAAAAACGGCAATGGCAATCCCAGGTACTGGGTGTTGAAACTGTTGATCGATAACTTTCATCAGGGCGACAAACTTGTACAGACAATTTCAAATGTGCCGGGTGTCGCTACCCAGGGATTTGCCGGACCGAGCAGTAAAAGAATCTTGCTGATCAACAAGAAGAATACGCGCGCGGAGATAACGCTGCCGCAAGCAACGGGTACAACCAGGATCAGTTATGTCGATATAACCACGGGCGAAAATCCTCCCGGCAACGCGGTGGTAGTGGGTGGAAAAATTGTACTGGAGCCATTTTCAGTGGCGGTTGTCGAATTATGATTAAATCAGTTTATACAAGGTTGCTCTACCTGGTGAAAGGTTCTGCCTTCCTGATACTCCTTTTACTGCTCGGTTTCGATGGACGAGAGCGTCATGATGACCTCCAGACTATGAAAGCGCAATTTCTCCATCCGCCAGAGGATGCCCGGCCCGGTGTGTACTGGTATTTTATGGATGGCAACCTGTCGAAAGAAGGCATGACGGCTGATCTCGAATCGATGAAGCAGGAAGGCATTGGCAGTGTTTTGTTCCTGGAGGTAAATGTTGGCATCCCCCGTGGTAAAGTTGACTTTCTAAGCGAAGAATGGAAGACATTATTTGCGCATGCGGTGCACGAGTGTGAACGCCTGGGAATAGAAATGACGCTGGGGGTTGGTCCCGGTTGGACCGGCAGTGGAGGACCCTGGGTAAAGCCATCGCAATCTATGCAGCACCTGGTAAGCAGTAGTGTGGAAGTTGACGGATCGGTGAAGAAACCAATCGTGTTACCGGTACCCTTACCGAAGCGCCCGTTTTTTGGTGAAGATGTCTTTACACCGGAATTGGAAAAGGAATGGATGGATTTTTATGAAGATGTTGCCGTGCTGGCATTCCCATTGCCCGATCCTTATACCCTGGCAGATGTTGATGAAAAAGCGTTGTACTACCGTGCGCCGTATACTTCGCAGGCAGGCGTAAAAGAATATCTTCCCTGCAAAGCGAATTACCCCGTTCCGCCCGAGGGGGCGGTGATTGAAAAGAACCGGATCATAGACCTTACCGGCAAATTGGACGCTGACGGAAAGGTTTTGTGGCAAGCACCTCCCGGCAAATGGGTCGTTATGCGTTTTGGGCGCCGGAATAACGGTGCTGCTACTCGTCCGGCGCCGCTGCCCGGTCTGGGCTTTGAGTGCGACAAGTTCGATACCACGGCGTTTAATGCTCACCTGAAAGAATTCACCGGCACGCTTCTTCAAAAGATCGGCCCGCGAAACAAATCCTCTCCGGGAGGACTGACCATGCTGCACATGGATAGCTGGGAAATGGGCGCGCAAAACTGGAGCGTGGGATTCAGAAACGAGTTTAAGAAGCGAAGGGGGTATGACCCGCTTTTGTTTTATCCGGTATATGCCGGTAAGATCGTGGAGAGCGTGGAGATCAGCGAGCGGTTCTTGTGGGATCTGCGGCAAACATCGCAGGAATTGATCGTGGAGAACCATGCTAAACATCTAAAAAGATATAGTCATCGAAACGGGCTGGGGTTGTCGATAGAGCCGTATGATATGAATCCTACCGCCGACCTGGAGCTCGGTGCGGTTGCCGACGTGCCCATGTGTGAGTTCTGGAGCCCGGGCGGGTATAACGCTTCCTTCAGTTGTATCCAGGCTGCTTCCCTTGCGCATGTCAACGGTCAGGCTGTTGTTGCCGCGGAAGCATTTACCGCGGTGGATGGCTGGCGGCAACATCCCGCGTCCATGAAAAATCAGGGCGACTGGGCGCTTGCGGCCGGTGTAAATAAATTCTTCTATCATACCTTTCAACATCAGCCGCTGGATGACAAGTTAAAGCCGGGTATGACAATGGGGCCGTATGGCGTGCAATGGAACAGGAACCAAACCTGGTGGCCCATGGCCGATGCCTATCATATATATGTATCGCGATGCCAGTACGTATTGCGTCAGGGAAATGCCGTGGCGGACATTCTATACCTGACGCCGGAAGGCGCCCCGCACATTTTCCGGGCGCCGGCTTCAGCCTTGTCGGGAGATGTTTTTTTGCCCGATAGAAAAGCCTACAATTTCGACGGGTGCTCGCCCGGGCAGTTATACATGGCGTCCGTAAAAGATCATAAAATTACGTTTCCGGGGGGAGCGTCTTATCACGTACTTGTACTTCCCGCCTGGGAAACTATGACGCCGGCCTTGCTGAAGAAGATTACCTCATTGGTTGAAGCCGGCGCAACCGTTGTTGGCAGCCCGCCACAAAAAGCACCCGGCTTATCCGGCTACCCGCAGTGTGATGCAGTAATAAGATCTTTAGCAAGTGAGCTTTGGGGGTCGTCAGACATACCTGCCACGCAGACTGTGCGTCGCTATGGCAACGGGAAAATTATTTGGGGAGGTGAAGGGACTTCCAGAACGGATAACCTGTATCCTGTGTATGATGTGACGGCAGCGCTGTTGGCGGCGGCAGGCATACCAGAGGACTTCAAATCCGATCCTGCTATCCGGTATACACACCGTGCGTCTGACGCGTGGGATATTTACTTTGTTTCGAATCGCACGGACAAGCGGATCCAAACCAATGGCATGTTCAGGACGGCTAAAGGAGCTCCTTCATTGTGGGATCCTTTAACGGGGAAAACATACGACCTCCCCGAGTTTTCAGAAAGGGAAAACCAGATTACCGTTCCATTACAATTTGAACCCTACCAGAGCTTTTTTATTGTTTTTGAAAAGAGCAATAAGAAGCCTGTGCAGTCTAACAACTTTCCTTCCGTTACATTAGTCACTACTATAGATGGCCGCTGGACGGTTTCATTTGATAAGGCCTGGGGCGGACCGGGTACAACCTCATTTGACCGTTTGGAAGATTGGACACTGCGACCGGAAAACGGGATCAGGTATTATTCGGGTATTGCAGTATATACAAAAACATTTGATTTGCCGGTCAACACAAAGTTGCAGAAAGGCGAGAAATTGTTCCTGAACTTAGGGGAGGTGAGCGCGCTGGCGCGGATCCGAATCAACGGTAACGAGGTAGGCACCGTGTGGACTGCACCCTGGAAGGTAGATATCAGTGAAGTTGTAAAACAACGGCAGAATTTGCTGGAGATAGAAGTTGCTAACTTGTGGCCTAACCGCCTGATCGGCGATGAGCAACTGCGGGATGATGGAATACAACATGATCAATGGCCTGAATGGCTGTTGAACAATACGCGCCGCACAAGCGGGCGGTACACATTCAGCACATTCAAACACTTTAGTAAAGGCGACCCACTTCTTAAATCTGGGCTAATAGGGCCTGTTATCATTGAACAAAGCCATTTTTAATTGTTGAACGTTGAGATGATGGAATTAAAGGAATACCCATTTAAAGTAGGACTATTTGGTATTGGACTCGAAGCCTATTGGTGCCAATTTCCAGGTCTACGGGAGCGACTGGAAGGTTACGTAGAAGTCGTAGAAAGTAAAATAGCAGCCTACGGCGCACAGGTAGTGAACCTCGGTCTGGTGGACACCCCCGAGAAGGCCGTGGACTGCGGACATCAATTCAGAAGGGAAGATGTGGATGTGATCTTTCTGTATGTAACTACCTATGCCTTGTCATCCACCGTGTTGCCGGTGATACAACGTGCTAAAGTGCCTGTCATTGTTTTGAACCTGTCACCAGAGGCATCCATTGACTACGAGCAATTCAACAGCCTCAAAGATCGTACGAAGATGACGGGGGAGTGGCTTGCCTACTGTTCAGCGTGTCCTGTGCCGGAAATTGCCAGCGTGTTCAGACGGGCCAATATTTTATTCTTCCAGGTTACCGGAATGTTGCACGATGATCCCTATGTCTGGAAAGAGGTAGGCGATTGGATAGACGCCGCCCGTGTGGTTCACACCATGAGCCACAACCGTCTGGGGTTGATGGGGAATTACTACGGCGGCATGCTCGATATTTATTCAAACCTCACGCTTCACTGTGCCACCTTTGGCGGACACATTGAGATCATCGAAGTGGATGAGCTGTCATTTCTGCGTGAGAAAGTTTCCGCCGCCCAAATCGAGGGACGCGTAAAATATTTTGAGGAGGCATTTGATATTCAGTCCGATTGCCCGCGCGAAGAGCTGGAGCGTGCGGCGAAAACTTCTCTTGCCCTGGATTTGCTGGTAGACCGGTATAAACTTGGGTCAATGGCGTATTATCATAAAGGCACAGGCAATGGCAACGAAGACACCATGAGCTCCGTCATCCTCGGAAATTCTTTGCTGACGGCAAGGGGCATTCCGGTGGCTGGTGAGTATGAGGTTAAAAACGCCCAGGCCATGAAGATCCTGGATTCCTTTCACGTGGGCGGTTCATTTACAGAATACTACGCCATGGACTATCGCGACGATGTTGTATTAATGGGGCACGATGGCCCAGGTCACATCCAGATAGCGGAAGGAAAAACAAAGGTAAGGCCGTTGTATGTTTATCACGGCAAAGTAGGGAAGGGCCTTTCCGTGGAAATGTCGGTGAAGCATGGAGCGATCACGTTGCTCTCGGTTGTTGAAAAGGTAGATGGGACACTCATGCTGCTGTGCGCGGAAGGCGAATCCGTAAAGGGGCCGATCCTCGAGATCGGCAACACCAATAGCCGCTACAGGTTTTCCATTGGCGCAAGAAAGTTTGTGGAAGAATGGAATAACCATGGGCCCGCACATCACTGCGCTGTAGGAGTGGGGCACATCACTTCTAAAATAAAGAAGCTGGGGGCACTACTCAATATTGAAGTAAATCAGGTTTGCTAGTAAATAGTATTGATCAGGAAACTAAATTTTATAAAGCAACGATCGTCATGGCAAAAGAGAAACTATTCACACTTCGTCTTATTTACTTGGTTATTTGTATTGGCTCCACCTGTGAATGTTTGGCACAGTCAAAAATCAACAACGATGCAAACGCAAGGAAGGTTGTTTTTGGCAACGAAAAGCTGATCCTTACGCTCGACTACAACAAAAGAGCAAACGTATCACAGGTAATCGTCAACGGCCAGCAGGTCATACAGGGCGATGCGGGTATTTACTCCATGATCCGAACAAAGGCCACGCGGTACGCTACGTTAACCCTGTCGTCAGACCCTTCCCTAACGATAGCCGGTAATACCATTATACTGAAAGGAATCTCGTACGGCGACCAGAATCTTTCCATAGAGGAAACATGGACCTTCACGATCAGCGCCAACGACATCCGGTTCGACATAGACCGGACCACGTCGAAAACAGTAGTAGCAGAAGATCTCGGGTCTCCTGTTTTTAGGTTCGAGGCTATCAATACCTGGGAGGGCGCCTATCAAGATTACGGCGGGCTGGCCTGGTTCTATCTTTTTAATAGGAAACGGGACACCTACGGCGTACGCAGCAACACATCTGAATTTTGGAATAGCAAGACAGGCAACGGGCTCACGGTTTCCGTATCCGCGCCGGGCAAACAGATCGCCATGGATTACAGCCGGGCGGTGGACGATAAGTTGGTGTACACAGTCGGAGTGTCGTCGACAGGGATGCAGCCGCGGTTTGACGCAGACACAAAAAGGAGAATGTATGTGCGCGACACGACCGATGTATGGGCGCCTGTAGAGGTCCAATCAGGACAAAGCAGTCAAAGCATGACACTGTCATACTTTGACTTTAACGAGAAATTCGGCAGAGGCAAATTGGTGGGCATCAATCAGGAACAGGTCAGTGCTGTGTTGAACACCATCGCCCGCATTGGCGTAATCGGCAAGAAACATTTTGGCGGCAATAGCTGGCATACGCCGTATGGTCCGATTTGCTTGCATGAACAATACATTGCGCAAATGGGCCTGGGTATCAATGACGACAATTATTTAACCGGTTACCAGGAGTGCCTTGATTATTATCGCGATAATGCCATAAAGCCCGACGGGAGAGTGTGGCCACGGTGGGCCTACAGCAATGAAGATGCTATGCCGAAGGGATATACCGACAAGGGCTTCTATGAAGCGCAGTGGGGATACCTGCTGGATTCCAATCCGGACTTTGTGATAAACGTAGCCGAGCTGTATGATCAAAATGGCGACCTCTCGTGGGTGAGGAAGCATCAGCAATCCAGCGAGAAAGCATTGGATTGGATAGTGAACAGGGACAGCAACGGCAACGGTTTGGTTGAGATGATGACCGATAGCTATAGTCAGAAAAGAGGAAGCGACTGGATAGACATTATTTGGGCCGCGTACGAAAATGCCTTTGTGAACGCCAAGCTCTACCGCGCCCTTGTTTTGTGGGCGGATGTTGAAAGGCAACTGGGCAACAGTGTAAAAGAAAAACAATACAAGACGTTTTCAGAGAAGCTAAAAGCAAACTTTAATAAACCTACTTCATCCGGCGGTTTCTGGGATGCTGAAAAGCAATGTTATGTACATTGGAGAGATAAAGATGGTTCCATTCACGGAACCAACATGGTTACACCGGTAAATTTCATGGCCATTGCCTACGGTATTTGTGATGACCAAACCCGGATCAAAACAATATTGGAAATTATAGAAGGACAAATGCAGAAGGAAAATCTTTTCTTTTGGCCAATCAGCCTGTACTCGTATGCACCGGGTGAAGGCAACGACTGGCAATTTCCATTTCCAAACTATGAGAATGGCGACATCTTCTTGTCGTGGGGGTCAGTAGCCGTAAAAGCGTACGCCTCCTACAAGCCCGAGATAGCGCTCAAGTATGTGAAAAGAGTTTTGACGCAATATGAAAAAGACGGCCTGGCCTTTCAGCGTTACGGTCGCGCGAACCAGGACGGGCGCGGAGACGATATTCTCTCGGGAAATTGTCTTTCCGTAGTGGGCTTGTACCAGGCAATCTATGGCATCAACCCGCTGTACAACCGGTTCTATCTTGATCCACACATTACGCCGGACCTGGCCGGAACGCAGATAAAATACAACTATCGGAATCAACAGTTAACCATTGATTTGGATGTGAATAGGTATGCCCTATCGAACGGCAAGTTTAAGATAGTCTCCAACACTGACTTTGGTTTTTACAATACAGGTAATGAGTTATCGTATTTTAAAGGTAATGCCGACAAGGCTTCCTTACAGCTGAAAGCATCACCGAAGAATGAACTTACGCTGGATATAAAAAAATGCGATCCCAATGAAGTGGTTTTTATCCAGTCGTCCCGGGTTGGAGGTTCTGGGGTATTGGTTTATCAAGTCAATTCACTCAAGCCAAGCAGTTATTATACCATACTGCAGAATAATAGAACGCTAAAGCGGATCAAGAGCACGCAGGAAGGGACGTTGGTGTTTGAATATAAAGCAGGCGACGTTCCAAACGAAATTACAGTCATGTTGAAGTAAATCGGCGTTACGCCGATAAAAAGACACTTCAGTTTAAGCTTGTGGTTTAACCGGTCCGGAGTCACAGAGGGTTATAGGAGAAATAAATGTATATGGTTTGTAGAGCAACATTGTTAGCATGCGTGCTGTTTTTACTTTGTTACACGACTACAAAGGCCCAGAAGGATCTTTCGTTCACGGCCCTGCGGGCTGGATTTCGTAACGTGCCGGATAGTGTGCAGTTAGGCGTCTATTGGTACTGGATCTCCGACAATATTTCCAAAGAAGGCGTCGTCAAGGATCTCGAAGCCATGAAGAAAGCCGGCATCAACCGGGCTTTTATCGGCAGCAACATTGTGAACGAAGGTACTCCTTATGGAGCGCACAAAGTTTTTTCGGACGAATGGTGGAAGATCCTTCATGCCGCATTAAAAACGGCCACCGAATTGAACATTGAGATAGGCTTGTTCAACTGCCCGGGGTGGAGTCAGTCGGGTGGGCCCTGGATCAAACCGGCGCAGAGTATGCGTTACCTGGCATCGTCGGAAGTAGTGATCGAGGGGCCTGCAAAAATTAATCAAAACCTACCCGTGGTAGGCGCGCATGCACAAGATGTGAACGTGATTGCCTGGCCGCTTCCGGCAAACGATGAAAGCTACCAGGCCAGAATAGCAAAAGGCGATACGCGTGAACGAATACTTACTTTTGACGTGAGTGGGAAAAACCCCATGCACAGTTTGGTGATCTGTGTAGATGCACCGATATTAACTACAGCAGATCTGTATTATAAAGAAGGTGTGGAGTACAAGCTGCTTACGCACATTGCCATCAACCGGAGCAACACGGCGTTGAACGTAGGATTCGATCCGCTGGCGCCCGTTGTTATTTCCCTGCCGGAGGTCAAAACAACAAACTATCGCCTCGTCGTCGCTGATCCGGCGAGTGCTACCATCGATGTTCGGTTATCCTCTCAGCCGATGGTGGAGCGCTACCCGGAGAAAACATTGGCGAAGATGTTTCAGGCGCCGCTACCGTTGTGGAAGGATTACCTGTGGCGCAAACCGCCGGAAGTTTCTGACCCGTCCCTGGGGGTTGGGGCAAACAATGTGGTTGACATCACCTCCAGGTTCAAAAACGGAAAACTCGAATGGGATGTGCCCACCGGTAAATGGAAGATTTTGCGCACGGCGATGCTCACTACCCAGGTGACAAATGCTCCGGCGTCACCGGAAGCAACAGGGTTAGAGGTCGATAAGATGAGCAAGCAACACGCGGCCTACCACTTTGACGCATTCATCGGAGAAATACTGCGTAGAGTGCCTGCAGAAGATCGGAAATCATTTAAGCTGATTGTAGAAGATAGCTATGAAACCGGCGGCCAGAACTGGACGGACGATATGGCGGACCGTTTCAAACAGGTGTATGGGTATGACCCCATTCCATACCTGCCGGTGTTGAGCGGAACAGTGGTTGGCAGTCCTGACATATCCGATCGCTTTCTTTGGGACTTGCGCAGATTGATTGCAGATCGCGTGGCATACGATTATGTTGGCGGCTTGCGTGAAGTGGCGCATAAACATGGTCTCAGAACCTGGCTGGAGAACTATGGGCACTGGGGGTTCCCGGGCGAGTTTTTGCAATACGGTGGACAGTCGGATGAGATCAGCGGGGAGTTCTGGAGTGAAGGTGCGCTGGGGGACATCGAAAACAAAGCGGCCTCTTCCAGCGGACATATTTATGGCAAGCGTAAAATTTGGGCAGAGTCTTTTACCGCTGCGGGAAGAACGTTTGGAAGAACTCCATACATGATGAAACAACGTGGCGACCGCTTTTTCACCGAAGGCATCAACAGCACATTGTTACATGTGTATGTACATCAGCCGTATGAAGACCGGTGGCCGGGGATGAACGCATGGTTTGGAAATGAGTTTAACCGTAAGAATACGTGGTTTGAACAGTTCGATGTTTTTGCAGCCTACCTCAAGCGTACTAACTTCATGCTTCAACAGGGGAGATATAGTGCCGATGTGGCCTATTTCATAGGCGAGGATGCACCCAAGATGACCGGTGTGTGCGATCCTCCTTTGCCAAAGGGATATTCGTTTGATTATATCAATGGCGAAGTGTTGCTCAGCCAGGCATCTGTAAAAGAGGGAAAACTTTCGCTTCGCAGTGGAATGCAATACAACGTGCTGGTGTTGCCTGAACTTACTACCATGCGTCCTGCCTTGTTGAAGAAAATTACAGATATGGTACAGCAAGGTTTGGTTGTTCTGGGCGCCGCCCCGCAACATTCACCCAGCCTCGTAAACTATCCGCACGCCGATCGTGAAGTAAAGAAACTCTCGGACGCGCTATGGAAGAATGTTACTCCCAGTGGCCATCAAAAGTTTGGTAAGGGTTATGTATTCGGCGAGGAAGCAACGCTCGAAAGTGTTTTTAGCGTGCTGTCTGTTTTGCCGGATTGCAATGTTGATAATAACGCATTGGATGTACGTTTTATTCATCGTATAGTAGGTGATAATGACGTCTACTACATCTCCAATCAGCAGGAAAGAAAGGTAACATTCAACGCCACATTCCGCGTGGCGAACGGAAATCCTGAAGTATGGGATGCGCTCACCGGTGAAATGCGTGCATTGCCTGAGTATACCCGCGACGGAAGAAAGACAACAGTTCCGCTGGAGCTTGAGCCGTTCGGAAGCGCATTCATTGTGTTTAACGGGGCAAATGTCGATTCAAAAAAAGGTGCGCGGAATTTTCCCGCCGGGAGCGTAATCAGTACGGTGACATCGCCCTGGGAGGTGGCGTTCAAAGGATTATCGGCGCCGGAAAGCAGCGTCCGTTTTGACAGTCTCTATGACTGGAAAAATTCTTCGGATGCTGCGATCAAATATTTTTCGGGCACCGCGACATATACGACGATTTTCCAAATTGCCGCTGTACCGCAGCAACAAACGTACATTGACCTTGGTCATGTCATGGCGATGGGTAAAGTGTATGTGAACGACCACTATGTGGGTGGCGTATGGACATATCCGTACCGTCTGAATATCTCTGCGTTTTTGACGCGGGGGGGAAATAGACTGAAAGTAGAAGTCGTCAATAATTGGATGAACCGTTTGATCGGCGATCAACAGTTGCCTGAGAAAGAACGGAAAACATGGGCGGTTTTTAATCCGTACACAGCTTCTTCCGAGTTGCAGGCATCAGGGTTGCTGGGGCCTGTTACCATTCAAACATACGATTACGGGGTTCATTAAAACTGTAGCAGATATCAAAACGGTAACAGTGAGATCCGAAGCTCACCATAAGGCGTGGCTTTGTTTGTATTCTTCACGAACGCATCATGGTACTGAGCCTCTTTTGCAATGAAGGTGGCCGAAGCGATCGTATTGATACCACCGCTAATGCCCAACATCAGGTATTTACCGAAGAGATATTCAACTCCCGGCCCGCTTTTAAACTCGATGGTATTATAGCTGAAACGCTCAGGCAGTAATGGGTTGTTCGGTCGATAAAACGACGTGAAGGTATTGGCTGTGCTTCCAACATAGATCCAGGCTTTTCTTGATACGGGTTGCTTCAACGTCACGCTCTGAGGTAAATCCAGGATCAGCTGTAACCCATGGTTGGTCAGTCGCCGGTAATAGCTCACGATGGGTAATACCGGAAACGGAGCGGAAGGATCGATCTGTACCAATACTCCCAAAGAAAGAGAAACGTCTGCCGTGTGCTTTACTGGAAAGGCTATACTGCCATTAAAATTGAATCGTTTTACGCTTTTTAAATTATCGGAGATGGCGGTGAAGACGGCAGAGTATACTACCGGGGTGTGAAAGATAGCGTCGGTTCTCGAAAAGTTGAGCGATAAGCCAAGTGTACTTTTGTTGAAGTCACCATTGCTCAGTGGCGTTCCTGGCAACGGATTATTCACCTCGCTTACTTTAAAGAACTGTTGATTATGGTAAATCGTTGCGCTGATCGCATTGCCGTTCCACTGGGTTATGGGTATTGCAAAAAAGGAGCTGATCCGTACGTTCCGGCTTTTACCGCTGGCAAAAGCTTCTTCCTGTAAGTCTGAATCGAAATGGCCGGAACCAAAAAAACTGGCCGTTACCGAGGCCTGACGAAGAGAGGGGTAACGAATAGCCTGTTCCTGAGCTTCACCCCGCATTGTGTCCGTGGGGTGAAGGCTGGACATATTGAACATGTTTTGTGCATAGACGCCGGTACTGCTTAACAGTGTGACGACTACTATAATTTTAAAATTCATAGAATAGAGAAAAGTAAAGAGCGAATTGATCCGGTACAATCGCGGTAATATTTAAAATGCCGGCGGCCGGCATAGTTCATTCGTGAGCGGTGTTACTACGAAACCGAAGACGCTTTAATCGTTTTTGAAAGGCGGATAGCCGAAAGGATAAAGTAAAAAGCCCCGAACGCCGCATAACCAACCAGGCTACTGATACCCATGGTGGGGGCGTGAGCAAGCGCGATAAAGGATATACCGGCGATAGTCGATTGTCCTCCACTAACGATCATGGGCCACTGTCCGCCAAGCGCTTTACGGCGTTTCAGCCCGAGTATAAGTTGGATCATGCCGGTTATGATCGCCCATGCGCCAAATACCATTAATGCGGTCGGCACACCTGCTTTCAACGCCAGGGCAACCGCCACGGTGGTGCCAACGCTAATAGCCAGATTAATGAACTGCGGCGTTTTTGGAGCTGAAGGCGGATTAGCCTTGATATCAAACCAGGTAGCAATGGCGTCCCAGGCCGGATAAAGAATGAAGAGCATATCGGCCAGTGCTGCATTTGTTTTGCCCACCGTTGCCATGACGATCACCCACAGTATCGAAAAGCCGGCACGCACGAAATAAAGTGTCCGAAGGCCTCTTGCCGTCTGTACAAATTGAGCGGCCTCTGCCGTGTTTAATTCATTTGTCGTGTTCATGATCTGATGATTTTAATTGTTGGAATCAAAGTTCCCGATTTCCGTGTTGTCAAATTTTCACTTAAGTTAAACTGCTGGGAAAATGTTGTTCGCC
>NZ_JAHESE010000036.1 GCF_018598175.1 Dawidia cretensis
TGGAAGCGCAATGAAGCGAGAGCTTCACGTTGCGTTTTACGAGAATCTCAGGCTGAAATGCCTGGGTTTACTTACCAGTGAGTGATGGGGATTTCTGGCGCGGGTGCAAGGCTCGCGCCAGTGGCCCTGCAATTACTAAGATTGGGCCTGTAACACCCCCCTGGGATCGATACCAGATATTCTTCTAATTGTAGAAAATAGAGCCATTTGGGAATAAATCGTATTAGTAGTAGGTAATGGCGTACAATCCAGGGGGGTGTTCGTGCCCTATTTTTGTCTATAGGTATTTTAACTATATTCATCATGATCACATGGAAGGGAGTGTTTCCTGCGGTAACGACGAAGTTTACGGCAGATGACAAACTGGATTTTAAGACGTTTGAGAAAAATGTAGAGGCGCAATTGAAGGCCGGCGTGCACGGCATCATCATTGGCGGAACGTTGGGAGAGTCCAGTGTGCTGTCGCCGGCAGAAAAGCAGGAGCTGTTGAAGTTCACGGTGCAAACCGTGGGTGGACGGGTGCCCGTTGTCCTCAACATCGCAGAAGGCGCGACACGCGACGCCGTGCAGATTGCCGAGCGCGCGCAGAAGAACGGCCTGGACGGCCTCATGCTGTTGCCTCCCATGCGGTATAAATCCGACCACCGCGAGACCGTCACCTATTTTAAGACCATTGCCGGGGCCACCGACCTGCAGATCATGATCTATAACAATCCCGTCGACTACAAAGTAGACGTGACGCTGGATATGTTCGAAGACCTGGCCGAAAGCAAAAACATCGATGCCGTAAAGGAATCGACGCGCGACGTAGTAAATATCACGCGCATGGTGAATCGCTTTGGCGATCGCTTCAGCATCATGAGCGGTGTGGATACACTGGCGATGGAGAGCCTGGTCGTGGGCGCCAATGGCTGGGTAGCCGGGCTGGTGTGCGCCTTTCCCGAAGAGACAGTAGCGATTTATAACCTGGTGAAGGAAGGCCGTATTCAGGAGGCCGTGGAGATCAACCGCTGGTTTATGCCGCTGCTGGAGCTGGATACGTTTGCCAAACTGGTGCAGTATATTAAGCTGGCGGAAGCCGAAGTGGGCCTGGGCACGGAGACGGTGCGTGCACCGCGACTGATATTGGCGGGCGAGGAGCGTACGGAGGTATTAACGATCATCCGCGAGGCGCTGAAGAAACGACCCGTGCTGCCGCGCAGCAATGGCCAGTCCGTTAGACCTACCGCGATCACCCAATGATGGGCCCGGAACAGCTCGACAACGTACTGCAGCAGGCTGCGCAGGCGTTTGATGTGTACCGTGTGGTGGGTGGCGCCCGCAAGGCTGCATTCCTGGAAGCGATTGCCGCCGGTATAGAAGCGATTACCGACGAGCTGGTGCCCCTGGCGCAAGCGGAGACACACTTGCCCGAAGCACGTCTACGCGGCGAGATCGGGCGCACGACGGGCCAGCTACGTGCTTTTGCCGCGTTGGTGGCCGAAGGACATTGGGTGCAGGCAACGATCGACACCGCGCGGCCGGAGCGCAAGCCCCTGGCGAAGCCCGACCTGCGCAAAATGCTGGTGCCGCTCGGACCGGTGGTGGTCTTTGGCGCGAGCAATTTCCCCTTTGCCTTTTCCACGGCGGGGGGCGATACTGCGTCGGCCCTGGCAGCGGGATGTTCCGTGATTGTAAAGAGTCACCCGGCGCATCCGCGCACGTCCGCACGGGTGGCGGCGGTAATCACCACGGTGGCCCGGGCGACCGGTATGCCGGCCGATGTATTCCAACACATCGAAGACTCCAGCATCGAGGTAGGGCAACAACTTGTAACACACCCCGTGACACAGGCCGTGGCCTTTACTGGCTCACAGCAAGGCGGCATGGCGTTGTATCGTCTCGCCGCGCAACGGCCTGATCCAATCCCGGTGTTTGCCGAAATGGGCAGTGTCAATCCCGTCGTCGTATTGCCGGAGATAATAAAGACTAACACGGCATTGCCGACTATACTGGCCGCATCCATCGTACAGGGCGTCGGACAGTTTTGTACCAACCCCGGGTTGCTGTTTATTTTACGTGGCGACGGGCTGGGTGGTTTTCTGACGGCGCTGGGCGATGCCATTCACAACAGTGCGCCGGGCACGATGCTCCACACCGGCATTGCTAAAAACTATAGTATAAAAAAGGCGAATGCCACGGCACAGGCCGGTGTAGAAGTCCTCGGTACCGCGATGAATGCACACGACGACACCCAGGGCGTACCGACGGTGGCACGTGTACATGCGCGTGATTTTATCCGTAATCCGGCACTGCACGAAGAAGTTTTTGGACCTTTCTCCCTCGTGATCACCTGTGATAGTATAGACGAGCTGCGAGAAGCGCTGGCAGCCTTGCCGGGGCAGCTCACGACGTCGCTGTTTGGAACAACCGCAGAGTTGGGACAACAGGCAGGCCTGGTGGCGGCGTTACAAAAACGGTGTGGACGAATGATCTTTAACGGTGTGCCCACGGGCGTAGAGGTTTGCAAAGCCATGCAGCACGGCGGGCCGTTTCCGGCGACCACCGATGCGCGGTTTACATCCGTGGGTACGGATGCGCTCTACCGCTTTGTGCGGCCGTTCAGTTACCAGGATGCGCCGGAAGCTCTGTTGCCGCCGGAGCTGCGCAACGATAATCCGCAGCGGATCCTTCGATGTATAGACAATAAATGGACTACTGAATCGGTCCTGGCATGAACCTGATCCTTATCTTGTAGAAGCGACCATGAAGAAGACATTTTTTTGTATCGATGCCCACACCTGCGGCAACCCGGTGCGGTTGGTGGCCGGCGGCGGACCGACCCTGGAAGGCAAAAACATGAGCGAGAAGCGGCAGCACTTCCTGCGCGAATACGACTGGATTCGCAAAGGATTGATGTTCGAGCCACGCGGTCACGACATGATGAGCGGCAGTATACTGTATCCGCCGTGCGACCCGCAGAACGATGTGGCCGTACTGTTCATTGAGACCAGCGGCTGTTTGCCGATGTGCGGACACGGTACCATCGGCACGGTAACGATCGCCATCGAAGAGGGACTTGTGGTACCCAAACAACCGGGCGTGCTGAATGTCGAGGTACCCGCCGGACTGATCCGTATTGAATATACCCAGCGCGAAAGCGACAATAAAGTAACGTCGGTTAAAATCCGGAACATCAAATCCTTCCTGGCGGCGGAGAATCTCACCGCCGAATGCCCGGACCTCGGCGAGCTGCGGCTCGACGTATCATACGGTGGGAACTTCTACGCCATCGTCGACGTGCAGGAGAACTTCCCGGGCCTGGAACATTTCCGCGCCGAGCAGCTCATCGGCTGGAGCCGCGAGCTGCGCAAGAACATCAACGCGAAGTATACTTTCGTTCATCCCGAGAATCCTACCATCAACGGCTGCAGCCACATCCTGTGGGCGGGACAGGTGATCGACCCTGCATCCACGGCACGCAATGCGGTGTTCTACGGCGACAAAGCCATCGACCGCTCGCCGTGTGGCACCGGCACCTCGGCACGCCTGGCGCAATGGTATGCCAAAGGGAAATTAAAACCAGGCGAGCCCTTTATCCACGAAAGCATTATCGGGTCGAAGTTTATCGGCAGGGTAGAAGAAGGCACTACGCTGGATGGCAAACCGGCGATTGTGCCCAGCATCGAAGGGTGGGCCGTGGTGACCGGGTATAATACCATCATCATGGACGACAACGATCCCTATAAACACGGCTTCCAGGTAATTTAACAGCGCGACAGAGCGGCATGAAACATATAGCAGTAATCGGCGGTGGTGTAATCGGACTCAGCACCGCATATTATTTACAACAGGCGGGGCATCGTGTTACCGTCTTTGAGAAAGGCAGGCTCGACGAGACCTGCTCCATCGGCAATGCCGGTATGGTCGTGCCCAGTCACATCGTGCCGCTGGCCGCGCCGGGCATGATTGCCAAAGGCATCCGGTGGATGTTTAATGCCAGGAGCCCTTTCTATGTACGCCCGCGCCTGCGCGGCGACCTGATCAAGTGGGGCCTGAAGTTTTATAATCACGCCAACGCCGAGCACGTACACCGTTCTGCACCGTTGCTGAAGGAAATTAGCCTGATGAGCAAAGACCTGTTCCGCCAACTGAAGCAAGCCGGAGAATTTGACTTCGGTTACGAAGAGCGCGGCTTGCTGATGTTGTTCCAGACGGCTGAAACGGAAAGGGAGGAGATCGAAGCTGCCCACCTGGCCAACCGCCACGGTGTGAAAGCAGAAATACTGACCCTGGCCGATGTGCAGAAACTGGAACCCGACGTACGCGTAACAGCCCGCGGCGGAGTATACTTTCCCGGCGATGCGCAGTTGATACCACAGCAGTTGGTCGGCGGCCTGGCGGCCCATCTTCGTCAAAACGGTGTAACAATCCACACCAACCAGGGTGTTGAAACGATCCGCACGGAGAATGACCGCATTGTACACATTGTAACAGGAGGTGTGCCACAAGATTTTGACGAGTATATCATCGCTGCGGGCGCGTGGTCCGGCGAAGTATGCGCGCAGCTCAACCTGGGCCTGCCCATGCAATCGGGCAAAGGCTATAGCTTTACCTTGCAAGATGTCCCCAAAAACATTCGCATTCCTACACTGTTGCTGGAAGGCCGCGTAGCCGTAACCCCCATGGGCAACACGCTGCGCTTTGGTGGAACCATGGAAATTGCCGGCACCGACCGATCGGTGAACATGAACCGTGTGCAGGGCATTGTAGAAACGATTCCGAAATACTACCCCGACATGAACGTCGGTATACCGGATGTCAAAACGGTGTGGAGCGGCCTGCGTCCGTGCTCACCCGATGGGTTGCCCTATATCGGCCGCTCGCGGCGGTATAAAAACCTGGTATTGGCCACCGGCCACTCCATGATGGGCATCAGTCTGGCGCCGGCTACGGGCAAGCTTGTCAGTGAGATCGTAGACAATGCGCCAACAAGCATGGACATTACAGCCTTTGATCCGGAACGGTTCGATTGAACTTGTCGGCGACTAATGTAAAATCTTTGAATTTTGATGATTGCAGACTTTTCTTGTCAAGTGCCCTTGAGAAGCGAATCTTTGGGGTTCTTGAATTCTATTCCAGGGGCCTAAAATAATTGCTCAATTTTCGAGCCATGGCCCCGGAGCAGTCCAGATATAGTCGGTCTTATCGTTGGTCAAAATTATGTTAATGATGGGCATGATGAATTTTTCAATGCTTGTAACAATTTCTTCAAAGGATTCGGGAATGTATTTCTGATCGAGCTTCTTCCGGAAAGCCTGCCACTGGATTTGCTTAAAAGCGATGAATTCTCTACTGAAAGAACTGATCGTTGCTGGTATTTCTGTATCTCGATTTTCAAAAGTCAGGCGGATCGCGTTTGCCAGGTTGCTGCCGATGAAGTTAGAAGCTCTAGAGAGGAAATAAATGTCGTAAAAGTCTTTCATCCGGCTGTTTGCATCGCCGAGGTAGACCAATGCTTGCAGTTTTTCAGCGATGGCACTCTCCCTGCTATAACAAAGCATTTCGCCAGGTGGGAAATTAAGGGTTTCCGGTAATCTACTTTTCATAGGTGCCGGATAGACGATGTCCCCGAAACCGATATCTATTTGCATGGAGACCTTCGCGCCATCCAATTTCCCAATGAATTTCACGCGCACACCCTGATAGTCGGCGTCTTCCGTGATTCGTTCCATGGTAACTGTTTCGGGCGAAAAAACAAATCCATCAGGCTCTACGTCCAGGGCCATCACTTCTTGAATAATGGTCGTAATGGATTCTAAATCGTTTCTGGTGTCTTTTGCCAGCATATCGATGTCCCGGGTTGCACGTTGCTCGTTAATACTCCATACGCGAAGCATCAGTGCTCCTTTCAGGATAAAATAGCTTGCGCTATTGGATTTCGACCAACGATACAAGAAACGATCCATGGCAGCATATTGCAATAGTTCATCGAAAGGCCGTTTATCCTTGCGAGCTTGCAGCATCAATCGCTCACGGACTGAAGCGGCTATATTTTTGATAGGTTTGTTGCTCATGCCAAGGATTCGATATACGGTCTCATAACGTTTGTGACACGGCAGACATCAGCATAGTATGTAATCGCTTTCATATTCATTTTCTTCTTTGAACGGTATAGCTTTAGTGCTTCCAGGGCAACATCCATACCTATTTGATTGCGAAATTTAAAACAATCTGCCAGTGTTTTTTCAGCACTGTATATTTTAGTCTCAATACCGTCTATCGTATGCGATTCGATTCCATCGTGAAAAGCCTTGCCTGAAAATCGATATATGGCCAGCGGTGGATATTCCAGCATGGGAGCTCTGGCTGATCGCTCAATGGCGATGTATATTTTATGAGGTATTTGTGTTGTAATGTCATGAAATGAAAGCGCTGAGATCAGGCAGATCACGGCCTTCGGGACTCGCGTGGCAACGGTGAAAAAATCTGGGCTAGAAAGCGGCTCATTATCTGTAAGACGATAGATGCCCCGCGAGGTAAGCTCCAGCTTACCTTCCAGGATCAGTTCGCTAAGGGTGCGTGATTGGATACCGGAGGCTATCGCCTCTTTCGCTCGAATCGTGCCTCCTCCTTGCCGGATAATAGCAAGTGCCCTTTCTGCAGTTACGTCTTTCATGTGATTTAAAATGTTAACACTTATTTATAAATGTAAGCAAAATACATCAAAATGACTTTGAATACTCCACTAGAATTTCTAATACCTGTTACTCACCTCGAGAACATTTTATCCCGGAAAATAGCGCAACCCCTGTCGGAGGGGTAAAATCCTACCGGCAGTTGATAATATCGACCAAAACCGATGTCGGGATTCGGGGTAAGTTTGGAATACCATCGAACGGACCTATGCGTTATTATACAATGACAGGCAGAAATATACTCGCCATACTACTATGGCTCGGCGCGCGAATGGCAGGTGCGCAAACAGCCCCCTTACAAGCGGGCGATTATCCCATCCAGCCCGTGCTGTTCAACGCGGTAAAGCTACAAGATCATTTCTGGGCACCGCGCATTAAAACCAATCATGAAGTGACCATCCCCTTTACCCTGGGGAAATGCGAGTCGACGGGACGGATCAAAAACTTCGAGATCGCCGCGGGGCGAAAGACCGGCGTCTTTGGTACGGAGTTCCCTTTCGACGACACCGATGTTTACAAGATCATCGAGGGCGCGAGTTATTCGCTGCAGATTTTCAGAGATCCTGCCCTGGAAGCGAAAGTCGATACGCTCGTCGAGCTGATCGGCAACGCCCAGGAGCCCGACGGTTATATCTATACCAACCGCACTATCATGGGCGCCAAAGGCCATGAATGGGCCGGCACCAAACGGTGGGAGAAAGAAGCTGACCTTAGTCACGAGCTGTACAACATCGGCCACCTTATCGAAGCGGGTGTCGCGCATTACCATGCCACCGGCAAACGGGCGTTGCTCGAGATCTCCATCAAAGCCGCCGACCGCGTATGCGCCGACTTCGGTCCGGATAAACTGCATACCTACTCCGGTCATCAGATCATCGAGCTGGCCATGGCCAAGCTGTATAAAGTAACGGGTGACAAGAAATACCTGGAGATGGGTAAGTTCCTGCTCGACGTCCGTGGACCGGGCGGCGATGCCTACAACCAGGCTCACAAAAGCGTGGTGGATCAACACGAGGCTGTAGGCCACGCCGTGCGGGCGGCTTATATGTATGCGGGCATGGCCGACATCGCGGCCCTGACATCCGATGCGCGATATATCAAAGCGATCGACGATATCTGGGAAGATGCTGTGTATAAAAAAATGTATGTCACCGGCGGCATCGGCTCGACGGGTAACGGCGAGGCTTTTGGCGCGGCATATGAGCTGCCCAACATGTCGGCGTATAACGAGACGTGCGCGTCCATTGCCAATGTATATTGGAACTACCGCCTGTTCCTCCTGCACGGCGACGCTAAATATTACGACGTCCTGGAACGTACGTTATACAATGCTTTCCTGTCGGGCGTATCGCTAACGGGCGACCGGTTCTTTTATCCGAACCCGTTGGAGTCGCACGGGCAGCACCAGCGCAGCCCCTGGTTTAGCTGTGCATGCTGTCCCAGCAATGTGACGCGTTTTGTGCCCTCGATAGGTGGCTACTTCTACGCACAGAAAGATCAGTCGCTTTATGTAAATCTATACGGCGAAAGCACCGCCGACTTTACGGTGGGCAAGACCCCGGTCACGCTGAAACAAAAAACAAACTACCCGTGGGAGGGTGATATACAAATCGAGGTGACACCCGCCCAGGCCGCGATGTTTGATATTCGTGTGCGTATTCCCGGCTGGGCACAAGACACGCCTATGGCGGGTGACCTCTACAGCTTCCGCGACAAAGCTACCGCGCAACCGCAGGTATCGGTAAACGGCAAGGCCGTGCCGTTAACGACCGACAAGGGCTATGCAGTGCTAAACCGCAAGTGGAAGAAAGGCGATGTCATCCGTATCGCGCTACCCATGCCTGTACGACGCGTAGTGGGTAATACACACATTGCAGCCGACGAGGATAAATATGCCTACCAACGTGGTCCGCTGGTATACTGTGCCGAATGGCCCGACTATGCGGAAAAGAAAGTACTGAACATCGTCGTTCCCGACGACGCCAAGGTACAAGCTGTTTATACCCCCGACCTGTTTAACGGCGTGTACCTACTCCAGACAAAAGGCCAGACCACGGCCCGGGCTTCTGAAACGGAGATTAAGACGCAACCGGTAGATGTAACGCTCATACCTTATTTTGCCTGGGCCCACCGCGGGGCGGGAGAGATGACCGTGTGGATTCCGGACAAGGCCGGGGCAGCGCAACCTACGCCGGCGCCTACGATCGCTTCGAAGAGTAAGCTTTCTGCTTCTCACAAAGCGCGTACGCTGATGGCCCTGAACGATCAGATGGTGCCCCGCAGCTCCAACGACCAGAGCATTATCTTTTATCACTGGTGGCCGCTGAAAGACACCGTGCAGTGGGTGCAATACGATTTTGAGAAACCGGCGCGTGTCGGCGGGTCGCAGGTATATTGGTTTGACGATAGCCCGTTTGGCGACTGTCGCCTGCCGTTGGGGTGGCGACTGTTATACCACCAGGGCGAGCAATGGCTACCGGTAAAAAATACCGCACCGTACGGCGTGGATAAAGACCGCTACTCGGGCGTGTCGTTCGAGACGGTGACGACCGATGCATTGCGCCTGGAGGTGACGTTGCCCAAAGAACACTCTGCCGGCATCCTGGAGTGGTCTGTGCAATGATCTTTTTGTTTATCTATACCCATTACCCAAAACCTATGTTCTTTTATCTGAACCGTTTTCCCTGTGTAGCGGCCCTCGTCCGCCGCAGTGTGACGTTATCCATCAGCGTACTGTCTGCCTGGTGTGTCAGTGCGCAGTCGTATATTCCGGAGGAGGCAAACCCGCGGGTAAAGGTTGCTGATAAGATGCCGGTGGCGGTCTATCCCTTCTCCTTGCAGGAGGTGAGCTTGTTGCCGAGTGTATTTACCGAGGCGCGGGACGCCGACCGGCAGTACCTGTTGAAGATCGAGCCGGACCGCCTGCTGTCGCAGTTCCGATCACACGCGGGGCTAACGCCCAGGGCTGATAAATATGGCGGATGGGAGAGCGACGGTCTGGCGGGGCACACATTGGGCCACTACCTGTCAGCCTGCGCGTTGGACTATGCGGCGTCCGGTAATCCCGAAATGCTTAAGCGCGTCAACTATATCGTCGACGAGCTGTATGCGTGCCAGGTTGCGCGCAAGACAGGCTATGTGGGCGCTATTCCACGGGAGGACTCGGTGTTCCTGGAAGTATCACAAGGCGACATCCGTTCGCGCGGCTTCGACCTGAATGGCAGCTGGTCGCCGTGGTATACCATTCACAAAGTCATGGCCGGGCTGCTCGATGCATACCTGTATTGCCACAACGACCGGGCGTTACAAGTAGAGAAAGGCATCGCCGACTGGACGGGGCAGGTATTAAAAGACCTGAACGACGCGCAGATTCAAAAGATGTTGTTGTGTGAATATGGCGGCATGAATGAAATGCTCGTGAATACCTATGCCTTTACCGGCGACAAAAAGTATCTGGATCTGTCGTATAAATTTCACGACCGGGTAGTGCTCGACTCGTTGGCGCACCAGGTAGACATCCTCCCGGGGCGGCATTCCAACACCCAAATTCCCAAAGTGATTGGTACCGTGCGACGCTATCAGTTGACGGGCAACCGCAGTGACCTGGTAACGGGTGACTTTTTCTGGAAGACGGTCGTACAGCATCATTCCTACGCACCGGGCGGCAACAGCAACTACGAATACCTGGGCGATCGCGACAAGCTAAACGACAAGCTGACGGACAATACCATGGAGACGTGCAATACCTACAACATGCTCAAGCTCACGCGGCACCTGTTTGCCCTGCAGCCGTCGGCCGGCCTGATGGACTTTTACGAGCGGGCGTTGTACAACCACATCCTGGCGTCGCAGCATCATAAGACCGGCATGATGTGTTACTTCGTGCCGTTGCGAATGGGCACGATTAAAGAGTTCAGCGATGAGTTTAATACGTTTACATGCTGTGTGGGATCAGGCATCGAAAACCACGTAAAGTATGGCGAGAGCATTTACTTCCGCGGTAAGGATGGTAGTATATATGTCAATCTGTTCATCCCGTCGGTGTTGCATTGGAAAGCGAAAGACTTTCACATCACGCTGAACAGCCGCATACCGCAGGGCAAAACGGTTACGCTCACCATCGGCACGGGCAAAGCACAGGAACGCACCCTGCGCTTCCGGAAGCCGCAATGGGCGCCCGCGACCGTGACCGTTCGCGTGAATGGCAAAGCGGTGCAGGCGCCGCTGGATGCGGATGGTTATCTGACCCTGCGTCGTACATGGAAAAACAATGACGTGGTGGAGATGGACGTGGAGTCGTCCCTCTATACTGTCGCTATGCCCGACAATGCCGCACGGCAAGCCTTCTTTTATGGGCCTGTATTGCTGGCGGGCAACCTCGGTAAGCACGAGCCTGATCCTTCTACCGGTATACCGGTATTGGTCGCGGCGGAGCAGAATGCAGATAAGATGCTGGAGAAACTCCCTGGCGATTCGTTGACCTTCCGTACCCGCCGCATCGGTGCACCGGCCGATGTTACGCTGCAGCCTTTTTATAACCTAGACGACGAATATTATTCGGTCTATTGGGACGTCTTTACACCCACCGCCTGGAAAGAAGAGCAGCAGCGCTACGAGGCGCGTAAGCGGGAGGTCTACGCCCTGGAGAAGAGTACGGTCGATATCTTACGAATAGGAGAGATGCAGCCCGAGCGCGACCACAACTTCACGGGCGATAAATTGGAAACAGGCGAGCTGCATACACGCAAGTTCCGCGTGGCGAACGACGGTGGGCATTTCAGCTTCACCCTGAAGGTGATACCCGGCTTCTCGTACAACCTGGTCGGCACGTATTGGGGCATGGACAACCGCGGACGGAACTTCGATATCCTCGTGGACGGCGAAAAGATCGCCAGCGTCGATCTGAACAAGTTTAAGGAAAGTAAGTTTTACGACATTGCGTATAGAATCCCCTCGCACCTTGTCGCAGACAAGACCAGCGTAAAGGTCACGTTCCAGGCGAAGGCGAAGAATCAGGCCGGACCTGTTTATGGCGTGCGGCTCGTAAAAGAATCACAATAGCCGCAACAGCACGTCAACGTAACACGACGTCCATTTTATTCTCCTGTAGCTTCCGGAATTCCGTAGGGGTGATCGAGCACACCGAACGGAATTTCCGGTTGAAGTTCGAAAGATTGTTAAAGCCCACCTCCATGGATATTTGCGAAATGCTCAGGTCGTTTTGTTGCAGTAGCTTGCGCGCGTGGCCAATGCGGATCTCCGTCAGGAAATCGACATACGACTTGCGCGTGCGTTTTTTAAAGTAGCGGCAAAACGAGTTGGTGGTCATGTGCGCCAGGTAGGCCACTTCGTCCAGCGAGATCTTGCGGTGGAACTCGTTCATCGTAAAGCGGTAGATGTCGGCCAGCTTGCGGCCGTCCTGCTCATCAAAGTCACTGTATACGCCGGAGGACGCCAGCGGCTCCATGCTTTTGTTCGATGACAGGATGCTAAGGATCTTCAGCAGCACGATGATGCGGTCCATGCCCGTCTTTTTGAACAGGTGTTTGATGAGCTGCGCCACGCGGCTTTTGATGGGTTCCTGAATAAGCAGGCCGCGCTCACTGCTTTTGGCGAGCTCGTTCAGGTGCGCCATCTCCGGCATGGAGAGAAATGTTTCTCCAAATGTTTTCCATTCGAAGAAGAGCGAGAGCGAGTGCGCTTGCCCCTCCCGTTGGTCGTCGTAATATTTCCGGTCGTTGCGGAAGACGTGGGGCAGGTTCGGGCCGATCAAAAATATATCACCGGGTTTGAAGGCTCCGATAAAGTCGCCGACGATCACTTTACCGTCGCTTTCAAGGATCAGCGTAAGTTGTATTTCCGGATGCTGGTGGAGGTTGTCGTAAAAGTGAACCTCATGGTCTTCCTGCAGCCGAAAAGATTCCTGCGATGTCTTCGGAATTTTAAAGGGTAGAATCTTCATAAGGATAGTATGATTACAATAATAAATATAATAAATTTATTATTAATTGTGAAGTTTACAATTAACGAAATTGTATTCACGCTTCAATTTTGCTAATGCATAATACTACTTTATTCACGTTATTCGATTGTTTGCGCAAACGCGGTGGGGCGTGTTTTTTAGGTAAAATTGTATCGGCGGGCGGCAATATCTGTGAAACGCGTTCCGGGGCGGTGGGCGTAATTTCATACCTGCATATGAAGCGTTTTTGTTTAAGTATAGTTTTTTGCGGGAGCGTGTACCTGGCAATAGCCCAGCCGGCTCAGATTTCGATATCCGGTGCGACAATGGGTGCCACGGTATCCCGTGATTTGCACGGGATCTTTTTCGAAGAGATCAGTCACGGCGGCGAGGGCGGGTTGTATGGAGAGCTGATTCAAAACCGGGGCTTTGAGGAAAGTAAAATACCGGAAGGCTGTACGCTGGATTCGGGTTTCCTGGTTCCTCCGCGCACCCCGCATTATAGCGCGGGCCGGGTCGTGGACTGGAAGATGCCGTTTGAAGCGAAGAACGATTATCCCGCCTGGTCGCTTGCAACAACGGGTGGCGCCGTCGCGCGCCTGGCATTAGACCTTTCGCAACCGTTATACCCCGAGACGCCGCGTTCGTTGAGAATTGATATAGCATCGATGCCGCGGACCGCGAACGTTGCCGTGATCAACGAAGGATTTTGGGGAATCTCCGTACAGCAGGGCGCTGCCTATACCCTGACCTTCCATAGTCGCACGGAAAAGTATAACGGTGTCATGACGGCACGCCTGGTGAGCGCTGACGGCAAAACATTGGCGGAGCATGTTTTCGAACGTGTGCAGGGAAGCGGCTGGAAGAAGTATACGGCCACGCTACGCGCCCATGCGAGCGATGCACAGGCTACGTTTCAATTAGTATTGTCCCGCCCGGGCACCGTGTGGCTGGACTTTGTTTCGTTGTTTCCGGTACAGACGTTTCGTAACCGGCCCAACGGCCTGCGACCGGACCTGGCGCAATACCTGGCCGATCTGAAGCCGGCGTTTGTGCGATGGCCCGGCGGGTGTTTTGTGGAGGGCATCAGTCCCCAGAGCGCACCGAACTGGAAAAAATCACTCGGCCCCGTCGAACGGCGCCCCGGCACGTACAGTCCGTGGGGCTATTGGTCCAGCGATGGACTGGGGTACCACGAGTTCCTGCAATTCTGTGAAGACATCGGTGCCGACGCGCTGTATGTGTTTAACTGCGGCGTGTCGTGCGAGATGCGCAGCGGTGTATACTTGGAAGATGCGCACGTCGACACTCTTGTGGCCAGCGTGCTCGAGGCGATCGAATATGCCATTGGCCCGCAGGAGTCCCGTTGGGGCAAGGTTCGGGCGAAGCAAGGCCATCCGGAACCGTTTCCCTTGCGTTACGTGGAGGTAGGCAACGAGCAGGTGGGCGAGCGGTATGCAAAACGTTTTAACATCTTTTATAAAGCCATTAAAGAAAAGTACCCACAGCTCGAAATATTGGCGGCGATGGGTATAGCCCACCTCAGCCAACCCACGATCCGCGCGGTCGGGAAGATGGACATCGCCGACGAGCATGCGTACAAAGCTGCGGGGTGGGCAATGACGTATGCGGATTGGTACGACAAGTATCCGAGAAAAGACTGGCGGCTCTATGTGGGCGAGTACGCCTGCAATGCGGGTGTCGGTGCGGGCAACATAGCGGCGGCGCTGAACGACGCCACCTTCATCCTGGGCATGGAACGAAACTCCGACCTGGTGACGATGAGCAGCTATGCGCCCTTGCTGGAGAATATACACGACACCGACTGGCCGGTAAACCTGATCCGGTTCGATGCCGGCCGAAGCTTTGCCCGCATATCCTACTACGCCATCAAAATGCTGAACGAGCATAAAGCGTCGGTAAACCTGGCGACGCAGGTATCCGCGCCGATAGATACCGTAACGCCGGCGTTTGCCGGCAAGATTGGCCTCAGTACGTGGGACACACAGACGGAATATAAAGATGTGGAAGTGATCCAGGACGGCAAGGTAGTATACCACTCTGGCTTGATCCGGAAGGAAGATTGGCGTCTAACGGGCGGGCAGTGGGAGGTACGCGACAGTGTCCTCGCCCAGACGAAAGCGGGTGCCTGGCCGCTGGCATTACTGAATACGAAATCATTCGACACCTATACCTTGAAGCTGAAGGCTCGCAAGACGGGCGGCTACAATGCGTTCATGATACCCTTTGCGTTCCGCGACGATCAGCAATACATGCGCGTGCACCTGGGCGCCTGGCTCAACAAGGTGGCAGCGTTTGAGACCGTCACGACGGGCGCCGACGCGATCGTGTCGCAGCCGGTGCGATTGGAACAGCCCGTGGAGCTGAACCGGTGGTATGCCATCGAGCTGCGTGTCAACACCACTACGGTTGATTGTTACCTGGACGGCAAGCGGTTAATGACGTATCACACTCCGGCCGATCTTTTTGCGATCGCCGGCCGCGACGATAAGACAGGGGAGGTGGTGATCAAAGTCGTGAACGCCGTCGGGCGTGCCCGACCGGTGTCGATCGTAGTAAACGATCTCGCCCTGGAGCCGGCAGGCACCGCCGTGGTGCTGGCAGCTGACTCGCCGGATGACGAAAACTCCTTCGAGTCGCCGCAGCGGTTCGTGCCGCAGACGGAGCCGGTGCATGGCATCGCAAAACGTTTTGAGTATGTAGTGAAACCCTGGTCCGTAACGGTGTTGCGGGCGCGGATCAAACGACCCTGACCGCGGCAACGCGGTAACGCCATCGAATAACGCCGAGTGGAGTTATTTGGTTTGGGTGAGCCCCGTCTGTCCGGACGGGGCTTTTTGATAGAAGGCGGTTAAGATCCTATCAGGATTTACTAATTTACCATTCATTCATCGGATGTACCGATCTTTAACTTTAGTCCTATGCTGTCTTCGTCCTACACTGGCCGGATCGCCTGCGCGATCTTCCTGATATTCACCTTTGTTCCGGGTTGCCTGCAAGCACAGGCGCCCGTGTTTACGCACGACGATACCCTGCGCGGCACCATCACCCGCGAGCGTGCGTGGTGGGATTTGTTGTATTATCATCTCGATATCAACGTCGATCCGGCAAAGAAGCAATTGTCGGGCAAAGTGACGGTGCAGTACAAAGTACTGGAGCCCTATACGGTGTTACAGATCGATCTGCAACAGCCCCTGGTGATCACCCAGGTGTTGATGGGAAAGAAGAAGCTTACGTTCACGCGCGACGGCAGTAATGCCTATAAGATCAAGCTGCTGCAGGCTCCTGCCAAAGACGCCATCCAATCGTTGGATGTGTATTACAACGGCAGCCCGGTGGTAGCCAGGAACCCACCGTGGCAGGGTGGCATTCAGTGGGCTAAAGCCACCGACGGCTCGCCCTTCATCGCGACCTCGTGTCAGGGCCTTGGGGCCAGCGTGTGGTGGCCGTGCAAAGATCACATGTACGACGAGCCCGATAGCATGCTCATGAGCATCACGGTGCCGGAAGACCTGACGGATGTTTCCAACGGCCGGCTGCGCAGTGTAGTCGAAAACAAAAAGTCCAGAACAAAAACCTATCACTGGTTTGTCGGCAATCCCATCAACAACTACGGCGTAAACCTCAACATTGCTAAGTACGCGCACTTTGCCGACACACTGCACGGCGAAGCGGGCACCCTGGATCTGGATTTCTATGTGCTGCCTGAGAATTTGGAGAAAGCGAAAGTACAGTTCAAACAAGCCAAGCTGATGCTAAAAGCTTTTGAGCATTGGTTTGGTCCGTACCCGTTCTATAAGGACGGCTACAAATTGGTAGAAGCGCCCTACCTGGGCATGGAGCATCAAAGCTCGGTAACCTATGGCAACGGCTATAGCAACGGGTACCGTGGCCGCGACCTGTCGGGCACGGGATACGGGTTGAAATGGGACTTCATCATCATCCACGAGTCCGGGCACGAATGGTATGCCAACAACATCACCTATCAGGACATAGCCGATATGTGGATCCACGAATCTTTTACAAACTACTCCGAAGGTCTGTACACCGAGTATTACTTTGGCAAGGAAGCCGCCACGGACTATGTGGTCGGCACCCGGCGCGGCATCCAGAACAGCATGCCGATCATCGGTGTCTACAATGTCAACAAAGGCGGCTCTGGCGACATGTATCCCAAGGGTGGCAACATGATCCACACCATCCGGCATAGCATTGGCAACGACGTATTGTTCCGCGACATCCTCCGCGGCATGAACAAAACCTTCTACCATCAAACGGTGCGCACGGAGCAGATCGAAGGTTATATCTCAAAACGCGCCGGACGCGACTACTCCAAAGTATTTGATCAATACCTCCGGTCGGTAAAGATTCCCCAATTCGACTACTATTACGCAGGGAATAAACTATTCTACCGCTGGTCCAACGTAGTGCCGGGCTTTGACTTGCCCGTTCGGCTATCGGATGGCGCCGGCGCTATTGTATTATACCCCACGGCCCAGTGGCAATCACAAGAACCCATCATCGATAAGCCGATCGACGCCAAATACCTCGAGCGCATGTACTATATCACAGTACGCGATACTGCTCAATAACCGGCTAATATCCTATTACCATCAGCTAAGATCAGCGAAGCAGACCCCCTGCTTCGCTGTGTAATTTCATTTGTGCTTTGCGAAGCCGTGTGTGCTATGGATAGCATCGCAAGGCCATGATATTACGACAACTGGTCGACGACTGGTTCAAGTCTTCCGACCGAAGGGAGGGCGACTTGGACCCAGCATGATGGGAGTCTTCAGACTCCCGAGGTTCCTGGCCGCGTCGTAACATCAGGTTATAGGCTTGACGTCAGTCGAAATGACACGCCAGCATAAAGACTGGCACCAGAGACTGTTATATAGTTGGTAGTATTCGATATATAGTTCTTTTCAACCTTTAAAATAGTTTCGTTATGAGAAAATCTACTCGGCTGAAAGTAGCAGTATGGCTGCTGGCATGTTGCGCATGGGTGCAACACGCGGCAGCGCAAACCAACGTGGCGTTAACAGCCACGTCATCCACTTCGTTCGTGTCGTCCTGGGAAACCCTGGCCGCCGTAAACGACGGTTTTACCCCCGCGAATTCAAATGACAAGTCGCACGGCGCGTACGGCAACTGGAACAATCCAAACTCCACACAATGGGTACAATACGATTGGACTCAATCATACCAGGTCACCTCGATCGAGGTATACTGGTTTGACGATGGCGGCGGAGTGCGCGTGCCCACGACGGCCAACGTCGAGTACTGGAACGGCGCCACGTGGGTGACCATCGCGGCCATTCCAAAGGTGATCAATACCTTCAACGTGGCGTCATTCTCCCCGGTAGCGTTGAGCCGCATTCGCGTGTCGATGCTGAACACCACCCAATCGACGGGTATCCTGGAATGGCGTGTACTCGGTACGCCCGTAACCAACTGTCCCGGCACCACCATCGTGCCCCAAACACAAATCAACGGCGGCGGCTGGACGCAGACCGCATCGGCTACAATCGCCGCGGGCGGCTCCGTACGTTTTGGCCCGACACCCTCTTCCGGCGGCGCCTGGAGCTGGACGGGTCCGAATGGTTTCACCGCGACCACCCGTGAGATCCTGATCAGCAGTGTGCAGGGCGCGCAGGCCGGCACATACGTGGCCCGGTATACCAACAGTTGTGGTACGCAGACCACACAAAACTTTACCATCACTCTGAGCGGTAGCGGCACGGGCAATCCTTATACATGGCCTGCGTACTCGCCCACCATTGCCTATAACTTCCGCGACGAGTTTCCCGCCCTGAGCACGCCGACACAAGTATTGAACGATTGTCCGCAGGTGGTGTCAACGCAGTCGTCCAACTGGTGGTGCTTCCGCAAAGGGCCCACCGCCAACGCCCTCGTGACGAGCGCTGCCGTAACACCCATGCTGGCGCGCATGAATACCGACTTCGCGTATTTCCGCGACGAGATGGGCTGGCCACCCGACCTGCGCGCCAAGAACGGGTATCGCAGCGCGGTATACCTGTATGGTTCGGGGTTGTGCACCGATAATGCGTCCAATACTGCGTTGGGCGGCTGGCAGAGTGCGATTACCTACAACGGCGTAAGCTGGCCGATGGTGCTGGCCTCTTATTACCCCATCTATAGCTTCGATCCGGCCTCGACGTACAGTGACCGCTTGGCGCAGCAAGGGGCTATGGTGCACGAAGGTATCCACGCACTCCTGGCCGACTTGCCCGGTGTTAAACAATCGGCGTGGTTCCACGAAGGCGGTAACGTATGGCTGCAACAGA
This sequence comes from Dawidia cretensis, assembly GCF_018598175.1. Lineage (GTDB taxonomy): Bacteria > Bacteroidota > Bacteroidia > Cytophagales > Cyclobacteriaceae > Ohtaekwangia > Ohtaekwangia cretensis. The sequence continues at coordinate 18,969 of NZ_JAHESE010000036.1, forward strand.
CAGCCGACGCCCGGCGCACCAACAACTTTGGCAGCATGGGCGACTTGAACGGCACCGACTTCATCGCACCGTTCATGCCCATCGAATGTTATTCCGGCTGGCTGCAAGATGGCAGCTTTGGCGGTCCGTCGGCTGAAGGGGTAAACATGTTCAACGGCAACCAGCAGATCTGCACGTGGCGCACCTACCTCGGCGGTCACCAGTATAGCAGCTCGTTCCCGACCTTCCTGGGCAACACCCTGGGCGATGCTTCCGTACCCTGGATCTGGCGCAACGCCCCTAACCGCGTGCTGGCGGGCATCGCGTCGGGCATCGGCGCCGCGCAGATGCGGCGGTTGATTACGGAGTATCGTGCCAAACAAGCGCTGATCGACTTCGGTCCGTGGAACAACGCCATCCTGGCGCTGATGAACGCACACTTCGGTCAGGCGATACAAGCCGAGTGGCAGCCGTCGTGGCTGAATCCGGCCGTGTGGAATGCGACGCCCTATGTGCAGACCACGAACAACAACGGTGTGCTGACCCCGGAGGCCCGCACACTGCCAGGCTGGTCGGGTGCCAACCAGATCCCGCTGCTGGTAACCGGCAATATGGTGACGGTAAACTTTCAACCCATTGGTGCGAATATGACGTGTCAGTTAGTATACCGCTCTACTACCGGCGTGCCGGTCTACAGCAATTTTGTATCGAGTGGCAACGTAAGCCTGCGACTGGATTTGCCGGCAGCGAACAATGTAGTCATCGCCGTGATTACAAACACCGACTATATTTACAATGGCGAGAGTACGCGCACAGCGCATTATGACTATCGGTTGCAGTTAGTCACGGGCGTTACGGGTACGGCGAGTGTCACTACCAAGTGGTTTACATCGGTATCACTGGCCGGCGCCCGCACGGCAGGAGCCGAGGTAGGGATTGATATGTCGAAGTATTGTACGCACTCGTATCAGCATACGCAGGAAGTGGCAGAGGTGCAGAAGATTATTAATCCGAATACTTTTCAAATGTATCCGAATCCCGTGGCCGAGAGCAGCAACCTGACGTTGGAGTTTGCAAACGCAGAAGGAGAGGAGACGGCCATTGCCATTTTGACAACGCAGGGACGGAAGGTGTTTGAGACGGTAACGACAGATAAGCACTACGTAGTGGAGCCGAAGAACTTGCGGAAGGGGTCCTACATAGTGAAGATCACCAATAGCAAGACCAGTACGACACAGACGTTGATTGTTCAGTAGGAGGCCGTCGCGTCATCAATAAAAAACCCGGGACGACCACTCGTCCCGGGTTTTTATATACTAAAGAAATAAAAAAAGCAGAGGGGAAGCTTGATCACTAAATGGAATAGAAGGAAGTGATCCAATAGCCCTCTGCAGTTTCTTTATAAGAACTTCGCGGCAATGACGGGTGTGTCAAACGGGGTAATCCCCGCGTCTACGGCAAAGATAGTGTCTGCTTTTTCTTTTTCCAAGACGCGTTCCCCGCGGGCTTCGATGTGTAATGAAAATAAATCGTAGAGCGATGTTTTCACCAGCGAGGTCATGGCACGCGTCAGGACCATCATGGCGGGCATGTTCGTACCAGCGTTGTTGAGCGCGAAGGGGGGCATTCTGCTTAGCGAGAGGTCGGTCCAAAGAATTTGCTGGTCGGCCAGGTCGAGGATCATGGGAATACATCCCCGGGCGTTGGCCGTGATATCCACTTTGTTTTCTACCGTACGGGGCTCGTAGATCTCGCCACTGTTGGCCTCCTGGCGGATCATCACACCGGCGAAGCATTCGGGCAGGTCGTAGAAGGGTTGCTCCGTGAAGGCATTCAGGCACATGATGATATACCGTGCGCCTTTTTCGCGCAACTTGCTGACGTCGATGTCGATGAACTCCGAGGCGCCGTCCGGGGCAGAGGTAATGTCGCCGCTGTGATAGCCGCCCAGTGTTGTCAGGTTGTAGTACGCTAACTCGTCTACCAGTTGGTGCTCGCCGGTAATGGCCACCGCGCTCAGGTCAATATCCGCGCGCGAGCGGCCTTCCCGCCACCAGATAAAGAACCGGATAATGTTGCCCTGCGGCAACGGCAGCTTGCTGCCGCGCGAGACTGTGCGCAACGCTTTCGACGCAGAGCGCAAGGTGAACGGCACCGTGAAGTTATGCAGGGCTTCGTCCAGGAAAACTTTGCCAAGTGGCGGCAACGTTGCAAAGCGATTGATTAAATGCTTGCGGCAAACATCTTTAACCGCCTGACAGGTTTCGGGTGATAACGCCGGCAGGTTGTACGGAATAGCAAACGCCTTGCTGGCCTCGCCTTTGGGAAAGAACACCCGCAAATCGTTTGGTGTGAGGCGGTATTCAAAGTGCGTGAGCACTTGCAGTAATACAGACGTTGACACGCGTTCGGCTACGGCGTCGAACGCATTCACGACAGCGTGTGGATCCGCAGCATTTCTCAGCAGGCGATCCAGTCGCCGCGCCAGCTCGCCGGGGCGTGTAGCCAATAGCGTGGTGGCCGCCGGTATATCGTGTTGTTTCAGGGCCATCTCTACATTGCTGTAGAATGTGCGATAGTGCTTGTCGTTTCGCAGGGTCTCAAAGGCCTGCGCGCTGCGCGGGAATTGCTTCGTATACTCCGACGGATGCAGCTTTTCGCCCAACCGCTTCCACACCTCGCGGTATTTCAACATGTCGTCCAGCGAGCACGTGGACTGCTCCAGCAGATGCAGCAGCATCTTTCGTCGCGGACGGCTCAGCTTGTGAAAGCGGGTCTTTTCCGCCAGGCTCACGTCGCCATTAAAGTAGGCTACCACCAAACGCAGCACGTCTGTTGCCGTTTTGCAGTGACGTGTCAGCAGGCGGTCGGCCGCCGTGGTATACAACAATAGCAGCGCGCCCACGAAGGCCATATTTTCTTTGTGCGGCATGACATCGGGCACCAGGCGCCCGATGTCGTTCTGGTAGTGTTGTGCAAACCAGAGCAGGGTGTGTTTATCGGCATTGGAGGTAGATACCTTGGAGCCTGCGAGGTCTGTGAAGATGCTTTCAAATTCTTCCAGCGTACCGAGGTCGATGATTTTAAGGGGTGGCGTGCCACGTAACGGTGCACGTTCCTCCGTATCGTATTCCGGCAAGATGCGCATGTCCAACGTATCGCCCAGGTAGTGCAGCCAGGCGTTGGTGCAAAGCTCGGCTTGAGAGGCTTCCATCACCTGCCACGGAAAATTCGGATACATTGGGGTGTGGACGACATGTGCTCCTACGGCGGTTTTCAGGACCGGCATGAGCGCCTTGTAAAATGCTTCAAGCTCCTCCAGCGACAGGGTGGCTACACGTTCCGCCAGCGCCTTCGAAAATGTAAAGCCCAGGCCCCAAATGTTCTCCAGCAAGCTCTGCACATAGTGATCGGGTTGGGTCGCAGTACCCAGCGGCAAAAAAACCTTGCGTTTGCGCGCGATGTAGATCTCGTGATTCATGAAGCGATTTAGCCGGAAGTAACAAAGAAATCAGGACTTTTAAAATCTCCCTGATCGCGCTACAAAGCTGAACCACGCCTGCGCAGCCTATTTGCGCAGTGAAAAAAATGTGGTTATTCCCGGGCTACTTTCTTTTCAAACCAAACAACACCCGCACCACATTAATCCGTCGCACCACGCCTTCATAAAAAGCAAAACAGCCCGCAACCGTAAACAGCACCAATAGCACAAACTGCACAGGTGCAGGAACCTCCAGCCGAAAGATGAGCAACGAACCCAGCGACAGAAAAACCATGTGCAGAACATACACGGGATACGCCGCCTCGCTCAAATAACGCAAGCGATTGCCCGGCTGGTTCAAATACTTGTAGCCAAACGCAAAGACCGATAAAATCCATCCATGTGATTCCGGCACCAATAGATATGCCGGCGCCATCATATTATACTTCACCAGCCGAACAACAAAGAGCGTCACGGCCAACGCCAGAAACATCCAGCGCCACCGTAGCAACATCTTCCAAAACGGCTCCCCGCTCAGTATAAAACAGAATCCGAAGAAAAAGGCAAGCATCCCCAGAAAGAATCCATGCCATGTCAGCGCATATAGCTCATACGGATGAGCATCGGTCAACCAGGCCTCCAGGATAAAAGCTCCCGCCATCACCAGCAAGCCCGGCGGTGTGCTGAACAGCTTCCGTATCGCGCCAGCTACGCGGCCGGCTTCATGACGTTGCAGGTAATACACCACCGGCAGCAACACCACGATGTAAACAAAGATGTTGCCGAGAAACCACAGGTGGCCAGGGTTGGGGGCATACGATTCTTTAAACCCATTGTAATGCTGCCACAAGTATATATGGGCTGGTACAATCAGTACGACCCCCACGAGGAACGGCACCAGAATGCGGCGCGCACGCTCCCAGAGCAGCTGCCCCGCCGTGCGGTTCTGCAGGGCAAAGTATACCCCCATGCCCGAGACAAAAAATAATAAGGGTATCCGCCAGATGTTGAGCATGCCCATCGGCAACCAAAGCGCAGGCCACGGGGTAGGGGCGGTAATAAAACTCAGCATAATGCCCCACGATTGAAAGGCAATGGCTATGTGGTAGATCAGGAGAAGGCCGATTGCGATCACCCTGATCCAATCGATATCGTAACGTCTGCTCGTCGGTAACATCTGGCGGAAGGGTTGGTGTGGTTATTTCAACATGTCAGCAATGACCGGACGCGTCTTTTCGATAGAGGCGTAGTCCAGCTTCAGGCCCATGGGCGCAAGCATCTTGCCCATCATGTCATAGGCATCCTTGACCTCGGCAAACGGGCCGGCTACCGACTCGTAGGGTGTCGCGCCATACTTGTTTTTGATGGTCTTGTCGGCGCCTTTATCGAGCAGCATGCGGACGATCTCCGGGCGGCAGAAGAAGGCCGCCGTGTGCAGGGCCGTGGAGCCGTCGTTGTTGGTAAAGTTGAGGTCGGCGCCGGCTTCGATCAGCGTACTGGCCATTTCGGTCTTGCCAAAGACCGAGGCTGTGATAAGCGGGCTCGACCCGCCAAAGGGATCTTTTTCGTTCAGATTGCTACCGGCCTGGATGTGCTGTTGCAAGGCACCCAGGTTTTCGGTCAGGACTGCCGTGTGGATGTCGACCGATGGCGCGGCTACGTCCGTGGTGGTCGTGCTGTCAGCCTGAGCCTTTTCGGTAGGACCTTTGCACGACTGCAGGGTCGACAGAGCGCCTGCCGCGAACAGGGCGGCAGCGAGACATGCGATGTTAAAGCGGTTTTTTTTCATGTGTTTGACGGTTTCGGATTTGTATGTTTCTATGCTGTAAAGGTGGGCCGGATCGCCGCCGCAGGCTAAACACGCTTGCAGCCAAAACCGTCAAGTTTGCGGGAACCAGTATAAATTATGGCGAATCGATATAAAATTTGATGCAAATGATGGTGCAAAGGGTAAATTGTATGTGAAAAACCCAATAGCCGCCCATGTCGCCTATGCCCGTTTCCGACAACGACTTTCTACGCGAGATCACCGCGCTGATCGAAGAGAACATTGCCGACGAGCAGTTCGGAGTATCGGAATTAGCCGGGAAAATGAACATGAGCCGGTCAAACCTGTTACGCAAGGTTAAGAAACATACCGACTCGCCCGTAAACCAGCTCATCCGCGAGGTGCGGTTACAGCGGGGCATGGAGCTGCTTCGGACCACGGCCCTGAATGTGTCCGAGGTATCGGACCAGGTGGGCTTTGGCAGTGTGTCGTATTTCATCAAATGTTTTCGGGAGTACTATGGCTATCCGCCGGGGGAGGCGGGAAAACGGGCGGCCGACACTGACGCCGCCGTAGTGGTCCCGCCGGTGCCGCTGGAACATGCGCCCGGAAGCTGGTCTTCACGGCTCCGCTGGGGCGGGCTGGCGCTCATCGTCGTCATCGCGTTGGTGTTGATGAGATATTATGTATGGCGCGGATCCGCGGCGAAGCCTTCGTACGAAAAATCCATTGCTGTATTACCCTTTAAAAACGACAGCGGCGACTCCACCAACCTATACCTCATCAACGGCCTGATGGAGTCGACGCTCAACAATTTGCAGAAGATCCGCGACCTGCGGGTGATCAGCCGTACCTCCACGGAAAAATACCGGCACATGGCAAAGTCCATTCCCGAAATGGCCCGCGAGCTGAACGTCCAGTATTTTATCGAAGGCAGCGGTCAGAAGGTCGGCGACCAGATCCTGTTGAACATCCAGCTGATCGAGGGTACGACCGATAAACACCTTTGGTCGCGACAGTATAAACGCGAGGCCAAAGACATCTTTGCCTTGCAGCAAGAAATTGCGCACAGCATTGCCAAAGAGATTCAAGTGTTCATCACGCCCGAAGAAGCCGAACAGATCGAAAAGATTCCGACCGAAGACCTGGAAGCCTATGATCAATATATGAAGGGGGGCGAGCTGTTGTACGAAGGATCAACGGAGTCGCTGCAAAAATCGATCGCCTTTTTTCAAAACGCCATCCAGCGCGATCCGCGCTTTGCAAAAGCCTACGCCGCGGCGGCGATCGCCTATTACTACCTCGACTTGTTTCAGATCAACAAAAAGTACGGGAAGGAGATCAGCGAATACGCCGACAAGGCCCTGCTGTACGACGAGAAGTCGGCCGAGAGCTTAATCGCCAAAGCGCTGTACTTCATGCACAAAAAAGAATACAAAGATGCAGCACCCTACCTGGAAAAGGCACTCGAGTACAACCCTAACTCCGGCGTCGTGGCGCATTTCCTATCGGAGCTGTACAACGGCTATTTGCCCAATGCAGCCAAGTATATTGAGTATGCGCTATTGGGCGTGCGGATCGATGGCGGCTCGGGCGATTCCTCTACCGTCAGCTATAAATACCTGCACCTGAGCAACGCGCTGATGCAGGCGGGCTTTCTCGACGAGGCCCTGGAGTATATAGACAAGTCGCTGGCCTATAAGCCCGATAACCCGTTCTCCGGCTATCTGCGCATCTACATTCTATACGCCCGCAACGAAGACCTGCCCGGAACGTGCACTGCCCTGGTGAAGGAGCTAAAGAAAGACACCACGAATTTTATCATGCTCCAGGAAATTGGCAAGATGTATTACTTCATGCGCAACTATGCCGAGGCGTACAAGTACTATAAGCGTTACATTGCCATTGCCGAAGAGAAACAGCTCGACATCTTCAAACACGAAAACCTGAAGATCGGCATCGTGCTGCAACACGTAGGACAGGAGGAGAAAGGCCGCGCATACATCGATGCCTTCACGCGGTATGTAGAAACAGATAGCTCGATCTACCGCCACGCCAGTCTGGCCGCCTACTATTCTTACCTCGGCAATGCTCCAAAGGCAATCGAGCACATGAAATTGTTTGCCAAAGAACAGGACTACCAATACTGGATCCTCTTTTTCACTGTCGACCCGATTGCCGATTCGGTCAAAGACCTGCCGGAGTTCAGGAAAGCCATGCAGCAGGTGCGCGACCGCTTCTGGGAAAATCACAAAAAGGTACGCGCCACGTTAGAAGAGAAGGGGCTGCTCTGATAAAAACATAACAATTTCGAAAAGTCCAGGGCTGGTGAGATGTGCGGGTGATCGTTAACTTGGCCTCGAACGTTTGAACAATGAAAAAATCACTTATCATGCTGGGATGCTTCCTGTTGATGTCGGTATTTTCGGGCCATGCACAATCGGACCCCAACGCACGTCTGTTTCTGACAAACTACACCCTCGCGAAAGATGATGTCGTCGGGCAGGTGAAGCTCATACCGGAAGCAGCTATCCGTACCGTAGTGCTGAGCGGCTCCGACGCCGCGGCGTTCACGATCGACAAAGAAAACCGGCTGTCGGTCAAAAAAGGCAAACGCAACAAAGCGGGCCGCTATTCCCTCACCGTGACGGCGACCACCACCTCCGGACAGACCATCACAAAGGCATTTACGCTTTTGGATGACAATTTTATTCGCAATAAAGTCATTGCCCACCGCGGAGCCTGGAAAAACACAGGTGCCCCCGAGAACTCCATCGCTGCGCTGCGCCATGCCGTAACGTTGGGTTGCGAAGGCAGCGAGTTCGACGTACACATGTCGACGGATTCATTGCCGGTTATCAACCACGACGCCTCGATACAAAATATCTCCATTGCCAAAACGCCGTCACGCGAGTTGCTGGCGCTGAAACTTTCCAACGGCGAGCCGATGCCAACGCTCGAACAGTATTTGAAAGCAGGCCTTGAGCAACAGAAGACAAAGCTCATTCTCGAAATCAAAGCATCTGAATTAGGCAAAGAACATTCTATAGCCCTTACACGAAAGATTGTAGCCCTGGTGGAAGACTTACAAGCGCAGGCGTGGGTAGACTATATCAGCTTTGATTATGACGTGTGTTTGGAAGTGATGAAGCTGGCGCCATATGCGCGTGTTGCCTATCTGAAAGGCGATAAGACTCCCGCTGAGCTGGCCGCCGATCATTTCTTTGGATTGGATTACCACTTCAATGTGTTGCAAAAGAACGCGGATTGGGTGACAAGCGCCAAACAACATAAGCTTATTGTCAATGTCTGGACAGCAAACGATAAGGGGCTGTTGGAAGACTTGCTGCGTCAACAAGTCGACTTCATTACCACAAACGAGCCGGAGCTGCTGTTGTCGTTGGTGAAATAATTTCGCGCTCACACGCGCGTTGTTTTCCGTCTCCGTGTAAAATCCTTCCGCCTCCGTGCATCGAGGCCGGTAATCGCCGTCCATTTCTCATCAGGCCGCGTTCTTGCCTAAAAAACAAATCACATGAACGCAGCACTGGAACGAAAAATCATCCGCTGGCTACACATCGTGGCGAGCATTCCCATCATCGGCTATGTTTACGGCCCCGTGTCCACCATCCCCGAAGCCGTCATCGCCGTGCGTTGGGGGATCCTGCCCGCGGTGGCGCTCTCTGGATTTTGGTTATGGAAAGGCCCCTGGATAAAACGGCTGTTCCGGTAAGTATGGAAATGCACTGCGAAATATCGAATTTGTAACAGCATGAACTGGATCGAAAATAAATATGTGCAGCGCATCGGCATCACCGCGGTCGTCGCGGCGGTGGGCTGGTTTGTACGCCAGGCGCTGATGCCCGGCATGAAACTATTTCAGCACATCGTGGCAACGATCGCCTTCATCGTGTTTATTCAGATCGTGTGGGAAATCTATGAGCGCGTGCACCGGGCGCTAAACCGTTGGATGCCATTCTCGCGATACCTGTACGGACGCATTATTGTTCAGCTGGCCTCTGGTGTGGCGATCATGCTGGTGCTGCGGTGGGCGATGATGTATCCGTTGCAACATCGCTTCCCGGCAGTCTTCAGCGACGACGTAGTGACCGTGATGTTGATTGCCCACATCGTCATTGCCATTGCCATCAACATGATCTTTATCAGTGCGCACTTTATCCAGCAGTGGAAAGAAGAGTTGCTGCGGGTGGCACGGATCGAAAAAGAAAAGGCACAGCTCCAATACCATCATTTAAAGAACCAGGTAAACCCGCACTTTCTTTTCAACGCGCTGACGTCGCTGGATGCCCTGGTCAAGAGCGATCCTGCGCTGGCATCGCATTACATCAACCATCTCTCGAAAGTATACCGCTATGTGCTGGACCACGAAGAGCGCGAAGTGGTGGGTCTGGCGTTGGAGCTGGGCTTTATTCAACACTACATCGCGCTGCAGCGAATCCGTTTTCGCGAGGCCCTGACGGTAGACATTGCGCTTTCGCCGGAGGCCGGCGAGAAAAAGATCGTGTTGGTGACATTGCAGATGTTGATCGACAACGCCATCAAACACAACGAAATTCATCCCGCACGGCCGCTCACAATCCGAATCCATGATCGCAGCGGCTTCCTTGTCGTAACGAACAATGTACAATCCAAAGCCTTACTGGAACCGTCCACGCGGCAGGGCTTGCGACAGTTGGTGGAGCTATACGGCTACCTGAGTGACCGGCCCGTGAAGATCACCGGCACCGATGCCACGTTTATGGTTGAAATCCCTTTGCTATGAACATCCTGATCCTGGAAGACGAGCCACTGGTAGCCGAGCAGTTGATGGGGCATATCCACCAATTGGCACCGCATGCTACATTGGCCGGACCGCTGGCGAGTGTACAAGAGGCACGGGCGTGGTTTCAGAAACACCCGGAACCCGATTTGATTTTAGCCGACGTGCAGCTGTCGGATGGAATTAGTATAGACCTGCTCGTGGCCCTGAAGCCGGCCAGCCCCATCATCTTTACCACCGCCTACGACCAATATGCCATCCGTGCCTTTAAGGTAAACAGCATCGACTATTTGCTGAAGCCGGTCCAATACGACGAGCTCCAGGCGGCGCTCGACAAATTTCGCGAGCTACGGCAGCAGGGGAGTAGCCGACTCTCGCTGGAAGAGCTTGCACGCTTCCTGGAAGGAAAGTCCGTGCCCCTGCGCTATAAAGAGAACGTTATCATTCACAGCGGACCGCAGGCACAGCGCATCGAAGAAAAAGATATTGCGTGTTTTATCAAACGCGATCTGATCTTCCTTCAGACGCTGGACCGTCGCGTGCTGGTAACGGAGTACCGGTCATTGGACGAGGTAGAGGAGGTTTTAGACCCCGCGCGCTACTTTCGGGCCAACCGGCAGCTGGTGGTACACCGGCGTGTCATCGGGGGGTATAAAACCGATCTTCAGGGCAAGCTGTTGCTTACCCTGAAGATCGATGTATCAGAAACGCCGGCCGTGAGCAAAGAGAAAGCCGCGGCGTTCAAACGTTGGTTTGAAGCTTAAGGACGGTTGGCAACGACCACCCGCGTTGTTTGTTGCGCGGCGCCATACAGTACCCGCACCAGGTAGACACCACCCGGTAAGGTGTTTATATCCCAGGTTATTTCCGTGTCGCGTGTTTGCGCACGCCGCTGCTCCTCGCCGCGAACATTGTAGAGTATAAAGATGCGGTCGCCGGGCACCTCCGTGGTTTGAATGGTAATTTGCCGTTGCGCCGGGTTGGGAAAGGCATTCAGCTTAATGATGGCGATATCGTTACCACCCGAAGTTGTAACAGTACCACTGGTGCTGAGGCCTTCATAGGCGCCAATATCGATGCGGCTGTTCAGCAGGCGAGGTTGCCCACCGAAATCCGTTTCGTTGGTGAGCAGCGTAGTGGCCGGGTTGCCCATGTCGATGGCGGCGCTGCCCGCGTTGAGCTGCAGGTTGGGTGTCGGCAACGTAGCGGAGATCAGACCGGGCGCGATGAACCGGGAGTTTGCATCCTGTGATGTACCGGTTTTGTATTTGCCAAAGTCGCTATATTCTTTCGTACGCCAGTTGACGTTGATGTCATCCGATTTACCCAGAGCAGTATAATAAACGTTGTAGTTAAAGGTGTTGCCGGTCTGTGGTGAGATGTTCTCGAGCGACAGCAGCGTGTTTTCACTGCCCGCGAACACGATGTTATTCTGAAAGACACACTGCGAAGCTTTGGTGACGTAGAATTCGCCGGAGCCGTTCTTCTTGGAATCATTTTTAAGCAATGTGTTGTTCCTGAAAATACTGCTCAGCACCTGGCCCGTTGTTTCGGTGGTATACCCGCCGACCGCGATGCCCGCGTCCTCGTTGTTGTAAAAAAGATTGTTGATCACCGTGATGCGCTCGGTTGTACCGTCCTCTTCGGCGCCTACTTCAATGCCGTAGCCGTTTTCATAGCACGTATTTCGGCGGACGATAACATCCATTGCGCCGTCGACATAGATGCCGCCGCTGGTGGCGTAGAGCGCCGTGTTACGATAGCAGGTATTTTTTTCGATCAGGCCGTTGCGGGCGTGGTCCAGTGCGGGCACGGTACATTCGCCGTAGTTGCCGCCGGCATAAATGCCAATGTTGATGTTGTCGTGTACGCGGTTGTTGGTGATGGTAAACCCATCGACGTTGGCGTCGATCGAGAGTACTTCGCTATAACCGGGAATGTTGTCGTAGAACTCGCAGCTGTCGACCACCAGGTTGGTGATCGCGCGTTGCGCGGTGGTGCCGCGGCCGTAGACAATAAATGGCTGTGCGTTGTCATTATCACCCGGAATGGCCGTCTTGCTGGTGGTCCAGCGGATGTTTCGAACGGTCAGCTTGCGAAAGGCAAGGGTGGTCATAGTAGCCCCTGCTTCACACTCGACGAGTATACCCTGGGCGTTGTTTTTGGTGAGGTTTTGCAGGGTAATGCCCTCGAAGGTCAGGTAGCTTTGGTTCACAATCGTCAGCAAGGTTGTGCCCGACGTGCCGGTACCGTCGAGGAACACCGACTCCTGCGGATAGGCCTTGAAGACAATGGGCTCATTGGCGGCGCCGCTCACGTTGATCGTGACGTTTTCCTTGTACGTGCCCCCGCGGATCAGTACGGTACTATTGCGCGTTGCGTTGTCGCCGGCTTTCTGAATGGTTTTCCAGGCAGCGCCGGGTGTAAGACCATTGTTACTGTTGTTGCCGTTGGTGCCATCGACATAATATACTGTCTGGGAAAAGGCCTGGATAAAGGAAAGTTGCAGTACCAGGCAGACTGCGAGTCGGAACAGGTTTGTCGTAATAACGTTCATAGGGTAAAAATTTTAATGTACAAAAGCGCATAGCAACGGGGCGAAGGAATGGCAAATCTAACCCTTTCTGAAGAATCGATCTTTCAGGGTATACAGGCGTCGGCAGGTTCGCTCTTTTCAGGGTCGGGAGGAAGTATAGCGTGGGCGTGATGAACACACCCACGATACACGGAGAAAGAATGTTGCAACAGTTACCGTAAAACATCCCGGATATATCCGGGTATAATTGTTATAGTGATAATGGTACTTTTTTACCCGTCTTAACTGCCTGGTAAATGGCGTCGACAATCTTCATGTCTTTAAGACCTTCTACGCCGTCCATCGATACCACGGGCTGTTTTCCGTTTAAGATCATCTCGGCCATTTCCTCCATTTGTACTGTCTGATGGGTGACATGGGGAAAGTTCAATTCGCCAGCACTGGTACGGCCTTCGATCGGCCCATAGCCGGTGGCAGGCTTTAACTCGGCGAAGCCCTTCTCGCCGTCGAGAAAGAAGCTGTCGAGATTATTCATCGAGTAGGTAGACAGGCAGGAGGCCACGGCCCCCGACGGGAAGCCCAACTGGAACTGGATCGTTTCGTCAACGCCTTCTTTAAACTTTACCGGATCGGTCTTGGTCTCCTGCGCCGTAACCCATACCGGCTCTTCGCCGACCATATAGCGGGAGCCATTCACGGAATATATACCGATGTCCATCATCGAGCCGCCACCCGCCAGCTGCTTGTTCAGGCGCCACTGGCCCGGATCGCCAATGCGGAAGCCCGACAACCCCTGGAAGAAAAGGATCTTGCCAAACTTTCCCTCTTTGCGCTGGCGGATGATCTCCAAGGTCTTGGGCTCGAGGTGCATGCGGTAGCCAATCAGCAATTTTACATTGGCTTTTTTACAGGCATCTACCATTTCCTGTCCTTCGGCGGCGTTCAGCGCCATAGGCTTTTCACAGATCGCATGTTTACCGGCTTTGGCTACACGAATAACCTGCTCGCGGTGCAGCGCATTGGGGGTAATGACATACACGGCGTCAATGTCGGGATTGTCTTTAATGGCATCGAAGTTGGTATAGTTGTAGCAATTCTTTTCGGGGATGGCGTACTTCTTTTGCCAGTCTTTGATCTTGGACGGCGTACCACTGATTACACCGGTAATCTTTGCTTTCTTGCAATCTTGCATCGCTTCGGCTACACGGTTGCCATAACTGCCGAGGCCCATGATGGCTACTTTGAGCACGGGACCCTGGTACGGCGTGGAGGAATGGAGAAGGGGAGTCGTGTTGCCTTTGGCCATCGATGAAATAACAGGAAGCGCCAGGCCGGCAGCAGCGAGCTTTTGTAAAAAGTCTCTACGGGTTTTCATAAGCATGCGGGTTTAACTTGGTTAGGAAAAGTTAGCGATTTAGACCGCAGCGAAGAAGAGCATCCATGTTTTTTCCGGTATAGTACCGGTATTGGTGACAGCCGGTACCAGCGGTACAGTGGCGCGGAGCAATCTCCGCGTTGGATTAGCGGAACACCAGGGTTCCAAATTTCTGATAGGTATGAAAGCTCGGCCCGGTCTTCTTCCACGTCCACGTGGTATACCCCTGGTCGTAGTCCAGGCGGTAGAAGTTGCCGCGCCATTGAGTGCCTGCTTGTGGTGGTTTGCCGATAAGCGGATGCAGCACCCGGTAAGGTATAAAGAACTCGCCCCGCCAGCGGGTGACAGTGGCCATGCTTTTTTTGGCACCACCTTCTATAGAGGTGGCGTGTTGTACCTTTTTTTCGCCCTCGTAGTGCATCGGCGCCCAGCCCCCGGACCGGCCGTTGAGGTGAATCATCAGCAGCGGCCACTCGTAGTTGAGGGGTGACAGCTCGTACTCAAAGTACATCACCTGCGAGGTATCCGGCCACAGAAAAACTTCGATAGCGTCTTGCTTAAACAGCGGTTGAAAATCTTTGTCGTAGGTAGTGCTCAGCTTTTGATCAACGCAGTCAAACAGGAAATATAGACCCTTGTCCGAATAGAGTGCTTTGATGCGCGTCAGGGGCGGTTCACCCGATACTTCCTGTACGGGTAACGTTACCCAATCGGTTTTATTCCAGGCGGCGGCGCGACCGTCGCCGGTAATAGTAAAGTCGGAAGTTTTAACAATGAATAGACGTGACGTGTCCGGTGTCGCCACCGCCTGTTGGGCCGCCAACCGGAAGGACCCGATGAAAAAGAGCATGATCAGATAGTGTCTGATAGCAGTAGGTGTTTAGGGGTTGACAAAGTGCTTCCGGCGTTATTCCGTGGTTGGTACGGTACAGCCTGTTGATGATAGCTAAAATTCCGGTCGTTCGAATAGAAATTGTGATAAAATGCATAGGGCTTATATGAACGCGCGATCCCCTTCGCAAGCCAGCGTGTGTGCATAAACGCACACACCAGCACAGCGTGAGTGTGAGAGCCGCCACTCTTTATTCTCCGCTCTCTCACACTCACACTGATTAATGTCTGTCCCAGAACGGCGGCGGCTCGATGCCGAGCCCGCGCAGGTATACATACCCCTGACCGCGGTGATGAATCTCGTTATCCATAAAATACATAGCCGCCCAGTATACGGGACCTTCATATTGGCCAAATACTTTTTCTATTTCCTGGAAACGCTCTGAAGTGATCTGAGGCCAGTATTCATTGATCTCGTCGGTCGACTCGTCCCATAACTTCAGCAACGCAGCCTTGGTTGTCGCACCCCGTAGTTTCTTTTCAACATCTTCAAAAGAATCCCATTTGCCGTGTGCAAGGCCGCGTACGCCCGGGCCCGCCATGGTCAACATCTCAATGACCAATTGCCCGAAAGGGCGCATGCCACCGATAGAATAGGTAAAGAGCTTATCTTCCGGAAATGCTTCGATTACACGTCGGGTCAGTCCCCGGTGGCCTTGCCAGTGGTTTAGAAAAATTTGTGAGGTCAGCACCGTCGTTTCCGCAACAGCGGGTGATTGGGGGAATGTCTTGTTTTCCATACCGTGAGAATTTATAATTGTTAAGCAAAGAAACGTATGGGCTGTGTCAGCCCTATGTCAGCATGCCGCAGCCAGGACAAACTTTTTTCAAAAACTTTGCCCGCGTGCGGCGTGTTTACGTAGAGTACGGAAGTTACAATGGAATATTATTACAAACGAATGTCCTCTCCGGTCGGCGTGCTGAGGCTGATCGCCCAGGACGATGGCCTGGCGGCGGTATTGTGGGAACACGACACACCCGGGCGGGCCCAGGGCGACGATGTGGCTATTCTGCAGGAGGATCACCCTGTGCTGGGGGAGGTCGAATTGCAATTGTCCGAATACTTCCGCGGTGAACGCGAAAAGTTTACCCTCACACTGTCTTTTGCAGGTACGCCTTTCCAGCAGCAGGTGTGGCAGGCATTGTTAACCATTCCATTTGGCGAAACGCGCACGTATGGTGAAATGGCCCGGCAAGTCGGCAGTCAATGCGGCGGCCGCGCCATTGGCGGTGCCGTCAACAAAAATCCCATTTCGATCATTGCCCCTTGTCACCGGGTGATTGGCGCCACGGGGAAACTGGTAGGATTTGCCGGCGGCCTCGAAAACAAAGCGTATCTGCTCAAGCTCGAGCACGAAAAAAGAAATCCGTCACTATGGGGCGTATAGTCAAAACTACAACACCTCCGGTGGCCCCGACATTCTCTACCGGGAACTTTCAAACCCTCTGCGACCACGTAGCCGCACGCGACAAGGACCTGAAAGCCATTCTAAAAGCGTACGACTATCCGCCGATGTGGACGCGTCCCAACACGTTCGAAAGCCTCATTCACATCATTCTCGAGCAACAGGTGTCATTAGCCTCGGCGCTCGCCGCACTAAACAAGCTGCGCGAGCGACTGAGCAAGATTACGCCGGCC
The DNA here is from genome assembly GCF_018598175.1 of Dawidia cretensis. Classification (GTDB taxonomy): domain Bacteria; phylum Bacteroidota; class Bacteroidia; order Cytophagales; family Cyclobacteriaceae; genus Ohtaekwangia; species Ohtaekwangia cretensis. The sequence goes on from NZ_JAHESE010000036.1 coordinate 35,418, forward strand.
AATCTCCTGGCCCTGACCGATGAAGAGCTAAAAGCCTGTTATTTTAGCAGGCAGAAGACCGTTTACGCGCGACACCTCGCCGAAGCCATCGAAAGCAAACAGCTTAGCCTTACAGCGATGGAGAAATTATCCGATGACGCCGTGCGCGAGAAGATCGTCGCGCTAAAAGGACTGGGCAATTGGAGCGCCGATATTTACCTGATGTTTGTACTGCGCCGTGCCGATCTATTTCCACCGGGCGACCTGGCCGCCGTAAATGCCCTGAAAGAGATCAAGAAGTTACCGAAGGATGTATCAAAAGAAAAGCTCGCCACCATCACCGCGCGCTGGGCGCCCTATCGCACCGTAGCGACGATGATTCTGTGGCACTATTACCTCTCGGTACGGACGAAGAAGACACCTACCACCGATAAGATTGAAAAAGCAATCGTGCTATAATAACGTAGTGGCTGGCGCAAGTTTAAGCACCAGGTTAACGTAGGTGCGGAACTTGTGACTGAAACTGCATGCATTCTCCAGACTGCCGGGTAACCCCCACAGGGGGCAACCCGTTTATTACCCCCCACGCTTTTAGCTCTGCGTCGATTTATACTGCTTATTATCCGAAGTCGTATTCCGCTTCGCAATATCCTCAACCTGGCGCATTACTTTCGCAACATTCTCGTCCGAATACGTTCCATACGCATCGACCAACGTACCCTTTGCGCCATCATCCGTCCGAATAACATACAGCACAGACATATCGGCCGGATCGGTAATCCCTTCAAACCGGTAGAAGTTCATCACGTGAACCTGCTCCGGGGTGTATTGTTTTGAAGTTTCGAGAGACTTTAGCCCTTCGGGGGTGGCCTGGAAGTTTTCTTTGTAACCGTGTTCAACGGCTTTAGTCGTGCAGTACGCCAGCGTGCGGAGCTCAGGCATCAGCTTTTCGGCCTCGGTCAATAATTCTAGCGTGCTCGGCGCGTCTTTTTCGGCCTTCTTGATTTCACGCTGGTTGTGTTCTTTGACGGATTTCAGTGACATAGCTTTTTTAGAGTACATCCGTAAACAATTATGCCCGCGTAACGGCAACCCCTTTTACGATCACTACGTTCTCACAGCGCGAGCGCGTCAGACGGACGAGCGTATATACTGAACGGTTTCAGCCAGTCTTAAGGAAGGTTTAAGCTTTTTTTAAGGCGTTCTTTATCAAGTGGTTGGGTTACATACAGCGCTTTCAAAGAATTTATGGAAAGATACACCAATGCAATCGTTCGTTACATGCGCTCACCCTTCGGATACTTGCCATTACACTCATCTTTCTATAGATTAGCGGCCCAATGAAAAGATACTGGCTTACGTTGCTTCTTCTATTGAGCGCTGTCCTCTTCGGCAGCTTCGCTCAAGGGGCAACATGCGCCGTATATAAAAAGAACACCACGCATCGTGTTGTTCGCAGGATGCCCGGTACCACAACCCAGATGGATGCCGACATCGCCGTGCAAGGCCGACTGCTGGTAGATCGTCCCTACGATGCCGGTGCGAACCATGAGGTCCTCCGGGCAGAGGTTACCGAATTGGAAGAACGTGAAGAGGATGAGCACGAAAGCAATGCCAGCTCCCTTCGCAAGCACGTAGAAAGTGGTAAATATACCGCCGCCTTTCCGCTACAAGACCTCCATTACTTCTTTAACAACGGCCAGAAGCTGTTTCTGTTTTCGCAACACTTTTCCGTTACATCCTCAGATCGTTATCTTGTATTGTTAGTCATTCGGATCTGATCCGTACATCTCATTCGGGAAATATACATTTCCTTGAACCCTCAATAGAAGGATTTTTAAATTACTACACTAGCCTTTAGCGCCCAACGCTTTGGCTGCACTAACGTGTTTTTTATACACGTTAGATTACGGAAGTACTCACAAAACACATCTCGAAATTTAATTTATTGTCATGAAGCAAGTAATGCTCATTGGTTTGTCGGCCTTGTTGTGCCTCTCAAGCTGTCATTCAAAAAAGGAAGAGAAAGAGGAGGAAGTAAAATTTTTAGTTACCACCCCGCTGCGTAAAGACACGGTAGCCATCCGGGAGTATGTATGTCAGATACATGCTATCCAGCATATTGAAATGCGGGCGCTTGAACGCGGCTACCTGCAAGATATCTATGTAGACGAAGGTCAGGCCGTGAAGAAGGGCCAGATGATGTTCCAGATCATGCCATTGATGTATAAAGCAGAGCTGCAAAAAGCACAGGCCGAAGCTAAATTTGCGGAGATCGAATACCAAAACACCAAACGTCTGGCCGATAGCAATGTCGTCGCGCCAAACGAGCTGGCGCTCGGCAAGGCAAAGCTCGACAAAGCGAATGCCGAGATGGCCATGGCACAAGTACACTTGAGCTTTACGGAAATCCGCGCGCCCTTCAACGGTATCATGGATCACTTCCAGGTACGGTTGGGGAGTCTGCTGGACGAAGGCGACCTGCTGACAACGCTGTCGGATAACAGCAAGATGTGGGTTTATTTCAACGTGCCCGAAGCTGAATACCTCGACTTCCGGGCGAAGGCCAAAGGCGACAGCCTCATGAAAGTAAACCTGATCATGGCCAACAACGAGAAATTCCCGCACACCGGTATTGTAGAGACCATTGAAGCCGACTTTAATAACGAAACGGGTAACATCGCATTCCGGGCTACATTCCCGAACCCCAAAGGCCTGCTGCGTCACGGCGAGACCGGTAACATACAGATGGTAGCGCCACTGAACAATGCCATGCTCATTCCGCAGAAGGCCACGTTCGAAGTGCTGGAGAAAAAATATGTATATGTAATAGACAAAGACAACGTCGTACGCTCACGGGAGATTACGATCGCGGCAGAGCTGCCACACATCTTTGTGGTGAAAGCCGGTCTGAAAGACGACGACAAAATCCTCCTGGAAGGATTGCGTCAGGTGCGCGAAAACGAGAAGATCCACTATACGGTAGCGAAACCCGACTCGGTGATCGCGCACTTAGACCTGTATGCCGAATAATCATATCCTAACCAGCGAACGACATGTTTAGTAAGTTCATACGTAGGCCAGTCTTTGCGATTGTCATATCGATCGTAATAGTCTTTGTGGGGGTACTGGCCATTAAGAAACTGCCCATCTCGCAGTTTCCGGACATTGCGCCGACCACCGTCAATATATTCATCGCGTACCCAGGCTCGAGTGCCGACGTGTTGGTAAAATCGACGCTCATTACATTGGAGCAAGCCATCAACGGCGTACAGGATATGCGTTACATCGCCACCGACGCCACCAGTGCGGGGGAAGCAACGCTTCGTATCATCTTCGAGCCCGGCACCGATCCAAACGATGCCGTGATCCGGGTAAAGACGCGCGTCGACCAGGTTATGCCACTCTTGCCCGAGCTGGTGCAACGCGAAGGCGTAATCATCACGCCCATCCAGCCGAGTATGTTGATGTACGTCAATTTGTACTCCAAGGAAAAGAGCATGGATGAAAAGTTCCTGTTCAACTATGCCACGGTTAAAATGATCCCCGAGATCCAACGGACCAAGGGTGTAGCCCGTGCGCAGATCCTGGGTAGCCGTCGTTATGCGATGCGCGTTTGGTTGAATCCGGAACGCATGCGTGCCTATAAGATCTCTGTGGAAGAAGTCATGGACGCTATTGGCGAACAAAGTATCATCGGTCGCCCCGGGCGTATCGGTCAAAGCTCGGGTATTGCAGCGCAGTCGTTGGAGTATGTGCTCACCTATAAAGGACGGTACAACAAGCCTGAAGAATACGAAGGTATCATCATCCGCGCAAACTCGGAAGGGGAGAGCATTCACTTACGTGATATTGCCACAGTAGAGTTGGGAAGCGAATTCTTCGACATCTATTCCAACCTGGATGGGCATGCGTCGGCCGCGATCGTATTAAAGCAGAACTACGGTAGTAACGCCAGTGACGTTATCGCAGAAGTAAAAGCCAAGCTGGAGGTAATGAAAGAATCTTTCCCTCCCGGCATGGACTACAAGATCAGCTACGACGTATCACAATTCCTCGACGCGTCTATCGAACAGGTAATTCACACCCTGCGCGACGCCTTTATCCTGGTGGCCATCGTGGTGTTTGTGTTCCTCGGCGACTGGCGTTCAACCCTGATCCCCATCCTGGCGGTGCCGGTATCGTTGATCGGTGCGTTCTTCGTCATTCAGTTCTTCGGACTTTCCATCAACCTGGTAACACTCTTTGCGTTGGTGTTGGCAATCGGTATTGTGGTCGACGACGCGATTGTGGTGGTGGAAGCAGTGCACGCGAAGATGGAGGAAGAGCCACACCTCACGCCCTATAGTGCCGTTCGAAAAGTATTGGGTGAGATCAGCGGTGCCATCATCGCCATCACCATGGTCATGGTATCGGTATTCGTGCCGATCTCGTTCATGTCTGGCCCTGTAGGTACGTTCTATCGTCAGTTCTCGATTACGATGGCGAGCTCGATCGTAATCTCGGCCTTGATCGCCCTGACGCTGACGCCGGTATTGTGTGCCATGTTGTTGAAAAACCACCATGGACATGCCAGGAAGAAAAACCTCCTGACGAAGGCGCTTGATAAATTCAACAGCGGTTTTGAGAAAATGACAGGCCGTTATGTAGGCTTGTTGAAGCTGATCGTCAACCGGCGCCTGGTAACATTCCTCATCCTGGCAGCGTTTTGCGCGGGGATCTGGTATGAAAATCAGGCGGTACCGTCGGGCTTTATTCCCAACGAAGATCAGGGTACGATCTATGCGATCATCCAAACACCTCCCGGTTCTACACTCGAAAAGACGAACCAGGTTTCTCAACGCCTGCAGAAGATCTGCGAAGAGATCGATGGTGTGGAGTCCGTATCGTCGCTGGCCGGTTACGAGATCATGACCGAAGGTCGTGGATCGAACGCCGGTACCTGTCTGATCAACCTCAAGCCCTGGTCGGAACGTCACCATACGGTGAAAGAGATCATGGAAGAGCTGGAAGAAGAATCGAAAGGCCTCGGTGCGGTGGTCGAATACTTCGAACCGCCGGCGATCCCGGGCTTCGGTACTTCGGGTGGTTTCTCGATGCGTATGTTGGATAAAACGACAGACACGGATTACCACGAATTTGACGCGATCAATAAGCAGTTCATGGATAACCTGCGCAAACGCAAGGAGCTTACCGGCTTGTTTACGTTCTTCGCGGCCAACTATCCGCAATACGAGCTGGAGATCGACAATAACCTGGCCATGCAAAAAGGTGTATCGATCGGAAAAGCGATGGACAACCTGAACATCCTGATCGGTAGCACCTATGAGCAAGGTTTCATCAAGTTCAACCAGTTCTTTAAGGTATATGTGCAGTCCGATCCAAAATTCAGAAGACTGCCGTCTGACCTGCTAAACCTGTTTGTGAAAAATGATCGCGGCGAAATGGTGCCGTACTCGGCATTCATGAAACTGAAGAAAGGTCAGGGACCCAACGAAATTACCCGTTTCAACCTGTACAACTCGTCGGCTATCCAGGGCCTTCCGGCCAAAGGCTATACCACGGCGGATGCCATCGAGGCCATACGTGAAGTAGCAAAAGAAACATTGCCGAAGGGATATGACATCGCGTTTGAAGGTTTGTCGTACGACGAATCGATCCGCGGTAACGAAGCGCTCTATGTATTCCTCGTCGTGTTGTTGTTCGTATACTTTGTACTGGCCGCCCAGTACGAAAGCTTCATCATACCGTTGGCGGTGGTATTGTCGCTGCCGGTCGGGGTGTTCGGATCGTTCCTCATGCTGCAGATTATGGGGCTGGAGAACAACATCTATGCGCAAATCGGATTGATCATGCTCGTGGGCCTCCTGGGTAAGAACGCCGTGCTTATCGTCGAATTTGCCGTGCAGAAACGGCAGCAGGGTGAAACCATTTTCAATGCGGCGATTGAAGGCGCGCGCGTACGTTTCCGTCCGATCCTCATGACGTCGTTCGCCTTCGTAGCCGGTCTCATACCCCTGATCCTGGCGCACGGTGCCGGTGCTATCGGTAACCGTACCATTGGTGGCTCGGCCCTCGGTGGGATGTTGTTCGGTACCATCTTCGGTGTAATCATCATTCCGGGCCTATACTACATATTCGCGAAGATGGCCGATGGTCGTCACCTGATTAAACACGAAGACGAAGATTCCCTGACCGACAGCCTGGTTCACCAGATAGACAGTTTTCCTCAATCCACTGAAACGGACGATAATGATGGACACTAAGATGAAATTGAATTCCATAGTAGCGATAGGCTGTATCCTTTTCCTGGTAACAGCGTGTAGCGTACCACCCTCTCTGGTGCATCGATCAGAGAATAAAACAACTCCTGCGAGCTTCAACGGCTCGCAGGATACTACGAATACCGCGAAGATAAAATGGCGGCAATACTTTACCGATCCGAACCTGGTGGCATTGATCGATACGGCGCTTAAGAACAACCAGGAGCTGAACATCACGATCCGTGAGATCGAGATCGCCCGCAACGAGGTGCGCGCCCGCAAAGGAGAGTACCTGCCGTTTCTCGGCATCCGCGCCGGCGCGGGGCTTGAAAAGGTAGGCCGCTATACCAACATTGGTGCCAGCGAAGCGACGACCGACATCAAGCCTGGTAAAGAAACGCCCGATCCGCTGCCCGACTTTATGGTCGCCGCCGTGGCAAACTGGGAGCTGGACATCTGGCAGAAGCTGCGCAATGCTAAGAAGGCTGCGGTAAGCCGCTACCTGTCTTCGGTAGAAGGCCGGAACTTCATGGTCACCAACCTGATCGCTGAAATCGCTAACGCGTACTACGAGCTGCTGGCACTCGACAACCAGATGGCGATCCTCCAGCAGAACATCGAGATTCAAAGCAACGTGTTGCAGATCGTACGCATGCAGAAGGATGCTGCGCGGGTGACCGAGCTGGCCGTGCGCCGGTTTGAAGCACAAGTGCTGAATACCAAAAGTCAGCTGTTTCTCATTCAGCAGAGCATCGTCGAGGCGGAGAACCGCATCAACTTCCTGCTGGGGCGCTACCCGCAGCCGGTGCAACGCAATGCCGAAAACTTTATGACCCTGGTGCCTGACAGCATTCACACTGGGCTGCCGGCACAACTGCTGGCCAACCGGCCGGACATTCGCCAGGCCGAAATGGATCTGGCGGCCGCCAAGCTGGATGTAAAATCGGCTCGGGCACAGTTCTATCCTTCGCTGGGGATCTCCGCGGGCATCGGCTTCCAGTCGTTCAATCCGTCGTACCTGATCCGCACACCCGAGTCGCTGATCTACTCGCTCGCCGGCGACCTGGTGGCACCCCTGGTGAACCGGAACGCCATTAAAGCGACGTACTACAGCGCCAACGCGCGGCAAATACAAGCGATCTATAACTACGAGCGTACAATCCTCAATGCGTACGTCGAGGTTGTGAATCAGCTGTCGAAGATCAACAACATGAAACAGAGTTACGTGTTGAAAGAAAGAGAAGTGCAGGCACTCACGGTGTCGATCACGATCTCCGATAACCTCTTTAAATCGGCGCGAGCCGACTATATGGAGGTGTTGATCACACAACGCGACGCGCTGGAATCGCGCTTCGAGCTGATCGAAACAAAAAAACAGCAACTCAACGCCATGGTCAATATCTACCAGGCATTGGGCGGCGGCTGGAACTAAAATATCAACTTCCGTTGAGATGTGGGGGCTCCCTTTGGCTTCGGCCGGGGGAGCTTTTTTTTAAGGGCATCACTTGTACGCTTCCCACCACCGGGTGAAGCGTTGGCGGGCATGAAGATATACCGGTTGGCCGATCATGGGCGTAATGACCACGGGGTGACCCGGCGTCGCCGCGATCCGTGTCAGATGTTCTAACGGTTCATACCAGGCATGACGCGCCAGGGCAAACCGGGAGTGGTGTACAGGCAATAACATGCTCGCCTTAACGTCGTGCGCGACCTGGAGTGTTTCTTCCGGCAGCAGGTGAATGTGCTGCCAGGCACTGTCGTACTGCCCGTTTTCGACGATCGCCAGATCGAAGGGACCAAATGTTTCGCCGATGGCAGCAAAGTGCCGGTCATAGCCGCCGTCGCCACTGATGTAGAGTGAAGCACGGGGCGACTGAATGACAAATGAAAGCCACAGCGTATTGTTTTGATGCAGGCCGCGCCCGGACTTATGGCGAGCAGGCTCGGCAGCAATAAAGAAGCCCGTGTCCAGCACCTCGCGTTCATGCCAGTCCTTCTCCAGGATTTGCTCCGGGCGGTAGCCCCACCGTTCCAGGTGCGCTCCCACACCGAGTCCGCAGATGACGTGGGACGTTTGGTCTTTCAAGGCCCGCATCGTTTCATAATCGAGGTGGTCGTAATGGTCGTGCGAGATGAGAATATAATCGATCGCGGGTATATCAACAGGGGTATACGCGGTCGTGCCGGCGAAAGCTTTTACCGAACCCGGCACCGGCGAAGCATTCGTACTGAACACCGGGTCGACGAGTATTCGCTTTTTCCCCACCTGGATAAAACACGAAGAATGTCCGAACCAGATGACCACCGTGCTATCGATCGGGAGATGGTGAAGATCTGTTTTAACAAAGGGTAGGGGACGCCCGGGGGTGCGATCCGGGTTTTTATCGAAGAGAGCTTTTCGCAGCGAACCCCAAAAAGTATGGCCGTTGGTGAACGTCGATGTCTTGGTGATGTTTTGGAACTTGTCGTCCTGGTAGTGGGAAGTGTGCTGTATGTGGTCTTGCAGGGCACCCGACGGCGACTGGCCGAAGACCGGGTGCTGCAGGTATATAGAGACCGTAAGGATCAACAGGACTATTGTGACGAATACGAATGTGAGGAGAATCTTTTTAATCTTGGGGACGCGCATCATGCAGGAATTTTGACAACGCAAAATTCCGCAATCCATCAAGTTTTTACTTTGGTGAAAAGGTTGAAGTTGCTTTGTTGAAACGTTACCTTAGAAAATAAAAAGCACACCTATGTTTGTGATCAATCTGCACTATATCGTACCGCTCGACGAGCTGGACGCCCACATGAAAGAGCATGTGGCGTTTTTACAAAAGTATTACAAGGAGGAGGTCTTTATCGCCTCCGGCCGCAAGGTGCCGCGCACCGGCGGCATCATCCTTGCCGTGGGCCGCTCGAAGGAGGAGATCGAAGACATTATGCAGGAGGATCCGTTTTGTACAAACGGCCTGGCAGAAGTTACCGTAACGGAGTTTCTGACGTCGCAGACCCATCCGGCCTTTAAAAAGCTGCTCAAAGAGGTCTTTAACAGTTAGCACGCCGGACATACGGAAATAGCATAATTGTTATTTTTTGTATCTTAGAGGTTATCTATACCTGTCTGTTATGAGGATCAAGGCCTGTCTCGCGTTGGTGTTGTGGGGTGCTATGTTTTGCCCGGCGTTTGCACAGTTCGAATGGTTGGAAGATGCCATTCGTGATTTTTCCACTAGTCAGCTTTGGGAGTCCGAGCCGCTCGCCGTCGATTGGAAGATGAACCCTGCCTTGCAGGCCGATTTCAATGAAGGGTTGAACAACCTCCTGGAAGACAATCCGTCCCTGGCCGAAACGAACCTGACCGCCGTAATCGAAAAAGATTCTACCGCCTGGCAGGCCTATTATTTCCGCGCTGCCGCCCGTAAGGCGCTGCGGAAACTTATCATCGCGCGCGGAGATCTGTTGAAGGCGCTCGCGCTGCACGACTATTTCTACGAGGGCCTGGTAGAGCTGGCTAAAATTGAATACCTCGGTCGCGGGATAACCGTGAGCGAGCTGATTATCAACAAAGCCATTCGCCTCGACCGCTCACGGGGAGCAGCCCATTACTTGAAAGGCGATATCAACCTCGCGCAGCACGAGCTTCGGAAAGCCATCAACAGCTACAACGACTGCCTGGCGGCCGACAGCCTTTTCCACGATGCCCGCATCAAGCTGGCGCTGCTCGATGTCTTTGAAAAGCGGGATATCACCAAAGCTCTCGCGCACCTGAACAAAGTACTGCAAAACGACTCCCTGCAGCGAACGGCCTTGCTTTTCCGAAGTATGCTGGGCCGCGACAGAGATATACACCGGTCCGTAAAAGATTTATCTATACTGATCCGGTTGCGCCCCAACGATATCATGCCGCGCTACTACCATGGATTATTCCTGACCGACCTCGGTGATTATGAAAACGCATTCAACGATTTTCAGAATGTGATCAGCCACATGGACATTGGCGACAACCAATTCGACGGCAAACAAACAGGCATCGATCGGATCATCAACCTACAAAACGTGGGAGCCTATATCCTGCGGCGAATCTACGGATTGTCCGATGCCGACGCCGCCCGGATCAAAGAAGCCTTTTGTTTGCTATTAGCCGATAAATGTGGTAAAAGCATTGTCGTGCTCGAACAGATGTCAAACGGTACGACGGAGCCCTCGGTGGTATATTTAAAAGCGGTGGCTTATGAGCACAACAAGCAGCATCCCAAGGCGCTGCAATACTATGGCATCGTGCTTGGCCTGGACGACAAACTTGCCGAAGCGTACAAAAAGCGCGGCATCTACCGGCAGGAGCTGCAACAATGGGATAAATCCGTCGAAGACTTTACGGCCTACCTCAAGCTCTTTCCCGACGGCTATGTTATCCACCGCATACGCGGTGTCTCCTATTATTACCTGAATCGCTATCCCGAGGCCATTGCCGATTATACCGCCTACTTAAAGAAGGATAGTAGTAACGTCGAAGTGCTCGGCAATCGGGGCATGGCCTACCAGATGTCAAAGCAGTGGATGAAAGCATACGTCGACTTTGCAGCATCCGGTAACCTTCATGCCGTGAATTTTTCGAGGGTGGAGAAGGTAGTCGACTCTGTTTTGCATGTAAAAGATACCGCCCAGGCCTTGTTCTATCTCGATACATTTATCAAGGCTGCGCCGGGATTTACAGAAGGATATATACAGAAATTTAAAATACACATGGCGCGCAACGAGTGGGCGCTGATATCGCCAGAGGTGGCGTTGGCCGTCATCCATGCCCGCAGTGATATTTCCAAGCCGACACGTTCATACCTCATGACCATGAGCGCGCTGCTGCAGGCCCGTTCCAGCGACACCAGCGAAGCTGTCAAGTCCCTCAACGAAGCCATCAGGTTCGATCTTAAAAATGATCTCGCCTACCTGGAGCGTGGTCGTATATACCTGGCCATGGGCAAGATCTCCAAAGCTGAAAGCGATCTGAAAGAAGCCTCCGCGCTGGGCAATCAGCAAGCGCAGCAATTGCTGGCGTCAATAGTACGATAATCTACTTTCGAAAATTATTTATACATCATTCTCACGAGTGAGTGTAGCAGTGGCACTTTGTTGCTGCCGGGTATTAACCCGGGACAATAGGTTTGCATAAACCGGGTAATCTCCAGATCCATGGATGTCGTTGTGGCGTTTCTTATTTCAAGCTTCCAGGGCAGACAGAAAGAGTTTACGCTGTAGTAGCGGTGGGTTATTTCCAGGATGTTATTCTGATTGTCTTTTAGCTCGATTTTGATCCAATTCGATGTTGTACTGATAAATTGACGTGCTTGTTCCAGCAAAGCATGCTCCAACGTGAGCGAGTCAACGACAGGTATGCTGTCTACCAATGCCACAAGCCGGTCGAAATCCAGTTTATTTTTGTTAAAAAAGAAACGGTCGTCAGTATCTTCAAAGCGGCTTGACTTCTTCTTTTTCTTCTTGGAGGTTTCTCCTTGTTGATAGTGGCGAATATCTTTTTTACAGCGGACGAAGTCCGCAGTGGTAAATCCGAGGTCATGGACAGTTACCCGTTTAGGATCTGGCCGGATGATGCGGTGCAGCAAGGCATCTACTACGGCGGCGTCAATCTCACGTGCGCCGGGCTTTATTGGCTTGACCTCCTCGTCATCCGATGTTTGTTCCGTAAGTATATACTGTGTCCCCTGTAGGGTATATACGAGATCCTGGGAATATCCATGAAAGCATCCCTGGGATCCCTGGCTGAAGGTAATGGATGTCACGCCGTTCGTTTCCAGCTTCGCGAACAGGGCAGACAACGAGGCTATGTCTACCGTTTCGGTCTTGATGTTGTAATAACACAAAGAATCGTCGGAAACGCGGTACAGTAGCTCGTCGGGAGATAGGTAAGACAGTTTTTCAGGGTCTTTTACCGTGAAGGGCAACGTCAGAACTTCTTCCCAATCATTGGATTCCCGTCCGTCGGCGGAGAGGGGTGCTTGGTAGATTTTATTTTCCGCTACGGCAAACTGTCCCATTTCATAGTAGCCAAAGATAACAGGGGCAACACGGGCCAGCTTATCGGACGTCATTGGCGCGACCCGCAAGCTATTGTCATTCTTGTATTGCACGACCTCGCGGCCGTTCGTCGTGAACAGGCTTCCGTTGCGGCAGAAACGCGCCTGCGGAATCGATGCTTTCGGGTATTGATGGATGGCTTCGAGGTGATCATCCGCCCGTACGACCCGGTTATTATCCTTGATCAGATAAAGCACATCGTTGTTGGCGTCGGTATTAAAGCCAACATACCCGGGCAGTGCCTTCCAATAAATGGAGTCACGATGTGTGAAGAAGACCATGCTCTCCTGTGTCACCAGAAAGTAGTCCCGGAAGATCGCGATGTCGTTAATCTCCGGACGGGCGCTTCGGTTGGTTTTGGTATAAGCCTTCTGGTCCAGCGGGGTAGGCATACGTTGCCAGTGGCGGCAGTTGTCGTCGGTATAGCCAATCAGGTTCCAGAGTGAACCGACGATGCCTTCTTTTTTTGTATTGAAGTAGAGTGCTGAATACCGCTGCTGTTTGGTTTCCACAATAGGTAAATGCTGCCAGGTGATGCCGTAATCGGCGGTATAAACAATGCCTTGCCCCGACACACTCATCCACGCTTCTCCGTTGTCGAGGCTCCACGTTCCGTCCACCCAGCCGTTCAATCCAAAATCTACTTTCTGCCAACTTTTGCCGGCATCTGCGGTGCGATAGATGACGTTGTCATTGTTCCCGGAAAGAATGCCGGTAGTGGCCGTAAAGAAGTTGATCTGGTGTATGCGTGCCGACGGCAGGATGCCGCCGACGGCTGCTGGTGGACAGCTTCTCCAACAGCCGGTGAGCGAGTCGGCGATGGCTACTTCGCCCGCACGCGTGCCGATGATGTACTTTTCATCCGGGGTTACGTCCTATGTAAAGGCGTAGCTTTCGAGCTTGAGCGGAGCCATTGACTGTTGTGCAAGGGCAGGAATCTCCAATAGAATGGATAGGAAGAAAAAAAAGTAGACAAGGTGCTTCATAGACGGCTTCAGAAGGTAAAATAAAACAATCCGGTAGTAGGATGCAGAGAGTGCCTGCATTTCATATGCCAAACCTAACTTTTTGTAGGTCGAACCAGGCTTTCGGTGTTGAATGCACTCAGAAGGGCCTTTTATTTTGTAGTATTAAAGAAGATTCGAGCGCCATGAAGCCACGGACCGACATTTCCAGGAGAACATTTCTACGACAAGCCGGCTTGTCTGGCGCGGCGTTGACGCTCGGCTGTTATTGGCCTACTACGGCCGGAAACGCCCGGGAAGTCGTTCGCCTGGAAGGCGCGGCATCCGCGTCTACGCAGCTCATGGCCTGGATCTCAATAGACGGCGCCGGCAAGGTCACAATCTTTTGCCATCGCTCTGAAATGGGGCAGGGTACCTGGCAGGCAATTCCGCAGATCGTTGCAGAAGAATTGGAGGTAAACCTCGACGAAGTAACGATTCAATACGCACAAGCCAATCCGCAGCAATATGGCCCCCAGCCGCAGGAGGGAAGCTTCTCCATCCGGGGATGGTATGAGCAACTATTACGCGTCGGCGCCTCCGCCCGCGAGATGCTGGTAGAAGCCGCGTCCAAACAATGGAAGGTACCCGCCAGCGAGTGCCAGGCTAAGGGTGGCACCGTCGTGCATCGCCCCACGGGCAGAAAGCTGAGCTACGGTGCCCTCGTACAAGACGCAGCACAGCTGTCGCCGCCGGAGCGGCTTACGCTTAAAAATCGAAAAGACTATACCGTCATTGGCAAATCGCTTCGGCGAAAAGATATACCGGCCAAGGTTAATGGAAGCGCGATCTTTGGCCTGGATAAAAAACTGCCTGGCATGCTCTATGCCGTGGTTGAGCGCAGTCCCCGGTTCCGGGGTAAAGTAAAAAGCTTTGATGATACCGCGACGCGGGCAATACCCGGTGTGAAGCATGTAGTCACCGTGCAGCGCGCGGTCTTCGGACTGCTATATGAAGGTGTCGCAGTGATAGCCGACTCGTTATGGACGGCCATGCAAGGCCGCAAGCAATTGAAGGTAGAATGGAACGATGAAGGCTTCGACCACCTCGACTCCGAGCAGATCACCGCCCGTATGCGCGACGAGCTTACGCGGCCGCTGCCGTCGGAGGCGTTCGAGACGGCGTTGAAGGGTGCCGCCGCGTCCATCGAGGCCATCTATGAAACGCCCTATCAATCGCACAGCTGCATGGAGCCGCTCAACTGTACGGCTGATGTAAAAGCGAACAGTGTCGAGATCTGGGGACCTATACAGGAAGCCAACTGGATCCAAGCCGACCTGAGTGACCGCCTGAACATTCCAAAAGAAAACGTAAAGGTCAATATGACTTTCCTTGGCGGCGGGTTTGGACGAAAAGCCTTCCCCGACTACCCCATGGAAGCCGCGCTTCTTTCGCACGCTGTGAAGGCGCCCGTACAGGTCGTATGGACCCGCGAAGACGACATGACCGGCGGGCCTTTTCGCGCAGGTGCCATGCATCGTTGCCGTGGTGGTATCGACGCGCAGAAAAATATCTTTGCACTTCAGGTGGTTTCGTCATCGCAGTATATCGGGCAGGGGGAAGACAACATTGCCACGCCGCAACCCGTCTCTACAAACTCAGGCGGGCTCGCCGGCCTGAGTACCGATTACTATAAAACGATACCGCACTATAGCTTTGGAGGTATACCCATCAAGTCGCCCATTCCCACCATGTGGTGGCGTGCGCCCATTGCCAACGTCGACGCCTTCGCCGGCGAAAGTTTTATAGATGAGCTGGCGCACCTGGCAGCGCAAGACCCCCTGGCGTTCCGCCAAAAACATTGTGTATCGCCGCGCTACCGGGCGTTGATGGAAAAATTGGCCGCCATCAGCCAGTGGAACATGCGGCATAAAAATGAAGGCTGGGGTGTGGCGATCACAGATGCCTTTGCCGGTATCGTCGGGCAAGTGGTACGTGTGTCGCGTCGGCCCGACAACAAAGTAAAGATCGATAAAGTGTATGCCGTGATCGACTGTGGTTGGTATGTAAACCCGGATATCATTCGCGCGCAGGTAGAGGGCAGCATCATTATGGGCCTGGGCGCTGCCATCACACATGCCACACACTTCAAAGAAGGCAAAGCGGTCGAAAGGAACTTTAACACCTACCCCATGCCCCGCATCGGCGAAATCCCCGCCATCGAAGTCCATATCATGGAGAACGACGAAAAGGCCGGCGGCGTAGGAGAGCCCGCCTTACCCGCCCTGGCGCCAGCGTTGTGCAATGCCATCTTTGACCTCACTGGAAAGCGGATACGCACACTGCCGTTCAAACTCGACGAAGTATAATCATAACGTGCACGGTACGTGTCTGGCGCATACTTAACGCTCGCCAGATATCTGTATTGCTGGCGCAAGGTATTAGCGCCGGGCGTTAGCGGAGGTGCGGTACTTGTGACGTAAACTGTATGCAGTCTTAGACTGCCGAGTGCCCCGCAGGGGCCTTTTCGCCGCCTCAGACCCACGACCCCTGACGCATATCATAACACTTGCCACACATTCCTGTTATTTTCCTGGGGTAAAGACAATCAGCCGCTTAATAGAGACAAAACATGGGTTATAGACACAGACTATGTATCGATAAAGACAATCGATTTGATCTATGTCGCCGAACTATGAACCTTTGGCCCACAGCATAAACGTGTATCACCAAACAATTAACCATAAAACATGGAAAACAACACCGCAACAGGACAGAAGTCACTGAATGTCAATGACAGTGAAGCAACATGTCCATTTCACCATGGGGCACTAAAACAAACTGCCGGGGGCGGTACGCGAAACCGCGACTGGTGGCCCAATCAGTTGAAGCTGAGCATCCTTCGTCAGCACTCCTCGCTTTCGAACCCGATGGGGGAGAGCTTCGACTATGCAAAAGAATTTAAGTCTCTGGATCTGAAGGCTGTCAAGAAAGACATCTTTGACTTGATGACCACGTCACAAGATTGGTGGCCCGCCGACTACGGTCACTATGGTCCGTTTTTTATCCGCATGGCGTGGCACAGTGCGGGTACCTATCGCGTTGGCGACGGCCGTGGTGGCGCGGGTGCCGGTCAACAGCGCTTCGCTCCCCTCAACAGCTGGCCCGACAACGCCAACCTGGACAAGGCGCGTTTGCTGCTGTGGCCTATTAAGCAGAAGTACGGCAAAAAGATCTCCTGGGCTGATCTCATGATCCTGGCGGGCAACTGCGCGCTCGAGTCGATGGGCTTCAAAACCTTCGGCTATGCCGGTGGACGCGAAGATGTATGGGAACCTCAGGAAGAAGTATACTGGGGCTCGGAGACCAAATGGTTGGGCGACGAGCGCTATACCAAAAGCCGCGAGCTGGAAGCACCGCTCGGCGCGGTACAAATGGGTCTGATCTATGTAAACCCCGAGGGTCCCAATGGCAATCCTGATCCGCTTGCATCTGCACGCGACATTCGCGAGACCTTTGGTCGCATGGCGATGAACGACGAAGAAACTGTTGCCCTCATTGCCGGTGGTCACTCGTTCGGCAAAACGCACGGCGCCAGCGATCCCGGTAAATATGTAGCAGCAGAGCCTGCCGGTGCGTCCATCGAAGAGCAAAGCACGGGCTGGAAAAACTCTTTCGGCAATGGCCATGGCGTACACACCATCACCAGCGGCCTGGAAGGTGCCTGGACAACAACACCGACGAAGTGGAGCAACAACTTTTTCGAGAATCTCTTTGGCTTCGAGTGGGAGCTGAGCAAGAGCCCTGCCGGCGCACACCAGTGGAAACCGAAGAATGGCGGCGGTGCCGGCTCCGTACCCGACGCACACGATAAGTCGTTGCGCCACGCGCCCACCATGCTTACGACCGACCTGGCGCTGCGCGTTGATCCGATCTACGAAAAGATCTCCCGGCGCTTCTTCGAAAACCCCGATGCGTTTGCCGATGCCTTCGCGCGCGCCTGGTATAAACTTACCCACCGCGACATGGGCCCGCGTGCACGTTACCTTGGCGCAGAAGTACCTGCCGAAGTATTGCTCTGGCAAGATCCTCTTCCGGAAGTGACACACAAGCTCATCGACGACAACGACATCGCCGCGTTGAAGAGTAAAATACTCGCTTCAGGACTTTCCGTATCAGAGTTGGTATCAACTGCCTGGGCGTCTGCCTCGACATTCCGCGGTTCAGACAAACGCGGTGGTGCCAACGGCGCACGTGTTCGTCTCGCGCCGCAGAAAGATTGGGAAGTGAACAACCCTGCACAACTTAGCAAAGTACTGAAAGCACTGGAAGGTATACAGAAAGAATTCAATGGCGCGCAGTCCGGTGGCAAAGGTGTATCGCTCGCCGACCTCATCGTGCTGGCGGGAAGTGTGGGTGTAGAGAAGGCTGCGAAGAATGGTGGCCGCGATGTGAAGGTTCCCTTTACGCCGGGCCGCGTCGACGCCTCGCAAGAGCAAACCGACGTCGAGTCATTTGAGATCATGGAGCCTGCGGCCGATGGCTTTCGCAATTATCTGAAGACTCATCACACGGCGGCCGCCGAAGCCATGCTGGTCGACAGGGCCCAGCTGTTGACGCTGACCGCACCCGAGTTGACGGTGCTCATCGGTGGCCTGCGTGTACTGAATACCAACTACGACAAGTCGAAACATGGCGTCTTCACCAAAGCTCCGGAGACGCTCACCAACGACTTCTTTGTAAACCTGATCGACTTCGCCACTACGTGGAGCGCGACCTCCGATTCCCAAAACGTATTCGAAGGCCGCGACCGCAGAACTGGCGCCGTAAAGTGGACCGGCACCCGCGCCGACCTCATCTTCGGTTCTAACTCCGAGCTGCGCGCCATCGCCGAGGTATATGCTTGCGCGGACGCCCAGGACAAATTTGTGCAGGACTTCGTTACCGTTTGGACCAAGGTTATGAACCTTGATCGCTTCGACCTGCAGGACTAAGATTTAGTGTATAGATGTAAAGAGGCCGGCTCATATATGAGGCGGCCTCTTTCATTTGACCGGTAGCCTGTCTGATGGAGGGGTGCGGAAAAGATTAACATAAAAATAAAAGAGAGGTCGCCCGATGGCAACCTCTCCTGTTTTATAGCAATACCCGATATGGGTAATTTTTACCTCTCTCGTCTGCGGAACGGCCCTGACCGTGCGATGTGTTGTTGGTCCTCCGGCTTGCGCACGCGCGTCGTAAAGTGCTCGAAGCACGCCCGGCGGTCCGTATCGCCAATGGCCACGAGGGCCACGCGGATGGCGCGATCGCGGCTTTGGAGGAACGTTAGCGACGCAGGGTCGGTGTTGAGCTTGTGGAATTGAGTGCCGTTGGTGCTATAGGTAACGATGGCTTCGCGGCCATCACGCACCACGATGCGTACGATCACGCTGTCGGTTTTACGGATGAACCTCTCGGCCAACAATATAGGGTGATGACCTTTGGAGATCTTCCACAACGACACCTTACTGCCCACCAATGTCGCGCGCAGCATGTTGAGGTCGTCGCTGACCAACGCAATGCCCGACTCGGCCGTGCAGGCCGTGGGCTTCATGGTCACCTCGGCTTCCAGGTCCGTGGTATAAAGTTTCTGAGCCACGTAGGCGCCACACGGCGACGGGATGCTGTTCAACGTCAGCGTACCTTCGCCCACGTTGTATTGTGGTTTCTGAAAAGCGGAGTAACTCCACTGCGGCGCCAGGTTGCCACCGTCAAACGTGTCCACCAGGCGGGCAGGAATGGGAGCGTCGCGGCCGTCCTGCGATTCGAAGCGCAGCCAGCCGTCGTTGGTATAGGTAAACTCCGACAGTACACCCTGGCGGCCTGTAAAGGCGGTGTTGGCATCGTCGTGTGCATCGTGCAGAAAGTAATAATGGCCGTTGCGTTCTACGGGGGTGCCGTGCCCCGGTCCCTTCCAACGCGCGCCGGCTTCCAGTACTGGGTTGGCGCGATACTTTTGCCACGGTCCATGCAGGTTTCGCGCGCGGGCAATGCCGGTGGCATACACGCAATCGCGGCCCTGGCAATTAGCCGCCGTATAGAAAGCATAGAGATATTTTCCATGGCGGGTGATCGACACACCTTCCACCAGGCTTTTTTCCCACGGAGCGTCGTTCTGAAAAAGTTTGAAAGGCTCACCGACTATGCCGGTGCGCTCAGGCGTGAGCCTGGCGGCCCATATGGGAGTGGGCTTGCCGATGCTGTTACCATGCTCCTTCCAGACCAGGTACAACGTACCGTCGTTGTCGCGTACCGGAAAGGCGTCGATCGAACCGGCGTCCTGGCACATAATGGGACCCAGGTCCTGATATGGGCCTTCGGGACTATCGGCGCGGGCAATGCCTACACACAGGTTGCCACCGCGTTTGCGGGCCGTATAATAAACATAAACACCCGTGCTGTCATACGTGATCTCGGGTGCCTGAAAGTAGGAATCGGCCCATTCCGGGAGTTGCGGAAATATGTGTCCGCGGAATTCCCACGACTCCAGGTCTTTGGATGCCAGCAGGGGAAATGCTGGCGCCCAGTTTGCCGACGAGGTGGAAGCCCAATAGGTGTCGCCGATCTGAACGACCGACGGATCGGGAAAATCCCCTGGCATGACCAGGCGCTGGCCCATGACAGGCACGGCAAGGCAAAGCAACAACAATACGATGTATACCGTCGGGAATGAGGTGCTGGGTGCAGGGGTCATGGCCATGGATAGTTCGCGAAGATAACATAATTATCATGCCTGACGCACCGTTGAAACGACAAAAACACCCGACGAATGGAGTAAACGGCGTCAAACCCGCACCAGACCCCGGAAACCACGTGCCGCGTAATATGACTCGGCACCGTTGTGGTACACAAAAACGTGGTCGTAGCGGCGGTCGCAAAAGAGCGCACCCTTCAGTTTCCGGATCGGCTCCGGCGTGTAAATCCAACTGGACGTTTTCAAATCGAACTCTCCCAGTTTTTGCAATGCCCGGTATTCCTCTTCCGTCAGGATCTCAATGCCCATTTCTTCGGCCATGTCCAGCGCGCTGTTGGCGGGCTTGTGTTCCTTCCGGGAATCCAGTGCTTCCCGATCGTAACAAAGGCTTCTGCGACCTTTCGGGGTCTCGGCCGAGCAATCGTAAAAAATGTACTCGCCCGTCTTTTTGTCGTAGCCCACCACGTCAGGCTCCCCACCCGTAGTCTCCATTTCATCCAGCGACCACAGCCTGGCGGGGTGGGCCTCCAACCGTGCTTGCACATCTGCCCAGGCAATGCCCTTGTGGCGCTTCATGTTTTTCTCAAACCGTTTTTGCAGCACATCCATGAGCTCCTCCGTTTGCTCCGCCGAAAGCGATTGTTCGCTGCTTTGTTTTTTTGTTTTTGCCATGGCGTATGATGTTAATCTTCTAATCCGAATCCATCCAGAATCTTGGGTATATATTTTTCCACACGGGCTTCGCGGGTCTTGGCTTGTTTGGCCGACGAAAAGTAGAGCAGGTAGCCACGTTGCCGGCCCGGCGTCAAGGCAGCAAACGCTTTCTTGAGACCCGGACTGCCCTGAAGCTTTGACCGGAATTCTTCCGGCATGGTAAACTCGGTAGTCTTTTTCAATTCCACCTTCTGCCCGGATTTTTCCAGGGCTATGGCTTCCTTGATATACGCTTTCAACGCGCTTTTCAGCTTCGTTATTTCGCTGGCGTTGGTAAACCGTGCCTGGCGCGCCGCCTGAACGTTTTCGGTTTGTTGAATCAGAATGTTTTTTGGGTCCTTCATCAAAGCACCCTTAAAAAACAGCACCGCACAGTATTCTTTAAAGGAGTGGATCAATACGACATTCTTTTTCTCCAGCGTGTAACACGGCACACCCCACTTCAGCTCTTCGTTCAGTCCGCAGCTCAGTGCGATCTCGCGCAACAGCCGGGTCTCTTCCTGCCATTGCCCTTTACTAAAAAAGAAATCAACCTTCGGATTCATAACGTTATGCGTTAGCGGTTATAACCTTCCTACTGGCCGGTCGGAAGTACCACGACAGTACGGTCAGGGCCAGCAACAATGCCGACGGGAACAACTCAGCCAGTACATGGCTTGTGGCAATATGTGAATATAGCGCGCCTGTCAACAGGAAAACAAAACCTGCATAAGTCCATTCCTTCAGTAAAGCAAATTTTGGAACAAGCATGGCGATCACACCCAAAATTTTCCAAACGCCGATGATCGTCAGAAAATATACCGGGTAGCCTAATTGCGTAATGCCATACACACCGGGTGGTGACAATGCGCCGTCGGAGGGCATCTGCATCAATTGTGTAATGCCGGTAGCCACCATACCCAGGCAAAGCCAGAGCGTGGCAATCCAATAAATGATCTTGTTTCGTTTTGACATAAGGATGTTATTTTAGGATACTGACAATTTCTTGTAATCGGTCATGCGCCATGTTCAGCCCGAACGCAAACGGCAGTTTGAGTTGCTCATCGCGCGCCGTATTCGAACGAAATATACTTTGTATCGTCAGCTTGCTGGTGTCGTCGGTCAGCGCTTCAAAATCCAGGAACTCCAGCTGCGCACCAAACGACGCATTCTCCATTTCAAACGTGCGCGTGATGTTTTTGTCCGGGACAAAAGAATGAATAACGCCGTTGGCGCGGAATACAACGTTGCCCTGCGGATCGCTCGTCTCGAACTGGTAGCCGCCATGCTTTTTGTTTTCCAGCTTGATTACTTTCGTGCCCATCCACTGCGCAACGATCTCCGGGTCTTCATAGGCTTTAAAAAGCAACGCAACCGGCAAGTCAAATTCGCGGGTGATGATGATATCCTGCTGGCCGTTTCCGGCCCGGACCTGTGTTTTGCGTTCCATATTATTTCTTGGGTTTATATTTTTTCATGATGGACTCGAGTTTTTGAAATCGGTCTTCCCACAGGTCGCGGTAAGGTTCGATGAACGCTGCGATCTCTTTCATTTTTTTCGGATTGAAGTGATAATAAATCTCCCGTCCATTTTGCTCTTGCTTTAATAATTCACACTCCGTCAGAATCTGTATGTGCTTGGAAATCGTCTGTCGCGACGAATCGAAGTTCTCGGCAATGGCGGTGGGTGTCATCGCCTGCATGGCCACCAGCGCAATGATCGCCCGACGGGTGGGGTCGGCGATGGCCTGAAACACGTCTCTTCTCAATTCCATTGTGCAGCTATTTGACTGCTAATTTACGCGCAGTTAAGTGACTGCGCAATAGGCTGCACGGATTTTTTTCAAGACAAGTGTTAAAAGACGCTTATTTAAATGGAATAGGGGAAAAATCCGGCTTGTAAAAATGCAGGCGACCGGCTACTTTCACGTGGAGAGGGAGCCCATCTACCCATCGTCTGCTCGGAGCAGAAGATGCGGAGGTGGGCTCCCTTTTTTGTTAACGACACCCACGCGCATGGCAAATGAGTTTGAAACGATATCCTTTTTAACACAAGACGGTGTTACCTGTAACCTGAAGCATTTAAAGAGTAGTAAGTCGGGCGGTGAACCAGTGTTATTGGTGCACGGAGCCGGTGTGCGGGGTAATATCTTCAATCCTCCCACGGCGAAGAACCTCATCACGACACTCGCGGAAGCCGGCTACGATGTATGGCTCGAGAACTGGCGAGGTAGTATTGAAGTAACGCCTAACGAATGGGACCTCGACAAAGCCGCACGCTACGACCATCCCGCGGCGGTACAGAAAGTTGTCGAGCTTACCGGCTTTAAGCACATCAAGGCCATCATACACTGCCAGGGCAGCACCAGCTTTATGATCTCGGTCATGCTGGGGCTTGTGCCGCAAGTCAAGCTCATCATCAGCAATGCCGTGTCCCTCCATCCCGTGGTGCCATCGTACTCTGTATTTAAGCTCAACGTTTTTGTGCCCGTTGTAAAACTGCTCTTTCGTTATCTCAATCCCCAGTGGGGGCTGAAGGCGCCGGGTATAAAAGAAAAGCTCTTGCGCCTGATTGTCAAAACTACGCACCGCGAGAAGGATACGCTCGTCGGCAAGTTCGTCAGCTTCACGTACGGTGCAGGGTTCCCCGCACTTTGGGAGCTGGACAACCTCGACAAGCCGACCATGGACTGGATTCAACACGAGTTTGCAAATGTGCCGCTTACATTTTTTACGCACATCACGCGGTGTGTAAAGGCGGGCGTGCTGGTGCCCAACCAAAAAGATGCGACGACCACCTACGCACCCGATCTTCCGCCGCTGACGGCGCGGGTGGTGCTGTTCGGCGGTCGCAAGAACAAATGCTTCCTGGCCGAAAGCCAGGAGCGTTCGTTCGACTACCTGCAACGCGTCGACCCGGGCGTTCATAGACTTTATATACTGGAACAATACAGTCACCTGGATGTATTCCTGGGAAAGAATGCACATCAAGATGTATTTCCCCTGATGCTCCAGGAGCTTAGTCAATTATAACCCTCTTAATTTCAAAAAAATGCCTCCCTCCAGAATCAAACACTATACAGGCCGGTATGCCCTGGTCGATAACATCCCCTACCAGATGCCGGTCTTTGCCAAAGATTCGCCGGCGTTAATGGCGGGTTTTTCCTGCGACTGGAAAAAAGCAAACGACCTGCTGCCCGGCAATGAAGTGCATGCCCTGAAGCTCCCCAATGGCCGGGCCGCGTTGCTCATCACCGTCATTAATTATGTAAACACCAGCATCGGCAAATACATCGAGTATAGCATTGCCATCGGCTGCACCCACGGTCGCAAGCCCGCGCCGGCAGTGCTGAATGTGATGTTCATGAAAGCCTATGGTGTAGGGCAATACATACTCGACTTGCCGGTCAGCAGTGAAGTGTCCGTAAAAGGTGGAAAGGGCATCTGGGGCATGCCCAAGCATAAGGCCAACCTGGACTTCATCGTGAGCGATACCGCTGTCAGCGCCCAGTATGAAAAAGATGGACAGTTTGCATTTCGCATCGAGATCGACCGGCCCAAATCCGCTTCGCTGGGGCTCAAGGTCGGCACCACCAACTATTGCTGTTACCGCAACATGCTGATGGCGTCGTATATCTACTTCAATTCCAGGGCCGGCATAAACCTCTTTGGAAAAGCCAGCGGTCGCTTGTTTATCGGCGATCATCCCAATGTGTCGTACCTGCGTAACCTCAACATCAACCCCGATCCGTTCTTTACCATGTTCATGCCCAAGGCAAACGGTATACTCGACGATCATTTCCAATGTTGGTTTATGACGTACGACACCCCGCCGCCCGCCATGCCCGAAGGGTTTGAAAGTGTCTTCCACCTGGGCCGGAACGAGGATTGGTTGCCCGCGCCCGCCTTTACCGACTACGCAAAGTATAAGCTATGAAGACAGTATATGTGTTGAACAAGGCACTGCTGTTTGCCTGCGTGTCCATGTATTTTGGCACGGGCTGGTCCCTGGTGCTCTTTACGTTTCCCATTGCGCCCAAGCTTACGCCCGATAACTACTACAACCAGTTTGTACCGCAAGTAACGGCCGCCACGCATTTTTTTACCTATATGACCATGGTGATGATGGTCTGCTGCGCAATCTTTATTATAGAGAAGTGGCGTAGCCGCGACAAGTGGTATCCCATCGTGGTGCTCGTGCTCGTAATCGGGGCGACGTTGCTGACGATCTACTTTATCCTCGACTACAACGAACGTATGGCGGAGGGTATTACCGACCCCATCGAGCTCAACACCGTACTCGACAAGTGGATGTTCTTAAACATCATCCGCGTCAGCCTGTGGACGCTTCAATGGCTCACCCTGATGCTCTATTTCTCCGTGGCACTTAAAAGACAACGCGCATGAGCCGCTTTCTGAACTTGCTGGTCGTCGCCATCTCGCTGGCGACCATTGTGTCGGGCCTGGCGCAGGTCGTGGCGCCGGCCTTTGTGCTCGGTGTGATCGGCGCCGACATAACGCCCACGACCGCGCATTTCTTTGCCATCGTCGGCATGTTCATGGCGCTCTTCGGCGGGTTGATGCTGCATACCGTCTACAGCGCGCGTTCCGGCACGGCGGCCATTCTCTGGTGCGCCCTGCAAAAGCTGGGCGCGTGTGTAGCGGTAGGGTTAGGTATTTTGCAGGGCATCTTTTCGGGAATGGCGGCCGGTGTGGCGGTGTTCGACTTGTTGTCGGGCGTACTGTTTCTCTATTACCTTAAAATTATAAAGTCGGGTGAAAGCACTTAGTTATTTTTTATTCTATACCTACATCGGGTTGGTTATACTCGCCGGGTTCTGGGGCGCCTTTGTCGGGCCCCGCCTGGACCACGTCTGGTTGTTCGACCTCGATACGAGTACGCTGCCCGAATATAGCCGCGTCAACCTCATCAGTCAGTACCGTTTCCTGCGGGCGCTGGAGCTGGGCTACGGGCTGTTCGCCGTGCTGTTTACGAAGGAAATCTTCACGCATAAGACGTTCAACGGCCTCTTCCTGTTGATCATGTTCTCCGGCGTCCTGGCGCGCGTTGTATCGCTCGTGATCGACGGCTCGCCTTCGTGGCTGTTTTATTTCTTCCTGGCCTACGAGCTGCTCGGTGTCGTCGTCATCTTTTTCTATACACGAAAAACGACGCTATATTATGACTACTGATTCGCTGCTGGTATCCGCCGGTACACCGGTGAAAAAATCGTTGATCCTGGCAGGGGGCGGCGTACGCCTGGCCTACCAGGGCGGTGTGCTGCGCGCCCTGGAAGAGGCAGGACTGCAGTTTACACATGTCGACGGTACCTCGGGGGGTATTTTTAATACTGGCATGTTAGCCTCGGGGTTAACGCCCGACGAGGTTGCCGGGCGATGGCGTGCACTCAAGCTGAAGTACTTCGTCTCGGCGCTGGGTCTGAAAAGCTATCTCAAACCGTGGCAAATGACGGGCATGGGCGATGCGGATGGCATTCGCAAACATATATTTCCCTCGCTGGGCATAGACCTGGAAAAGATCCGGAAAAACCAGCGCGGCCAGTTCACCTTCAACGTCTGTAACTTCTCGCAGAAGACCGTCGAGTCGATCCCACACCCGCGGGTTACGGAAGACCACCTCATCGCCGGCGTATCGCTGCCCATCTTTATGCCGGCGCTGCCCATCGGGGGCCACTGGTATACCGACGCCGTGTGGATCAAAGACGCCAACCTCCTGGAAGCCGTACAACGCGGCGCCGACGAGCTCTGGCTGGTGTGGGCCATTGGCAATAGCCAAACCTACCTGCCCGGCTTTTTTAACCAGTACGTACACATGATTGAGATCAGCGCCAACGGCGCGCTGCTGGAAGAATATAAACAGATAGCCTATATCAACGAGGCGATCAAAAAAGGCGATTCCATATACGGCCAGCAGAAGCCGGTCAAACTGTTTGTGATCAAACCCGAATATCCCTTACCCCTCGATCCCGACCTGTTCTTTGGCAAGGTCGATACGCGGTCGCTGATCAACATGGGCTACGCCGACGCCAAACACTGCCTGGCCACGATGCCGGCGGAGGGCGTGCCGATGAATCATGGCACTACCCGCATGCGCGAGCCCGGCGATCGGCTCAACTTTCGCGGCACGTTTGAAGGCACGGTATCCTGGCAAGGTGTAAAAACAAAGTTGATGCTGTATACCTACTTCTCGTACCACGATAGGGCGGGACGGCATGTCCTGAATCTCTATGCCAGTCTTCAGGCATCGGTTCTTGGGCGGGAGATCTCCTTATACGATCTTGCCGTATCGGCCCGTAGGGCAGGGAAGTATCAGGTGTTGGAGGCAACAGCAAAAGCCGATCACGACGGCAGCACATACCGCGTGCACATGACGTGGCGGTTATATTCGCCCATGGATTTTCTACTGGGACTGGAACTCAAACATGTAAACGTGGTCATTCACCTGAACGAATCTACGGTCGTAAAAGGTACACTTCACCAATCCATTCGCAACCGCCTGCGCGGCTGGTTTACCACCGGCGTCGCGACTGAAAAGGGGGGTATGGGTGGATTAAAAAAACGGTATGATCTGATGTCAAAATTATTATCGAATGGAATTTGAGAAACGCCCCATGGTGAATTGGTACGACGTCCAGCAGCTGGCGTCCACCGGTTTGAAAACATTGATCTCCGGCATCTTTGGAAACTTTGCCGATAAGCGGGAGATGGAAGCGGCGCTTTCGCCCGGTGCGTCCTTTTACAACGCCGCAGACAAAGAAGAGCTGTGGGTCGACTATGTTTCCGACCTGGGCGACGGCTTTAACTCAACCTATACGGTAGCCTACTCACTGGCGCAGGCGAAGCTTTCCGTGGGTGGCAAAGAGCTGAAGCAAGGCGACCTGCTCATCATGGGCGGCGATGCGGTTTATCCCACACCCGAGGCTGCCGAGTATGAGAACCGGCTGCAAGGGCCGTACAACGCGGCCTTTCCGTGGAAAGACAAACCGAACCATACCGTAAACGAGCCCTATACCAGGCAATTGTTTGTCTTGCCGGGTAATCATGACTGGTACGATGGGTTGGGTAATTTTATCAAGCTGTTTTGTCAGAAGCGGTCGCTGGGTCGCTGGCTTACCGAACAAGACCGAAGCTACTTTGCCGTCAGGCTGCCGCATAAGCATTGGTTGATCGGCATCGATGTTCAACTGAATGCCGACATCGACAAACCACAGATGGATTACTTCCGCAAGATTCTGGAAGACCCGGCGTTTGAAGCCGGCAGTAAGGTGATTCTTTGTACCGCCGAACCGTCGTGGGTATATAACTCGTGGGATGACAAAAACAAGTCGCACGCCCGGATTCAGTTTTTTATCGACCGGGTGTTGTACGGCGACGACAAGTGTCCCTACTATGACAAGAACAGGGATTTGCGCATCGCGGCAATCCTGACGGGCGACCTGCATCATTACTCACGCTACGAGCAAATACAGAATCAGACAGGCCGGGTGACGCAGCTCGTCACGGCGGGCGGCGGCGGCGCGTTTGCGCATCCTACACATTTGCTAAAGGAGAAGATTATCCTGGAGGGGAACCATGAGGCTACGCGCAAGAGCGCATTTCCCACGGCATCACAGTCGAAACGCCTGGCCTGGTGGAACCTGCTCTTTCCGTTCTTTAGCGTGCAAATGTGGTTCTTCCTCGGTGCATTCCACTTGTTTACAACCTGGTTTCTGCAATCGGGAAGCCGCGATACCGAAACATTCCTGGACGCGGTAAAAAGCACGCCGGATCTCGGCAGGTTGTGTACGCTCATTTACGACCACATCCGGCATAGCCCATCCGTGGTATTTCTAAACTTGCTGCTCCTGGTGGGCCTTACGTTTTTTGCCGACACCGCCACGGGAAAGAAGAAATGGAATTACATCGCGGGAGGGCTTCATGGCCTGCTACAGCTGTTGGTGTTTTACCTGGCCGTCTGGGCCTTTGCCGTGGTCAATATGCACCATCTTCAATTGGATGTGCGGTCAGGCTGGCAAATCATACTGTTTTCGGCCGAGATGATCATTGCCGGCGGCTGGGCCAGCACGATGATCTTCGGGATATACCTGCTGGTGAGCACACTCATCGTGCGAAACCATCCGACCGAAGCATTCTCCTCCTTCCGGTGGGAGGGGTATAAAAACTTCTTGCGCATCAGGATTACCCCAGGCGGGGCTACGATCTATGCCATCGGTATCAAAAAGAGTATAACCGATTGGGAGGAACAAACGGTTGACGCGCATGCGGCCAGGTTCCGTCCGAAACAAACTATTGAATACACCCTCATCGATGAAATTACGTTGAAACCATGAAAAAGCTATCAAGACCCTTTCCTGAAATAAAAACACACTACGACGTCGTGGTGATTGGTTCCGGCTACGGCGGCAGCATTGCCGCCTCGCGCATGGCGCGCTGTGGGCAGAAGGTATGTTTGCTGGAGAAAGGCAAAGAGTTTTTGCCGGGCGAATTTCCCGGCAACCTGCGCGAAGCGGCCAAACAAATGCAGTTCAACAAAGGCACGCTCGAGGCGGGATCGGAAAATGGGT
>NZ_JAHESE010000037.1 GCF_018598175.1 Dawidia cretensis
CCCCCGAGGAATTGAAGGAAGGCGATCGCGTGCGCATCATTGGCCAGGACGGCAGTGGCCGGGTGCTATCCATTCAAGGTAAAAACGCTACGGTGCAGTTTGGTGAGCTGAAGTCGCTAACGAAAATAGACAAGCTGGAGAAGATCACGGCAGGGGTAGAAAAAGAGATTGCCACACGCTTGCGTTCTGTCGGGCTGGATGTATTTCAGAAGCGTTCGACATTTAACGATACGCTTGACATACGCGGTAAGCGTGTGGAGGAGGTGATGCCCTTGCTGGATCAGTTTATCGATACGGCTATTTTGCTGGGGCAGGGCGAGCTGAAGATCCTGCACGGCAAAGGAGAAGGCGTGCTGCGAAAAGTGGTACGTGATCACCTGAAACGGTATAAAGAAGTGGCGTCGATGAATGACGAGCATGTTGAACGCGGGGGCGACGGTATTACTGTTGTTGTTCTAAAGTAACACAGCCTTTTTATACAACGCCTGATCTATCGTAACAAAAAAAACGGCTGTCCCGATATCGCGACAGCCGTTTTTACATATCGATTATTCGATTACGGGCGTGTGAAGGTAAAGGTCCAGTTGCCAGTTACGGAAGCTGTTTTGCCGCCGATGCTATAGCTGGTACCCTCCGGTATATTAAATTCAAGCGTCAGGGTCTTGTCGCCGTTTTCGAGCTTGTAGGTCAGTGGAACGTCAGCAAATGCACCCACGCCGCCATTCAATTTTGAATCCAGGCGCGTGACGTTGCTAGCGGCGTTTGAGCCAAATTTCCAGAGGCCTTCGGCCGGCCAGGGGCTGGTCACGACGCCATCGGGTACAGAGAATGTGTAGGTGAACTCGCCGTTTTCGGAGAAGGTTTGAGATTCCGCCAGGCTTAATACCCCACCCTCAAATTCACTATTCCAATCGGGGCCACCAGACGTACCGCTTACGCTGGATACAGTCCAGTCGGCTTGAAGTTTTGTAAACTGTGTTTGCTGTTGAGACGTGCCTCCGCCGTCATCGCTTCCGCAGTTAGATGCCACAAACCCCGCACTTACGAGCAACAGGAGGGATAAAAATCTTGCTGAATGTTTCATGTTTAAACTAAAATTATAGGATACGAATATGAAAGTAAATATTCAAAAATCAAATCCTGCCACCGTCGACAGTAATTATCGTTCTGTTAATTACGGTGTTACGACGTCAAGTAACCCCTACTTATAGCGCATTATATCGACTTTATGGGCTTCGGCCGGATATTCTGACGGTTCATTGCTTGCCAGCAACACGGTACAGCCGGTCGTGAGCAGCTGGCGTAGTCCGTCCAGGTACCAGGTAAAAGCGCGATGGTCCAGATTGGTGCCCGGTTCATCCAGGAATACAAGATCGGCCTGTGTGTAGAAGGCCAGGGCCAGCTTTACCCGCTGGCGCATGCCAGACGAGAAGTTGCCAATGACCTTGTTACGGGCATCGGCCAGGTACATGCGTTCGAGCATGTCGGCCAGGGTAAGGTCGTAACGGGCTTTTTTGAGGGAAAAATGGAATTGGAGCTGCTCTTCGAGTGTAAACTCTTCAATGAGATCCATATATGGAGTGGCTATTGACACATGGCTATAGACATCTTCGCCGGGCAGGGGGGCGCCGGCGCGGGTATAGGTCACAACGCCTTTGCTGGGCGGCATCTGGCCCCACAGCACCTGCAGCAGGGTAGACTTACCCGAACCGTTGGGCCCCGTGATGGCGTAGATAGCCCCCGGTATGAAGGCAATGTCCAGGTTGCGAAAGATCCACTCGCGATTAAAGCGTTTGCCGAGTCCTTCCGTGATGATCGTAATGCCGGTGGAGGAGGGAGTGCTCACCGGTGTGATCAGTCGATTCCGCCGTAGCCTTTCATGATACCGCGTTCGGAATTACGGATAAAGTCGAGGATATAATCGCGCTCCTCGCTGCCCGAAATTTCCTTTTCGATCAGATCAATGGCTTTGGAGTTGTTGAGCCCCTTCAAAAAGATAAAGCGGTATATTTCCTGGATCTCGTTAATCTTCTCGGACGTAAAGCCACGGCGACGAAGGCCCACGGTATTAATACCGGCGTACGCCAGCGGTTCGCGGGCAGCCTTTGTAAACGGCGGCACGTCTTTGCGCACGAGCGATCCGCCACCGATGTAGGCGTGTGAACCAATCTTAGAGAACTGCTGCACGGCGCAGGCTCCGCCGAAAATGGCGTAGTCGTCGATGAGCACGTGGCCTGCCAATTGCACCGAGTTGCCCAGGATGCAGTGGTTGCCTACGATGCAGTCGTGGCCCAAGTGGGCGTATGCCATGATGAGGCAGTCGGTGCCGACCACGGTTTTATACTTGTCGACCGTACCACGGTTGATGGTTACACACTCGCGAATGGTGCTACGGTCACCGATTTCTGTGGTGGTTTTTTCGCCTTTAAATTTCAGATCTTGTGGAATGCCGGAGATTACGGCACCTGGAAAGATCTTACAATCTTTACCGATGCGCGCGCCATCCATGATCACGGCGTTTGGGCCGATCCAGCAGTTGTCGCCGATGACGACATCTTGCAGTACGGTGGCAAAGGGCTCGATGGTAACATTATTACCAATCTGTGCCTCAGGGTGTACGTTGGCTAAGGGGAAGCGGCTCATGAATCTTTACGGACTATACTGGCGGTCATTGTTCCTTCGCAGACGAGTGTGTTGCCGACATAGGCGCGGCCGGTCATCTTGGCGATACCTCTTTTGATGGGGGCCAGCAGGTCACACTGGATAACCAATGTGTCGCCCGGCAATACCATTTTACGGAATCTGAAGTTTTCGATTCCCATAAAATAGGTCCAATAGTTTTCGGGGTCTGGTACCGTGTTCAGTACCAGGATGCCACCGGTTTGTACCATGGCTTCTACCTGCATCACGCCGGGCATTACCGGGTTGCCGGGAAAGTGTCCCTGAAAGTGGGGCTCGTTCATGGTCACATTCTTCACGCAGGCCACACTTTCGTTGTCGAGGTAGATAACCTTGTCGATCATCAGGAACGGATAGCGGTGCGGCAGAATGCTGGCGATCTTGTTGATGTCCATCACCGGCGGCAGTGACGGGTTGTATTTCGGGCGGCCGGACTTGTCGGCCTGCTCCATGGCTTTCTTGAGCTTCTTGGCGAACGCTACGTTGGCAGCGTGACCCGGGCGTGCTGCCAGGATCTGCGCTTTCAGCGGGCGGCCTGCCAGTGTCAGGTCGCCGACGATGTCCAGCAGCTTGTGGCGGGCGGGCTCGTTTTTATAACGCAATTCAATGTTATTCAGAATGCCTTCCTGCTTCACGGCCACTTTGGGCTTGCCCAGCATTTTGGCGATGTTGTCGAGCTCGTCGTCTTGTACGACGCGGTCCACGATCACAATGGCATTGTTGAGGTCACCGCCGCGGATCAGGTTGTTTTTATACAGCATTTCCAGCTCGTGCAGGAAGCAAAATGTGCGGCAGGAAGCAATTTCCTTCTCGAACTGACGAATGTCGGTGATCGACGCATGCTGGCTGCCCAGTACAGGGGAGTTATAGTCTACCATGACCGTTACACGGTAGTCGTCAAGCGGCAATGCCGCGATCTCTACATTGCGGGCGGTCTCGCGGTAGAAGAGGGGAGCTTGTACTTCAAAGAAGTCGCGCAGCGCATTTTGCTCTTCCATGCCGGCTTCCTTGAGGATCTCCACAAACTGAATGGAGCTTCCGTCCATGATGGCACACTCGGGACCGTCGAGCTGGATCAGAACATTGTCGATCTCCAGGCCGGTCAGTGCCGCCAATGTATGTTCGATAGTGCTGACCTTAGCACCGCTTTGTTCAATGGTAGTACCGCGTGAAACATCGGTTACGTTATCACAGTCGGCGTCGATGATGGGAGATCCCGGAATATCAATACGTTGGAACTTAATGCCATGGTTTGGCTTTGCCGGCAAGAAGGTCATATTGGTTTGAACCCCCGTGTGCAGGCCGACCCCGGAAAGGGTCACAGACTTCTGGATGGTTTGCTGTTTTATATTAAGCATGTTCTGGAAAAGTGGGCAAAGTTAAACCCATTATCCAGATTATGCAATTCTGCGTTTTTATCGTGGATAGGTGCAGAGTGTCAGTGGTTTACGAGTATTATGCGCCGGCCGGAAGGTCCTGACCCGCCACCTTTTTTTCCAGGTCGCGCAGGCGGTTGTTGAGGTCTGGCAGTCTTTTAAAGACAGCGTACGACCGGAAGTACTCTTTGAGGTCGATGGCAGGGTAGCCGATCAACCGCTGACCTTCTTCGGTGATCGATTTCGGGATGCCCGCCTGTGCACCGATGCCGGTGTTGTTGGCGATAACCAGGTGTCCGGCGATACCGACCTGTCCTGCGAAAATACAGTTCTCGCCAATTTTGGTCGACCCTGAAATGCCTGCCTGCGCGGCAATGACGGTGTTCTTGCCGATCTCGACGTTGTGGGCGATCTGAATGAGATTGTCAAGCTTTACACCCTGGCGAATGAGGGTGGCGTCGCCAAACATGGTCGCACAATCAATGACCGTATTGGCACCAATGGAAACATTGTCTTCAATGATGACGTTGCCCAGTTGGGGAATGGTCTTATAGGTGCCATTTTCCTGTGGCGCAAAGCCGAAGCCGTCGCTACCGATGACAGTGCCTGCATGGATCACACAGTTGTTGCCAATGCGCGTATCAGCATATATTTTCACCCCCGGGTGAATGATGGTATCGTTACCGATCACGGCGTTGTCGCCAATGTATGCGTGCGGATGGATCTTGACGTTGTCGCCAATCCTGACACCACTGCCGATGTAGGAGAACGCGCCGCGGTATATATTCTGGCCGATGGTTGTTCCTTCGCCAACATAGCTGGGCTGCTCGATGCCCGTTTTCTGAAAGCTCACCATTTTGTGGTACTCCTCCAACAACGCGGTAAAGCTGCTATACGGATCGTCTACCAGGATGAGCGAGCTGCTTACTTCCTTGCGCGGAACAAAGTCTTTCTTGACGATGACTGCGGTCGCCTGCGTGGTATAGATATACTGTTCGTACTTGGGATTTGATAAAAAAGCAAGCTGGCCTTTTTTAGCATCCTGTATCTTAGCCAACATGTTGATCTTCTCCTGACCATCTCCCCGCACTTCACCGCTTAGCATGGCGGCTATTTGATTGATCGTAAATTCCATAGGCGCTTGTTTGTTAACGGCTCGTGATAAAAAGTCTTCCGTAGCAGTCCGTCATTCTAACAGTTAAAAAATCTCACAAAGATACATTTTTAGGCCAGCAGAGATAGTTTTTTTTGACGATTTTGCTAATAGCCTTAATGTTAGGAAGATCAGAGGCGTCGGCAATGTCGAGCAGCTGACCGTTGCGCATGAGGATGTTGATGTGCTGTCCCTCGGCATAGGCTTCGTTGGTGACGGTGCCATAGGAGTAGAGGTAGGAGGTCTCTGCACGCAGGGTTTTGTACTCTCGCGCGATGGCCTCACGGATGCTGTCTACCGTTGTCCGGCCGATCGGTTCCCTGCTAAGACGGATCTGAAACAAGTTTCGCGTCAGGAGCATGTCCGTGAGCATCGACAGGATGGGGTCGGGATGGGTGCGCCAGAACTTCATGGCACCCCACAGATCGTGGTCGTCGAGCTGGCCGAAGGCTGTCAGCAACGCGGGGTTTTCGGTGAAGTCGGAGAGCGAATAGTCATTCGCCAGGAAAAGGAGCAGGCTGTCGCTGGCGGTGACGTTATGGCCCGCGCGTACGAGGGCTTGTGCCCGCCGAACGACATTGACCAGCATACGCTCAGCACTCACCGCCGTTTTGTGCAAATACACCTGCCAGTACATAAAGCGCCGGGAGTTGAGAAAGTTCTCGATGTTGAGAATGCCTTTCTCTTCCACGACCAGATGTTCCTGGTATACATTCAGCATCGCGACAATACGGTCTACGCCAATGGCACCCTCTTGTACGCCGGTAAAAAAGCAGTCGCGCTTGAGGTAGTCGAGGCGATCGACGTCCAACTGGCTGGAGACCAGTTGATGGAAGAATTTCCGTGAATAGCTATTTCGGAAGATTTGAAGGGCCAGGCTCAGGGCGCCGTTAAATTCTTTGTTGAGCTTCTCCATGAACAGGTAAGAGAGGCTTTCGTGTTTGATGCCCGGGAGTAAAACGTGTTCCAGTGCGTGGGAGAACGGACCATGGCCCATGTCGTGGAGGAGCACGGCCAGGCGTGCTGCCTCTTCTTCCTCCGGAGAAATGTCGGTTCCTTTTTGACGGAGCGTGCCGAGCACGCGTCCCATAAGGTGTTGGGCGCCGAGCGCATGTTGAAAACGCGAATGCAGGGCAGCGGGGTATACCAGGTCGGACAGTCCAAGCTGGCGGATGTGGCGAAGCCGCTGAAAGGCGGAGTGGGAGATGACGTCGAAAATGAGGTCTGAAGGAAGCTGAACGAACCCGTATATGGGGTCGTTTATGATTTTCTTTTTGTTCACAGCATACAGTTTAACGCCCCGCCGTACCCGTACTTATTGTCAGTATGAGGCCTCTTCCAATGCGAGGATCTGTTTTTTTAGCGTCGTCAGTTCTTGTCCCAGGTTTTTATAAACGGGGCTTTGGTGTAGCTGGTCAAGTTTCATCTGACGGATAAGTCGTTGAAGCTCCAATTCGCGTTTAAGCAGTGAGGCCCGCAGGGCCTTGGGGTCAGGGTTCATGGGTCTTTCGGGAGACAGGTTAGGTCGGTCCGGCGAAGATCACATAAAATGTGCTAGTGTAAAAGTCTGTGGCCGTCTTTTTTTACCGGCGTACCGCCGCACACCGTAACAATTTGTCCGCCGGCATATTTTTTTAGGTAAAAACCATTTCTGTGAAATAAAAAAACGCTAATTACCGTTAACATAGTTACCGTTTTATAACATTCACTGGCATTTTATATTTAAATTATTGTATTCAAGTAATTAAACGCTGCGAGGATATACATTTACGCCCATGAAGGCTCTTCTACGTTCCCGGATTAGATTTCTACGCTACCTGCTCGCGTTGGTCTTTCTCCTGCCGGAGGTTGTGCAGGCCACCCACCTGCGTGCCGGCAATATCTTAATGACGTTGCTTGATTGCGAAACGCGCCGTTACAGAATACGTGTGGAGGTTTATACCAACACCACGAATACCAATGTGCTGTTTGGTGGGGAGCAAGATTACCTGGACTTTGGTGACCGCACGGGTCGTATTTTGGTGCCGGAGATCGGTCCGGGCGACCTGGGGTATTCGACCGACGGCCTACCCGCCGGTACGGCCCGCGCTTACTACGAAATAGATCACGTTTTTGCCGGCCCCGGCACCTATACCGTCAGCTATGTTGAACCGAACCGGAATGCCGGCGTGGTAAACATGGATCAATCGGTGAACACCACGTTCTATCTTGAAACACAAGTTGTTATAGATCCGTTTTACGGCTGTAGCTCGCCCGCCATCCTGGAAGTTCCGCCCGTTGACCGGGCCTGTACGACCGTGGCCTGGTTGCATAACCCCGGCGCCAAGGACCTTGACGGTGACCGCCTCAGCTACCAAATGGTGATCCCCTTCCGCGACCGTGCTACGACAGTATTAAACTACCAAGACCCTAACGCTGCGAAATTTTATCCAGACTTCAGTAACGGACAGGAACCTCGCCCAGGTGGTAACCCGCCCTGGGGCGCCCCGCAATTTGGAATCGATGCGGTGGATGGCACGGTGACCTGGAACGCGCCTGGTACGGCGGGTGAATACAATATTGCCTTTATTGTTATTGACTGGCGTTTGATCAACGGGCAGTGGCGACAGATGGGATTCGTGCGGCGCGATATGCAGATCCTGGTCGAGGAGTGTGACAATAAACGCCCCGAGCTCATTATCCCCGAAGATATTTGTGTGACCGCGGGTACTACGATCGAGGAGACCATTAAAGGTACCGATCCCGATGGCGACAGAATCAAGATCACGGCATTTTCGGAGACCTTCGATTTTCCGGCTCAGCAGTCGCCAGCTACGCTTATGCCCGGGAATGTGTTTCAGCCTTCGCCCGGACAGGTTGTATATCGTTGGTCGACAGATTGCGAGCACGTTCGTCAACAACCGTATACTGTAAACTTTAAAGTGGAAGACGAGAAAGGTCTCGTGAACTATAAGACGTGGCGGATCACCGTGGTGGGGCCCGCTCCGAAATGGAACGATGCCAAACTGAATGCCGCGACGCGAACGGCCACGATCAAATGGGACCGCTATCAGTGTCAAAATGCTGAAAGGATTCAAATATGGCGAAAGGTTGACAGTACGAGCTACCGGCCCGACACCTGTCAAACTGGTATGCCTGCCGGGCTAGGGTACGAGATGCTCGACGTCGTCATACCAGCACGCATTCCACCTTCGCAGCTAACAGGAGAGTTTGTTGATAACAACGGTGGGAAGGGCCTGGCGCCTGGCGCGATGTATTGTTACCGGTTGGTGGCTGTATACCCGTTGCCACAGGGTGGCGAGAGCTATGTAACGAGGGATACATGCGTAGGGCCGATACCGGCGGATGTGCCAATTATAACGAACGTGTCGGTCGAGCGTACCAGTGTGGAGGATGGCCTGGTGCGGGTAAGCTGGAAGCGGCCGTTTGACCTTGACCCGGTCGCGTATCCACCGGGAGACTTGAAATATGAAGTATATCGCGCTATAGGATTTGAACGTATCCGCAAAGGTGAAGACGCGTCCGACTCGACGCTCGTCGCATCGTTAACCAATGGAGACACAACCTACCTCGACGGCGGCTTTAACACCGAGGCAAGCATTTTCAACTATAGCGTTGTGGCCTACAACGGTCACCAGGCTGGCTCACCAATTATTGGTGCCTCGGAGGTTGCGTCATCGGTACGGTTGGCATCGTCGTCTCAGAAAGATCAAATAACACTCAATTGGCAGGCGGACGTACCTTGGTCTAACCAGATCCAGGCACATCCGTACCACTATATTTACCGCGGTGGCGAAAACGATCCTGAAGATCAGTTGGTGCTTGTAGACTCTGTTCAGGTGACAGCAAGTGCATTTCAGTATATAGACATGGATTTGGAGACCGGCAGGACATATTGTTATCGTATCCTGACCAACGGCGGCTATGGCAATCCCACTAAAATACCAGAGCCGTTGGAGAACTTCTCACAGCGGATTTGTGTGCAACCGGGCGACAGTATACCGCCTTGCAAGCTGATAGTAACACTTGCATCGAAGGGTTGTGAAGATATTCTGGATCCAAGCAGCTTGTGCAAGTTCACGGGGAACAGTTTGTCAAACAAAATTACATTGTCAAGTAGCGCGGCAGAAGAATGTCAAACGGATATAGTACAGTATAAGGTCTACCGGCGTGGCAACAGTGGTGATTATGTTGAGCACGCTACGCTGGATGCGACGGTAACCGAATATATTGACGAAGATCTGTCATCGTTTGCATATTGTTACCGCGTGACGGCGATCGACTTCTCGGGCAATGAAAGCGAGCTGAGTGACGAGGTTTGCTTTGATAACTGTCCGGCCTACGGGTTGCCGAACGTATTTAGTCCCTACAATGCAGACACCATAAATTCCCAGTTTAGAGCATTCGCCTTAAAAGACTGCCAGGGTGCCGAAGGTACCGGGTGTCCGGACTATGTGATAAAAGATTGTGCTCGTTTTGTGAATAGTGTCCGGTTCGCTGTGTACAACCGCTGGGGGCGTCAGGTCTATACATACGAGGCCGATGTCAAGAAAGACGAATCGATCTATATCGATTGGGACGGAAAGGACAACAACGGAAACAGGCTGGATCCTGCCGTCTATTATTATGTGGCGGAGGTGACATTTGAGGTACTAAGACCGAGCGAAGCCGTGAAGACTTTCAAGGGTTGGGTACACATACTCGGCGAGCGGCAATAGGCCGCTCGTCAGGCGAGCTGTTGGCTACATAATCTTCTGTCGGGAGCCCAGTTGAGCGGGGCCACTTTCTTCTGTTTACTTTTTCACTATTTTTGGCGGCTGATTTAACCAGGGGCGTCTGCTGCAATCGTTGTTTTTACACGATTGTGCTGGTTTCCCGCTAAAAAACACAACATGAAGGCATACGTATTTCCCGGACAGGGCGCACAGTTTACCGGTATGGGTAAGGATTTATATGAGGCCAACCCGGCTTCCAAAACCCTGTTTGACCGCGCTGACGAAATTCTCGGCTTCAAGCTTTCGCAGGTGATGTTCGAAGGAACCGCCGACGAGCAAAAGCAAACGAATGTAACGCAGCCCGCCATCTTCCTGCATTCAGTAGCGATCGCGTTAACAAGCGATGTATTCCACCCCGACATGGTGGCGGGCCATTCGCTGGGCGAGTTTTCGGCCCTGGTTGCCAACAAAGCACTGTCGTTCGAAGACGGTTTGAGACTGGTATCCAAACGCGCGGCGGCTATGCAAAGCGCTTGCGAGCTGAAGCCTTCTACGATGGCGGCCATTCTCGGTCTGGAGGACAAAGTGGTGGAGGACATCTGCGCTTCAATCGAAGGAGAGATCGTCGTTGCCGCGAACTATAATTGCCCCGGACAGTTGGTCATTTCCGGTTCGGCGAAGGGTATCGACCTGGCGTGCGAAAAGCTTCGTGCCGCGGGTGCGAAGCACGCGATGCACTTGCAGGTAGGCGGAGCGTTTCACTCGCCGCTGATGGAACCTGCGCGCGAAGAGCTGGCCGCGGCCATTGAAGCGACTACTTTTAGCAAACCCATCTGCCCGGTATACCAGAATGCCACAGCGGCGCCGGCCATCGAGATTGCAGAGATCAAAAAGAATCTCATTGCCCAGTTAACAGCTCCCGTACGCTGGAATCAATCGGTGCAGAACATGATAAAAGACGGCGCGGCCAGCTTTATCGAGTGCGGCCCCAAGAAGGTGCTGCAAGGGTTAGTGAAAAAGATCAATCCCAGCGTAGAAGCGCGGAGCCTTTAAGCCCCGGTACTTCCGTCATACTATCTATAATTTTTTGACAGCGAGCTGGTCCGGACATTCTGCGAGCAGCTCGCTGATTTTTTTATGGAGTACCGGGTGTATTACTCCGCCGGCGATCTCGGCCAGCGGCATGAGTGCAAAACGTCGCAGGGGCATGCGTGGATGGGGCACCTGTAGGGTAGGGGTATCGATGACGTGATCGCTATACAATAGCAGATCAATGTCGATTACGCGCGGCCCCCAATGCTCCCGGCGTACTCGCCCCAGCGATTGTTCAATGTCCAACATCACTTCGAGCAGCGCGTGGGCCTCCAGCGATGACGATAGGGCGATGGCCTGGTTTAGAAAGTCGGGTTGGTCTGTGCGACCCCACGCTACGGTTTCGTACAGGGCGGATGCGTTGACCAGGTGACCTGCCCGAGCTGCCAGCGCGGTACGGGCTGTTGCCAGGTGGCCGGCGCGGTCGCCCAGATTGGTACCCAGCAGGAGAAAGATGTCGTGCGTCATGGCGGAATGTGGCCGAAGCCCCCACAAACATACTTTTTTATTCGAAGGGGTATTGCTTAATTTCGGGCCTTAATAAGGAATGGTATGAACTTTTGGAAAAGCCTTCTGGCTGCCTTTCTGGCGCTGGTGATCTTCTCGGTCTTGTCGTTTATCCTCTTCATCGCCGTGCTGGCGGTGGGCTTATCGGGTAATGATGCGGTGGTCATTCACCCCAACACGGTGCTTCATCTGAAGCTCGATGCGGAGATTACGGAAAGAGAGTATAGCAACCCATTGGCCGGCCTGCCGATCGTGGGGCAAACCGATGTGCCACGCATCGGTCTGATCGAATTAAAAGAAACCATCCGCCACGCGCAGGAGGATGATAAT
Organism: Dawidia cretensis; assembly: GCF_018598175.1. Taxonomy (GTDB): domain Bacteria; phylum Bacteroidota; class Bacteroidia; order Cytophagales; family Cyclobacteriaceae; genus Ohtaekwangia; species Ohtaekwangia cretensis. Next base: position 11,853 of record NZ_JAHESE010000037.1, read on the forward strand.
ATACAAGGTATTTATCTTGACATCAGCCACCCGCGTGCGGGTTTTTCATCGCTGGAAGAGATACGGCAGTCGCTCATTGAATTCCGCGAAAGCGGTAAGTGGGTAGTTGCCTATACGGAGACGATGACGGAGGGGGCCTACTACCTGGCTTCTGCTGCTGATAAAATATATCTTAATCCGGAAGGCGAGGTCGAGTTCAATGGCTTGAGTGTGGAGATCATGTTCTTCAAGAAGTTGTTTGACAAACTGGAGATACGCCCGGAGATCTTCCGCGTGGGATCCTTCAAAAGCGCTGTCGAGCCTTTCCTTTTGGAGAAGATGAGCCCCGAGAACAAGTTGCAACTGACGGAGCTCATGAACTCGGTATACGGTCATATGTTAAACCGCATCGCCGACGCACGGCATTTGCCGGTAGAACGTCTGAAAGAAATCTCTGATAAGATGTTGGTTCGCAACGCTGCCCTGGCTCGAGAGCTTGGCCTGGTGGATAGCTTACTATACCGCGACCAGTTCCGCGACCATCTTAAAACACGTCTGAAGTTGAGCGGCGCCGATACGGTAACATTCGTGAAATATGGTCAATATCGCCGTAGCGTGTCTGATTATAAAAGCGCGTCGAACGAGATTGCCGTGATCGTGGCCGATGGTTCCATCATGCCGGGTAAAGCCGAGGCCGAGCAACGCATCATCGGTGCCGATACGTTTGTCGAGGCTATTCGTCGTGCCCGTGAGGACGATAATATTAAGGCAATCGTATTGCGGATCAACTCTCCCGGTGGTGAGTTTCGCGCATCCGATATGATGTGGCGCGAGGTTACACTGGCGCGTAAGCAGAAACCTGTCATTGCTTCGATGTCGGACTATGCAGCATCGGGGGGATATTATCTGGCAATGGCTTGTGATACCATTGTAGCACAACCCCATACGATTACTGGCTCGATCGGTATCTTCGGAATGATGTTCGACTTGAGTGAATTCCTATCAAACAAGGTCGGGATCACCTTCGACGAAGTGCGTACTGGTGAGTTTGGTGATATGTATACTTTGTCACGCCCACTCACGGACGCTGAACGCAACTACTGGCAGAAGAGCTTAGATGATCACTACGCTTCGTTTACACGCAAGGCGGCCGAGGGGCGAGGTTTACCCGTAGAAGAAATTGAGAAAGTAGCTTCGGGCCGGGTATGGTCGGGCGCACAGGCCCTTGATCACAAACTGGTAGATGTACTGGGAGGCTTTGATGATGCTGTCAATATCGCGGCTGCCAAGGCCGGGGTGGCAGCCGACTATAAACTGCGTTTTTATCCAGAGCAGGAGCTGAGCATCTTCGAACAACTGATGTCGCAATGGGAAGAAGATGCCCGCACCGAAGCCTTGCAAGCCGAGCTGGGTGACCTGTATGGCTGGTATCAACAGGTACACAATCTTAAAAGCTATCAAGGCGTCCAGGCGCGCATGCCGTTTGAACTTCGCCTTCACTAACCTATTTTTGTCTATTCATTTATCCTCTAACTGAGAAAATATGACGATACGCAATAACTGGACGCGGGAAGAGATCGCCGCCATTTACAATAAGCCCGTACTCGACCTGATGTACGAAGCGGCGACAGTGCACCGGCAGTATCACCAGGCTGGCGAGGTACAAGTGTGTACGCTGTTATCGGTAAAGACCGGTGGCTGCCCTGAAGATTGTGCCTACTGCCCGCAGGCAGCCCGGTATAATACCAGTGTGCAGGCGCACAAGTTGATGGAAGTAGGCGAGGTCTTGCAGAAGGCGGTAGAAGCCAAGGAGTCTGGCAGCACACGTTTTTGTATGGGTGCTGCCTGGCGCGAGGTGCGTGATAACCGCGACTTCGACAAAGTGATCGAAATGGTGAAGGGTGTCAATACCCTCGGCCTGGAAGTGTGCTGTACACTGGGTATGCTTACACCCGAGCAAGCACAGAAGCTGAAGAATGCCGGGTTGTATGCCTACAACCACAACCTCGATACAAGCGAAAATTTTTACGACGATATCATCACGACGCGCACATACCAGGATCGTCTCGACACGCTCAAGCACGTCCGCAACGCGAACATCTCGGTTTGTTCGGGTGGTATTATTGGCATGGGCGAAGGCGAAGAGGACCGCATCGGTATGTTGTATACATTGGCTACGTTGCCTGAGCACCCCGAGTCGGTGCCCGTCAATGCACTGGTGCCTGTAGAGGGCACGCCACTGGAAGATCAACCGAAGGTTTCTGTGTGGGAGATGGTGCGCATGATTGCGACGGCACGCATCATCATGCCGCATGCCATGGTGCGTCTGTCGGCAGGCCGTGTACGCATGAACCTGGAAGAGCAGGCGCTATGCTTTATGGCGGGCGCCAATAGTATCTTTGCTGGCGACAAATTGCTCACGACCCCGAACCCCGGTTACGTCAAGGACCAGGAGATGTTCCAGACGCTTCAACTGCGTCCGCGTCAGGCGTACAAAGAGCAGCTGGTATAAACAAACCGGTTGGTCTACCCGCCGTTGAAAACGCGGGAGGCACGTTCTTCGGAACGGGCCTCCCGCGTTTTCTTTTACAACGCTATACGCACCAGCTCTTCTCTTGCAATGGCTTTTTTCTATGGGGTTTACGCCTGCCGCCAATTCTGTCATTTTGCCGCGAACTGTGGCAAAAAATCCCCATTACATTCGTCGAATGCACCGTTTTACACTTAAAATCTGGGGATGTGTTGTTTCCATGCAAAATTTCCGGTTACCAAAGCAACCGTGCAGAATAGCGTAAAAACAGGGATTATTGTACGTTAAAAAGACACTAAAACCATTGTAATATTACGATTTAGTCATGTAATAAATGGCGTGATTTTTACAAAAGAAGGTGTTAAAGTATTAGTTTAACTACCTCCTATTACACGGACGATTGGCCCAGCGGGTTGCCGAAAAAACAAAAAATAAGAATTCGAGTGCCCGGACAGGCCCTGATGAAGGGGGATGAACATGGAATGTGCAGGCCGGATATCGGCGGAAAATGCGGGGGGCAGTGGAAACGGCGGTTGAGTAGCGGAGCAACGGATCAGCGGGCATTCACCTCTTCGTGGGCCTTCAGGAGGCTCTTCAAAGAAGTGAATGCGGGCTGAGATAATAGCGTAGCATGGGGGTTGTTGGAATACGGAGTGGCATAACGGATGTGTCTGAATGAACGTCCATTAGAATGCCTGGTCTGCCATGGTAAAGCCGCCAGCGGGGGCCGAAGCTTCGGCAGCGCTTGTGTTGATCTCTGTCTTAACTGCAGCCTGGGGAGCTTCTTTACCGCGTACAGTCACAAACGTGAAGGATAAGGTAATCAGGGCTGAAGCAGCGAGGAGGATTATAACTTTAGTTTTCATAGTCTTGATAATCAAAATATTGAGAAATGGTTATAAGGATAGGGTTGGGTTAGAAAGCGTCGTCTGCCGATCCGCGGCCGCCACCGTTAAAGGTCTGTTGAGGTGTCACTTCTTCTTCGGTGCAGGCAGTGATGGCTACGCTTGAAACCAGGGCAAAAAGGATGATGTAGATGATTTTTTTCATGGGAGTATGTCGTTTGGTATAGGTGAATAAGCTTTGTTTAAGGGATTAGAACGGGCCATCTGCCGATCCGCGGCCGCCGCCGTTGGAAGACGAAGGGGCTACTTCTTCTTCGGTACAAGCTGTGATGGATGCTGCAGAAACCAGGGTGAAAAGGAGGATGTAGATGATTTTTTTCATGTGGTAATTCGTTTAATAGTAGGTCAATAGGTTTTTTTTAGGGGACTGGACTAGAAGGGACCATCTGTTGATCCACGACCGCCACCGTTGTCATCGCAGGCCGGCGTAATCTCCTCTTCGGTACAGGCTGAAATTGCCATGCTCGAAACGAAGGCAAACAACAGTATATAAATGGCTTTTCTCATAAGTAGGTAGTATTAGATATGTTCGATAGTTTCCGTTTGCGTTAGCCCGGGAGACCCCGATTTATGCGGCGGTCGCTTGCGAGACCGTGGCATCTGTGTGGTCGGGCCACCAGCCATGAAAGAAAGCCGTGTGAGGTGGGCCACTTTTTCATGAGTTTGTCGGGTTTATGTTTTTGTAATAGGTTTATTAGAATTAAATTGATACCTCAAAATTGGCTGGTTTAGTTGAATCTTTTCCCGTATTAAAATTTGTAACCTCACCCGTGTACCTAAATTTTTTAAACTTTCGTAAGCTAGCCGCCATTGTTCTTCTTCTGATTGTAGCGGGAAATGTGAATGGACAAGAACAACGATCAGCGAGGATCGACTCGTTGAAGAGCTTGTTGCCCGGTAAGAGTGACAGCGAGAAATTTGATATACTATATGATCTGGCGCGTGCGCTGATCCTGGACTCGCGTCAGCGTGAAGCCTTGTCGTACGCAACGGAGGCCGCGCGCATTGGATGGGACCAGGGCGATAGCCTTCGAATCGTGAAAGGCACCATGCTTGAAGCGTCAGCGCTGCGACGCCTGGAACGTCTTGACGAGGCGTTGAAAAAATCAGAGCAAGGGTTGGGGATCGCCCGCAGGAACGGCTATGCTGCCGAGAATAAAATCCTGCTGAACTCTATTGCGCTGATATATACCCTGCGAGCGGATTATGGAAAAGCACTGGAGTATAATTTCGAGACGCTGATCGCCCGTGAGCGGGACGGTGTTAAAAGCGAGATCAGTATTGCGCTCAACAACATCGGTCTGGTGTACTTCAAGATGAAACACTATGGGAAAGCGATCGAGTTCTACACCAAGGCGCTGGATATTAAACGCGAAGCAAACGATACGTACGATCTCGATCGGCTTCTCATCAACCTGGGCTTGTGTTATAACCAGATCGGTGGGGCTGGCGTCGAGGATTTTCACCAGTCGCAGAAATATATCAGCGAAGCGTTGAAGATTTGCGCCGATAACTGCAGCCTCAGCATTCTTATCGAAGCACATTTCGGTTTGGGGGTGTCCAACTTTCTACTTGGAGAGCTCAAGGAGGCACGCCGGCATTTTGAACGCTCCCTGGAGATCTCCCGGCAGGATAACGACAAACGCTTTCAAATTGAGAATATGGTGTATCTGGCGCAGGTGGCGCGGGAGGAGAACGACGTCAAAGGCTCCGAGCTGCACTTGCGACGGGCGGAAGCGCTTTCCTCCGAATTGGGATACGATCAGCTGCTGCTGGATACGTACAGGCAATTTGCCGTGCTGTATACCCGCAGAAACGATTTCGAAAATGCATCTCTTTACCAGAACAAGTACATTCAGCTGAAGGACAGTGTTATCAGCGAAGAGCTCGTTAGGAATGTCGCCAACATTCAGACGGACTATGAAGAGCGGGAGAACATCAGCATCATTGCGGCCAAGGAGCAGGTCATCAAACAACAAAGCGATCTCAACTTTGCCATTGCCATCATTGCGATGTTAGCCGGTATGCTGGTGCTGGTGCTTCAACGAAGCAACCGGACCATCAAGCGTGTCAACGCCCAACTTTCAGAAGCAAAGGAAACCATCCAGGCACAGAATGAATTGTTAGAGAGTAAAAATAAATACCTCGACAAGGAGGTGGAGGCCAAGACCATCGACCTGGAGCGCGCCAACCAGTCACTGAAACAGGTGAACGACGAGCTTGATAATTTTATCTACAAGACCTCGCACGACATTCGTGGTCCGCTGGCCAGCCTTAAAGGCATGTGCAATGTGGCGCTGCTGGACGTGAAAGATCCTGTGGCGCTTGATTACCTGCGCAAGCTCGACACCACGGCCGAGCGACTGAACACCATTCTCACACGGTTGTTGATCATTAACCAGATCAACAACTCGAAGTTGTCGATTAGCCAGGTCGACTTCGAGTCTATCGTCAACGACGTGCTCATGCTCGAAAAGAAAAAGGGCCTGCCACAAAAGTTGGTGATTCGCAAGCAGATCGACGAGCGGGCCATGATCCGTTCCGACCGCGAGCTGATTCGTATTGTACTGGAAAATCTGATCGACAACGCCATTAAGTTTTACAACGAGGCGGCCACTGTCGAGTCGTTTGTGGAAATATACATTCTGCCGATGGACAAGGGGTATGTAAAGATGCGCGTGGTGGATAATGGCATCGGCATCAGCGAAGAAAATCCGGGTAAGCTGTTCCGGATGTTTTTCCGGGCGTCGGAGCGTTCCGAGACCGGGGGCATTGGCTTGTACATTGTGAAAACCGCCACCGCTAAACTTGGAGGCAGGGTAGGACTGCAAACGACTCCGGAGGGATACACGGAGTTCTACGTGATCTTCCCGGCCTATCCGCCCAATCTCGATGAAGGCGCCGAAAAGCCGTCCATCTGATGACCTTCGGGAATTTTTTTACGTCCTTTACTATTATCATCTTTGCACGTTGTTCCGCCAACGGTTTTAGAAAGCATCATGAGTCAATTTAAACGTCACACCATCACGGCCGCATTGCCTTACGCAAACGGTCCCCTTCACATCGGCCACATTGCCGGCGCTTATCTGCCGGCCGACACCTATGTGCGCTTCCTGCGCCTACGCTGCGAAGATGTAGTCTTTATCTGTGGTTCTGACGAGCACGGCGTGGCCATTACCCTCGGCGCCAAAAAAGAGGGTGTGTCGCCGCGTGTCTTCGTCGACAAGTATCACCACATGATGAAGAAGGCGTTTGAGGACTTTGGTATCGGCTTTGACATATACTCCCGCACTTCCAACCCGGTGCACTACGAAACGGCACAGGAGTTCTTCAAGAAAATCTATGACCAGAACCTCTTCATCGAAGAGACTTCCGACCAATACTACGACGAGCAGGAAGGCATCTTCCTGGCAGACCGTTATATCATCGGCACGTGTCCTAACTGCGGCAACCCGAATGCCTATGGCGATCAGTGCGAGAAATGCGGTACGAGCCTCAGTCCACGTCAACTGATCAATCCACGCTCCACGGTGTCGGGCAATACGCCGGTGCTGAGGCCGACGCGGCACTGGTACTTCCCGCTCGATAAGTTCGAAAACTGGCTGCGCGAGTGGCTGATTGAAGGTCATCAGGACTGGAAGACCAACGTGTACGGCCAGTGCAAGTCGTGGCTTGACCAGGGACTGCAGCCACGGTCCATCACGCGCGACCTCGACTGGGGCATCCCAGTGCCACTGCCTGATGCTAAAGGCAAAGTGCTGTATGTGTGGTTCGACGCGCCCATCGGGTATATATCGGCCACCAAGGAGTTGAAACCCAACGATTGGGAGAAATACTGGAAGGATCCTGAAACACGCCTTATTCACTTCATTGGGAAAGACAATATCGTATTTCACTGTATCATCTTTCCCTCGATGCTCAAGGCTGCGGGCGACTTTATTCTGCCCGACAACGTACCGGCTAATGAGTTCTTGAACCTGGAGGGAGAGAAGCTGTCTACATCGCGTAACCACGCCGTGTGGCTACATGAGTATCTGCAAGACTTCCCCGGTCGTCGCGATGAGCTGCGGTATGTGCTTACGTCGATTTCACCTGAGACAAAGGATGCAGACTTTACGTGGAAGGACTATAGGCAAAAAGTTGACAGCGAGATGGTGTCGATCCTGGGTAACTTCGTAAACCGCGTGATGGTGCTCACCTGGAAATACTTTGACGGAAAGGTGCCTGCCGAAAAGGAGTTGCCAGGCACGGACGATCGTCGTAAAAAGATTCTTACCCTGTATGAACAGGTACATATCGATTTGAACCAGTCGGTAAAAGAAATGGTGGCGAGCCTGAAAGTGTTCCGCTTCCGCGAGGCGCAGTTTCAAATGATGAACATGGCACGCATTGGCAATAAGTTTCTCGCCGACACAGAGCCATGGAAATTGGCAAAAGAAGATATGGTGGCCGTTGCGGCTATTCTTAACTATTCACTGACAGTGGTGGGAAACATCGGCCTGGCTTGCGAGCCGTTCCTGCCCGATGGTGCCGCATCTATTCGTCGTCAGCTCAACAGTGACGTATTTGAGACTTCTCGCAAGCAATTTTGGCAGAAAGAAGAACTTGTTCATACCGTACGAGAAGGGGCACAGCTCGGTGCAGCGGAGCACATGTATAAGCCGGTGGAAGATGCAGACATCGAGAAACAGACAGCCCGGTTGCACAAGAATGCTCCGGTCATTGCATCCGAAGCCACTATCGCCGCTACGAAGCCCCTAAAGCCAGAGATCGTTTTTGACGACTTTGCAAAACTAGATATACGCGTAGGCGAAGTGGTGGCGGCAGAAAAGATGGAGAAGTCCGACAAGCTGCTCAAGCTTACCGTAGACGATGGCCTGGGCCGTCGCACGATCCTCAGCGGCATTGCCAAACACTATAGCGCCGACGAGATGGTCGGCCGGCAGGTGACTTTTATTGCCAACCTGGCCCCCCGTAAAATGATGGGCATCGAGTCGCAAGGCATGATCCTGATGGCAGAAGACAATGACGGCAAGCTGCGCTTGATACGCCCTACCGAAGATGTGGCACCTGGCTCCACCGTGAGCTAGCGCCCTTATCCCTATTCCTTTTCTTCCCAGGTGATATCGCCCTGGCGGCGGGCATGCACTTTCATGGTCACGACAACGTCATCGGCACCCGCCGCAAGGCAGGCCTCCTGTGCGCGTTTGGCGACGTCCATCAGCACGTCATACGGGCCTTGCATGACAGTCTCCATCGCGCCCACACGATGGTCTACGCCGGACTGTGCAATGATCTCCAGCGCCTTGTCGATAATGCGGTAGGGGTGGCCACCCCCGATGGGGACGATCTGTATAGCTACGTGTACCTGATGTTTCATGGGGAGGTGTTAGTTGTTGAATTGACTCATGGTTTTGGCTGCGCCGATCAGGCAGAATGAAAGGATCATATCATTCGCCTTCTTCATCACCTCGGGCAACTGCGCCATTTCTTCGGAGGCAAAGTTGCTGAGCACAAAGTCTACCTGCTGCCCTTTGCCAAAGTCGTTGCCGATACCAAACCGCAGGCGGGAATAGTCCTGACCATTTAACACCAGCTCGATGTTTCTGAGGCCGTTGTGCCCGGCCGAGCTGCCTTGCGTACGCATGCGCAGGCTACCAAACGGCAGCGCGAGATCATCGACAATGACCAGCAGGTTTTCCTTCGGGATTTTCAGCTCTTGTAACCAATACGCAATTGCCTTGCCGCTCAGGTTCATGAATGTGTTAGGCTTGATGAGGTGTATCGTTTTGCCTTTGTGCCTGAACTCGGCTTTCTCAGCCAGACGGCCCACGGTGAAATCAGTCTGGTGCGCGTCGGCGAGCTGGTCGAGCACGAGAAAGCCAATATTGTGGCGTGTCAGCTCATATTCTGGTCCGGGGTTGCCGAGGCCGGCGACGAGGTATTTCATATCGTGTGATCAATATCGTTTACAATTGCCCGATAAACAAAAATCCCGCCGACAGCGTCGGAGGGATTTTGTATGAATGGTCGGAAGAGAATTACTTCTTGCCTTCTTCTTTCTTAGGAGCCTCTTTCTTAGGAGCTTCAGCTTTCTTCGCATCGGCGGCGCCAGCAGCAGGAGCGGCAGCAGCTTCGTCAGCGGCCAATTTAGCAGCGCGCGGTACTTCTACAGCAGCAATAGTAGCCTGGTGCGGATCGAGGAACTCGAGACCTTCAATGTTCATGTCACCAATTTTTACAGCGTGGTGGAAGTCCAGACCGGATACTTCTACGTCGATGTGATCGGGCATGTCTTTCGGGAAGCCGTATACTTTCAGGGAAGCACGCTTGCGAACCAGTGTACCACCTTTTGCTACGCCGGGAGCCTGGCCAACCAGACGAACCGGAATGCTCATTTTGATCTTACGATCTTCTGAAACACGCAGGAAGTCAGCGTGCAGGATCACTTCGCTCACCGGGTGGAATTGCACCTCCTGGAGGATAGCCTGACACTCTTCGCCTTCAATGTTCACGTGTACAAATTTCGCTTCCTGTGTATATACAAGGTCACGGAACAGGATCATCGGTGAATGAAAGTGAACTTGATTGTCACCTCCGTACAATACACACGGCACGTTACCCTCGTCGCGTAGACGCTGAGAGTCCGTCTTGCCGAGATTTGCTCTTCGATACCCTATAATCTCAACAGTTTTCATAATAGTTATATAGTTTAATTAAAAATTCGTTTTTATAGTTTGATAAAGAGTGAGCTGATCGACTCGTTATCGTGGATCTTGCGGATCGCCTTGGCAAACAGGGTCGACACCGACAATACTTTGATCTTCTTACTGTCTTGCTTCAGCGGAATGGTATCGGTCACCACCAGCTCTTCCAGCAGCGAGTTATCGATGTTCTCGTACGCTTTGCCCGAGAGTACGCCGTGCGTACAGACAGCCCGTACAGAGCTGGCGCCTTTTTCTTTCAGCAGCGTGGCAGCCTTGCAGATAGTACCGGCAGTGTCTACCAGGTCGTCTACGAGGATCACGTCTTTGCCTTCCACTTCACCGATGAGGCGCATGGAGTCTACCTTGTTGGCTTCTTTCCGGTGCTTATCGCAGACGGCCAGATCGGCATCAAAGAACTTGGCGAAGCTGCGGGCACGTTTAATACCTCCTACGTCGGGTGATGCGAACATGATGTTCGGCAGGCTCAGTGACTTGAGGTACGGCACGAAGATATAGGAACCATCCAGGTGGTCTACCGGGATGTCAAAGAATCCCTGGATTTGATCGGCGTGCAAGTCGCATGTCATAATACGGGTGGCGCCGGCAGCGGAGATCAGGTTTGCAATTAGCTTGGCCGCAATGGCAACCCGGGGTTTATCCTTCCGGTCCTGGCGTGCGTAGCCAAAGTAGGGGATTACCACGTTTACGCTAGAGGCGCTCGCGCGTTTGGCAGCATCTACCATCAGGAGAAGCTCCATGAGGTTATCCGACGGGGGAAAGGTAGATTGGATTAGGAAGACTTCATGTCCGCGTACCGACTCAGTAATGAACGGGGACATTTCACCATCGCTAAACTGCTGGTAGTTGACTTCACCCAGGCGTTCGCCATAGGCGCTGGCGATCTTCTCGGCCAGGTAGGTTGTGGCTCTTCCACTGAAAATTTTGACTGCCATGGGCTATGCCATTTTTCGTTAACCGTTCCACCTTCAGGTTGCCATCGGGATCTTTGGCAACACTTATACTTAAATAAAGAATCCCGCTTGTGCGGGATCCTTTATTGTCGTTGTCCGACCAGGGCTCGAACCTGGACTTTCCTGAATCAAAATCAGGCGTGTTGCCAGTTACACCATCGGACAATCCTTGCTAAAAACCGCTCTCACGGCCTCAGCCCCTTGAATTTGGGATTGCAAAGGTAGAATTATTTTTGAAAAATGTAACTCCCGGGTAAAAAAATTAGAGATCATTTTCCTGATTCGAGGCAGTCGTACCTTCAATGAAACCTTCCGCCCAGAAACGATATTTATCCAGGATGGAAATGACGGCATTTCGCAGGTGACGGCTGTTGTTAAAATCGATGCTACCGTACATGGTCGTAGCGTAGCCTTGCCAGATGGAGCGGTTCTGCCGACGGTCGTAAAACTGGATCAGCAGGGTACCGGTATTGAGAGTAAACTTTTGTGGATTATAGTCGATATTATCGTTCTGCGATTTTACCCACTCTTCAATGTCGGGCTGATTATACCCGTTGAAGCGCAGGCTGTCGTTGAACATTTTGAAACCGATAATGAGGTGGGGCTTACTGGCAGATTGCCGATAGCCCAGGAATTTCATCCGGGCGACAATCGACTTCTCAATGATCTCGTTCATCATCGTCGAGTCAGCCGGACCCGCGGGTTTCATAATGTCAAACGTGCGATAGCGTTTGAAATTACCTTTGTAACTGTAATCGTACTCTACGGGAAGTTCTTTGTATCCCAGACAGGATGAAAGAAACAGCACCAACAGCAGCGGAGCGAAATTTTTCTTCATAAAGCCATCCATTATTCGTGACGTTGAATATAAGGCTAAACAAGCGTCAGAACAACAGATGGCTTTAACCTTTTAGGGGTCACTAACGGTTATTTTTTTCAACCCACGCGCGGGCGTTGGTAAATGCCTCAATCCAGGGAGATATTTGGTCCGATTTGCGTTCCGCCGGGTAGTGCGCCCAGTTCCATGGGAACAACGAACGCTCCAGGTGGGGCATGATGGCCAGGTGACGTCCGTCGGCCGAGCTAAGGGCGGCCACTGCGTTGTCAGAGCCGTTGGGGTTTCCCGGATACTCGGCATACGAGTAAGCAGCGGCAACCTGGTAGGATGAGCGGTCGCCAGGCAGTATAAAGCGTCCTTCACCGTGTGCTACCCAAATGCCCAACCGGTGGCCAGCAAACGATTTCAGCATCACGGAATTATTCTCGGGAATGGTCACGTTCACAAACGTCGACTCAAATCGACCCGAGGCATTGTGGTGCATTTTGGGATGTTCCGCGCTAAGCGAAGGGTACAGCAAGCCCAGTTCCATCACCAGCTGACAGCCGTTGCAGACGCCGAGGCTTAGCGTGTCGGGCCGTGCAAAGAAGTTATCGAGTACTTGTTTGGCCTTTGGATTATAGAGGAAGGCGCCGGCCCAGCCTTTGGCAGAGCCCAATACGTCGGAGTTGGAGAAGCCGCCGATGAAGGCGATCATGTTTACATCCGTCAGGTCTTCGCGGCCCGAGATGAGGTCTGTCATGTGAATGTCCTTCACATCAAATCCCGCGAGGTAAAGCGCATAGGCCATTTCGCGGTCACCGTTGCCACCTTTCTCGCGCATGATCGCGGCCTTCAAGCCTGTAGGCTTACGGCGTTTCGGATCAATGCCGTACGTTTTATACAAGCCATCGAATTGCTCGGGGAAAGTATAGCGCAGGGGTTGATCCTTATAGCGGGTGAAGCGCTGCTCAGCAAAACTGGCGGGGCGTTGTTTACTGTCGAGCAGGTACGAAGTCTTAAACCAGGTGTCGCGCAGGACGTCTACCGGCAACTCCAGCGTAGTAGCGCCGTGTGTCAGTTTCACGGTACGCTCATGTGTGATCTGACCCAATACGGTGTACTGAATGTTTAGCTTGTCGAGCGCGGCCGTTGCCTGACCGTTATTAGCCACTTGCACCAATATGCCGGGGTTTTCTGCAAACAATGTTTTCACCAGGTCATCGTCGGTGTTCAGGGTAAGCGCAAGACCTGTCTGCGGTACGGGGAAGCACATCTCCAGGACGGCGGTAATCAAACCACCTTCGGAAATATCGTGTCCGGTGAGGATGAGGCCTTGTGCGATCAGTTGTTGCACAGCGTCAAAGGCGCGGGCGAAGTAGGCGTCGTCACCGACAGTAGGGGCTTCGTTGCCCAGCAGGTTCAGCACCTGTGCCAGGCTGCTGCCGCCGAGGGTACGCGCACTGGACGAGAAGTCGATGTGGAGCAGTGACGTACCCGCCAATGGTTGCAGGGCAGGCGTGACGGTGCGGGTGACGTCGGATACCTCAGCCGTGGCGGAGATAATCACGGTGCCCGGTGAATATACTACATCTCCATCCGGATATTTTTGTGTCATCGACAGCGAGTCTTTGCCTGTCGGAATGTTGATGCCGAGATTGATTGCAAACGCGCTAACAGCTTCTACTGCCTGGTAGAGTCGTGCATTTTCGCCGGCTTGTTTCGCGGGCCACATCCAGTTGGCACTGAGCGATACACCCTTCAGACCATGGGTAAGCGGTGCCCACACAATATTTGTCAATGACTCTGCAATAGCCAGTTTGCTGCCCGCGGCAGCGTTCACCAGGGCGGCGCCGGGGGCGTGACCGATGGCGGTGGCAATGCCTTTGTTGTTTTGATAGTCGAGGGCCATAACACCCAGGTTGTTCAACGGCAGCTGGATCGGGCCGCACGTTTGTTGCGTGGCCACCTTGCCGGTAACGGAGCGGTCTACTTTGTTTGTCAACCAATCCTTGCAGGCAACAGCTTCCAGTTGCAGGACCTGGTCCAGGTATTCGCGTACGCGGGTCACATCGTATTGCACCGGCGCATACTGCGTCGTTTGTGTTTCGTCGCGCAGGATCGTCTTCGGCGACGAGCCCAGCAGATGCTTCACGGCAAAGTCGATTGGCTTCTGTGCCTGACCGTTCTTCTCGAAGTGCAGGCGGTTATCGCCAGTGGCTTCTCCGATAACATACATGGGCGAGCGCTCCCGCTCAGCGATGCGTTGCAGCAGGTCAATGTCGGCAGCCTTCATGGCCAGGCCCATACGTTCCTGCGATTCGTTGCTGATGATCTCCTTGTCGGAAAGAGTCGGGTCGCCGATCGGCAACTTGTCGATGTGGATGGTACCTCCGGTTTCTTCCAGCAGCTCGGAGAGACAGTTGAAGTGGCCCCCCGCGCCGTGATCGTGAATAGACACCACGGGGTTTACATTCGACTCCACCATGGCGCGGATGGCGTTCATTACGCGCTTTTGCATTTCCGGGTTTGAGCGCTGAATGGCGTTGAGCTCGATGGCGTTGCCATACTCGCCGGTAGCCACCGACGATACGGCGCTGCCGCCCATGCCGATGCGGTAGTTGTCGCCACCCAACAGCACAATCTTATCGCCAGGAGCGAGGTGCTCTTTCTGGCTATCTTGCTCTTTACCAAAGCCGACACCGCCGGCGAGCATAATCACTTTGTCGAAGCCGAATTTTTTGTTGCCTTCGAAGTGCTCGAACGTCAACACGCTGCCGACGATCAGCGGCTGGCCGAACTTGTTACCGAAGTCGGAAGCACCATCAGATGCTTTGATAAGAATCTCCTCAGGCGTTTGGTATAGCCAGGGACGAGCCTCGAATTTTTTTTCCCATGACCGGCCATTTTCCAGGCGGGGATAGGAGGTGATGTAGACGGCGGTACCAGCCAGGGGCAGGGCACCCTTACCGCCCGCGAGACGGTCGCGGATCTCTCCGCCCGCTCCTGTAGCAGCACCGTTGAACGGCTCGACAGTGGTGGGGAAGTTGTGTGTCTCTGCTTTCAGAGAGATAACAGACTTGATATCTTCTACAGCAAAAAAGTCGGCCACGTCGTGGCGTACGGGTGCAAACTGTTCAATGGTAGGGCCCTGGATAAACGCCACATTGTCTTTGTACGCCGACACGATGTAATTCGGGTGGGCTTTCGATGTCTTTTTGATGAGTTGGAAAAGCGTCGAAGTCTTTTCCTGACCATCAATGATGAAGGTACCGTTGAAGATTTTGTGACGGCAGTGCTCGGAGTTCACTTGCGAGAATCCAAAGACTTCACTATCGGTCAACGGGCGGCCAAGCTCGCGGCTTACGCCTTCGAGATATTCAATTTCTTCCGGGCTCAACGCCAGGCCTTCACGTTGGCTATACTCCTGGATGTCGCGTATTTCCTGGACAGCTTCCGGTGTATGGTGAATGGTGAACAGATCCTGGTCGAGGCGCGGGTAAAGCACCTGCAGCATGCGGTCGTAGGCCGGGGTGGCTTCGGACACGACGTTGAACTCCTCAATACGCTGAATGCCGGCGATACCCATGGTTTGGGTGATCTCCACGGCGTTGGTGCTCCAGGGGGTGATCATTTCCTTGCGGGGGCCCAGGAAACGTCCTTCAAGAACTTGTTCCATCAGGGGTTCGGCGCCGCCAAAAAGCCATGTAAGTTTCTGAACATCAGTTTTTTGCAAAGGCTGTGCCGTGCCCACCGCGTAACGCGTGTCGGCCTTCGTACGGAAGAATAAGATCATTGCGGATGTTTGAGATTTTGAGCCGCAAAATTACAGAACCCCGCCGTCCGGAACAAGCTAAATCCCATCCTGTTCGGTATCCATCCCCGTACCATTTCCGGGGATACTTCACGTCAACAGCAAGCTTACATCCTAGATAAAGCGTCTTTGAGCCAACGCCCTTAAGGTCGCTTCATCTATGCTTTAAGTATGCTTTATGTATGGTGTATCTATGGCTTTGATACGGGTATGACCCCCGCTAACTTTCTGTTGCTGCTGACATACCCCTGTCAGTGCTCGTGTTTTCCTTTGTTCCATTCTTAAACCCTTTAACTCGAAAGTATATGAAAACACCATTGGTCGTTAAAAATACTATCTCCATCCAGGCACCTCCTGCAGAAGTCTGGGATGCCTTGGTCAACCCTGCCAAAACGAAACAGTATATGTTTGGTTGTGAGACTGTTTCGGATTGGAAAGTGGGGAGTCAACTGTTGTGGACGGGCGTGTTTGATGGCCAGGAGCTGATCGCCGTCAAAGGCGAGATCCTGGAAATACAGCCCGGTAAGCGCCTGGTTTACACAACGATCGATCCAAATTCCACCATCGACGACGTTTCCGAAAACTACCTGCGCGTGACCTATGATCTGAAGCCTGAGAACGGGCACACCGTGTTGCACGTCGAGCAAGGTGATTATGCCACCGTGGCCGAAGGCGAACGCCGCTACCAGGAGGCATTCAACGGCGGCGAGGGTTGGAACCCGATCCTCGTGGAAATCAAGAAGTTGGTCGAGGCCCAATAGGCGGCTGTTGCACCAGGGACAGACTGCGGGCGATGAGCCCGGAATGGCCCGCGTCGAGCGTGGCGAGATGATGGCGTTGTACCAGCCGTAAAAAGCGGGGCATGCCGTCGGCGCGTATCACCGGGTCGTGCCTACCCACGATCATCACCACGCCGACGCGGTGGGCGTTTAATCCCGCCGCCAGCGCACGAAGCGAAAACGTAAGCCTGCGAAATACGATCCACGCGGCATATACCCGGCGGCGGCGTTCTTCCGTACTCATGTGGTAGCTGGCAAATTTGACCAGGTTGGCCGGCACCAGCCGCATCGACCGCAGCGCCTGCGCGGTGGAGAGGAAACGGCCGTGGTGGGCGATCATACTATAAAAGAGTCGGCGGGCAGGGGCGGTGCCAGTGGCCAGAGAATACCAGGTGTTGCCCGTAATGCCGTCGGGTGCAATGAGAAACACCGTCGTCGTGCGTTCCGGAAGAGCTTCGGCTGTGGCCAGCGCAAAGCGAGCTCCGATGCTATAGCCTGCGACGGAAAAATGCTGCAGCGGATGTTGGGCAAAGAACAATTCCAAAATGGCGCGCCAGTCCGCTTTTTGAATGGGTGTGTCGGGCGAAGACCAGGTGCTTTGGCCGTGATAATACAAGTCTACTATATAAAGTGTGTGGGTATTGGCGAGTGCGGTGGTCCAGGTGTCAAAGGCGTGGTGATCCTGACCAAAGCCATGGAATAGCAGCATGTTTTCCGGGCCGTGTCCTTGCCGGGTGTAGAAAAGAACAGAACCTTTGTAGGGAATGAACATGGGAACCTGGCGGGGTGTTGAAAGGCAAAGATAGAGAAGTCGGTGGCTGTAAACATTGTTTTTCGCCCCAAAAACGCTGTTAGACACATAAATAGCAGCATCCGACCCCAGATCTGCGCTGTCTGCCCCTGGCTTTATTTCTATTTTTATAAAATAATTACTATTGATGCCGCGTCTCTCCCAGTAAGAAATCCAAATTAGGGAAGCGCGATGGACCTGGCGATGGAACAAGTAAAAGAACAGACCTTTCTCAAAGAAAAGGACCGGCTATTGAGTTTTATCCGGAATCGGGTTTCTTCTCTGGAGGAAGCAGAGGATATTCTCCAGGACGTGTTCTACCAGTTTGTGGCTGGCTATGAGACTATTGAGTCCATCGACCGTGTCACCTCCTGGCTGTTTTCGGTTGCCCGGAACAAGATCATAGACCGCTACCGGCGCGACGCGGCCCGACCGAAACGTGCCGACCTCCGGGGCCAGGCTGGCGTCGAGGAAGATGCCCCCCTTACTTTACAGGAAATCCTGCCCGATCTGGGCAACACCCCTGAAGACTCGTACCTGCGTGAAGCCATCTGGGAGGCCATCATGGATGCCCTCGACGAGTTACCTCGCGAGCAGCGCGAGATATTTATTCAAAACGAGATTGAGGAGCAAAGCTTTCGTGAGATAGCCGAGCGAACCGGTGTCTCTATCAACACGTTGCTTTCACGCAAACGCTATGCGATCTTAGCGCTGCGAAAAAAATTGCAGCGATTGTATGACGATATATAAGGGATTGACGCTATGAACAAGGGAGCTTATTTTTTGAAATGTGCGGTGGGTATGTTACTACTGGTGTTGGTAGTAGGGTGGGTGGTACAGACACTTTGGAACTGGCTGGTGCCGGTGCTTTTCCATGGGCCGTTTATTACTTATGCCCAGGCCCTGGGCCTGCTTGTGCTCAGCAAGATTTTGTTTTCCGGCATCGGCGCCGGTAAACGCTGTGCCGATCATTGCAAGACCGCAAACGATGCACCGTATTGGAAGCAGCGTTTCCAGGAGAAGTTTTCGAGCATGAAGCCGGAAGACCGCGAAGCCTTTAAACAAAAAATGAAGGAGAAGCTGTGCCGTTGGGAACAGAATCCGGCGGAACGTGAACGTACCCGTTCAAACGATTAAATAAACATTCCTGGAATTTTTAGGAAAAGATTTAGAGACAAGGGAACTGTCGTGCAGGCTTTTCGTTTATGTATAAAAACCAAGGAAACCCCGGATGATTTAAAAGTTTCCTGTCTTTACATCTGTTGCGGGGACATTGACCAAGATCTTTAGAGAAGTTGATTTGCAGGGGAGGGGTGCCGGCTCGGACGTAAGTCCGGGCCGGTTTTGTTTAGAGGCTTTCCGTTGTTAGAATGCCATGCTACGCCTCAAAAGATGTTCAAACAGACGAATAAACAAAGAAAAATGCCCCGATCAGGGCAATAATCGGGCATCTATACCGACTCAAAGGGTATGAACGGCGCCTCGGACGAGATAATACGCGCTTCACCCGGAATTCATGAAAAAATATCCTGAAAATTTGAACCTAGTGGCCTTTCGGGCGTTCAAGGAAACAGTGGAAACTTTTTTTAGTAATAACGTTTCCATAGTTTTGCCACATGGAAGAATCTGAACAACGGGAAAAACTGCTAAAAGGGGCCACAGAGCTTTTTATGCGCTATGGCCTGCGGAGTGTCTCCATGGACGACATTGCCCGGCAGTTGGGGGTATCGAAAAAGACGATCTACCAATATTTCACCGACAAGGATGACATGGTGGCCACCGTTGTGAAGTCGCACATGGAGCGAGAGCAAGAGCAGTTCGAGGAGATTACCCGTGTGTCGAAAGATGCCGTGGACGAGATGGTCCGATTGTCATACCGCTTAAAAGAGAGCATGCGCGATACAAATCCGACTGTGCTGTACGACATGCAGAAGTACCATCCGCGCGCGTGGGGCGAGTGGCTGTCCTTTAAGAATAAAGTAATTCGCGAAAGCATCGTCCGCAACCTGCGGTCAGGCATGGGCGAAGGATACTTCCGCGCCGATCTGCACCTGGACATCATCGCCAACATGCGGCTGGAGGCCGTGCAGATGGGCTTCGACCAGAACATCTTCCCCCGCGACAAGTATAGCCTACCGGATGTACAGGTGCAGCTCTTCGAGCACTTTGTGCAAGGAGTATTGACCGATAAAGGCCGGGTGCTATACCAGCAATACAAAGAAAAAACCGTAGAACTATCAAACCCTTAATAACCGCTATGAAACGCTTGTATCAAACATTATTACTCACACTAGTCATACCGTTGTGCGTGCGTGCGCAAACCGACACGACGTCGGCGACAATGTCACTGGACGACTGCATACGGTACGCCATGGAGAACACCGTGGAGGTTCGGAACGCCCGGATCGACGCGCAAATCTCCGAAGCAAAAGTAAAGGAGACAGTTGGTTTGGGTTTGCCTCAGGTAGACGGAACCGTGCAGCTGACACACAACCCGAAGCTGCCGCGTTTCTATTCACAATACGTCGAGGACCAACCGAGCATTATCGATCTCAGTACCGTTCCGGGTATCAGAAATGGGGATGTCGTGGCGTTTCAGAATGTGTTTCAACTTCCGAGTGCCGGCGATGCCGGTATTAAGATCAATCAATTGTTATTCAGTAGCTCGTACCTGGTAGGCCTCAAAGCGGCCAGTACCTACAAAGAGCTGTCCTATAAGACAGAGGAGCAGACACAGATCGACGTGATCGAGAAGGTCACAAAGGCATATTATGCAGTACTCGTCAACAACGAACGGATCGCCTTGTTCGACAACAACATTGGACGCGTAGATTCGCTGCTGCGTTCCACCAGCGCCATGAACAAAAATGGTTTTTCCGAAGAGATAGATGTAGACCGTATTCGGGTGCAACTGAATAATCTCAAGACTGAGCGCTTGAAGTTCGTCAATTCACAGGCACTGGGGCTGTTGCTGCTCAAGTTCCAAATGAATTACCCAATGGATCAACCGCTGCAGGTATCCGGTACTTTACAGACGCTGGCCGTAGACGATGCCCTGTTCAACGAATACCAGCAAGGATGGGATCCGAAGAACCGCATTGAATACAAACTGCTTGACACACAGCGCCGCCTGCAGGAGTTGGATATCAAAAACAAATACTCAACATCCCTGCCTACGTTGTCGGCCTTCGCCAACCTGGGGTATTCGACGCAGTCGCCTAATATCAGTGGCTTGTTTAAGACCGAATCCAACATCCCGTCGACCGACGAATTTGGTCCGGACAAATGGTATCCGTATTCCATGATCGGTCTGACGTTGAACATTCCGCTCTTCAGCGGATTGCAACGTAACTACCAGCTGCAACAAGCAAAGTTGTCCCTCGTCAAAATCCAGAACAACTATAATTCGTTGAAGCAAAGCATCGATCTGAGCATTCAGCAAAATACAACGACGTATAAGAACGCCGTGGAGACGCTCAAGTCGCAGCAGGAAAATATGACGCTGGCCAGCAAGGTGGCCCGGGTAACCAAGATTAAGTATGAGCAAGGCGTGGGATCAAACATCGAAGTGACCGACGCCGAAAGCGCATTGCGCGAGGCACAGGTAAATTATTACAATGCCTTGTACGATGCGATCGTGTCGAAAGTAGATCTGGACAAAGCATACGCTAAAATCAACCCGGCTAATTATAGCACTACCACTACCAACCAAAAGTAAGAACCAATCCTTATGAAAACTATCCGTACTATGAAACCGAATGTGTATACTTCCATTGGAGCCCTGACGCTAGTGGCCTTGCTGGTGGCGTGTGGTGGTGGCAACGAAGTCGATAAAATGAAAGACGAGTTGGCGGAAAAGAAAAAAGAGCAGGCTGCGTTGATGACCGATATCAAGAAACTCGAAGCTGAGCTGGCCAAGCTTAGCCCGGACTCTGCCAAGGCGAAAGCCAAGGATATCGAGACCAAGGAAGTAGCGCTGCGTCCGTTCGAACACTATGTAAAAACACAAGGACAGATCGAGGCTGAGGATAATATCCTGGTGAGCGCCAAGTCGCCGGGGGTTGTAACGCAGGTATTCGTGAAAGAAGGACAGCAGGTATCCAAAGGACAGGTGCTGGCACAGATTGACAACTCGGTTATCCAGGCCAATATCGCCGCACAACGTTCGCAGCTTGAGCTTGCTACAACGGTATACGAGCGCCAAAAGAATCTGTGGGATCAGAAGATCGGCACCGAAGTGCAATTCCTGCAAGCCAAGACTAATAAAGAAAGCCTCGAGCGTCAGATAGGATCGCTCAACGAGCAGCTCGACATGAGCCGTATCAAGGCGCCCATCAGCGGCACCGTAGACGAAGTGGCGGTAAAAATTGGCGAGAACATTGCCCCGGGCATGCCGGCCATTCGCGTGGTGAACGCGTCAGACCTGAAAGTAAAGGCTAACGTATCAGAAGCATTTGTCACGACCGTGAAGAAAAACAATAAGGTGCGTGTACTGCTACCCGACCTCGACAACCGCGAGATCGAAGCGACTGTAACGTTCGTGGGCAAAAACATCGACCCGCTGTCGCGTACTTTCCCGGTAGAGGTAAAGCTGAAATCGCAAGCCGACCTGCGCCCCAACATGACGGCGATAATCAAAGTGATCTATCACACGGAAGCGTCTACGATGGTAATCCCGGCCAATATCATCCAGTCGATCAACGACGAAAAGGTGGTATATGTTGCCGAGGCTAACGGCAAGGACACCGTTGCGCGTCGTAAAGTGGTAAAAGTAGCCGGCGTGTTTGACAACCTGGCACAGGTAGACGGTCTGAAGGCCGGCGACAAGATTATTACCGTGGGCTACCAGGGCCTGAACGACGGCGAGCCCGTTAAACTGTAATCGTGAAGACCTATCTCAACCCGAAGCTGATATGCAAGATTTAGAAAAAGAATTTAAACCCACCAGTTGGTCGATCGATAACAAGGTGAGCATTTATATTGCCACTATATTTATCTGTCTGGCGGGTATAATGACCTACCTGGCGCTGCCCAAAGAGCAGTTTCCAGAAGTCGTGTTTCCACAAATCTATGTGGCAACGGTGTACCCCGGTGCGCCGTCGGACGTGGAAAACCTGATCACCAAACAGCTGGAGAAGGAAATGAAATCCATCTCTGGCGTGAAGAAGATGACCAGCAATTCGCTGCAGAACTTCTCGAATGTGATCATCGAGTTTCAGACAGATGTATCGCTTGACAAGGCCAAGCAGGATGTGAAGGATGCGGTAGACCGCGCCAAGCAGGATCTGCCCAATGACCTGGAAGACGATCCGCAGGTAATTGATATTGATATCTCCGAAGTGCCGATCATGAACGTCAACATCGCCGGCGACTATGATTTGGAGACACTGCGTGAGTATGCGGAAGACATGCAAGATAAGATCGAGTCGGTAAGCGAAATCCGTCGTGTCGATATCATCGGCGCGTTGGAACGCGAGATTCAGATCAACGTCGATATGTATAAGCTCTCCCTGGCGGGTGTCGCATTTTCCGACATTGAGCAGGCGATCTCGGGCGAGAACCGGATTATCTCCGGCGGCGAGCTTTCGATGGATGGTGTAAAGCGTTCCCTGACGGTGAACGGTGAATACGACGTGGCTGACCAGATTGGCAATACTGTTATTAGCTCTATCAAAGGCGGTAAAATATACCTCAAAGACCTGGCAGAAGTGGTCGACTCCAACGAAGAGCAGGAGAGCTTCGCGCGCCTGGACGGCAAAAACGTTATCACCCTCAACGTTATTAAACGTGGTGGCGAAAACCTCATCAACGCATCCGACAAGATTAACTTGATCGTAAAAGATTTTGAAGACAACATCCTGCCTAAAGGTGTAGATATCACCATCACGGCCGATCAGTCGGAGAACACGCGCATGACGCTACACGATCTGATCAACACGATCATCATCGGTTTCGTTTTGGTAACAATCATTCTCATGTTTTTCATGGGCGTGACGAACGCCATATTCGTGGGCCTCTCGGTGCCGATTTCCAGCTTCATTGCCTTCATCATTATGCCTACCATCGGCTTTACGCTGAACATGATGACGTTGTTCTCGTTCCTGCTGGCCCTGGGTATTGTGGTGGATGATGCCATCGTGGTAATTGAGAACACACACCGTATTTTTGATAACGGAAAAGTGCCGATCAAGAAGGCCGCCAAGATGGCTGCCGGCGAAGTATTTATTCCCGTGTTTACCGGTACCATGGTGGTACTGGCACCATTCGTGCCGCTCATGTTCTGGCCCGGTGTGATCGGTAGCTTTATGTTCTACCTGCCCGTTACGCTCATTATCGCGTTGGTGGCATCACTGCTGGTAGCGTATATCATGAACCCCGTGTTTGCTGTAGACTTCATGGGCGAGCACGAGCACGACCACAGCGACTCGAAGTTCACACGTGGTTTCAAGATTACGTCTATCGTCATGGGGTCTATCGCGCTGGTGTCGTACATCACGGGTGTTATAGGCCTGGCTAACTTTACAGTATTCATGTATCTGGTATATTGCTTATACCACTTCCTGTTAGTGCGCGTTATCAGCTCATTTCAGACCAATGCATGGCCGGGAGTACAACTGTGGTACAAGGCCCGCATCACCTGGCTCCTGGTGGGTAAGCGCCCTTGGTGGGTCGTGGGATTTGTGATCTTCCTGTTTTTCTTCTCCTTCTGGTTTACAGGGGTTCGGAACCCGCCGGTGGTGTTCTTCCCGCAAGGTGATCCGAATTTTATCTTCGCCTATATACGCATGCCGATCGGTACACACCAGGATGTTACCGACTCTGTCACACGTGTGATTGAGCAACGTATCACCAAGGTTGTACAGGAAGACTCGGCATTGGTCAAATCGATCATTTCCAACGTCGCCATCGGCGCGAGCGAAGATCCCTTTGAAAGCGGCCAGCAGGCCAGCCCACACCTGGGCAAGGTGACTATTGCGTTTGTCGATTTCGCCAAGCGCGACGGCCGCAGCTCGCGGGACTACCTGGAGAAAATTCGCGAAGCGGTAAAAGGTATAAAAGGCGCCGAGGTTTCAGTGGACCAGGAGCAAAGCGGTCCTCCTACGGGTAAGCCGATCAACATCGAGCTTTCGGGCGACGACTTTAACGAACTGGTGGAGACTTCCATCAAAGTCAAAAAATACCTGGATGCCCAGCAAATCCCTGGTGTGGAAGAACTGAAGTCCGACTTCCAGGCCGACAAGCCGGAAGTTGTGATCAAAATCGACCGGGAGAAAGCAAACCGTGAAGGCATCTCGACCGGTCAGATTGGTATGGCCCTGCGTACGGCCATCTACGGGGTGGAGGTATCGAAGTTTCGCGATGAAAACGACGACTATCCCATCCAGCTGCGCATACGCCGCAGCCAGCGCAACGACCTCAATACCCTTATGAATCTGCCGATCACCTACCGTGATATGGCAAGTAATGGTGTCGTGCGCGAGATACCGCTATCGGCCATCGCGACGGCCGAGTATTCCAATAGCTTTGCCGGCATTCGCCGCATCGATCAGAAGCGGGTGATCTCGCTGTCGTCGAACGTGCTAACCGACTATAACGCCAACGAAGTAGTAGCGTCCATTCAGGCTGCCATTGCAGACTACCCGAAACCTGACGGCGTCGAAGTGCGCATGACGGGCGAGCAGGAAGACCAGGCTGAAACAGGTACTTTCCTGGTAGTTGCGTTGTGTGTGGCATTAGGTTTGATCTTCATGATCCTCGTGCTCCAGTTCAACTCGGCAGGTAAACCGCTGATCATTATGTCGGAGATCTTCCTCAGTATCATCGGTGTGTTGCTGGGTTTCTCCATCTTCCGCATGGAAATATCGATCGTCATGACGGGGGTTGGTGTACTGGCCCTGGCGGGTATCGTTGTGCGTAACGGTATCCTGCTGGTAGAATTTACCGATCTGCTGATCGCACAAGGTATGGAGACAAAAGCCGCAGTAATTGAAGCTGCCCAAACGCGTATGACGCCCGTGTTGCTGACGGCCATGGCCGCGACACTCGGTCTTATCCCGCTGGCGGTCGGCTTTAACATCGACTTCGTGACGATGTTTACCGAGCTCAATCCCCACATTTTCTTTGGTGGTGATAACGTAGCGTTCTGGGGTCCGCTTTCGTGGACGATGATCTTCGGTCTTATTTTCGGTACGTTCCTGACGCTGATCTTTGTACCCGTGCTCTACCTGCTCACCGCACCGAAAAAAGTGCATGCCGCTGATGCGCACCACAAACCCGCGCATGAAGAAGGCCACGGCACCGAACCGCTGCCAACCATATAAGCGCAACCGAATAAACTAATTTTACGCAAAAGTCGTCTTACATAACGTGGGACGACTTTTGCATTTATGAAGCAACTGAGGCAACGGATTATGACGCTGGTATTATTCTTCACGCTTTTTCTCCTGATCGACTATTACGTGTTTCAGGCGGTATTGACGGTGAGCCGTGACTGGACACCGTTCTTGAAAAACGGCATTCGCTACGGATTCTGGGTGCCGACAGTATTGGCCGGTATCGCATTGGTGTGGTGGCTGTTTGCCGACCCTTATAAATATAGCGCTACCGTACGCACGCTCATTTTCACCGCGCTGGCAGGCGCATATCTTTCCAAGCTATTTGCCGTACTGGTGTTGTTCATAGACGACATTCAACGCGGCGTACGCTGGGCGCTGGCGTATTTTCAAAAAAGTGATCCGCCAAACGTCGCGCCGGGCGAAGGCATTACACGTTCGGAGTTCCTGGCCAAAACAGCCCTGGTAGCGGGTACGCTACCCTTTGTCGGCATGGCCTACGGCATTATTTCGGGCGCACACGACTACCGCGTCAAGCGCACAACGGTGTACCTGCCCAACCTGCCCAAAGCCTTTGATGGCATCAAGATTGGGCAAGTATCAGACATTCATTCGGGGAGCTTTTTCAACAAAACCGCCGTGCAAGGTGGTGTCGACATGATGCTTGATGAAAAGCCGGATGTACTCTTTTTTACAGGCGATCTGGTCAATAACGAATCCTCTGAAGTAAAAGACTACATCCATATTTTCGACAAGCTCAAAGCACCGCTGGGCGTGTACTCCGTTACCGGCAACCATGACTATGGTGACTACAAAGCGTGGGCGTCGGCGAAAGACAAACAGCAAAACTTTCAGCACCTGATCGAAGCACACCGGCTCATGGGTTTCAACTTGCTCATGAACGAGCACCGATTCATCGAGGTAGACGGCGAGCGCATCGCGGTGCTGGGCATCGAGAACTGGGGCGCCGGTCGCTTTACGCGCTACGGCAAGTTGGACAAAGCCCATCACGGCACTGAAGATACCGCCGTGAAGTTGCTGCTCTCGCACGATCCCAGCCACTGGGATTCACAAGTGCGGCCGTTGTATCCGGACATCAACGTGGCCTTTGCCGGGCACACGCACGGCTTCCAGATGGGCGTAGAGATTGGCAGCATTCGTTGGAGCCCGTCGCAGTATATCTATAAGCAGTGGGCTGGGCTGTACCAGGAAGGATCGCAGTACCTGTATGTAAACCGCGGCTTTGGCTACCTGGGTTATCCTGGCCGGATCGGCATGCCGCCCGAACTCACGATCGTGGAATTGAAACGCGCATAAACCAAAGAAAGTAGTACCTTCCCGCGTACATGGTTTTGTTAGCGATGGATGGACTGGCACTTTTCAGGTTAGATACCGCGCTGATCGCGGCCCTCATAATCGTCGTTGTCGATGTATACATCCTTCGTGCCTTACGGGGTGTATTGCAGCACACATCACGTGCGGTACGACTAGGTGGCTACACGGTGCATTGGACCATCATGACGGCCGCCATTGTCGCCGCGGCCTGGTATTACGTGGCCGATCCTCTGAACTTTTACTCCATTACACGCGAGTGGCTTGTCGGCATCTTTGCAACAGTATATCTTTCAAAGATTACGGCGCTGAGTGTATTGCTGCTTGACGACCTGCGTCGGGTGGCGCTACGCATCCGTAAAAAGCTACAGCCCGCTACGACAACGCCATCCGGCATACCGATACCGCGTTCCGAATTCCTCAACAAGACCGCCATTATCGCAGCGTCCGTACCACTCACGGCGTTGACCATGGGCATTCTCTCCGGCGCGCACGACTACCGCGTAGTACGGCGAAATATATACTTGCCCAATCTTCCCAAGGCCTTTGACGGCCTGCGCATCGGCCAGCTCTCGGACGTACATGCCGGCACGCTCTTTCATCGCACGGCCATACAAGGTGGTGTCGACCTGCTCATGGCCGAGAAGCCCGACCTGATCTTTTTCACCGGCGACCTCGTGAACTACTATTCGCGCGAAGTCAAACCCTATATATCACTTTTCGGCCGGCTACGGGCGCCGTTGGGTGTATTCTCTATTACCGGTAACCATGACTATGGCGATTACGTTTGGTGGCCCAGCGATGAAGCCAAACAAGAGAATTTTCAGCTGTTGCAAGCAGCCCATCGCGAAATGGGCTACCGCCTGCTGCTAAATGAAAATCAAATGATAAAGGTGGGCAATGAGCCCATGGCCATTCTGGGCACGGAGAATTGGAGCCTGCGACGCAGACAAAAATATGGCGATGTTGCCAAGGCTTTGCAAGGTGCCGGGGACACAGATCTACGTTTATTACTAGCCCACGATCCCACGTATTGGGATGCCGTTGTGAGAAAACAATATCCCATGATTGACATAACGTTCTCGGGGCACACGCACGGATACCAGTGCGGCGTGGAAGCGGGCGGCTTTCGGTGGAGCCCCGCGCAGTATCACTATCGCCAGTGGGCGGACCTATACCAGGAGGGGCAGCAACACATTTATGTCAATCGCGGCTTTGGTAGCATCGGCTACCCGGGTCGCCTCGGCATGGCGCCCGAGCTTACCGTGCTGACGCTCCGGGCTGGCTATCCACCACAGGCTTAGTGGGTACCGGTGCCAGGAGCTCGGCGTGCACGGCCATGTCGAGCGTGAGGTTTCGGGTCAGGCTGCGGAAAAGCGGAAAGGCGCGGTCGCGGTATACGGCGTGATACCCGGGGCGTGGTAAATACGTGTGCAGTGTTTTAGGATGTAAGGCATTCAGTGCGGGTATCATGCCGAGCGCGTGTAACGCCAGGTAGCCCGCGCCAATGGCGGACGCATCTTCGACATTCACCAGACCAATGGGTTTACCGAAGATATCGGCCATGAGCTGCACCCATTCCTGTGACCGCACAAAGCCGCCGCTTACATTGACTTGTCCAATCGATAATCCCGATTCTTCCAGTTTGGTGGCAATGTGGTACAGTGCCATCGAGATACCTTCCAGCACGGCACGGGTAAAGTGCGCCTGCGTATGCCGGCCTGTCAAACCAAAGAATACGCCGCAAGCATCGCTGTTCCACAACGGCGCGCGCTCGCCGGCTAAGTAGGGGAGGAACACCAGGCCATCCGCTCCCGCAGGAATGCGCTCGATCTCGCCGAGCAACGCTGCATAACGTTCGGGCGACGACAGATCGATCTTCAACAGCTCTTGCGCATACCACTTCAGTGCTGCGCCACCGTTGTTAACCGGCCCGCCGGAAATAAAGATATCGTTGGTGAGGATGTAGTTAAACGTCATCGCTTCGAAGTTGTACACAGGCTGACTGCTGGCTACGCGGATCGCGCCGCTGGTGCCGATCGTGAGCGCAGCAACACCCGGCGTGATCGCCGAGCTGCCCAGGTTGGCCGAACAGCCGTCACTGGCGCCGATACAGCAGGGTGTTGTGGCAGGTAGGCCCGTGAGCTTGGCAGGAGCCGGTAGTAGCCCGGTGCGTAGATGTTGTGTTGGCACGGGTACCGACAGTCGGTCCGTGGTGATACCGGCCAGTGCCAGTGCCGGCGCATACCACGTGTGTGCCAGGATGTCGAACAGGCCACACGCCGAGGCCAGGGAATAGTCAATCTCCCATACGCCAAAGAGGTTAAACCAAATATATTCTTTTATAGAAATGAAGCGGGCAGCCTGTGTAAAGACGTCGGGTTCGTTTGCTTGCAGCCAGGCGATCTTGGCCAGGGGCGACATGGCGTGTATCGGCGTGCCCGTGTGGCGGTATAAATCTTGTGAAGCGGCGCTGTGGTGTATGCTTGTGGCGATCGCGGCACTGCGGTTGTCGGCCCAGGTCATGAGTGGCCGCAGGGGTTTGCCTTCGGCCGTTACGGGCAGCACGCTGTGCATGGCACTGCTGAAGCTCAGGCCAGCCGGGGCGTGTTTCAGGTGGGCGAGGGTTTGCCGAATGCTTTGCACACAGGCCTGCCAGATAACCTCCGGGTCTTGCTCGCTGGCGTCGGGTTGTGGGTGATGCGTGGGGTAGGCCACCTGTTCGGCGTGCAGCACGTTGCCGGTGGGGTCAATGGCCACGGCCTTGGTGCTGCCGGTGCCGATGTCAATGCCAAGGATATAGGTCATGCGCTAAAAGGAATCGATCACCAAAGTACACAATCCTGCGGGGATACCGATATAAAAAAAGGGCATTCGTTACAACGAATGCCCCAGGTTCAGGTGGAGGTAGAAAGAAAAAAATACCGGTAGATTTAAGGATTTGCTGCCATCATTTCTTTCCTACGTTTGGCATCGATCGAATAACGCCCTGCACCAAATACCATAAACACAACTAAGCCAACCAATACGACGAGGGAAGCCCAGAGTTCCATGTGCTGTGCCACGGACAGGAAGCCTTTCGGATAGTTAACCAGGAATACGGCTCCCAGCAATATGGGCATTTGAATAACGCTGACGATACGTGTAAACAAACCGACAGCGATCAGCGGGCCTCCCAGAATGTGGGCAAAGGCAACGTAATGCGCTACAGCCATGCCAGCAAAATAGACGTTAATGCCGGCCGCAGTGAGCTGGAGCTCTTGCATGTGCGTAATAAAATAAAGACCCTTATAGGTCAAAAATAGTCCCAGTAGGATGCGAAACACATCCAGGAAGCCAGGGCGGTGATTGTTACCCCAACTTTCTACATCAGTGATAACACTCATAACAATAAATGTTTGATTTATACAAAGTTTAAGAAAAAATCGGGGGAAAAGCAAGGGTAAAGAGCCTTTAAGTTGTCCTAGCCTCACGTGCAGCAAAATGCCTCCGGGCATGTCACACGGCGACTCCCTTACATGTCCTGGTATTGGATAGGGTAGGCGAGGGCCGGCATGCCTGTACCACCTGGCGTGGTATAGATGTATGACTGCACGCGGGGCGATGTATATATCATCGTACTATACGTCGGCCATGAGCGGTATACATGGCCCACGAACGTCACATGGAAGGAGACAAACGGCAACGGCTGGTTTAAACAGGGAAAAAAGAATAGATGAAAACAATGTTATTCGTGAGAGATCAAACGATTGTTTATGTTTTAAACAACATTAAATAAACATTATGGAGAACCAAACGTCCGCGCTTTTCGTATTGATAAACGTCTTCGGTGGCCTTCTCAAGATTAATTTTTTTTTAACTGCTTTAAATTAAAATTATGAAAAGATACGCTACTTTTAGACCGAAAAACGAAATCGTTCTAAAGAGATTGGACTGAAAAACGATTTTGTTCGAGAGAACCAGATAAATCCGGGTGTGCTTGTGGGGTCGACCAGCGTATAGAACATAAATTTATTCGAAGAAGTTTACACTAAACGTGATATTATTTCGACTATCATCCAATAGGCATCAACCAACTCCTCCCATGCAGGAACAATCTTTGATTGCGAGACTATGAGTAAACCACTACAAGCACGAATTGCTGCCTATACCGCGGCGAAAGAAGCGCGGGCACAGGGCATCTATCCCTATTTCAGGCCCATTGAATCGGCCCAGGATACAGAGGTGGTGATCCAAGGCAAGCGTGTACTGATGTTCGGGTCGAACTCTTACCTCGGCCTGACCAACCATCCCAAGATTAAAGAAGCTGCTCATAAAGCTGTCGAAAAATATGGTACCGGCTGTGCCGGCTCGCGTTTTCTCAACGGCACGCTCGACATACACGTAGAGCTTGAAGACCGCATCGCAGCCTTCACCGGCAAGCAGGCGGCCCTCATCTTTAGTACAGGCTTCCAGGTAAACCTGGGGGTGATGTCCAGCTTCACCGGCCGCAACGATTACCTCATTCTCGACGAATATGACCACGCATCGATTTACGACGGCACGCGCCTGTCGTTCTCGCGGGTCATTAAATATGCTCACAACGACATGGCGGACCTCGCCCGTCGACTCAGCGTGCTGCCCGAAGAATCCATTAAAGTCATTGCTGTAGACGGCATCTTCAGCATGGAAGGCGACATTGCCAAGCTGCCCGAGATCATTGCCATCGCTGATCAGTTCGGCGCCACTGTCGTGGTGGACGATGCGCACAGCCTGGGGGTGATTGGTGTAAAAGGTGCTGGTACCGCCTCGCACTTTGGCGTCGACGACAAGGTTGACATCATTACGGGCACGTTCAGCAAATCGCTTGCCTCACTCGGCGGCTTTGTTGCGAGCGATGCCGATACGATCGACTATCTGAAACACCACGCACGTTCGCTGATCTTCAGCGCCAGCATGACGCCCGCCTCGGCGGCCAGTACCCTGGCGGCACTGGATATCATCGAGACAGAGCCCGAACATATGGAAAATCTGTGGCGGAACACGCGGTATGCCATGAACCTTTTACAAGAAGAAGGGTTCGACATCGGCGCTACCGAGAGCCCCATCCTGCCTATCTACGTGCGTGACAACGCAAAAACATTTGCCGTCACCAGCTTGCTGCAACAACAAGGTGTCTTTGTGAACCCGGTCGTATCGCCGGCCGTTCCATCGGATGCTTCCCTGCTGCGCTTTTCGCTGA
Source organism: Dawidia cretensis (assembly GCF_018598175.1). Lineage (GTDB taxonomy): Bacteria > Bacteroidota > Bacteroidia > Cytophagales > Cyclobacteriaceae > Ohtaekwangia > Ohtaekwangia cretensis. Next base: position 44,031 of record NZ_JAHESE010000037.1, read on the forward strand.
TGGCAACGCACACGTTTGGTCAGATCGAAGAAGCAGTGGAAAAAATAGCACGCGTATTCCGTCAGGTGGGCGTGCTCGAACTAAAAGAACGTATTAAATGAAGCGTATTGTTTCCGTCAGCGGCAAAGACCAGCTGAAGGCGTTCATTGATTTCCCGCACGATCTGTATAAAAATGATCCGTGTTATGTGCCCGAGCTGTTTATCGCCCAACGCGATTTGCTCACGCCGGGAAAACATCCCTTTCACGAGCATTCTTCCGTACAGCTTTTCCTGGCGTACGACGGCAACAAGATTGTAGGGCGCGTGGCCGCCATCCTCAATAAAAATCACAATACGTTTAATAATACCCGAGACGGCTTCTTTGGCTTTTTCGACGTGATAAACGACGCGGAAGTAGTCCGGTTGCTTTTTGAACAGGCCGATGCATGGCTGCGCCAGCAAGGAGCCACCACCTCCATTGGGCCGGTCAACTTCTCCACCAACGAAACGTGTGGCTTGCTGGTGGAGGGCTTTGACTCGCCGCCCGCTGCGATGATGACCTATAACAAACCGTATTACAACGTGCTTGTGGAAGCGGCAGGATTCGGCAAGAAGGTCGACATCCTCGCATACCGCTTTGGCGCCGACGGCTACGACGATCGCTCCGTGCGGGTAAAAGAGACGATGCTCAATCGTCTGAAACTAAAAGGTATTACCATCCGTCCGGTCAACATCAAAAACTTCAAAGAAGAAGTACGACAGATCCGGGGCGTGTATAACAATGCGTGGGATAAAAACCTCGGGTTTGTACCCATGACCGAGCCCGAGTTCGACTACCTGGCCAAGGACATGAAAATGATCCTCGACACAGACTTCTGCCTGGTAGCCGAAAAAGATGGACGCGCCATCGGTTTTGCACTGGCCATACCCGACATCAACGAAGTGTTGATTAAAATAAAACGTGGCCGGCTGTTGCCCTTGGGGCTGTTCAAGCTGCTGTTTGGATTGAAGAAGGTGAAGGGTATCCGGGTCATCACACTCGGAGTGGAGGAAGGCTTTCGTAAGCTGGGCATCGAGGCATGCTTCTATGCCAGCATTATCGAGGCGTATCGCAAAAAGAAATTGACACGTGCGGAAGCGTCGTGGGTGCTGGAAGACAATGCCCCGATGAATAACGCGCTGCTGAATATCAAGGGTGTTCCGTACAAAAAGTACAGAATATTCGAGAAAGCGTTATGAAAGAACAAATACTGATTACGGGCGCAAGCGGCTTTGTAGGGTTTCACCTCATCGAGGCTGCGCTGGCGAAGGGCCTGGAAGTAACCGCCGCCGTGCGGTCCTCCAGCAAGATCGACCACCTGCGCGCGTTGCCGGTAAAGTTCATAACCCCCGATTTTACCAGCGTTACGTCACTACGCACGGCGCTGGAGGCAGGACAGTACCAATACGTCATTCACGCTGCAGGCACGGTAAAGGCCAAAGACGAACCCGCCTATAACGCTGCGAATGCCGACGTAACGCGCAACATCGCCGAGGCGATAGCCCAGGCCAAGCTGCCGGTGAAGAAGTTTGTTTTCCTCAGCAGCCTGGCAGCGCAAGGGCCCGGTGCCACCGGCGAGGCTATCCGCGAAGAGGATGCCGCGCACCCGATTTCGCCCTATGGAAAAAGTAAATTGCTGGCTGAGCAATACCTGCGGGCGATCCCCGGACTGCCCACGGTCATGTTGCGACCCACGGCCGTCTACGGCCCGCGCGACCGCGACATCTTTATATTGTTGAAGACCTTTGCCCAGGGCCTGGAGCCGTACATCGGCCGCATGGACCAGCAACTGAGTTTTATATACGTCAAAGACCTGGCGGCAGCCACCCTTGCCGCACTGGCCGACGGCGTCACCGGCACCTACCTGGTGGCCGACGGCAACGGGTACGGCCGCTATGCGCTGGCCGATATAACCAAGCGCATCCTAAACCGAAAAACCGTACGTGTACACCTGCCGTTGGGCGTGGTCAAAGCACTGGCGTTTGTTCAGGAAACCCTGGGCAACATCCGGGGGCAGGCGCCGGCACTCAACCGTGCCAAGCTCGCCGAGCTGACCGCGGCCAACTGGACCTGCAACGTAGCGCGCCTGCAGCACGAGTTGGGCTTCACACCGAAATATACTTTAGAGACCGGCCTGGCCGAAACCATACAGTGGTATAAGGACAACCGGTGGCTATAAAAATGAACCTGTACATATATAATTATAACCTTTATGAAAGAACAAATTGAAAGAGCCAATGGCAAGCTGGGGGTCCTCATCCCCGGGTTAGGTGCAGTGGCGACGACCATGATTGCGGGTGTGGAAGCAGTGAAGAAGGGGTTGGCACAGCCGGTAGGTTCGCTTACACAGACGGGTAATATACGCTTGGGCAAGCGCACCGAAAATCGTTTTCCGAAGGTTAAAGATTTCGTGCCCCTGGCGACACTGGAAGATATCGTATTTGGCGGTTGGGATGTATACGAAGACAATGTATACCAGGCAGCCCTCCATGCCAAAGTATTGGAAACTTCGCTGCTCGAGCCCATCCGAGCCGAGTTGGAGAAGATCAAGCCCATGAAGGCTGTGTTCGACAAGAGCTATATCAAAAACCTCGACGGCACTAACGTAAAGCAGGCTGCCACAAAGTACGACCTGGCCCTGGCCGTCATGGAAGACATCGACAACTTCAAAGCCGCCAACAACTGCGATCGCCTGGTCATGGTGTGGTGCGGCTCGACCGAGAAGTATATCGAAGAGACAGACGTTCATAAAAATATTTACGCATTCGAAGACGGTCTGCGTAACAACGACCCGATGATTTCGCCCAGCATGATCTACGCCTATGCAGCGATCAAGAAAGGCGTACCGTACGCTAACGGCGCACCGAATCTGACGTGTGACATCCCGGCAATCGTAGAGCTGGCACGTGAGAACGGCGTACCGGTGGGCGGCAAAGACTTCAAGACCGGCCAGACACTCATGAAGACCATCCTGGCACCCGGTCTGCACGCACGCTCATTGGGCATTCGCGGCTGGTTCTCAACCAACATCCTCGGTAACCGCGACGGTTGGGTGCTCGACGATCCGGAAAACTTCAAAACGAAAGAGGTATCGAAGCTCGGCGTACTGGAAGACATTCTCCAACCGGAAAAGAATCCCGAGCTCTACGGCGATCTGTACCATAAGATTCGGATCAACTATTATCCGCCACACGGCGATAATAAAGAGAGCTGGGATAATATCGACATCTTCGGTTGGCTGGGGTACCCGATGCAGATCAAGATCAACTTCCTGTGTCGCGACTCCATCCTCGCTGCGCCGATCGTACTCGACCTGGCTTTGTTCATGGACCTCGCAAAGCGTGCAAATATGAGCGGTATCCAGGAGTGGCTGTCGTTCTACTTCAAGTCACCGCAGACAGCGCCGGGCCTGCGTCCGGAGCATGATATCTTCAAACAGCTCATCAAGCTGCAGAACACACTGCGTCACATGATGGGCGAAGACCTGATCACACACCTGGGCCTGGATTACTACCAGGATCTGGTAGAGGTACTGTAACACCATGCATCGGATCATTGCTACAGGACTCAGCATAGGCTATATCGGCAGGGGCGGCGGCACAGTAGCCGCTGCTGCCTGCTGTCTTGGCTGGTACCTGGCATTTTCCGGTGGTGTAGATCCGCTTGTAGCCTTGCTGGTCACGGTCATTATTACCGACCTGGGCGTGTGGGCTGCCGACCGGGTCGAGCCCCTGTGGGGAGAAGATAGCCCGCGGGTTGTGATAGACGAGATTGCAGGCATGTGCATCAGTTTGCTGTTCCTGCCGGTCACACTGGCCACCGTGCTGGTGGGGTTTGTATTGTTCCGGTTCTTCGACATTGCCAAACCGCTCTACATACGCCGGGCGGAAGGCATTCCGGGGGGCTGGGGGGTAATGGCCGACGACCTGCTCGCCGGTCTGTATACCAACGTTATGCTGCAGGTTGCCGTACAGCTTTTTTCCTTCTGACGACCATGTTCACCTTTGTCAAGTCACAAGCTGCTTCGCTCATTGCCACCTGCGCCGATTTCGGCGCCACGATTCTACTCGTGCAGGTGTTTGGTGTGTGGTACGGTCTGGGCAGCGTGTCGGGCAATGTCGTGGGGGCAGCCGTGCATTTTACGGTGAGTCGTCATTGGGTTTTTGCCGCCACGCACGTGCCGCATGGCCACCAGCTGTGGCGCTATGGTGTCGTATGGTTGGGCTATATCGGACTAAGCTTTGCGTTGCTGATCGGCGTAACGCACTATGTGGAGATGAATTATGTTGTGGCCAAGATGGGGGTAGCGATCGTGTTAAGTGTCAGCTATAACTACGTGTTGCAGAAAAGATTTGTATTTAAATAGATGTTTGCGTGAGAGCGGTTGTTTACGGAATATGGGTATTCATCGGGTTATGGGTTGGCGCCTGGCAGGCGTCCGGGCAGACCATTGTGCGCGGTGTCGTCACCGACGCCGATACAAAAGAGCCCTTGCCGTTTGTTAATATAGTTTTTAAAGGAACGACCATTGGCAGCACGACCGACATCGACGGGCGTTACACCGTCACCACAAACACCACTAACGAAGAGCTTCACTTTTCCTTTCTGGGCTATAAAACCGTCATCCGCAAGGTAAAGGTCGGCGAGACCCAGGACCTAAACGTACGGCTTACCGCCGACGCCCAAGTGCTGGAGGAAGTGACTGTCACAACCCAGGGCCGGGAGCGTTATCGCAATAAAAACAATCCCGCCGTAGACCTCGTGCGCGAAATGATCGAGCACAAAGAGCAGAATCGTATGACGCACTACGACAACGTCGAGTACGAACAGTACGAAAAACTGCAAATGTCGCTCAGCAACCTGTCTGATAAATTCAAAGAACGCAAACTGTTCCGCAAGTATAAGTGGATGTTCGAGAACGTCGACACCACCACTATAAAAGGCAAAGCGTTGTTGCCGATCTACCTGCAGGAGAACCTGACGGATAAATACTACCAACGCTCTCCCGAACATAACAAGTCGGTCGTCAAAGCCCACCAGAAAGTGAGCTTCGATGATTACGTCGACAACGCAGGCATGAGCACCTACCTCAATTACCTGTACAACGACATCGACATCTACGAAAATAACATCACGCTGCTGACAAACCAGTTCCTCAGTCCCATTGCCAACAGCGCGCCGACGTTCTATAAATTTTACATCACAGACACGCTGAAAGACGTGACACCCAAGCTCGTCGAACTGTCGTTCGCACCGCGCGATGCCGGCGGTTTCCTGTTCCAGGGCCGGCTTTACGTCACGCTCGACAGCAATTATGCTGTGCAACGGGTAGACATGACCGTAAACAAGAACATTAACCTCAACTGGGTACGCGAGCTGTTTATCAATCAGGAATTCGAGCAAATGGAAGATGGCAAGTTCCAGGTGGTAAAGAGCCGCATGCGCGCCGACTTTGGTATCACGCAGGGGCGTGGCGGTCTGTACGGCGAACGCGTGGTGTCCTATAAAAACTTCGTTATTAACCAGCCGCGTCCGCCTGACTTCTTCGAGGGTGAGAAACAACAGCAAGAGAAAGAAGCCGAAGGACATACCGATGAATATTGGCTTGCCAACCGGCACGACTCGCTCAGCCACGCCGAGTCGAAAGTGTACCAGAATATCGACAGCCTGCAAAAAGTACCCTCGTTCCGTCGTACGATGGACATTGCCACGCTATTGCTGGCGGGGTATAAGAGCTTCGGCTGGTGGGAGCTCGGTCCCGTCAATACATTCTATAGCTTCAACCCCGTAGAAGGCTTCCGCCTGCGGGTAGGAGGGCGGACTACACCTAAGTTCAACGAGCGCCTGTATTTCGAGACGTACGGTGCTTATGGTTTTAAAGACGAAAAGTGGAAGTACTTCCTCAGTGCCACGTACTCGTTCACGGGTAAATCCATCTGGCAGTTCCCTGTGCGAACGCTGCGGGTCAGCTACCAGCACGACATGAAGATCCCCGGGCAGGAGCTGCAGTTTATTCAGGAAGACAACTTCCTCCTTTCATTCAAACGAGGTGTAAACGACAAGTGGCTGTACAACGACATCTGGGTCCTCGACTACCTGCACGAGTTTGATAATCATATTTCATACCGTGTGGGCTTTAAGAATTGGAGACAAACTCCTGCCGGCGGCCTGCGGTATGAGCGCAATACCGACGACGAGTTGCAGCCCGTGCCCAATGTTATCACGTCCGAGATCAACCTGGAATTCCGCTGGGCGCCCGGCGAACAATTTTACCAGGGCAAGCTCTATCGCATTCCCATTCCCAACCGCTACCCCATCCTCACAGCCCGTTTTATAGGCGGTATAAAGAACTTATTCAACAGCCAGTACAATTATCAGAATGTGGCCTTGAACGTCTACAAACGCGTATACCTGTCGCAGTTTGGCTACACAGACATGGTGCTGGAAGGCGGCTATATCTTCGGCAAAGTGCCGTTCCCGCTGCTGGCCATCCACCGCGCCAACCAAACATACTCGTATCAATTACAGTCCTACAACCTGATGAACTTCCTGGAGTTTGTCAGCGACAAATACGTGAGCTTGAGCTTCGATCACTACTTCAACGGGTTTATCTTCAATAAGATCCCGCTGCTGAAAAAGCTAAAGTGGCGCGAGGTGGCGACCTTCAAAGTTCTGTATGGCAGCATACGCCGCGAGAACGATCCGCGCCATAACGCGGAGGCCTTCGCCTTCCCGGTAAACGACCAGGGTGTGGAGACGACGTATTCCCTGCAGCCCGAGCCGTACATGGAAGCCAGCGTCGGTATCGCGAACATTTTTAAGCTGATCCGGGTTGACGTAGTGAAGCGTCTTTCGTACCTGGATCACCCCGAAGTATCGCAGTGGGGCCTTCGTGCACGCTTTAAATTTGATTTCTGACCTATGAACAGTGTTATAGAAAAACCTTTAAACAATCGGGCTATGGAAAAAACGCCCTTGCGCATCGTATTGCAGCAGATCATTTACAAAGTCATCAATCCCTTTGTAAAACTCCTGATCAAGATTGGGTTCACACCCAATGCCGTGACCACTACGGGTCTCATATTAAACATCGGGGTGGCCGTGATCTTTGTAATAGGGGTGGAAGAAGGTAACCGTGGCGATCTGACCTACGTCGGCTGGGCGGGCGCGCTCGTGTTATTCGCGGGGCTGTTTGACATGCTCGACGGGCAGGTGGCGCGTCTTGGCAACATGAGCTCCAAATTCGGTGCATTATACGACTCGGTGCTCGACCGCTACAGCGAGCTGGTCATGTTCCTGGGTATTTGTTATTACCTCATCGGGCATCATTATTTCCTCAGTTCCTTATTCGCGTTTATTGCGTTGATCGGTTCTATGATGGTAAGTTATGTACGCGCACGGGCAGAAGGCCTGGGCATCGATTGTAAAGGTGGCCTGATGCAACGACCGGAACGTGTGGTGACCATCGGCGTGTCGGCCCTGGCTTGTGGTATTACCGCGCACTACCTCGGTGGCGATTACAAGCTCTTTATACCGGGTATCCCGTTCCAGGTATTTGAGACAATCTCCGTCTTTACCATACCGCTCACGGTCATGGCCGTATTAACCAACATCACCGCCATCAACCGCCTGCGCGAGTCAAAAAAAGAATTGGAAAAACAACCCTGATCAACGAACTATGACGTTCATGCTGCACTTCCTCGTTTGGTTGATGACCGGTTTCTCCACCGGCCATGCTGGAGCGGAACAACCCTGTGTATGCAAAGGGCAGGAGACATTTCCCGTGCCGCCGGCCAATAAGGCTACCCTGTTTTATATTCAGCGTACGCCCAATACCAACACCATCCTGTATGATGTAAAGTTGGAGAAGGGTATGCCCGACGAGGAGGACCCGGTGCATGCTTATTGGATCCGCTATCAGGAAGAAGGACAACAAGAGGACCTGTCGTTCATTCAGCGCAACTACGCCTATGGGCTGAAGAGCAAAAAGCTTTCGGCGGACAAATACGAGCTACGGTTTGTTTCCTATAAAAAGCTGCCGTTCTACCTGGTAAAGGCAGCCGACAACCAGTTCCACGTGCTGGCGACCATCAACGGCCGCAACATTCATGTGTCGCGTGTATTCTTACAGATCGAAGGCGGCAGCTTCTGGCTTCCGAATATAGTATGTGCCGAAGTGAAGGGAACGGACCCCGTGACGGGGCAGGAGGTGATCCAGAATTTTAAACCGTAGTGTTATGAAGAAGAACTTTATTTCAAACAGTACAGAATCGATCCGAATCTTCAGAAGTGGATTCCTGGAGAGCCTTTCAAAGGTACACTACAGCGTGCCGCTGATCCTCTTCATTCCCATCATAACCTATTTTATGTATAGGGCATTGGCCGTCACGTACACAAACTTGCTCACGTTTATCGCCAGCTGTGTCCTGGGCCTGCTGGCATGGACGCTGACGGAGTATATCATGCACCGGTTCGTATTTCACTTCGAGCCCAAATCGGCCGTCGGAAAAAGACTGCACTTCCTGTTCCACGGTGTGCACCACGATTATCCGAACGACGCCAAGCGCCTGGTATTGCCGCCTTCCATGAGCATTCCACTGGCCACCGGTTTTTACTTTCTCTTTCATGCACTGCTTCCCGTGGCCTACATGGATGGATTCTTTGCCACCTTTCTGGCCGGCTACCTGGTGTACGACATATCGCATTATGCATTACACCACAGTAATTTCAACAACCGCTTCTGGAAAAAGCTGAAACACCACCACATGCAGCATCACTACGCCGATCCCACAAAAGGCTATGGCGTAAGCTCAGCCTTGTGGGACAAGATATTCCGTTCCGACTTTGAAAAATAGTTTAGACTTGCCCATACTTCCGGTAACCCGCTGGATCTCGTGGCGCGACGTGCTCGTGGCCGCCGTCGTGTCCGTATCATACCTGGCGCTATCGGCATTGCTGATCGGCTTTAAAACCGATCAGCTGTTCCTCGTGTTGATATTCGACACATTGTACCTGGCATCGCGCATCACGCGCAAATTTATCCTCGGTTTTTCGGTCTTTATCGTCTTCTGGATTCTGTACGACTACATGAAGGCGTTTCCCAACTACGTCTATAACGCCGTACACATACAAGACCTGTACGAAGTGGAACGTGGCATCTTCGGCATAGCGCAAGATGGCAAGCTCGTCACACCCAACGAATACTTTCAGGTCCATAGCGCCGCCTGGGTAGACGTGCTCACGGGTTTCTTTTACCTGTGCTGGATTCCTGTACCACTGGGTTTCGCAGCCTATATGTTTTTTAAAGACCGCAGCCGCTTTCTGCAATTCCTGCTCACGTTCCTGCTGGTAAACTTGTTGGGCTTCGTCGTGTATTATCTCTATCCTGCAGCGCCCCCGTGGTATGTAGCGCTCCACGGCTTTGATTTCATCGCGGGCACACCCGGCAATACCGCCGGCTTGATCCGGTTCGATCAGTTCTTTGGTGTAACGATCTTCCAGTCTCTTTATCAAAAGGGCTCTAACGTCTTCGCTGCCATGCCTTCGTTACACTCGGCCTATCCGCTGGTCGTGTGGTATACTGCCTGGAAAGCCCGTCTGCGCTGGGGCACTGTAGCCTTTGGCATCATCACCGTTGGCATCTGGTTTGCCGCGGTCTATACCAGTCATCATTATATACTCGACGTCCTCGCCGGCATCATAACAGCCGCCGCAGGCATCACCCTGTTTGGTTTCCTCATGAAAAATCAAACTGGCTTCCGCCGCTTCGTAGAGCAGTATACGCAACTGATTTCATAACGTAAACAATACGTGCACCTGGCGTGAGGTACTGTCGTAAAAAGCAAAACGTCGGACTAAAATTGCTGGTGGTTTCTATAGCCTAATCCGACGCACGTACGAGTCCCGTTTGTAGTAGGAGGGATACTAATTCTTAATCCCGTGGCACAGAAGGTGCAGAATAAAATCGAGCCGATCGCCCATTTTTTTGATGCGGCAGTCTTCCAGCGTTGCCAGCTCAATTCCTCTTGAAGCACTCAACATAATATAGCTCATGCTATCCAGATCGTCATCGCTAACTTTTTTAAACTCGCCTTCGGCCACGCCAAAAGCCAGGATGTTTTTCAGCAGCTCGAGCTCCTGCGCTTCATAATCCTTTTTGAGCTTTTTAATCAACTGGGGATTCTCGGAAATCTCACCAAAAACCACGCTATTCAGGGTGGCCTTTTGCGCCAGTATCTTGAGCTTGGTGAGACTGAACGTTTTGAGCTTCTCTTCGGCGGTGCCGGCTTTGTTGACGGCGATTTGCACCTGGCTCATCACCTCTTCCATATCTTCCTTGATCACGGCGTCAAAGATCTCGTCCTTGCTGGCGTAATAATAGTATAACGTACTTTTGCCTTTCCCCGTCGCTTTCGCGATGTCTTCCATCGTGGTCTTAAAAAGACCAAAACGCTGGAATAGACCGCGCGCCGCAGTGACTACCTCTGCGCGAATCTGCTCATCTTTCGTTTGCGTTATGGGGGGCATTGCTCTTTTGGACTATTTCCGTTTTTCATTCTAAAAATAGCTTTTTCCCAGGGGCTTACCTAACGCAGCCCGCGTTTTTTCTTTCATGTGATCTTTTTGCCGGAAGGAAGGAAAAAAAACGTGTTATAGGTGTCTCGTGTACGTGTGCAAAGATGATAGTATACATCTTCCCTACATGGTTATGGCGGTGTGTGATGCAGAACATTCGTGCGTGTAATGTTCACAACCCGGCGTTTATACGCGGAATGGTTCGCCCAATGGTTTAGGGGTGTACGCAGCGCTGGGGCAGGTACGCCGCAAGGCGGTCATGATTGGCCCGATTTTATTACATCATCCCTTTTTGGGGCTTTTGTTCCATAATTTCCAGGGTGTTAACTTACCGCGTGTGAGGGGTCTATTATTGTTCTATGCAAGAATTTTTGAAGAGAATTAAACGGCAGGTTCGTTTCGGTTATGTTTGGGCGTATCGCAAAGCCCGCCCCCTGGTGCAGTATCTGGCCCTGTGCTATGCCCAGGTGCGGGAATATTACCGTACGCACCCCAAAGCCCGCAAATGGACCATTGCCGGCCTGATCGTCGGTGGCCCGCCGCTCTTGCTCCTCTTGGTCGTATGGATCGAAGTGCCCGGCAAACGCGCCCTGCGCAACATCCAGAACCAGGTCGCCTCTGAGGTCTACAGCGCCGACAGCGTATTGCTAGGCCGCTATTACCTGCAAGACCGCACCGAAATACGCTTTGACGATATTGCCCCCGTCGTGGTAGACGCGCTGATCGCCACGGAAGACGTGCGCTTTTACGAGCACGGTGGCGTCGACTACGAAAGCCTGGGCCGTGTGCTCGTCAAGTCAATCCTCTTACAAGAGGAGTCCGCCGGTGGTGGCAGTACCCTGTCGCAACAGCTCTCCAAGAATTTATATCCGCGCAAGCGGTATTGGGTATTGTCCATGTTGATCAACAAAATGCGTGAGTCGATTACCGCCCAGCGCCTGGAAGATCTGTATACCAAAAAGGAATTGATCCGGCTGTACCTCAATACCATTCCGTTCGGTGACCAATGCTTTGGTATTGAAGCCGCCGCCAAACGATTCTTTTCCGTACGCGCAAAAGAGCTGACCGCCGACCAGGCCGCCGTGCTCGTCGGCATGCTCAAGGCAACGCACAACTACAACCCGCGCTTGTTCCCCGAGCGGTCGCGCACCCGGCGCAATGTCGTGCTAGCGCAAATGCAGAAATATAAACGCTTTCCCAAAGAGACGCTGGATTCATTGCAAGCCTTGCCGCTGGAATTGAAATACAACATGGTGTCGCACCACCAGGGCCTGGCGCCATACTTCCGCGAATACCTCAAAGGCGAGCTGCTGGAGTGGTGCCGCAACAACACACGCCCCGATGGATCACCTTACAATCTATATACCGACGGCCTGAAGATCTATACTACGCTCGACTCGCACTTGCAAGAGTACGCTGAGAATGCCGTAGCGCGGCAGATGAAGGAGGTGCAAAAACAATTCACCGACCACTGGCGCAAAGAAAACCCGTGGCAGGGGCATGAAGAAGTAATTCAGGATGCCATCCGCCGCAGCTCGCGTTACAAAGCGCTGGCAGAAAAAGGCATGTCGGAAGAAGAGGTCCTCGATGAGCTACAAAAGCCGATGCCCATGCGTATGTTCTCGTGGGACGGCGAGAAGGTAGTGAAGATGAGTCCCATCGACTCGATCAAACACCACATCCAGTTCCTCAACGCGGGCTTCCTGGCCATCGAGCCAAAGACAGGCCGCGTACGCGCCTGGGTAGGGGGCATCGAACACGACTTTTTTCAGTACGACCACGTCAAAGTATCGACCAAACGGCAAGTGGGGTCAATCTTTAAACCGATTGTATATGCCACGGCCATCGAGCGCGGCGCACAGCCGTGCGACCTGGTCTCTGCAGCACAGGAAACATACATCGACAAAGAGGGAGATAAGTGGACGCCCCGCAACATGCAGAACGACTACCAGGTGAAATATACCATGCGTGGTGCGCTGGCCTACTCCATCAACACCGTTGCGGTAAAGATGATCCAGCAAGCCGGTGTACTCAACACCATGGAGACCGCCCGCAACATGGGCATCACCAGCGAGTTGCCCGACGTGCCTTCCATTGCCCTTGGCTCTTCCTCTATCTCGCTCATGGAAATGGTCACGGCCTATTCCTGCTTCGCCAACAACGGCATGGCAGTGCATCCATATTATATCACCGGCGTGCGCGACCGGAGTGGCAACACTTACACCGACTTCAAACCGGCGGAGAAAAGCAAGCGAGTGCTCAAACCCGAGACAGCCGAGCTCATTGTGGGCCTGCTGCGCACTGTCGTGCACGAAGGTACAGCCTCACGGCTACGGTGGAAGTACGCAGCGCATAACAACGACGTAGCCGGCAAAACGGGTACCACCCAGGCCAATGCCGACGGCTGGTTCATGGGCATGACACCCGAGCTGGTTATGGGCTCGTGGGTAGGAGCGGACGACCCGCGCATCCACTTCCGAAGCACCGAGCTGGGCCAAGGCTCAAACACAGCCTTGCCCATGGTGGGTTATTTCCTGCAACAGGTAAACGAAGACTCCGAGTTTAAGACCATATCCAAAGCCACCTTCCCGACACCGTCGCGTGCAGCCCAGCAAAAGTTGTCGTGCGACCTGTATGAGCTGGACGACACGCTGTGGGGAAAGTTGGAGCAGATGACGTTTAAGCAGGACTCCATACGCGCAGCCGACACGCTCAACCCGGCGCCCAAAGAAAGCTACATGGAAAAGCTCTATAAGCGCAAGTTGAAAATGCGTCAAGCCAGCCAGGCCCGCGACAGTGCCGCGCTACGTACCCTCGAGATCGAAGACAGCGGCGGATAGGAAAACAGCGTGAGTGTGAGAGCGAAGAAAACCAGAATGAGTGTGCTCGCTCTCAGGCTCACATTCGCACTGTTTTTGTAACCTCCTCCACCATCGCCTTAATATGCCTGCGCGAGGAGAAAATATTCTCATACACCGCCATGACGTTCTGGTCTTTATCCAGCAGATACGTCGTACGCTTCGTAAACTGCGGCACAAACGGCAGCTGTGTCTGATACAACGCACAGACCTTGCCGCCATCATCCGATAGCAAGTCGAATGGCAACCCCAACGTCTTCTTAAATCGCTCATGGCTCTGAATCGAGTCGCGGCTGATGCCGTACAAAGCAATCTTTAATTCCAGGAAAACCTCAAACGTATCGCGAAAGCTACAGGCCTCGTTGGTACAGCCCATGGAGAAGTCCTTGGGATAAAAATACAGAATGCAAGGCTTGCCTTTCATAGCCTGGTAGAGAGAAAAGTCCCGGCCAGACGTGGAAGGGAGCATAAAGTCAGGGGCCTTTTGGCCGACGGGGAGTGGCATATAGTTAGTATTGATCGTTATCACAACATACGAAATAGCCTATAAAACGGATCTCATCTCCCATCGCTTTTACGCGCCACAGGAGATGAGTGAACCAATTACCCGGTCGAGTTATTTCTTACGGATATAAATGTCGCCATTATAGTTACGCATCGTAAACTCCGGCCCCCCGCCATTAATGTCACAACGTTTCCACTCATCCACAATTACCTTATAGACCCCAGACTGGTTATCTTTCTTCTGCACCGGCCCACTGCTTTTGAACTCCACATCAAAGTTCGTCAGGATCTCGCCCTGGTCCGTCTTAACCTTCATACTTCCCTTCAGTGCCGCCGGAAACGTAATGTCTATATCGCCGTTGTACGTGGTAAACGACATCGGCGCGCCGTCGGAGATCTTGTCAAAGGTTATTTTGATCTCGCCGTTATACGTCGTAGCAATGGCAGAGCCGGCGACATTTAGCGCAGTAATCGGTCCGTTGTAATTCGTGAGCTCCAGCTCACCCTGAATATTGTTAACAATCAGGTCGCCGTCGTTATACGTGTGCAGGTCCAGGTCGCAGCCGCTGGGTACTTCGATCGTGATGTTTTGTTTGTGACTCCACGAGTCGGACTGTACTTTTACCTGGTTGTTCGTTTCGGTGGCCTCGATGCTGGTGCCGCCGCCGCCAATGCGGCGCATGCCGTCGGCATTCTTGCGGCCGTCACCTTCCTCGCTTTCACTGCTATATTTTACCAGCACATCCTTTCGGGCGGTGCCCTTCACCGTAATCGAGCCGTAGTTGATGTGTACCCTGAGCTTGCTGCGTTTGCCGGGATCGCTCAACGGTATTGTGAACTCGTTTTGAGCCTGCGCCAGCAGACTGATTGTAAGCGTAAAGAGGGTGAGTGCGAAAATCTGGATATACTTTTTCATAGTCGTCAAGTCAAAAGAGAATACTATTGTATCGTGTGGGTGTGTTACTGTTCTTTGATATAAACGTTGCCGTTAAAGGTTTCAAAGGCTAGCAGGGAGCCGCCGGCGCCGATCTTGTAAAAGTTGTCACCGACTTTAAACTTCATACCGTCCTTGCGTTCCACTTGCTGCACCGCAGCCGGCAAGGCCTCGATCTTGTCGATGTTGGTATACAGCTCGCCGTTGAAGCTCTCAAAGCTCATGTTGGCCGCCAGCCCCTTCTGAAAGTTTGCACGGATGTCTCCATTGAGTGTATAAAAACGACATTCGCGACTGGGGTTTCGGGCGTAGGTAATGTCTACGTTGCCGTTGATCGTGTGGGCACGCGCTTCGCTGGTAAGGTTCAATAATTTTATACCGCCGTTGATGTTATTGGCGGCTGAGGCAGCCTGCATGTTTTCAATGACAATATCGCCGTTGTTGATCGTGCTCACGGACACGTGCACATTGGCCGGCACCCGCAGTACAAAATCGAGCTGGTACTCGTAGTGTTCGTGGCACTCGCGGCATTGGCTGTAGCCCCACTGACCCGATGTAGACCGATGGTTGCCCGTGTTGCGTCCGTAGCCGCTGCAGGTACCTTCGGTATATAGTACGAGCGTATCCACGTCGTTTATAATTCCCAGCTGAATCTTTTTCTTGCCTTCTTCCAGCCGCTCCGCCGTCTTGGCGCGGATGGATTTGGTCACCGCCACGAGCACCTTGTCGCCCGTGTACGCCTCGACGTGTATCGAGCCGTTGATGTTGTCGATCACCACGGTATTGGCGGCGCTTTTCTTTTCAAACGCCAGCTCGCGTGTAATCTTTTCTGTAAAGGACTGGGCCCGGAGCATCGTGCCGGCCAGCAGCAGGATGAGCGAACCCATCAGTATTTTTTTCATAGTGATTTTTCGTTTGAGTGAGGGTATCGATCAGATCAATACCTGAATGGTCTCTTCGATTTTCTTTTTGACATCGCCCGGAGTTTTGTCGCTGTCGAGAAGCTTTTGCAGCTCTTTCACCGACGATTTTGCCTGGATAGACTGCATCAGCTCAGCCAGTGCCACCTGCACCAGCGGTGATTCTTGTTGAGCAATAGCATGGATCAGCGCTTCGCGTACCGTAGGCTGCACGGCATAATTCCGTAAAGCGTCGAGCGCGGCCAGGCGTACGTTTACATTGTTGTCGGTGTTGAGCGTTTGCAGCAATGCCTGCGTTACCGTTTGGCTGGCCTGGTCCATCTCCTGGGTCAGGCTGACTGCTTTCAGCCGCTCGGCGGCCGACTCCTTCTGCAACAGGGTGAGCATCATCGTCTCGCGCAGGGTTGTCACCTCCTGGCTAAGCGCGGCAAGCTGGTCGGCCGGAACCGGTCCCGCAGGCGGCGTCCGCAAGAAGTACCCCGCCGCCATTCCGGCGACCAGTACCGCCACCGTAAACGCCAGGCGTGGCCACAACCAAGCCCACGTAAAGGTGCCGGAACCCGCGGGCCGATGACTACGCTTTTCATCCGCCAGCATGCGGTAGAATGTGTCGTCCAGGTTCAGGGAGGGTGTCGGTGCAGGTAGTTGGTCAAGGGCCTCCTGCCACGGGCGCAGGGTCTCGAGGTCCTCCAAACCAACGGCACCACTTTCCAACAACCCTTCCAGTTGCTGCTTCTCCGCAGGTGTCGCGGTGCCGGCATTATACCGCAAAAGCAATTCGTCTATTTCCGCTCGTGTCATACTTGTCAATACTTAATCAATAACGCGCCTCCAGTTTCTGATATACCTCCTTCAACTCTTGAAGCGCGCGAAACACTTTAACTTTTACCGTCCCTTCCGTACAACCCAGGATTTCGCCGATCTCTTTATACTTCTTCTCCTGAAATTTGCTCAACAGCAGCACCTCGCGTTTGTCCTCGGACAGCTGTTCCAGGGCCCTGGAAAGCAGCTCATTTTCCTCGCGCTGTTGCCACTCGGCAGACCGGTTGTCGCCGTCTTCCAAACGATCCTGCCAGGCCTCCAGCGGATCGTCCTTCTTCAGCTTGTTTTTCCGGTAGTGGTCATGGCTCACATTGCGCGCGATGTGAAACATCCAGCTGCGAAAGTCGCCGTCGCCACGAAAGCGTGTGCGATACTTCAGGATCCGGTAAAACACGGTCTGCACCAAGTCCTCACTGAGGTCCTGGTCCCTGTTGAGATGATAAAAGAAACCATACAAAGGCTTCTTATACCGCTCGAATAGCAGGCTCATCTTGTCAAGATCGCCGTCCCTGACCTTAAGCATCAGGGCATTGTCGGTTAAAGCATTCAATCCGGATAAAGCGTTTTCTAATAAGGATAACCCACCCTCACCTCAATGGTTACACAGGCAGGGTGAAGTTTCTTAAAATTCCATAAAAAACACCGAAATGACGAAGTAGAAAGCATCTGGCGGTAAAAGACGGATGGCCAAAAAAACACGGCACCTGGCGAGTCTTAGCCCCGTCTCGGGGCGGGGACTTGTGCCATGGAGTGTTTTTTTTGATAATCACGTGTTAGTCACCTGTTGAATCAGTTTTAACAAGTTGTTTTGAAATAAATTTCGTTGGTTTGAAAATATGGAATTTGGAGTTCCAAAGAGGTCGGAAGGAGTTGCGTAATGAGGCGGAGCCGGGACGAAAAAAAGGCATTCTTCGCCGGGGATCCTTCGAGTCTGCGACAGGGTTCCTCCATAGATGTTCCACGGATGAACCACGGATGATCTATGCTATATAGGAGTAGAACATCCCCAGGCCAGGCCTGAAAACAGGGAGTCAGGAGAACAGATTAAATTGGCATTATAAGGCCAGATTAACGACAGTCCCCCCTAAAAATTCAAAATAAAATCCTGCAAGTTCTGATTCCTATCCAACAACAACTTCTTCCGCAACCTGTACCGACTAATCTCCACCCCCCGGACAGAGATATTGAGCAACTGCGCAATCTCCTTCGTAGAAAGGTTCATCCGTAAATAAGCACTCAACTTGATCTCCTGTGGACTTAACCCCGGAAACGCTCCCTTAAACCGCGTCGTAAAATCTCCGTGCACGCGATCGAAGTGAAACTGAAAATGCTCCCAGTCACTATCTGCCGAAATATTCTGCTCGATATCGCGCGTAATCTGCGCCAGCTCCTTCTTCACATCATCCTGCGGATTCTTCTTAATAATAGAGGTCAGGTTACTCTTAATCGAAGTAATAAACTCATTCTTATTAAGCAAGTGCATCGTCGCCGTCCCCAGCTCATTATTCATATGCTGCAGTTCCGATTCCAGCTTCTCGTGCTGCAAGCGGTTGATCTCTTCCTGGGACTGGCGCGAGAGCTTGACCAGCTCGTTATCGCGGGCATTCAATTCCTTCTCCTGTTCCAACACCATGCGTTGTTGCTCGCGTTGATATTTGCCATCAAGCACATGAAAGGCCGCGAACAGCAACGCTAACACCGACAGTCCATAGATCGAATACGCCCATACCGACCGGTACCACGGCGGACTGATCACAAATGTATATAGGGCCTCCCGGCTCACCTCTCCGTTCACGTTACGCGCCCGCACATGAAAAGTATAACTACCCTCTTTTAGATTGGTATATTCCTTCTGTGTTTTGTTACTCCACTCAGACCAATCCTTTTCAAAGTCCTCCAGGTAAACCTGAAAGACAAGATTTGCATTGCCCTCGTACGCTGTAGCAGCATACGTGAAATGCAGCGCATTACTGCGATAGGGGAGCTCGGGCCACCAGTCCCTTTGCTGCTGATCGGAGATCGAATCGTGCACGCTGTGGTTGCCATAAAAAAGAACCGAGTCTCCACGTGCAGTCGTAGCCGAAACCTGGCGGATCAGTGTTTGAAAGACCGGCGCCTTCACCGGCTTCATCGTCGGGTCATAATGGATAAAACCATCCTTGGCGCCAAACAACACTTCGTTGTTACGAAGAATGGCAATGTTCACCAGGTCGTCGTTGAGATACTTGCGGATTTTACGAAAGAGATTCTCTTCCAGCGTATACTCGCCCAACGAATTCTTGCGGAAGACGCCAATGTGATCACGGCTCACAAAATACATATTGCCGAGCGCATCTTCGCGTACAAACCACAGTTGGTCGGTACTGCCCAGCCGTTTGGAAAAGAAGTCATCCGGTACAAACCGGTCCGTGCTTGCATCAAAGCGATACACGCCGCTGGTACTCGTAAACAATAGCTCGTTGCGTACATTGTATACGTTGATGAGCAGGTTTGAAGGAAAGCCTTTGTCCGCACCGTAAAAGGCCACGCGGCGGATGCTGTCCAGGGTAGGAGAGAAGGTAATCCGATAGGCGCCTTTATACCCGTGCGTCACCCATAAGTCGCCGGAAGGGTCTTCGGCCATGATGCGCGACGACTCGCCAAAGCCCGCGAGCTTCTTTCGCCACGACCATTGTCCATTTTTGCGGTCGTACACTTGCAGGCCCGCATATACCCCTTCGATCAACATCGTGGGATGATCTTTCATACCCAGAAACACCCACGATCCCGGTTCATACGAAAGCCGGGTACAGGCATCGCCGCCAATGCGCATAGCCCCATTGTGGTGGCCTGCGAGCAGCTCCCCACCGTATTCACCTAAATGATATACCTGGCCGCGGGAGTTTTTTACCAACCGGAAACTGCCTCCCTTTTGGGACTCGCGCTGGTAAACGCCTGTACTCGTGCCGGCATACAGCGTATTGTCCTGCAGGTACGCCGCGTAGCCCGAGCCGGGCAGGCCGGTTTGATTGTTGATGAGGGTGAAGGGTGAACCGAGCTCGACATAGGCCAGTCCGTTGTTCTGGCCGATCCAAAGGTTGCTCAGGTCGTCTTCATAAATGCTAAGCACCGTCGGATTTTCAATACCGCGCCCCGTCGTAAGTTGCATGATCAGGTCGCCGTTCGGGTCCAGCACCAGCAAGCCGTTGTTCTGGGTGCCGACGGCAAAGTTGCCATTGCGCAGCCGGATCATGCAGTTGACAATCGACTCTTTCAGGAATGCCTGCAACGGCGCGTTCCAGGCTGTGACGATGCCGTCCGCCAGGCGATAAATGCCGTGCTGAAAGGTCGTGACCAGCACCTGGTTGTCATGTAGGGGCAGGACAGCGGCCACGCTCTTGTCGTGGAAGAACTCGCCACCCTTTACCACCCGGATGCGGGTGTTTTCCAGGATGCCCAGGCCAATGTCCGGCTGATTGACATAGAGCTGCCGATTGAGAAGATAAGAATGGTCTATCCCTGCCCGTGTGGCAGGGCGTATGACCTGAAAAGTCTTTTGGTCATAGCAGTAGATGTTGGAGAACGTGCAGAAGTAGACTTTCTCTTTGTCCAGGTACACGCTCCAGGCTTCGTCAAAGTTGCGATGCTCCGGCGCCAGGCTGTCCGCCAGCGAGGTGTACACCAGCTCACCCTGTTGGTTGGGAAAGAAAAAGCCGAAGTCACCTTGCCCCCCCACATAGATC
>NZ_JAHESE010000038.1 GCF_018598175.1 Dawidia cretensis
TGGATATATTCTTGAACACCGCATAGAACACGGTCAGCGACTGAATGGAATCCAGACGCGAAAGGTCAAAGTCGATGATCTGGTCGCGTGTCGTTTTTGTAGGGGCCTTGGCACGTTCGGCCACCAACACATTTTCCGACAGGTTGATGCGCAACACTTTCATGTCTTGTACCTGGAACTGATCGGCCGACGTCAGCTTTTCCTGGAAGGGCAGCGGTAGCTCAAATTCACCCGCCTGGTTGGTCGTGACGGTGACGGGTTTGGCGCCTTTGAACAACACCGACGCCTGGGGGATCGGTCGGCCGTTGGGAAGGCGCAGGGCCATGCGTACAACGGTATAGTTACGCTGCCGGACGATGATCTCGATCACGCCTTTGGAGAAATTCCACGAGGCCGCCTCCAGCTTCTCATCTTTAATCCGCACCGATTTCACCGGAAGCTCGTTTGCTCCTATTTCTACAAACGCAGCACCTTTGGCACCCGTCGAGATAAACGCGCCGTCGTTCAGCGACAGTTCTATATTTTTTAAGGGCTTCAGCTTCTCGTCAAATGTCTTGATCTGGATCATTTGCTTTTCCTGCGCCAATACGACATGGCCGGTAGCCACCACCAGGATGACGAGCACGGCACGAATAAAAAATACGGAATGTTTCATGTTACTTCCGGTCGTTGTTCTTCTTAAAAATGTCTTTTACAATCACAATCTCGTGCACACTGGCTTCGCCCTGGTATTTATTCAGCTCGAAGCTCGCTTTGTGCTCCACCCCTTCTTCGTCTGTTACCTGCACATAGTATTTACTGAAATACGGAATCATAATCGAAAAATTTCCGGTGGCGTCGGTTTGGGTCGTAAAAACCGACTTGCCGTTGCCACTGTCCATCAGCGCCACCCGCGCGTTGGGCCAGATCATTACACCCGAGCGGTCGCTCCAGGTATGCTCCTTGTACTTCAACACACAGGCTATGGTAAACGGATACGTCTGAAGGTCCATGTCTACTTCGTATACGTCGTCGTCGTAGCCGCCGTGCCGGCGATTGGAGCTGAGGTATCCATGCGTGCCCAGGGAGTCGAAGGCCAGGCCAAAGTCGTCGTAGGGACTGTTGATGGGGTAACCGATGTTCTCCGGTTCGCCATAGCCGTCGTCTTGCACTTGTGCGCGGAAGATGTCGAGCTGCCCCATGCCCGGGTGACCGTCGGACGAGAAGTATAGCATGTGGTTGTGCAGGTATGGAAAGGCTTCGTTCAAGGGGGTATTGATGGCCTCACCCAGGTTGCGCGGCCTCGTCCACTTTCCGTCGAGCCACTGGCTTGTATAGAGGTCTTTACCACCCGCGCCGCCGTCCATGTCCGATGAGAAATACAGCACTGTGCCGTCTTCATTGATCGAGACGTCGTGGATGGAGTACCGGTCGCTGTTGAACGGGAAAGGCGACACTACCTTCCACTTCTTCCCTTCCGCGACAGCGAAGTATAGTCCCAGTGTGCGACGGCCATTTACGCCGGCCTTTTCGGAAGATGTGACAAATACCATTTGTTTATCGTCCCGATAGAATGCCATTGGCCCCGTATTATACCCTGCACGCAGGGAGGTTGCAAAGACCACGGGCTTATCAACGGTCAGTATATGTGTAGCAGTGTCTTCTTTCCAGCGGGCCCGGTAGAGCTTATAGAACGGCGCGTTTGACTTCCGGTTGAACCGTTCGACGATGCCCGACCCTTTGCGGTTTGAGGTAAAGACAAATCCATCCTGGTAGGGCACGGCGCAAAGCTCGCCCGACGCGGTGTTGACGTTCAGGGGCCGCACGGCATAATGCGCGGAGTCTTCGTACAGGTATTGCAGGTTGGTGAGGCGCCAGATCTTTTTGGCTACCAGCTCATGGTCGGGTTGTTGCGCCAGGCATCGTTTGTAATAGTCCAGGGCGACGGCGCGGCGCCCCAGGGTGGCGTTGGCCTCCGCGTAGTAATATAGATCGTCCCAGGGCAAGGTATTGCCCGTGCCTGACAGGTATTGGTCGTAGGCAGCCACGGCGCCGGAGTAGTCTTTCGCACGGTACCGGGCCTGCGCCAGCTTCCGGCGCGTGGCAACGTCGTTAGGCTTTCGCGCGAGCTCGGTGGTATACAAGGTTGCGGCCTGCGCGTAATGCCCGGCCGCGAAGTGCCGGTCGGCTTCGTGCAGCGGGTCCTGGAACAAGGAAAAGACCGTCGCCTGGCTCACGCCCTGCAGGTAGCCCAAACATCCTATCGCCAGCACAATACACGCTTTTGTCATACAATCTTATCGGGGTGATTCCACGTCCATTTGAATGTTACTGAAACGGTAGCTGACCATCAGCTCATGCGATGCACTGCTCAGTTGCCCGGCAGAACCTACCGGATGGTCGTAGGCATACCCCAGTTGCAACTGAGGCGTGAGCTGGAAGCGCATCAGCAGGTCGATCGACTCGCCCTTGCGGTATGAGAGGCCGCCGGTCAGGGCTTTGCGGTATACAACATTGAGGTTGATATCGGCCGATACCGGCACGCCCGCATAATATTTGAGTAAGATGGCGGGCTCGATGTCAATGGACTCGTTCACCATAAAACTATAGCGTGCATAGCCTAATACGTTCGTCCGGCGCACCCGCACCGTCAGTGTGTCTTGTACCGCCAATGTCTTTGACATCAGCTCGGGTATGGACAGACCGGCACACCAATGCGTAGTGCGATAATAGATACCCGCGCCAAAGCCCAGGAAGGTTTTGTTTACGTTGCTCATCAGCTGCGGGTCGTTGCTGTTTCCCAGCAGCGATGCATAATCGGATTTCAAGGTTGTGACGCCTGCCTGGATCCCCATCGACAATATACCGCGGTTGTGTACCGGCAGATGGTAGGCGTAGTTGGTTCGAATGTTCGTGTTTTTATGGACGCCGATCTGGTCGCGGACGACGGCGAGCCCCAGCCCCACCCGTTGTGACCGCAGCAGGGTATGTGCAGAAAGGCACTGCGTGGACGGTGCACCGTCTACCCCACTCCATTGGCCACGGGTCAGCACGGTGAGGGTTAACGCTTCTTCCGCGCCGGCATAGGCGGGATTCAATACCATGTTGTTGAGCATGAACTGCGTGAACTGCGGAGCTTGCTGCGCAGTAGCACGGCCGGTCACTGCCGTCAGGAAGGCTATTACCAGCAGGCACACCAGAAAGCAATATTGTTTTCTCCGCATGCTAGGGTTGTATTACTTCTATTGAGCCTTTCCGTTTCCAAACGATACCTTGTACCCGGACCTCCACCGTGTAGAAGTAGGTGCCGGTAGGTACTTTCGCACCTTGTTGACTGCGGCCATCCCAACGGACGCGCTCGTTGTCGTAGCCACTCGCCTCGTATATCTTATTGCCCCAGCGGTCAATGACCAGCACAGCGTTGTCTTTGTATTTTTCCAGCGGAACAATCTCCCAGTAGTCGTGGATGCCGTCGCCGTTAGGTGTGACGGCTTTGCCAATATCGATCGTGACGTCGGGCGGCGAGACGATCACGTTGAAGCTACACGTCGCCGTGTGATCGCCCTGACCAAAGGTATATAACACAGCGGTTGTGCCGATGTTGAAGATGCTGCCGGGCGCATGTGACCGCTCGACAGGTACGTCACCGCAGGCGACGGTCGCTTGCGGTTCCGGCCAGGTTACTTCGGCTTCGCCCCGTTCGTCCGCGCGAACGCGGATCGGCTCCGGCGGGCAGCCTGTCACGACGGGGGTAGCTTCGGTGACGACATTTACCAGGAAGCTGCAGACAGCCTTATTGCCTTTCAAGTCTGTCGCGGTATACTCGACGCGAGTCGATCCGATTGGGAACTTCGCACCGGGTTTATGATTTGACGCCACTACCGGGTTGCCACAGACGTCGCTTACGGAGGGCGGTGTCCAGGTTACGATGCTTTCACAGGCGGCATTCTCTTGCACGGTTATGTCGGCAGGGCAGTTTGTGAAAGCAGGCGGTATATCGTCAGTTACACGTATATCGAATGAATGAGGGGACACGTTGCCGCGTGCGTCCCGCGCGGTATAGGTTACCGTATGATTTCCTACGGGAAAGGACGTTCCCGAAGGAACGTTGCTCGTTAACGTGACGGCGGAACAGTCGGTCACGGTGGGCGTTGTCCAGGTGACTACGGCCGCGCAAGATTCCGTGGCAGGCACTATCATCGATCCGGGACCGGTGATCTGGGGCCTGACGTTGTCAATGACTCTGATGCGAAATCTACATTCGGATTTGTTACCAGCCTTGTCCATGGCAGTGTATGTCACCCACGTATCCCCCACCGGAAAATCATCTCCGGGGTGAAAGTTGCTGGTAAAGCTCGCCACGGTGCAATCATCGTCGGCGGTGGGCTCCGTCCAACGAACCGCAACCGTACAGCCGCCGTCACCAGATGACACGTTAACGTTGCGGTCGTCAGGACAATTGCGAATGTCGGGCGCATCGTCGTCGCGATCGGATTCATCACAACAAATGGCGCCACCATCTTTGCTTTCGCCGGCCACCACCGTGAAGCTTCCAAAGCGATCGCCCACTTCTACATCGCTGCCACAGCCTGTGCCGATACTGGCGTTGGGAGAGCCGGCTATGCGGAGCTGAATAGCGGGGCCTTGAAATTTTTCGTTGGGTCTTGAGCCGCTAAAAGAAAATGTATCTCCCGCGCCGACCACGGCATTAAAAATCACACCGCCCTGATCTGACACGGTGATCAGGTACGGAAAAAAACTATTAAATCGAAGGGTGAATTTAGAGTAACCGCCCCGACATGGTGCACACGTACCAGGGGGTGGGCAATCGCAAATCTGTGCAGAGGCACAAAGCGACGTAAACAGGAATATGACAAGAAAGATAGTCTTTCCGTGACGGGCAAGGTAGGTCGGTTGCTCGGAGTTGGGCTTCATTGAAAGAGTCTGGCTGGAAGCGGTCCCGTTTTCAGGCCATACACGAAGTAAAGGTAGCTATTTACCTCACAGTGACGACGTAACTCCGACGGCTGTGTAAGTTTTACGCCCAATCTATCTCATTGTTGGACAGGATGCTATATGGCATAGTTTTTTAAACGGGTATAATCCGCCCCAGTGCCGCAAACGTGACCACCTGGTATGAATTTTTGTGCGGGAAAACCCCTATTAATCCACTGCTAAAAATTTTGGAGCGGTCATGTCACAAAAATTCTCTTTTGGCAGTCCTTGCCATAAATACAGCATGACTACACTTGACAAACGAACTACCTGGAAAACTATACATTACTTTTCTGGCGTCACGCTCGCCATCTTCATCGGCTTCCACCTGTTGAATCATCTCCTATCGTTAGGTGGTCCGGCGCTGCACATCGTGTGGATGGAGCGGTTTCGCCTGGTTTACCGTCACCCGGTTATCGAGACCATGCTCCTGGCCGCCGTAGTCTTCCAATTCATCACAGGCATCCGTTTATTGACACGCCACGAAGCGAAGATTCCCGCGGAAAAGATCCAGGTGTATTCGGGCTTGTACCTCTCCTTTTTTTTAGTCGTTCACATGGGCGGCGTGATGACGGGGCGGCTTGTCGAGCATCTCGACACCAACTTTTATTATGCCGGCGTCGGCATGAACTATTATCCGGCCACGTTTTTTTTCCTCCCCTACTATTTCCTTTCGGTCGCCTCGATATCGCTTCACATCGCTTCGCTTCATTATTTAAAGACACGCTCGACCGGCATTTCGTATGCCATTGCCGGCGTGGGAATTTTGGCTGCCGTGCTGATCACCATCGGTTTTACGCATGGCTTTCAGTGGCGTGACATGCCCGCCGAATACCCGGCGTTTATTTACAAGTATTTTGGAAGGGGCTGATCGATGGACACGAAATCAGGCAGCCGGTGTAAGCTTGTCGGGGTTTCGCATAAAGTAGATGGTGGTGATGGCTTCGTCGTCAAAGACCAGCATCATGACGGTGTCGATGGCACCGGATTGCGTGTTATAGAAAATGAGTCCCGGCTCGCCGTTGATGCGTGTTACGGTAGGTGTCAGTGCAGCGCCCATTTTGTCGTACACGCCCGAAAGGAATGCCAGGCAATGCTCGCGGCCGGTAATGACATTTCGTGCCGCAGTGACTTTACCACCGCCATCGGAATAGATGGCGACATCTTCTTTCAAGCATGCCATCAACTGTTGCAAATCTCCCTGCTCGCTGATTTGCAGAAAGGCGCGGATCAACCGATCGGCTGAAGCCGGTGACGGTATATGCCGGGGTTTACCTTCCGCGAGCTTTTCCTTCGCGCGGTGAAATAATTGGCGGCAGTGGTCTTCTTTGATCGATACTATATCCGCTACCTCGGGATAGCTATACTCCAGTGTTTCTTTTAGCAGGAAGACGGCCCGCTCTAAGGGATTAAGTGTTTGCAGCAGCACGGTCAAGGCATAGGAGACATCTTGCGACTGTACTTGTTGGAACTTCTCGGTAAACAAAGGCTCGGGTAAGTCGATACCGGGATATGTGATGTGTTTATTCTTTTCGAGCAGGGTGAGGCAACGGTTCATGACCGAGCGAACGAGGTAGCCTTCTATGTCTTGAATGGTGTCTAACGGTCGGCTGCCTACTACTATAAACGTGTCTTGTACGATGTCTTCGGCATCGGCCACGCGTTTCGTCATTTTATAGGCGATGGTGAATAATTTGTAGCGATAGGCCTCGAAGTGTTCCATGGAAAGTGGGCGCTAA
Organism: Dawidia cretensis; assembly: GCF_018598175.1. Lineage (GTDB taxonomy): Bacteria > Bacteroidota > Bacteroidia > Cytophagales > Cyclobacteriaceae > Ohtaekwangia > Ohtaekwangia cretensis. The sequence continues at coordinate 6,714 of NZ_JAHESE010000038.1, forward strand.
GGTACGAAAAGCTAACGATCTGGTGCGCCGGCGGCGCGGGTTAGTTGAAGGATTGACGGAACTCCAGGGGCGATACGTTGGTTTTGCGCTTGAATATTTTGCTAAACGACTGGGGGTGCTCGAAGCCTAACTGATAGGCTATTTCGGCGATGGTCAGGTTGCTCGAGCTTAGGATCTGTTTGGCTTTCTCGATCAGTTTGTGATGAATGTGTTGCTGGGTGTTTTGGCCCGTGTGGACGCGCAGCATGTCGCTGAGGTAGCTGGGCGACACGTGCAGGGTATCCGCGAGCTCCTTTACGGTGGGCAGGCCGATGTTGGAAGGGTTGTTGAAGTGCGTGTCCAGAAGGCCGTCGAGCTTTACGAGCAGGTCATTGCTGGCGGGTTTGCGGCTCATGAACTGGCGGTTGTAGAACCGATCGGCGTGGTGTAGCAGTACTTCGATCTGCGAGACCATTACATTTTGGCTAAAGCGATCAAGCGGCGCCTCGTACTCCTGCCGTATGCTTTTGAATAGGGCCTCGACGGTGCGTTCTTCTTTCTTGGAAAGGTACAGGGCCTCGTTGATGGCGTAGGAGAAGAACTCAAATTGTTTGATGCCTTTGTCGAGCGCGTAGCCACGGATCAGGTCGGCATGAAACAGCAGTGATGAACCGGCGGCGGGGCGATCGTTTCGCTCTTCGTAACACACCTGTCCGGGTGCGATGAAGGACATGACGCCCTCGTCAAAATCGTAATAGCTTTGTCCGTATCGAACCTTTCCTTTGAAATCTTTTTTGATGGCGATCATGTAAAAGTCGAGTGAGCAACCTTGCGTGAAGTCGGCGGCGGACTGTTGAATATCGCGGAAGTTTACTACACTGACCAGTGGGTGGTGCGGCCCGGCAATGCCCAGCATGCGGTGCATGTCGCGAATGGAACGGATCCGGATCGAATTTTTGTTCATGACGGAGAAGGCAGCGTGATGCTACAAAGATACACATCAACCCGATACGCTGCGTAGCCAAATTGCGGCACCCTGAAGCCAAAATGAGGATGCCCCGACAACAATAGCAAGTTCCGGGTTTCCGGAAACTCGCCCGGGCGGGATCTTTGGAGCATTAACAACAACCTGGCACCTATGCACGCCTCTGAAACAACGACCTTGCGCACAGCGCTTATTACCGCCGACTGGCCGGGCATTGCCCGGCAGCTGCACGACAACGGGTACGCGCTTTTACCCAATCTCCTCCCGGACGCTTTGTGCGAAACGCTCAAACAAGCTTACGCTGCCCCGCAGGGGTATCGCAAGACGGTGATGATGGAACGCCACCGGTTTGGGTTGGGTGAATACAAATATTTTCAATATCCCTTACCGCCTGCGCTGCAGACTATACGTGAAGAAGTATATCCACACCTGGTGCCCGTGGCAAATGCGTGGATGGAGGCGCTGCATCTACCGGACCGGTTCCCGGCCACGCTGGAGGCGCTGCTGGAACAATGCCGCGCGCACGATCAGCACAAGCCCACGCCGCTCATTCTGAAATATGGGGCGGGCGGATTCAACACGCTGCACCAGGACCTGTATGGCGAGGTATACTTTCCGCTGCAGACCGTCTTCTTTCTCAGCGCCCCTGGCCCTGATTACACGGGAGGTGAGTTTGTGCTTACCCAGCAAACACCGCGGGCGCAATCAAAGGCGATCGTGTTGACGCCGGGTAAAGGCGATATGCTTATCTTCACCACCAATTTCCGGCCGGTGAAAGGCAGCAAAGGATATTACCGCGCCAGCATGCGCCACGGCGTGAGCGAGGTGCACCGCGGCGAACGGTATACCCTGGGTGTGATCTTTCACGACGCCGTCAGCTAACCAGCATACTTACGATGGACTTATTCCATGAACCGGCCACCGGCCCCACGAACCTGCTACCGTACGAAGGCACGGTGCATTACTACGGTCCTGTCTTCACACAAACCGAAGCCGATCGCTACCTGCAAACGTTGCTGGACACAGTTGCCTGGCGGCAGGATGAAGCTGTCATTATGGGCAAACACATCTTCACCAAACGCAAGGTGGCCTGGTATGGCGATCGCGCGTTTTCCTATACGTATTCTAACACCACGCGGCATGCGCTGCCATGGACACCGGCGCTGCAGGCGCTGAAAGCTGTCACCGAGCAACGCACGGGAGAAACCTACAACTCGTGTTTACTAAACCTGTATCATACGGGAGAAGAGGGCATGGCCTGGCACAGCGATGCGGAACGGGATTTAAAACGAAACGGCGCCATTGGCTCGTTAAGCTTTGGCGCCGACCGTAAATTTTCTTTCAAGCATAAGCAACAGGGCCAGACCGTTTCTGTCGTGTTACAACACGGCAGCCTGTTGGTGATGAAGGATACTACCCAAACGTACTGGCTACACCGTCTGCCGCCGACGAAGCTCGTCACGCGGCCGCGGGTCAACCTGACGTTTCGGACGATTGTTACCTGATCACTCCGAGCGCAGCGAGCTTATGGGGCTGATCATCGCGGCGCGAATGGCTTTAAAGCTTACGGTCACCAGGGCGATGATGAGCGCCAGCACGGCGGCCAATGCAAACATCCACCACGACAGGGATACACGGTATGGGAAGGTCTCGAGCCAACGGCTCATAGCCCACCACGACGCGGGGATCGCGATCAGCATAGACACGACGACCAGCTTCAGGAAATCGGACGACAGCATCCCGGCGATGCCCGCCACGGAGGCTCCCAGCACCTTGCGGATGCCGATCTCTTTCACGCGCTGTTCAGTGGCGTATGTGGCCAGGCCAAACAAGCCGAGGCAGGCAATGAAGATGGTCAGCCCGGCAAAGATACCGAAGATGCTTGTGAACTGTACGTCAGCTTTGTATTGCTGGCCAAACGATTGGTCGAGGAATGTATAAAGGAAGGGCCGCTGCGGTGCGACTGTTTTCCAAATTGCCTGCAGCTCGGCAATTGTTTTTTCATAGTTACCGCCTTCGATCTTTACTGTGATGTTGTTTAATGATTCGTTGGGCGCCAAACGCAATGCCAGCGGCTCGACCTTGCGGTGGAGCGATTGATAATGAAAATCTTTTACGACTCCAACGACAACACCTTCGCGTCCCCATTGCGAGAACTTCCTGCCGATGATGTCTGCCGGGTTGGCGTAGCCATAAAGTTTTGCGGCCGCTTCGTTTAGCAGCATCGTCTGCGTGGAGTCTACCTGGAAATTTCGCGAGTACGCGCGGCCCGCGGCCATTTCGATACCGTATGTGGGCACAAAGTCAAAGTCGATCTCGTACAGCGAAGGCCCGCCTGCTTGCATTTCACCCGACGGGTTTTCTACCTCCGTGTGGGCATTGGGAAAGAAGGTGCCCGGTACGGCGCGCGATGCCGACGCTGCTTTCACGGCCGGGTGCCGGCCGAGGGCATCCTTGATGGCTTCGATCTTTTTATTTACGTCGGCATCGCCGCCATAGTCGATTACCAGCATCTGATCCTTTTCAAAGCCCAGGTCACTCGACCGCATATGGTCGAGTTGCGAGAGTACAACCGCCGTACCGGCCATCAACGCAATGGATAGGCTAAACTGCACAACCACTAAGCCTTTGCGCAGTAATACGCCACTGGTTGACGCCTTAAATTTGCCTTTCAGGACGGCCGCCGGCCGGAAGCCGCTCAATACCAGGGCCGGATAGCTGCCGGCCAGCAGGCCGATCACGCTCGCCGCGAACAGTACCCAGGGCAGCACCATTTTTACTGCTGCAGGACCGCCTAATGTTTTGGCCGACAGCTCCTGCACCAACGGCAGCGCGATCAATGCCAGCACAACGGCGACAAAGGCCGAGATGAACGAAAGGATTACCGACTCGGTCAGGAATTGGTATACCAGGCTGCGCCGTAACGCACCGACTGTCTTGCGCACGCCGACTTCTTTGGCACGCTCCATGGACCGTGCGGTGGAGAGGTTCATAAAATTGATGCAGGCGATGAGCAGGATAAAAACAGCAACCGAGGCAAAGATATATACGTTCGACAGGCTACCGGTTACGCCTGGCTGGCGACCGGCCTTCGAATATAGATAAGCATCTGACAGGGGTTCGAAGGTCATGGCATACCAGCCATTTTCACCATCCGGCACGTTGCGTGCCGCGAAGTCGGATGTGCGTGCCTCCATTTTTTTTATGCGAGCGTTCTCCGGCAACCGGAAGTAAGTATAAAAATCTACGTAGCCCCACCATCCAAAGATTTCGGGCCGGAACTTGCGAAAGGTGTTCATTGAAATAAAAGCATCGAACGAGAAGTGCGAATTAGCCGGTATATCTTCCATAACACCGGTAACGATTACCTGGAAGTTATTGTCTACACGCAACATCTGCCCCAAGGCGGCTTCCTCGCCAAAGTATTTACGCGCCAGGCTTTTCGTCAGCACGATGCCATTTAGCTCTTTCAGCGCGAGAGCGGGATTTCCTTCCAGTAGCTTCCAGCTGAAAATATCAAATGTAGCGGAGTCGGCAAATGTGATATTATTTTCCTGAAAGCGCCTGTCACCACGCTCCAGCAACATCGTGTTTGGGCTGGTAAATTGTGTCACGTGCTGTACTTCCGGATAATACTCCCGTAGGGCCGGCCCCACGGGCGCACATCCCCATACCTGATATTCTCCTGGTGCCGGTGCCTGCAGCCTGGCGCCCTTTTCCGGCGAGCGGAATGATTGTAACACCCGGTATATATTGGGTGCGTGCTCGTGGTACTGATCGTATGAAAGCTCTTCGCGTATGTAGAGGGTGATCAGCAGGCAGCAACACAGGCCGACGGCCAGCCCGGTAATGTTGATGACGGTATAGATCTTGTTCCGAAGCAGGCTTCTCCAGGCGATGATGAAATAGTTTTTGAGCATGGGCGATACCGGGTTGGCAATTTTGTTCGCAAGGCGGTATACAATTCGACGGCCAAAAAAAATAGCCCCTCCGGGGCCAATTGCAGGCTTTTTCCCAGCGGGGCTGTTCGGTTACAATACAAACCGTTCGCGTGCGGACGGCTATTTTTTCTCTTCTACGGGTACCTCTTGCGGGGTCTTTTCCTCTTCCGTTGCGCTATCCTTGCCCCAATAGGCCCAGATGGCACCGGCGACCAGTACGAGGATAATGGCTTTTCCGCCGATCTTGTCCCACAAGGAAATGGGGTTAGACGGCAGGTCGAGGTTGTAGGTTGTCGCGTACTCCTGTAGCTCTTCCTCACTGACATCGAAGTATACATCCTGACCTTTTATAGACAGGCAATAGTGCTCATCAAAGTTCCAGATCGGCAGCCATACGATCCAGAATTGTTTGTAGACATAGGCTATATCCGCATATGCCTTATGGTCTTCTGAATAGAACCGGGTGCTATCCGGCAGGTCGGCTACGGGTATGATGTACTGGCACTCGGAGCAATAAGGTATCCGGGCACGGGCCGAAGACTCGGTATACACCACAAAAAGCAAAGCGGTCAGGAGAAGTAGTTTTCCTTTCATGTTGGTTGTGTTTGCGGTAAAGATACGGGAAGGTATAACTATACCCCGGGGCAATCTGTGAAGCTTCATGGGAGCCGTTGCCGGGTATAAAATTACCGGCGAAAGGTAAACTTCCCGCCTATAGAATTGAATGTAACCGTAAAAGTGTCGGCGCCAAAAGCACCCGGGCCGACCGCTGTTTTTTACAACTGCCTGTTTACCGGACCCGCTGCCGGCGCGAATGATCGGCCGGCAACAAGCCCACAGTAATTTTCTTAGAGTGCAGAAGGCTGCAACATGAGGTACTGGCGTATCTCGGCCTTGAGCAGGCCGGTGATAAGTCGCATCTGCTCGTAGCTCTCCTGGATCCGGCCGATCAGCAAGGCGCCTTCCAGCATGGTAAACATTTTGATGGCAAACTCCTCTGCCGGAAATGTATCCCGGAACTCGCCTGCTTCGATGCCCTGCTGGACGATGCCCGAGATCCGTCCCTGGAAAAGCCAGATGACATTGTTCACCTGTTCTTTGATGACGGGGTGTGCCGCATCGGCCTCGACCCCGAAGTTCAGAATGGGGCAACCGCCGGCATCATCCTGCAGGAGGTACTCTTCGTAAAAATCCAGTAAAGCAAAGAGCTTTTGTTTACCTGTACGTTCGCGTGCTACTACTTTGTCGAGCCTGTCAGAGAGGCCCATAGCCAGGTAGTTAAATGACTCGCGGCAAATCTCTGCTTTGCTTTCAAAGTTTCCGTAGACGCCGCCCTTTGCCAGCTTGGTGACTTCCATAATGTCCGTAATGGAAGTGCCGGCAAAGCCTTTCTGGTTGAAGAGGGGGGCGGCCTTTTCAATGATAAACTGGCGCGTCCGCTGCGCCTTCTTCATAGTAGTGACCATACGTGCGTTGTTAGTTAGCTTGGGTATAAAACATCCACAAGGTCAGCACGAAACCAGAGAAAACGATATGTAGTTATTAAGCGGCTCTGCTTAATTATTAAGCGGTCATGGTCGCTACAAAGGCTTTGTTTCAACGGCCGATAAGAGTCTGTCAATAAGGCTCGTTTGTAGTAAAGCGTCTTCCACTTCGTCCAGCGCCCTGAGCAGATTGTTCGGTGTATTGGTCAGCAGCCCAAGAACTTTGGTGAGCACCCGCCAGGCCGGCTGCATCTGCGCGACCAGCGCTTTGCCCTTGTCCGTTAGTTGCAACAGACGCTTACGCTCATCCTGCTTGTCTCGCCGGGATCGAATCAGCTTGTGCTTTTCCAGCTCTTTTAACAAACTGATCGTCGATGGGTGGGTATACCCGATCTCGGTCGCGATTTCGACTACGCTTAGCACGGGTTTTCGATGCAGGGCATAGATCACCGGGAACCACTTGGGTTCGAAGTCGATGCCTTGCGCTTTATACAACAGCGCACAGTCTTTCCGCAATTGCTCGCTGAGGCGTTGCAGGCGGGTCGAGATCGCCAGGATACCGGCTTCGTCTATCAGGGGTGTGCTCATGGTTGCGTGGAAAGGTCAAGGTAATAAAAGACGGTGTCGACGGGCATGACCGGAAATGCCGGAGGCAGGTCTTGCTTTTGAATCGGGCGAAAGCCATTACGTTCATAGAAACGCAGGGCGGCCTGCAGTTTGGGTACCGTGCCGAGGTATAACGCATGTAAGCCGTGTTGCCGGCTATAGGCTATCAGGGTGTCGAGCAATTTCTGCGCTACACTCAATTCCTTGCCGCGATACTCTTTTCGTACAAACATCTTGCGGATTGCGCCGGCGGGGCCGTCGAAGGCAATCAGCCCGATGGTGCCCACAAGTTGACCCTCATACCGTGCACCCCAAAAGCCGCCGCCCGAGCCGTGATAAACCTCATCGAGCTGTAACAAGTCCGGTTGCGCGTCCAGGGTAACGGGAACATTGAATTCCAGCTGCTGAATGGGCAATATAATATCGATTACCTCGCGGCTGCAGGCATTGCCGATCGGGTCGATGGAAAGCGCTGTTGTCATCTTCCATGTATTTATGTACAAAACTACGTAGTTAACTACGTAAATACAAAACAGGAAAAACACCCCTCCCCCGCCGTTTGGTTCTTTTCGATCTTTTGGGTAGGTTTCGTCCATGAGCCCTTCCGTGTTGCTTCCAGTGAAGCCGCGCAGATGGGTTTTTTAATTTATTCGTAATCAAGACACTTCATCTATACTATGTCAAACGGAACTTCTGCCAGTGGAAAAGAGGAAAAAGAAAATGAAGGCCAGGAATTGAGCCTATCGGCCGCATTGCTGGCCCCGCTTAATTCTATTTTTGAGGCTCAGGTACAATCTGCGCGTGCATTTCTGAATTTTATTCTTCAGATCGGCTTCCGGCATAAATATGAGGATGACGAGCGGGCCGAGATTGATAAAAAGATCAATAGCAGCGATACCGATCCGGAGCATAGAAGGGAACTGGAAAGAACACGTAAGGAGATCCAGGATTATGACAAAGCCCGGGCCGATATCAGAGCGCAGTTAGACAAATCCAAAGACCCCAGCCAGCAACTCACCCCCCAGGAACGCGCCGACGTGGAGGATTTCTATCGTCGTTTCGGGGATCTTTACCAACAATGTTTTAGCTATCTCGACAGCAGCGGCAACATGCGTACAATCTATGTGCCCAACCTGGCGTTGCTGCCTGTGCAGCCCCTGGGTATATCAGACGCGAAGTTTAAGTTTTCGATGGAAATATCAGACACATCGGAGAGGTATGACCAGATGGGTACGGTGCAATCGGAGAAAAAAGAGAGCCGCCCGTGGTACCTCATTCAGCCCAAGAGTGTGCGCGGCACTATTTCATCGGGTCAGAAAAAGGAGAACTCACGGGCTATTGAAATTGAGCTGAATGTCAAGGCCGGAGACATGCCGTTTGGGTTACACCAGATGCTCACCGCCATTACCAATGTATCGACCGATACGATGAATAATGAATCGATCCGCCGTCCCGGCGAATAATACATAAACACCTAATCAAAATAGTTAATCAACATTTAACCCCCTATACTATGGCCGATGGAGATATCAACGTTAGCCCCGCGGAGTTTCAGAAAATTCCCCTGGACTTTATTATTGCCACCCCCCTCCTTACCACCATCAATGCACACCGCCAGGCGGCGGAAACCACGCTGGCGTTTATTACCAAGCTGCTGAATAAACCGGCGGATGGAAATGGCCCCGGCGGGGTAGACAACCTGCAGTTTAAGATGAAGGTCAATGAGGTTGACTCGAATGGCAAATCTGTTCAAGCCGAGCGTGAAATTTCGGTGCCGCTGATCACCCTGGTAAAAGTACCCAGCCTGAACTTCGACTCGATGAGCGTGAGTTTCAACTATAACATCTCACAGATCAGTAAAGAAGTAAATACCAATGCGCAGCAGGCCAAACTGGATATTGGCACCACCGGCATTCTCAAGGGTTTTTTCAATGCATCGCTGGTAGGCTCTGTCGAACACAGCCGTACACGCGAAACCACCAGCAACCGCGGTGGTACGCTGGAAGTAAAGGTGAACGTCAGCGAATCGCAATTGCCTGCCGGGTTGCAGAAAATCCTGGACGCGCTTGTTGAAAACATCGAGCTCCCAAAGTAGATGCGGTCATCGCGGCAGAGCAAAGATCAAAATGGCCGCCATGGCTGACCGTGCGTGATTTTAAATGGTTCGATAAAGTATGGAATTCAGTAAACGTCGTCGGTCTGCATCGCCGGTCCCTAAAGGATTTGCTGCCACCTTTCTTCAAGAAGTGGTTCGGGCAGACATGAGCATGCACGACATGCAGCTGGCGGCCTGGCGACACTTCCTGGGAAGCGACCCGGGTGGCCGGGCGGCCGGCGCCACGGAAGGCATGGCCGAACAGCGCTACCTTTTCCTCGAGCACGTGAGCCTGTCGTTCTATATCAAGCCACTGCCAGGCTTACCGTTTTGGCAGCGGGTAAAGCTGTCGTGGAATGTACTGCGTGGCCGAAAAGTTATAGACGGCGTCGGCCCGCAGTGGTATGAAGTGTGCGCGGCCGACGACCCTGAGCGCATCGCCGTGGTCGTGGAAGTACGCCGCTCGGTAGACGGCAAACTGGAGGTTACAACACAACAAAATGCCCTGTCATGAAGTTATCCAATATTACTGCCAATTGGCCAGGCGCGGTGGACTTGTCAAGCGCCGTTGATTCCTTTTTGGTCGCGCCGGGCGAGACTGTTCAGGAGGCTGCGTTGCGACTCGGCCTGTTTAATGTGGGCGAGGTAAAGAGCGCAAATAAAACGATTACGGGACGAGCCGATGTGCCACGCCCCCTTACGGTTTCAGATACACCGGAGGTTGTGCCCCGCGAAGTAAAAGCCGTGATCGAAACAATGGATCGCCTGGGGTATACGGTCTTCCGAAGCGGCAAAAAGAACTACGACTTGAACCTGGTCGGGCTTCGATCTGAAAACAGCACACCCAATGCCTTTGACGACGAGCTGATGGCATTCTGGAAGTGGGAGAATCGTTGGCTGCTAAAACGGTATAAGATCACCACCGATCCGGGCCTGACTTACCTGACAGATCCTGAAAATAAACACGGCACGGCAATCCTGAAAGAGGGCCAATACCGAAGCTCGCACCGCCTGGGAAAACACAAAGGCAAATATGAGGCCCTGGTGCAAGCTAAACCCCTCACCGTTATCCGCGACTTTAACCGCGACAAGCTGCTTGATTTTGCTTCCGGCAAAGAACAAACCGGCATCTTTGGTATTAATATTCACCGCGCCACGGCCAACGGTGAATCAACATTTGTAAACAAATGGTCAGCGGGCTGCCAGGTGTTTGCCCGGTCGGCAGAGTATAATGAGTTTATCAAGCTCTGTAAGTTGGCGATAGCCGAATGGGGTAATTCGTTTACCTATACCCTTCTGCGCCGGAAGGAGGTTGGCCTGTAAAACATATACCATACTTCGGTTATATAGGGGTACATGTACTCCTGATGTTGTGTTTTGATTTCACGGCGTAAGCCTTACCATTCATAATCCTGCCGCTGGAGCGCAAACGATAGCATTTTAGCAAATACTTTAATAAGGCTGCGGCGTGAACTTACCGGATTTTACGAAAGCTTTGTTGTGCTGGTCATAACAGTCAGGTGACTTTCTTTCTCTCTCTTTTCGACCAAACGGTCGGCATTGGTTTTATTCCACTGGGCGGTCAGCCCAAGCGTTAGTCGATTCAGTCGTGGTGTGTGGCGCTCTATAGTGTCAATTTACCGCTGAAACCCCGGCGTGGGGTGTGCATTATTCAAGTATGATTACGCCGGGATTTGGATCAGCGCTTATAGTTCTCTCCTATTATAAATAAATCGACAACCCTATGGAAATTTTCTATCAACATGTTAGACGAGCGGCGGCCGTGTGTTTCCGGCGTCGCTTTCTTTGGCTGGCGGCATGCTGCCTGCTACTCGCCAGTACACGACTCCACGCCCAGTATGTCGTGGAAGATTTAACACCCAGCACCGTTATCCGCGAGGGACTTTCGCTGGCGCAAGCATCTGACGGCCGGATCTTTATCGCCGAACGCGCCGGCGTTGTGAAAGTATACCAGAACGGCACCGTGTCTACTGTGTTTACGGTTACCACGACGACGGACAGCGAGCAAGGGCTTCTCGGCCTAACCCTGCACCCGAACTTTGCGAGCAATGGCTATATCTATATATTTTATACGCGTGCCGACAAGTTTAACCACATCATCGAGCGTGTGCAGATCAACAGCAACAACCAGGAAGTGGGACGCCAGCAAATTCTGACGCTGGACCCGATCCAGGGTGGCTTTCACAACGGTGGCGACCTGCAGTTCTTTAACGGGTTCCTGTTCATTACGACGGGTGACAGCCAGAACAATGCTAACTCGCAGGACCTGACGAACTACCGCGGCAAGATCTTGCGTGTCACGGATGCCGGTCAGCCGGCGCCTGGCAACCCGTTCTTTGGCAGCGGCACGGTGCAACGCCAGAGCATCTGGGCTTATGGTTTCCGGAATCCGTTCCGGCTGGTGCCCAACGCCCGGGCCAATAAACTGTTTGTGTTGGATGTGGGCACGTCGTGGGAGGAGATCAACGACATTACCAACCCCGCACCGCTGTATAACTATGGCTGGGGCCACCCGCAGGGCGGCGACGGCGTGCAAACAGAAACGAATCTGTTTGTAAATCCCATCTTTACGTATGCCACCGGTTCCATCGGCAATGCACTGACCAACGGTTTGTTATATAATCCCACCGTATCACGATACCCGGGTGAGCTGACGAACAAATTCATCATCAAAGACTATGTGCGAAATGAGATGCGGGTGTTTGACCCGACGCAGAGCAATCCCGCCTCTACCATCTTCTATACCTCGCCGCATCGTTCAGCGCTGGGTATGATGCTGGGCAACGATGGATATATCTATTATTGCGATTATGGCACCAACGGCAATCTCATCCGGTTGAAGTATGGCGAAGGCCAGGCACCGCAGGTGATCAACCACCCGGTGTCGCAGACAATCGTGGAAGGAAGCCCGGTGACGTTTGGTGTAGACGTTTCCGGTCAGGAACCGTTTACGTATCAATGGCAGTATAATCAGGTCAATATACCGGGTGCCAACGGCCGCACGTACACGATTCCGGCAGTAACGATGCAACAGGCGGGTAATTATCGCTGTGTAATCCTGAACAGCATCGGCACGATCACCAGTAACAACGGTGTACTGACCGTGCGTGAATTTAACAATCGTCCGACGGTGCAGATCGCCGCTCCCATCGCGTCGCTGACGTGGGATGCAGACGACAATATTTCCTTTGCGGCTACCGCCACCGACGTAGAAGACGGCGTGCTGCCGGCGAGTGCGTTCTCCTGGAGCATCGATCTGTTCCACGAAGATGTACCGGGTGCAGGACACTCCCACCCCGGCGCCAGTCCGCAGGGCGTACGGTCGGGTAACTTTATTGCCGGCAACCAGGGCGAGAAGACACCGAATGTGTGGTATCGCTTCCTGGTAACGGTGACGGACAGTGACGGCCTGACGGACACGGCGTATGTCGATGTTCATCCGAACCTGATCACGGTGACGGCTACGACGGTACCGGCGGGGCTCTCGATCGAGCTCAACCAGAAACCGGGAACGGCTCCACGTGTACAACGCGTTGTTGTCAATGCAGACCTGCAGGTATTGAATGCGCCGACGCAGCAGTTCATCGGCAATACGCGTTACGACTTTGACCACTGGAACCACGGCGGCGCTGCCAACCAGCTCTTCCGCGCGCCCGGCCAGGACGTTACCTATACCGCGCACTACACGGCTACCGACGTAAGCCAACGCCCGTACCTGGGTGTGGTTGGCCAGATTCCGGGCCGTATCGAAGCGGAGCATTATGACGAGGGCACGGGTGCATATTTTGATATCAACATGGGCGGCGACGGTGGCTTCCGCGCCGGCGACGGCGTGGGCACGGAAGGCTCATCTGAAGGTGGCAATAACATCGGCTGGGTAGTAGCCGGCGAATGGCTGGAGTATACTACGAATGTAAACCAGGCCGGTAACTATACCATCGGCTTCCGCATTGCATCGCCCAACGACGCCCGCAAGCTTCACCTGGAAGTAGATGGCGTGAATGTTACGGGCACGATGAACATCCCAAACACGGGTGGTTTCCAGACCTGGCAGACGGCGTCTGTCTCCAACATTCCTCTGACTGCGGGGGCGCATATCATCCGTGTGCACTTTGAGGCCAACGACATCAATTTCAACTACCTCGACTTTACGTACGATGGTGACGCGAACACGGCGCCGATCGCCGACTTCGAGGCCAGCACACAAACCGTTTGCCTCGGTGGTTCTGTGACTTATACGTCTGTTTCGCTTGGACAGATTACGGGCTATGCCTGGAACTTTGGCGTCGGCGCAACGCCGGCCACGGCTACCGGTGTTGGTCCGCATACCGTTACCTATGCCACTACGTCCGCTGCCGGGCCGCGCACGATACAACTGGTTGTAACCAATGCTGCCGGCAACAACACGAAGACTGCGACGATACAGGCCACCAGCTGCACGAGCGTACAGACGCCTTTTGGCGGATCGCCTGCAATTATTCCGGGGCGTGTTGAGGCCGAGGCGTATGATCAGGACGGCGAAGGCATCGCTTACCACGACCTAAGTACCGGTAATGCCGGTGGCGCATTCCGCAGTGACGGCGTCGATATTCAGGGAGCCGCGGGTAGCAACTTCAACATTGGCTGGGTCGAAGCCGGCGAGTGGCTGGAGTATACTGTAAACGTTACCGTGCACGCCGAATATACCATCGCCTTCCGCGTAGCGACGCCCTATGACAACAAGGTGCTGCACCTGGAGCAAAACGGTGTGAACATTACCGGCCCGATCACGGTGCCGAACACCGGTGGTTTCCAGAACTGGCAGACTGTGAGCGTCACCGACCTCCATTTGCATGAGAACATCTCCGAGCTGCGCGTGGTGTTTGAAGGTGCCGACATCAATTTTGACTATATCGACTTTACGCCGGTTACGGGCAGTCATGATCCGGAGCCGGAACCAGAGCCGGAAGTACCAGGTACACCCATCAGCCTGACGCTGCAAGCAGAAGACGCGACGGTGAGTGGCGCGGTGGTGACCGCCAACCAGGCGGGTTATACGGGCGCTGGCTTTGTAGATTACGTAAACGCCAGCGGTGACTATATTGAATGGAACGTCACTGCACCAGCGGCTGCCGCTGTGACGTTGTCGTTCGACTATGCGCTGCTCGGTGGCAACCGCCCGCTGGATGTAGTGGTGAACAACACATCGTTGGGTGCTTCTAACTTCCCGGCCACGGGTGCGTGGTCGACCTGGTCGTCTGTTAACGTGCCGGCTACGCTGCAGGCCGGTAACAATACCATCCGATTGGTAGCCCGTGGCTCCAGCGGCCCGAATGTTGACCGCCTGCGCGTCAATAGCGTGAGCACCGGTAACAGTGACGCCCATGTAACATCGCTCGTCGTGTTGGGTAACGAGTCGACGGTACGGGCATTCCCAAACCCTTCTACCGGCCGTTATACCCTTTCGGCTACGGTGGCGTGGACGGTGGTCAATGCCGTTGGCAACGTGATCGTGTCGGGTCACGGCCAGGAGGTAGACCTGACGCAGCGTCCTGCGGGGGTATATACCATCATCGTCGGCGGTGGAAAGCAGAAAATCAAAGTGGTGAAGCATTAGCATTTCCCCAAACCTTACATATACAAAGAGGCTGTCTCCGTGAGACAGCCTCTTTTATTGAACTCAGGTAAAATAATTTCATCGATCTCGTTGTATGTAAGTGTCTTTTATGTAGATTTGAATATACCTGAAAGCAGATAGATGGTAAGTGATTGTAGTTCGGTTTTTTCCGAAGCGTTATAGCGTAATTTCTGCCCAGGGTCTCTTTTATCAGATACACATATATAGTTTACGACTACCGCAAGGAAATCTTGCGTTATGCGTTCATTCGACTTTACCTGACGGTTTTTGTCGATTGCTCGTAGTGGATTTATTTTATCCTCTTCTGATGAAGGAGGTGTGTAATGTTATTGTGCTCATTCTAACCAATTAAAACCATGATAACCATAACTCAAAAAACCAAAGAGCTTCTCATGAGTGGAAGTATCAATCTTCAGGTTGACACCTTTAAAATAATGGCGTGCAGCCAATTCACACCAAACGCTGCCACGCAAGACTTTATACCTTCTGTGTCGTCGTTTGAAATCACAGCAACGGGATATACCGCCGGTGGCGCTCCCCTCTCGGGCCAATCCATCGATCGGAATAATACGGACCTGCGCATCTACTGGAACTTCAACGACCCCAGCTGGACCATCACCGGCACCATGACGGCTCAAATGTTCGTGATCTACAAGGACACCGGCACGCCCGAGACGTCGCCCATTGTTGCCATCATTGACAAGGGCGCGCCGCAATCCAGAACCGATGCAGACTTCGTACTGCAATTAAATGCAAAGGGTTTAATTGGATTATAGTATGACCATACCAATCGATCTGTACACGATTGACTTCGTGACGCTGGAGCCGGATATCGCCGTTGCAGAGATCCACATCGCCGCCTACGATCCGGGCAACGGTAAAGTAGGGCTGAGCATTGACTATCCTGTCAACATCCTCACGGGCACGCCACGTATTGTTGGCCTGGGCTCTTCCACGATGACTGCAGCCGGCGCCAGCAGCTACGCGAATGGCCTTCCCGGATTACTCACGACATGGGTGAACAACAACTCCGCCGGCGGCATATTCATTGAAATGGCTGAGAACGGCAAGTGGAGTGGCGCATTCATGCCAGACGGAGAGAACGCCGCCAGTGATTGGAACCTGAATATAGAGGCAGCGCTCGCACTCCATCCCACGATCATTATCGTGTCGCTGCCGTCAAACGACCCGTCGTTTAACACCAACGCGCAATTCCTCTCCAATCTGCAGCGTATTTCCGATGTTTGCCGGGAACGAAATATATACTGCTTTGTCACCACTACGCAACCGCGAACAGAATACAACAGCACCCTGCAACAGATGCTGTACGACGCGGCGCAACTCATCCGGAATAGGTTTGAGAACTTTGCGGTAGAGGTATTCGCGCCGCTGGCCGAGCCACACACGGCACAACTTCCGGCTGTTATAAAGCCACAATACCGCCCCGGCGCAGATGCGATACACGTTAACAATGCCGGGCATGCCCTCATACGAGATGCCGTGGTCGCAACCATGCAGGCTTACTTCATAAACAAACACTATGTAAAATACCAGGTGCAGCGAAGCACCAGTCCAACGACCGACTTCTCCCTATACCTGGATAATATAACCACAAACGACATTCAATTTAACCGGCAGGATGGCCAGCGATATTACTACCGCGTACGTGCACAACGCTCCGACTTGAGTTACACCACCTTTTCGAATGTTGTGAGCCTGCGGCAGGAGATTTACGCCGGCGAGGTTATCCAGACTGTGCGGATAAACTTTGCCAACACGGACCGGCCGGGCCCGGTTGCCGGATGGAATACGTTGCTGCCGGCAGGCAACGTGCCGACGGCCGGCCAGGAGTTTAATAACATGCTGGATACCGCTGGCGTAAACAGTAGCATCGGTGTAAAGATTACCGGGGCATTTGCCAGCGTGCGGTCCAATGGCGGCAGCGGCGGCCCGGTCTTCCCGGTAGATGTTATTCGCACCAGTTGGCTCGCCGACGCCACCAACCGTGCCGAGTTACGCTTCTCCGGTTTGGACCCGGCGTTTCTGTATACTTTTAAATTTCTTGCGTCGTATGCTACTTCTCCGGATGCTGCTCCGTGGTACAGCGGCTATGTGGTTGGCAACCGTTCAGCATCTGTGGCCGCAAACAACCCTGTGACGTACGCGAATAACGGCACTACGGCCGACCTACCGGGCCTCCAGCCAAAGCCAGACGGAACCGTTACGGTCAAAATAAAAGCGTTGCCGGCCGTTGCATTTGCATTCGTGAATGCGCTCATTCTTCAGAAGCTCAACCAGAGCAACGCGGTTTCGCTGGACCTGCAAACATTTGACTTTACGAAGCTGGAGCCCGTAGTACGCCTGGGTGGAATAACCGAGGGAACAGTAAATATAAACCTCACCGGACCGCTCGATACCGACGTGCCGACATGGAACAAGGTAAACGCCACCACGTCAGAAACGGTCAACGATCTGACCAGGACTGACGGCGTAAACACCAGCATGGGTATGCGGTTTACCAATATCCAGCAGCCGCGCACCGACAACGGACCAGGTTACCCCGGGTCTGCAGCCTATCCCGCCCCGGTGATGCGGTACAACATTTACCGCGCAGGCAACCCGCCCATGGTCATATACCTGACCAACATCAACCCGGCATTCCGGGTGGATCTGGAAATCATGTGCTCGGCCAACGACACGAATAACGTACAGTCTCTGACAGTAGGCAGCGAGACAAAGCAGGTTAATGTCTACGACAATCTCGATCGCCTCGTCACATTCACTGACGTGCATCCGAACACTAACGGCGAGATTGCTATTACCGTCGCGTGGATCTCGGGTCCGTCTACAGGCTTTACATACGTTACCGCTATGAAGGCGACCCTACAAGCCCCCAACATGCCCGTGACGCTGGATTTGTACACGATTGATTTTGTTCTGGAGATCAACCAACAAAGTATTCCGCTGCCATTATATACGACCGTGGGAAACCAAATAAGAACGCTCTAAGAGCCGTCAGAAGGTACACTATGCCCGTAGGCATTGGCCCCTTAGCATGGAACGCGCGTGACCTGGGCACCTCGACTTTTGGAGTGCCCTTTTTTCTATCCTGTCTGTCAGGATAGGCGATATTTACTGCAATTACGATTAATATCATCCATATTTACTGCAATTACGTATAATACATTATATTTACTTCAATCACGTACAATATCCCATGAAAAAGACCAAACTCGGTGAATTTGAAGAGCTTGTATTGTTAACGGTTGCCGCCCTGCAGGAGGACGCCTACGGTTTAAGGATCAAGCAGGAGCTGGAGGAACGCCTGCGCGAAGACCTCAGCATGGGATCTATACAATCGGCTTTAAAACGCCTGGAAGAGAAGGGATTTCTGAAGTCCGAGTTTGGCGATGCTACCCCACAACGCGGGGGAAAACGAAAACGCATTTATGAAATAACACCCTACGCGCACCGCACCCTGGCCGAATTAAAAGCCATTCGTGCGGACCTTTGGAAGTCAATTCCTAAACTGGCCGGTAGCCTGAAGACCATATGAGTACGTTTCATGAAATCCGCCCGCCGCAGTGGCCCCTTGCCATACTTCGTTTCTTTATCAAGAAGGAGTACCTCGAAGAAATTGAAGGTGACATGGAGGAGCTCTTTTATGACAATATTGCCCGATGGCCCATTAACAAGGCGAGAAAAATATATACCGTGGAAGTGATCAAGCTTCTACGGCCCGTGCTGTTAAAGAAGCTCGGACGTTCATTCACTTTATCCCCCTACCCCATGTACAGAAACTACTTCAAAACTTCGCTGCGGGGCTTGATGCGAAATCCACTGACCTCCTTCATCAATGTCTTTGGATTGTCGGTTGCCATTGGTATTTGCCTGATTGTGTATGCCTTCTTGCTCTACGACCGGAGCATCGACCAGTTCCACGTCAATAAACACGCGCTATACCTTACCACTTTTTCGACTGAGCACGACGGCGAGCGGCAGCAGTATGGCCTTACGCCCCGGCCATTGGGTGACAGACTTCGACAGGACTTTGCGCAGATCAAAAACGTCTGCCGCATCGAAGAAGCCCAAGTTGTGATAAAGCATGAAGACAATGTATTTCACGAGCAGGTACGGTATGTCGACCCTTCATTTCTCGACATGTTTACGTTCCCCCTCAAATGGGGTACTCCTCACACGTTATCTGACATGACCAGCATCATTCTAAGTGAGGATATGTCGGTCAAATATTTTGGAGACACGAATCCCCTGGGGCTTGATGTGCTGGTGATCTTCAACGATACGACAAAAAAAGTTTTTAAGGTATCGGGTGTAGCGGCACCTTTTCCGAAGTCGCACGATATAAGTTTTGACTTCCTGGTTCATTTCGACAACATCAAAGTAGCAGACCCCGCCTATAATACCGACGACTGGCGCGCGCTCTTACCCGCCACCTTCATTCAGGTGGACGATCCGGCCGGACTCCGGGCGATCGAGCAGCAAATGAAACAATACCAAACACTACAGAACGAAGCTCAACCTGAGCGGCCGCTGGCGGCGTTTTCCTTTGAGCCGCTCACGACGCTCCACGAACGGGCCTCAAGTCTTCGGGACGCCATCGTGCATGACTATAACGTCGAGGGTAGAATGGGCATGCCGATCATCGCCATTTTTATGATCGTACTGGCCTGCTTCAACTATATCAACATTGCTATTGTATCGGCCTCCAGGCGGCTGAAAGAAATCGGCGTTCGAAAGGTGATCGGCGCCAACCGGCGGAAAGTGATGATGCAATTCCTCTCTGAAAATGTCGTGGTCACCTCCTTCGCCGCCGGCATTGGAATTATCCTTTGTTACTTCGTTTTCTTGCCGTGGTTCGTACAATTTTCCGGATGGCCGCTCGAGCTTCCATTATTGCACGGAAACCTTTGGGTATTCCTGGCAGCCTTACTGTTGTTTACGGCGATTGTCTCCGGGCTCTACCCGGCACTCTACATCTCTAACTTCGATGCTGTTAAAATATTTCGCGGCTCGCTGCAATTTGGAAAGCACAATCCATTTACGCGTGTATTTCTTTGTGTCCAGCTCGTACTGGCCTGTATTACCATTACCGCGGGCGTTGTCTTCACGCAGAACAATCACTTTCAAAACAATAGAAGCTGGGGATACGATCAGAAGCACGTGGTCTATGCGAATGTTCCCGATGCTCCCGCGTATGATCGTTTACTGGCTGCCATGAAACAGCAGCCCGGTGTCATCCGATCGGCGGGATCGACAGACCACCTCGGAAAGACATTCTCCTCGGTATTGTTACGTCAACCTTCGCATCAACAATACGAGGCGGGGCGACTGGCTGTCGACGCGCACTATTTTGAAACCATGGGACTGCGGTTAGTCGCGGGACGTGGCTTTCAGGAAGATTCTGAAAATGACCGCCGCGCATTAGTCGTAAACGAATTGCTGGTGCACCAGCTGAAGCTGACGCATCCGCTGGGCCAACAGTTTGAAATGGACGGTATACCCTACGAGATCATCGGCGTGGTACAAGACTTTCACCATCGGAATTTCTTTAATCCGATCCAACCCGCAGTCTTTACGTTGGCAGCCCGCAATGACTATCGTTACCTGTCGTTGCGTGTCGAGCACGGCGCAGAAGAGAGAACGTATCAGGCGTTGCTACAGCAATGGGCAAAGCTATATCCAGAGATTCCGTTTCAAGGTGGCCATCAGGCCGATACCTGGGGAACGTACTTTCACAGTGTGAATCGGTCCGAGACGTTTAACAAGGTTATTGCTTCCATCGCTGTATTACTGGCAAGTCTCGGGTTGTATGGCCTGGTGACACTCAATGTATCGGGACGGATCAAAGAATTCAGCATTCGCAAAATACTGGGCGCTGGCGTTAAGAATATAACGACGGGGTTGCTGCGCCAATATGTTGCATTAATCACGGTATCGTTACTGATTGGCGCACCCCTGAGCTATTTCTTCGCGCGGGCCTACCTGGCAATGCTTTTTGCCTACCCGATGCCCATGGACTATTCCGGGACCGGCATTGCCTTGTTCATCTTACTCAGTATTGTATTGTTGGTCATTGCCACTCAGATCAGACAGGTGCTTCGATCAAGCTCGGTGGAAGGGTTAAAAATGGAGTAACCCTAACCACACTTCTCCTCCCCTCTACAACGTAGAAGAGTACCCTATACAGGGTATTGTATAGAATAATTCTAAATAGGTATTGTGATTCCTATACAGGAGTTGCATAATTGCGGCGAGAAACCAACCTCTATACACTATTTATAATTATTTACTATGAAAATTTCAGCGCTTACTCTTTTGATGTTGCTGAGTGGCTCGGTGCTCTTTGCACAGACCACTGGCTCCGTGAGTGGCACGGTGAAAACCTCTGACGGGTCACCGGCAGAGTTTGTAAACGTGACACTCGAAGGCACCTCTAAGGGCACGGTGGCAGATGCCCGCGGCCGCTTCAAAATCGGCAACCTCGCCCCGGGATCTTATACCCTGGTAGTCTCCTTTATTGGTCTGGAGACCCAACAGCGGGTGATTGAAATCACCGCAGGTCAAACCAAGGAGATAGATCTTGTCCTGAAGGAGAACTCGTCAGAGCTGCAGGAAGTAGTAATTTCTGGCACGCGCGATTCGTACAAAGCCGACCGTACCTCTTCGTCGCTGCGTCTGAGTTCTTCCCTGCTCGAGACACCACAGAATATACAGGTGGTGACCGGTGAAGTATTAAAAGACCAGCAGATCATCAGCATGAGCGATGGGTTGATCCGCAACGTGAGCGGTGTGACGCGCGCCGAACACTGGGGTGACATGTATGCCAACCTCAGCGCCCGCGGATCGCAATTGCAGGCGTTCCGCAACGGTTTCAATATCGTAAACTCGTACTGGGGCCCGCTGACGGAAGATATGGCGTTTGTCGATCACGTTGAATTTGTGAAAGGCCCCGCGGGCTTTATGCTGGCGAGCGGCGACCCGGCAGGTCTTTTCAACGTCGTGACGAAGAAGCCTACGGGCCAAACCAAAGGCGAAGCTACCGTGACGATGGGCAGCTGGGGCTTGTTCCGCACAACGCTGGACCTGGACGGCAAGCTCGAGTCCAGCGGCAAACTGCTGTACCGCCTCAACCTGGCCGCACAAAACAAAAACTCTTTCCGCCCCAACGAATACAACGACCGCTATGTAGTGGCGCCGGTAATTTCTTACCAGGTGGACGAGAAGACAAAGTTTACACTCGAGTACGATTACCAGCGCGCCAACATGAGCGACGTGGGCTCGTTCTATCTTTTCGCCAAGAACGAGTTTGCGGAATTTGGCCGCGACGTTACCTCGTTACCGGCAGGCCTCCCCGGTACTGTCATTAACGATCACGCGGTATACCTGAACATGCAGCACGAGCTGAGCGACAACTGGAAGGTCACTGCACAGGTAGCCCGGTTTATCTATAACATGGAAGGCTCCTCTATGTGGCCCACGATTTTTAATGACGACGGCACCTATATCCGTACGGTGGGCATTTGGGATGCCAGCAGCAAGATGTCGCTCGGGCAAATCTTTATAAACGGCGAAGCTACCACCGGCAAAATCCGGCACCGTGTGTTGGGTGGCATCGACATCGGCCGCAAAGCGTATATGGCCGATTGGAGCCAGGGACATGACCTGGACTCATTGACCCATCCATTCGATCCGTACAATCCGGACCTGGGTGTGCCTCGGAATGGCTACCCGCAATTTGACCGCGAAACGCCGCTGGTCGAGCGCGCACAGCAAACCGGCGGTATTTACGACACACATTACACCAGTGCCTACCTGCAAGACGAGCTGGGCTTCCTGGACAACAAGATCAGGCTTACACTGGCCCTGCGCTACACGGATCTCGCGATCGTTTCCTACAACGGCGAGCCTGAGACGGCCGAGCATCTCACACCACGTGTTGGCGTAAGCGTAACCCTCACGCCAACACTTTCCGGTTATGCCTTATATGATCAGGCATTCGTTCCGCAAAACCCGTTAGGTGCTGCCGGCGCAGATGTAAAGCCTATCACAGGTGACAATCGGGAGATCGGTTTTAAGAAAAACTGGAACGGTGGCTGGTCTACGACATTATCGGCATTCAGCATTTTGAAAAACGACGAGTTAACCTCCAATACACAGACGGAGGACCGAAATGATATGATTGCCATCGGTCAGAAACGTGCCCAGGGTATCGAATTCGACCTGCGCGGTTCTATCATGCCGGGCTTGAACGCTATCTTCAACTACTCATACATGAATTCGAAGGTCACAGAGGGTACCGATGGCTTTACCGAAGAAGGTGACATCGTTCCCGGCTTTGCTAAACAAACCTTTAATACATGGTTGACCTACAAAGTGCAAAACGGTGCGCTGAAAGGCTTCGGCGCATCCGCCGGCTATACTTTCCTCATGGACCGCGCCACCTATTATACAGCGACGCCTGATCCGAGTAAAAGCCTCGAAGATTACTTCAAGCTGGATGCCGGTCTATTTTGGGAGAAAGACCGCATTAAATTCACAGTAAACGTATTCAACGTGCTGGATGCCTACCTGTACAGCGGCTCGTATGAAGATTGGGTAACGCGCGCTGATGGAATGGCGTCCCCCGTTTACGGCTATCAGGTGGAAGCTCCGAGAAACGCACGCTTTAGCGTAGCGTACAGCTTCTAAGCTGCGCTTTTAACACATTGCGGCGCACCACACAAAGCTTGCAGACAAAGATCTGCAAGCTTTTTTTATGGCATCGCTCCCCGGTATGTCCGTTGCTTCGCCTCCGGTCCACCTGTCCATTTATTTCGCCATTTGACGCCAACAGGGAGTGTGCGTCATCGGCACACGGGTGGCAGGATTTTTTCGCTGATACCCCCTAAAGAACCAACATGAACAAGAACGAGACCTACAGCACCGGGCGCAGAAAGGCCATCGGCAGCCTGGGTGTGGGGCTGGCGACGCTCGCTGTACCCACTGTTACATCGGCTACCACATCGGCACCCGCGCAGACGCCGGTAAGCATTGACGATCCGCTAACGAAGTATCCGAAGCCACCTTTCAAACATCAGTCACAACCGTGGCCTGGCCTGGCATCCAAAATGGATCCACGACCAGATCATGGTGAGAAAAGCTATAAGGGCTCCGGCCGGTTAAAGGGAATGAAGGCACTTATCACCGGTGGCGACTCGGGCATGGGTCGCGCGGCGGCCATTGCCTATGCGCGCGAGGGTGCCGACGTCGCTATCAACTACTACCCCACCGAAGAGCCTGATGCAAAAGAAGTGATCGAGCTGATCAAAGCCGAGGGGAGAAAGGCAATGGCCATTCCCGGCGACCTTCGCGACGAGAGCTTCTGCAAGCGACTGGTAGATGAGGCGGTGAAGGGCCTGGGTGGCCTTGACATTCTGGTAAACAATGCTGCGCGTCAGCAAACGAAAGCCTCTATTCTGGACATTAGCTCGGAGGATTTCGACGCTACCATGAAAACCAATATATACGCGCCGTTCTGGATTATTAAGGCGGCCCTCCCTCACCTGAAGCCGGGTGCCGTAATCATCGGGACAACATCTGTACAGGCATCCGATCCGTCGGCTGAACTCTATGACTATGCGCAAACGAAAGCCGCTACGACCAATTATGTTAGGTCGCTGGCCAAACAGCTGGGGCCGAAGGGCATTCGCGTTAACGGCGTGGCGCCCGGTCCAATCTGGACACCCCTGCAGGTGAGTGGTGGTGCGACCCAGGAAAAACTGGAAAAGTTTGGGGGAGAAACACCGCTCGGCCGCCCCGGGCAGCCCGTGGAGCTGGCGTCGATCTACGTGCAACTGGCAGACCCGAGTGCCAGCTATGCGAACGGGCAGATATATGGCGCGGCGGGAGGCGGTGGTCAACCCTAACGGGCGTCTAAATAAAAAAAGGAGCATTTTTGATGCTCCTTTTTTATTTATTCAAAAATATACCGCAGCGCGTCGGCCGCGGTATACCTTTTATCATGCTTGTTAATTGTAGCCGGGATTGTTATCGCCCAGTGCCGGATTGCGTTGTCTTTCATTATTGGACAGCGGCAGTAACAGATATGTCGACGTATAGGTCTTACCCCAGGGGTTGGTAGCGCCGACGACGTTGACATAGGTCACTTCCCCAGGATTTGCTTCGTTTGCTTGCGGATAACGCTGCGTGCGGAGAATATCGAACCAGGTTTTGAACTCGAATACAAGCTCGCGGTTACGTTCGGTCCACACCTCCTCCACAAACTCCTGCGTCGCCAGACCTGAGAGGTCGGTTGCGATATCGGCGGGATCCTGCTTCCAGTATGCTCTTGCCCGTACCTGCGTTAAGTAATCGGCGGCCTCTTCTGTTACGCCTTCCGATTGTGCGATGGCCTCGGCGGCAATCAGCAGCACGTCGGAGTAGGTATAAATGGCAACGTCTTTACCAGAGTTACCGGTTTGAAAGAGCGCTGCCTCGTCATACCAGATATAAGGCGTCTCCCGAAAAGTGACCGTGTTACCGTCCGCGCCGATCATGGAAGTATGAAAATATTGTTTCTCCTGTATTCTCAAATCTTCCTCCGGATCATACATCGCTAGAAACTCCTCCTCCGGCTGATATGCTCCGTTCACCACCGAGTATTTCACGACCTTATCTTCGAAGCCTTCAAAGGCAGGAACTGTCCAGCGCGGATAGTCGCTTGCGGTGATCGCCGCGTCATACTCGCGGTAGAAGATATATTCGTTTGCAGTTTTGTCTGCGCGGCGGATCTGATTGTACGCGCTATTCGGCAGGTCTACGTTGCCGCCGTTCATTTGGTGCGGAGCCAGGCTATAGCTGCCAAACTCGCCGTTGATCACGCGTCGCGCCATCGCGGCAGCGTCGGCATAATGATCGTCCTCCAGCGGGTAGCCGCTCATGGTGAGGTATACTTCCGCCAGCAACGTGGCCGCAGCGCCTTTCGTCACGCGGCCGCTATTGGTGGCCATGGTTACAGCAGCCATATCGCTCTCGTCTACGGCCCACAGCAGATCTGTAACAATCTGGTCGTATACCGTCGCGATGGGAGCTCTGCCCACATAAACTTCATCTGCCAGCGATACCACCGGCTCGGTAATAAGCGGTACCTCGCCAAACAATCTCACCAGGAAATAGTAAGCATACGCACGGAAAAATCTTGCTTCGCCCTCCAGCTGACCGATCTCCGCTTCGGTAAGGCCCGGGGTCGTTGCAATATTCTTAATTGCAAAGTTAGCCCGTGCAACACCGTTATACAGCTCGGCCCACCGGTCGTCCAGGTATCCGGAAATGTTTGTGCCATTGAGTGTTAGTTGCTGCGCGTGGCTGGCGTGCACTTCCTGTCCTTTGTATTGGTTATCAAAGAAGCCCGACATGTCCTGAAAGAAAATGGAGGGTGTACCTGCGTACGCCGAACCGTCAAACATCTGCGGTGCACCGTTTCGGTAGAGTGTATTTACGGCGTTAAAGGCATGGTCGCGGTCAGAAAAGAACTGATCGCTCGCCATTTCGTCTTTTGGTTCCTCCTCCAGAAAGTCTGAACAAGAAAAGGCGCTTAGCCCAGCCAGGAGTATGATTAATTGTATTTTTTTCATAATCTGTTCAAGTTAAAGTGATCAGAACTGCAGGTTTACACCAAGCGTATAGGTGGTAGGCTTCGGATACTGGAAGAAGAAAATGTTTTGGCCCCACTGTGCATCCGTTCCTGTCCACGAGGTCGCTTCCGGATCATACCCTTTAAAGTCTTTCGAGTCGATCACAAAGGCGTTTTGTACGTTGGCATAAACACGCAGGTTGCGCAGCTTAAGACGCTCCAGCATGTCGCTGTTGAGGGTATACCCCAGCGAGAACAAATTGCCGCGCAGGTAGGAGCCGTCGGCTACCCAGTGGCTATCGACCTCGCTGTTCTGGCCACCACGGCCCTGGTGACGGATCTCCTGCACCATCGTGTTCTGGCGCTCGGGCGTCCAGCTGTCGGTCAGAATCGTCCGTAAGCCGTTGGCAATACCCGAACGGTCTTCGGTCGAGTGGAAGAATTGCTGGAGAATGTCTACGCCGTATACAAATTGCAGATCGACGGTCAAATCCCAGTTTTTATACCGGAAGGTGTTGATAAAGCTTCCGGTCCAGTCAGGCAAGCCTTTGCCGATGATCTTCTTTTCAGTAGAGCGTTTCGCTTCTCCTGGTTTATAGCCGCGTTCTGCGGCCTCTTCGGCTTCGTCAGTACTCCAGGTTCCCAGGCGCTCGTACCCCCAGAAGGAGCTTAATGACTCCCCTACGCGCAAGATGGTTTGGCTACCCGATACCCAGTTCGGGCCAGGAAAAATGTCCTCGTCATTCTCGCCAAGCTTTTCAATTTTATTTTCGTTTCGATTGAAGTTAAGGGAGGTGGTCCAACGGAAGTCATTCGTCTCCGCATTCACCGATGTGATCATACCTTCTATACCGCGGTTCGACACCGAGCCAATATTTGCTGTTACGGTCTTGAAGCCGGACGAATACGGCACTGGTCTATCCAGCAGCAGGTCGGTGGTCAGCCTGTGGTAGTAGTCAAACTCGAACGACAGGCGGTTGTTGAACCAGCCCATGTTGAACCCGACGTCGAACTGACGTGTCTTTTCCCACTTCAGATCAGGATTTGCGATACCTCTTAAATGAGCTTCTGTACCACGTGTTCCGTTGATCAGCGTGTTACCCGACTCGACGGTAGACAATGACCGGTAGAAACCAATTTCAGTGTTGCCGGTA
Organism: Dawidia cretensis; assembly: GCF_018598175.1. Taxonomy (GTDB): domain Bacteria; phylum Bacteroidota; class Bacteroidia; order Cytophagales; family Cyclobacteriaceae; genus Ohtaekwangia; species Ohtaekwangia cretensis. Next base: position 34,228 of record NZ_JAHESE010000038.1, read on the forward strand.
TATCCAAAGCTAGTGCGCACTTTAAACTCCGACAGGTTTGTGATATCCTGCATAAAGGGTTCGCTGGACACCATCCAGCCCAAACCGGCCGAAGGGAAAAAGGCATATTTATTGTTCTTTCCGAATCGAGAAGATCCATCGACACGTCCCGTCAACGTCAGCATATACTTATCGCGGTACGTATAACCACCCCGGAGAAAGTAGGAGTTCATTGCCCATTTTTCATATTCTGACTCGGGTGCTTTCGGGATGCTACCGGCTTGCAGACGATTATACCGGAAGAAGTTATCAGCAAATCCTTCTACTTCCACAAAATTCCGGTCATACATGCGTTCCTGCCAGCTCAAGCCGAGCACCCCATTGATGCGGTGGTCGGTGCCCAACTCTTTGTTATAGGACAGGTAGGTCTCTTCCTGCCAGTAGTTTATGCGTTGTGATTCTACGCGGGCGCGGCCGTTGGGCGACGAGATGTTTACCAGGTCGGTCGGTGAATATTCCTGGAAGTCGCGTTCGTTTTGGTCGAAGCCAAATTGCGTGCGCAGGTCGAGGCCCGGCAGCAGGTGAAACGTCATGTATACGTTGCCAAACAACTGCGTTCTTTTGCGCAGGCGATCTTGTGTCTCCAGCACGTGCACGGGGTTGGCCATCGCCTCGAGGCTGTAAGAGTCTGTCACCATGTTGCTGGCCGCCCAGGTACCATCGGGGAACTTTACCGGGAAGATCGGGGGCATCTCAATCATCGTACGGCGCGGCATCTGGTGGCCTCCGGTCTCTTCTACTTCATTTTCTTTTATTACGTTCGCCAACAGGTTCACTCCAATCGTAAGCCACTTCGTGGGATTGGCGTCATAGGCGATTTTGCCACTGATGCGGTTCATCCAGCTGTTAAGCATGATGCCTTCCATGCGCGAGTAGTTCAGGAACGCACCCATAGACGATTTTTCGCTTTTCTGTTGTATGGACAGCTGGTGGTTGTACGATATCGCAGTACGGGTAGACTCTTTCTGCCAGTCTGTGTCGTAGAGCGGGTTGCCGTTGGCATCGAACAAACGGGGATCATCCGCTGTGAAAACCGGTGACGCGCTTGGATTATACTTCGGAGAGTTTTCAATACCGGTCTGTACTACATCCAGCCACTCCCTGGCGTTGAGCAGGTCCATCTCCTTGCGCATGTGACCGGCGCTGACGAAGCCATCGTACCCGATAATCATACCTTCTGTCGCCGCGCCACGCCGGGTCGATACCAGGATAACACCGTTGGCACCTCGGGAACCGTAGATAGCAGTAGAAGAAGCATCTTTCAGTACTTCCATACTTTCGATATCGTTGGGGTTCAGGTATTTGATATCTTCCATGACCACACCGTCCACCACGAATAACGGGCCCGAGTTGGCATTGATCGTTCCCACACCGCGGATGATTACGCGGGGGCTCGCAGTAGGTGATCCTGAGTTGAGGAATACATTCACACCTGCTACTTTACCTTTGAGGCCCTGAAGGGCGTTGTTCACGGGTGCCGTCAGCAGGTCGCTTCCTTTTACCACGCCCACGGAGCCGGTCACGTCTGATTTTCGCTGGGTACCGTACCCAACCACAACAACTTCATTCAGTGTCTTGGTATCCGCTGCCAGCGTAACATCGACGACACTACGGCCACCGACGGTGACTTCCTGCGTGGTATAGCCAATGAACGAAAACACGAGAACGGCTGTCGTGGGATCTGCGGCTAATGAAAACTTACCGTTAGCATCGGTCGTGGTACCGTTAGAAGTACCTTTCACCAACACGTTTACACCTGGTAGGCCTTGGGCGTCACTGTCGAACACAGTACCCGTGATGGTCGCCTGCATTTCACCCAGATCTTCGGGTTGTTGAAAAAGGTTGGCGTTGAGCGTACCCAGGTTTGTCAACGACGTAGACGCCGTGTCTTTACGTTTGTTCAACACGATGCGGTCTTTCACGACACCATACTGAATTTGGAATGGTGTGAGTAAGCGGTTCAATACACTCGAGAGTTTTTCCTGTTGTGCACTGATCGTCACTTCTTCTTTGAGCGAGATGAAATTTTTGCTGTAGATGAACTTAACATCTGCACTTCTTTCAATTTCGTCAAGTGCCCTCGCAAGCTTAATATTTTCAAAACTAACGGTAACATCTCGCTCCAACGGATTTTCGTCTTTACTATTCGCGGCAAAAGAAATTACTGTCAGCATCAACATGACAGCGATCTGCCTGCATGTGATGTGGATCACCTTGCCCAGGCAGGCATTTGTTTGTAGAAACTGTTTCATTTTGATTCCTTGTTTTTTGGGGTTGCTTAATGCAAGCGCGACGCATTCACATCGCCTTGTTCTCTTCTTCCTTGTTGCGATTGTTGGGTCGTTAGGTTTGTCGTTTTCTTTGCATGTAGTGGTGATTTAGGGGTTGGGTAATAGTGAGCATCCCTGTCCGCGTAAGCGAATGGTATTGCCCTCAAGTTCATAGGTTGCGTCAACCGACAAGCTTAACATCTCGAGAATGTCAGGCAAGTTCAGGTTGCTTAAATCCGCCCGTAGGAGGCAGTTCATCAGGGCCTTGTTCTCGGCCTCGATGCGGACACTAAATTTCTCATTCAAGAGGGGAAGCACGTTACGCAACGGTTCGTTGTCAAAGATGAACGTTGTAGACTTCCAGATATCAAGCTCCGGCAAGTCCTGCCCTTCTTGTTTCTCCAGCCGGTGTTGCGCTTTTACGTAGCGGGCACGTTGTTGCGCGACAAGTGATACTGACGAGGCATCGACAGGGGTTGTATTTATAGAGTCCTGAATGTTTACCGATACCTTTCCGGTCATTACAGATACTTCGATCGAGGGAGCATTATCGTATGCTCTTATATTAAAACTCGTGCCTAGCACCCGCGTGACTACATTTCCGGAAGTGATGAAAAAAGGTTTGGAAGGATCACGTGCAATGGAGAAGAATGCCTCTCCCTTTAATTGGAGTGTACGCCCGGTCGTGGAGAAAGCCGCGGGATAATTTATCTCGCTACCCGGCTGAAGCCACACCACCGATCCATCGGGCAAGGATTGACGCAGAATCGTTTTGGAGGTGTTAACCACATACCGTGTTTCCGCGGCATTGCTCACTTGCCCCTGCCCGGGATTGAGCGCCACGCGTTCTGTTAACCAGTAAGCACCTATGGCCAGCGCAAGGATCGCGATAGACGCCGCAACGCGATAAAATAGAGAATAGGACTGCGTGCGTTGCGGTAGCATAAACGGTATGGGCTCTTGTTCGCCCAGCGTCTGCTTAATCCGCCGCAACATGCTGCGCTCCAAAATATCCTGTTGTGCAGGTGTGAGCGGCAGCTCCTGAACCTCCCGGTCATTCAGTGCCGCATACCAGGCATTCACACACACTTCTTCTTCCGGTGTGCATTCGTGCTGCAGATACCGCTGCAAAAGCTCGGGGGTGACATCCTTGCTATTCATCCACTATATCGGTTTAGCAAGTAAGTCCCGTCAACAAACGTTTTCCCCTACGCCCCAGGGCACTTTTTTTAAAATATCTGAAATATGGAATGCCGTGTACCGTGTCTTAGCACACCATGCTGAGATAAACATTCAGAAAAGCGCCAAGCCCGAATTTGCCTACGGCAAGAAAAAGAGTACAATAACCGACAACGTATAATGTCTGAGAGATGTCCGCAAGACCTTCAACGCTTTTAGCAATTGGTTCTCTACGGTCTTTTCCGAAACCCCCATCTGTGCAGCTACCTGCTTGATGGAGAGGTTCTCCTCGCGGCTCAATCGAAACACCTCCTGGCAACGCGCTGGCAGCTTGCTCACTTCGCGATCTAAGGCATCGTGTAAATCATTGAGAAGCACTGTGTGCTCCGTTGTATCGTCGCGATCTTGTGTAATAGCGATTTGTTTCTCCAGGTAAGTCTTTCGCGTAAGCTGGCGCTCGTAATACGATATGACTTTATACTTCGTCGCCGTAAACAAATACCCGGATAGATTTTGTACCTGCAGGGTAGTCCGGTTCACCCACACGCTGATAAAGATCTCTTGCACCAGCTCTTCGGCCACCATCTTCGAATGCACGCGGTTATACGCCATGGCGTACAACCTCTTCCAATATCGATAATAGATCTCATCAAACGCGGCCATATCCTGCTGCCGCATAAGCTCTACCAGTTTATCATCAGAATATACTTTGAATACGCGCATGGGGGTTGCCGTCAAGGTTATTCGTCTATTCGAGGATAATATTAGAAATTTTCCGTCACAAAATCGCATTTAAAACGATTGAATAACATAAAACAACGATTTCTGCCCTGCTCTCATCCCACAGCCATGCTCGGGCAACCGTTGGGTAATCAACCCGATACGGTCGACGATGAACCCGCCAGTTTATTTTTTAAGAACATACGTACCGGCATGTCCATAAACACCAACACCAGGTATGACAGCCCGATCAGCAACAACGTACCGACGACGGTAATAATGCTCATCAGCAACAACGTAGGTTTATGTGTTTCAACATAGCTCATAAAGATCCAGATAAAGGGATAGTGGATCATATATAGCGGATATGATATGTTGCCAGAGAGCTCACACAGGCGTTGCGCACGCGGCCCCGGAGCCGCGCCCGCGCCAATAGCTATCAGCAACGGAAAACACACAATAACAATGGTCGGTTCAATAATCCAGTTATAGGTGGTCGAGAAGGGCACCACAAGGGTTAACAACAGCAAGCCGGAGGTAATCAGGAAACCCAGCTTGTTGCGAATGATATACCCTGATCGATATACCAGTATACCCGCCAGGAAAGAGAAGAAGACACGAATGCCTCCACCCCAGAAATTATCGCCGCTCCACCCTACGCCCAGATTCGTAGCATGATGTGCTTCATACACCAGCGCCATTGCGCCAACGGCCACCAGTGCCCACAACGCTTTCTTGCCCACACGTATCAACACCACTGCGTATACAATGCTCGCAACGTATTCCCAGAACAAGGACCACGACGGTGGATTGAGGTGGAAAATATTAAAGTATCGCTCAGGCACCAACGGATAGGGAATCATCAGGCACGAAGCCGCAAATGCAATTCCCAACTTGTCGGCATACTTCACCCACAGATTGCTGAAGGGATCAACGATAAAAGCTATCAAGCCCCAGATCGAACAGATGATCACCAGCGGCTGCAAGCGGATCAGCCGTTGTTTAAAAAACTTCGCGAAGCCAATGTTCGCCAACTTCTTGTCATACGCATAGGCAATAACAAAGCCCGACAAACAAAAGAAGAAGTCGACGGCGAGGTACGCGTGTGCAATAAAGTTGTCGTTGTAATCGGGAATGGCTATTTCCATGAAGTGGAAAATCACTACAGCGATCGCCGCCACTCCCCTCAATCCATCCAATATCTCGTAATGCTGCTTTGTATTCAATAAGCTTGCAGCCTGCGTGTGATCGTTCATTCTTCAAACTTAAAAAAATAATCAAATAGTCGATCACCGCTTATCCGATTGATGCCGCTTAATCCGGGCAATAGCGCTCCCACACGATCCATCCTCCGATCCTGCACACCATACGCGGGCTCATGCACTATATACGTGGCTTTGCCCTGGCTGAATGGCGAGGATGCTATTCGTTATTGCAGAGAAAGAAGTAGACCATCAACACATGGGCGTCTGTTTTTCCAATGTTACTCAGCGTATGCGCGAGCCGGCCATCAAAGAATAACGAATTGCCTTCGTAGAGCTCATGGTCTTTTCCGTCGATTGAGCCTGTTCGATCAACCCGTTCTTCTAAAAAGAAACAACGTATATGAAAATTCTAACGTCTCAAATGCTTCAAAGCCAAAGCTCTTGTACCAGGCGACATTCTTCAAGACAGAAGTTTCAAGATAGACCGGTCGTTGGGCCATTTTGGAGCGGCCAATAACATTTAACAACAATGTTGAACCAATTCCTTGATGTTGATATTTCGGATCAACCCCAATGAACCATAGATAGGTAATATCCCCTTTAGGATGATGATTCTTTATCGCCTGCTCACGCTTAGCGATAGACGCTACCCTTAATAACCCAATAGCAAAGATAGCCACCTTTATATCCAGCAATACCGAACGAAGAGTCTGCTTCCTCTCTCGTGGATGAAGCATCAGTGCACACCCCGTATTACCATCGCTAATCCAAATTTCACCAAACGAAAGACAAAGATCAAACGAATATTCCATGAGGCCCTTCATACGTTTCGCCTTGTGCCGGTCTTGCTTTACAACATGATTTACACTCTTGTTATCGTGGAACGATTTTACCAGGATATCGACGACCAATGCGCGATCAGCCTTTTCAGCTCTTCTCATAACGGAATTCTTAAGCATTTCTTTGAAAAGAAATTTACAATACTGACTTTAGAAAACAAACAAGCACGCATAACCGCAGCGTATGACCATGCTGCGCCTGCACTGGGCCCGAACTTTAGTAAGTCCCGCTGCCAGGCTTTGTGGCTTTATACGACCAAACACCCAAACGAACATAAAAAGACGCCCGCTGTCCCAATCACCCTGCCGAAATGTCTAATTCGCACCCCCTACATGGGTATAAAGACATTACCTTTATGAAACAAAACCACCCCCAATTATGAAAACACTCAAATTCGTTCTTGTCGCCGTAGCCGCGATCGCCATGAGCTTTGACCGCCCCGCCGCCACCCTCACCGAGTCCGAACGGAAGTATGCACTGGACCTGCTGCAGGGTACAAAAGACGACCTTTTGAAGAAGGTAAAAGGACTGACGGCCGAACAGCTGAGCTTTAAAGCCGACGCTGCCCATTGGTCAATCGCCGAATGCGTCGAGCACATTACGTTAGCTGAAACGCAACTTTTTGAATACGCCCAATCCGGACTGAAAGAGCCAGCCGATCCTTCTAAACGAAGCGAGGTAAAAACAAAAGACGACGAGCTGGTAAAGATGGTCGCCGACCGCAGCCAAAAACGTGAAGCGCAGGAAACCCTCAAACCCACCGGCAAGTTTGGATCCTTTGAGTCCACGCTTGCCGACTTCAAGGCCCAACGCGATAAACATATACTGTATATCAAAAAAACGCCCGATGATCTGCGAAATCACTACAACGATTTCCCGTTTGGAAAGCTTGACACCTATCAAACGATCTTGTTAATGGCCGCGCACAGCAGACGACATACAGCCCAGATTCAAGAGATTCTGGACGATCCTAACTTCCCGAAAAATGGTAAGTAGCACTCTATAGATCTGCGGCGAATGCAGAGATGCCTCACCGCAGATCATTCACCTTCCATAATCCAATCCTTCCATCCCTGGTCATGGATCAAACGCCGAATCGAAAACCACGATGGCAACGGTAAAACTGAGCAGCGCCAAAGGCATATGGGTAATGTTAGCGGCCATCATAGCATCGGCGATGGCGTTTATTGATGCCACAGCGTTAAACGTGGTGCTGCCTGCTTTACAAGATGGCCTGCAGGCCACCAGTGGCGAGCTGTTTTGGATACTGAATGCTTACCTGCTGATGTTGGCCTCCCTCATACTCGTAGGGGGTTCCCTGAGCGACAAGCTGGGACGCAAGAAAATATTCATGGTCGGCATTGTCATCTTCGTAGTGGGTTCAGGATTGTGCGGAACTGCGAGCACCGTTTTTCTGCTGATTGTATATCGCCTCGTGCAAGGCATCGGCGGTGCCTTCATGATTCCCGGAAGCCTGGCGCTGATCTCCTCTGCGATCAATGAGACCGAACGCGGCAAAGCCATTGGCACGTGGTCGTCTGCTACGACCATCGTGACCGTGGGCGGTCCCATTTTAGGTGGCGCCTTAGCCGACGCCGGCCTATGGCGTTACATTTTTTTTATCAACGTGCCCATCGGTATCGCAGCATTCTTTATCCTTTGGACAAAGGTCGATGAGACCAAAAACGAGAACAGTAATCCTTCCATTGATATCCTCGGCGCCATCGTGATTGCATTGGGCCTTGCCGCCCTTACTTTCGGCTGCCTGAGCATGCCGGAAAAAGGCATTCACCATTGGCATGTCTACTTGCCTTTGATCGTCGGCACTATTTTGCTGATCGCGTTTATCGCCATCGAGAAGGTCAGCCAATATCCTATGATGCCGCTAAACTTGTTCAACAACGGCACCTTTAGCGGCGCCAACCTCCTCACGTTCTTTCTCTACGCCGGCCTTGGCGCGGGTATGCTTTTTCTTTCGCTAAACCTGGTACAGGTACAAGGCTATACGCAATTGCAGTCGGGTCTCACCTTCTTACCCTTTACACTGTTGATGATCATCCTGGCGAAGCTATCCGGCAAGCTCGCCGACAAATACGGACCCAGATTGTTTCTGATCATCGGCCCCGCAACGGCGGGCATAGGCCTGCTGTTGCTCGCCTTTGTTGGCCAGACCCGTGGTGTTGCCGACTATTGGGTCACCTATTTTCCGGGGATACTTGTTTTCGGACTGGGAATGTCGATTACCGTCGCGCCCCTGACGTCGACCGTGATGGGCTCTGTCAATCAGCAATATTCGGGGACAGCGTCGGGCATTAATAATGCCATCACCCGCATTTCAAATGTCCTGGCCAATGCCATTTTCGGAGCCCTGGCTGTACTGCTCTTTTCCATGGCGCTGCAGGCGCGTCTGAACGACACAGATCTACCGGGCACAGTACGGCAAGCCGTAATGGCCCAAACGGTGAATCTAGGGAATGCCGCTGTGCCGAAAGAAGTTGACAATACAGCAAAAGAAAAAATAGAACGGTATTATCACGAAAGCTTCATTGAAGCCTATAAGAAGATCATGCTGATCTCGGCGGGACTTGCTTTCACAGGAGCATGCATGTCACTCCTGTTCATTCAGAACAAAACCGCGCATCAGTTCGACAAACCTTAGAGCTTCATCGCTCAATTATCTCCAACGTGTCATTGTCAGCATCGCTGTAGGTACTATCGTACCACAGACAGTACTCCTGGGTGCCAATCTGCAGACGGCGCGAAGCCGCCAATGCCGAGCTCCAATTGCGCCGAACGAAGCACGCCGAGTATGATTTTGTGAATATCCTGCGTAAAATTCAAATAATGAGTGTAACCCGGACCGCGCTTTCGGGCCTCAGCAAAAACCGTCTTACAGAACCGGGGTGGCAAATTCGATTCTTTGAACGCCACCAGTTGAACCTGTATCTGCCCCAGTTGCTGAGCCGAAACATCCATTGACAACTGCTGGGCAACATATCCCCGCACATCGTTTAAAACGCCGTCGACGGCCATCCTGCGGTGTTCTTTCAAGGATGCCGCCACCCGGATCATTTCTTCCAGGGCCGCCTGAACGTCGGTTCCAGCGAGCCCGGATGCTATTTTTATTGCTGCTCCCATTTTCTTGATCTTTCTTCAAATCTAATAAAACTAAATAAATTAGTAATAAAAACTAATAATTTTTGTTTCGATTACAGGATTAGCCGGCTCCCCTATTGACCGTCACAGTTTGATTTTCAGCATCGGTGTTGATTTTGTGCTTATTTCCGCAAAAATTGTGTTGAAGGTTCCCCACCCCGAAGCACCTGCCCGTCAGGAAGCTATCCCGCCACAAACGAATTGCTCATCTCAATAGCTCTGGAAAGCTCTCGAAGAATAAGCGCTCATGCGCCAGATTTATCAGATCGCCATGCACTCCAAAATCATATGTCATCAATGTGACAGTTCCACCCTGATTGATGGCAAGCTGAATTGCCGGTACAAAGTCTCTGTCGCCTGTCGACAAGACAACTAAGTTTCCCTTCATCGCATGATAGACTATGTGGCTGGCAATCGCGACATCAACCTGTTTCTGCGCTCCGCCTTCCATCTCATAGAGCTTAACAACAACGCCTGATTGTTCCATGGTATGATAGAATTGCTTCAATCCATGGTCAATGCCATAGTGCTTATCTACTCCGTTAAAAATTATGGCTTCGCAATGGCTACTGAATCGTTTCTCAAGAAATGCCCGCACTTTTAAGTAGTCAATCCTGCCGCGTCCACGACTAGCCCGGGTAATGTAGCCGACATCCACGAGCCAAATAATTTCAGTTTGTGCCATTATATAAAAGGTATTCCACCAGCTGAAACATTGTTCGAACTATTTGCGTACTCGAGATCCCAACATTCATCTTTCAGGTCGACAACAAGGTAGGGTAAAAAAAGATTCTTTCAGCAAGCTGCGTTAAATAAAAATGCTTCAGGAAACAAAAACTCCCGGCCTGCGCATACCAGGACCGGGAGATTATATATATACTTAAACTTTTTATCAGAACGGATCCGGAACAATTGTCCAGCCATACTCGTCATGCAGTTGTCGCAGCTGATCCATGGCCGTTGCCGACAGTGGGCCGATCATTGTCTCGCTGCCATCGGGGGCGTCCAGCTCCAGCCAGCCTTCGCCCGTGTGACGCGCCACGGCGTGGTGATAGACATCGCCGATGATCTCGTTCAGCACGGCCGGCGGGAAGTCTACATTATCAGAAAGTTCGATATACGTTAACCGGGGATTGTTGCGCACGTTAAAATATCGAATACCGGTGCTGTTCAGCCCCAGAGACTCCAGCTTGGTGTTTTGTGAAATATCCAGCGAGTCGCCCACCCCGGCCCAGGCAAGCGACAAGCTAATCAGCTCGGGCAAGGCACGCACCACGACATCATCGTTCACGCCCCAGGGGAAGACGATTCCCAACCGGCCGACCGACGCCAGATCGCCGGACACACTGACATGATAACGACCCACTGCGGAATATCTATGCCCGAACTGCAAGTAGCTCGGATCATAAAATTGTTCTACAGTGCCATCTCCCCAATCGATCGTGAATGGTGTCTGGGGCACACCGGCCTCCATCGAGATCCAGAAGTCGTATGGCTCTGTAATGTCCGGTCCTGTTGCGTACGGCAACGCGGTAAAAGTGAGGGCCTCCACAAGCGTCACCTGCAGCGGCTCGCCGTTGAGTTCTGCCAGCAGTTCCTGTAACACAAACGTTCTGCGGTACGTGGCATGCCCGGGCACGTTCAGCACGAGTGTATACGTCCCTTCGGGGTTTCCCGAAAACGCAACATCGTTCGTCCGGGCCGGCAATGAGCGGCTGTAAAGTGTATCGCCGCTTTCAACCACGTATGCGTGCACCGCCGAGAAGGCCAGTCCGGCGCTGTCGGGTCGAAAGACCGAAAGTTTAAAGAACGGGTACGGCACGACGTTGACGCGGAACGACACGTAGCCGAACTGCTCGGGCATGTGAAAGCCCACGGGCACGACTTCTACATCTACCTGCGCAAGGCCATCGTCGCTCACGGCAAAAGCCACCGGCAACGGGTCGTCTACCCATGAAGCCATGTCGGATCCCTCCTTCGGCGTGGCATACACCACGTCGCCTGTCGCGTTGCTCACCAGGAAGTCGGTAAGCTCGTAGTTTCCCCCCGGCAGGGCCAACGGCTCGCTGATGTAAGCATCGCCCATTTTAAGCAGCGTGACCTGCTGCAAAGTATATACCTCATCACCGCTCACCCGGCGAATGCTGACGTATACCGAAGCGCCCTCGCGCAGGGAAGCCAGCGTACGCCCGGCCGGATCGGCCACTGCACCGGCGCTGAGCGTAAAACGTATTTCTCCGGGAACCGCCGGTTCATTTTCCCGGCAGCCTACCATCGTGACTGCCAGCGAGGCAACATAAAAAAGCCAACTAAGTTTTTTCATAAGGGTATTTTTAAGGGTTTAGCAATACAATACCGCAGAAGTACCGTCGGCACTTCCGGAAAAGGGTCATCGCCCCGGGAACACCGTTATAATGACCTATGGCACACAGGCGTGACACAGCGCGCCACCCCTGGCGGCAAAGAAAAAGGCGAACAGATTTTTTCCATAGACAGTGTTGTTAGTTTACTTACATCGCAAATGAAAGATTCCTTGCCGGGATCAAAAGAAAACAGACACACGCCCGCGAAACACACGATATCAGCCAAGTCCACAGGGAGTATATAAATATAGAAACATAATATTGTATTCATAATCGTGTCGATTGAATAAATCTTCAACACGCAGCCCGTTAACATATTGAACAGATCAGGCAAAAAAAACCTATCTTGTAAAATAGTTAAGTAATATGTCAGTTCGGGCCCGCCTCCTTTTTCCTGCAATAGCATATAATAAACGAAAAGCATCCAGGCAGCTTACTGGAAAGATCATTCTCATTACGGGTGCTACTTTCGGTATCGGCGAGGCACTGGCACGGCACTTGTTGCGATACAATGTACACCTGATTCTGATTGGTCGTACCCAGGAACGGCTACTCGCGCTGGAGAATAAGTCCCAGGCGATGCCCGCCCGGTGACGACGTATCGCTGCGATTTTTACAGCGAGGACGAGATCGCCGGCCTCCGAACGACGTTGTCCATTTTTACAAGCGGCTCCACCGGTATTGCTAAAGCGAAGCGAAATAATACACTGTGGCAATATTTGAAAGCCATCTCAGACATCGTCAAGACCGTTAGATTACAGGATTATAAATCGGTCATACTCCCGTGCCTATCTATCACAGTTACGGGTTATCAGTGTTGTTTTTGGGTCTGATGCTGAACAAGACGCTTTTCCTTATTAACAAGTTCGATCCTACAGTCGTCGCTAAAGAAATAGAATTGAATAGGATTGAAGTCGCAATTCTGATCCCGCAGATGATTAACAAATTGTTGGATTTCAAAATGGAGTCGCTCCGATGCGTCGTCAGTTGTGCAGATATTCTGCCCCCATCGATTTTGCAGGCTGCCACAGGCAAGTTCGGCGATATCGTTTTTAATTTTTACGGCACCTCCGAGACGGGGCTCGCAACGATCGCTACGCCGGCGATGCTGGCTATACGACCCGATACGATCGGGAGGCCAATTCGGGACGAAGAAGGGAGCTTCGTTCTCTACGTGCGATCCAGGTTTGCCATGCGCGCGGGGTATATCCGTACGGGCGATATTGCCGCGGTCGATGAACGCGGCTGGTACTATTTGCACGGCCGGGCCGATCATTTGGTCGTCGTGAACGGTGTTAATGTATACCCGTACACCCGTACGAGTTATTGCAGATGGTGTACAAACACGAGGCAGTGCAGCATGCCGATATAAAGACCTTCGCTGGTCAACAGGGATTTAAGAAGATCAGGCTAATTCTTTACACGAAGCCCGGTAATGACCTCAGCGAAAAACAATTCAAGGACTGGGGGGTGAACCGATACGGCACAAAGTTCCTCCCGGCGGCGGTCAAGCTAAATCCCGAGGGCGGAAGCATCAAGCTGATGCAAAACTAACTCATTCGCATGTTTTCATAACCGCAATTTAAGTTTTGCTGTCGAACCCGTGGAAGTTTTAAAATTCACATAAAACCGGGTTCGTTACGAATGCCCCAGATCCAGTTTACCACACTGTGGAGTGTCAACTATCACGTGTAACAGATGGAATACGTAGCGCAGCTGGGGTGATTATTCCACACGCATCAGAAATATTGTGTCATTTCCGGCTGCGCAAAACGAAGATCAGGATTGCCCCGATCACAAAAACCACCACGAAAGCCCCGATATAAAACCCCGCAGAGAAAATATCTCCTATGACCTCGCAACTGGTCATCAATGCTAAAAGAAGTGCGATGCTGAGAATGCTTAAGTTTTTCATGTTGTTAGTATTGCCGTATTGATTAAAAGTTCGGGCCAGGTCTACATTGGACATTCATTTTTCTGGCACACAGCTAAGTTCGAATGGACAAAGCAAGCGGGTTGCCACGTTACCGAAGAGGCTGCAAAAATCATTCGCGCAGATAACGTAGTGGTTTGTCTGCTAATCCAGCCGGAGATCGTACACATTCAGAAAGCTTTTTATAACAGGCGGCAGCAATATTTTAAAATAGGTTATTTAATTTTGGATAAAATATTCCGAATGAAAGAGCAGCTGCCAACTTTATTAAACAAGTTAAAAGACAACGCACTTGCGTTTAAAGAGGTGATTGAGTTTATAGAAACTTATTATCAACATCAGCCAACAGCCTTTAAAAATGGAGCGCTACAGAATGAAGCAACTCAAAATCAAGGGAGCGCAAAAGTTTTTACTTTTGCTCAACTAAATAAGCTGAACAAAGAAGATACCCTTTATTTATTTGCCGAGCATTATCAATCGGTTTTAAAGAATCCGGAGAGTACGGATCACCAGAATATCCGGCAATTTATGGCTCATGGCTGGCAAGGGATAGTTTTTGAGGGACTGGCCCTGGTTGCAAAGTAATAGCATTATAAGCGGTGGCGTTTTGTGAGCCCATTACTTGACAAGGCTATTTAAGTTTGTTTTTACGAAGTGAATACTTATAAAAGTCTTCAACCTTTGTGCGGGCCCAGGGTGTTTTTCGAAGGAACTTGAGACTGGATTTTACTGAAGGCTCGTGCATAAAGCAATTGATCTGAATCTCTTCGCCCAACGTTTCCCACCCATAGCTTTCTACAAGGTGGGTTACCATTTTTTCCAACGTCAATCCATGAAGCGGATCATTCGACTTACTTTCTGGGGGCATATAATATTCCTCGAGACAAAGATACGTTAATTCGTATTTTCCGCAGAACTCAATCTGGCTTATTCGCTTTCGCGGCTGTTACCATTTCCTGGTCGACTTAAAATGGCTTACCCGCATACCCTGTTGAGAATCAAGTATTTCGACGCTCGTGTGTTCGGCGTGGGAGTACGGCATTCCCCGATCTTTCTTTCGGTACGTGCTGATACTGGGATAGGCAAATGGCGCCAGGGATTTTATAAAATCTGTTTTCCAGGTATTTCGAGCTTATATCCCTTCCCATGAGCGTTTTCACCCATAACGGCAAACCTTTTAGCAATATTCGCACGATAACGAAAGATAAAAAAGGCAACATCTGGCTTGGTGGACCCGATGGCTTTTGGTGCTATGACGGCAGCACGTTTACCGATTTCACGCAGAAGTTTGTTGGTTATATAATGGAAGATATAAAAGGCAATATTTGGACTAGTTCAGAAAGTGATAATGGCCGGGGTTGGGCACTTTCCCGTTATGATGCAAAGTCCCTTGTCCAATAAAAGACAACTGTAACTGAAATCGCAAATAAACCAATGATTTTTCTGGATCATAGAAGATGATAAGGGAAATATTTGGTTTGGCGCTGATGGCGTGTATCGTTATGATGGAAATACCATTACTGACTTTAAAAGTAAAGAGAGTCAGGAATAGAACCACTCAATCGCTACCTGGGCTGACACGTCTATCAACTAAAACTGCAAAAAAATGCTAAGGAGTTATAAAAATCACACCAGGCAATTAGGTGAGTAGCCGTATTTCGACCTACTTTTGAATACCTAATTCCTGACTTATGTCATCATCACGTACAGATGTCTCCCGAAGCAGTCTGGTAAAAACTATTTTGATTACAGGCCTCATTGCCGGCACGTTAGATATAATGGCTGCATGCGTCAATGTATACATTTCTTCCGGCACTGATGCAGTGACTGTTCTTCAATACATCGCCAGTGTATTTCTGGGCAAAGAATCCTATGCGATGGGTTTCGTTTCAGCATTGCTAGGCTTGATCGTGCATTATGCAATTTCGTATGGCTGGACGATTTTACTCTTTCTGCTTTACCCCAAGTTGAAATTTCTTTCTGGTAATAAAGTGTTGGTTGGATTGTTGTATGGAGTATTTGTCTGGCTGGTGATGAATCTTGTTATTCTCAAGCTTATCGGATTGGGCAAGGGATCTTTTAATTTGCTACAGGCTACAATTGGTTGTGGTATATTAATGCTCTGCATTGGCTTACCCATAGTATGGGGTGCGAATACGTATTACCAGCGCCGAAAGAATGTATTTGACTAACCCTTATCACATCCTCAATGAAGCCCGCATTTCAAATATCCGCCATGCCGTGGGCTTTAACGACGGGCAACATGCTCAATGAAGCACTTCTTTCTTATCGCGACTGCGACTAACAAGGCTCCAAACCATCTGCATCAATGCTGATAGGGATTCACTCCGATGACTCGCTCCATTTAATTCCTAAGCGTGGTTGCGGCATCGGTGACCGACGCCTTAAAAGACTGGAAAGCTATAGTCAAGCCGGCAATGGTTAAGATCAGCAGCGCCGCATAGACAAAAGTCCACAGGCTTATATCAACACGGTAGGCAAAGTCCTCAAGCCACGTTTTCATAAAGTACCAACCAAGCGGTGCGGAAAGAAGCAAGGCGATGATGATGAGGTATACAAAGCCTTTTGCAATGAGAATCACAATGTCGCCGACCGTGGCGCCGAGCGCCTTGCGTATGTCGATCTCCTTGGTGCGTTGATTGGCCGAGAATGCAGCGAGGCCAAATAAACCGAGCGAGGGCAATGAGAATAGACACGATCGTCAAGAAACCGAACATCTCGCCGAGCTTACGCTCGGTGCTGTACAGTTCATTAAAATGATCGTCCAGAAATTGGTAGTCGAAAGGATAAGGGGAATATTTCATCAAAGTCGATTCCATGAGCCCGATGACTTCGGCACTTTTTCCGGGTTGGATCTTCACCGCAATGTAGTTAGACCACGTGGGATCGAACCGTAAAAGCAGGGGTTGAATGGTCAGGTTAAAGAGTGCATGTGAAAATCCTTAACAACCACCACCACGGTTTTTAGCCCGCTGTGTATAAACTGTTTTCCTATCGCCTCTTGAGCGCTCCACCCCAGCACCTATGCCGCAGTTTCATTAAAGAGCACCGCTTGCTCAGCATCGGTCTCTATGTCTTTCGAGAATGTTCTGCCTGCTATGAGCGGTATTCCGAATAAGCCCAGAAAATTATCATTTACATTACATTCATAGATAACAAGGTCGTCTTCCGCTCCGATACCATCTTCGTCGTTAATTACGGTCTACCGGCATTGTTGGTAAAGGTTACAGATGCTCTTAACGCATTTCCAACCTCCTACCTGGTTCGAATTCACGCAACTACCAACAAAAAAAGCCTGCGATTCTGAATGAATCTGCAGGCTTTTTAATGAGTCGCCCTGAGTGTACAATTTTCGAACTATTTTATTTTCGATTTAAAGCGCCTAGGTGGCCTGATGGCCTGATTTTTAGGCCATTGATGTTGTTTCAAGCAGTAAAATTCTGTTGGCGACGGACCCGTAATTTTCCCAGAGACGAGTTTATACGCGGTGACGACTCTGATCTGTTTCTGACAGTAAATAGGGTTAATCTCATTGAAGATGTTACTCTGAAGGGGCCGATGAGGCAATTTGATTTTGTTATGCCGTATTTAAAGTTTGTTGAAATAATTAACAAAGCAGATGTTAATGCACTTTGTATTGATTCCTGATCCGGCTCAATGTCTCACGGGAAACACCAATGTCACAGAAACGTTTGCTTAGATGACTAACGCATCTGTACGATCACTACGGGTAGCTCTGGTGTGACGTAGATGGCCGGGGGCTTACGATTGTGGCACAGGTAAATGTATTCGCTATTCAGTTCCTTGCCAAAGGCTTATTTCCGATTGTCAATTAAATTGAGCAGATTCTCAACTGTAATTCCATTAATGGTCATTCCTTTGATATTGCAGTTTGTCAGCTCGATACCACTAAGATCGCAATTCCTTATAGAAACATTGCTCAAATTGCAATGGTTAAACTGGCTGCCATGCAGTTCACAATCCTCAAAACGGACAGGGCGCATAGTACTATCCTGAACGTGCATAGGGTGATCTTTGGGTGGCATCCCGATATTGTGGATATAGGCTCCGCCCAATTGAGCGCCTTCTATTTGCAGGTCACTTAGGTCGGCATTGGTAATTTTCATATTGCTGGCATTAACATTGAGTATGGTAGTACCTGCCATCATCATATTTTCCAGATGGCTGTTACTCATGCAACCATTAATGAACCGTGAATTTTCCAGGTTAAAATCGTCGGCGTCAATCTTTTTGGTAGCGTTGTGTATGGTAAGAACGTCCATAATATTAGTTTATGATAAAAAATTCATTAGACACAGCAATAAGCCGTTGATATATGTCGGTTATGCTACCAATATTCTTTTTTTATAACGTGGATTACTTAGATTTAAATAGTATTCTAATAATTGTCACACAAAAATAGCCATCGGCCACAAACTAAATAGGGGCCAATAACGACAATGCCAGGGGGCTATTGCGCCATGACATGGCGACTTCACTCTTATACACTGAAAAATAAGATGATTGCAGAAGAGCGTTGGGGAACCGGACATTGACATGTTTATAAGAATGAGATAATTTTACCGGACGAAATATGGATATTACTACTTATGGAAATGGCTCATCGGTCAATTGGATAATGAAGTACATAATAATAGGGTTTGGACTGGTATTACTCTGGTCCTGTGTTCCAAAAAAGCCGGGGCCATGTCTACTAGTGACGAGCCACCTACATCTACCGCCTGCATACCATTCAGTATTGATACGGCTACCATTCTCGAAAATAGAAACCTGGATGCGCTGATTGCAAGCCTGGATGCAGCGAATTTCACCAGTCACACAAAATTCGAATCGATGCCCGGCGTTATCAAAACTTTTTTGGGCAGCCTGGATGAAAATAAGTTCTTAATAGCAAATCCGGGAGAGGACTGGCAGGCAACGGACGTGGTGTTAGGTAAGCGCCTTCCGAACAGGCGGCTTCTATATCTGGGCGTGGGGCAAGACATAGCGCTGTTAGCTTATTACAAGGGCGGGATCGGTAAATCTGAAAGGATATTGATTTTTAGATTCACGGAGCGTTGCGTAATCGATTTTTGGTGCGGTGGTGTCTTGACCAACTTAAAGACAAAAGAGCAGATAGTGGAGTACCTGAAAGGAAACAAGAATAAACATTGGGGCCTTAATACTAACGTGATTTACATCTAACGATAGGCTCATTCACGGCGAAAGGAAGTTCGAAACCATCCGGCTATCAGTAAAAAAGCTTGCGATTCTTCATGAATCTGCAAGCTTTTTAATGAGTCGCCCTGAGTGTACAATTTTCGAACTATTTTATTTTCGATTTAAAGCGCCTAGCTGGTCTAATAATCTAATTTTTAGATAATTAATACTATTTCAGCACTGTGATTCAGTTGATAATGCCCGATGTGGCCCGCCACGCACTATTTACCCAACAGTACAAACTGCCCATAAAAAGGGCAAAGAAGTCGGGATGACCGGACGAAGTTCGAACCAGCTCCTTGAAGATTTGAAACGATTAAGCAGAATTATTTGCGATGTATTTCATAATTCAATCGAAG
Source organism: Dawidia cretensis (assembly GCF_018598175.1). Lineage (GTDB taxonomy): Bacteria > Bacteroidota > Bacteroidia > Cytophagales > Cyclobacteriaceae > Ohtaekwangia > Ohtaekwangia cretensis. The sequence continues at coordinate 53,533 of NZ_JAHESE010000038.1, forward strand.
AACACGCTGATGCCATAAGGTTAGCGTTTGCTCTCCGAAAATAGTTTCTTCATCCCAGTAGATAGTTAAATGATCACGAAATGATCTTATGTATTGAGACCAAAAGCCGCCTTTTGAATCGCTGAGTAAGAAATAGAAGCCAGGATCACCAAACTTCGCTCCGGAGGAGTCAAGACGAAGTTCGCCCTTTGGGCCCACACTTGGTAACATGATGACTGTAGCATTTCCTTTTGGCAAAGGGAATACCGCTTTAATACAAATTTTTCCGCATGGCAGCGTGCATGTAGAGTACACTCCGGAATAAAGCACTTGCCCCGTCGAAATGAAGGTTCTATACCAAATCGTATACTTCACGTCATTTGACTTAGGTTCCTTAAGCGTGATTATCTCGCTATTTAATAGATTTGACTTTTCTGTGTTGTTCGTTGGGATATTCAGCTGTTTAATCCGGTTACTGAATAGGCTCATCACCAAATTCCCGAAGATTTTAAATAGGGGGTTCCATTGTACGGAAAGCGTCAACTTGTAACGCGAGGTATTTTCATAAAATTCTATAATATTTTGTGAAAGACGGATGAATTCTGCGTCTGATAATTTCAGGTCTTTAATGGAAGGGATAAGTCCATGTGAGGCTGCGTTTCTTTCTATAATCAAATCTTCTGCCTCTGCCAGCTGAGTAACAAAATCATCGCCTATTGCGCCCAATTTTCCAAAAGGCCCCATGAGCCAGGGAACGGCATCGGGTTCGATTCGCTTACCCCAAAGAATTACCCACTGCTGAGTAAACCAATCCTGTAACTTTTGAACGGGATAAGCCAATCTCATGGTAACTGCTTGCTGGTAAGAGCTGGTATATAATTACTGCGGCCATTCCATTCACCGTATTCAGCTATCGGTTTGAAGCGCAGCGTTGTAAACTGAATATGAAAGTCTTTTCGCTCCCGTTCTCGCATCGCTTCCGAATGGCGTTTAGGATGAGGAACAGGACTATGTCCATGAACCATATTGAGCATTTCCCGTTGGGACTTCCAGATTGAAAATGTGGAGACCGTTCGTGGAAGCCTGGTAGCTGCCAAAGCCAGAGAAACACCAGGATGATCCCGGACTAATTTTTCAACCGGTCTACCCCAATGAATGAATCTTGGAACTTGAAGAAGTTTCATGCGGGCAAGCGTGACGGCAACTACGGGCGCATCCGGGTTATCTGCTTCGATGCTTGGGTTGGGAAGTACAAATTCGTCAATGTTTCCCCACTGTCGCAAATGGGTCAGACGGATATGCCATCCTTTTGCCAGCGTTTTCCCGAAGACATCGTTTTTCAAAAAGTTGTCAATCGCCAACTCATTTTCCCATTGTGCGAACACTACCAGTTGCCGGATGAGTACTCGTGAAGGTGAGAAAATTAGTGAGCCTAACGTCATGGATGTCATGCATTCAGCATGTATCAATCCAGGAATATTACCAGCTGTGGGAGGGATCCAGAGAGCCTTGAGAGCAGATTTGATACTTGTTTTTGTAAGATGAAAAGTAAATACGCTCATACTTTCAAAGTGCCTTGGTTAGTATCTTTTGAAATCGTCTTGCTATAAACGAACACCTCGCCGCTATTTGAAAATAGATGAAATTGGGCAAATGGCTTATTAACTTTGTTAAGATGCGTTTTCATCTGCTGCTAGATAAACTCAAATTCTGTAATAACCAGTGAACTACTTACAAAAAGTACCTTGGATAGAATAGATAAGTTTTTCTAAACATTCCACCTTTTCCGCAAATTCCTGACGGAACTAGAGGAAATCTTGACCGCTGGTTATGCACTTACAGACATGATTTGAATAGAACGACTAAAACCTGATTGGCCAAGCATAAATTAAGAGGGAAAACATAGTTTTTCCCCGGTGTCGACTTGAGTGAATTTGAACTAGAAAAGTCGCTATGCATAGAAAAGCGATGAACGGGTAGTAGCGCCAAACAAAAAAGCCTTCAAAATCGCAGATTTTGAAGGCTTTCACTTTTAAGTCGGGGTGGCCAGATTCGAACTGACGACCTCTTGGTCCCAAACCAAGCGCGATACCGGGCTACGCTACACCCCGAAAACTTTGGCAATCACCGGTGTTGTCCGCCAAAGGGATGCAAATATAACCTTTTATTATGCAAAACCAAATTCACAATGGATATCAATTTTAATTGTGGTGCATTCGTGGAGGGGTTGCCAATACATAACGGCCTCTTACCGCTTTACTGCACTGTATGGCCGATTCCCAACGTTGGGCTTATGCCCTGGCCTACGTTCTTTGTTCGTTCGAATAGTGATATATTACAAATAATTTAAAATACGGCTGAACCATGCCAGACATTGAGATCGATTCACTGCTTAATGACATCAACAATGTACAGCAGATAGAGATTATTCCCTCACTGCTCGAAGTCGTTTGCCGCACGACCGGTATGGGGTTTGCCGCCGTCGCCAGAGTTACCACCGATCGCTGGATTGCGTGCAGCGTACGGGATGAAATCGATTTTGGGCTAAAGCCCGGTGGCGAACTCCGGATTGAAACAACCATCTGTAACGAGATCCGCCAATCCGGAAACGTGGTCATTATCGACCACGTGGCCAATGATGAAATGTATCGCAACCATCATACACCGAGAATCTATGGTTTCCAAAGTTACATATCGGTACCCATCGTCCTCAAAGACGGCGAATTCTTCGGTACATTGTGTGCCATTGATCCGGCGCCTGCCCGTTTGAGTAATTCGCACACCATTGCCTTGTTTACGATGTTTGCTGACTTAATCAGCTTCCATTTAGAGAGCATTGAGGTCTTGCATGCCAGTAAGCGAACCATCAATAGACTGAATACCCAGGCAACCGATGCAATGGAAGAGAATCGACAATATCAATTCGTGTCGGACCACAACTTAGCAGAACCCCTGCGGAAGCTCTGTGTATTTTCCAATATGCTCATTGACGCAACCGAAAACGAAGGCACCCCAAAGATCCGCCATTTAGCCCAAAAAATAAACTCATCGGCTGAGCAATTTAGCATGATGATGAAGGACATGTCAAAATATACTGGCTTAAGTGACAAAGGGCTAACGCACGAAAGGATTGATTTAAGCAACGTTATCGCCGGCATTCGTACACAACTGACGGATTTGATTGTCCATAAAAATGCAACAGTAAAAAGTGAGCGCCTACATGAAATACGCGGCGTTCGGTTCCACATTGAGCAGTTATTTTTTAACCTTATCGTGAACGCCCTGACATTCAATCGGCCCAACGTGCCGCCAGAGGTTATCATATCCTCCCATCACATATTAGGAAACGAACTAAACGAAATGCTTGGTGTTGACCCGACTATAAAGTACCTGCAAATCGACGTTCAGGATAACGGACGCGGAATAGAAGCGCCTGAATTGGAAAAGATCTTCTACATCTTTTCGAAGGTATCGCATACCGAGTCTGCCGAGGGATATGGTATCGGCCTCGCCTATTGTCGTAAAATAGCCAAGCTTCATGGCGGGTTCATATCCGTCAGTTCACAGCCGGGCCTTGGCAGCATATTCAGTGTTACGTTGCCGTTGGCATGACAGTTTGATCAGGTAGTTTTCTGACTAGCAAACCTGTTACGCTGGATTTTGTTTCCCAAAAGTCTTTAAGCCGGTCGCGTACTCACATCGACAACTTCATAATACGCAACGTCGTGGGCGGGCACAGATACCAGTCGTGTAAGAAATACCAGGATCATTGTCCGCCAGCGAACGATGGCCGTGTTCGAATAAACCGCGTTTCATAAATTTAGCGCATGTCCATAACGCCTGAAACGTGAAGTATAACCTCAGTTTAGCCCTGATAGCCTTTTTGCTGCTTTTATCGTGTTCGTCTGATGACAGTACGGAAACCGTCGTCCCCGAATATCATGCTCCCACGTTCGATCTGACCGGCGCGAAAGCAGTGGTATACTTCGGAACAGTTAACGCTACGGCTAATGGGCGGACAAGCGAGAGTAGCCCCGGCAATCTTTTTAAACTGACTGCTGAGGGTGAAAGAAGCCCGGTAACGTGGGGTGCCTCCTTTGCCGCAATCAGACCCTTGCGCAAGGGACTTTTTGTGACCCACTACAACAACGTATCTAAAAACTATGTATACCATGTTGTAGAGCTGGATAACTCGTCGTCTCAACTCGACGGGTACGGGGCCGACCTGATCGGCGAAAACGACGCGGGCGATCTGATCTTCGCCGACGGCAGGGTTTTCCGCCGGGCAACCAAAACGGTCGAAACGCTGAAAACGGATTTACAGGTTTTTATGGTAGCGTCAGTTTCCGGCAACTTTGCCACGGTGCGTGCCGGAGTTGATTTCTATGTGATAAATACCGTTACCGGTAAAAAATACTCCATTCAAAATTGCCACGGTCCCTTAATCGCAGCGTTGGACACCGACCAGGTATTCGTGGACGATTGCCAGCCGGAGAACCTGTTGACATTTACCACCGGTGAACGCAGCACGCCCGGTATACAACCATTCGGTTTTTCCACCCGTACAGCGATCGGCTTCGCCACGCTGGATGGCAAGCTTACCGAATACAACGCACAAGGCCAGGCAACCTTTGAGGCACCCTACCCGATCGCCTCCCGCGTTTTGTCATTCACAAACAGCGGCGAATATTTTATCATCCACGAGCGTACCGGCGTTTCCGTCATTAAACGCGGCAATCCGGAAGTGCGGCCGATCCTCAGCGGGGTAAATGTCACCCGGTTTTCAGTCGCCGGTGGTATATTCTATTAC
>NZ_JAHESE010000039.1 GCF_018598175.1 Dawidia cretensis
CAACTTCGTCGGCAGCTTCAGATGTTTATATGAGACAGGTGGGCTCGCGGTCGGTTTGGCTGCCGTGGTTTTTGCCGGTTTGCGCATCGCGACCGTGGTCGGTGGTGATGACGATCATCCACTGCTCGCCGTACTGTTGCTCGCGGGCTTTGATGGCTTCCCACACGCGGCCTACCTGGGCGTCGGCTTTTTTTACCGCGTCAATGAACTGCGGGCTGTCGCCGTACATGTGGCCCATGTCGTCGGTATATTCCAAATATACCCACGACAGGTCGGGGCCTTTTTCGCGGATGTAGCGGCCGGCTTCCGTGGAGACGCTTTCATCAATGTCGAACATTCTTTTTTCGCCGGCGGGATAACGTGTTTTATCCAGCTCGAGACCGTCGAAGCTATAGTCCAGTTTGACGTTGCCGGCGGCCGGCAGGCCTTCGCCGACCAGCTTGGTGCGGTTGTCGATCCATGACGAGAAGACGGCGGTTTGCAGCGACGGGTTGGCCTGCTCGGCGATGCGGAAGATGTTCCAGTAAGCATAGTTGGGCTCGCGGATGTCATTGTCCCATACGTTGTGTTTGTGCGACCACACGCCGGTCAGCACGTGGTTGTACCCCACGGCCGACACTGTAGGCGATTGGCTGAAGCCGTTTTTTTCGCCGCCCAGGTAGCTGCGGGTATAGCCCCCGCGCGCGGCGATCTCTTTTAATACGGGCATGTCGGTCTTTTCGATGACGTCGGCCGGGATACCGTCGAGGATCATAAATACGGCCTTGCGCGTTTGGGCAGAGGCGCTCAGCAGTATACAGCAGCAGGCGACTGATAACAGAAACTTAATCTTGATCATAAAATGCTTTGAAAGATTAGTAGTAAATCGGTATGGGCGCATTCGCTATCCATGCTGGTAAAGGTACTACATGAATAGATTGAATGACCATTCAAAATTGAATATCTTCGCGCAGCTAATAAAATCGGGCAGATGAATGAAACGTTAAGTTTTTCTACAGGCGAGATTATCGGATGGACGGGTGTGTTGGCATATGTTACGGCGTATGCGCTGTTGAGCCTGGGATGGATGCGTGCTGAAGGTGTGCCGTATCATTTGCTCAATGCTCTCGGCGGCCTTTGCCTGGTTATTGTTTCGTATACGCTCATGGACATGCCCAACCTGGTGGTCAATGCCCTCTGGATTGTGATCGCCGCGGCGTCGCTTTTGCGTATTTATATCGTCCGGAAAAAGAGTCAGCGACAGGTCTAAAGGCCCAGCAAGGTGAGCGCCTGCCGTTTCATGATGTTCAGTTTGCGGGTATTTTCTGTCGGTGAGTCCACCATACCCAAGTAATAATAAGCTCCTTCGATCAGTGCGAAGATGACCTCTGCCGTTTCCTTTTCATTTTTTATTTGAATGACACCGTTTGCACGGGCTTTGTGGAGCGCGTCCCGCAGTGATTCGCGCAAGGAGTCGTGCAGCGATTTAAACGATGCGCGGATTTTTTTATCGCGGTAGGTGAGGGCGTAGCAGCTATAGAATACGCTGTCGTCGAAGAGCTTGTCCCATGTGCGCGAGAAAAGATTGTCCATCAGGGTGGTAAGCTCTTTTGCCGTGGCATAGTGTCCGCCGTTGGTTTTATAGATGTCGCTATAACGTTCGAGGATGAAGTGGATCAGTCCTTCGATGAGCGCTTCGCGTGTTTTAAAATAGTGTACGATCAGGCTGGGGTTGATTTCGAGGTGATCGGCCACTTTGGCTATCGAGGCATTTTCGAGGCCTATTTTTTTGGCTACTTTATAGAAGGCGAGTATAATTTCCTGTTGTCGTACCTCCTTGAGGCTTGTTCTTCCCATCGTGTTAATGTTTTGTCAAAACTACATTAATTCAATCAGACCCGATATGAAGAGTCTGTTAAATTTTGATTGAATGGTCATTCAATATTTATTCTACCTATACCTTTGGTCGGTAAAACAACATCAATCCCTTTGCAATGAAGCAACTCTACAATCTTTCCCGCCTCGCCCACGCGGTGGTGCTCGCCTGTTTACTGGCGTGCCTTCCAAGATGGGTCATGGCCCAGAACGCCTCGTCTGCGCAGCGTATGACGCTACGTGGTACGGTGACGGATGCTGCCGACGGTTCGCCTGTGATCGGTGCCAGCATCCTGATCAAATCCACCGCTTCCGGCACGATGACCGATGTGAACGGCAGCTTTTCGCTGGACGTTGCAGCCGGTGACGTGCTGGTGGTCACGTTTATTGGATATGTCACCTCGGAGGTAACAGTCGGCAATCGTTCAACGATCGACATTCCGTTGCAAGTCAACTCTACTTCTTTGGAGGAAGTGGTCGTCGTTGGTTTTGGCGAGCAGAAGAAAGCCAACCTGTCGGGTGCCGTTGGTGTGGTCGATAGCAAGGTGCTGGAATCACGTCCTATTCAAAGTGTGGGGCAGGGGTTGCAGGGTGCTGTTCCTGGCGTGAACGTTGACTTTGGCAGTGGTGCGCCGGGTGCGTCGCCGACGATTAACATCCGCGGTATTACTTCGATCAATGGTGGCCAGCCGTTGGTCCTGGTGGACAATGTGCCCATGAGCGTAGCGGACCTGAACCTGATCGCACCGTCGGATATTAAGAGTATGTCGGTGTTGAAAGACGCATCGTCTGCTGCGATTTACGGCTCGCGGGCTGCGTTTGGTGTGATCCTCGTTACCACGAAGAGCGGTGTGCGCGAAGGTTTTACTGTAGAGTACAACAATAACTTTGCGTGGGGAAATGCTACTGTGCTGCCGAACAAAGTAGCGGATCCCTATATTTTTATGCGGACGTTGGAGACCTCTACGAACAACACACCGTGGGATTATGTAGATTATACGCCCACCCAGTATGCGTGGGCTCGTGAGCGCTCTGATAACCCGGCATCTTCCGGGCCGGTTCGTATTGATCCGGACGACAATTCGCTTTGGGCCTATATGGGCAATCGCGACTGGACGAAGTACTACCTCGACAACCCCACGCTGTCGGTGCGCCACAACGTGACGATGTCAGGCAAGTCTGGTACTACGGCGTATTATCTGTCGGGTGCGTACGATTCGCAAAATGGCGCGCTGAAAGTAGCGGATGATAAATATGATCGTTACAGTGTGCGGGCTAAGGTAAATTTTACTCCGTATAAATGGCTGTCGTTTGGTAATAATACGTCGTTGTCTATGACGGAGCGGGTCACACCTTCGCAGTTGTCGATGGAAGACCTTTTCAACCTGTTTCCGACCAGCTGGGACCGCAACCCCGACGGTACGTGGGCTAACACCGACGTAGGCCGTGCTGCCGCGAAGATGGTTGATGGTGGTCAGCGTATTACCCGGATCAATATGTTCCAAAGTACGTTTAGCAGCGAGCTGTCGTTTTTCGAACGCATGTTGCGTGTGAATGCGGACTTTACGGTGCGTCGTGATAACCTGACCAATCGCAGCAACGAAAATAAACTGCTGATCGGCTATGGGCCTGAAGATGTTCGCGAAGAGGGTAATAATACTGCTTCCCGTCTGGGTAACGGTTTGTCATATTATGTTTTGAATACCTATGCCACGTTTGAAAAAACGAAGGGCAAGCATTATATAAACGCCATTGTTGGCTTTAACCAGGAATATAGCCGGCTGGATTCGGTGGAGTCGGAGAAAGTTGGCGTGATCTCGCCGTCGATCCCTTCTATTGGTTTGGCGACAGGCCTGGCCACGGTCGATGAATCGATTCGTGAATGGGCGCTGCGCGGTGGCTTCTATCGTTTGAACTATATCTTTAATGACCGGTATATCGTTGAGTTCGATGGTCGTTATGACGGATCTTCGAAGTTCGCGAAAGACAACCGATTCGGTTTCTATCCGTCGGTATCGGCGGCGTGGAAGGTAGACGAGGAAACGTTCTGGGAGCCGGTTTCTACCGTGGTAAACACGATGAAGATTCGTGGTTCGTTTGGCTCCCTGGGTAACCAGTCGGCCATAGACGAGTATGGCTACTTTCCGCTTTCGTCGCTCAATGAGGGTAAGTATTTGATTGGCGGCGGTCTGCCGTCGACGGTATCGTCGCCCTACCTGGTGTCGAAGAACTATACCTGGGAGGACGTTAAGTCCAGCAACCTGGGGATCGACCTGGGGTTCCTGCAACAGCGTATTACAGCGTCGTTTGATGTATACCGTCGTGACACCGAAGGTATGCTGATGCCGGGCAAGGAACTGCCCGCGGTACTGGGCGTGGCCCCGCCGAAAGAAAATTCGGCAGACCTGCGCACGACAGGCTGGGAGCTGTCGCTAGGGTATGATGATGAGTTCAGTGTCGGTGGAAAATCGCTGCATACGTATGTCAGCTTTGTGATCTCGGATAACAAAACCAAGATCACCCGCTTCGATAACTCCAACCGTAGCCTGACGCAATATTATGAAGGCATGACGCTGGGCGAGGTCTGGGGTCTGCGGAGCGATGGTGTATTTAAGAATCAGGAAGAAATAGCTAATCTTGACGAGTCATCGATCATTCCCTGGGGTGCGTTGGAGATTGTAGAAGGCTGGCCTAAATATAAGGACCTGGATGGAAGTGGCACGATTGAGAAAGGTGCTACTGTAAATGATCCGAAAGATCTTTCGGTGATCGGCAATATCACGCCGCGCTTCCGCTTTGGCTTTACAGTGGGTGCCGAGTGGAACGGCTTCGACCTGCGTGCCTTCTTCCAGGGCGTGGGCAAGATGGACTACTACCCCTCCAATTACCTGTATTGGGGTTTTTATCAGCAGCCGTACGCGGGGGGCTATGCACACTTGCTGGATTTCTACCGCGGCGAAGCGGATAGCGAAGCCCTGCGTGCGCAACACTCGCAGTCGTATATCAACGCGGGCCTGGCAGACGCCAACCTGGATGCCAAGTATCCGGTGCTGCAAGCGTGGCTTGCCGACAAGAACCTAGGTGAGCGCATAGACCAGTCGCAAGGTCTTGCTATCCCTCAAACGAATTATTTGCTGAACGCCGCTTACCTGCGTCTGAAGAACGTCACCCTTGGTTACTCGTTGCCGCATGCGCTGCTGGACCGCATCCATGTCAACAAGCTACGGGTATATGTTAGCGGCGAGAACCTGACGGAGTGGTCGGCGCTGAAAAAGTACTTTGACCCGGAGGCGATCACCAACAATATCGGCAAGACCGATCCGAGCTACCAGCCGACCGGTGATCAGAACGGTTGGGGATATGCGTATCCTTTTCAACGGAAGTACTCGTTCGGTATTGAGCTTCAATTTTAATCTGTCGGATTTACATTCTTACTCTCAACAACATGAAAAAATATAGTATACTGTGTGTTGCGCTCCTGCTGGCCGCGCAGGCTTGCAACGACGACTTCCTGGAGCGTTCTCCACAGACGGAGATTAGTGAAAAGGATTTCTTTCACACGGCTGACGACCTCGATACCTATCTGTATAGTGTGTATAATTTTGGAGGTATCGGCATTTACGTGGAGGATATGTCGACGGATAATACCGCGACAACCGGTGTAACCGAGCTCAAGAACATGATGACGGGGAGCCCGACGGCTGCCAACGTTACGGGAGGATGGACCTGGGATCAGTTGCGCAAGATCAATTATTACCTCGATCACTTTGGCACGGCCACGCTGACCGAGGCGCAACGCAGTCACTATGAAGGCCTGGGCCGGTTCTTCCGGGCTAGATTTTATATGGACAAGGTAGCACGCTATTCTGATGTGCCCTGGTACGAAAAGACGTTGACGCAAGATGATCCGGACCTGTACAAGGGACGTGACACGCGCACAACGGTCGTTGATAAGATCTTTGAAGACCTTGAATTTGCCCGTCAGTACGTGGACGCAGATGCCGGCGAGGACCGTCCGGGTGCTGTCACCAAGTGGGTAGTTCGTGCTTTTATGGCAGACGCTGCCTTGTTTGAAGGCACATTTCGCAAGTATCACACAGAGCTTAACCTGCAATCAACGGCGGATAAATACCTGACGCTGGCGAGCGAAGTGGCGGATGAGGTCATCACCGATGGCGGCTTTGCGCTGTACAATACCGGCAAGCCTGAATCGGATTACGCGTCGCTGTTTACCAGCGGGAGCCTGGAAGGGAACAGTGAGATTATTCTCGGCCGTTTCTATGAGGCGGGGTTGTTAAACAGTGGTTGGTGGGGATATATGTTCGGCAACTATGAGGTGAGTCCATCGAAAGACCTGCAGCAAACCTACCTGATGGCTGACGGCACGCCGTATACCAGCCAGGCAGGTTATGCCACCCATCAGTTTGTGGAAGAGTTCGCAGACCGCGACCCACGCCTGGGGCAAACTTTTGCTTACCCGGGCTGGGAGCTGATCAATAACTCTACATACGCGCAGGGTGCCGGCATTTATATACAAGAATTGTCGCGAAACTTTACCGGGTACCACCAGATCAAAGGTTTTGTAAACAATACCGATACAGATGTGCAGAATAACCTGGATGTACCGCTGATTCGCCTGGCAGAGGTATATCTGATCTTTGCCGAGGCAAAAGCCGAACTGGGTACGCTGACACAGGGTGATTTGGACGGTACGGTGAATCTGCTCCGCGAGCGCGTGGGAATGCCGGCGCTTGCGATCAACCCACCCGTTGATCCTGTGCTACAGGCGCAATATCCCCTGGTAGCCGGTGGACTGGCGGCGGTGTTGCTGGAGATCCGTCGCGAGCGTCGTGTGGAGCTGGCGTTGGAGGGTTATCGTTCTGATGATCTGATGCGGTGGCATGCGGGTAAGCGTTCGGAGATTGAACCAGAGGGACTTTATTTCCCTGGCTTAGGTAAATATGACCTTACGGGTGATAACATCGATGATATCATCTTGCTGCCGGCCGATGCTGAGATTCCCGCGGAAGCCAATAAGGAAAAGAATTCGCTGGGTAAGACGCTGGTCTATTACCGCGTAGGCGCTATTGGCGCAGAAGGCGCTACGTTCTACCTGAAAGATGGTGAGCATGGTAACATTGCCACGGCGGCTGACCTGGGTACTTTTGAAGAGCCTAAGTTCTACTACCGGCCGGTACCACAGCCACAGGTATTGCTGAATCCTAATCTGACGCAGATCATGGGATGGTAAGGGTATGATATTGGCTCCGTTATAAAAAAGAACGCCGCCATAAACGGCGGCGTTCTTAACAATTTGGCGTAGCGTGTTTCGCTATTTATGCGGCACATGACTATTCATAAAGCGTTTTTGGGAGTTATCCCAGTTGGTAAGCACGCCGCTGCGTTTCTTATTGAGATCTTCGTTTACTTTGGTATAATTTTGAACTGCCTGGTTGTAGGTATTTACACTTTTATTGTAGGCGTCTATATCGGCCTGGGTGCGTTTAGCGGCAGGCTTGGCTTCGAAGGTTTTGCGGGCTTTTTCGTGGTCGTCGGATTTGATCATAAAATCCGACAACGCCGTAATATTTCCAGCTTCCATTACCTGAAACTCGAGTATTTTGCGGCATGCGGTTGCCAACGATCCATCGCCTTTATAGGCCTTCACGGTGTCAAGACGTGACAGGCCCTCTTCCGCGTAGCGCTTCATCGCCTCGCGGCTTTGTTCCATGCCGTTTACATCTTTATTATTCAGGGCCGTTATCATATTGCTTTCCTGTACAGTGCTCTTGAAGTGAAGAAGATACATCTTATTCACATAACTGTTCACTTTGCCGGTTTGCTGAAGCTTGCGCGTGAGTTTTGAGCTGTGGGATTCAGATAGGCGCACGTTGTGGCTTGCCGCGAACGTGCGGTAGGTGCTCGTTACCTGGTCATATGCTTCATCGAGGCGTTCGCCTGCTTTTTCCTGCATCAGCAGGTAGGCTTCCATTTCGTCGTACGAGCGCTCGGCTATCTCTTCCATGTCCACAATCTTGCGGTAATCTTCATTGAATACCGAAAGCAATACATTCCAGTATTGTACATAAGCCGTTTTAAGGGTGGCGTCGCCTTCAAAAGGTTTGAGCCTATTACCTTGCGTAATGGCTGTACGCACAGCGGCAATGAGGTCCTGGCGGCGTTTATCCATCTTACGCGCGCGGCCGCCGTGAGCCACCTCGCTCATGTAACTCATATATTTTTCCGAGAGCGTTTCTTCCAGGTCAGACAGAAAGGCCATGTGTTCTACGGCCGTACCCGCGGCATGGGGTTGTTCTTTTGTAAAACCTGAAGAGGTCAGGCTCATCAGTGCAACAATAAGCGCCAACTTAGTGTGTATCATTGTTTTTTAGATTGATTTATTTGATCGTTTATTATATAAAAGCTTTCTTCTATGTATATGTCCTGTAACAGCCGGTTTATCCAGGCGGTGTTGATATTTTTTTTATAATCGTCGGCAGGATCGGCCACCACATCACCTGGTAGCAGGTTTATGCGATAGGCCGTTGTACCGCGTGTTACAGTGGCGCCGGTCGCGAGGGTTTGTTCCTTTTGACTGGCGGCCAGCATATCTTTAAACAACAACGACTCGCTGTCGCCATCCTTCTGCATGAGCCCGGTTGCGTAGTATTGCTGTTGTTTGAATGCTCCGGAAGCTGCCACACGCTCGTCACTTTTCGCACGCACCACTTTCAGCGGTAGGAACAGAAGCGGATCGTAGTATGTCTTTTTTTGTACCGAGTCGGATGGCAGTGTATGCTCCATGTCTTGTTCGCGAACCGGCAAGGCACTTAACAGATCCGGCAGCTGAATATCGGGCACTACGCCTTTGCGTTGTATGGTTTTGCCGTTGATGCGATAGATCTTCTGCACGGTTATAGCCGTATAGCCGAAGGGGCTTTTCGTTACACCGTTGAATTTAGAGCTTGTGTTTTTAGGATCCAGTGGGTGAATCACCTGCGCCGTTGCCTTGCCACACGTGCGACTTCCAACAATAATAGCGCGATGATAATCTTTTAAGGCCGCCGCCAGGAACTCCGATGCCGATGCACTGAGCGCGTTTACCATCAATACCAGCGGGCCGTTATAGATCGTGCCACGATTTATGTCTTTCACGGTTACGATATCGCCTCCTTTGTTTTTCAGTAGCCCGATTGGCCCGGCATCTATAAAGATGCCCGCCATCGCTACGGCCTCTTGTAAAGATCCACCGCCGTTAAAGCGAACATCGAGCACTATACCTTCTATGTTTTCCTTTTTCAATTTAAGTATTGCCGCCGCCACATCGTTCGCACTCTTCGACCCTTCGGTACCGTTCCAGTCCGTATAAAATCCAGGCAGATATATATATCCTATTTTCCGTTCGTCGCCCTGCAGGACGAAGCTTTTCACGATATTATCATCGTCGGACATTTTCTCCTTTTTCAGGAGTGCTTTTGTTTGCTGACCACCCGGGCCATGAAGCTCTATTTCCAATGCCTGATGATTTGATTCGTCGAGTATAAGCCCGGCCTCGTGCGTATCGAGGCCGGCAAGCTCTACCCAGTTACCTCCTTCCCATCGCAGCCGGTCGAGCACATCGCCGGTGTGGATCGCTCCCGACTTCCAGGCGGGGCCCCCTGGAGTAAGCTGATCTACTATCAGGTCGCCCACGTCGTTGGTCTTCAGCTGAAATCCGAACAGGTATCCTTCCGTGCTCAGCTCGCTCATAAAATCTTCCATTTCCTTGGGCGAGAAGTAGTTCGTATGGGCATCGATGGCATTGGCCAGCGCCCGGAGCAGGGTTATTCCCACGTAATTCTCAAAGCCGGCGGCGTTGTTTATTACACGATTGAGCCGGGCAAGGTTTATTGTTTTTACCAGGTTGCGTGTAGCCGGCTCCTGGTTTTTCAGGAATATCGCTTCGGGATCAACGGTATTCCTGCTCCTCGTGTTTGTTAAACGGACGAGCGTTTCGTATTTAAGCAACAGACGCCAGCGCTCAAAAATAAAGGCTTCGTCTTTCGTCCAGAGGGTGTCTTCCCTATAGATTTCCTTTGCGCTGAAATCGAACGCGCGTTGTGTACCCTGGTTTATTGCCTGCGTAGCACGGGCAAGAGCCTTTTGGTAACCTTTGGTGGCTGCCGGCAGGAAGTTCCAGCTTTTGCCGTTTATTTCGTCATCGAGCTTGTCGCGATAGGTTTTCAGGGCTTGCACCTCGCCGTCAGTAAAGATGAGACGCTCCGGATCGAGGCCGTCAATAAAAAGGTCGAACACGGCTGCGGAAAATGTATCGTCTATCGCCGGCGGGCTGTAGTGCTCGGCTACGATCTTGTTTTTGAGCAGGAAGGCCTCTGTCTTAAAATTCATTGTTGCCGGTACATGTCCCTGTGCCCGGACACCGGTACAGATCGCTGCAAGCTCCAGTGTTAGGAGTAACAGGCGACGAAACGAAATACGATACATGGGCGTGAATATACTGAAAACAACCGCTTCGTGTGGTTATGGTTGATGATTATATCTGCCGGTCCCGGAAGAAATTTGATAGGGTTGGTAATTGGCGAAAAGGGGCAACAGACGCGGCGATTTAGGGCAGCTTTTTCCTTTTATTATACCCTAACGCGGCGCCCATGCCAAAGATCATGTGTGCAATGAGGAGTTGTTTGTAGTGGCCGGTATAGTCGGTTTTGGGCGGGTGGGGGTGAAGCCTGAACGTCAACATCCAGCCGCCGATACCGACCAGGCCACTGATGGTGCCTAGTAACAAACCGTTTGTCAAGGTTGGTTTGCCGAGGTTGCGCTGCCAGAGCTGATCGTAGGCCGTTGTGAAAAGCATACCTACACCGTAGTGCACCAGCCAGCCAGCCGGGCTTTTGGTGGGTATAGATTGATCGCCGGGGAGGCGGTCCAACAGCTTGTTGAGGAGCTCGGGCTCGCGGAATTGTTTGCGTTGGTGGTGTGAGACTGCGTAACTGAATGCTGTCATCAATGTAGTGCCGGTGATCGCGGCGCGTGCGACTTTGTCAAGCTGTATCATAGACCTATAAAAAAGGGCCTGTATGACAGGCCCGGTGAAACATACTAAATTTGTCGAGCCGTTAACGTGACCGTTTTTTTGTTGTTTTTTTCGCGGTCTTTCTGGCCGTTCTTTTTTTCGCGGTTTTCTTCGCTGGTCCACGACCGGTTTTTTTTGCGGTCTTCTTCGCGCCTTTTTTTGCCGGCACTTTTGCGCCGGCCTTGCGGGCTTCGGACAAGCCAATTGCAATGGCTTGTTTGCGGCTTGTTACTTTCTTACCGCTGCGTCCACTCTTCAGCGTGCCTTTTTTCTTTTCATGCATAGCACGTCCGACTTTCGTTTGTGCTTTTTTCGAATACTTTGCCATAGTCGTATTTGTTTAAGCGTGTAATTACGATGGCTTGCGAAATAATTATACCCGGCATGCCACGAATGTGGCGGCACGGTATTTTCCCGGCATGGGTAAGAACGTAAACAACCCTCCATGAAGCATCTTGTTCTGACGATATTACTGTTGGTGTCGGCAAGTGCCGCGACACTGGCTCAGTCTGGGCGAAAGGCACAAACGACTATGAAGAAATATACCCGTGTACCGGCAGGCTACCTGATGGTGTTGCGCCAGGGCGATAGCATTTTGAATGAGATCGAGGCGTTGGCGCAGGCGGAGAAGATTCCGTCGGCGACGTTTAATGGGATGGGGTTTGTGAATATCACGTTCGGGTTCTTTGATTTTAAGACGCGGCAATACGACCCGAAAGAGTTTCGCGATGTGGAGCTGGCCTCGATGCAGGGTACGATTGCCTGGCAGAAGGGCAAGGTGTCTTTGCATGCGCACGGTGTGGTGACGGATAAATCGTTTCAGGCGTATGGCGGGCACATTCTGAAAGGGGCTGTTGGTACCGGGTCGGTGGAGATATTAGTGACGGTGCATGATCAACGGCTGGAGCGGGTGTTTGAGGATGCGCTCGGCGCGAATGTGTTGAGCCTGGAGGGGACGAAGTGAGTCGGCAGTTTGAAGACTGCCATCATAGTGGGTCCAAGTCGCCCTCCCTTCGGTCGGAAGACCAGAACCAGACCTTCGGTCAGGTCTTTGGTAATGCTATGTAGAAGGTTGCGCCGTTGCCTTCTTCGGCATGGGCGCGGATCGATCCGCCGTGTTTGGTGATGATGCGTTGTACGATGGAGAGGCCGATGCCTGTTCCTTCAAATTCCCGGGGTGAGTGCAGGCGTTGGAATACGCCGAATAGTTTGTGGGCATAGTCCATGTTGAAGCCTACACCGTTGTCTTTGATGTAGTAGATAATTTCCCCTGGCTCTTCGTAGAAGCCGATCTCAATCAGGGTTCTTTCCTGGCGGCGTGTATATTTTACCGCATTTGAAATGAGGTTTATCCATACTTGCTGCAGCAGTGCGGCGTCGGCCTGAATGGATGGCAGCGTGTGAATGGTGAAGTCGATGTTGCGGCTGGGGCCTTCGGCTTCCTGGGCAGCCTTGCAGACGGCGTGGACCAGGTCGTTTACCGATATTATTGTTTTGATGAGAGGCTTTTGCCCCATGCGGAAAAATGCCAGCAGGTCGTCGATGAGCTGGTTCATGTGTTTGGCATTGGCCATCACGCGTTGTGCGATACCTTTGCCGGTTTCACTCATGCCGTCGAGGTGATTTTCCAGCAGTATGTGCAGGTAGCCGTCGATGGAGCGCAGTGGCGCGCGCAGGTCGTGCGATACGGAATAGGAGAATGCTTCGAGCTCTTTGTTGGCGGTCTCCAGCTGCGTTGTACGCTCTTGTACGCGGGCTTCCAGCGAGCGGTATAGCTCGATGTTCTCCAGGGTGACGGCCGTGATGTCGGCGAGGGATTGCAGCAGCTTCATTTCGGCCGCGTCGGGCATATGTCGGGTGGCCCAATAGTTGCCGATGGCGCCCATGGGGTTCTGTGTGCGGATGGGGACCATGGCCAGGCTTTTCACGAATGTGGGCCGATAGGCTTCGACGGGTATGCGCGGGTCGTTGTAGACATCTTCGATAACGATGACCTGGCGGTTCACCATTGCCCAGCCGCTTATGCAGGTGTCCTGCGGGAAGCGGCTGCCTTTCCAGAGCGGCGAGATGGCATCTTCGTCGGCATAGAAGCACAGGTCGCCGTCGCGTAGCACAAAGGTTGCGCCGTCGGCGCCGGTGAGCTTGCGGGCGGCGGTGCGTACGATGCGCGTGACGGTTTCCAGGTCTCGTGCCAGCGATAACTCCTGTACGGCGGTGACCAGCAGGTCGACACTGGGGTTTTCGACTATAGTTTGCATGGGAAGAAGTATTCGCAATGGAAGATACGAAAATAAATGCAAGTAACAGTAGCCTACAGCGTTGGCACGCTAAGCGAGTCGTGTTTGTTACCGTTTGGCGAAGCGGGTTGGGAGGGGCCTTACGACGATTGGCGCAGCTCGTCCTGCAGCATCTGCCGGAAGCGTTCTACCATGAAGGTACCGTCTTGCAGGGTGAACGGTTTTACAAAGTAGTCGCGGGCGCCTTGTTCCAGGCATTGCTGGCGCTCGTGATCGTTGTTGGAGGTCGAGTAGATCACGACGTGTATGTGACGGAGGTCTGGTAGCTCTTTGAGCATGGTCAGGGTTTGCAAGCCGTTGAGCACGGGCATGTTGAGGTCGAGTACAATGAGGGCAGGCAGGCCGTTGGTCGGTAGCGCTGCCAGGTAGGTGAGCGCTTCTTCGCCGTTTTCGCGAAAGACGACGGCGTCGCCCAGGCCTGCTTCGGTGAAGTACTCCTGCATGATGAAGTGATCTTCCGGGTCATCGTCTACGACGAGTATTTTATAGTCGTGGTTCATGCTGTATGGATATACGATTGTTGGGAGAGGGGCAGTGTTACCAGGAAGCTGGCATATTGGCCGGCTTCGGCGGAGGCGCTGATGCTGCCGTGGTGGAGCTCGGCAATACGTTTGCAGATGGAAAGGCCGATGCCGGTACCAGGATACCGCGCGCGGCTATGCAGGCGTTCGAATAGCTCGAAGATACGATCTTGTTGTTTGGGGTCGAAGCCGATGCCGTTATCGCGTACGGTGATGGCGAGCGCGTCGGGCGTTTGCAAACAGGTAATGTCGATCTGGGGTGTCACGCCGGTCCTGGCGTATTTCAAGGCATTCGACAGGAGGTTGCTGAAGAGCTGGCGGAGTTTGAGCGCATTGCCCCGAATCATGGGCAGTGGCTGTTTACGCACGATGGCGCCTTTGTCTCGGATCGCGATCTCAAAATCCTTCAGTAAGTCTTCGAGTATAGTATCGAGGTTTACGTCACCGAATTCAAACTCGTGCTGGTTAAGCTCGGAGTATGCCAGCAGGTCATGAATTAACTCCTTCATGCGTCCGGCGGCCTGGGTCATGTTGTTGAGGACCTGTACGCCGCTGGCATCGATGGTGTCGCGGTATTTTTGCTGCAGTACGTCGGCATAGAAGAACAGCTTTCGGAGCGGTTCCTGTAAGTCGTGCGAGGCGAGGTGCGCGAACTGCTCCAGCTCGTAGTTGCTGCGGTTGAGCGCTTCGATCTTCAGTTCCAGCTGTTGCTGATGGTATACCAGTTTTTGCTGGGTATCTTTTAATTCGGTGTTGTCTTTTAATGTTTGCTCGACCTGCTTTTGCGCGTGGATGTCGACGATAAAGCCGATCCATTGTGTCGTCATGTCGCGATCGTTCTCGGCCGGCAGAATACTGATCATGTGCCAGAGGTATTTGTCGGTGCTCTTTTGCCGCAGCCGGTATTGTGCGCGCAACGGCTTTTTTTGTATCAGCAGCTGGTTGAGGTCGGAGGCCATGCGGTGCTGGTCGTCAGTGTGTAGCACCTGCTGCCAGCTGGCGATGTCGAGCTGGGTGAGGGGGATGCCGAGGAAGTCTTGCAGCCACTTGTTGGAGAAGGTGATCGTGCCGAGGTGGTTCACGGAGAAGATCATGAGTGGCAATCGGTCGGACAGGAAACGGTAAGACGCTTCGCTTTCGCGCAAGCGTTGGGCGAGGTCTTGCAGTTGGATGTTTTTGCGGCGGATCTCGTCGTAGGGTGAGATGGGCGGTTCTTCGGCGAAGTATTGGGTAAACGATTCGAGCTTCGATGCGCTGATAATGCCGGCGAAGTTGATCTCCAGGTGGATGCTTACTTCGATGCGGGGGCCATTGCGTACAACCTTTACGTTGTCGGCCAGGCGCTTGGCGTACGATACGGCTTCCTGCCATCTGTCGGTGTAGGGCGCGGTGTCGTAGATTATGGCGGTGACTTGCTTGCGGTTGGCTTTGAGGAAGTCGATGCCCAGCATCATAAAGGCTTCCGCGCCGGACTCGATGGCGCAACGGGCGATCTCGGAGACCGCGGTGGCAAAGGTCGTTTGTACGGAAAGCGAGAGGCCACACAGTTCGGCGAGTTTCATAGACCGCTTGTGAGCCAGGATCAGGTCCATTTCATTTTCGAGGCTTACACGTACGATCTCTTTCATCGGCTCGGGTTGACGGTGGCTATGAGGATGGAGGCGTCGTCGTTACGGCGCGAAAAATCTTTATAAAGGCATGCTGCCAGAATGATCGTATCGTGTTTGAAGACGGAGGGGTATTTGGTGATGTCCCAGCGTGTGCGGATGCCATCGGAGCAGAGAATGAGGTGTTGGTTCTTTTCACCGGGAATGCGGGCATCTTTCATGGTGCCGGGGATGTTGAGACCAATGATGCCATTATAGGACATGTAATTTTTGAATTCGAGGCCGGTGTAGGTGCGGTTGCTGATGTTGCCAATACCACAAAAGGTCCACTCATTGTCCGTTTTATTATACGATGCGATTGTCCCGACCATACCCCGCGTTTTTCTTACCTGCTCGTGCACATACCGGAGCATTTCCACGGGCGATTCCGTCTGTGTGGATTGAAATGCTTGCAGTCCGGCCGTCGCCGCCTCGTGCGCCGCCTCGCCATGCCCCAGACCGTCGGCAACGAAAATACGCACGCCGTTTTTTTCATGTTTGACCAGGTGCCCGTCACCTGAGACTGTCTCGCCCGGTTTGGGAACGTTGAAACTGCGGATGCGGATATTCGCCTTTGCTGCCGGCTCACGCTTTGTTGCTGCTATTTGTGCGTAAACAATTGTGCCCCAGCCTTTGAGGGAGTATAGCTCGAAGGTGTCACTCAGGCGTTGTATGGCTCCGAGTCCCTGGCCGAGGGTGTCACGGGTAGAGATGCCATCTCTTAGCATACGCGCCGGGTCGGTCATGCCCGGGCCGTTGTCGATACACAATACCTCGAGCGCGGGATTGTCCGTACCGTTTAGCACGATGCGGTATAGCAGCTCACCGCTGCCGGCGTATTTGATGAGGTTGGATGTAATTTCCGACACGACGATGTCCACTTCGGCAACACGGGTTTTCGGAAATCCGGCCTGGACCACCCGTGAGTGGATCTCGCGTTTTACGATCGCGACATGACTCCGGTCTTCGACGCTATAGCTGGTGAAGTGTGTGGGATTATCCATTTTTCCACTTGATCACCGTAACCTTTGTTCCTTCGCCGACGACAGACTGAATGTCAAATTCACTGACCAGGCGCTTGGTGCCGGGCAGCCCCAGCCCCAGGCTTTTGCCGGTGGAGAAACCGTCTTTCATCGCCAGCGTGACATCCGGTATACCAGGGCCTTTATCTTCAAATATCAGGCGGATGCCGTTTTCTCTGCCTTTGCTGACTACCTCGATGTACACTTTTCCTCCTTTTCCATATTTCAGCATATTGCGTACCAGCTCGCTGGCCGCCGTGATTAGCTTGGTTTGGTTGACCAATCCCATGCCGATCTTCGTGGCGTATTCTTTGACGCGGTTGCGAAAGGGTACAACATCTTGTTCCTTTACGACCGGCATCACGTCCTTATTCAGTATCAGAATAGTCATCCGGAGTTCCCTCGTTTAGTGCAATCTTAGATCGAAGCAGGTCCATTCCCCGCTCGACATTTAGTGCACATTGAACTCCCTTTAGGGGTAATCCCAATTCGATAAGTGTGATCGCGACTGCGGGCTGCATGCCGACCACCACCGTCGCTGCGTCCATGATTTTGGACATCGAGGCGATGTTGCCGATGATGCGCCCCATAAATGAGTCGATTATAGATACGGCGGAGATGTCTATCAACACACCCATCGCGCCGGTCTTGCTTACCATCTGAACGAGGTCGGCTTCCAGGTTTTCTGCCAGGCGGTCATACAGGTCCACCTGGATAGTAACCAACAGAAACGGGCCCATCCGTAGTATCGGTATCTTCTCCATACTATCTTATGCGTTCTCTTTTTCGAATCTGCGTTTTTTCACAACTTCCAGCTGAAGCATGTTGAAGGCTGTGCGCAACGCGCTGGCCAGGCTGGCTTTGGTGATGATTTGGGAGAGGTCGATGCCCAGGTGGACAACGGTTTGTGCAATCTCGGGACGGATGCCGCTGATGATACACTCAGCGCCCATAAGGCGGGTGGCGCTCACCGTTTTGATCAAGTGTTGCGCTACCAGCGAGTCGACCGCCGGCACGCCGGAGATGTCGAGGATGGCGATACTGCTGCCGCTTTCAACAATCTCCTGCAGCAAGTTTTCCATTACGACCTGGGTGCGTGAGCTGTCGAGGGTGCCGATGATGGGCAGGGCGAGGACGCCGTCCCACACGCGGATGACGGGTGTCGAGATTTCTGTGATTTCATCAGTCTGGCGAAGGATTACTTCTTCACGGCCTTTGATAAAGGTTTCAAAGGTGACGATGCCAAAATTATCGATCAGCTTGCCGATCCGGATGGTTTGCGTAAGCACCGTCGCGGGATCTTTTATTTCTTGTTGCAGGGTATCAATCAGGGCGTCTTTGAGGCTGAATACATAGGTGCCGGTTTCGCGGGGCGAAAATCCTTGCTTGGCACGTGATGCGGAAATGCCGGCCAGGATGTCCAGTACGGTGTCGAAATGTGACGACTGCGCGTCGCTCAGGTTTTCATCGGAGAGGTTGGCCAGCAACGCATCCAGCAGCTCTTCGGACTGTACGCGCAGATCATCGTTGCTCATGAGATCTTCGCGCAGGCCTTCTTCGGCTAGCTGGTTTTGCATCCACAGTTCTAAAATTGCCGTCTTTTTCTTCTGGAGAACTTTAATAGATTCGTTTTTCATGAATGGTTATGGGAAGCGTGAAGCAGGCACGCATGCAATATCCCGACCAAATTAAAATAACCGCTATATATGGCATTTTGACGTTTATTGGGGAATTTCATGCACGTAGCCATCTGGTTATAAGTGCATTAAATTCCCCAAATAGTGTATTTGATGCTACAGGGTTTCGCGGACTTCCCCACAGGTTAACATTTTGTCGCCGAAGTAGGGATTGCGGATGGTTTTGCTGTCGCTGAGCCAGAAGGCGCCTTCATTGTTAAAGGCCATGGGACAAAATTCATAGTAGGCGGTTGTGCTGCCGAGGCCGTAGGCTTTGATGGCTTGATAGAGCGACTGGGTAAGGTTGCTGAAGGCCTTGCGCTGGTCGTCGAGGTTGGCGGGCGAGGTTTGCATGGCCTTAAGCGTTGTGCTAATGCCTTCCCGGTAGGTCATCCAATCGTGGTGGGCGGCACCGTCGACCAAGGTCATGTCCACCGATTCCAGGGCCATTTGTACTCCCTGGGAAGCACTCTGTACACGTGCAGCGTCGGAGGCTACAAATGATTCTTTCAGCTGCAGGTATGCCGTAAAGACACCCGCGAGCTGTTGCTGAAACGCAGGGGCTACTGTGTATTGCGGTTTGCTGGCAGTAGCAGTGTCGACGGAAGTGGCGGCATGGTCTTGGTCTTCTGCGGGAGCCTCGGGTGTTTCCTTTTTCGAGGGGCTACACGCCATGACTGCGGCGAGCGTGGCGATGGCGAAGAGTCGGGAGATTGATGTTGTGTTCATAGTATTGGATTGCGTTATAAAGATAAAAGATTCAGACGGTTGTGTGTATTGTTTATAGTCCATGTTTCAATACGTGCTCGCTGTACAGCAAGTAGGCGCCGCGCGAGACCAGTGTATCACCCGGTTGCAGGCCGCCGGTGATCTCGACCCATGCGGCGTCTTCGCGGCCGATGGTGACCGGGCGGCGTTGATAGGTATGGGCGGTGGTGCGGATATATACCTGGGCCTGTTTGCCCTTGCGGATTACGGCATTTTGCGGAGCGGCCAGCACGCGGGTAGTGCCGGGTGCGAGGAACACCTGGACAGACTGTCCGGGACGCAGGGCATTGTCCGGGTTGGCCAGGCGCGCGCGTACGATTGTTACCTGACTGTTGGCGCGATATTCGGGGCTGATGAATTCCACGACGGCGGTACGCGGTGCGGCGTCGTTGCCGACGGGAAGTACCTGCACGGTGTCGCCGGGGTGTACGGTGGTTGCCTCGCCGGTATAGAGCTCGGTTTCTACCCACAGCCTGGTCAGGTCTTCGATGCGGTATAATACGCTGCCCTCGGCTACTTCCTGGCCTTCGGTTACTTGCAGCGCAGTGATCAGGCCACTGATGGGCGCCTGGAATACGAGACGCTCGCGGGGGTTGCGGGTGGTGGCGAGGTGGTCAAGCTGGCGCGGTGTCAGACCGTATTGCAAGAGCTTTTGGGCGGCGGCGCGCGTAAACGTGGCGTATTGCGGGTGTTCTCTTCCCAGGGCTGCCTCTTGCTCGAGGGCCAGCAGGTACTCACGTTGCAACACGAGCAGCGGTTCGCTGTAGAGCTCGTACAACGGCTCGCCTGCGCGTACCGGGCGGCCAGTCTCTTGTATGTATAGTTTTTCGATACGGCCGCCGGCGCGGCTGCTGATGACGCGGGTGCGGGTCTCGTCGACTGTCAGGGTGCCGTTTACCACGGTGGCGCCGAGTGCGCGCAGGGTGATGGGCTGGACGGCGAGGTTGGCGAGCTGTTCCTGCGTGGCGGAGAGCATCAGATCGTGCTGCGTAGCGGGTTTTGCTGCTGCGACGGCGTGGTGATCGTGGCCGGCAGGGGTGCCCTCATTGTTGTCGGGCGTACAGGCCGGCAGCAGTAGGGCCAGCGGGAGAGAGATCAATTGTAGGAGACGCATGGTATCAGGGGTTAAGAAGGCCTTCACTGTCGACTAAGTATTGCGCCTGGGCGGCGATGGTTTCCGTGGAGGTGAGCCCTTTGCGGATGGCGATCCACTCGTGGTGCGCGATGCCGGTGGTGACTTTGCGGGCACGGAAGGTACCGTTGTCTTGTACGAAGACTATTTTGTCGAGGCCGAGGTCCACCACGGCTTGACGCGGCACCCACAGGGCTTCTACCGGGTGTGTGGTGAATGTAGCCTGTATAATTTGTCCCGGGCGCAAGCCTTTCGTATCGGGTGAATGTACCCGTACCGTTACGAAGGGTGCGCCGTCCCGGTAAACGGGTTCTATCACGGCTACCGTCCCGATTCGTTGTTGGCCCTCGACTATCAGCTGCACACTGTCCCCGGGCGCTATAGCGTTGGCAGACTCTGCCGGCAGGGTGAGCTCGATGCGCAGGGCATTTGCGCTGGCGATGCGGTAGAGCGCCTGACCGCGGGCGATGTAGTCACCTTCGCGCGGCAGCCTGGTTTGTGCCGGGGATGTGGCGGTGGTGGCGCCGGCGTTCATCGGGTCGCCGGTGCCGGCGACTATTGTTGCCGGTGTCTCTGATCCTGTCAGGATATATCCGTCGTAGGGGCTGTGCAGGGTAAAAGATTGGACGGGCTCGTTCCGGCGCAGGATGTTTTCGATTTGCTGCGTGGTAGCGCCGAGGAGCAGCAGCTTGCGTCGGGCTCCGGCCAGGAGGTCGCTGCCGGGGTCGTGTTGGACGAGGTATAGCAACTCGCGTTGGGCCGTCATCAGCTCGGGACTATATAGCTCGGCGATGGGCTGGCCTGCGCGGACCGGTTGGCCACTGTATCGCAGGTATACTTTTTCGAGTCGTCCGCCGAGGCGGGCGGTGATGGTGCGCAGGGCGCGGGTGTCGTAGGCTACGGTTCCCGGCGCGGTATAGGTGAGGGGCATTGCTTTGAATATTCCCCTGACCGTGGACGTGGAGGCGAGTACGTGCTCGTTGGGGGCTTGCAATGTGCGGGCAAGCGCGGGTGTGATCTCGACGGCTTCGCCATCGCGCGCCTGGCGTACCAGGTCCATGCCACATACGGGACAGGTACCGGGTTGTTCGGACACCACCGTCGGGTGCATGGGGCAGGTATAGAGGTCGTGGTGCGCGTGGTCGGCCGGGCGGCAGGCGGCAGCCAGGAGCAGTATGACGAGCGCCGGCAGTATATTATTGATCCAGTTCTTTTTCATAGCGTACGAGCAGGCTATAGTACTCAGCGGTCTTTTCGAGGTATTCCAGGCGGGCCATGTTCCAGGCCTCCCAACTGTCGACTACCATGGGCAGCTGTTCGAGGTTCTCTTCGTAGGCCAGCATGCGTGTGTCGTAGTTGTGACGCAGGGCGGGCAAGATCCTGGTGCGGTATCGCTCCCGTTGTTGTTGCAGGTTGGTGAGCCGTGCGCCCAGGCCGCCCAGCATGCCCCGAGCGTCGAGCAGTCGCGCTTCGCGCGAACGTTGCAGGGCTTGTATTTCGTATTGCATGCCACGGGCTTCGGCGGTGTACATGCGTGACGACCATGGTGCAATAGGGATGGAGACCATGGCCATGGCGGTGAACTGTCGCGGCATGTCGCGCCCGAGTGGCTCCATGTGGTCGAAGCGTAACTTGAAATCTGGACGTGCCTGCAGCCGCTGGTAGCGCTGGTTGAGGCGAATGGCCTCGATGCTGCTGTTCAGTTGTCGCAGATCGTTGCGTTGTGCGCTCAGCACGGTTGTATCGGGTGTGCTGGCCGGCGTAAAGGCAATAGTCAGTGTCGTGTCGACTGCCAGCGGGGCGGTGGCGGGCAGGTTCATCAGCGCTTTGAGGCGATAACTTTTTTCGGCGATGTCGCCTTGTGTTGTGAGTAGCTGGTTCTGCACTTCCTGGTATTTGCTTTCAGCTTCGTAGATGGCGCCAAGGCTACCCTGGTTGTAGGGATAGCGTATGCGTGCCAGCTTGAGCAGCAATTTCAAGATTTGTTCATTCTCTTGTAATACGGCGATTTTCTTTTCGTCGACGATCCAGCTATAGTATAGCTCGCGCGCTTCGGCGCGTAGCGCGTTGAATTGGTTGGCGCGGCCATGCTGTTCGATCGTGGCGCGTGCGGCCAGGTAATCCTTCTTTGCGTTGAGCCGGGCGGTATTGGGAATGGTTTGCTCTACCGATATCATGATAGAACCTTTGTCGCGGTCGCCCATCATCTCGTCGACCTTTGTGCCGGGGTAGGGCGTCATGAACGTACCGACGCCGACCATCGGGGCCATCCACGCGGTGGCGCCTTCGCTGTAGGCTTGCATGGCCTGGGCGTTGTGGTCGTATTCCTGGAGCATGGGGTGACGGCTTACGTGTGAGAGCACGCTGTCGAGGGACATGACTTGTGCCTGGGCAGTTGTTATCAGTAATGCTGCGATGAGGCAGAGCACCAGACGAAATGCACGTCGGGAGTCTGAAGACTCCCATTGTGGCAGGCACAAGTCTCCGCCCCCGGGGCGGGGGCTAAGACTTGCGCCAGGGTTTACGTTAAAGCAGTTTTCCATATTTGCGGAGTTCATATTCTTTGGTCATGAGGAAGATGAGCGGTGTTACCAGCAGGATGTGTGTGGAGGAGGTCAGTACGCCGCCGATCATGGGTAGTACGATGGGTTGCATGACGTCACTGCCGACGCCCGTGGCCCACAGTACGGGCACGAGGCCAAACAAGGCGACGGATACTGTCATGAGCTTGGGGCGCAGTCGTTTGGCGGCTCCGGCGATGACGTATTCCTGGAGGTCCTGGCGTGTGATGTTTTCGCGGCTGTTGCCGCGGAGCGCGACCAGCTGGCGCATGGCATCGTTGAGGTATATGACCATGACGACGCCGGTCTCGACGGCAATGCCAAACAGCGCGATAAAGCCCACGGCCACGGCGACGGACAGGTTGGTGCCATAGAAGTATACCATGTATGCGCCGCCGATCAGCGCAAACGGTACGGTGACGAGGCTTAGGAATGCTTCGCGCAGCGAGCGGAAGGCCAGGTATAACGCGATGAAGATGATGAGCAGTACGATCGGGAGGATGAAGGTGAGGGTCTGGCGGCCGCGCAGGAGATGCTCGTACTGACCGCTCCACTCGAGGTGGTAGCCGGGGGGTAACAAGCCTGCTTGCCGGCTGAGGGTGGCCATGGCTTCTTCTACCGTGCTGCCCAGGTCGCGGTCGCGTACGTTGAAGAGTACAGCGCCGCGCAACATGGCATTCTCGGAGGTGATCATGGGCGGACCGTCTTCCAGGGCCAATGTTGCCACGGCGGACAGGGGTACCGTGCCTTGCGTGGGTGTTCGCAAGGGTATACGCCGGAGCTGGTCGAGGCTGTTGCGATAATCTTGCGCCAGGCGCACGCTGATGGTAAAGCGCTGCCGGCCTTCCAGGGTTTGGGCAATGGGCGTGCCACCGAGTACGTACTCGACCGTCATGTTAATGTCTTCTACGGTCAGTCCATAGCGGCCCAGGGCCTCGCGATCGGGCGTGACGGTCAGGTAGCTGCCGCCGGTTACGGGGTCAACGTAGAGATCGTGGACACCAAGTATGGGACGCAGCGCCTGGCGCACGCGTTCGGATACTACCTGGATGCTGTCGAGATGCTGGCCATATACTTTTACGCCTACGTCGGTGCGGATGCCGGTGGCCAGCATGTTGATGCGGTTGATGATGGGTTGTGTCCAGCCGTTCACCACGCCCGGGATCTGGAGCCTGGCGTCGAGCTCCTGGACGAGTGCTTGTTTCGTCATGCCGGGGCGCCATTCGGATTTAGGCTTTAGCAGGATGATGGTCTCGATCATGCTGAGGGGCGCGTTGTCCGTCGCGGTGTTGGCGCGGCCGGCTTTGCCGAGTACGTGGGCTACTTCGGGCACGGAGCGGATGATCTTGTCCTGTACTTGCAGAATGCGCTTAACCTCTTCGTTGGAGATGTCGGGTAGAGTGACGGGCATGAACAAGATGGACTGTTCGTCGAGGGGTGGCATGAACTCGTGGCCGAGGCTCATGAGCAGTGGTACCGAGATGACGAGCGCGGCGATGTTGACGGCCAATGTTGTTTTGCGCCAGCGCAGGCACACGCGGAGGATGGGCTCATAGAGACGCTCCAGCCAGCGGTTGACCGGGTTGGCATTTTCTTTTGGAAACCGGCCCTTCATAAAGAACGAGAGCAGTACGGGGGCAAGCGTGACAACCAGGATGGCGTCGATTACCAGGATGAATGTTTTGGTAAATGCCAGTGGATGAAAAAGCTTGCCTTCCTGGCCGGTGAGCAAAAATACCGGCAGAAACGAGGCGATGATGATGATGGTAGAATAGAATACACCGCGGGATACTTGCCGTGATGCGCGCTCGATGATGGCCAGGCGCTCGCTTTCTTCCAGGGGTATATAGTTTCTTTTTTTGCGTGCGAAGAGCATGGTGTTATTCGTTTGGAGTTTCGGGGTTCAGCTCATGAAAGCGGTGGGAGAGGTGTTTGTACGCATTCTCGGCCAGGATGATGCCGTTGTCGACGATCACGCCGATGGCCAGTGCTATGCCGGTGAGCGACATGATGTTGGACGTTATGCCAAAGGCATTTAACAGAATGAAGCTGATGGCAATGGTCAGGGGCAGTTGTACCAGGATGCTGACGGCGCTGCGCCAATGGAACAGGAACAGGAGTACGACGGCGGAGACGACGATCATTTCTTCGATCAGCGTGCGCCGGATGGACGAGATGGATTCCTCGATCAGCTCGCTGCGGTCGTATACAATGTTGAACTTTACGCCGCCGGGGAAGCCTTTGGCGACTTCGGTCATTTTTTCTTTGACGCGCCGAATGACTTCGTCGGCATTTTCGCCGTAGCGCATGACGACGATGCCGCCTACGACTTCACCTTCACCGTCGCGGTCGAAAATGCCGAGGCGTGCTTCGCCGGTCATTTGGACTGTGGCGATGTCGCCGACGGTAATGGGGGTGGTGCCGGAGGTCTTGACGGGGATGCGCTCGATCTCTTCTAGGGAGTGGAGGTAGCCGGTGGTTTTGATGATATACCCGATGTCGCTCAATTCGAACTTACGCCCGCCGGCCTCGTTGTTGCCGGCGCGTACGGCACGGATGACGTCGGCGACGGACAGGTTGTAGTAGGTAAGGCGGTGCGGGTTGAGTGCCAGCTGGTATTGTTTCTGAAAGCCGCCGAACGACGCAATCTCGCTGACGCCTTGTACGGGTTGCAGCGCAAATTTGATATACCAGTCCTGCAGCGCGCGTTGTTCGCCTAGGTCCATGCCGGGCGCGTCGAGTGTATACCAGAGTACATGGCCCACGCCGGTACCGTCGGGACCGAGTGTGGGTGTGATGCCTTCGGGCAACAGCCGGCTGGCGTAGTTGAGGCGTTCGAGTACGCGCTCGCGGGCCCAGTATACATCGGTGTTATCTTCAAAGATGACGTAGACGAAGCTCATGCCGAACATGGAGGTGCCGCGCACATATTTTACTTGCGGGAGCGCTTGCAGATTGGTGACGAGCGGATAGGTTACCTGGTCTTCGATGAGCTGGGGGCTGCGGCCCATCCATTCGGTGTAGACGATGACCTGGTTTTCGGACAGGTCGGGGATGGCATCGATCTTACTGGTGCGTACGGCGTGTATGCCCCAGACAAATAAAGCGGCGGCCAGCAACAGGATTAAGACCCGGTTGCGCAGGGAGAAGGAGATGAGGTTTTCGATCATGATGGGATCGAGGTAGTGCTAAATGAATGTATGGAGTAAGTGGTTGGCTGTGGTGGATCCACAGCAGTCTCGGCAGTCTGAAGACTGCCATTAGACGGGGCACAAGTCTCCGCCCCGAGGCGGGGCTAAGACTTGCGCCAGCAAGACCGGATCAAATACGGAAAACTTGAAGTGTCGCGGGGCGATCGTCGTGTAGGGGTGGTGGATCGTACAGTTGGAACGAAGCTGTAGCGGTTGATGTAGCGGGGATGATATCCGCTATGAGTATTGGATATTGGATGACCAGCGGCACAGGGTGTGTCGTGAGGTCGAAGTGGGTGACGTCGTTTTTTAGCTTCTGGGCCTTGTGTACAATGAGGGTGTCGTCACAGCACGAGGATTTGGCGTGGTGACAGGGTGGAAGCTTTTGCTCCATGGGGCAGGGGGATGCCTTTTCCAGGAAGGCCACGTTATCGACCCGGCCACCGCAGAGGTGGACGCCTACCACGAAGCTGGTGGAGGAGGCCAGCACCAGTAGGGCGAGGAGAAGTGACGATATGGTCCGGAGCGGTTTCACGTTGTTTGTTCAAAGATACGTGTTTTTACCTGGATTTGTTTCGGGGAGCCGCAGCCTCCCGTTCAGGAGGCCTTTTCGGCGCGATAGCCTGCTTTTTGAAGCGATTCTTGTACGGTATGTGCGTCGGTGTTGTTGGTGACCGTCAGGGGGCGTGTGGGCTGGGTGAGGTCTACCTGCCAGTTGCCGGTGCCCACGGCCTCGTCGAGGTAGGGCGTTACTTTGGCGACGCAGGCCGAGCATTTGATATTGGTAGTGAATGTTTGTGTACTCATGGTTGTGCTTGTTTGCTGTGTAAAGAAACGGAAAAGAGGGGTGTTTGGCTTTATACTTTTCCGGGTATGGTTTACAGAATTCCTGTTCAGAGCTTCCGGGCTTTTAATCGCAGGCTGTTCGCCACTACGCTGAACGAGCTGAGTGCCATGGCGGCGCCGGCCACCATGGGGTCGAGCAGAAATCCATTAACAGGGTATAATATGCCGGCGGCGATGGGTATGCCGATGACGTTGTATATAAATGCCCAGAAGAGGTTCTGGCGAATGCCCTGCACGGTCTGTGTAGACAGGGTCAGCGCTTTGGGAATGGCTTGCAGGTCGGATGTGATGAGGGTCATCTTGGCCACGTCCATGGCGATGTCGGAGCCTTTGCCCATGGCGATGCTGACGTCGGCTTGTGCCAATGCCTGCGAGTCGTTGATGCCGTCGCCGGCCATCGCGACGACGTGTCCCTGCGCTTGCAACTTTTCGATGTAGGCTGCTTTCTGGTCGGGCATGACTTCGGCTTCGTAGTGCGCAATGCCTGCCTGCCGGGCAATGGCGCGTGCAGTCTGGGGGTTGTCGCCCGTGAGCATGTATACGGCGATTCCTTTTTCTTGCAGGGCTTCTACTGCGGCCCGCGAGGTGGGTTTGAGGGTGTCGGCGATGGCGATCAGCGCGAGGACGCGTTGGGCGTCGGCGAAGTATATTACTGTACGGGCCTGTTCTTGCAGCTGTTCTGCTTGTGCTTGCAAGGTCGGTGGTATAACAATCTGGTGTTCGGTGAGGAGTCGCGTGTTGCCTGCGTAGTACGGTATAGTTTGATGCGTGGCGACTACACCGCGGCCGGGGAGCGCTTCGAAGTGTTGCAGGGGTACACCTTGCGTGCCGGCGTCTTTCAGGTGACGTACAACGGCGGCGGCAAGCGGATGCTCCGACGATGTTTCGAGGCTGTAGAGTACAGAAGCTGCCAGGGTGTTATCGGGGCCATGCTGCCACAACAAGTCGGTTACACGCGGCTTGCCTTCGGTGAGCGTACCGGTCTTGTCGAGTACGACGGCTGTTACCTGGTGGGCGCGTTCGAGGCTTTCGGCATCGCGGATGAGGATGTTGTTTTCGGCACCTTTGCCAACGCCGACCATCAGGGCTGTAGGAGTGGCCAGTCCCAGTGCGCACGGGCAGGCAATGACCAACACGGTGACGGCTGCCAGCAGGCCATGGGTAAAAGCATGCTCGCCACCGACCAGCATCCACGTGACAAAGGTGAGTATCGCCAGGGTAATCACAATGGGGACAAAGATGCCGGCGATTTTGTCGGCCAGCTGTTGCACGGGGGCTTTGCTGCCTTGCGCCTCTTGTACCATACGGATGATGCGGGCCAGGACGGTGTCACTGCCTATCTGCCGGGCTTCCAGCCGGAAGCTGCCGCGTTCGTTGACGGTGCCGGCGAATACTTTGTCGCCGGCCTTTTTTGATACGGCGATCGACTCGCCACTGATCATGCTTTCGTCGACATACGACGTTCCCGATTCTACCACGCCGTCGACGGGAATACGTTCGCCGGGGCGCACGACGACGATGTTCCCGATGCGCACGGCAGCGATCGGCAGTTCCTGCTCGATTGTATTCTGTACAACCAAAACAGTCTTGGGTTGAAGGCCCATGAGCTTGCGTATGGCGGACGAGGTACTGGCTTTGGCGCGTGCTTCGAGCAGTTTGCCGATGGAGAGGAATGCGATGATGACGGCAGCGGCTTCATAGTATACATGGGCGTGTACCCCGCGGGCATGCCAGTAGTCGGGGAAGAATGTATTAAACGTGCTGAATAGAAAGGCAATGCTTGTCGACAATGCTACCAGCGTGTCCATGGTTGCCTGGCCGTGCCGCGCCTGTTTCCAGGCGTGTGCAAAGAAGCTGCGGCCGAGGTAAAATACGATGGGCGCGGTGAGGACCAGCGATATATAGGGCGTGTAGGCGTAGTCCATAAAGAACATGCCGAGGATCACGACGGGCGCGGACAGGATACATGCCCACAGCGTGCGGGTCTTGAGCGCGGCATAGTGTTTTTGTTGCGCGTCGGCGGCCTGGGCCTGCGGGTCTTCGGTGTCGATGACGAGGTCGTAGCCGATGGAACGTACTGCGGCCTGCAGGGCCTGTGGCTGTGTTTGGGTTGTGTCGTATTCTACCAGCGCCGTTTGGTTGGCATAGTTGACAGAGGCGGAATAAACACCGGGCGATGCGGCGAGCATCGACTCGACGCTGCCGGCACAGGCACCGCAGGTCATTTCCAGCACCGGGAAGGTGGTGCGTGTGCGGGGCGTGGCTTTGCCGGGGTGATTGTTTGTTGTTGTGGTCATAAGCAACCGGTCATATTTACACTGCAAGTATACCGGAAAGCCGGCCAGCCGGTTTTACAGAATTCACCGAAGGGGTTATATAATTACCGTCAGGCGATCTTGTCCAGGGGCTTGCGTTGTGCTTCGGACTCACGGCTCTTTTTGAGCTCGGAGGGTGTCAGGCCCGTTACCTTTTTGAATTGGCCCGAGAGGTGTGCCACGCTGCTGTAGCCAAGTGTGTGGGCGATTTCGCTCAGGCTGAGCTCGTCGTAGAACAGCAATTCTTTGACGCGCTCGATCTTTTGGCGGATGATGTAGTGCTCGAGGGTGATGCCTTCGACGGAGGAGAAGAGGTTGCTCAGGTAGTTGTATTCGTAATGCAATGCTTCGGACAACAGGTGTGACCAGTTGAATTTGCGGTCGATGCCGTCGGGGTTGTGGACGATGCGGATGACGGTGTTTTTGATGCTTTCAATAAGCCGCGCACGGCGGTCGTCGATGCGCTCGAATCCTAATGCTACCAGGCTGGTGTCGAGGTGCTCGATCGTTTGCGGGGGGATGTCGGTTTGAGGGATGGTCACTTCGCCCAGGGTTACATGGTCGGGGTGGAGTCCGATCTGATCGAATACCTGCGTGACGGCGGTGATGCACCGGTTGCAGACCATATTTTTTATGAAGAACGTCGTTGCCATGGACAAATATGCGGATTCGGAGGGGGTAGAGGTTATAAGATTCCTGGAATTAGTTGTAGAATTTTAACACAGGAGGAGACCGGGTGGTTCAGTGCTCAGGGCCAGTTGTCACGGTAGACGTAGCCATTAAAAAGGTATCATTTGTGTTCAGAAGCCATTTTTCCAGAATGCTGTAGCCTCAATTTGTGTCGATTGTAGGAGGTGATGTAGCCTCTGGAAATTTCGTACGGTCAGCCCTGGTGTAAATCTTTGCTTCTGCATTCCGGGACACCGGGGGCTTCGAAACAAAAAACCTGAAAACTAAGGTAGAGAGAAATTTTGATATCCACTGTTCTGTCGTAGCTGGTTTATCGCATTCTGTTACTTTAAACACAACGTTATGAAACAACGAAGCATTACTATTACTATTACTACTACCCTTATACGATATACGGTGCTGCGCTTTGGGCGCGTGGCGGTGGGGCTTATGGCCATCATCCTTTTGCTCTGCAGTCCGGCCTTTGCGCAGACCGTTATTTTTGATGACTTCAATTACACAAACGCGGATGATCCGGCGATTGAGAGCTTTAACAAGTGGCACATTGTGAATGACCTGAACAGTGGACCTCCGTCGGGTGCCGATTATCTGAAGTCGAATGTTACGTTTACCACGGACGGTATTATGGA
Source organism: Dawidia cretensis (assembly GCF_018598175.1). Taxonomy (GTDB): domain Bacteria; phylum Bacteroidota; class Bacteroidia; order Cytophagales; family Cyclobacteriaceae; genus Ohtaekwangia; species Ohtaekwangia cretensis. Next base: position 30,222 of record NZ_JAHESE010000039.1, read on the forward strand.
GCTGCGTTGCTCGAATGCGGGCACGCCTGCCAGCGCCACACACTCCCGTATTGAAACGGGCGCCGATGTGAATTACTTTGAAGGTACTTATGCAGCACGGGTGTATTTTGACAATGCACCGCGCAACAACCAGGACCCTATCATTCAAACGTTTTATGCCATTTCGCCGGCGGCGGGTGGTGCTAATCCGGCGACGTACGCGGAGGTGGACTTCGAGTATTTGCCGTGGGACGCATGGAGCGGTATGTACGGCGGTACGTATAACAACGCCATGTGGATGTCATCGTATGAGTCGTCTAACGTGTTGCCCAGTGGCGAGGGCCTTGATAACGCGCACGTTATTTTGAAACAGGACCTGGCGGGGTGGCATGACCTGGTGTTCCGGTTTGTGGACGACGTGAACGTGGAGTATTTTATCGACGGCGTAAAAAAAGCCAACGTGTCGGTGCGGACATCGGATGGCGTATCGGTATATCCGGATTACAATATGCTGGTGAGCTTTGCCAACTGGGCGTATCCGCCGATCGATGGTTCGACGTTTGGTCCTTCTACACAGCAACGCAGCAGCACGATGAAGGTGGATTGGTTCGTGCATGTGAAGGATCAGAGTAAGAGCCCTGCGGAAGTGCAGGCCATTGTGGATGAGTTTCGTGGTCGCGGTGTCAGGCGCCGCAACCGTCAGGGTCAGGAGTATGTTTCTACGCCGCAGCCTCCAACGGGTGTGGTGACGGTCTATAAACACTGCGACTTTGGTGGTTATGCTGTTGGACTGCAGGTGGGTTCGTATACGCTGGCGCAGTTGCAAGCGTTGGGTGTTGTTGACAACGATATTTCGTCGGTAAAAGTACAATCGGGTTACCAGGTGACTTTCTATGATAACAATAACCTGTCGGGTACGTCGTTGGTGAAAACGGCTGACGACAACTGTCTGAACAACGAGGGCTTTAACGATGTTGCCAGCTCGGTCGTGGTAGCGCCGGTGGCAGTGCCACCTTTCTCGATCTTGCGTCAGGCAGAGTCGTATAGTTCGGCCGCTGCCGTGTCGATTGTAACGACGACTGATCCACAAGGTGGTGCGCAACATGTGACGGCGATCGATACTGACGATTGGCTGGCGTATGCAAACATTGCGATTCCGGAGAGTGGCAATTATACGGCGGAATATCGCGTGTCGAGTGTGAATGGTGGTTTGATTGCTCTGGATTTAAATGCCGGTGCGATCTATCTGGGTGAAGTGACTGTACCGCCTACGGGTAGTGCCAGTACCTGGACGACGGTGCAGCATACAGTATATATCACGGCTGGGACATACGCGGTTGGCTTGTACGCGGGTACCGGTGGTTGGAACATCAATTGGTGGAAGCTTACACGACAGGCGGCTGCGCAAACTGTTGTGGCTGCTGCCGAGGCTGATGTTGTTTCCTGGGAAGTATATCCGAACCCTGTGCAAAGCAGCTTGAGCTTGTCGCGTGGCTTTGTGGGTGGTCGTGTGGTGATTACTGATCAGACGGGTAACAAGGTGTTGACAAGTGTTGTCAATGATGGCGCGTTAGATGTATCTACGCTGCGTCCGGGTCTTTATAATGTGATTGTTACGAAGAATAAGAAGACGGTAAGCCGTAAGTTTATCAAGCAGTAGTAGTGTCTGCTCGATTTGTTTATATAGTTCGCGCCGGCAGGGATCCTGCCGGCGCTTTTTTATGTCATTTTGCCTATGTAACCCGGTATAAAAGTGAATGCAAGAATGCTTCCAGGGCGGTATTAAAGGCGTCGGGATTTTCGAGGTTGCTGACGTGGCCGGCACCTTCGATGGTCTGCAGGTGTGAACCGGGTAGGAGGTCGTGCATTTTGCGCGCGGCTTCGATCGGCGTGACTTTGTCTTCGGAACCTACGAGGATCAACACCGGACAGGTAACGGTCGGCAGCACGCCACATGTATCTTTACGGGCGGCCAGGGCCATGAGGGTTTTCGTGACGTTGTCGTCGGATGCCCTGGCAATGGTTTTCCGGATATGGTCTACGGCTTCGGGCTTGTCGAGGTGCGAGGCAGGAGCAAAGAGATTTTTAACGGACTCTTCGGCGTAGGGTGCCATGCCTTTCTCGCGTATGGAGTCGATTGCCTTCTTGCGTTTCTCGCGGGCGGCGTCGGTGTCGGCGAAGCACTGGGTGTCGGCCAGGACGAGCGCGGCAAAACGCTCGGGTGCTTTTTCAATGGCGTGCAGGGCTATATATCCACCCATGGATAATCCACACACTACGGCCTGGGGTATACGCAGCGCGTCGAGGAAGAGTATAAAGTCGTGGGCGAACTGGGAGATGGTAAATTCTGCAGTGCCGGCGTCGGAGCTGCCATGGCCGCGCACGTCGTAGGCGACGACGCGGTAGGATTCTTTGAGGGCTTCGAATTGAGGCTCCCACATGTTTTTGCTGAACGGAAAACCGTGCAGGAACACCACGGGTATGTCGCTGTGCCCTTCGTCAAAATAGCTTACTTTATTTCCATTGATTTCGGTCTCTTTGGCAGCGAAGGGCATATCGTTCAGGGGTTTAGATGGGTTACCGGGACTAAAAATAGGTAAAAAACTGTGCCTTCTGTCTGTCGGAAGTGTCGTACAGTATAGCAATTTGGCCGAAATGTCGAAATTCCTTGTGGCGTAGGCATTCTGGCCCGTACTTGGCTTTATTCTTCGCAGAAACAAAACACGACGATCATGAAAAAGTATGCAATGACATTTGTATGGCTTCTGGCCTGTACGCTGGTATTTGCCCAGCACGGTGGTGACCATAAAGACAAAGGACATAAGGGCCCGGGCGATCCGAAAGCCGCCGCAGCTAAACACGCTGACAAATTGAAAGCCGATGTGGCCCTCGACGATACGCAGTATATTAAGGTGAAGGCTGTCTACGAACAATACGAACAGGAGCAGTCGACCGTGCGCCGGGACACGTCTTTGACCAAAGGCCAGGAGAACACCCGGATGAAGGCATTGCGCGATAACCGCGACGCCAGTTTAAGAGCGGCCCTCACGGCTGAGCAATGGAAGAAGTGGGAAGCGCTGAAGCAGGAGAAGAAGGATGCCAAGAATGCCCGGAAGGATGGGAAGAAGGGAAAGGATGGCGCCGGGAAGGGAAAGAAGGAGTGATGGAATTGCGCTTGCGCTTGGAGAGGGTGTCCGGTGGGCACCCTCTTTTTTTGGGTTTGGGATGTGGTTAAGATGGGGTGTGTATGTCTTTAGTAGGGCTTTAGTATGGCTTTGATACGGGTATGACCCTGCCTCGCCAGTCTGAAGACTGGCATCAGGGTAGGTCCAAGTCGCCCTCCCTTCGGTCGGAAGACTTGAACCAGATCCGTGTTTAAGCTTGCGCTAGTGATGGTTGGTTGGCTGGGGTTGGTACGGGGACGTTTTCAGGGGATTCGTTGATAAACAGGAGGTTATCGCCCTGGATGGAGAGGGAGAAGTTGTGGGTGAGGAGGGCTTTGAAGACGGCCTGGGAGCAGCCGGGTTTCATGCGGTCGTGGAGCTCAATGATGAGGCAGCGGGTGTAGGGGAGCCAGGATTCGTAGTTTTCGCTGAATACTTCTTTTTCGCTGCCTTCGATGTCGAGCTTGAGGATGTCGATTTGGGTAATGCCGTGGGTTTGCAACAGTTCGGGGAGGGACATGGCCTCGAGTACGGTGCCTGTGGCATTCTTTTCGATCATGAAACCGCGGTCGCCGTAGCCTTTGTCGACGACGTGAATCTGTTCTTTTTTGTGCCAGATGGCGCTTTTAACGGGCGTGATCTGGGGGTAGGGGCGCACATTGTCGGCCAGGACGACAAAGTTGTTTTCGTCGGGCTCGACGCTGATGATGCGGGCGTTCGGGTAGCGGTTTGCGAAGAAGATGCTGGTCATGCCGATGTTAGCGCCACCGTCGATGATAACGTTGGGCTGTATGGTTTTTGGAAGCGACAGGTCGTAGAGGCGGCGCAGGAAGATCTCGCGGAAGGAGATTCCGTCGGCCCGTTGTGGGCGGAGACGGAAAGGATGCTGGATGCCCGGCAACGAGAGGCTGCTGGTCATGCGGGTCCGGACCTTGAGGTAAATAACAAGGCCGCGCCAGCCGAAGGCTGTGAGGCAGTTGATCAGTAATCCGAACATAACGTCGTTGTTTTATCGGCCCCCGGAAGCACGCGTGCGGAATGTTGCACCCGTATTTTTACTTTTGCCGGAAACCGGTGCTGTGGGTTTTCCGGGCGTACTTTCTTTGGTTTGAGCAAAGAAAAGCATTTTGCGGCCTATTGTAAACTCATCCGGCATATTCATAAACTAATACGGTCAAACGAAACTTTGTGGACAACAGATCGGCTGAAGAGGTAAAAAGACCCATCGTGATGCTGGCCAATGGCCATCCTCCTTTTGATACCCGCATTTTTATAAAAGAAGCCCGGTCATTGGTGCAGGCGGGCTACACGGTGTCGATGATCCTGCCGCACACACAGGACACCGAAAAGGACGGCGTGCGCTTGTATGCGGTTAGACCCCTGGGAGGAGGTTTCGACAAGCTTTTTGTCAGTCCCTGGCGCATATTGGGTAAGGCATTGAAGCAACCCGCCCGGTCGGTATTTTGCATTCATGACTCGGACATCCTGGGTGTGGGGGTGATCCTCAAGCTGTTTGGCCGCAAGGTGGTATACGATGCGCACGAAGACACCCCGTTACAGATCAGTTACCAGCATTGGTTGCCACGCTGGCTGCGAGGGCCGTACGCTACGTTTTATTACCTGCTCGAAAAACTTTGTGGGGCGTGGTTTGACGCGATCATTGTCGCGGAGCCGGTCATTGCGCAATATTTTCCCAAACACAAGACTTACCTGATCCGCAACTTTCCGTTGGCGCATGCATTCCGTACGCATGTGCCGGTGCCGTATAGCACACGGCCACAGGCGTTGACATCGGTGGGCACGTTGAGCAAGGTGCGCGGGTTGATCGAGATGTTGGAAGGCGCGCGGCTGGCGGCGTTACGTGCGTCGTTCGAGTTTGTGTTGGGGGGTAAGTTTGCACCGCAGTCGCTGCAAGCGGAGGTATTGAAGGAGTATACGGTGCGCTTTCTGGAATGGCTTTCGTTTGACGCGATGGTGGAGGTGTTGTTTGCTTCGCGGGTCGGTATTATCATTCCCAATCCTATTGAGCGATACAAGACGAACTATCCGGTGAAGATGTTTGAGTTTATGGCGGCCGGGTTGCCGGTGATTGCGTCGTCGGCGGGGGAGTCCGCGGCGTTTATCAAAGAGGCGGATGCGGGCATTCTCGTTGATCCCCTGAATGTGCAGGAAGTGGCGGACGCTATTGTTTGGTTATTCACGCATCCGGCGGAAGCCGAAGCGATGGGGCAACGCGGGCAGGCGCTGATCTTCAGCAAGTATAACTGGGAGAAGGAGAACGAGACGTTGTTGGAGGTATATCGTAGTATTTCGTCTTAGGCACGTTAGGCAGGCTTGATGCGGTCGGGATTATCTTTCAGAAAGGCTTCCCATGAGCTGGTGGCGCGACGCGGTTTTGTCTGCGGGCGTTGCGCCGAGGCACTGCCTGCGGTTAGTTCGGCTTTGCCAGCCTGGAAGTGGTGGCATACGGCTACGGCCAGGGCATCGGTTGCGTCGAGCAGCCTGGGCATCTCCTCGATGGCAAACAGGCTCATCAGCATTTTTGCAACCTGCTCTTTGGAGGCATTACCATTGCCCGTGACGGATTGTTTGATCTTGCGGGGGGCGTATTCAGCAATCGGAATGGAGCGCGACAACGCTGCTGCCATGGCAACGCCCTGGGCACGGCCCAGCTTGAGCATGGACTGCACGTTTTTACCAAAGAAAGGTGCTTCCAGGGCTACCTCGTCGGGGTTGTACTCGTCGATGAGGCTCGAGACCCGCTCGAAGATCTTTTGGAGCTTGAGAGCGTGGTCTCCGTATTTGCTCAGATGAATGACGCCGAACTGAATGAGCTCGACTTTGGGGCGACGCACGGCTATCAGGCCATACCCCATGACGGTTGTGCCAGGATCGACGCCTAAGATGACTTTGTCCGTGATAATATTTCCCACGGGGACAAGATAGGCAGCAATCCGGAAATTATTGAAATTGCGTCATGGTTTACCTTTTGGCATTCCTCGCGGGAAGCTATGTGAGCTTCATCCTGGGGCTTTGCCTCGGGTGGCGGCGGCTGTTTTCGCTTCCGCCGGGTCCGGCGCGGCCCCTGATACACCGGGTGTCGGTAGTAATTGCTGCGCGTAACGAGCAGGGGTGTCTGGAAATGCTGCTGCAAGATTTAACCCGCCAGACGGCTACGAACTTTGAGGTGATCGTGGTCGACGACCATTCTGACGATGCGACGGTAGCCATTGCCGACAGTATCGCGCAAGCAGACAGTCGGTTCCGGTGCATTCCGGCATCGGGAGAAGGGAAGAAGGCTGCGTTGACGACGGGTGTCCTCCATGCCACGGGTAGCATCATTGTTACCACCGATGCTGACTGCCGGGTGCTGCCCGGATGGCTGCAGATGTTGACGGCACGGTTTGCCGACTCGCATACGCAATTGGTGTGCGGCGGTGTGGCTATTCGGGCCGACACTTTCTTTGCCACCTTGCAATCCCTGGAGTTTCTTAGTTTGATCGGCTCGGCGGGTGCGGCGATGGCGTTAGGATTTCCCATCCTGTGCAACGGTGCGAACCTGGCTTTCCGTAAGATGACTTTTCAGGAAGTGGGCGGCTATACGGGCAACTTTCATGTGGCGTCGGGCGATGACGAATTTTTGTTGCGCAAGATTGGCGCGCGCTATCCCGGATCGCTGTATTTCATCACTCACCCTCAATCCGTTGTGACTACCCGTGCGGCGCGGACACTGGGCGCTTTTGCCCGTCAGCGGTTGCGATGGGCGGGTAAGTGGCGGCATAATACATCGGCGTATACGGTGCTGGTGGCGTTGTATGTATGGGCGATTCAAGTAACGACGTGCGCGAGTCTGGTGTTGGTCTTGACGGGAGGAACACTGCAAGGTGTTGCGGCGATCTTTCTGGCAGGCAAGTGCCTGGCGGATGCGTGGTTCCTCTGGCCAGTAGCCCGGTTCGTGGGAGTGCGTTGGCATTGGCCGGCGTTCCTGTTATTACAACTATTGTACCCTTTGTATGTGATCGCTACAGGCTTGTTATCGAACGTCCTACCGAACAGCTGGAAGGGCAGAAAGATGTGAAGTTTTTACGAGCATTGCTGATGGGATTCTTTTACCTTTACCCGTACAACACGTTATGGAGGAACTCGAGATACGGAAGCAATTTGAGATCAAGGAGATGGAGCTGAATGCTCTGCTCGAAATCACGCAGGCAATCAATAGCAACCTGCCCGAAGAATCGCTTTACAAGATCTATAACTTCACCCTCCGGTCGAATCTCAACATTACCAAGCTGGCGTTGTTTGTGTTCGACGAAGACTGGCAGTGCAAGGCCCACTTCGGCACCAAACATCCTTACTACAAGATCAAGCTGCTGCCGGAGTTCAAGACCATTCAGGATATTACGCACCTGCGTGAGTTTAAGCACTGTGAGTTTACGGAGTTCGATATCATCGTGCCGGTAGCGCACAAGACTACAACGCTGGCGCTGGTGTTTGTGGGTGGGCTCGACCAGTACGACGTGCGTTATGAAAGCGAAGACGGCATCCGGTTTATTCAGGCGTTGAGCAATATCATTATTGTAGCCATTGAAAATAAGAAGCTGGCGCGCAAGCAACTCGAGCAGGAGGCACTGCGCAAGGAGCTGGAGATTGCGCGCGACGTACAGCAGTTCTTGTTTCCCAAGAAACTGCCCAACACGGACGTACTGAAAGTAGAAGCGAGTTATTTGCCACACGACCGCATTGGTGGCGATTACTACGACTACATTCCCATGAACAAAAATCAGTTCCTGATTTGCGTGGCGGATGTGAGTGGTAAAGGTATACCGGCGGCGTTGATGATGTCGAACTTCCAGGCATCGTTGCGTACGCTGGTTCGGCAAACGCCGAACCTGACCGATATCGTGGAAGCCCTTAACTACCAGGTACTCGAAAATACCAAGGGCGAAAAATTTATCACGTTCTTTGCTGCCATCTATGACATCCGGCTCAAGACGATGGTGTATGTGAATGCCGGGCACAATCCGCCCATTCTGTGGGATCGCCAGCATGGCATTCGCCTGTTGGAAGATGGCTCGACAGTGCTGGGCGCGATGGATCCGCTGCCCTTCCTCAACGAAGGGTTTCTGACCGACATCGACGACTTCCTGATCTTCTGTTATACCGACGGTCTGACGGAAACCACCAATGAAGCGGGTCGCGAGTTTGGCGTCGAGACGTTGCTGAAATACTTCCAGAACGATCATATCTATACGCGTGGTCTGAAGAAGATCCACGAAGACATTATCGTCGCGCTGGACGAGTTTAAGGGTAACAAAGGGTACCACGACGACATCACGATCCTGTCGTGCCGCGTGGGGTAGTCATGATACACCGCACACCGTTTATTCTGCCGATGTTATATCCTTCGCTGGAGTGGCGCGTGCCCACGCAGGCGAAAGAAATATACCTTACCTTCGACGATGGCCCCGTGCCAGGACCCACCGAGTTTGTTTTAGATACGTTGGCGGCCGTCCGCGCCAAGGCCACGTTCTTTTGCATCGGCGACAACGTGCGCCGGCATGCTTCCGTCTTTAGCCGGTTGCTCGCGGCGGGACATGCTGTTGGTAATCATACCTTTAATCACCTGAACGGCTGGAAGACCCCGACGAATCGCTACCTGCAAAATATACAGGCTTGCGCGGAGGCCCTTGCGGCGCCCGACAACGTAAAGGCTGCGAAGCATTTGTTCCGACCGCCGTATGGCCGCATTACACGCAGCCAGATTCAACACTTGCGCGACTATCGCATTATTATGTGGGATGTGCTGTCGGTGGACTATGACAAGTCGCTGTCTGCGGAGCGTTGCCTGCGCAATACGTTGGGGGCTGTTCGTCCGGGCTCGATTGTCGTTTTTCACGACAGCCTGAAGGCTGAGCGGAATATGACCTACGCATTGCCGCGCCTGCTGGAGCAGTTGGCGGGGGAGGGGTATAGCTTTAAATCGTTGAACGAATGAAGCGTGTGCTGGTGGCGCCGCTGGATTGGGGCCTGGGGCATGCCACGCGTTGCATCCCGATCATTCGCGCGCTACAGGCCAGGGGTTGTACGGTGTTGCTGGCCGGCAGCGGTGATTCCCTGCAACTGCTACGAGAGGAGTTTCCTTCCTTATTTTATGCGGCGTTACCGGCTTATCAGCCTCGCTATCCGGCAACGGGTGGCTCGATGGTGTGGGCGATGGCGCAACAGCTTCCAAAATTTCTCACCGTGATTCGCCGCGAGCATGTAGCGCTGGAGCGTCTCGTGCGCGAGCAGTCAGTGGACCTGGTCATTGCCGACAACCGGTATGGATGTTGGTCTGCATCGGTACCCAGTATTTTTATTACACATCAATGTACGATACTTATGCCGCGTCGCTTTGGGTGGCTGGCATCCATCGTGGCGCGTATGAATCGGCGGAGTATAAAACGGTTCACGCGCTGTTGGTTGCCGGATTACCCGGGCGAGTCGAGTCTGGCGGGGAAGCTGGTGGCGTGCGGTGAGTCCCCCCATGATACCACGCATCGTTATATCGGTGCGCTGTCACGACTGTCGCCGGCCGTACCGCGGGAAAAACGTTATGACCTGGTGTGTGTGTTTTCCGGACCGGAGCCGCAGCGTACGTTGCTGGAGCAGGTGGTTATGGCGCAAATAAATCATAGCACACTGCGCGTATTGATTGTACGCGGGTTGCCGGGCGGGCGAAAGGTGCCGCCGTTGGAAACGCGGGCAGAGGTGGTGGATTTCCTGGCGAGTGACGCTTTACAAACGGCATTGGAGTCGTCCCGTTGCGTGTTGGCGCGTAGTGGTTTTAGTACGGTGATGGATCTGGCACATGTTGGCGGGAATGCTATTTTTGTTCCGACGCCCGGGCAGACGGAACAAGAGTATCTGGCTGCCAGGTTGATGGAGAAGAGAATTGCCTACAGCGTGGCGCAGCAGGATTTCCACCTGGATACGGCCTGGCAGCAGGTATCGCAGTATAGCGGTTTTGCGCCGGTTGGCGGTGCGCGCGGTATATTGCTGGATCGGGCGATTGACGAAGCTCTGATGTTATCATGAAGACCTTTCTACAAAGTGTACGGTATGCGCTGCAAGGGCTTCAGGCAGCCTTTGGCGGTCGGAACTTCCGCATTCAGCTGGGCATGGCGTTGCTGGTGCTGGCGGCTGGCTCTTATTTTTCCATTACGCGGCTGGAGTGGTGTGTGGTATTGTTCAATATAGCGTTGGTGTTGAGCCTGGAAGTCGTCAATTCGTCTCTCGAAAATTTAGTTGACCTCGTGACGCGTGAACGGCATCCGCTGGCCGGCAAGGTGAAAGACCTGGCGGCGGGCGCCGTGGTGGTGGCGTCGGGTATGGCTATCGTTATGGGGGTGATCGTTTTCTGGCCTTATGTGGAGGCTGTAGTGAATTGATTCTGTCCCTTCGTTTACCCAATTTGATCGTGCATGTCGTGTCTCAGGGCGGTTGTACCGGTGGCAGGGTATTTATAAATGTTACGCCGGCGAAAATGACTATGCGCGAACGAAAACTCTCTGTAACACCCTCACCGGAACCCAGCCCGGCAGATGCCGGCACCCCCCGGAAGAAAAAGATCCTGATTGTGGAGGACGATCAGGATATGCTCTCGATCTTATGCAAGGTCTTGCAGGACAAGGGTTACGAGGTGCTGGGGCTGCCCAGCGCGATGGCCATCGTCGACGGCCTGCACGGGAACCCCGACCTTTTTATACTGGATAAAAATATGGACGTCATCGACGGCATTGCCGTCAGCAAGTATTTACGACTGAAGTCGGGCGGACGGCGTGTGCCGATCGTGATGATCTCGGGTAGTGACAGCGAGGCGTGTGCGAAAGCCGCAGGGGTGGATTGTTACCTGGAAAAACCGATCGACGTGAGCCGGCTGCTGGCCGTCATAGAACACTTCACAGACGACACACAATCCATTGCTATTGATCGCAACAACCTGTCAGACGGAGCGCGTTTGTGCGGATGACCGTGCGATATTTGCGTAACTGAATAGTTTCCTATATATTCGGGTCAGGATCGAAGAACAAAACCATCATGCCTTATGGAAACTGCACAACCCTTTGTGATCGAGCGTACGTATAACGCTCCGGTCGAGAAAGTTTGGAAGGCCATTACCGACAAGGACCAGATGAAGGAGTGGTATTTCGACCTGGAAGAGTTTATCCCTGAAGTTGGGTTTGAGTTCACCTTTGCGGGTAAAGGCCACAAAGGCGAGCAGTACATTCATCGTTGCAAGATTCTGGAAGTAATTCCGCAAAAGAAGCTGACTCACACGTGGACATACGAAAATCATCCCGGTTATTCGACCGTTACGTTTGAGCTTTTTTCCGAGGGGACGCAAACGCGTGTGAAGTTGACTCATGCAGGGCTCGAGTCGTTTCCCCAAAACAATCCAGACTTTGCCAAAGAGAGCTTTGCCGGAGGATGGACGGAGCTTGTCGGCAAGTTGCTTCGGCAATATGTGGAGAAGTAATGCGCTTATACGATACCGGATATATACGGTATTGCTATCGTTGTCAACGATTGAAGAAAAGGACAGCGCACCCATGATCGTACCGACGACATAAGCCTGTAGGAAAGAAAGAGATTAACTGCTTACATTTAGCAGAACCTATCTACCTACGTGTTATGAATATTAATCATGCGAGAACCGTTGTTTTTATCACCGGTGCTTTTGTTACGCATTTCGGCTGGGACGCCTGGAAGGATTATTTTGAAAGCAAGGGCTTTATGTGCCTGGCCCCACCGTGGCCTTTTAAAGATGCGGCGCCCGACGTCTTGCGGCAACGCCATCCGCACGATATCGAGCTGGCAACGCTCACGCTGGGCGAAGTAATTGATCATTACGCCGCCATTGTACAAAGCTTACAAGAAAAACCTATTGTTATCGGTCATTCGTTAGGGGGATTGATCACGCAAGTGATCGTGAATCGCGGGCTGGCCGCTGCCGGTGTTGCTATTCACCCTGTGCCACCGTTGGGCGTGATTCCCTATGAGTTTTCTTTTTTGCGCGCGGGATGGAAAGCGCTGGGTCTGTTCACTTCGTTGCGTGAGACCTATTTGATGTCGTTTAAGGATTGGCAGTACGCTTTTGTTAACGGCATGCCGTTGGCCGAGCAGCAAAAGGCTTATCAGGCAAACGTTATTCCCGAGTCGAAGACTGTGGCGCGTGGTGGTCTGACGCGCGTGGCGAAAGTAGATTTTGACAAGCCGCATGCACCGCTGCTGCTCACCTCGGGATCGGAAGATACGATCATACCGGCACACTTGAATTATCGCAACTTCAAACGCTATGCGCAGAATGGATCGGTAACGGAGTACAAGGAATTTGCCGGTCGCAATCATTTTGTATTGGGCCAATCTACGTGGCAGGAAGATGCCGACTATATTCTGGCGTGGCTTGCACGGCAACACTGATCACATGAAAATACAAAGCGCTTCCCCGTGTGGCTGGGAAGCGCTTTGTTGTTATTGTTGGCAGAACGTTATACGAAGAACTCTTCGGATACGATCTTGCCATCTTTTACCTGGTATACGCATAGCTCGGGTGTGGTCATACGGGGCTGGTTTTTCATGGTTACGTCCATGGCCAAGGTAAAGGCGATGGAGTTGCCGGCGACCAGCGGATCAGAGACCTCGATGCCATGCATCTGCTCCACCATGTTATCGAATTTTTTACCTTTTTCCACAATGGCGTTCAAGCCGATGGTTTCTTTGGAAAAAGCAGGTGTAGCGTACGGCTCGATGCTTTTAGCATTGTCGGCGTACAGTTCTTTCTGGGCGCCGTCCCAATCACCTTTGCGGCAGTAGTCGGCCAGACGTTTTGCAATTTCTTTTGTTTCCATGGTATTTGAATTTTTGGGTTTAATTCCAAGGGTCAAATAACATGCCCGAGGTGACAATGGTGTGTCAGCAGCCTTTATAATGTTTAGGAAATAGCACGCCAGTTGGCGGGGTCTACGCGCCAGGCCTTCAGCGAGGTGATCTGGTCTGTGGAAATGAGGTTGTGCGACGATGCGTATGCAATCAGACTGCTATAGTCGCTGAGGCTTACCAGGGGCACATTTGCTTCCCGGAAGTTGCTTACGGCCACTTCGAAGCCATAGGTGAAGATGGATGCCATGCCCAATACTTCAAAACCGGCATCGCGCAGGGCCTGTACGGCTTTGAGTGAGCTGCCACCGGTGGAGATCAGGTCTTCGATCACGACGACGCGTTGGCCTTTGACCACTTTTCCTTCAATGAGGTTTTCCATGCCGTGGTCTTTTGGCTTCGGACGCACATACACGAATGGCAGCTGCAATACGTCGGCTACCAGGGCGCCTTGCGGCACGCCGGCGGTGGCTACCCCGGCGACGGCTTCGGCGCTGGGAAACTTTGCACGAATGGCCTGTACGAGGCCGTCGCGGATGGCGGTGCGGATGGCCGGGAAGGAAAGGGACAGACGGTTGTCGCAATAGATCGGCGATTTCCAGCCTGATGCCCAGGTAAAGGGTTTTTCGGTGTTCAGCTTAATAGCCTGGATTTCCAGCAGCATAGACGCCACGGAGGCGGCTGTTTGCTCTTGTACGTGTACGGTCGTTGCCATGGGCGCGAAGGTACTGCCAAAAATCTTTTTCGCAACCGCTTGTCTCCTTACGAATATTTTATTCTTTTGCGCTGAATGGAAGGTGTAAAAAGGAAACGGCCATGATCATTTTTATTAACGACATTCCCGTCCGGATACTCAAAAGCGACGAAATGCCCGATGGCGGCCGGATTAACTCCACTGCCGATGCCGCTGTGAGACCTTTGACGCCCGCGGATCTGATCCACCACGTATGGATCAAGAACGTGACCGATCGCGACTTTGATGCGATCATCGGTTTTCTCGACTCGAAGGTTCCGACCAATGTGCTTTCGCTGGCTCTTTCCGTGACCGACTATGCGGGTATCAAAGATTATCTGCGCAGCCGGTTTAAAGTGGTAAAAGCCGCCGGCGGACTGATCCGGAAGAAGGATAAGTTCCTGATGATCTACCGCATGAAAAAGTGGGATCTGCCGAAGGGCAAGAAGGAAAAAGGCGAACGCAACCGTACGACTGCCGTACGTGAGGTGGAGGAGGAGTGCAACGTGTCCGTGAAGCTCGGCCCGAAGATCTGCACGACCTGGCACACGTATACCATGAACAAGAACGCCTTCTTGAAAAAGACGCGTTGGTTCGTCATGGATATCGACGACGACTCGCGTATGCGCCCGGCGCTGGACGAAGATATTGAAGAGGTGCGCTGGATGAACAGCAAGGAAGTATACCACGCGCTGGAGCATTCGTATAAGTCCATCAACTACGTCTTTGAACAATACTATGCCTCGCTCGAGGTAAAGTCGACACCCCGCTAATTTGCGGGGCCGGGACAATCTTATAATTTATAGGGTAGGAACTGCGATACATCGCCGCCGTACTTGTGTACTTCGCGGATGATGGATGAGCTGATCCATGCCAATTGCGGCGTGGTGATGAGGAACACCGACTCGAGCTCGTCGTACAGCTGGCGGTTTACCTGCGAGATGCTGTTTTCGTATTCGAAGTCCGTCGTGTTGCGCAGGCCGCGCAAAAGGAAGCGGGCGTTGTGTTTGCGCGCCAGCTCGGCCGTCAGCTCGGAATAGGTGAGGACTGTGATGTTGGGGTATTGCCGGAACGCCTCGTTGATGCTGGCGATCATTTTTTCGATCGGGAAATACCGGTTGCTTTTCTGGCTGTTGTAGCCGATGGCGATGATGATCTCATCAAACATTTGCAAGCCGCGGAGGACGATGTCTTCGTGGCCTCTGGTGAAGGGATCGAAGGAACCAGGGAAAAGCGCAATGCGTTTGTTCATAACGGTACGGAAATTACGGCATCAGGTGCACGCTGTAAAGATCAAAGAAATGGTGGTCCTGGATGTCGTCAAACATATAGCTGAACTGCATGGTGGCAGGCCGGCTTCCGAACCATACGTTGCTGATATACTTGTAGAACTCGTGGTAATGTGGCGAGTTCTTGCCGATATACCCCCAGAGGATCACCTGGCTTGTTTGCTGGTTCAGGTCGAGGGCTTTCATGACCAGCATGATGTATTTGATGTAATCGGAAAACTCTTTAATCGCAAACTGATTGTAATACATCAGCTTGCCGTCTTTGCAGACGAGTATGTGGAGCTTGAACCGATCTACGTAGATATAGAGGGGCGTGTCGTCGCGGTCCTGGGATGATAGCAATGTACCTTCGATCAGGGCGGCGGACTGGTGTGTGAACACCGGCGGGTTGCTGGGGTACATGTTGAGCAGCCAGCGGTGCAAGTCTTTGTTGATGGCAAAGACGGTTACCGCTTGTGCTGTGGGATTGACTGTCGCCAGGAGGTCTTCGCGGTCGGGATCCACGTGCGCATTGAATTTCAGGTAGTCTTCCATCGATTCTTCCGCAAACAACGCCACGGGTACCTGTACGAATTTTTGATTCTTGATGGAGATTTTGATCTTTTTCCAGAACCCTGCTTTGAGTACCGCGTGTGAGTCGAACAGTTGATCGAGGAGCTGCAACAGCGCTTCGTGTGATGTGAGGTTCGGGAGGACAAAGTCTTCCAGCAGCAGGGCGCGGTTGTCGTACGGATCGACCACGAGGATCTGAAAGTCGCGGGTGCCCAGTTGGATCAACAGATGGTATTGATGAATATATTCCTCATCGAAACGCTCGTCCCTGACTTTTTTTATGAGCTTATAGTGAAGTGTGGATGGTTGCAATGTCTTCCTGTTTTCCGCTTGTGGCGCGTTTTGGGGATGGGTTCTTTGCAATAATAAAGATTTTAGCGGGGAAATCACAAGTTGGGGCGGGCAGCCTGCCGATTAAATCCTGTAAAAACCACACAGTTTGCGCACTTCAGCGGCGCTGCCTGCGAGGCGGAAAATACCATGTGCATCGGGAGCGGCTTCGGCCGCAAGTGTGGTCACCGGCAGGAAGGCGGCATCGGTCAGCAGGGAGAGCTCGGGGTCGTCGCCTACACGCAGGGTGCCTCCGGTTACCGTGGCTTCGAAAAACAGCTCCAACGCGTGGAGGGGTGGGTGAAGGAATTCGCAACCAAAGAGAAAACGGCCGGGGCGCACGTGCAGGCCGGTCTCTTCCAGGAATTCCCGCACGAGGGTATCTTCCAGTGTTTCACCGGTTTCAAGGCCGCCGCCGGGTGGTGCCCAGAAGCCGTTGGCCGATATGCCACGGTGTCTGACCACCAGCAGGTTGTCGGCCTGCCAGCACAGCCCGCAGACCCGCACACGTAGCCGGTTTCCGTAGACACGGGCTATTTCTCCGTCCATAACAATTTCGCTCAGTGTTTTCCGCTACCGCGTAGCAAAGCACGGCAGAAAGTCAGAAATTTCGATCATTCTGGCAGCATTGTTGGTATGAACTCGTTAAATTTGAAAAAAAATAGCGTATGAAGAAGTATCTGTTTCTGATAGTAATGGTGGCCTTTGCCGCCGGTGCTTATGCGCAACAGGCAAGCACTAAAAAAGTAAGCGGCCCCGTGATCACGTTTGAGAAGAAAACGCATGATTTCGGTGAGATCGTACAAGGCGACAAAGTAGAGGAGACCTTCAAGTTCACCAACACTGGCACTGAACCGTTGATCCTTACGAACGTACAGGTAACGTGCGGTTGCACAACGCCGAAAGGCTGGCCGCGTGATCCCATCCAACCAGGTGGTAAAGGCGAAATTGTAGTGGCTTTCAACAGCGCCGGTAAAATCGGTCGCCAGGACAAGGTTGTTACGGTTGTATCAAACGCCGCGAACCCTGACGAAGCAAAGATTTCCTTTACAGCACAGGTATCGGAAAAGAAACAGCCTCAATAAGCGGTCGTTTCTAAAAGGCATTCAAAGCAAAGGCTCCCGATGGGAGCCTTTGCTTTTTTTAGCGGGTTTGTCCGTCGCGGGTGTACACCGCCAGAAAAACAAACACCCAGCCGGTGATGAGCAAGATGCCGCCCACCGGGGTGATGGGGCCGAAGATGCCGGGCTGGAAGAAGCACAGCATGTACAGGCTGCCACTGAAGAGCAATACGCCAAGGAGCAGGAAAAGCGCCGCGTGGCGAAGCTTTTTGCCTGGGTAGGTTAGTTGCAGGATGCCGACGCCCAGCATGGCCAGGGCGTGGTAGAACTGGTACCGCGTGGCCAGCTCGAACGTGTCGAAACGGCCGGCTTGTACCAGGAAGGGCTTTAGCGCATGGGCTCCGAAAGCGCCCAGGCTGACGCCGGCGAAACCGAGCAGGGCGGCGGCCAGTAAGGTTGTACGGTGATTCATATACAGTAGGTAAATGTAAAAGTATGCGGCGGTTAGCGCTTGCGTTGTCGGTGTAAAGATAGCATCAGGTTGTTTTGAATAGCGATGTTCCGATGCGGAGCATTGTACTGCCCTCTTCTATGGCAATTTTATAGTCGCTGCTCATGCCCATGGACAGGATCGTCATGCTGGCATTGGATGGCAGGTTTTCGTGCTGCAGGCGATCGAAGAACGTTTTGAGCGAGCGAAATTCCCGGCGCACCTGTTCTGTGTTGTCTGTGAGCGAGCCCATGCCCATGAGCCCTTGAATGCGAATGTGTTGATAGTTGCGCAAGGCCGGCGAGGTGATCAGCGTGCGGGCTTCCTCTTCGGTCAGTCCGTATTTAGTCTCTTCCTGGGCTATGTGTACTTGCAACAGGCAGTCGATGACGCGTCCGGCTTTGCCGGCCTGGTTGTTGATCTCTTCGAGCAGGCGAGGGCTGTCGACGGAGTGTATGAGTGATACAAAGGGAGCGATGTATTTTACCTTGTTGGTTTGCAGGTGGCCGATCAGGTGCCAGTGAATGTCCTGGGGGAGCTGTTCGTACTTGCCGATAAGCTCCTGCACGCGGTTCTCGCCAAAGTCCCGTTGTCCGGAAGCGTACGCCTCCTGGATCTTGTCGAGGGGTTGGGTCTTGCTGACGGCCACCAAACGACAGCCCGGCGGCAAAGTTTGCCGGAGATTCGTGATGTTATTCTTGATATTCATGCCTATTTTTGCCCGTTATATCCATCAAAGCTAAAGCAAAAATATGGCGATCCTGGGAACCTTGCTGAAAAAAGGAATACGCATTCGAGAAATGCTTGAACAGGAATATACGTCTCCGTTCGACTTGCAGAAAAAAGAGCTCAAAGAGCTGCTGATCACCGCCAGTCAGACGGAGTTTGGTAAGTATTACAACTTTGCCGATACACTGAACAGCTTCCGCAAGGGAGACAAGGAATTCTATCGAAGGTATAAGGCGCATGTGCCCATCCATAGCTATAACAAAATCTATGGCGATTGGTGGAAGCTTGCGCTGAAGGGTGTCAAGAATGTGTGCTGGCCGGGACGTGTCAAATATTTTGCGCTAAGCTCGGGTACGTCGGAGGCTTCGTCAAAGTACATACCGGTGACCAAGGATATGACCAAGGCGATGCAGAAGACCAGCGTCCGGCAGATTCTTACGCTATCGAAATATGATCTGCCGCCGGCGATCTTCGAGTCGGGCATTCTGATGCTGGGAGGGAGCACGCACCTGAACCACAAGGGCAGCTATTTTGAAGGTGACTTGAGCGGTATTCAGGCGGCCAAGATTCCGTTCTGGTTCCAGCATTTTTACAAGCCGGGCAAGCAGATCGCCAGAACCCGCAATTGGGATGCGAAGCTTGACGAGATCGCTCGCAAAGCCAAGGACTGGGACATCGGTATCATCGTTGGTGTACCGGCCTGGATCCAAATCCTGATGGAGAAGATCATCCAGTATCACCGCCTGCAGAATATACACGAAATCTGGCCCAACCTGATGGTATATGTGCACGGTGGGGTTTCGATCGATCCATATCGCAAGGGTTTTGAGAAGCTATTGGGTCGCCCGATCTATTACATCGAGACCTACCTGGCGTCGGAAGGTTTTCTTGCCTTCCAGGCGTTTCCCAACCGGCGCTCTATGCGCCTGGTATTGAACAACGGGATTTTCTATGAGTTTGTGCCGTTTGAAGCACGTAATTTTGATGCGAACGGCGAGATCTCGCCTGACGCCGAGACCTTTATGATCGACGAGGTGGAAGAAGGTAAAGAATATGCCATTCTGATGTCATCGTGCGCCGGGGCCTGGCGTTATCTGATCGGCGACGTTATCAAGTTCACCTCGCTGGAAGAAGCGGAGATCGTGATTACGGGGCGGACCAAACACTTCCTGAGCTTGTGCGGTGAGCACTTATCGGTAGACAACATGAACAAGGCTATCGAATTGGTGGCCAATGATTTTAACATCGTCGTCCCGGAGTTTACGGTAGCCGGTATACCACACGGGTCGTTGTTTGCACACCACTGGTTTGTCGGCACTGACGACGAGGTTGATCAGAAGGCCTTAAAAGAGAAAATCGACCTGCACTTAAAAGAATTGAACGACGACTATGCTGTAGAGCGGAGCGCTGCGTTGAAAGAGGTCATTGTCGATGTCTTGCCTGTCAAGACGTTTTACGACTGGATGGAATCGAAAGGGAAAGTAGGGGGGCAGAATAAATTTCCGAGGGTGATGAAAAACGCACAGCTCGACGACTGGAAAATGTTCCTCCAAACCCAGGTGAATGGAAATCGTCATTAATGGAATTGTGTCCGGCATCGTGCTGGCATTTCTTATTGGCCCTGTATTTTTTACGATCATCCAAACGAGTATCGAACGTGGGTTTACCAGCGGCGTGCTGGTAGCGGTGGGAGTATCGTTTAGTGACGCTTGCTATATCTTCTTTTCATACCTGGGCCTGGTGCAGTTTATGGAGGCGGAGAAGTTCCGGCATTACCTTTCGTACGCTGGTGGTGGTGTGTTATTGCTTTTTGGTTTGTATTACCTATTGGTCAAAAGCCGAAAGCTGGTTCGTTCCGAAGCCGGTCATATACGTTCGCGGGGATGGCTGAGCCTGGTAGCGAAAGGTTTTATCATCAATGGCCTGAGCCCCATGGTCTTGTTCTTCTGGATTGCCACGGTAGGGGTAGCCACAACTCAGTTGGCGTATCATTCCAATCAACAGGTGTTTATTTTCTTTGCATCCATCATAGGCACCGTATTCCTGACGGATGTTATCAAAGCGAAACTGGCCGACAGACTGCGTCTACTGATGACACCGCGCGTTATTCAGGTCATGAACATGGTGCTCGGTGTTGTGCTGGTAATCTTTGCCGGTCGCTTGATTTTCTTTCCCGATAATCTACCGCATTAGTCTTGCAGGATGTTGCTGATGAAGGTAGATTTCAGTAACAACCACAGCAGAAAGAATGCCACTGCCCAGCTCACGTAGATGTAGTAATAATCAGACGTGTCTTTGAAGCGGGTCTCTTTGATCTCGGCTTTTTCGTATTGATTGATGCGGGCAAAGACCTGTTCCAGTGCGCGGTTGTCGGTCGCGCGGAAGAACTCGCCACCGCCGATGCCCGCCATTTTGCGCATGGTGCTTTCGTCGATGGTGTTCTCGACCATGTTGGGACGGCCAAAGAAATCTTTGCCGTACGGCACCATCCCTTCTTTTCCCACGACGATGGTATAGATCTTTATGCCGTAGGCTGTTGCCAATTCGGCGGCTGTGATCGGATCGATGTTGCCGGCGGTATTGTCACCGTCACTCAAGAGAATACATACTTTTGATTTGGCGTCGGACTCGCCCATACGGTTTGTGACCACGGCCATGGCGCTTCCGATGGCAGTGCCTTTGCTTTCGATCATCTCATAGGTAATGTCCTTGAGGTAAGCGCGCAAAAGATCGTAGTCGGTTGTGAGGGGTGCCATGGAAAAGGCATCGCCAGCAAATACGACCAGGCCGATACGGTCTTGTACACGGCCGTCAATGAAATTCTTTGCTACCTCTTTCGCGGCTTCGAGCCGGTTGGGCACAAAGTCTTCGATCAACATGGATTGTGAGATGTCGAGGGCGATCATGATGTCGATGCCTTCGGTCCATTGCTCGACCTTCTCGTTGCTTTTCTGCGGACGCGCCAGGCCGGTTATGAGCAAGGCGAGTGTCAGAAACATTAATACGTCGGGGATCAGGCGTAGCAGCGCGAGGGGTGAGGCATGCAGGTCTTGCCGTGTTATCGCGACGGAGAGCTTTTGGTTGGTGTTCTGCCGGATGAACCAGCGCACTAAAAATACGACGGGCACCGCCAGGAGGAACCAGAGCATCCAACTGTTTTCCCACGTGAAGGAACGAAGGGTGGAGGGGAAGAACCACTCCGGCGAGTACCACGGTGTGAGGTCCTTATCCATTTTTCACCTCCTGTAGTTTTACGGCAAAGCGTTGGTTGGCCAGGTCGCGCAGGTTGGCAAGCGATTCGGTCGCTGCCTGTGTGCTATGACCATAGATCGCCCCGTCGATGGCCTTCAGGGTGCGCGTGACGGCATCGTCTTTTAAAGCGGCTTGTATTTCGCGCGTTGTCATTTTTGTATAGGGGCGGATCTCCAGTTGTTCCATATAACGTTTCCATTGGGCCAAAACGTGCTCTGCGTTGGCTGCCGAGAAATTACTGTGTATGCCTGCCACGGAACCGCCGTATGAGATCATAAATTGCTCGTGCATCTTCAACATGCGGCGGATGCGGAAGTATTTACGGATACGCCGGCCAAAGAAGACCCATACCAGGACGGCGATCAGCAGGATGGCACCGATGGCAATCAGGGCGATGATGTAGTTGAACGCCTGGGGTACGTCGTGGTAGGTGACGTTCTCGCGCAAGGGGAGCTTGTCGATGGTTATGCTGTCAAGGCCCGGCATGGGCGACAACGCCAACCGGATGGTGTCGCGCGGTGATTTGAAGGCGGTGCAATCCTGTGGTGTGAGCAGGTATACGGGCAGGCTGAGAGACGGACGTTCGTCCAGCTCAAAGGTGGTGACGTGGTACACCACGCTGTCGTAGCTCATGCCGTCGCGTGTGTCGGTGGGGGTATAGCTGCGGTGGTCGAGCTCGAACGGCGCATAGGTAAAGGTCGAGTCGGGGAACAGCACCTGTTGACCTTGTGCGTAACGCGCGGTCAGGTAAAAGCGTACGGGGTCGCCTACACGCAGGCTGTCTTCTATGAAACCGGCCCGCACGGTGACGTTGGTGTCCTGTGCCTGGACGGCGAGCTGAAAGAACAATAGTATACAGGCGGCTAAACCGATCGTTTTCATCCTCATGTCGTCTTCATCGATTTGTTCCGCACCTTGAATAAACGCAACAACTTGGGTACATAGTCTTCGTCTGTATCGAGCGTTATGAAGTTGATCTCGTGTTTGCGGCTAAATTTCTGCAGCATGTCTTTCCGCTCGTTGTGGTGGCGGATGATCTTTTCGCGGAAGTCGCCGAAGGATGTATTGATCCACACGGTACGTTGCGTCTCTTTATCCAGCACGGGGATGATACCAAGCTTGGGGAGGCTTGTTTCGCGTTTGTCGCTGATATGAACCACGACCAGGTCGTGCCGGCGTGCCAGGGCCTTGAGGTTGTCTTCGTATCCTTCGTCGATGAAGTCGGAGATGAGTATAACAACGCTTCGGCGACGAATGGCGTTCAGGGCAAATGTAATGGCTTTCGACAAGTTGGTACCTGTCGACAGTGGCTTGAGGTTGGAGAGTGCTGAAATGATTTCGTATGCCTGCGACTGGCCTTTGGTGGGCTTTATGAAACGCTCTTTGATGTCGGAGTAGCAGATCAGCCCTACGTGGCCCGATTCTTTTACGGCTGACAGCGCCAATACGCCACAGATCTCTTTTCCAATGTCAACCTTGGTGCGTCCGGGGGAGCCGATGTCTTCGGAGGCCGATACGTCCAGAATGAAAAAGACGGTTTGCTCCTTTTCTTCTTTGAAGGTTTTCACGAACGTGCCGTGGCCTTTGGCGGATACGCTCCAGTCGATGGTTCGGATATCGTCGCCATACTGGTAAGGACGCACATCGTCGAACTCCAGTCCCGATCCTTTGAAGACCGAGTGAAAGTCTCCCTTCATCTGGCTGTTGATCGCCTTGCGTATCTGTATCTCGTACCTCCGTAACTTTTTTAGAAGCTCCTTCATATATACGGTAGCCGTTCGTTAAAAATCGCCGTTCATGCCCAGCCGGGCCGGCGTGCACAGGCACTGAAAAACCAGGCCTGCGGTTTGCTTGATCCCGGGTGGTTTGCCTGGGTCAACGCCAAAAATAGAACAATTATGATTATTTTGCCGGTGGATATGAATGAAATGATGCGGAAATGGTGCCCGGTGGTAGCCGTACTGGTGTTGCTCTCTTGTACTGCCAGGCAGGAGGTGCCACCCGGCGTGCTAAACCGGGATGAAATGGTGAAGATGCTCACCGAAATACTGATAACGGAAGACAAAGTCAGTAAGCTGGGCATCGCCAGTGACTCGGCCTATCAGGTGTCGGACCTGTTTCGGGCGCGAATATTTGAAAAGGCAGGCATGACGGACTCGCTCTTCCGGCGGTCCATGAACTATTATATTGAACATCCCAAGGAGATGCAACAGATCTATACGACCCTGGTTGACTCCCTGAATTTACGTGAGCAGCGTGCCTCGGTGGCCGCTGAAAAGAAATGATTTACCCGGAAACATTTGAAGATAAACTTGGATTTGGACAGATACGTCAGAAGCTAAAGGGCTACTGCCTGTCTGCCGCCGGGGCCGCCTGGGTGGACGACATGCGCTTCAGTCGCGAGGTGGAGGAAATCCGCACGCAGCTGCAACAGAACCTGGAGTTCCGCCAAATATTGGAGAAAAGCGAGACGTTTCCGTCCCGCTATTTTTTTGATCCGACCGACTGGCTGCAGAAGATTGCCATCGAGGGCAATTGGCTGGAGGCCGATGAGTTTCTGAATCTGGCGTACTCGCTGGAGACGGTCATGGCCGCCCGCCAGTTCCTAAGCAAAGCGCAGGATATTTACCCCGCGCTATACCGCCTGGCACAACCTGTGATGGTGACGGGCACCCTGGTGCAGGCCGTCACCAGCCGCATTGACGACAAGGCCATGGTGCGCGACAGTGCCAGCCCCGAGCTGGGCCGCTTGCGTAAGCGCTTACGCGAAGAGCAGGGACGCCTGCGTAAGCTGGCGGACCAATTATACCGTACGGCAGTAGAGCAGAAGTGGGTGCCTGAAGGAGCGTTGCCTACGATCCGCGAAGGGCGGGTGGTGATTCCCATTCAGGCGGAACACAAACGCAAGTTGAAGGGCTTTATTCTCGACGAGTCGGCCACTGGCCATACCGTGTTCCTGGAGCCGACGGAGATGCTCGACGCGAACAACGAGATACGCGATCTGGAACACGCCGAGAAACGCGAGGTGGTACGCGTTCTGCGCGGGCTTACAGACGAGTTTCGACAGCAACTGCCTGTACTGCGCGTAGCCTATCAGTTCCTTTCACAAATAGACTTTATACGTGCAAAGGCTCGTTTCTCAGTAGAGATTGGTGCCGATTTACCCTTGCTTGAAAAGCAGCCGGAGCTGGTGTGGTATAACGCCCGCCACCCACTGCTATACCTCAGCTTGAAAGGGAAGCGTGACATCGTTCCGCTGAACATCGAGCTCGACCGGCAAGACCGGCTGCTGCTCGTGTCTGGTCCCAACGCCGGTGGTAAATCGGTTTGTCTGAAGACCGTAGGACTACTGCAGTACATGCTACAATGTGGCATGCTGATACCCGTATCGGACCGGTCGCGGGTAGGTATCTTCCATGACATCCTGCTGGACATTGGCGACCAGCAGTCGATCGAGAATGACTTGAGTACCTATAGCAGCCACCTGCGCAACATGGATGTTTTTATCCGTTCAGCATCCGATAAGTCGCTGATGCTGATGGATGAGCTTGGTTCGGGCACAGACCCAGACTTTGGTGGGGCTATCGCGCAGGCAATCCTGGAAGCGCTGCTCAAGAAGCGTGTATGGGGCGTTGCGACAACGCACTATTACAACCTGAAGCTTTTTGCAGGGCAACGGCAGGGTATACGCAATGCGGCCATGCGCTTTGACGACCAGCACCTGATGCCGCTCTATGTGCTTGACATTGGCAAGCCGGGTAGCTCGTTTGCACTGGAGATTGCGCGCAAGATTGGCTTGCCGCAAGAGACGTTGCAAGAGGCGGAGAAACTCGTGGGTAAAGACCTGGCGGGGTTTGAAAAGTTGGTGCGCTCGCTGGAGCGTGAGCGCCAGGAGCTGAGCGAGCGGTTGAAGAAGACGGAGCGCCAGGAGAGCGACCTGAAGCAATCGCTGGCCAAGTATCAGACATTGTCGGGCGAGCTGGAAAGCCGGCGCAAGGAGATCATCAACAAAGCGAAGGAGGAGGCGTCGGGCTTACTGCGCGATACGAACCGCGAGATTGAAAAGACGATCCGCCACATACGCGAGAACCAGGCACACAAACGTGAGACGCAAAAGGTGCGCAAGAACCTACAAGATATCACGCAGCGTGTCGAGCCCGAGGGAAAGCCCCCACAAAAACGCGCCCCCGAGGAATGGAAGGAAGGCGATCGC
>NZ_JAHESE010000003.1 GCF_018598175.1 Dawidia cretensis
ACGTCGTCAGGGTCGCAACGACTTTGGGCCATACTTCTACGAACAAGGTAGCTACTTCCTATATACTGCCAATAATAGGAAGACACAATTTACGCACAATGTATTCACAAGCAAAAGATGACCCAGACCTCTAAAGGTCTGGGTATAGAGTGAGTCATGAGTGCAATTTCACTGGGTTATCTCTTGACTATAAAGGAGGATGCGTTAACGTTGAGATAGAATTTCTCCGGGTCGTGTCTGGAAACGAACAGGGTGTAGAGTAGCGCACCTGAAAAATCAGGGGGTAGATCGGGCGGAAGGATGGATCGGCGCGAAGCCCCGCGCGCTTGAGTGGAGCGCAACGCGCCGCATAGGCTGCAATTGCGCAAGAAAATAGTTAGTCGAATTTAAACAATTGTATTCGAGCAGCTACTTTCTTGCAAAGATATAAAATGTTGCGCCCGATTTTGTATGGCGGTGCTCTTTCATCTTAGACGATCGAATTTGTCGTTTATACCTGGTGTTTTATAGTTCTTTTCAAATCCGTTTGTGTGAATATTAAATCGGTAAGAAAGAAGAGTATCCATGATAGATAAGCCTTGATCTCACCTTTACCCTTTGATGTGCCCAATGCTTTTCAGGAAGTTGCGGATCAATAAGAATGTTCAACCAGAGGGGCCGGACTACCGGGCGATCGGAATGATCATTTTAAAAAAGTACTTAAATGCAGTAAAGACCACGGGTAGGGCCAGGTTTTACCCGCAAACGTGTGTTCTTGTTATTTTATAATGGTATATTTCGGTAACAGGCTGATCTGTGCATAGTCCGCAGCCCGTAGCTCGCCCAATCGTATGAAGTTTCTTCGCAAATCTGAACGGTATTTTCTGACCGGGGTGTTTTTAATAACGACACTCGTGTTCTGCAACGCACAGGCAACTGCAAAGGGTGATAAACCCGCAAAGCTGCTAACGCGTATCCACCAAAGCAAGCCTGACACCGGCCGCATCAAGTTACTGCTTACACTAAGCAAGTACTATTTTGATACAGAGTGGAACTATCGA
The DNA here is from genome assembly GCF_018598175.1 of Dawidia cretensis. Lineage (GTDB taxonomy): Bacteria > Bacteroidota > Bacteroidia > Cytophagales > Cyclobacteriaceae > Ohtaekwangia > Ohtaekwangia cretensis. The sequence continues at coordinate 1,041 of NZ_JAHESE010000003.1, forward strand.
AACAAGATCAAAGTGGATAGTGCGTTGGCGTTTTTGGTGCAGGCTAAAAATCTAAGCGATTCCCTCCATGCTTTCGAGCTTGGGCAAGAGACCCTCACGCAGATGGCGTATTACTACTTCAGATGCGACAATGCACGACAAGCGGAAGAATGTTTTCGGCAGGTGATCGACCGTTATAGAACGTCGGGAGACAAAGAAAGGGAAGCACAGGCATGGGTCAATTTTGGCATGCGGTCGCCGTTAATTGACAGCACGTTGCAAGCGATCATCGGGCGATTCGAGCATGCACTTCGGATCTACAGGGAATCCAATAACAAAATAAAAGAGGGTTCTGTACTCACCCAGATCGCCTACAGACATGTACGTCAGGGGAAACTGGCGCTCGCCGAAGACGAAGCGAAGCAGGTATTAAACCTTCAAAAATGTAATGGCCCGAACGAGCTTCAGTACACATACGATCTGCTGGCAGAAATCAGTGCGTTGAGGGGAAATTACAACATAGCAATCCTGTATGAGCTGGAGGCTATTAAAAGCATGGAACGGATCGGCGATTATCGTTTCGAAGATAGTTTTTATAATACGCTGGGTGGGTTTTACGGAGAGATTGGAGAGTTTGAAAAAAGCATTCAATGGCTTCACAAAAGCCTGGAGGTTATGAAAGGGAACAGCGTGCCGGGAGGCGGGTTCTATAAGCCAGGGGTGGTGACAGTGGACGACCGAAATGCGCTCTACTCCCTGGTGAGACGGATTGTGCAGGGGCTGATAAAGCAAAATAAGCAGCGGGAGGCATTTGCATTTTTAACGCGCACAGCAAAAGAATATCCGCCCGATACCGATTTTGCCAGACAGCTGCAGACCGGTGCCATGGGCGATTGCTACCGGGCGATGTCACGCTACAGCACGGCAGAAAAATATTACCTGAAGGCCATCGCGCTGGAGATGTCAACGGGGCAAATCGATGAATTGCGTAAGGAGTATTACAGTATTAGTCAATTATACATTGCCTGGCGGCAATATCCCCACGCGGCAAATCATTTGGGCAAATTAATGGCAATGCCCGAAGGTGTCATCAGCCTTTGTATGCTGGGTGATATTCACAAAATGCTTTTCAAAATCGACTCGGCAGCGGGTAACTATATAAGTGCCATTAAACATTACCAGGCGCATAAAGCCATCAACGATTCCATTTTTACAGAAAAAAAGAGCAAGCAGATACAGGAATTGCAGATACAGTATGAAACCGGGCAAAAAGAAAAGGATATTCAGTTGTTGCGCAATCAAGCCAGGCTTCATCAGAACGAAATACAGCAGGCAATTCTGACTAAAAACCTGACCTTTGGTGGCATTGCCCTGCTGCTTGTCATCGTGGGGTTGTTGTATCATAGCTACCGGGTGAAACAGCGCGGTAATAAGCAATTGCAGGCGCAGCAGCGTGAGATCAACCAGAAAAATTATTCTCTTCGGAACCTGGTGGATGAAAAGGAATGGCTGCTCAAAGAGGTTCATCACCGTGTAAAGAACAACCTGGCAACCATCATGAGCCTGCTTAATTCACAATCGGCATACCTGAACAATGCAGAGGCCCTAAGCGCCATTCGTGATTCCCAGCACCGGGTGCAGGCCATGTCGCTCATTCATCAAAAACTGTATCAATCGGAAAATGTAGCGGCGATCGATATGGCATTTTATATCCACGAGCTCGTGGAATATTTGAGAGACAGTTTCAATACCAGGCATCGGATTCGTTTTGAAATGAACGTAGAGCCTGTTGAATTGACAATAGCGCAAGCCGTTCCGCTCGGGTTGATCCTGAATGAGGCGATCACCAATGCGATCAAGTATGCCTTCCCGGAAAACAGGAATGGCGTGATCACGATCTGCATGAAGCAGGAGGCAAAAGATCATTTTTCGCTTCGCATTGCTGATAATGGGATAGGCCTGCCGCCCGATTTTAATCGTGAGAGCAAGAGCTCCCTGGGAATGAGCCTGATGCAAGGTCTTAGCGACGACATTGGTGCACGGTTTGAAATACAGAATGATGGCGGTACAGCAATAGCCATACGATTTGCGTCCGATCAGTGCCAGCATCAGCTGTAAGTTTTTTTCTGGTATAATATTCGACATTGCCATGCGTGATAAAGTTCTTATAGTAGAGGATCAGTTCATAGAAGCGAACGATTTGCGGTTGATGCTTGAAAAAGCAGGATACCAGGTAACGGGCATAGCCCGCTCGGTGCAGAAAGCTATCGAGCTGATAGAGCAGGAGAAACCTTCGCTGGTCTTGCTGGATATCTACCTCAAGGGAAAATTGACCGGTATTGACCTGGCAAAAAGATTACGGGAGGAGAACATTGCTTTTGTGTATCTCTCCGCGAATTCCAATCAGGACGTTTTAGCAGAGGCGAAGGCCACGCAGCCGTATGGTTTTCTGGTAAAACCTTTTCGTGAAAAGGATGTACTGGTGGCGCTTGAGATTGCCCGGTACCGACATGAGCATAGCCTGGAGTCCGGTTTTCGGAGAGAAGCTGCATTGCAAAAACAGCTCGCCGGATTGGTCACCAGCGCTGGCAACTGGCAGCATACGATCATGAAGATCGGCGTGGCTATTCAGCCGTATATTTCCTTTGACCTTATGCGCGGCGAGCTTAAAGAAGCTGATCATACACGCTATAGCAGCGGCTTCCTGCGAATAGGATTCAATGAATATCAGCGTATCGATTTCCCTGAATTTCGGGTGATGACGGGTCTGAGCATGCAGGCTTACGAGGTCTTGCAGCGGTCGGGCCATACGGATTCCATCGCTGCCTTTTATGCGGGAAAGGCATTTACGGAACTTTGCTCCCGTGATCCGTTGAAGAAGTTAGTAGCCGGGTATTTTGGCATGGCCTCCTATCTCTCGCTGCCGCTGCATCTTGCCGGCGGAGGGATTTTCTATCTTTCATTTTATAGTCGAAGTGCGGATACCTACACGCACGAGCATCTGGCCTTATTCAACAGACTGCAACAGGCATTGGCCGAGACAATAGACGCTGCGTTGGCGATCAAAAAGACACCGGAAGGCGCAGAGACGCTGAAAGAAGACCCATTACCACCGGACGGGAATTCCACCCGGATTTCTGGTTTCGAGGGTATTGTCGGCACAAGCCATCGCCTGCTGAATGTGTTCGACAGTATTGCCCAGGTGGCGCCGCTGGATACTTCGGTACTGATACTGGGTGAAAGTGGTACGGGAAAGGAACGGGTCGCCGATTGTCTTCACAGGCTCTCTCCGAGAAAAATGAAACCCTTTATCAAAGTAAATTGTGCAGCCCTTCCGGCTTCCCTGATTGAATCAGAATTGTTTGGTCATGAGAAGGGGGCCTTTACCGGTGCCACCGATAGAAGGATCGGCAAGTTCGAGCAGGCTTCCGGCGGAACGATCTTGCTGGACGAAATAGGCGAAATGCCCATTGAGCTGCAGGTCAAATGGTTGAGAGTTTTACAGGAAAAGGAAATAGAACGCATCGGTGGTTCGGCGCCGATAAAAGTTGATGTCCGGGTGATCGCTGCCACCAACAGGGATTTGGAAAAGGAAGTTGCGGAGGGCCGTTTCCGTCTTGATCTGTACTATCGCCTCAATGTTTTTCCCATACAACTTCCTCCGTTGCGCGAACGCAAAGAAGATATACCGACCCTGGCAAATCACTTTGTCAGTTACTTCTCGCGGAAGACGGGGAAAAAAATTACGGGCATTTCCGCTAAAGTTTTGCAGGAGCTTCAGGCCTACCGCTGGCCGGGCAATGTTCGGGAGTTGGAGCATTTAATGGAGAGAAGCGTGCTGCTCGCGAAAGGAGATACGATCAGAGACATCGTATTGCCAGATCAAAAGGAAACAAACCACGCTACTGACGCGCCTCGCGTAAAGACCATCCTGGAGAATGAGCGGGATCATATACTGGAGGTATTAAAAAAATGCGAGGGTAAGATCTGGGGTGCCGGGGGCGCAGCGGAGCTGCTGAACGTTCCGCCCACAACACTGCAGTCCAAAATGAAAAAGCTTGGGATCAAAAAAGAGCATACCCTGTAGGCGTTCGGAAATATCCTGCCTCTGTTTACAACGTTATTTCGTTTCCGGTTTTCGGTGTTCACCGAAATATCGGTGCATCTTTTTTTATATATCTACATAAATTATTGATAGTCAGTTATTTTTCAATCAGGCCGCATATTTGATGGCGTGCCAGATCAGTGGCAATTAAGGCGGACGATGAGGGAACAACGGTGCAGAACGCCGCCTGGATTGAACTTTTGAATGATGCTCCTGACAATGCAAAAATCCTCCGTCTATAAATACATCTCTCTGGATGATCATTCGGCAACACCGAAGTATCAGCAATTGGCAAATTCAATCATCAACGCTGTTCAGCAGGGTAATATTAAAAAGGACGAGATCCTGCCATCGCTGAGTGAAATAAGTTTTGAATTTGAGATATCACGGGATACAGCCGAGCGGGGGTACAAATACCTGAAGGATTGTGGCGTTATCGGCTCTGTTCCCGGAAAGGGATATTTCATTAAAAGCACGGATGTCAATCACCAGTTAAAAGTCTTTCTGCTTTTTAATAAACTTAGTGCGCATAAAAAGATCATCTATGATTCGATCGCAGCATCGTTGGTGAAGCATGCTTCTATTGATCTGTATATTTACGACAATGATTTCTCGTTCTTCAAAAAATTGCTGCAGTCAAAAAGAGAGGGTTATACACACTATGTCATTATACCGCACTTTCTGGAAGGTGGCGATAATGCTCACGAAATAATTAATTCGATCGACAAAGATAAGCTCATTTTATTGGACAAGCTGGTTCCGGGGGTCTCCGGACAGTTTGGCGCTGTCTACGAGAATTTTGAACTGGACATCCGGTCTGCGCTGGAACAGGCGCTGGAGCAATTGTGTAAGTATCATACCCTGAAAATCCTTTTTCCGCAGGATTCTTATTATCCGCAGGAGATCCTCAAAGGCTTTTTCAGTTTTTGCGATGAGTTTGCCTTCAGTGCGAAAGTCGTTCATCGAATTCAGGATGAGCCGATCAATGTTGGGGAAGCATTCATCAGCCTAATGGAGGAAGATCTTGTCAGGCTCATCGAAAAAATCCTGCTTAGCAAACTTGAAGTGGGCCGGGATGTCGGTGTGATCTCCTATAATGAAACACCGTTAAAGAAGATAATACTCAATGGCATAACGACCATTTCAACGGATTTCAAAATGATGGGAGAGAAAACGGCGGAGATGATCCTCAACAATTCAAGAGAGCATATTGAAATACCTTTTCATCTTACATTAAGATCATCGGTATAAAGTAAACGTTGTGCAGGATAGATCAGGATAGATATTGCAGTAATAAATTTCTGAAAATTTCTTTTGGGGCGATATTTTGAGTATCCCTCTTCTTCCCACGTAAAAGCGGGTTAAAGCCGTTTAAATCGTTTGCAATCAGTACGGTTCAGAACGGTTAAAACGGTTTTTGCTTTTAGTTTTATTCTGGAAGCTTCCAGGAACCCCAAACACCTAAAACCTTTTACCTATGGATCAAAACTACTTCTTATCTAAAAGATCATTACTGGTCTTTACCAGCAAATTTCTGAAGAGGGTAAATCTATCCTTCAGTGCTCAGCAGCAGGACCATTAAACCTTACTCAGTATTTCTTCCGGTCTTTCCAGGGATCGGGCTTTATACCAATGCCTGAATGCCGGGTACGGCAAAAAGTAGAATAATTTCAACACGAACCGACGGCACTCACATGAGTCCGGAAACTTTCGCACCCAAGGTCAGTAGAACCGGGGTGTGATCAGTGGGGTATTGCCTTGACCTTACTTCTTTTCATCCACTTGATTTTAACATACGACCTCATCACACTAAGCAGAATATGTATGCATAAATTTTACAAGATCCTTATATGTTGCATTTTCATTGTTGCGGGTTCGCGTCAGTCGATTTTCGCGCAAGCCCTGCGCGTCTCCGGTACGGTTACGGACGAGTCTGGAGAGTCCTTGCCTGGCGTCAGTGTCATGATAAAAGGCACGAACAATGGAACTACCTCCGATAACAATGGCAAGTACGCGCTGGAAGTTGCAGACGTAAATGCAATACTAATTTTCTCCTTCGTAGGCTATAGCAGTCAAACGATGGAAGTAGCCAATAGAAGCTCTATTAATGTTTCACTGGTGCCGGATGTCGCGGCCCTGGGAGAAGTGGTGGTGGTTAGTTATGGAACACAGAAGAAAGAATCTGTCATTGGTTCGATTACAACCGTAGAGCCTGAAAAACTGAAAATACCCAGTAGCAATTTAACGACGGCACTGGCGGGCAGAATGTCGGGCATCATCGCGTATCAGCGCAGTGGAGAACCCGGCGCCGATAACGCCAGTTTTTTTATTCGTGGCGTTACCACCTTCGGATATAAAAAAGATCCCCTGATCCTTTTGGACAATAATGAAATTACGACACGGGAACTTGCGCGGTTGCAACCAGATGATATTGCCAGTTTCTCTATTATGAAGGACGCCACCGCTACTTCGCTTTATGGTTCGCGCGGGGCGAATGGGGTAATCCTGGTGACAACCAAAAGAGGCCTCGAGGGTAAAGCGACCATCAACATTCGTATGGAGAACTCATTCTCTATGCCGACGCAGGATATAGCGCTGGCGGATCCGGTTACCTATATGAAACTTCATAACGAAGCTGTACGGACGCGCAATCCGCTCGGCGTAACACCGTATTCGCAAAATAAAATTGAAAATACGATGAACGGTGGTAATCCGTATGCCTACCCTGCGAATGACTGGTATAAAATGGTCTTTAAGGATTATGCACAAAACAAGCGATTAAACTTCAACCTCACGGGTGGGGAGAAGGTTGCCAAGTATTATCTGGCAGGATCCGTCAACAACGACAATGGACTGCTCAATGTTGATAAGAGAAACAATTTCAACAGTAACATTGACCTAAAGAGTTACATGCTGCGATCTAACATTACTCTCAATGTGACGAAAACAACCGAAGTGACAGTGCGTTTACAGGGGCTGTTTGATGATTACACCGGCCCTATAGAGGGAGGGGATGCGATTTACCGGCAAGTGATGCGAACAAATCCTGTATTGTTTCCCGCCTACTATTTGCCGGATTCGGCGAATGCACATACACAACATATTCTTTTTGGTAACTACGACAAAGGAGGATATAACAATCCGTATGCTTCCCTGGCCCGGGGCTATCGTGACTTCAGCACTTCCCATATCATGGCGCAAGGCGAGCTGCGGCAGAAGCTTGATTTTATTTTGGAAGGACTTTCGATCCGTGGACTGTTCAATACAAACCGTTATGCTAACTATGAAGTAAGGCGTTTTTACACCCCCTTTTTTTACGCCATGTCCCGGTATGATAAAGCGGACGACACCTATCGATTAAATCCGCTGAATCCGACTACCGGCACGGAGTATCTGGACTACCAGGAGCCACTGGACAGAAAGCTTATTACATCGACAACGTATATGGAAGCGGCCATCAATTGGGATCGCCTCTTCAATGAAAAACACGCTGTCGGCGGATTGGTGGTGATGACACGGCGGGAACAGTTGAACGCAAATGCGGGTGACCTTCAGAAGTCACTTCCGTATCGCAACATGAGCACGGCAGGCCGGTTTACGTATGCGTATGATTCCCGTTATTTTGCCGAGTTTAATTTCGGCTACAACGGCTCGGAACGATTTTCTAAAAAAGAGCGATTCGGATTTTTCCCTTCTGCCGGTGTGGCGTGGATCGCTTCAAACGAAACTTTCTGGAATGGTCGTCTGAAACAGATCGTTGACAAGCTGAAAGTAAAAGCAACGTATGGGCTGGTAGGAAACGACGCGATTGGTAGTGAGAATGACCGATTCTTTTATCTGTCGAATGTGAATATGAATGATGACCGCAAAGGCGCGGCTTTCGGGACCTATGGAAACGGACAAGCTTTAACCGGGGTCTCTATATCACGGTACGCCAATGACCAGATCACCTGGGAAACGGCTATTAAATGGAACCTGGGTGTTGAAATGAATTTATTCGGAAAACTGGAAATTCAGGCCGATGTCTTTTCCGAGCATCGTAAGAATATTTTGATGGACCGCGCTTTCATCCCCGCTACCATGGGACTCCAGGCGGGAGTTCGTGCGAACGTAGGGGAAGCCAGCAGCAGTGGCTTTGACATGTCGGCAAGTTATGATCATTCGTTCGCCAATGGCGCCTGGGTGACTGGAATGGCTAATTTCACCTATGCCACGAGCAAGTTTAAGATCTATGAAGAACCTGATTATTCCAGTACACCCTGGAGATCTCGTGTAGGCACCTCGTTGAATCAGATATGGGGGTTGGTAGCCGAGCGCCTTTTTGTTGATGAAGAGGAAGTCCGGAATTCACCCACGCAGTTTGGCGACTACATGGCGGGTGATATTAAATATAAAGATCTCAATGATGACGGTCAGATCAACGAGCTGGATATGGTGCCGATGGGATATCCCACCGTTCCTGAGGTCGTGTATGGTTTTGGTTTATCCGGTGGCTGGAAGAGATTCGATCTGTCCTGTTTCTTCCAAGGGCTCGCCCGGGAATCTTTCCAGATTAATGCGTTTGATACGTCTCCCTTTGTCGACGGGCAGAATGCGCTGCTGAAGGCGTATGCTGATGATCATTGGTCAGAGGAAAACAGAAATGTATATGCCTTATGGCCCCGGCTTTCTCCTACGCGTGTTGAGAATAATATGGTAGGCTCCAGCTGGGTCGTGAGAGATGGATCGTTCCTGCGGTTAAAATCTGTCGAGTTCGGGTACACGCTACCCATCAGTCTTATTTCACGGATCAAACTAACAAACCTGCGCTTCTACTTCAGTGGAACCAATCTTTTAACGTTCAGCAAATTCAAGATGTGGGATCCGGAATTGGGAGGCAATCGCGACGCGAATGGCAATGGTATGGGGTACCCCATTCAAAAGGTCTTCAATATGGGGCTTCAACTTTCCTTCTAAAATCGAGTACGATGAAAAAGATATTCATAACACTGATTATACTATGCACCCTGAGCGCATGCGGTGATTACCTGGATGTAGTGCCGGATAATATTGCGACTATTGATTATGCTTTCCGGAACAGAACAGTCGCTCAAAAGTATCTGTTCACCTGTTATAATTACCGTCCGCGAATTGGCGCGGTGGATAACGATCCTGCCATGAGCGGTGCCGACGAGACCTGGCAACGTTACATTATCAACCAGGGTTTCCCAACCTGGGGGAATACCAACATTGCACGCGGCTTACAAAATGCAGCGAATCCGTATTTTAATTATTGGAGTGATGGTTTATGGGTCGGTATCCGCGATTGCAGCATCTTTCTGGACAACATTCATAAAGTTCAGGACCTGGCGGATTACGAGAAGAGGAGATGGATCGGCGAGGTGAAGTTTCTGAAGGCTTACTATCATTATTGTCTGTTTAAATGCTATGGTCCTATTCCTATTGTTGACGTCAACCTTCCGATCAATGCCAGTGCAGAAGAAGTAAAAGTGTATCGTGAGCCGGTAGATTCGGTCGTTCAGTATATCGCGAACCTGATGCAGGAGGCGGCCGTTGATCTGCCGGATGCAAACGAAGTGATCGAAGGAACCGAAGCTGGCCGCGTTGACAAACTGGCGGCGTTGAGTATGCGTGCGGAAGTGCTGCTCTTTGCGGCCAGCCCCCTGTTCAATGGAAATGCCGATTATGCAGGCATGATCGACAAGCGGGGGGTGCAGCTTTTTTCGCAGGCCTATGATCCTGAAAAGTGGCAGCTTGCCGCGGATGCGTGTAAGGAGGCTATCGATGTTTGCCAGGCGCAGGGTAAAGCGTTGTATGACCTGGTTGATCCGTTGACGTTAAATGCTCCTGATCCGTTCAAGGTCCAAACAACGTACCGGCAGGCAATTTGCGATCGGTGGAACAAGGAATTATTATGGGGCAACACCAATAATGACGTTGCCCTTCTGGTACGGCACGCAACGCCAAGGCTGGTGCGATTAACGCCGGAGCGGCTTAATGATGCAACCAGCGAATGGGCACCGACCTTAAAAATGGTTGGGAAATACTATTCGTCGAACGGAGTTCCGATCGATGAGGATGTTCAGTGGAGAGATAACGGATGGTATCAAGACCGCTATAAGGTGAGACCGGAAGCTTCTGCCGGAGATGAAAAATATTATGTAAAGGAAGGCGAGAAAACAGTCTACCTGCATTACAATCGCGAACCGCGCTTTTATGCCAGCCTTGGTTTTGATAAGGGAGTTTACTTTGGGAATGGCTACTACGATTTTCCTGCCAATGTAAAGGTTTGTGATTTCTTCAACCTCGGCGTTTCCGGATGGCAGGGAGGATCTGGATTTTCCGCTACAGGATATTCTGTGAAGAAGATGCACAGCTTCAAAGATGCGCAGACGAGAGACAACGTGTCATTTGAATATTTTCCTTTTCCCATTATGCGTCTGGCCAATCTTTACCTGATGTATGCCGAAGCATTGAATGAAGTGAACGGGCCGGTTGACGAAGTCTTCACGTATCTAGATCTCATCCGGGCTCGTGCCGGGCTAAAGGGGGTTCAAGAATCGTGGTCTACGTATTCCAGCAGACCTGGTAAACCCGCTACCAAAGAAGGCCTGCGTGAGATCATTCATGACGAACGAACTATTGAGCTGGCTTTTGAAGGCAAGCGCTTTTGGGATATCCGGCGCTGGAAGGAGATAGAGGTGTTAAACGAACAGCCCCAGGGATGGAACATCATGGGCGAGACCCACGCGGATTTTTACAGGGTGATATCGGTGGCGAAAGAGCCGGTCGAGTTTACGGTAAAAGATTATTTCTGGCCTATCAAAGTATCAGACCTGGTAGTTAATAATAACCTGATCCAAAATTATGGCTGGTAGGCAGCCTCCAATCATGTGTTTAAAAATATGTATATGAACATGAGAAATACTCTTTTTTATATAGTCATTGGTTTTATAGCCCCGGCCTGTAAGGAGGAATCCTTTTGGCAGGAACCAATAGATACCAATCCTCCCGGCGAGATCGCAAACGTGGAGGTCGAAAATATTCCGGGAGGAGCCATCCTTCGTTATGCGCTGCCGCATGATGAAGACCTTCTTTATGTAAAAGCCGTGTATTCATTGCAAGATGGAATTACCAGCGAGGTACGTGCTTCTCTTTATAATGATACGTTAAAGATTCAGGGATTCGGAGACACTGCCGAGCGACAGGTAAAGCTGATTGCCGTGGACCGCAGCAGGAACGAATCACCGGCGGTTGAAACAACCATCGTCCCGCTTGAGCCTCCTGTTGTTACGATTGGCGAAACATTAGAGCTGATCCCGGACTTTGGAGGGGTTCACGCGTATTGGCAGAACCCGGCCCGGGCGGAAATTTCAGTGGTGATATTGAAGGAGGATCATAACAAAGAGTACGTTCCGTTGGAAACTTTTTATAGTTCGGTAAAAGCCGGAGAGGGAGCAAAGAGAGAAATGGATACGATCCCTGTCAACATCGGGGCGTATGTTCAGGACCGCTGGGGTAACAGGAGTGAGATCAAGTATTATACCCTGACCCCGATCTATGAAACAAAGTTTGATCGCAACAAATTCAATGCCGTTGAGCTACCCGGCGATCAACCGAGTGCCTTTGGTTGGGTAAAGCCAAGAATGTGGGATGATATTATGGGTGACCAGGGGTTTAGCTCGCCGGGTGGTTCGGGCGTTTGGCCTCATTCTGTTACCATTGATCTTGGTGTCGTAGTGCAAATGAGTCGGTTGAGAGTATTTCAGCGGCAAGGGACGTACATTTTTTCGGAAGGGAATCCCAGAAAATTCGAGGTCTGGGGAGCCGAGCAGCTTGACGGATCAGGAAACTGGGATAGCTGGACTAAACTGATGGATTGCACGTCCGTAAAACCTTCCGGATTACCGATGGGACAGAATACAGATGAAGATGTGAGCAGGGCCAACAATGGAGAGGATTTTATTTGTCCTGTGACAGCTCCGAAAGTTCGCTATATCCGGATTAAGGTTATACAAACCTGGTCTGGCGGTGACAACTTTCAAATATCGGAGTTGCAATTTTTTGGTGACAACCGGTAATGTTAACTCTTTTAAAAAAAACATCATGAAACAGCTATATTATTTACGCGAACGATCACGCCATCTACATGCAATAGGCATCGCATTGCTGGTTGTTATGCTGGTAGCCTGCTCAGACATGAATGATCTGCATCAGGAGTATCTGGATCGGGGAGAGGTTATTTATGCCGCTAAAGCCGATAGCGTAGCGCCCCATTCAGGTAAAAATCGTGTTGAGTTTGAAGTATTTGTCAAGTCACAGCGGATCACAATAGCCAGGTTTTTCTGGAACGATTACAGGGATTCTTCAGACCTTGTTATAGAGGGGCAGGGTATTTTCAAAAAAATGCTGGATAACCTGGAAGAGAGGAGATACATTTTTAAACTCGTATGCCTGGATGAATTTGGGAACAGATCGCTGCCCGTAGAGCTAAGTGCCAATGTTTATGGTGAACAGTATCAGGCGCAATTAGTGAACAGATCGGTGGGATCGACGTCGATCGACGCGCTGGGAAAAATAACGATACATTGGGGTGGCGCTGTTGATGGGGCGGTTGCAATAGAAGTAAGGTATACGGATATCGCGGGAAATAGTAAACTTCAAAGTTTTCCGTCAGATTTGCCAACGTCTGTCATTGCAGACCTTAAGCCGGATATGGGGTATGAGTATAGAACCGTGTATAAACCCGATTCTACCGGTATTGATAGTTTTTTTACGGACTATTCACCGAGTACATTGTTGACCTTTGACAAAATAGACTGGGATATAATTGACTTTTCCTCGGAGCATGGTGGTGCGGAGAATTCGGTGAAGAATTTTATTGATGGAACCTTTAAAACCCGTTGGCACTCATTAGCCGGGAGCTCGTCCTATCCACATCATGCAACGATCGACATGGGCGTTGTACGAACAATAACACAATTCGGAGTATGGATAACAACCTTTGATTCTCCTCCGGATGGCGATCACAGGGCTCCTGACAAGATTAAATTTTTAGTGAGCATGGACAATATCACCTGGACTGACCTGGGAGAATTTGACTTTAATCGTTTCCTGCTGGGTGAGCAGACCTTTGTCACGCCTCCTTCTACCCAGGGCCGATATTTTCGATTTGTGGGAGTGTCGGGACCCGAGAATAATATGGTTATCGGTGAAGTAAGCGCCTATGGTTTTTGATTGAGTTCATGTTCTATAAACATGGAGCGGTCCCCGGGTCTGATTTTGGACAAGGGGACCGCTTCTTGTTTATAGTTTTGAAAGTCTATGCACGGTGGCCGCCGTCTAGACCCATTCGTATTACGCTACACCAAATCTTTTCTTTGCGTCTTCTGTAACCGGCGCGAAGAAGTTCACCAGGTTGCCATCGGGGTCGCGGAAAAGCAACGAGCGGTTGCCCCAGGGCATGGTAGTGGGTTGTTGAAGGACGGCATCGCCGAGAAATGTTTTTAGTCGTTCAAATTCTGCGTCGACGTCATCGACGAGGAATTCAATGATGGCGGAGCGATTCGCGGCGGGGATGGCAATTTCATTGTTACCAAACAGGGCAAGCGTTCTTGTGCTGCCGATGGCCAGATTTGCTTGCGGTGTGCGCAGCTCGGCAAAATCTTCGGTGTATTTTGCCATTGATGCAGCCGTGATCCGCTCATAGAAATCAATAAGGCGTTGGATGTCTGCGGTGATGATCCGGACAGAAGATAGATTCATTGTTGTCGTTTTAAATTGTTCTATAAGGCAAGTAAAACGCTGCCTGCTGACAGCCTTATGTCAGCAGCGCCGGATTTTTTATGCGGCGTCAACTGTTCCTGTTGCATGAATCCGCGTTGCGAAGTTGCGGTGCGCTGCTATTTTGTTTCCCCATTTGTACATCATTAAATAAATGAGGAACTTTCGTATAAGGTTGACTAGCCCACAACCTTACGCTAACACCCATTCCGTCGATGCTCTGACGCTCGCGGGGTGGTTCCGAGATATTCTATGTCCAACTACAGTGCCTATAGCGATCATGAACTGTCGACCTTGTTGAAGGCCGATGACCATGGTGCGTTTAATGAAATCTATGGGCGCTACTGGAAGAAGATGTTGCTCATTGCGTGGAACCATAGTGAAGACAGAAGCTCGTCGAAGGACATTGTGCACGAGGTGTTTATTTCGTTGTGGGAGCGCCGCCATCAGGTGGTGATCGATAACCTGCCGGCCTTTCTGGCGACGGCGGTGAAATTCAGTATTTATAAGTATTATCAACGGGAGAGCAGGCGATCAGAATTGCTTCGGCTGAACTATGAGTTTACCGACTTGTCGCAAGACGAAGAGAAGCTCGATGCGCTCTTTTTGGAAGAATATATTAATGGAATAGTCGAGGAAATGCCCGCCAAATGTCGGTTGGTGTTTCGCTGCCGGGAAAAGGGTATGAAAAACAGCGAGATTGCCGAACAAGCTCAAATCACCCAAAAGGCTGTGGAACGGAACCTGACCCGGGCGCTGAACATTATCCGGGGGGAGCTCAAGAATTATGGGTGGCTGTTTGCCCTGGCTGCGCCCGTGTTGTATGCCATTCTGAAAGAGGTCGAAAAGACCGGATTCTAAGTTTTTTCAAAAAAAAATCGTTTGCGCTGTGGGGTAAGACCCGGGATACGGTACATACCTGTACTAAACCGACTTATGCCTGTGGACCAGGAATACATCTACTCGTTACTGCGAAAATACAAGGACCGGACTGCCACCGAGGCAGAAAAGGAGGAATTGGTCTCCTGGTACCGTCAGCGCGCCGAACGCGACAGCGTCTTCCCCGAAGACGAACACGTTGTGGCCGAATCCATGCGCGTACGCCTGCATCATGAAATCACCCGACCGCAACATGACCGCCGCCGTCAGTGGCTGGCCGCTGCATCCATACTCCTTATAATAGGTGTGAGCGTGGGGTTGTATTTGCGTCCCACCGCCGGGGTCGACCCAGGCGACATTACACCGGGGAGCCACCAGGCTATGCTCGTGCTGGTGGATGGAACAAAGATCTCGCTTACCGAGGCGGCCAACGGAAATATTGCCAGTCAGGAAAATATTCAAATCACCAAGTCCGGTGACGGGCAGCTGATCTATACTCTTGCGCCAAACCGCCAGGGCACTGCAACCGCGTCAGGATATAATACTATTGAAACGCCGAAGGGTGGACAGTATCAAGTGGTGTTGCCCGATGGATCGAAGATCTGGTTGAATGCCTACTCGTCGCTGCGGCTGCCGCTGAATTTTTCGGAAGGTGCTGAACGTCGTGTGGAGCTGAAAGGGGAGGCGTACTTCGAAGTAAGCCATCAGCCGACACGTCCCTTTACCGTGGTGTCGGGGCAGCATGCAGTACAAGTACTAGGCACGCACTTCAATGTAAAGGCTTATGCGGACGAGCCGGATATCAAAACAAGCTTACTGGAAGGCAAGGTGCGCGTCACTGCGGGTACCCACAGCGTGACGCTGGCCCCGGGGCAACAATCGCGTCTGGCAGAAGGAAATATCACGGTAGCGGAAATAGACACTCGTGAAGCCGTGGCCTGGAAAGAAGGCTATTTTATGTTTGATGACGAACGCCTTGAAGACATCATGCGCAGCGTCGCGCGGTGGTATGATGTAGAGGTAGTCTTTGATAATGATGCCTTGAAAGAAGAAACGTTTGGTGCCGTGACGACACGGTTTACCCGGATATCAACGCTGCTGGAGATTATGGAGCAAACCGGGGATGTGCAATTCCGGGTAGAGGGGAAGACGATTCACATCAGCAGCAAACAGCCGGTATGATGCCGGTATACTTACGAAGAGCCTAACGAAATACTACTAAACACTTAACCGCCATGAAAAAGACCAAATCTCCACCACCCGCTACGTCCTGAGACTGGGGAGGCCTATAAATGAGAACAGGAGCACTTACGATGCCCCTGCTCATAGCCTGCTTCATTCAGAAAGTCACTATTGATAACAATTCCTTACTTAACGCAAGCCATTCAAATGTACAAAAATTGTACGACTAATATTGGCATGCCTTCGGGCTACGTCAAGAAATTCCTGCTCATTATGAAGATCACCACTTTTGTCATCTTCCTGGCAATTATGCAGGCAAGCGGAGCGGTTTTTTCTCAGAAGATCACGTTTGAGAAAAAAAATGCCACGCTCAAGGAGGTATTCGGTGAGATCAACAAACAAACCGGATACAATATATTTTGGTCGCCGAAAAAGGTGAAAGATGCCCCCCGGCTGAATGTGAGCTTTCACGAAACCCCTGTAGAGGATGTGCTGAAAGTTTGCCTTCGCAACCTGCCGCTGACGTATGCCATCGAGGGCAGCAATGTCATTATCAAAGAAATTACATCCACCAACGCCTATAATGCCGACGCCGACCCTGTCGACATTATCATCAAGGGCAACGTCAAGGACGAGACCGGCGAGGGGATACCGGGTGTAAGTGTCCTGTTGAAAGGCACCACGAGTGGTACTACGTCCGACCGCGACGGAAATTATCAGATCACTGTGCCGTCGGCCGGGGAGGGGATATTGGTGTATTCGTTCCTGGGGTATAAAACAGTGGAAGAGACGATCAACGGGCGTACGGTGATCGATGTGCAACTGGAAGTAGACGTGGCCAGCCTGGAAGAGGTGGTGGTCGTGGCCTTCGGTACACAAAAGAAAGCGAGTATGGTGAGCTCGATCGAGACGGTCAATCCGGCAGAAATGAAGGTGCCTTCCAGTAACCTGACGACGGCGCTGGCCGGCCGCGTGTCGGGGGTGATTGCCTACCAACGCAGCGGCGAGCCGGGGGCTGATAACGCCGACTTCTTTATTCGCGGGGTGACGACTTTCGGGTATAAAAAAGATCCGTTGATCCTGATCGATGGTATCGAGACGACGACAACCGAACTGGCGCGTTTGCACGTAGACGACATCGCGGCATTCTCGATCCTGAAGGATGCGACGGCTACGGCGTTGTATGGTGCGCGTGGTGCCAACGGCGTGATCCAGGTGACGACCAAACGGGGTAGCGATGGTCCGGCGACGATCTCCTTCCGTTTCGAGAATTCTTTTTCGTCTAATACGCAGAATATCGAGCTGGCCGATCCCATTACGTATATGGAGCTGGCCAACGAGGCGGTGCTGACGCGTAACCCGCTGGCGCCGTCGTTATACTCGCGCGAGAAGATCGAAGGTACACGTGCCGGGTTGAACCCGTATTTATATCCGTCTACAGACTGGCGTGGCATGCTGGTGAAGAAGGTGGTGAGTAACCAGCGCTATAATCTCAACGTGAGCGGTGGCGGCGCCATTGCCCGGTATTATGTGTCGGGTGTGTTCTATCAGGACAATGGTAACCTGAACGTCGACAAGCGGTCGAACTTCAATAACAATATCAATTTGAAGTCGTACCAGATGCGGAGCAACATCAGCATCAACCTGACCAAGAAGACCGAGCTTATAACGCGTTTGTCGGGTAGCTTCGATGACTACCGCGGTCCGTTGGACGGTGGTGCCGATGCGTATAAAAAGATTATGCGGTCCAACCCCGTGATGTTCCCGGCGTTTTACCCCGCGTCGTTCCTGCCCAATACCAACCACGTGCTGTTCGGCAACGCTACCCGTGCCGGCGCCAACGAGGGCGCGAGCTATATCAACCCATACGCCGAGCTGGTGAAAGGGTATAAGGACTACGCCAAGTCACTGATCGATGCGCAGTTTGAATTGAAGCAGGACCTGTCGTTTGTGCTTCCGGGCCTGGCGGCGAGCGGTATCTTCAATACATCGCGGTATTCGTACTTCGACGTAAACCGCTATTACAATCCGTACTTCTATAACATCGCCACGTACAACCCGGAGTCGGAAGAATATAGCCTGGCGTTGCTGAACGCCAATGGCAATCCTACGGAATATCTGAATTACAACGAGCTGAGCAAAGACATCAACTCGACCACCTACCTGCAGGGTAACATTATCTATAACGCCAAGTTTGACGATCACGATGTGAGCGGCCTGCTGGTATTTCAACGCCGGCAGCAGCTGCTGGCCAACCAGGGCAGTCTGCAAAAGTCACTGCCGTATCGCAACCAGGGTGTGTCGGGTCGCTTTACGTATGGCTACCAGGATCGCCTGCTGGCGGAGTTTACGTTCGGCTATAATGGCTCGGAGCGTTTTTACAAAGACCAGCGCTATGGGTTCTTCCCGGCGGTGGGGGCAGGCTGGGTGATCTCGAACGAGCAATTCTTTAAGGGCGTCGAGCACATCGTGCAAAATCTGAAGTTGAAGGCGACGTACGGACTGGTGGGTAACGACGCCATCGGCGACGCCAACGACCGCTTCTTTTACCTGTCGAACGTAAACCTGAACGACGGCGGTCGGTCCTATACCTTTGGCGAAAACCTGAACCAGACCAAGAACGGTGTGAGTATCAGCCGGTATGACAACCGGGACATTTCGTGGGAGACGGCCCGTAAGCTGAACCTGGGGATCGAGCTGGGGATCTTCAACGACTTCGACATCTTCATCGATTACTTCACGGAGCACCGGTCTAACATTTTGATGGATCGCGCATCGATCCCTGCCAGCGTAGGCTTAGCAGCAACCGTTCGCGCGAATGTGGGCGAGGCCCGCGGAAGCGGTGTCGACATGTCGCTCGACTACAACCGTTCCTTTTCGAGCGGCGCGTGGTTAAAGGCACGCGGAAACTTTACCTATGCGCACAGCGAGTTTTTGAAGTATGAAGAGCCGCAATACAACGAAGCCTATCGCTATCACAAAGGACAGCCGATCAACCAGATCTACGGACTGGTAGCCGAGCGGTTGTTTGTGGACGAGACCGAAGTGAACAATTCACCCAAGCAGAATTTTGGCGAGTATCATGCCGGTGACATCAAGTACCGCGACATGAATGGCGACGACCAGATTACCGATGCCGACCAGGTGCCGATCGGGCATCCGTGGTTGCCGGAGATCGTGTATGGCTTCGGTTTCTCGTTCGGGTTTAAAGGCATCGACTTCTCGGCGTTTTTCCAGGGTTCGGCCCGCTCATCTTTCTGGCTCGACGCGTCGAATACCTCACCGTTCCAGAACGATATACCGCTGCTGAAAGAGTATGCGGACAGTCACTGGTCGGAAGAAGATCGCAATCTATATGCCGTGTGGCCGCGTCTGAGCACGAACTACAATGGCAACAACTTTTCCCGCTACAGCACCTGGTTTATGCGCAACGGCGCGTTCCTGCGCGTGAAGACCATCGAGATGGGCTATACGCTGACGCCGGCGCAAAGTAAGAAGCTGGGTATGTCGTCGGCACGCATTTATGTGAGTGGTAACAACTTATTCTTGTTAAGCGGCTTTGACATGTGGGATATTGAGATGGGGGGCAATGGCCTGGGCTATCCCATTCAGAAAGTATTCAACCTGGGCGCGCAGATCAAATTCTAACACCTCTAAACATGAAGAACATTTTACGCTATAGCATTCTGTTCATGTCGCTGACGGTGTCGTTGAGCGCCTGCGATTACCTCGACCTGGTGCCCGACAACGTGGCGACACTGGACCATGCCTTTGCCAACCGGCTGGAGGCGGAAAAGTATTTATATACCTGCTACTCGTACCTGCCCGGTCAGAACAGCGGCTTTGGCAGCATTGGCCTGATGGGCGCCGACGAGCTGTGGACATACCACCCGCAGAACGGCTCGAACAACTACCCGGCGCTGGAGATCGCCAAAGGCAACCAGAATATAAACGAGCCCTACATGAACTGCTGGGACGGAAACAACGGCGGGCAGCCGATCTACAGGGCCATCCGCGATTGCAACATTTTCCTGGAAAACGTCAGCAACCCGGCGAAGGTCAACGATCTGGACCCGGCGATGCGGCGGCGTTGGATCGGTGAGGCACAATTTCTGAAAGCCTATTACCACTTCTACCTCTTCCGCATGTACGGTCCGATCGTGCTGTTGCCGAAGAACCACCCGGTGACGAGCTCGACGGATGAGTTCCGCGACAAGCGTGCGCCGGTGGACGAAGTGGTGACCTATATTTCTGCGCTGCTGGATACAGCGGCCACCAACCTGCCTGACGCGATCCTGAATCGCTCGACCGAGCTGGGCCGGGTGACGCGTCCTGCTGCGCTGATGCTGAAAGCCAAGCTGTGGGTGACAGCAGCCAGCCCGTTATTCAACGGCAACCCCGACTATGCCAACTTTGTGGATCATGACGGAGTGCACCTGTTTAATTCTACTGTAGAGCAGGTGAAATGGGACTCGGCGGTGGCGGCCTGCGAAGTGGCAATCGAAGCTGCGCACGAGACCGGTGCACGGTTGTATACTTTCTCGACGTTTGCCAAGCTGAGCGATACGACGATTATACAAATGGGCATCCGGGGTGCGGTAAGCGAGCGGTGGAATTCCGAATTGATCTGGGGGCTTTCCGGTCGCGCGGCGACCGATCTGCAGAAGGACTGCATGGCCCGCATCGATCAGCAGTTTCCGCTGAACATCTGGGGGGCGAAAGACCTGATCAACCCGACGCTCAATATCTCGCACCTCTTCTATTCGGATAACGGGGTGCCTATGGAAGAAGACAAGAATTTCAATTATTCCGGGCGCTATTCGCTACGTTCTGCAGGGGCTGACGAGCGGTATAATTTGATCGAAGGCTATCAGACGGCGTCTATTCAATTCAACCGTGAGAACCGTTACTATGCCGACCTGGCGTTCGACGGTTCGGTATGGTATATGCAAAACAGCCCAAGCCAATCGGACAAGGGTACCTGGACGGTGCGGGCGAAGAAAGGCCAACCGCAGTCGCGCATTGGCGCGAATAACTACTCGTCTACAGGACTGTGGACCAAAAAGCTGGTGAACTGGAAGCTGGTGATCACGCAGACAGATGCCACGGTGGAGGGTTTCCCCTGGCCCGAGCTGCGTTTGGCCGATCTATACTTACTGTATGCCGAGGCGCTGAACGAAGTGGGCCGTGGCGCGGAGGCGTTGTCGTGGATCGACCAGATTCGCGAACGCGCCGGCCTGGAGGGTGTGGCGGATTCGTGGACGAGCTATTCGATCCAGCCGGCGAAGTTTTCATCGCAGGCAGGGTTGCGCGAGATTATTCAGCGTGAGCGTGCCATCGAGCTGATGTTCGAAGGCAGCCGGTTCTGGGACCTGAGGCGATGGAAGACGGCTGGTGATGAGCTCAACACGGGCATCTTCGGGTGGAATATCGAACAGGAAAATGCGTCGGCGTACTACCATCCGCGCCTGCTGTATAGCCAGCATTTTGTCGCACCGCGCGACTACCTGTTCCCGCTGAAGCAAAATGACCTGGTGGTAAATCCCAAGCTGGTGCAAAACCCGGGTTGGTAATAAAATCAATGTTCCTTTAAATCTGCATTCAAATGAACAGTATAAAATTTATCGCGGTATGCTGCCTGCTGGCAGTTGTCGCCGGCGGGTGTGACACGGACCAGCTCAGCGCTATTGAAACGGATAAGTCGGCGCCCGGGCCAATCAAAAATGTTGAGGCAGAGCCCCTGGCTGGTGCGGCCCGCCTGACGTATTCGTTACCGTCCGACCCCGACCTGCTTTACGTGCAGGCAATCTATAAAAACAAGGCCGGGCGCGACATGGAGTTTAAGAGCTCATATTATACCAATACGTTGGTCATAGACGGGTTTGCCGACACGTTGGCGCACGCGGTAGACTTGTATGCCGTTGACCGCAGCGGTAACCGGTCAACGCCCGTTACCATCCAGGTAACGCCGAGGACGCCGCCGGTGCTAACCACCTTTCATACACTGTTGGTAGAGCCTGATTTCGGTGGGGCTACGATATCGTTCATCAATGCAACCAAGGCTGACCTGGCGATCATTGTGACGACGCCCGACTCGACGGGTAATATGGCCGTGGCACGTACTTTCTATACGTCGCGTGATACGTCGCGTTTCTCTGTGCGTGGGTATGAATCGGTGTCGCGTCAGTTCGGCGTCTTTGTACGAGACCGGTGGGGCAATGAGTCCGATGTATTGTTGCAGGAGTTGATTCCAGTCTACGAAATTCAGCTTGATAAAACCAAGTTCCGGGAGATTTCCCTGCCGGGTGATGCCAGAACAAATGAGTGGGGTGGTTCGATGCCCTATGTGTGGGACGGTCGTGTCACGGGTGACGTGAGCGGATTTGGACTGCATACGGGCAACGCCAGCACAGGCGTGCCGAAGATTATCACATTCGACCTGGGGGTAGAAGCGCAGTTGAGTCGTTTCAGTCTGCAGGCGGTACAAGACGATCGCCACTGGTATAACGACGTGTCGCCCAAGCGTTATGAAGTGTGGGGAACGACGAATTATAACCCTGACGGCTCGCTGGACGGTTGGACGAAGCTCCTTTCCATTACGAACATCAAGCCGTCGGGATTACCCATAGGTCTGTTTACCGACGATGACCGCACGGCGGGCCGGATCGGCGACGAAGCGAATGTGCCCAGCGACATGCCACGTGTGCGGTATATCCGCATCCGGTGCCTCGAGAACTGGTCGGGTAATACCAATATGGTGTTTTCGGAAGTTACCTTCTGGGGCAACGATCAGTAGTTTTAGTTTGGAAACTTTGAATAGTACTATCATGAAGAATCTGAAAGGGATATTTGTCGTTGCCCTGATGGTGGCCGCGGTTGTGGCATGCACCGACATGGATGATTATCTGAAATATACCGGCGGAAAAGACCTGATCTATACCGGCAAGGTGGACTCGGCGCATGCACGTGCCGGTCGTGACCGTGTGGTGATTACGGGGCTGTTGATTTCCGATCCGAAAATTGTAAAGTTGAAGGTATACTGGAACACCCGGCAAGACTCGTTGATCCGGGATATCGAGCGGAGCGCCGGTGTGGATAGTCTGGCCATTCCGATCGCATTGCCCGAGGGGCGCTATAACTTCGAGCTGATTACGTACGATGCCGCGGGTAATTCGTCGGTGACGGTGTTTTCCTCCGGGTCGTCGTATGGGACGACGTACCAGGAGTCGCTGATCAACCGGCCGATCAGGGCGGTAGAGGTAACGGGTATCAACAAGGTGCGCATTCAGATGTATAACAGCGATGAGACGGCGGCATTTACAGAGGTTACCTATCTAAATATAGATGACGAACGGAAAGTGGTGCGTGTCAGGGCAGATCTGGATTCTGCCATCCTGCCGGATATTAAATTGCCATCGACGATTACCTACCAAACCTACTATCTGCCGGAAGTACTGGCGGTCGATACGTTCAAGGCGGTGGCGGAGCTGTTTGATCCGAAGAATATTACCCGGGCATATTTTAACAATCCAGGTAAGCCTTTTAAACGCGGCGATTCCGGTACGGGTAAATGGGGTACGCCCAGCGGCTGGTTGTTCAACGCGGCGGCTACCAATCAGAACGGTGGCCAGGGTGGCGGCTGGTCAACAGACGATGGCGGTGTCATCCACTTTGAAACGCAGGATTGGGGTGGTGCCGGTGTGAACAACGGTAAAGTATGGCAGACCTTTACGCTGCCGGCGGGTAAGTATATCATGTCTTTTGAGTCGGGTAACCTCGGCGGTGATTCCTACGATGTATACGAAGTTGTGGCGGAAGGCACCGAGCTGCCGGATATCGACAATATCGGCACGCCGCTGGCGGTCTTTCACGGTACACCGGGTGGCAGCCTGAATGGTACGCACGACCTGGAGTTTACGCTGGACGAACCTACGACTGTTTCCATTGGCTGGGTGGTTAGTACCGGTCAGTATGTATACCTGCAATTCAGAAGCGTGCGATTGGTCGTTGCGCCGGAATAATAGTACAACCAAATCGAATAACTCCTACACCGGCGGCAACTGACGCCGGTGTTCTCTTCCACCGTTCCAATCATCCCAATACCCATTAGAAACTATTTACTCATAGACTTTAATTCCTGGAATGAAGACTGTTTTTTTTGCTGCGACCTGTATTCTTACGACACTGACCTTTTGTAGCTATGCCCAGACCAACGCGGGCAAGCCGCTGTATAAAGACAAAACGGCACCGGTGCCCGCGCGGGTAGAAGACCTGCTGGAGCGCATGACATTAAAAGAAAAGATATTACAACTGCAAAACCGTGGCAGCGGCCGCGCCGACGAGATCGACCGGATCTTCCACGGCGAGAGCTGGGGCTGTACCCACGAGATGGGTATGCGCGCCGTTGATTGCGCCAAGATGTACCAGAAGCTGCAGCAGTATATGGCTACGAAAACCCGGCTGGGTATTCCCATCATTACGGCGGCGGAAGGTATTGAAGGCATTTTGCAGAACGAGTGTACCATCTTCCCGCACGCTTTGGCACAGGGCAGTACGTTTAATCCTGCGTTGGTACGCCGCATGACGGAGGCCGCGGGGGAGGAGGCCAAGGTGATTGGTATTCACCAGATCTTGTCGCCGGTGCTCGACATTGCGCGCGAGCTGCGCTGGGGGCGGATCGAAGAGACCTACGGTGAAGATCCGTACCTGATCGGCGAGATGGCCACTGCGTTTGTGAGTGGTTATCAGAAACATAATATTACGTGTACGCCGAAGCATTTCCTGGCGCACGGCTCGCCGTCGGGTGGGTTGAACTGTGCTAACGTGAGTGGGGGTGAGCGCGAGCTGCGCAGCCTGTATCTGTATCCGTTCAAGCGCGTGATTGCGGCGACACAGCCGTGGTCGGTGATGTCGTGCTATAGCGCCTACGATGGTCTGGCCGTGACGGGGTCGGCGTATTATATGACGGATATTCTGCGCGGGGAGCTCGGCTTTAAAGGCTATGTGTATTCCGACTGGGGCTCGGTAGACCGGTTGCAGACATTCCACCATCAGGCGGCTACGCAGGAAGAGGCGGCGAAGATTGCGCTGACGGCGGGTGTTGATCTGAACATCGATGGTGCCTACACCAAGCTGGAGG
The DNA here is from genome assembly GCF_018598175.1 of Dawidia cretensis. Classification (GTDB taxonomy): domain Bacteria; phylum Bacteroidota; class Bacteroidia; order Cytophagales; family Cyclobacteriaceae; genus Ohtaekwangia; species Ohtaekwangia cretensis. The sequence goes on from NZ_JAHESE010000003.1 coordinate 26,108, forward strand.
CGCTGGTACAAAGTGGCCAGCTGGAGATGCGTTATATCGACCAGGCTGTACGTCGGGTGTTGACGACCAAGTTTTCGCTTGGCTTGTTTGATGCGCCGTACGGTGATTCGACGAGGGTGGCCAAGGTCGTGCGCAGTGCCGATAAGGTGGCCCTGTCGAAAGAGGTAGCTGACGAAAGCGCCGTATTGTTGAAGAATAGCAATAACATTTTGCCGTTGGACCTGACGAAGTATAAAACCATCGCGGTGGTGGGGCCAAACAGCAACCAGACAGTGTTTGGCGATTATTCCTGGACGGGGCCGGATACCAAAGAAGGTGTTACATTGCTGAAAGGGCTGCAAGACGTTGTGGGAAATAGGGTTACGTTGCGTCATGTAGAGGGTTGTGATTGGTGGAGCCAGGATCGATCGCGTATTCCCGATGCGGTGAAGGCTGCGCAGGGCAGTGATCTGGTGATCGTCGCTATCGGCACACGCAGCACATACCTGGGCCGTAGTGCGAAAAACTCAACGGCGGGTGAAGGTTTTGATATTTCTTCGTTGGAGTTGCCGGGTGTACAGGAAGAGCTGCTGAAGGCAGTGAAGGCTACGGGCAAGCCCATGGTTGTGGTGTTTATTTCGGGTAAGCCTTTGGCGATGCCGTGGGTGAAGGATAATGCTGACGCTGTGGTGGCGCAGTGGTATGGTGGTGAGATGCAGGGACGGTCGATGGCCGACATTTTGACGGGGCGTGTAAATCCGTCGGGTAAGCTGAATGTGTCGTTCCCGCGCAGTACGGGTAATACGCCCTGCTTTTATAATCATTATGTGACGGATCGCGAGAGCCCGTTTGATCAGCCGGGTTCGCTGAACGAGCCGCATGGCCATTATATCTTCGATACGCCCGAGCCGTTATGGAACTTTGGCTATGGGTTGAGCTATTCCGACTTTAAATACCGCCGCTGTGTCTCGCGCGACTCGCTGCTGGCGCCGACGGATACCATCAAGATCGATGTCGAGTTGGAGAACACCGGCACGCGCGATGGTAAGGAAGTGGTGCAGCTGTATGTGCGCGACAAGGTAAGCTCGGTGGCGACGCCGGTGCAACAATTAAAAGCCTTTCAGAAAGTATTGGTCAAAGCCGGCAAACGTGTAACGGTTACGCTGCAAGTGCCGGTGTCTGCGCTGGGGTTGTATAACGACCGTATGCGTTACGTAGTAGAGCCAGGCGAGTTCGATATTCAAATCGGCGGTGCCTCTGACCAAATTCATTTTCATAAAACGATTCTAGTTCATTAAAAGTAGTGTTTCGGGAGTGGCTGCCGGGTGCTTTCGGGTAATTGTTATCTGGCGCCGCTCCCCTTTTTTAATCTTATCATAAACATGTATATACAACGGTTTCTTTATAAGGTCGTGTGCCTTGGGGTTTTGTGTGTTGGCGTGGCGGGTATCGCATTTGGCCAACATACCAGAGTGGATCTAAAGAGCTCGGCGCAGCAGGTGTGGCGGGTGAAGTCGCAACGCGAGGTCGGAATGGATCTTCGCGGACTCTTTGAGAATTTTAAAGCAGATGGATGGGTGACGGCCGTGGTGCCGGGCACGGTGTATACGGCGTATGTCGCCGCGGGTCTGGAGAAAGACCCCAACTATGCCGACAACATCTGGAAGGCGGACAAAGCAAAGTTCGATCAGCCGTATTGGTATGTGACGCAGTTCGCAGTACCGGCATCGTTGAAAGGCGAGATTCTGTGGTTGAATTTAGAGGGTATCAACCGCCAGGGTGAGATTTATCTCAACGGCGAGAAGCTGGGCGCGCTGGATGGTTTTATGCAGCGTGGTAAATATGACATTACCCGGATCGTCCGTGCCTCGGGCGCCAATACCTTGGCCGTGCTGGTATCGCCGCCGCGGCATCCCATGGCGAATGCGGCGTCGCCCACGTATGTTTCCAGCGGTGGCTGGGACTGGATGCCCTATATACCGGGCTTGAATGCAGGCATTACGGACGACGTGTTCCTGAGCTCTTCGGGTGCGCTGACGATTCAGGATCCGTGGATCCGGACGCAGTTGCCGACGAATGCTACGGCGTTTCTGTCGGTAGCGCTGGATGTGAGGAACAATACCGATGTGCAGCGTACGGCCGTCGTGAGAGGTGTGATCAATCCGGGTAATATTGTCTTTGAAGAAAAAATTAACATAGGGGCTAATAGCACGACGCAGGTAAAGCTTGACAAGCGGCACTTCTCCCAACTGGTTGTGCACAATCCGAAGCTGTGGTGGCCTAACGGTTATGGTGATCCCAATCTGTATACCTGCGTGTTTAACGTGGTAGAGAACGATAGAACTTCGGATACAAAACAGATGAAGTTTGGTATTAAGCAATACAGCTATGATACACTCGGACAGGTGTTGCATATTTCCATCAACGGCACACGCGTGTTTGTGAAGGGTGGGAACTGGAGCATGTCGGAGTACATGCTGCGGTGTCGTGGTGAGGAGTATGATACAAAGGTGCGCCTGCACCGGGAGATGAATTTTAATATGATCCGTAATTGGATCGGTTCGACGACCGACGAGGAGTTTTATGAAGCGTGCGACAAGTACGGCATTATGGTGTGGGATGACTTTTGGTTGAATTCCAATCCCAGCCTGCCGCGTGACGTGAGCAACTTCAATGCGAATGCGATTGAGAAGATTGTACGGTTCCGGAATCACCCATCTATTGCCGTGTGGTGTGCCGACAATGAAGGCTGGCCGGAAGCACCGCTGAATAAGTGGCTGGAGGAAGATGTACGTGCTTTTGATGGCGGTGACCGGTATTACCAGGCAAACTCGCACGCCGACAACCTGTCGGGTAGCGGCCCGTGGGCCAACCGTGATCCACGGTATTATTTTACGGAGAATCCTACAGGCCTGGGTGGAAACGATGGGTGGGGTTTTCGTACTGAGCTGGGGAGCGCAATATTTACGAATGTGGAGAGCTTTAAGAAGTTTATACCCAAGGAGCATTGGTGGCCACGCAACGATATGTGGGAAAAGCACTTCTTCGGCAACTGGGCGTTTAACGCCGATGCGGATGGTTATGACCGCAGCATCGAGACACGCTATGGCAAGCCATCGAATATAGAAGAGTATTGTCGACGGGCGCAGCTGGTAAATATCGAAACCAATAAGGCGATGTACGAAGGGTGGCAGGATCGTATTTGGAACGATGCGTCCGGTCTTATGACCTGGACGAGCAACGCCGGCTTGCCGACATTTATCTGGCAGACGTATGATTATTACTATGACCTCACGGGCGCGTATTGGGGTATTAGAAGTGCGTGCGAGCCGGTGCATATTCAATGGAATCCGGTGAGTGATGCGGTGAAGGTGGTGAATACTACCCGCAAGGACGTGGAAGGGCTGACGGCGGAAGCGATGATTTATAACCTCGATGGTAAGGTCGTTGATAAGTATACGCTTTCACAAAAGGTGGATGCTTTGTCAAATGCTGCTGCGTATTGCTTCGCCTTGCCGTTTGGTGGCGAGCGGGGTGACCTGGCAAAAGGAAGGCCTGTGGTGGCTTCTTCGACGGAGACCGGCCGCGGTGAGGCGATTACCGATGGGGATGAGAATACGCGCTGGGCGAGTGCGGCGCGGGATCATGAGTGGGTATATGTTGACCTTGGAAATAAGGAGCCGATCAGTGGTGTGCGGGTGAAGTGGGAGACGGCGTATGCGAAAGTATATAAGATTCAGGTGTCGGACGATGCTTCGAGCTGGAAAGATGCGGCTACGGTAAATTATGGTAAGGAAGGCGTGCAAGATGTGGCTTTTGCGGATGATGCCGAGGCACGCTATGTGCGGGTGTACGGCGTGGAGCGGGGGAGTGGTTGGGGTTATTCGCTGTATGACTTGAAAGTATATGGTGGTGCGCCGAAGAACAACGGATTGACGCCCGTACATTTTATTAAGCTGCGCTTGAAGGATAAGACGGGTAAGGTTGTGTCGGAGAACTTCTACTGGCGCGGAAATAAGCGCAAGGACTTTACAGCGTTGAATTCGTTGAAGCCGGTGGACCTGAAGGTTGTATCGAGTGCGGAGAAGGTGAACGGGAAACAGGTGGTGAAGGCGCAGATCGTGAATGGGAAGACGGGCGTGGCGTTTGCTGTGCGCGTGCAGGTGTTGAACGCGCGGACGGGTGAACAGGTGCTACCGGCGTTTATTAGTGACGGGTATTTTACGTTGATGCCGGGGGAGAGTAGGAATGTGGAAGTGGAGTTTGACGCGGCGCTGGTGAGCAATGATGGGTTTAAGGTGGTGGCGGAGCCGTATAATAGCGTGAGGTGAGATTCGTTACTAGCGCAACTTTAATGTAAAGGGGAAGGTATAAGGCCTTCCTCTTTTTTTATAGTCCATGGTTAAGAGATAGTTGCGCGACGGTCGCGCTGGAGTGATAGTAAATATTGTTACGAATTGCCTTTACCCCGAAATGGGTTTTGAGAGCTACTCAGAAGCATATGGAGGCTGAGAACGAGTGTCATTATAAAAGAAAGTTCCTAAAGAGCGTTTTGAAGGTCATTTGTTTTTTTTTTTAGCTTTTCGAATCTTTTAGTTTTACAATACGTTTGTGTATTCTAGACGCAAATTAATTGCGTTATTAATTTTATTTAACCCAATTTCAATGAAACTCATTAAATACTGTAAAACAGAACACAATCTTCTAAAAACATGTACCACTCTTAGGCTTGGAACACTAACCGATTTTCGGGAAAACTATACGGGTGAAGATGATTTTATCAATGATGCAATGGAAGGTAGAGGATCTACGGTTGATAAAAGCGGCAATATTTATATTAATGGTTTTATAGTCCCTAACTGTTATATTTTTTGCGTCTCAACTAAGACTGTTGATGTAAGCGTTGAAAAAGATTTCGATCCGAACTACAACGACTACTACGTGATCGACAATATTCGTCACTTTGGAAACGCGATAGCATTCTTGCTCTATCATCAGCTACTGCCAACCGATCTCGAAGAGACAGAAGTTACGAAGAAATTCACAGCCGCTGACTTTCAACAGCTTAGTATTAAAGAATTTGCAAGTCAAATTACTTATTCAGAAAGTAAGCCTACTTCGGATAATGCAATTGCATCTGCAATATTTTATAAACCCGAAAAGTACAAAGTGCAATATGAATATAGATACGCATTCATAGTCGAGCACGCTGCGCACGGTTATATTCCTGTTAAAAAGCCCGGTAAAATCATTGAGACTAGTCTCGTGAAAAATTTGATTACAGGCAATATTGATACCTCGCTCAAATGGGTAATAAAGAATAATCTAGTTGTTAACCCTAGATAGTAATGTGATTGCTCGAATGCGAATTAGTACAAGAAAGGCTTGCGCTTTCCCTTGATTTCTTTTCGTGACGAAAGTTTACTAGGAAATAACCTCGTCGAAAGTCTTGGGATAGCTTTCTGCATAGAGGTTTTTATACTCTTTGACAAAATGGTCGTACCACGTTTTGGCCAGGGAGTATTTTCCTTTTTTATTCAGGACGGAGCATTTAATGACCAGGGCTTCCTGGTTGATGCTGTCGTAGTGGAAGATGGTGTCGGCGATCTCTAGCAATACCCGGTCGTCTTTGGAGACGTCGAGGGTTTGGGAGTATTCCAGGAGCATGTCGATGACGCGGTTGGAGATGTCGGACTTGAAGCTGTCGAGCCAGTCGGTTTGGATGTTGGGGAGAAGGTTGCCGCGTTTTACGAAGCGGAGTAGGGTTTCGGCGGTTGGGGCCGTGAGCGGAGCTTCGGTCGATAATATGCGCGATACGATGTGGTAGTCGCAGAGGACGTTTTCGCCGAGGGCGAGCTGGAGGTAGGCGTGGTTGTTTTCGATGGTGATGTCGCCGATCTCTTCCAGTAAGCCGCGGAGCTTTTTGATGTTTACGTTACGGTTGTTGCGGGCGCTCATGTCGCCTTTGTCGGGCCAGAGATACTCTTGCAATGTCGTCGTAGAGATGCCTTTTTCGAATTTTATGGAGTGGATCAGGATGAGCACGAACAGTTCTTTAATTGTCATCGTGAACTTGCCGGTGATGTCGTGGCCCTGTTTGTCGAATACCTGGAAGCCGCCGAAGAGGTAAATGGAGGCAATGTTCTTTTCGGATTCGTGGGCGTGGCGTGTTATGTCGTGGAGTATGGCGGCGGCTTCGGTGTGCGGAGCGGCACCGTTGGTTGTCGGTGTGACGGCCAGGTCTTTCTTTTTGCGGCGGGCGAAGATGATGACGCCCAGCGTGATGAGCGTGCCGGTGATAAGTATAAAGCTAGCGATGCTGTAGTAGGATGCGCGTGTGATGCCCGGCGTTGTATCCTGGAATACGTCGGTGGTGCTGAGGGGCGGGTAGTTGATGGTGTAGAGGTTGATCTTGTACTGGTCAATCTCTTTGTGTGACGTTACGGCTACCAGCTGGCGTGTAGCCTTGGAGAGGAACAGGTCACAGAAGGAGTGCTCGTCGTGGAATTGGAAGGGAATCGAGTCGGCTAATACCTGCCACTCGGGATTGGACAATGAGTACTTCCGCAGCTTGATGTAGTTTTCGTATTTGTTTTTGGGGAAGCTGAGGACGTAGAAGCAGCTGTCTTCTTCGTTTACCACCAGGGAGTTCGAGAAGACAATGTCTTCTTCGCCCGGGGCAGACTTCTGTTCCCAGAGCTTGCGGATGGCGTGGGTTTTCAGATCGAATGCGTAGAGATCATAAAAGCTTTGGGGCGACAGCTCTTGTTTGCCGCTTTCGCTGCCGTAACCGCCAAAGATCAGCGCTTTGTCTTTTGATGCCATGCGGCCGAGGGCGCCCAGGTAACGCGGTGGGATGCTGCCTTGTGTTTTTACTTCGGTCCATGCGTGTGACGTGGAGTCGTAGCGCATGAACTTGTTTTTATAGTTGAAGTGACCATAGCCGCCAAAGGTATAGACGGAACGATCAACCGGGTTGTAGAATTTATTGTTGTGCCAGTAGTTTGGCAGGTTGTAGGTTGTGTCGCCGTTCTGCCAGCGTTGGTGCTCGAAGTCGTAAGCCGAGAGGACGTTGGTGTAGAGGTCGTAGTTGACAAGAGCGTGGGTCTCGTCAATGTATAATAACTGGTTGGCATCGGTGTAGACGGGCTTTCCCTGGTGGATGCGGGTGTGGTGCATTTTGCCGTCGGACAGGTGATAGGTATATACATGGTTCTTGTCCGTGGCGTATACCGTGCCGGTGGCGCTATTGAAGGCGACGGACGGGTAGCGCGCGATGACGAACTGTTGGGCGTGTACCCAGGTGGTGTGTTTGTCTATGAGCCATGTTGGATTTTTGGTAATGGCGACGTAGGTGTTGGTGTTGTCGTATACTTCGCCGATGCCATGGCGCCGTAAGTCCCATTGGATGGTTTTGTCGTTGACACGCTGGATGGCAACGTGACGGATGATCATGGGGGGTACGTCGGATGTATTAAAGCGGCCGAAGTCGTTGGCGCCAAAGAAGAAACGGAAGGTGCGCAGGCTGGAAAAGGGAAGCTCCTGTGTTTTGGTTTTGCCGGCCCACGACACGATCAGTTTTTTATTGCGTGTTTCGAATTTGATGGTGACGGGTGTCCATTGGAGTGGACGCAAGCCGATGTCCTGGTGGTCGTAGTGTATCTGCGGTGGGTTGTTGTTGATGATGAGGTTGAGGTCGTGGAAGTCGTCGTGTTCGGGACTCGACACGAGGTCTATATTAATAGAGTCGTTGGCAATGATGCGCAGCACGTAGCCGTAGGCGTCGATCAGGCGTTTGAATGAAAGGTCGAAACGAATCTCGAAGTCTTCTTTGATGGTGAAGGGATCTTCGGGTGTGAGGGAGAGCGAGGTGCGTTGGTCTTTGGTGACTTCGTGTGAGGCGAACGACAGGCCATAATCCGGAGCCGGCGTGTTGGTTTGTGTCCGGCCCTGCAGGGCCAGGAACAAGGTCAGCACGCCAATGATCAGAATCCGTACGGATGCCCGTGTCGCAACTAAGTTTCTCCCACACATAAAATTTACAATAGGGACAATTTACTCAAAAAACGTCATAATTAGAATTAAAAAACGTTTGCACCGCGTGTTAAGTAGATATTAATCCGTTTTTAAGCGTACGCGGATATTTTCGAGCATTGCTTATTTGCAACCAGCCTATGAAGATGTTTTCGGTTTTAGGGCTCCTTATTATAGTAGGAGCGATCGGTGTACGCGCGCAACCACCGCGGAAGTCACGCGCTCTTGTTTCTCACAAAGTCGATTTGGTAGACCCATTCATCGGTACGGGTGGCCATGGCCATACGTTCCCGGGCGCGACGGTGCCGTACGGTATGGTCCAGCTCAGTCCCGACACCCGTTTGAACGGCTGGGACGCCTGCTCCGGCTATCACAGTTCCGACCAGGCCATTCTCGGTTTTTCGCATACGCACCTGAGCGGTACGGGCATCGGCGACTATGGCGATATTTTGTTTATGCCGACCACGGGTGTGCAGCCGCTGACGCAAGGCACTGCCGAGACGCCCGACGCGGGATACTGTTCGGCTAAAGTACCGGGCACCGAGCGCGCGTCGCCGGGATATTACACGGTGACACTCAAAGACTATAATGTAAAAGCCGAGCTGACGGCCACGACCCGTGCGGGCATGCATCGCTATACTTTTCCGGCAGGCAGCGACGCGGGCTTAATTGTAGATGTTGGACATACGTTGCAAAGCCACCAGAACGTGGTCAATGAAATCGAAGTCATAAACGATCACGAGCTGCGCGGCCGCAAGGTGACGAAGGGCTGGGCGCGGGATCAGCATATATATTTCCATGTGGTATTTTCCGAGCCGTTTACGTACACGTTGGCCGTCAACCAGGAATTGCTGGATGCGACTGCGCGTACTACCAACAAGACCGGAGCGAAAGCGCTGCTGAAGTTTAAGACCGGCGCCGGCAAAGCGGTGTTGGCGAAGGTGGGTATTTCCGGGGTAGACTATGATGGCGCACGCAACAACGTTACGCGCGAGATTGCCGGCTGGGATTTCGCGGCGGTACAAACCGCGGCGGCGGCGGCCTGGGAGGAGTGGCTCGGCAAGATCGAGATCACGGGTGGCACTCCCGACCAGCAGAAAATCTTTTACACGGCGATGTATCACACGGCGATCAGCCCTAACGTTTATACGGACATCGACGGCCGTTACCGCGGTATGGATAAGCGCACGCATGCTGCCAATGGCTCGGATAATTATACTGTTTTTTCACTGTGGGATACTTTTCGTGCGTTTCACCCGCTGATGACGATCATCAATCCGGGGCGCAACGAAGCGTGGATTCGCGCGATGGTGCGGAAGTATGAGGAGCGGGGCGTGCTGCCGATGTGGGAGCTGTCGTCCAACGAGACGGGTACGATGATTGGTTATCACTCGGTGCCGGTGATTGTCGACTCTTACTTTAAGGGCTATCGCAATTTTGATGTGGAGAAGGCTTACCAGGCGATTGTACATTCTTCGACCTATGATACAGTGAATGTGTCGTTCCCCGACGAGGAGATCAAACGGAACCTGATGCCGAAGGCGAAGTATTATAACCAGACACTGGGTTTTATTCCGTGCGACAAGGAAAACGAGTCAGTATCAAAGGCATTGGAATATGCTTACAACGACTGGTGTATTGCGCAGATGGCGAAGGCATTGGGCAAGACGGCGGACTATGAGAAATTCAGCGCGCGGTCGAAGCGGTATCAACTCTACTTTGATAAGAGCACGGGGTTTATGCGTGGTAAGAAGGCGGACGGTACGTGGAAGACACCGTTTGACCCTCGATTCTCAAATCACCGCGAGGATGAATATGTGGAAGGCAATGCGTACCAATGGTCATGGTTTGTGCCGCATGATGTCGACGGGTTGGTTACGCTGCACGGCGGTAAGGCTGCCTTTGCTACACGACTGGACAGTTTGTTTGCGGCCAAATCGGATCTCGCCGGTCAAAATGTGTCGGCGGATATTTCGGGGTTGATCGGCCAGTATGCGCACGGCAATGAACCGAGTCATCATATTGCGTATTTGTACAACTACATAGGCCAACCTTGGAAGACGCAGGCGTTGGTGGATCAGATTTTAACGACTCTTTATTTTAATGATCAGAATGGTTTGTCGGGCAATGAAGATTGTGGGCAGATGTCGGCCTGGTACATTTTGAGCAGCCTGGGTTTTTACCAGGTGAGCCCGGGCAACCCGACGTATACGTTGGGGCGGCCCTTGTTTGAAGAAGTCACGGTACACCTGGACGGCGGCAAGAAGTTTGTCATCAAGGCGCCGCACAACACGGCCCAGACTAAGTATGTGCAACAGGCGAAGCTGAATGGTAAGGTTTTGAGCACGCCGTTTTTTGCACATGCCGATTTGGCGAAAGGAGGAATACTGGAATTTACGATGTCTGCGCAACCGCGCGGAAAATAAGCGCGTGCCTCTCGGGTCCTACTGCTCGGATGTTTGCTGCTGTTTTTAGGGGACCTGTTGTGGGTCCCCTTTTTAATCAGCGTGAGAGCGGGAGCGGAAGCGGATGATTTTGTATGATTTAAATTATAAAATGTATTGAGATGAAACTACTGAAGATTTTAGCCTTACTGATTTTTCCGTTGATGGTGTTGGCTTGCAGCTCGAACGATGATCCCGGGCCTGCCGACCCGGAGGACTCTACCAATGTAGACCCGAATGTGCTGTACCCGTCGTATACAAAGCTGGTGATGGCGGGGTATCAGGGGTGGTTTGCGGCCGAAGGAGACGAGTCGAACCGCGGTTGGTATCACTACCAGAAGAATGGCTGTGGGTTTTTTCCCGGATGCACAAACATAGACCTGTGGCCCGACGTGCGCGAGTATGCCAAGACGTATGAAACTGATTTTAACTATCCCGACGGTTCCAGCGCACATGTCTATAGTCCGTACGATGAGTCTACGGTAGACCTGCACTTTAAGTGGATGAAGGAGTATGGCCTGGACGGTGTGCACATGCAGCGCTTTGTAGGGGAGATCAAGCCGTCCAACGCGAGCGGTAAGCGCCACTTCAACAAGGTGCTGGAGAATGCGCTGAAGGCCGCGAAGAAATACGAGCGTGCGATCAGTGTGATGTACGACCTCAGCGGCAGCTCGCCGGCGGATGTCGCGTACCTGTACGACGACTGGGAAGAGCTACAGGAATTATTCAACCTGCAGGACAGCAAAGAGAACCCGACGTACTTGCACCACCGTGGGAAGCCGCTGGTGGTGATTTGGGGTGTGGGCTTCAACGACAACCGTGCTTACACTACCGCCGATGTTACGGCATTGGTGGACAAGCTCAAGGCGACGGGCAAAGTATCGATCATGCTGGGTGTGCCGTATTACTGGCGTACCAATGGTAACGATACCGAAAAAGATGCGGCGCTGCATGCGCTGATCAAGAAGGCCGACATCATTATGCCATGGGCTGTAGGGCGCTACGACATCGGGGGCTATAATCCGAACAATGTGGGCGAAGATGTTAAGTGGTGCAGAGCAAACGGCGTAGACTATGTGCCGCTGGTATTCCCGGGCTTCAGTTGGGGGAACATGCACAACGATGCAAGCCTGTATAATTCTATCCCTCGTTTACAGGGTGACTTCCTGTGGCGCCAGATCTGGGGCGCCAAGCTCCAGGGAGCGACGTCGCTGTATGTCGCCATGTTTGACGAGGTCGACGAAGGTACGGCGATCTTCAAGGTGAACAACGAAGGCCACGTGCCGCTGAACGGCGACACGGGGTTGAAGTTTGTGGGCATCGAAGACAAGCTCGGCACCGACTATTACCTATGGCTGGTAGGCGAGGGCGCACGCTGGTTCCACGGGGAGAATGGCTATACTATTGCAAAACCCACCCGAAAATAACCGTTTATGAAAGCAAGCCTGATTCAAGCGATCGTGTTTGGGGTGCTGCTCCTGCCGGCCGGTATGCACGCGCAGGATATGCCCGGCAACCCTTTTATTAAGCAGATGTTTACCGCGGACCCGTCGGCGCACGTGTGGAGCGATGGCCGCCTGTACGTGTACCCCTCCCGTGACATCGCGCCCCCGCGCGGCGCCGACCTGATGGACCAGTACCATGTTTTCTCGACCGACAACATGGTAGACTGGGTCGACCACGGCGAGATTCTGCGTGCGAGCCAGGTGCCGTGGGGCCGGCCGGAAGGTGGCTTTATGTGGGCACCCGACTGTGCCTATAAAAACGGCACCTATTACTTGTACTTTCCGCATCCGAGTGGTACGGAATGGAACACGACCTGGAAGATCGGTATCGCGACGAGTAGTCAGCCGGCCAGCGGCTTTACCGTGCAAGGGTACATCGAAGGGCTGCAATCGCATATCGACCCGTGTGTCTTTATCGACGACGATGGCCAGGTGTATTTCTACTATGGTGGCGGCGGTGTATGCCAGGGGGGCAAGTTAAAATCCAACATGACCGAGCTCGACGGCACGATGCAGCCCATGCAAGGCCTGGAGGATTTCCACGAGGCTACGTGGGTACACAAGCGAAACGGTGTGTATTACCTGTCGTATGCGGATAACAACGACGACGGTACGAGACACAATCGCATGCGGTATGCGACGAGCAGCAGCCCACTGGGCCCGTGGACGTACCGTGGCGTCTATATCGATCCGACCGACAGTTATACGAACCACGGATCTATTGTGGAGTATAAAGGACAGTGGTATGCGTTCTATCACAACAGCGCGTTGTCGGGGAATGACTGGCTGCGTTCGATCTGTGTCGATAAGTTGTTTTACTATGCCGATGGTACGATTCAGAAGGTGATTCAGACCAAGGGGCATGGTACACCGTACCAGGGCACGCCCTGGCCGATACCGGGCAAGATCGAAGCCGAGGACTTTGACGACGGCGGACCGGCGGTTGCGTATAGCGACAGCGATACGCTTAACAACGGTGGTCAATATCGCCTGGACGAGTTTGTCGATATCGAGCACTGCGGCGAGGGCGGCTACAATGTAGGCTGGCTGGGCGGCAGTGAGTGGCTGGAGTATACCGTGAACGTAGCAGAGGCGGGTACGTACGCTGTTGAGCTACGCGTGGCTTCGCAAAATGCGACGGGTAGCTCGATTCGCGTAGAGTTCGACGGCGAAGACAAGACCGGCAAGATTACCGTGCCCAATACGAGCAATTGGCAGCAGTATGCTACGGTGAGCAAGGATGTGGTGTTAACGGCGGGCCAACACATGATGCGGGTGCTGATGGGCGACGGTGCCTTTAATTTCAACTATACAAATATAAAAAGGAAAGAGACGAGCGTGGTCATGGGAACAAGTCCTGGAGAGGGTGAGTCATTGACCGTGTATCCCAATCCCGTCAAGGGCACGCTGACCGTGGAGTGCCATGGGATGCTGGGGAGGAAAAATGTGTTGAAGCTTTACGATCTTACGGGTAAGCTGGTGAAGGAGCAAGGGTTTACTACGCCGCGTATGGAGTTGAATATTGAAGGGTATAAACCGGGTGTGTATCAGTTGAAGATGCAGTCGGATACAGGGGATATTAGCCGTAAGATTGTTATTCAATGAAGTAAGAACCTGGGGCCTATAGAGCGACGTAGGCTACGACGTTGCCTCGTCGGCAGTCTGAAGACTGCCATTAGACCAGGTCCAAGTCGCCCTCCCTTTGGTCGGAAGACTTGAACCAGAGATAGACCTTATATAGTGTGAGTGTGAGAGCGAGAGCGAAGAAAAACTGCGTAAGCGTGTTCGCTCTCGCTCTCACACTGTTTTAGGTCCGGCGTTTGTCTTTGCCGAGGCCTATTTTAAAGTCGCTGGGGGTGCCGGTTACGCGCAGGTTCATAAAGCGCGTCTTTTTGTCTTTGTCGGCATATTCGATCGCGTCGACCTGGTCGAGGTCTACATCTTCTTGCTTTTTACCAAACAGGGAGCTGAAGCCTACCTTGGTAACCATCTTGAGGGGGACGCGGATGTAGTACTCCATTTTCAGATCCAGGGATTGTTTGCCGGAGATCTCCACGAAGCCCAGGGACGAGTTGATGTTCATGGAGGGAATGTTCAATACTCCGTCGGCGAATGTCAGTACGTTGCGCAGGGTGTCGAAGCTGATCATGCGCAGGTTCTTGTCTTTGAAGTAGCCGGCCATGGCCTGCATGGGCGCGAAGTCTACCAGGCTGCCTTTGTAGATGGAGACGTTTACCTCGGCCTTGGAGTTGTCGAGGATCGGCACGAAGTCGGGGTGTATGCGCACGTAGCTTTTGATCTGGCCGCTGACACGGCCTTTGATGTTTTTGTTGATGACGACGTCCTGGCCGAAGTGGTCGAGCTTGAGCAGCATCTTTTCGAGGTCGACCTGGTCTACCTTGATGCGGCTGCGCAGGTAGATCTTGTTGGGATCGCTGCCGTTGAAGTGGCCGCGCATGGCCAGGGTACCGCCGGCGATCCTGGTCGACAACGTGTCGATATAGATATGGTGGTCTTCCTGCATGCGGATGCGGGCCTGGGCGTCGCGCAGCCAAAGCTTGTTGTATTTGAGCTTGCCGATGTTTACCTGTACGTCGAATGCGGAGAAGGGGATCATGAAGACGTTGAAGGCGGAGGCGTGCTGGCTGGTGTCTTTCGTAGTGGCGGCCGTTGTGGTCGCAGGTGTTGTTGCCCCGGCCGGGGTGATGGTCTCCGCGCTATCGGTGCCGGTGGAGAAGTCGTATTGTGTGATCTGGTCGAGGTCGAGGAACGTGGAGTTGAAATAGAGGTAATTGTGTTTCTGCTTCCGCTCAGGGTTGTTGCCGGTATAATAACGGAAGTTGATGTCGAAGTCACTACGGCCGATGGTGCCATGCAGCGTGTCGGCCTTCATGATCCTGGAGGCATATACCAGTTTGCCTTTGATGTCTTTGAGCTGCAGGCCGTGTTGTTTGAGGTTGGCCGAGATGTTGGCGATCTTGATGCGTGCGACCTTAAAGACGGTGTCGTATTTCAGGTCGATCTTGGAACGTAGCCAGACGTCGTTAGCTTCTTCGTGGCGATAGCCGGGTGGCACCAGCTTGCGGCTGATGGGGCCGAGCAGGTCGTCCATGGCAAAGCGGTTGGACTTGAAGTCGAAGGCGATTTGGGTCTTACCTTTTTTATAGTCGGCAAACCACAGCTGGTAGTTGACGACGCGGCCGCTGAAGCGGATATCGGACTTGTCGATCATGCCGGTGAAGTTGCGCAGCAGCAGGGCGGTGTCGTTGATGGTAAGCGTGGCACCCAGGTCGTGGAACGCGTGCGGGTATTTTTTGAACGATGCGCTGAGGTTTTTAAGCTCGAACTTTCCTTTGGGAAGCGGCGCCGGGTGTTTCAACTGGCCGGCTGACGTTTGCAGGGCTACGCCGATGTTGAAGCCGTGGATCTCTTCCTGCATTTTGCGGGACATGGCGGTGTCGTGGGCGAACAGCTCTTTGAGAATGAGGTTTTGGCTGCGGGCGTTCATCGTTACCGTTACAGATTTTTCGGGATTGTGTAGCAGCGCGGGCAGGTCGCTGAGGCTGCCGTCGATGCGCAGGTCGGAGTTGCCGATGCGCAGGAAGACGGAGTCGAGGGTGATGCGGCCGTCTTTCATTTTGGCATGCACGTTCATGTCGCGTACCTGGTGTGGGTAGCCGGGGATGCGAAAGGCGAGGTTCTCGACGCTGAGCTCGCTTTGCAGACCGTCTTTCAATTTGTTCAGGGCTTGTTCGGGCAGCTCGATGTCGGTGATCTCCTTGAAGTTCATGTCAAGCTTGATCTTGCCGGTGATCTGTTGCAGACCGGGGATGCCGAGGAACTGTCCGAGGAATTTTAATTCCAGTTCCGACCGGATCTGCATGAGCACATGCGGGTCGGTAAAGTCACGCATGACGAAGTTGCCTTTGAAGATGCCTTTTTCGGGGCGGGCATTGACGTTGGTGATGTGCAGCTCGGATGTTTTCAGGGAGTTCTCGCGGCCGTTGGTATAGTATCCTTTAAATCCAAGTTGGTCTACTTTCTTTTCTGACGTTGTGTTGAGGAACCAGGCTTCTTCGCAGCCGAAGGTTACGTCTATGTGCGGTTGTTGATTTTCGGCGATCACACCCTTCACTTTGCCGTCGAAGTATATGCGGCCATCGTATTGAAACGGTTTGAGTGCTGTCTTGGCGTCGGGCGGCAGGAAGGCATTGATGAGGTTGAAGTCGGGCTTGTCGCCCTGGATGTGAAAGTCTACGTCGGCCTGTCGTGCCAGGTTGGCAGTGCCTGTTACGTTGAACGATGCTTGTTCGAGCAAGAGTCCGCCGGTGGTGATGGTGAGGTATTGGCGGGCGGTGTTGTAATCGCCTTTGAGGTCTACCTGCAGGTGTTTATGACGGAAGAAGCTGGTGTCGGTCGGGGTGACGAGGTCGAGGTTCATGCCGCCTTCCAGTGTCGCGGCGATGTTGGCGCTGTCGATGCGGAAGGAGGATACAATCTTTTCAATGGACGAGCTGATCTGCTGGCCGGTGGCCTTGTCGGTATACGAAAAGGTAAGTTCTTTTAATATGACCCGTTGGAGGTCTACTTTGAATGCGGTGGCTTCGCTGGTGGAAGGCGCCACCGGAGTGGTGTCGGCTTGTTGGGTGGTAGCTTCGACGATGTCGAGCTGGCCGTTTTCTTCGCGGGTCAGGTCGACGTAGCCGCCTTGTATAAAAAGCCGGCGAACGTTGTATTGTTGTTGGAGGATGTCGGGCAGGCTAAAGCCGACGTAGAGGCGTCCGATCTCTGCCAGGGGCTTGCCATGGGTGGCCTTGGTTGGGAAGAAACGCACTTCGTGCAGGGCTACCGACACGTAGGGGAAGTTTTTGAAGGGCGAGATGCTGCTCGTTTCAATGGTCAGCTCACCTTTGAATTGTTTGTTGACCGCGGCTACGGCCAGGTTTACGAGGCGCTGCTGCTGGGTAAGGAGGACGATCAGGCCGACGCCGGCCAGGACAAAAACGGTGATCAGGAGTATGAGCAGTGGCCTGACAATCCACTTCTTTATATTGGGGTTCATCGATGCAAGGAATGTGCTATGCTAAAACGCGGGATTTGCCCGCAGGTTGTTTTCATCCGGGGAATAATCAAAAACAGGGCCACAATCGCGGACGATGATACCGGCTTTGAAAACGTGTGCGGTCGTGCAATAAAGGGGTGAAGGTAACGTTGCACTCGATTCCGAATTTGTTGTGCTATAGGGCTTGCTATAGATTCGAAATCTACGGAATAATTATAATAAAAAAAGCACTGAACGTGCCAGTGCTTTTGTGCTTCAAATGCGGCTTGTTTTATTTCTTTTTCAGGAAAATAGTTTTCCCTTCTTTGGCGGAGCGTCGTGCTGCATCCAGGATTTCGACTGCGGTGACGTTGAGCGGGAGGGATGAGAGGTCGGTGTCCTTTACCACGATGCTGCCGTTTACCACGGCGGCGAAATATGCAAACGGATTATCCATGGGTGCGGGTAACGTCGCCATGGGTGTTTGTTGGGGGGCGTCGTCGCCGTTGCGGAAGGTGAGGGAGGTTTTGTCGGCCCAGATGTATGCGGTCTGGCCGTAGATCTCGATGTCTTTGCGATTGTAGGGCCAGTTCCACGAGGCCTGGATGACGCCGGTGGTGCCGGGGTAGGTGATGACAATGGTGGCGTCGTCGTCAACCTTGGGGTATACATCGGGTTTGATCTGTTGTGTTACAGCGGTGACGCTGGTGGGCTTTTCGCCTTTCAGCAACCAGGTGATGAGGTCGGCGCCATAACAACCGAAGTCCATGAGTGCGCCGCCGCCGTTTTCTACCGGGTCGGTGAGCCAGGCGAGGAACTCGGGATTCACATTGATCTCTTTCGGACCGCGGTGGCCGTCGTGTACAACAACCTTGCGGATCTTGCCGATGCGGTTGTCGCGGTAGATCATGTCGTAGGCTTCGTAGTGGCCGGCGTACCAGGTCGTCTCGTAGTTGGTAAGCAGGTGTATATTATACTGTTTGGCGAGCGCGGCCATTTGTTGCGCGTGGTCGTTGCTGACGGCCAATGGTTTTTCCACCATGACGTGTATATGGCGCGGTGCGCAGGCTTTGACGACGGCCAGGTGGTTATAGATGCTGTGGAAGGCGGTGACGGCTTCGGGCCTGGCTTTGTCCAGCATCTCTTCGAGTGTGGGGTATAGGAGTGTGAGGGGGAGGTTGTATTGTTTGAGCAGGCGTGTGGCGAGGTCGCGGTTGGGTTCGGAAATGCCGACGATCTCGAACTCCGGACGATTGGCGCTGTTCAGGATCCAGTGTACGTGAGAGTGTGTGAGGCCGGCGATGCCGATGCGGAGCTTCTTTTGTTGAGCGCGTGCGGGGAAGATGAATAGTGTTAGAAGCAGCACCAGTATGGATAGCGGTGTTTTCATGGCGATGTTGGTGTTAGTACAAGGCGAAGGTGGGAAAATGTTGTGAGCCCGGCTATTGGTTTTATATAGAACCTGTGTTGACGGGGTTGGTTGGCGGCATAGAAATAAAAAAAGCACTGGTTGGGGCCAGTGCTTTTTACGTGTAGCGAATAGCGGTATTAAAGTGTCGCCATATCGATGACAAAGCGGTAGCGGACGTCGCCTTTGACCATGCGGTCGAAGGCTTTTTGGATGTCCTTCATATCGATCAGCTCGATGTCGGAGACGATGTTGTGCTGGGCACAGAAGTCGAGCATTTCCTGGGTTTCGGGCAGGCCGCCAATCATGGAGCCGGCGAGTGTTTTGCGGCCGGGGATGAGACTGAAGGCGTGTAATTGCGCAGGATCCGGAGGCGCTCCCACCAGGATGTGGGCACCGTCGGTTTTTAGCAACGACAGGTATAGGCCCAGGTCGTGCGCGGCGGACACGGTGTCGATGATGAAGTCGAAGTAACCGGCAACGGCTTTTGTTTGCTCGCGATCGGAGGTGACGACGAATTTGTGGGCTCCGAGTTTTTTTGCATCGGCTTCTTTAGAAGCAGAGGTGCTGAGTACCGTTACTTCGGCGCCAAAGGCGACACCAAATTTTACGGCCATGTGGCCGAGGCCGCCCAAACCGAGTACGGCGAGCTTGTGGCCTTTGCCTACTTTCCAGTGGCGCAATGGCGAGTACGTTGTAATGCCCGCGCAGAGCAACGGTGCAACGGATGCCAGGTCGAGCTTGTCGGAGATGCTCAGGACGAAGTCTTCGTGCACGACGATGGTGTTGGAGTAGCCGCCGTAGGTAGGAGTTTTTTTGTCTTGCTCTACCCCGTTGTAGGTCTGGGAGTGACCGTTGGTGCAATACTGCTCGAGGCCGTGCTTGCAGTTGTCGCAGGTGCGGCAGGAGTCTACGAGACAGCCGGTGCCGGCCAGGTCGCCTACTTTAAACTTCTTCACTTCAGCGCCCACTTTGACGACGCGGCCGACGATTTCATGACCGGGTACCATCGGGAAGATGCTACCACCCCATTCGTCCTGGATCTGGTGCAGGTCGGAGTGACACACACCACAGAAGAGAATATCGAACTGAACGTCGCGTGGGCCGATGTCACGACGCTGAAAATTCCACGGTGCAAGGCCAGAATCTTTGGTTTGCGCTGCATACGCTTTTGTAGCGATCATAGGGCTGTGATTTTTAATTTTTTTGTTTTAACTACGTGTTACAGACGGGTGTGTTGACGACGCTTTTTTGCATCCCGGTGGCACCCTGTGTTTTGTTTGCCCTGAGCGGTTGGATTGGAACCTTTTGCTGCGTAAGAGCCGTTGTGGGTGCCTGCGGAGCCGGAGAAGTGTTTGAATAGCCGGGGAAACCTCGCTGCAATACGCCGTAAAGGAACGGGAAGCTGCTTTGGAGATCAATACGTTTCCCGGGAATGAGGCACTCATTAAAAGATTAGTAAGTCATGACAGAGCGAAAACTGACGTCCACCAATTATCAGAACCAGGCATTTCTAGAAGAACGTTGTGCATTGAATGAGCTATTGTATTTTTTGAGCAAGCGATGGATGACCGATGTGTTGTTTAGCATTGAAGAGGGCAACACGCGATTTACGTTGTTGAAAGAAAACCTGGAACACATCAGCGATCACATTCTGGCCGACCGGCTGCGTGCGCTGGAGCAACACCACCTTATTCAAAAGAGTTATCTGCCAGGCAACCCGCCGCGCACGGAATATGCGCTCACACCGAAAGGCAACAAGTTGAGCGAGATGCTCGACGGGTTGTGCGGCTTTGCCAGCCTGGAGCTGGAGCTATAGTTAAGGTTATAGTCTTGTTATCAATCTCAGAAGCTACAGGGAAGTTTCGCGCGGTATCCTGACCGTTACTGTTGCTATGCGATTTTTGACCTTGGTGCCTTCGTATTGTTCCATTGTTTAGTATAGACTGTGCTGAGCCTGACGTCCAGGGTGCTGGTGGCCGTTATTGCCTATAGAGCGTTGCGTTGACGCACACGCGGGGTTATTTCTAAAGTCATCCTGTTTATAGACCTTCTTTATAGCGGTATCTTGTTTTTATTGCGGAGATGCGGTAAAACTGCGTTTTGAGCTTTTAAAGCACATATTGCTAAAACGGTTAACTAAAACGTTTGCATTTCAGGAGAATATTATTAAGTTTGCTAAAACGATTAACTAATTTAACGCAAAACGCTAACGAGAACACTTTAACCTGCCTAAAAAGATGAGAAACTGCGGAACGGCTCTGCATAGCGGTCAAAGACTATGAGTCTTATCGACGGCTTTATTTACTGGAATGTTTCCCCCGTTATGTTCCACATTCCGGGGACGTCTGTTTCTCTGACGTGGTATGGACTGATGTGGGCGCTCGGCCTCATCATCAGCAGGCAGGTGGGTCTTTATATTTTTTTGAAGGAGGATCGCTATACGGTAAACCTGCCTGCTCTATTTTTGATGATCGTCGTCCCGGCGATCGTGGGTGCGCGGCTTGGACACTTTTTGTTCTATGATCTTCACGCGCTGGTCAGCAATCCGTTTGTGGTGGTCAACCCTCCTTTTCACGGCCTTTCGAGCCATGGCGGTGTATTCGGTATTCTTATTGGCGTATATATATGGTGTAGAAGAAACCATGCCGAATATCTTTTTGTGATCGACAGGCTTGCCCTGGTGGCCATCAGCGCCGGCGCCTGTATACGATTCGGCAATTTGATGAACTCGGAGATTGTCGGCGTGCCCGCCGATCTGCCCTGGGCATTTATTTTTGCCCACGTAGATCAGCTACCCAGACATCCCGCGCAGCTGTATGAGAGTGTTTTTTATACGGTGTTCTTTTTGTTTATGTTATACGTTTGGCATACACATGCTCATCACTTGCGTTCAGGCATCATATTGGGTATGATATTGACAATTCTTTGGACATTTCGATTTGTCGTGGAGTCTGTCAAGGAGAACCAATCGGCGTTTGAGCACGATCTTTCACTCAATATAGGGCAGATTTTAAGCATCCCCTATATTATGGCAGGGGTCGCGTTGATTCTTTTGCGTAAATCAAAATACACGGTACGATATAGTAAATAGACGCATTCGTTCTCACAAAACGTCTGCGTAGGGTAAACTGGTTTTTTTGCTAAAACGATTAACTAAAATGATCTGTTCATTTAATAATAGAGGCAAATGAGAAGAGTAATTCTTTTGGCCGTTTTCATTGGCGGCATTATGCTAGCCTGCCAGGATGCAGCCTTCCTGGACGACACGCAAACTACAAATCTTAATGAAGGGACTGTCTTCGCCGACAGTACGTATGCAACCCAGTTTTTCTTCGGGATATTTGAAGATATTGGGTTCGATTCAGATCCCGGAAGATTCAGTGATGGGAACGCGTTCTCCCCGGCGCGCTCGGGCGGATTGGACGGTGGGTCTGATGAAGCAGAACCACGTGCTATTCCTACGATTACCACCAATGTTCAATTCGCTACCGGCACGGTCAATTCTGTAATTGTATCGAAGGATGCGTGGGATGTTTGCTACCGGAATATCCGGAGGACGAACCAGTTCCTGAAGCATATTGACATTACTCCCTTTCAGCCGGCACTGAAGACACAATTGGTTTCGGAGACGAGATTTTTACGAGCCTGGTATTATGCCATTCTCCTGAAACATTATGGTGGTATTCCGTTAATCGGTGACACGATATATAGCCCGAATGACAAAATTCTTGCCGTAAGAAATACATATCAGGAATGCGTGGATTACATCGTCTCGGAGTGTGACATCGCCGCCGCAAATCTGATTACCCGGCCGGTGGCCCGGGATCATGGACGGATCGGAGCAGGTGCCTGTAAGGCCTTGAAAGCACGCGTTTTGCTGTACGCCGCGAGTCCGTTATTTAATGGAAGCGGTTTTGCGCCCGAACCTCTTACTTCTATTGTAGGATATCCTACGGCTGATCCTAACCGGTGGAAGCTCGCAGCCGAAGCGGCTCAGGCTGTTATCAGTCTCAATGCGTATCGATTACATGTCAATAATTCGCCCCCCGGGGAAGGTTTTTACGAGGAATTTGTAGCGAAAGATTTTCAATCCAGCAATGCTTACTCGGGTACTATCCTGGAACGTGTGGCTACCGATGGCAATTATGAAGAGCGACTGTGGCAGCCACCGTCCCGTGGTGGTGGACAAGGTGGGGCGTATCCCTACCACGATCTGGTCAATGCATTTGGCATGGCGAATGGAAAAGCGATCACCGACCCTAACTCCGGTTACGACTCTCAAAACCCCTATGCAAACCGTGATCCGCGCCTTAACAACAGCATCAATCATGACCAAAGTCTAATGCCGGCGGTACTCCAGGGACCGCGTGTTCCGATCGATATTTTCCTTGGAAATTATCAGGGCAGACAGGCCGGGCAGGATGCCGTACGCGCCGGCACGCCTACCGGATATTATGTGAACAAGATGTTGCTCCGGGTGATCGTCGCGAACGGGTTCATTACAGGACCTGCGTCACGTCCGTTGATGCGCTATGCCGAGGTCTTACTCAATTATGCCGAAGCAAAAAATGAATTTGATGGTCCGACGCAGGAAGTATACGATGCGGTGGAGGCCATTCGCGAGCGTGCGGGCCTATCTCCGTTCACGCTGGCCGCGGGCCTTTCGAAGGATGCCATGCGGGAGATTATCCGGAATGAAAGAAGGCTGGAGCTTGCATTCGAGGGGCACCGCTTCTTCGACGTTCGCCGCTGGATGATCGCAGATCAGACCGAAAACCAGACGATGACCGGAATGGAAGTGGTGCGGACTGACTCGACCGCGAGCTACAATGTGTTCAACGTTCGCAAGCACAATTTCCGGGACGCCATGTATTTCTGGCCCATTCCTTACGCGGAGACGGCTAAATCTCCCGAGCTATTACAAAATCCCTATTACTAGACCTTAATCCTGTTGATATGAAAACTATTTACATGCAGGCATTGGCCATCATGATGCTGGTATCCTGTCTTTCATGCGAGAATAATGATGACGGACCGCTGGCCGAATCGGTGAAGAACATCGATGGAAGCTGGAAGGTGGTGAGTGTGGCCAGGAACGACCTGGATATTACGGATGCATTTGATTTCACCCGGTTCAGGATCAACTTCAACGAGGATGGTACCTACAGTTTCGATAACTACCTCCCTTTCCTTGTAGAGCAAGGAGGCTCCTGGGCCCTTGACGATCCGCAATATCCTTTCAAGATTAATTTCAAGGAAGGTAGCAGTGCTGAAACGGTGGCCGCCGATCTGACCTATCCGGTGACGCAGGGAAAGCGGCAGATACAGTTGACATTCAGTCCCGGATGTCAGCTGAACCGGTATAAATATATTCTGGAGAGGATCAACGAATAAAAGACTGGAGTTCTATGAAGCTTAATACCCAAAAAATGAGAGCCAATACAATAACCAGTCGCCAGTGGCTTGTTGGCAATATTGTGGTGATCGTGCTGGCTATTTTTGCCATCACCTGCGTAACTATCAAAAAGGTGGAGTACGAGCCGACGGCTGACGCCGGACAGATTGCCGAATTCAAGGTACATGTTTTCCTCGACGTTGCGGAGGCAAGAGACGATGCCCGGCTGGTAGTCGGGTTTCTCGCACCGAGAAGCTGGAACGGCGCGCAGAACATTACGGCAAGCTATACGGATAGCGAAGAGACAGGTGTTCAAACGATGAGCCTTATTCCCACGGGAACGAATCCATCGCAGGGTGGTGGGTTATCGTGGCCTGCCGCGATCAAGCAGCGCGTGGGTATCGGCGAGAACGTGCTGGATGATATGGAGTGGATTGTGTTTTGGACGGATAAAACCTATTCGGTAAGCAACGGGCAGGACATTGACGTCTACGTTACTTTCCAGGCTAAGACCGGTCCGGAGAATCTTAGTTTCAAGCCTACATTTTTTGTGAACGAGACTGCCGATGGTATGGCTGAGAATGAGGATTTCTCTGAGCTGTTCAAAGGCGATTGCTTTGCCGTTACGAACGGTACCGGAGACGGTATAGATTTCTGTGAGCTGCACTTCAATGCCGTTCAGCCGCTGACGGCCACGAAAGACGATTTTATTACCGTGGGTTTCCAGGGTGATGTTGGCCCCAACGACCTGGTCGATGCCGGCGTTGACCAAGTCTTCCTGTCGTCAATGGCGTACGTCCGCGGTAGCGGCCGGCAGATCGAGGTCCGCGATCATACTGCGGCGCAGCAACTAAAAAAGCAGTTTCAGTTTGGTAATGCGTATGCCATTACTCTATGGCCTGCCAGCTATTATAGCCTGGCAGCAGGAGAGGAGATCGAGAAGATCGAATATTATTTTACCAATGAAGACGGTTCCATTGAGGTCAAAGACAAAGTCGAAGACGTTGACGTCGACTTCGTTTACACATTCAAGTGCCAATAACAGATCTATAGTTTATTCAATCTTAAAACAAAATTATGATTTGTCTATATATAACGCGGATCAGAAGAAGTACACTGGCTTTATCGATGCTGATGTTCTTTATTTCAACGTCGATCCTGGCACAGTCTGTCGTTCAGGAGCCGGTGCGGAGCGGTACGTTGCTCGACAGCTACGGCAATCCGATCGAAGGTGTTATCATCAGGCTGAAGGGTGATTCCATCGCCAGCTCTGACAGTGAGGGGAACTTTGCATTACTCCCTTCGGTCAGGACCGGTGACGTGGTTGCATTCGACCATCCAGACTTTTATGTGCAAACGCTGGTTGTTGGCACTGAAACATCGGTTACGATGAAGGATGATTCACAGACATCGGAGCGTTTTACGGTAAGGCTTTTCAGCCGCTACCTACACAACCCGGAAGAGGCCTACGTATTGTACGGCAAGGCGAACCGGCGCAGCCTGATTGGTTCGGTTAGCACGATCTACACGGAGCAACTGAATACCACACCCGCGCCTACGATTGCGTATGCCCTTGCAGGGCGCCTTCCCGGGCTTTACACGTCTCAGGCTAGCGGATTCCGCGTTCCGGCAACAAGTAATAATTACGTCGGCGACCTTGGGGGGAATGTTCCCCGGTATTTTCTCGGTGCGCCCAGCGACAACACAGAGTTCGCTATCACCCTGCGAGGTCAGGCACCTGTAGTAGTCATCGACGGCGTTCAACGTGATCTCTATTCCATTGATCCGGATAACATTGAATCGGTATCGGTGTTGAAAGATGCATTTTCTTCTTTATTGCTGGGTATGCGCAGCTCGCGTGGCGTACTGGCGATCACCACCAAAAGGCCTGACACGAAGGAATTCAAACTTTCGTTTACCGGGCAGGTAGGTGTTCAAAGCGCGCTCAATATGCCGAAGCCGCTCGCTGCGTTTGAGTATGCGTACTTGCTCAATGAAGCCCTTCAGAACGACAACAAGGCGGCTGTTTACACGGGCGCTGATTTCGAAGCTTTTAAGAACGGCACGGACCCCATCCGCAGGCCGAACGTAGACTGGTATGATCAAACGCTACGATCCAATGCGCCCATGTCATCGTACAGCCTCAATATAAGCGGTGGCGGCCGGGTGGCGCGGTACTCGATCAGCGGCAGCTATATGAACCAGCAAGGTCTGTTCAATACGTCATCGCAGAATTCCTATCAGACCAATGCCGAACAGAAGCGTTATACCATTAGCTCGAATGTGGCGGTGGATGTTACCGACGATTTTCTCGTAGATGTATCGCTGTTCGCCAGGGTACAGGACGGGTCGCAGCCGGGGGTGGGTATGGGGGAACTGCTGAAGCAGATCCTGGAAACTCCGAATAACGCGTACCCCATTTACAACCCTAACGGATCGTATGGTGGTAACGTTTCATATCAGACCAACCTGATGGCGCAACTTATCAACTCGGGCTATATCGAAGACAACAGCCGCGATGCGCTAGCCAACATCGGGCTGCACTACAACCTGAATGATTTTGTACAAGGGCTTTCGGCACACGCCGTGACCAATATTTCTACACAGAATATTACGGCGTTGACGCGAAGCCAGCGGAACACTGTTTTTCAGTATGTGGCGAGCGAATCTGGTGAAGGTGGAAAATATACGCAGTATGGCAGCTCAGTTCCACAATCCAATAATTTCGCTCCGGTATCCACCACCCGATTGTGGTATGCCCAGTTCTCCCTTGACTATGACCGGCTGTTTGGCAAGCATCACGTAATCGGTAAACTCTTCGGTGATCGCCGCGTAGCCACGATAAATTATGACCTTCCGCAAACGCCTTCCAATCTTGCTGCCCGCGTTCAGTACGATTATGACAGTAAGTATTTCGTGGAAGGTGCGTTCACCCGTAGCCACGTCAACGTATATGCTCCCGGCAGGCAGTGGGGCTCGTTCTACGCTTTTGGGTTAGGGTGGGATCTCAGCCAGGAGGCATTCCTTCAGGATGCTGCGTGGCTGGATCAGTTAAAGCTCCGCGGCGTTTACGGGAAGACCGGCAATGGCATTGACAACTCCGGATACTACATCTTCCGTCAGACGTATTCACGCACGTTTACCGATGGTACCTATCAGCAGGGGTTCGGGCGCACAAATGCAACCGGTTTGTGGGAGAATTCACCGCTGGCTAATCCCAACATCACCTGGGAGAAGGCACATAAACTTGACGTGGGTGTAGACGTTTCCGCCGTAAATAATCATTTGCAGCTCACTGCCGACTATTACTACGACCGATACTACGACCTGCTACAGAACAGAGGAAAGAGCATTGCCCTGATCGGGTTCGCGTATCCGGCGGAGAATATCGGCGAAAATCTTTACAAGGGGCTTGAGCTGTCGGCAACTTACCAGAACAACCTTGGAGACTTCAATTACTTCCTTACCGCCAACTGGTCGAGGATGGCAACGGAGATGGTGTTCCTGGATGAGCAGAAGCGTGTGTATGACTATAACCGCGTAACCGGTGAATCGGTGGGTGCTCTTTATGGATATGTTGCTGACGGATTTTTCTCGTCACCGGAAGACGTAGCTTCCAGTGCGAAGCTGGAGAACATCACCGTTCAGCCTGGCGATATCAAGTACCGCGACCTTAACGGTGACGATGTCATCAATCAGTATGACCAGACCATTATCGGTAGGAACAAACCGCTTTCGTATTATGGTGTGACGGCAGGCTTTAACTTCAAGGGATTTGACGTAAGCGTGTTGTTGCAAGGTGCGTATAATCGTGATCAGTCTATCCGAGACGCCGTGGTGGATGCGGGTTTCCAGGTAACAGGTCAATCGTATGGTCAGGCGTATGAGCAGATTCTGGGACGGTGGACCCCGGAGACTGCAGCGACCGCCACGTATCCGAGGCTTTCCACCAGCAACAATTTTAACAACACACAGTCGTCGTCGTTCTGGGTTCGCTCCGGCGATTACATGCGGCTCAAGAATGTGAGCATCGGCTATACGCTGCCGTACAGGATTTCAAACCGTTATGGTGTTTCGCAGGTGAAGTTCTTTGTGAATGGACAGAATTTGTTCACCTCGTCCTCATACGATGCTGTTGATCCTGAAGTGACCAGTTTCAGGAGCTACCCCATCATGCGTGTGATCAGCGGCGGTCTTACTATTAAACTTTAAGCTTAGCGAAGTTATGAAGCATAGAATATTCAAATTCTCTTTCTTTATCGGTGCGCTGGCGCTGGCTTCTTCATGTAACGATGATTTTGAAGCGCTCCCTGTCGAGCAGTACACCATCGATTTTATTTTTAGCAAGACCGATTCGCTTGGTGTAAACGCCAGGCAATATCTCACAACGGTATACTCTCAATTACAGAATGGGCATAACCGCGTAGGAGACGATTACCTCGATGCTGCTTCAGACGATGCTGTGTCGTCTGCAACGGTTGTGGTGGATATTACCAAGCTGGGTACCGGGCAATACAATGCGGTGTCGCAGGTTCCAAGCGATATGCGTTGGTCAAACTACTACGCGGGAATCCGAAGCGCTACTACGTTCATCACCAATATTGAAGTAGTACCGTTGCGAGACAAACTTCCGAATGGCGTGCCCATGGCAAAAGTATGGAAGAGCGAGGCGAGGTTTATCCGGGCCATGCATTACTTCGAGCTATTGAGGCGCTACGGCGGCGTGCCGTTGATGGGAAATCGTGTTCTGGAGCTTGGTGAAGATGTAGAATTGCCACGAAACACATTCGAGGAATGTGTGAACTACATCGTAGGCGAGTGTGATGCAATCAAGGATAGCCTTCGTACATATCCGATTACGGATCCGAATGCCAACAGCCACGTAGTCACCAAGGAGGCCGCGCTTGCCCTGAAGGCACGGGTGCTGCTGTATGCCGCCAGCCCGCTTTACAACGGAGGCAATATTGATCCGAACAACACGCTGACAGGCTATACAAACTATGATGTCAATCGCTGGAAGCTTGCTGCAGACGCGGCGAAAGACTTTATGGATCAGAATACGTATTTTATTCTCGCGCCGGATTTTGCGAAACTTTTCATTACCGATGGCAACCGGGAAACTATCTTTTTCCGTTCGGGGGGAGCAAATACCAATATAGAGGAGAATAACGGCCCTGTGGGCTTTTCCGGAGCCAATCAGGGGCGTGGCCGCACGAGTCCATCGCAAAATCTGGTGGATGCTTTTCTTACGCTCGATGGGAAGTTTATTACGGATGCCGGTTCGGGCTATAACCCGGGCAACCCGTATGCTGACCGTGATCCGCGACTTGACTCGACCGTGATCCATAACGGTTCGCTGTGGCTCAATGCGACTGTAGAGACATTTCAAGGTGGCCGTCACCGGCCTGGTGGACAGATTCAGCAGACTAAGACAGGCTATTATCTCAGGAAGTTCATGGGAAAATTCGAGAAGACCCAGAACTATGGCGATACGCCGCATGATTGGCCTGTGTTTCGGTACGCGGAAATTTTGTTGAATTATGCGGAAGCACAGAACGAATTCGCCGGCCCGACTACAGACGTTTATGAGGTTATACGGGCTATCCGTGAGCGCGCCGGCATCTTGTCGGGAGGCGGTACGTATGGTCTCGATGCCGGCCTCACGCAAGAGCAAATGCGCGTCATCATCAGAAATGAGCGCAGGATCGAGCTGGCATTTGAAGAGCATCGCTCGTGGGATATCCGACGCTGGAAGATCGCGGAACAGGTATTCTCTACGCCTGTCAACGGAGTGATTATCGTGAAGTCCGGAACACTTCTGAATTATAACGTCGTGCCGGTTCAAGAGGCGGCCTTCGATGAAAAACGATATTTCTATCCTATACCGTTCGATGAAGTGATCAAGAACGGTAATATGGTTCAGAACCCGCAGTGGTAGTAAAGGAATCATCAAAGAAAAAATCTATAGACATGAAAAACATTTTACTGATTTTTATTTTTTCTCTCTTGGTGACGTTCTCCTTTGCGCAGAGAAATAATACCATTGAGGGAAAAGTTGCTTCCGTGGAGGGTGAAACGCTTCCGGGTGTAGGTATTTTGATCAAGGGCACGCAGCTCGGCACGGTTACGGACAGCGATGGGAAATTTACGCTCAAGGCAGACGACGGCGATGTTTTGGTGATATCGTTTATCGGTTTTGCCACGGAGGAAATACCTGTGAAGGGAAAAACATTCTTGGATGTGAAGCTGACGAGCAGCCTTACCACGTTGGAGGAAGTTATGGTGATTGGCTATGGTGAAACGAAACGTATTACCAACACCGGTGCGGTAAGCTCGGTGCAGGCTGCAGAAATCCGCACGGTACCGAACTCCAACGTTCAGAACTCGCTTGTGGGAAGAATGCCCGGATTTTTTGCGGTACAGCGTTCGGGGCAGCCTGGACGGGATGCGTCTGACTTCTTTATTCGGGGGGTGAGCTCATTGAACGGCGAAGGTAACCAGCCGCTGATTATCGTTGACGATGTGCAATACTCGTACGAGCAGTTGCAACAGATTAACGTCAATGAAATTGAAAGTATCTCCATTTTGAAGGACGCGTCTACTACAGCCGTTTACGGTATCAAGGGTGCCAACGGTGTATTGGTGGTTAAGACACGTAGAGGCAAAACCGGCCGGCCGCAGGTGAATTTGCGTATGGAAACGGGTGTTCAGACACCCGTGCGCAAACCTAAATTTCTAGACTCCTATAATTCTGCGTTGCTGATGAATGAGGCCTATGAGAATGACGGCCTTCAGCCGCGGTTCACACAGGCCGATCTCGATGCTTTCCGGGCGGGCAACGATCCCTATGGACACCCGAATGTGAACTGGTATGAAGAGATTTTCAAAACACATGCGTGGCAGCACAATGCCAACGTGGACGTGTCAGGCGGTATAGACAGATTAAAGTACTTCATATCGGGTGGCGCATTTTCACAGGATGGTCTGGTAAAAGATTTCTCCGGGCCGCAAAGCGATGTGAACAATAATTATTTCTACCGGAGGTTCAACTATCGTACCAACCTGGATTTTGCCGTAACGAAAACATTGGATTTACGATTGGATATGACGGCTCGTTTTTCGAACATCAACGAGCCCCGCAATCAGAATGCGGTTTCGGAAATCTATAATTTTCAAAAGATCAGGCCTTTTTCAGCGCCTGTACTTAATCCGAATGGCACCTATGCCTATGCGTTCGATACACAGGATAACCTTCCTACGCTTAATGCGCGCCTTGCCAACGGCGGATATACACGTACGAGACGTACGGACTCGAACATCCTTGTGGATGCGACCCAACGCCTGGATTTCATTACACCGGGACTTGCTGTGAAGGGCACGTTTGCGTATTCGGGCATAGAAGAAAACAGCCGGCAGGTGACGCGTGGCGATGCGCCGGGGTATGGTATACCTACGTATCATTATAATTCCGTAGACGGTTCGTACTCCATTGACCCCCGTGGTAACTACGATTACTCCGGCTATGCCGTGTATGGATATACCAATCAATACTCGAAGAATACGAACATGCAGGCTTTCGTGACCTACGATAAAGTTTTCAACGGTGTGCACACCCTCAAGGTCATGGCCTTATACAACCGTCAGAGTACTACTGTTTTGGCGCAGCCATTTGCAGGCGCTGACCTTCTGAAGGTTCCGTTCAATTACCGTGGCTACACGGGCCGGATCAGCTACAATTACAAGAATAAATATCTGGTGGATTTCAACGGCGCGTACAACGGTACAGACCGTTTTGGAAAGGACAAACGAAATGGATTCTTCCCTGCTATTGCTGCGGGATGGAGTCTTTCCGAGGAGGATTTTTTCAGAGACGCCATTCCTTATTTTACTTTGTTCAAGCTGAGAGCCTCGTATGGTCAGGTTGGCTCGGACGTTTCGTACGGAGGGCGCTATTTATTTAAACAGGTATACGCCCAAGGCGGCGGTTATGCGTTTGGTCAAATTCCGCAGGGCGTTACCACCATTCGTGAGGGTGATCTCGGTAACCCCAATGTCAAATGGGAGCGGGCGCGAAAGTTTGACGTAGGACTTGATGCCAACCTTGTCGGCGACAAGCTTTCGCTTACAATCGACTACTTCTACGACTACCGCTTTAACCAGCTGGTGAGCAGGGACAGCAGCATTCCTTCGATCATCGGTATCGGCACGTCTCCGACAAACATTGCGAAGACCAGCAACCAGGGTATTGACGGCTCTGTGAACTATAATACCAAAGTAGGACAGGTGACCGTGACATCGTCCTTTGTATTTTCCGTTGCCAAAAACAAGGTATTGTACAACGATGAGGCTCGTCCGGCATACCCCTGGCTGGCGGCAACCGGCCGTCCTATTAATCAGCCGTTCGGTTATACGTACGCCGGCTTCTATTCTGAAGAGGATATTGCCAGAAACAACGACGGTGATGCTGCCAACAATGTCGCCATGCCGCTCACGAGTACTCCCATTCAGGCAGGTGATCTGAAGTATAAGGATTTGAACAATGATGGTGTGATCGATAATTTTGATCAGGGTGCTATCGGCAAACCGAATCTGCCTAATACTACGCTTGGCTTAAACCTCGGAGCGAACTACAAAGGATTCAGCCTATCGGTGTTATTTCAGGGGTCATTCAACTACAGCTTTAGCGTGGTAGGTACCGGTATTGAACCTTTCAAAAGCCAGTTCCAGCCTGCACATCTTAAGCGTTGGACGCCTGACAATGCGGATAACGCAGAGTTTCCCCGGTTGACAAGCAACCCCACTACGGTGAACAGCGGTAACGCTTTCCCGTCTGATTTCTGGTTAATCGATGCGCGTTTTGTACGCCTGAAGACCGTAAACCTGGGCTATCAGTTGCCTGACCGGTTGGTTCCCAAAAATGTCAACAACATACGGTTCTATCTTACAGCCTATAACCTGTTGACATGGACCAACTTTTCAAAATATCAGCAGGATCCTGAGATTTCGACGAACACCGCGGGTGATGCATACCTCAATCAGCGCGTAGTGAACTTGGGTGTGCAGGTAGGTTTCTAAGTAAAACAACAATCCACATGAAAAGAAGTCAGAAGTCTATATTCTTCCTGGTGGTTCTTGCGGCCGTCATTTTCGGATGCAAGAATGACGACACCGAGACGGTCGTGTTCTCCTATAGTAACATCGTTTCTTACAACGTACCAGGGCAGGTCGGCAGTGCCGCGATCGATAAAGCGACGCGAACGGTTACGATCACCTTACCCTTTGGCACCGACCTGGAGCACGTGGTTCCTACGTTTGGGGTATCTTCCAATGCTACAGTCGTTCCGGTATCGGGCACTGCGGTAAACTTTAAAGCTAATAATAAAGTTGGTTATGTTGTCACATCCGAGTCCGGCAGGAAAAGTGAATGGACTGTTGAGGTGAAGCTCACGGCTGATCCGGAGGCGATCCAGCTCGAGCTCATTCCGAATACAGGAGGCTGGGAGTCAGAATTTACGGTATATCATGATCTGAGCTATAATAAATTCCTCACCCGCTTTTCCGGATGGAACGGTGGAGACGGATGCGTCACTACGGAGCTTCCCGATGGATCACTGTTATGGTCTTTTCAGGATAGCTTCTTCGGTTTGATTGACAATAGCCGCTCGCGTACCAACAACACCTTTGCGCGCAACGCGGGATTCATTCAGGAAAATAAGTCACTGTACAGCTACGTTCAGCTCAATCCCGGAACGAACGAGAACACCGACACCTGGGTACGTTACCCTGGCGCCAACGCCAACGACGACGATAAATGGTACTGGGGAGGTCCTTCTCAGGTAATCAATAACGAGGTACAGATGCTGATGGGGCAGATTCAACCCGCAGAATTTGCCGGCGTTCACGTCTCTACCGATATAGCCATCTTCGATACGGAGATGAACTTCAAGGAGCTGATCCAGGATAAATATGTGGGAGAGCTGGCCTGGGATGGCAGCATCTTCAAAGCTGACGACGGGTATACCTACATGTATACGCAGCAGAACTATGGCATCTGCGCCGCGAAGATCTATGTGGCCCGTGTTCCGGGGCAGGACTTGCGGGGCACCTGGGAGTATTATACCACCGATGGCTGGGTATCGCCCGCGCCAGCTGATCCGAGTAAATACATTGCCGTGCTCGATGGCACAGCGACACAGGCGAATGTGTTCAAGAAAGGAGATAAGTACTATTTCGTGACGCAGGGAACCTGTTTTGGACTTGAGATCCTCATTTATGAAAGTGCAAGTCCTACCGGCCCGTTCACAAACAAGCGTACGCTGTATACAATTCCTGACAAGTATACACAAGATGCTGATCCGAAGTTTATCACCTACAACGCGGTAGTTCATCATGCTTTGTCGAAGGAAGGGGAGCTTGTTATATCCTACAACATCAATCCGGTTAATTTTGGCGATAACTTCAATACTCCGGGTAGTGCGGACAACTACAGGCCTTATTTCGTAAGAGTATATAACTGGGAGAGTAATTAAAAATGATTTTTTCTGAGTGATGCGTATAAAATATGACCTGTTTCGCCGTGCGGCTTTTGCCCTGATCTTTGTTGGACTGTGTGTGCGTGTATCGGGGCAGGAGGTTGACCTGGTGAAATATGTCAATACACTGCAAGGAACGAATTCAACATGGGACCTGTCGTATGGGAATACTTACCCGACGACAGGTCTTCCTTTTGGAATGCACTTCTGGTCTGCTCAGACCGGCAAGAACGGTGATGGGTGGAAATATCAATACACGGCGAAAACGATCCGTGGATTTCAGCAGGTTCATCAATGTAGTCCATGGATGAACGACTACGCGGTATTTTCCCTGATGCCCGGCACAGGGAAGCTGGCGGTTCGGGAAGAAGAACGTGCGCTGGCCTTTTCTCACGCAAATGAAACGGCCAAGCCTCATTACTACAGTGTAAAATTCGATAACGGCATTCGCACCGAGATGTCGCCGACCGAGCGTGGCGCGCACTTCCGGTTTAGCTTTCCGAAGGACAATGCTTTCCTGATCCTGGATGGCTATGTGAAGAACAGCCATGTTAAGATAATTCCTGGGGAGCGGAAGATCATCGGCTGGGTAGACAATGGTCGTTTTGTGCCGCAGAATTTCAGGAACTACTTTGTGATGATCTTTGATCAACCTTTTCAAGCCTATGGCACATGGGAGAATAAAGAAGGCAAGATCAATAGCGCAAGCACGTCAGACGAAGGTCTGGGCGAAGGAGCATACTTGCAGTTTAAGCCCGGTGCTGTAGTGCAGGTGCGCGTGGCTTCATCGTACATTAGTCCGGAGCAGGCAGCGCTTACACTTCAGCAGGAGCTGGGGCCTCACAAGAAATTCGAACAGACAAGGGATGCAGCGTTCAAACGCTGGAACACGCTTCTTAACCGGGTACGGGTGGAAGGAGACAATGAGAAGGACAAAGCGACCTTTTACTCATGTCTTTTCCGGGCCAACCTGTTCTCGCGACAGTTCTTTGAATTGAAAGCGGATGGTAAGCCGTATTATTTCAGTCCGTATGATGGGAAGGTGCACGACGGCTATATGTATACCGACAATGGATTCTGGGATACGTTCCGTTCGCAATTTCCGCTGAGTAATATTTTGCATCCTGCCCAGCAAGGCCGGTACATGCAGGCCCTTTTGAACGCGCAGCAGGAATGCGGGTGGCTTCCATCGTGGTCTAACCCGGGTGAGACCGGTGGCATGGTGGGCAACCACTCTATCTCGCTGCTGGCAGACGCCTGGTCGAAGGGCATTCGCACGTTCGATCCCGCCAAAGCGCTCGGCGCCTATCTTCATGAGGTTACGAATAAAGGCCCCTGGGGCGGTGCCAACGGTAGAGAAGGATTCAAGCCTTATTTCGATCTTGGATTTGTTCCGTACCCTGACTATCACGAGTCTACCGCCAAAACGCTGGAGTATGCATACGATGACTTCTGCGCTTACCAACTGGCAAAAACTACCGGTAATACCTTTTATCAGAAAGTCTTTGAAAGACAGATGATGAACTATCAGTTTGTATTCGATTCTTCTACTGGCTTCATGCGTGGAAAAAAGAACGATGGCACATGGCTCCCTGACTTTGATCCGATCGAGTGGGGTGGGCCTTTTACGGAAGGAAACGCCTGGCACTATACCTGGTCTGTCTTCCACGACGTGCAGGGGCTTGTCGATTTAATGGGGGGAGAGAAGGCCTTCGCCGCGAAGCTGGATTCATTGTTTACGATGCATTCCAGGTTCAAGGTAGGCACCTATGGTCAGACGATCCACGAGATGAAGGAGATGGTGCTGGCGGAAATGGGACAATATGCTCATGGCAATCAGCCGGTTCAGCACGCACCTTATTTGTATAACTATGTTGGGCAGCCATGGAAGGCGCAGAAGCAGGTGCGTGAGATCATGACGCGTCTGTACAATGCCACAGAAAATGGATTTCCCGGGGACGAAGATCAGGGCGGCATGTCGTCGTGGTATGTGCTGAGCGCATTGGGCATTTACAGTGTGTGCCCCGGCACTGATCAATATGTTATTGGTAGCCCATTATTCAAGAAGGCTACTATTACCCTGGAGAATGGAAAGAAGTTTGTGATCGACGCCCGGAACAACAGCACCGATCATGTTTACATTCGTTCGGCACTGCTGAACGGGAAAGAGCATACACATAACTGGATCAATTATGGTACGATCATGGAGGGTGGCGTGTTGCAATTTGAGATGAGCGACAAACCGGCTCATGAGCGTGGCACGCAGGATGGTGATAAACCTTTTTCCATATCGAAAGCGGAGAAGAGGTGAGATGTTGATGGTGCCTTTTACATAAGCGGTATATATGCAGTCGGCCGGTAATGTAAAGAATGATATTTTTGATGCTTCGGATACGTTGCGGGTAGTGCTTGTGCAGTCGCTTCGTTTACGATGTCAGTAGATTAATAGTATAACGTGAAAGTAAGATCGATTTTTAATAGGATTATCCCGGGTCGCCTCGCGACACACGGAGGCTGGATGTTTGGGATTTTGATGTTGGGGAGTGCATTGTCGGTGCGCGCGCAGCAGACGGCACAGCCCGCGCTGCGGTTTGCCGACGTGTTAACCGACAACATGGTGATCCAGCAAAACAAACCTTTTACTGTTTGGGGCAAGGCAGGCCGATTTGAACCTGTTAAGATCGAAGCAGATTGGCTAAAAACCGCAGTCGTTGTACAAGCCGACGACCACGGTGATTTTATAGGCATCATACCGGTTCCGAAAGTGCAGCCCGGAGATTTCAGCGAGCATACGCTGCAGATATCCAGTGGTACTGTGGCGCGCGTAGTCCTTCAACATATTTTGCTTGGTGAAGTATGGTTTTGTGGTGGGCAGTCTAATATGCAATCGCCCGTGAGCGATATACTGGATGGCAAAGCGGAAGCTGCCCAGGCGGACTATAAGAACATTCGTCTTTTTAACGCGGCACTGAACTTTAGCAACACACCGCTGGACAACGTAAAGGGGCAATGGATGGCGTGTACACCACAGACGGTGGAGAAGTTTAGCGCGGTGGCGTATTTCTTTGCGCGACAATTACATATAACACTCGACGTGCCGGTGGGTGTTATCTTCTCGGGTATTGGCGCGTCGGCAGCGCAGGCGTATGTGCCGCGGGCGGTGCTGGCGGCCGATCCGTTGCTGGACTCGGCTTATCTGCAGCCCTATTTGAAAAGCGAAAAATCCCGGGAGGTCATAGACGGTGGTTTTTCGTTTGAGAAGGTCACGCGACCATTTCTGTTGTATAATGCAATGATCCATCCGTTTGTAAAACTGTCTATTCGTGGCTTTTGCTGGTATCAGGGAGAATCTAACCGGAATGAGCGCGGTGGCTATACGCATTTGATGCATACACTCATTCAAAGCTGGCGGTCTAATTTCGGCCAGGGTGAGCTGCCATTTTACTTTGTACAGGTGGCGCCGTTTTTCTGGGACCAGGAGAATCCCGACCTGGCGGACTATGCTTTCTTTCGTGAGGCGCAAGCCAATATTTTGAGACTCAATAATACAGGTATGGTGCTGACGATGGATGTGGGCGAAGCAAAGGATTTGCATCCGAAGAATAAAAAGCCGGTGGGCATACGCCTTGCGCTGACGGCGTTGCACCAAACGTATAACCGATTGTCGGTGGTATATCAGGGTCCACAGATGAAGACAGTAGGATTTGAGAAGGGGACTGCCATTGTGACATATATACCGGAGACCATCGCCGGGGGATTAAAAACGAAAGACGGCGCTTCGCCTAAGTTCTTTTCGCTCGCGGGAGAAGATGGTAAGTTTTATGCGGCGGAAGCCGCTATTGTTGGGGATCAGGTGAAGGTAAGCTCCTCTAAGGTCAAACGACCTGTGGCGCTGCGGTATGCTTTTACTAATTATGCGGTGACTAATTTTGAGAATGGTAACGGCTTGCCGGCGGTGCCTTTTCGAACAGATTCGTGGCGTGAACAGAAGTGATATGATGACGCGTGGTATAAAACTGTTGGTTGTTGCGGGGCTTTGCCTGGTATTTGGCATGGGGGTGACCCGTGCGCAGACAGCTTACTTTGTTGACGGGTATCATGGAGGTGTGTATGGACATTATCCGCGGTGGCAAACGCGGTTTATGGTTGAGCAACTGCAGAAGCATCCGGAATGGAGCGTTAACCTGGAGATTGAACCGGAGACATGGGACTCGGTAAAGGTGTATGACCCGGCGGCGTATTCGGCATTTAAAGATGCGTTGCAAGATCCGGCGATTCGTGAGCGGGTTGAATTTGTGAACCCGGCGTATGGCCAGGCTTATTTGTTCAATATTACGGGTGAGAGTGTGATCCGGCAGCTCTCTTACGGCATTAAAAAGACGAGGGAACATTTTCCGTCTGTTGACTTTCGTACGTATAGCTCGGAGGAGCCATGCTTCACGAGCGCCTTGCCGCAAATTCTGAAGTCGTTTGGGTTTAGGTATGCTTCTTTAAAGAATCCTAATACTTGCTGGGGTGGCTATACGCGGGCGCATGGCACGGGTGTTGTAAATTGGATTGGTCCTGATGGTACGGGTATTCCGACGGTGCCGCGTTATCGATGTGAGCAGCTACTTCCGGGTTCGACCTGGCAGACAATGGCGTGGGGGAATTCGCAAGAATATATTGCAGCTTGTTTTCGAGACAATATTGCCTCGCCGGTGGGCATGTGCTTGCAAGACGCG
Organism: Dawidia cretensis; assembly: GCF_018598175.1. GTDB lineage: Bacteria > Bacteroidota > Bacteroidia > Cytophagales > Cyclobacteriaceae > Ohtaekwangia > Ohtaekwangia cretensis. The sequence continues at coordinate 65,173 of NZ_JAHESE010000003.1, forward strand.
GGCTGGCGTGGTGGCCCCTGGTTGGGGGTAGCGAAGCCGACCTATCAGCCTTCGCTGTATACTACCTGGCGGAATTATTTTGCCATGGTTGGGACTTCTACGCTCAACGACTCGTGGCGCGTAAGCCAGGAGGATATGCAGGTGAGCCTGGTATGGGGTTCGCAGGTATTGCAGCGGTTGGCACAGCAGGTGCGGGTTGCTGAGAATAAAATTGTGATGGCTGAGAAAATCGCTACGCTGCGCGCGCTCGAGGGGGACACGGCGTATCCGAACAAAGTGTTTGATAGCGCCTGGCGCACCTTACTGTTGGCACAGCATCATGATTGCTGGATTGTTCCGTATAACGGGAAGCCTGGACATACCTGGGCGGATATGACGCGGGATTGGACGGCATTTACTGTCCATACCAGTGACTCTATTGTAGGGACTTCTGCCTTGAAAGAAGTACGTGCAGCGGGGCAGTATATTCGGGTGTTCAATACAACGGCTTCCGATCGATATGAGCTTGTTTCAGTTCCACTCGCTTCCGGTGTTGATGTGCGCTCGTGGGGTATTCACGATGAGCATGGCGACTGGGTAGATTCCCAGCCTATCGGGAACGAGCATGGAAAATTGTCGTTCCTGGCGCGTGTTCCTGCCGTTGGCTACGCAACGTATCAGGTTAACACAAGGAAGCCGAGTGCGGCTAAAGGGAAGCATGTTTCCGTTAGCAAGGATAAAAAGTATGTTGTCGATACGCACTTTTATCGTCTTGTTATCGATCCGGCCCGTGGTGGTGTTATAACAAGCCTGAAGGCAAAGACCTTAAAGAATAAAGAGTTTGTAGACGCCAAACATGAAAGAAGCTTTAACGAGCTGCGGGGCTTTTTCTATGAGGAGAATGCTTTCCTGTCGAGCACGGACAAGCCCGCCACTGTGAGCGTATTGGAAGATGGCCCTTTGCAAACGCGATTGCAAATTGTAGGACAGATTGGCGCGCATCCGTTTCGTCAAGTGGTGACATTATATCAGCATGATCCGAAAATAGATTTCGACTTGACGATCGACTGGAAGGGGAATCCTGGGATTGGTAAGTATTCACAGGCCCGGGATTTTAAAGCAGAGAATCCGGAGAAGGCGTTTTACGATGATCGGTATAAGTTGTTAGCGCTGTTTCCGACATCGTTTGGGAAAGCCAGGATCTATAAAGATGCGCCGTTTGACGTAACTGAAAGCAGATTGGAGAATACGTACTTTGATCGCTGGGATAGTATTAAAAACAATGTCGTGCTCCGCTGGGTAGATGCGGAGGACGCTTCCGGGGGCTATGGCATGACCTTGCTGACGGATCACACGACCAGCTATGTTTCGGGTGAGGGTCATTCCCTGGCGTTGACGTTGCAGTATTCAGGCACGGCGTTGTGGGGAATGAATTATAAGATTGAAGGCCCTTCACAGATTCAGTATGCTTTGGTGCCGCATGCACAGAAATGGGATGCTGCCGGCGTTAGTGAGACGGCGACGCGTTGGAATGAGCCGTTGGTGCCGGTGTTGTTGGATAAGAAGCCGGTGTCATGGAGTAAGTCGTGGCTAACGCTCAGCAAGGGCTGGGAGTTGACTTCACTGCAGATGGACGGTGACGATGTGTTTCTGAGAATCTTTAACGCTTCGTCTAAAGAGGCGTCGGGGTCGGCTGTTGTCCATACCATCATACGGGAGGCCAGTCAAATTGAGCTCGATGGTGATGTACGGAAAATGCTGCCAGTTTTTGTTACGGGTGGCAAAAGCACCGTGGCGCTGACGGTACCACAGTTTGGAATTTGTACTATTAAAATGAAATTATCCAAGTAAGTATATGCAGCGTTTGAAAGATATTTTACTCGCCGGTCTCCTCCTGGGCAGTGCTCTGATGACCGACGCTCAGTCCCTTCAAAAATTTCCCGCCGGTAGTAAGGTAGCATTTGTGGGCAATAGTATTACCGAAGCAGGGTATTATGAATCGTATATATGGTTGTACTATATGACGCGGTTTCCGGGCGAGCGGATCGAGGTGATGAACGTCGGTATCGGCGGTAATACGATAAAGGACATCGCTGCACGCTTTGATGAAGACGTGGTCAAGCGAAATCCGTCGGCCATCGTGCTGACATTTGGTATGAATGACTCGGGTTATTTTGAGTATAATGGTGCCGAACCCGAGAAGGAGGCAGACAAGAAGGTTGCTGCTTCGCGCGAGGGCTTTCTTCCATTGGTAGAGAAGTTAAAAGCGCTTCCGGCTCAAAAGATCATGATGTCATCGTCGCCGTATGACGAGACGATGAAAAACAAAGACAACTATTTCCCGGGTAAGAGCAAGGCGATGGAGCGCATCATTGCTTTTCAAAAGGAAGCTGCCTCGGCGAATCGGTGGTCGTTCGTTGATCTGTTCTATCCCATGCAGCAGATCAACCTGGAAGGGCAGAAAAGCAACCCGGAGTTTACGATTGTTGGCAAGGACCGGATCCACCCTGGTAACGGTGGACACCTGGTGATGGCCTACCTGTTCCTGAAAGCGCAGGGTTTAGCCGGTGTGCCGCTGGCGGAAGTAGAGGTAGACGCTAAGAAGAAGGTTGTTAAGAAAAGTGCGGGTGCCGATGTAAGTAGCCTTACCGTGGCGAATGGCGTGTCGTTTGATTACCTGGCGAAGGCGTTGCCTTTTCCGGTTGATTCAGCTTCGCGTATGTGGGGAAGTGATCAAAAGCAATCTGATGCGCTGGCGGTAGTTCCGTTTATACAGGACTTTAATCAGGAACTGTTGCGTGTGACCGGTCTAACGGCGGCACAGTATGAATTGAAGATTGACGGCAACGTGATGGGTACGTGGAAGAAGGAAGAGCTTGCGGCAGGTATCAATCTTGCCCTGGTCGTAAAAACGCCTCAGTATAAGCAAGCGGTGCAGGTAGCAAACCTTAATCAGGCGCGTAAAGAATTTGAGAGCAAATTGCGCGACTATTACGGCCTGGAGTTTATTTTCTTCCAGCCTCGCGGCATGCTGTTTCAAGATGATCAGGCTGCCTACGATCTTGTCAGTAAACAAGCAAAGAAGGATTGGGTTGTTGGCGGGAAGATTGGTGCGTATGAAAGTCTTCGATTCCCGGAAGTACGCCAGTCGTATGTGAACCAAATGAAGTTGCTGGTAGATATGATTTATGATATGAATAAACCCAAGAGTCACCGGATCGAAGTTGCGGCGTTGGGTACAGGAAAAACAAAATAGAAAGAGTTATGGGACGGATAGCGCAATGGTGTTTTGTGATTACACTGCTGGTTGGTTGTAAGTCAGCTTCAACACCGGATACAGCCGAGGACTTACCGGCTGGATATGTAAGGCCTTTTATCGGAGCCAGTACCAGTACGGGTAAGGCAGGGACATACCATGGACTCGGAAAGACCTTTCCGGGGGCCACGACGCCGTATGGGTTGGTGCAGGTGAGCCCCAATACTATCACGGGTGGTGACAATGGGTCCGGCTATAGTTACGAGCATACTACGATCGAAGGCTTTGCGTTTACGCAGATGAGCGGAATTGGTTGGTATGGCGACTTGGGTAACTTTTTAGTGATGCCTACCACCGGTAAGCTCAAGACCAGTCGTGGTAAAGAAGGTGGTCCAAATACTGGGTATCGCTCACACTATGCGAAGGATCAGGAACAGGCCTCGGCCGGGTATTATTCGACATTGTTAAGTGACTATAACGTTCGGGCCGAGGCGACGGCAGCACCGCACAGCGGGATGTTGCGGTTTACCTTTCCGAAACACGATCAGGCACGTATTCAAATCGATCTTGCCCGGCGGGTAGGCGGTACGTCCGTGCGACAGTATATAAAGGTGGTGGATGATCATACCATTAAAGGTTGGATGCAGTGCACGCCTGACGGCGGCGGATGGGGGAACGGTGATGGCCACGCAAACTACACGGTTTATTTCTACGCCCAGTTCAGTAAGCCTTTTCAGAAATTTGGTGTATGGCGTGCTGACATCCCGGACTCCTGGACGCGCAAGCGTGAAGATGTTGAAAGCGACCGGTATCAGCAACGGGTGGCAGAAGCGGTGGTGTTAGATTCGGCCACCGAAGTGGAGGGTAAACACCTGGGTTTCTTTAGCGAGTTCCCGAGCACGACAAACGAGCAGGTTATGCTCCGGTCCGGTATTTCGTTTGTGAGCATGGAAGGCGCGCAGAAAAACCTGGAGTCTGAGATTGCGGATTGGAATTTTGACGCGGTGCACCAGCGCGCAGTGGATGCGTGGAATGCTGCCTTGGGCAAAATGACTGTGAGCGGTGGTACGGATGACGAGAAGTCTATCTTTTATACCGCCCTTTATCACACCATGATCGACCCGCGGGCATCCTCCGATGTCGATGGAAGCTTTACGGGGGGTGATGGGAAGGTGCACCAGGCATCGGGGTATAATCGCCGGACGATTTTTAGTGGCTGGGATGTGTTCCGCAGCCAGTTTCCGTTGCAGACCATTATCAATCCATCGCTGGTGAACGATATGTCTAATTCTCTGATCGCGCTGGCGCATGAATCCAATCATGACTACCTGGAGCGTTGGGAACTGCTGAATGCTTATAGTGGCTGTATGATCGGCAATCCGGCCATCTCGGTTATGGCCGATTCGTACAATAAGGGCATCCTGAAGGTGGATGACAAGGCGTTGCTCGACCTGGCGGTAAAGACAAGCGAACGGTTTGGCAATGGTGATAAAGGTTATTTCTACCAGTCGTTGGGGATTTCCAACACGCTGGAGTATGCATATACCGAATGGTGCACGGGTATATTGGCATCTAAAATGGGCAAGGACAGCCTGGCGAAGGTTTACCTGGCGAAAGGACAAAATTACCGTAACATTTTTGACGACTCGGTAAAGTGGTTTCGGCCACGGAAGGAGGATGGTACGTGGGAGGCATGGCCTAAAGAAGGGCGTTTGAAGGAGTGGCTTGGTTCGATTGAAAGTAACCCGTATCAGCAAGGTTGGTTTGTGCCGCAGGATATACCGGGTATGGTGGCCCTTATGGGGGGAAATGCAAAGGTAAAGGACGATCTGGTTCAGTTTTTTGAGCAGGCACCTAAGGATTTTCTCTGGAATCTATATTACAACCACGCCAACGAGCCGGTGCATCACGTTCCTTTCCTGTTCAACTATGTACAAGCGCCGTGGCTTACGCAAAAGTGGACGCGGGAGATTTGCGCCCGGGCGTATAACAATTCGGTGGAAGGGCTGGTGGGCAATGAGGATGTAGGGCAGATGTCGGCCTGGTATGTGCTGGCGGCGTCGGGATTGTACCAGGTGTGTCCGGGGAAGAGTCAGTATGATATTACCAGCCCGGTTTTTGACAAAGTATCGATTGCGTTGGATCCAACATATTATTCAGGCAAGCAGTTTATCATTTTAGCGGAGAACAATGGCCCGACCAATGTCTATATTCAGCGCGCTACGTTAAATGGTGCCGACTATAATAAGACTTTTATTGACTTCGCTGATATTGTGAAAGGTGGCGAGCTGCGCCTGGTGATGGGGGATAAGCCCAACGAACATTTTGGGTCTGATACACGCTAGGGAATGCGTGATGTCAACTTAATTTATATTTTTGACTGGTAAAGGCCCCTGACTATGTATCAAGGGAATAAATGTCATGAAAAAAGTTAGGCCGTCCATTGGAGATTTAGCGAAGAAGCTGAGCGTTTCAAAAACGGCGGTCTCGATCATTTTGAACGGTGAGGCGCAGGCTAGCCGGTTTAGCGACAAGTTGATCAAGCGGGTACGGAGCGCGGCGGAGAAGTCGGGCTATCACCCTAATCTGTTTGCGCAGGGTTTGCGGACGGGCAAGATCAATATTGTCGGTCTGATGGTGGAAGATATCTCCAACCCTTTCTACGCCAGTATCGCCAAACGGATCGAAGAGAAGGTCTATCAAAACGGCTATAAGATTGCTTATTGCAGTACGGAGAACGACAAACAGCGTGGCAAGGAGTTTCTGTCGATGTTTACCACAATGGGGGTCGATGGTTGTATTATCGCCCCTACGCGCGGGATGGAGAAAGAGATCAAGGAGATGGTCGACAGCGGCATGAACGTTGTGCTCTTTGACCGGAAGTTTGGCAATAAGGCGACGGACTCCGTTATGGTGGACAACCGGGGCGGTATGTACGAAGCGGTGAAACATTTAATTGACCGTGGTTTTACCAATATTGGCCTGGTGGCGCTGGCACTGGATAAGCCGGAGAAGGAGGACCGCGTGATTGGGTATAACGAGGCTATTGCCGATCATGGTCTGACGCCCTATGTTTTTCCGTTACCCTTTCGCGAACACTACCTGAGCTATGTGGAGGAGATCGAGGCTTTCCTGGACAAGAATCGCCAGTTAGATGCGGTGGTGTTTGGTACGAACTATTTAGGCATCAGCGGTCTGCAGGCCATCAGCCGGTTGGAGTTGAAGATTCCAGATGATATTGCCGTGGTGTCGTTCGATGACCACGATCTTTTCCGGGTTTATAAGCCCAATATTACCGTTGTTGCACAACCTATTGAAGAGATTGCTCAGACGGCGATCGATACGTTGCTGGCGCGTATGCAAAATAGCGAGCAGTCACCTATCAAGAATATCATTCTGCCCACGCTTCTTATTGCCAGAAATTCCTCCTGACGCCGGCCGCAACCGTTGAATTACCCTGAAAGGCCCGTATCTTGTATGTACTATGAAACGTAAGGGTTTTCTATGTGTTTTAGTCGTATCCATCACGGGTTTTCTTTTTGGATTTGATTCGGTTATTGTCTCGGGAATCAACATTCCGCTGAAACAATTGTGGCATACGTCAGACTGGTTTCACGGAACGTTTATTATTTCGATGGTGCTCTGGGGAAGTGTTACCGGTTCGTTGTTGGGAGGTTATCCTACGGAAAAGCTGGGGCGGAAAAAGACATTGATCCTGGTGGGGTGTATGTTTGTTGTGTCATCGCTCGGCACGGCGCTTTCGGATAGTCCCTATATGTTTTCTTTTTTTCGGTTTGTCGGCGGACTTGGTGCGGGTGTAGGCTCCATCGTTGCGCCTACCTATATATCAGAGGTTGCGGATGCCCGGCATCGGGGACGGTTGGGCATGTTGTTTCAGCTAAATCTTGTATTGGGTCTTTTGCTTGCTTTTCTCTCTAATTATTTCTTTGCGGTTTCCTTCGGTGCAGATAACTGGCGGTGGATGCTGGGAATCATGGCTGTGCCGTACAGCGTCTTTACACTACTACTTTTCAGTATTAGCGAAAGCCCCCGATGGTTGATTTTGCGGAAACGTGATGCTGCTGCGGCGCATCGGGTATTGGATCGGATCAGTAAAAAGGAGGAGGCAGACCGATTGCTACGCACGATTCACACCGAAAATCCGTCGAGCGTCTATACAGAGCGTCTTTTCTCCCAGAAGTATACGCGTGTGCTGGTGTTGTCGTTTTTGATGTCCTTCTTTAATCAGTTTTCGGGTATCAGTTTTATTTTATTCTACGCGCCGGAAGTTTTGGCGAAAGCAGGCTCGGGTACGGCGCAGTCGCTGCTGAGTTCGGTTGCCATCGGATTGGTAAACGTGGTGTTTACGTTGGTGGGTGTTTATCTGATCGATCGGATCGGGCGGCGGAGGCTTATGTATGTGGGGTCAATCGGATATATTATTAGCCTGGCCATGATTGCTTATGGCTTTTATGTCGGTGCGCCGGCGGTCTTTATGCTGGTTTTTATGTTGTTGTTTATTACTTCTCATGCCGTGGGGCAGGGGGCGGTAATCTTTGTGTATATGTCTGAGATCTTTCCAACTCCAGTACGCGCTTACGGACAGGCATGGGGTATGGGGGTGCTCAACGGGTTTGCTGCCTTGATCACCTTGCTGGGAGCAATTTTGATCAATGCCTTTCAGTCCTGGATGATCTTTAGTGGCTTTGCTTTGCTGATGGTATTGCAGCTTTTGTTTACGGCGTTTATCATGCCGGAAACGAAAGGGATTTCGCTGGAGGAACTCGAAGAAAGATTGTCGGTGAAGTAACGAGGATCAGTTTTTTTTGCGAGAGGACTCGCGCGGTATCAACGTGGCAGGGATAATGATTTCCTGCTTTTCTTTCCCGGTTTTTTTGGAAGGCTTGGCGATTTTGTCCAACAGCCGGTTGATCAACGCCTGGGCCAATTGTTCAATGGGTTGGGCAATGGCGGTGATGGTAGGGCGGTTGATGCGAAACAGGTCGGGATCGTCGTATGATACTACGCCTATCTGGTCGGGTATGTTGACATCGAGGTGTGTGAGCGCTTCGACACCGCTCAAGCCCAACGAGCCCGTGCTAAAAAGTATGGCGTCGATGGAGGGATCTTGTTTGACAATGTCGGTTATGTTCTCGATGTAGTCTGCCCGGCTGGCAGAATAGGAGAGTTTGTGTACCACGGCTGGTAACGCATATTTGCGCATAGCGCGCTCGTAGCCGGCCAACCGGCCGGTCATTTGGGGCAGGCGTGATAAGAGTGTTACGAAAGCGATTTTTTTATAACCGTGTTTTACGAGGTGATCCACGCCTGCATAGGCGCTTTCGGCATTGTCGGTGATGACGTAGTCGGTGGCGACCTTTTTGAAGTGGCGATCGAATAATATAATTTCTTTTCCATTGTCAATGAGTGCGCTGAGGTCGTCTTCTATCCCGGCCGGGGGGGTGACGATGTAGCCGTCGACGCCGAGTTGATCGAACATGCGAAGGAACTCCTGGGCTCGTTTCTTTCCGTTTTCGGTGCTACAGTATAAGATCTTGTAGCCGCGCTGCAAGGCGACGTCTTCGATATGTTTGGCCAGGCTGGCGAAGAAGGGATCGGAGATATCTTCTACCATAAGCCCGATGATGTTGGTCTTGCCGGTGCGCAGCGTTTGAGCAAAGTGGTTGGGTCTGTAGCCCACCTTTTCCACCAGTTTCAAGACCTTTTCCGTGAGCTCGTCACTGATCCTTTTTTCCTTGGCTTTTCCATTTAAAATGAAGGAGACGGTGGTCGTGGAAATCTTGAGCTGGGAGGCAATATCGGTTATCGAAACTTTGCTCTTTTTCATGTCTGGGTGTAAACGTGCGTGTCTGGCGAGGCCAATTTAAGACAACCGGCGCGGCAAATGTACATGCTGATGGTGAAAATAAGCGATTTGAGTCGCAATTCTGAAATTTTAGGATGGTAAAGTGCTTTTATGGGTTAACGGGTCCACTGAACAGGCGAGCAACACCTGCGCGAGTCATGCGGAACTCCTTCGTACCTCTCAAAGTTGCACGTGAACATGGTCGTCGTGGCGTACGGAGTAGCACGCGTGTAGCCTGATCTTTTTGCTTGTGAGGTGAAGACGCTTTTTTAGGTGTGGCTCGAGGTAGAGGGTTTTGATACCTTTTTGTTTGATGAATGCGTTGATCATGTCTTGGGTCCGGGCCTGATCAAATGCTAACCTGTCGGATAAGGGCATCCACCCGTACATATAACTGTATTGCCAATTCGAGGTACAGCGGGAAGGTCTGTCGGGTTCGCCTTTGCGAGGAGGTTCCGAGCCCCCGTAGCCGATGGGCGACGGGTTTCCGTTACTACGTTTTCCGGTAGCCTTGTCGATGTAGTGAAAAGCAACGTCTAGCTTTCTGCCGTCGTTGTGACTGATGTGGGGCAGCAGTGGGAAGCCATCGCGGAAGGGAAAATTGGCATCCATGTAGTTGATCACGGTGCCTGGGTATTTTCGGTTCATTTCATCCCCTACGGCATACGTGATGGCTCGGAGCTCGGGGCGTACGTAGTTTCGGTTGAGCAAGGCGGTCCAAATGGATAGCGGCCTGACGTGGTTGGTCTCTATAAATGGCAAGGGAACTCTTCCATACTTTTTTGCGATGGGAGGCATGATGATGAGGATTGTAATCAAGTATAGCCCCATGAATAGGGTATACCGAGCGGCGATTCTCCAAGATCTTTTTGCGATCCGTTTTCGAATCAGGAGATAGAGTATCCAGGATGCCAGATAGATGGCGCCGCCAACCTGTGTGACGACGGTTAGGAACGCAGCCGCTACGAGGACGGCTATAAATATGAAATACTTCAAGAGGTAGCGCGACGGTATAGATGCCTAAACGGGGTGTTTTGCGATAGGGTTACAGATGTTACCATTGTTGAACAACGATACCGATTTGGTCATCCAGCAGGGCAAATTCTTTTGCGCCCCATGGCCGCAACGTCACCTGATTTAGGTTGGGATGCAACAATTCAGGATGTTTTGATGCTACCTGTTTGTAAACGTCTTCAATGTTGTTTGTCACGAGTCGCAACAGCGGTGTGAATTTTTCGGCATATGCTACGTTCTCAAAAAGCATGACGCTCAGATCATCTTTTTCTACGACGCAGAAGGGATTGTCGGAATCCAATTCGCTGTGACCGACGCGGAATTGCAGGCAGTCGACGAACATTTTCAAGCCTTCCTGGATGTCACGGTAATAGAGCTCGGGAACGAGTTTGGTGAATTGCATGGCTGCGCTATTTATAGATTCTAAGGTACTTGTTTGTCTCGTCACAGGCTTCTCGTTCATCACATTTGTAAAATGCTTTGTCACATTTAGCCACTGCGATTGTCTCATTTACACACCCATGGGGCCATATTTATCAACGAGATTCGTATCGTACTAAAACGGGAATACCATGAGAAAGATGATTGCTCTAGCGTTGATTACCCTGGACGGTGTCATGCAGGCACCGGGTGGACAGGAGGAGGATCCATCGGATGGTTTTAAGTATGGCGGTTGGACTGCACCCTATTCTGATGAAGTTTATGGCAACGTGGTGAGGGAAGAGTTGAAACCGGCAGAATATCTTTGGGCAGGAAGACATTTGAGATTTGGGAGAACTACTGGCCGAAACACGCTGACTTTTGGCCAGGCATTAATGATGGTACAAAATACGTTCTGTCAAAGACCAGGGGAAAATCAGATTGGAAAAATTCTGTGTTCATTAAAAGCGTGGCAGATATTAAAAAGCTGAAGAATACGGAAGGTTCTGATATTCACATTTGGGGTAGCAGTGAGCTTACTCATTTACTACTAAAGAATGATTTGGTAGATGAGCTCCGGCTCAAAATTCACCCGGTGATTCTCGGTGGAGGAAAAAAGTTGTTTGACGATGGTGTGCTCCCGGCGGCGTTTACATTAGTGGAGAACATTGTTACTACAACCGGGGTGATTATTACGCATTACAAACGGGCTGGAGAAGTGAAGACGGGTGCGGTCGGTGCTAATGAGATAGGCATCCCGAAGCGTATTTGCTGATATTACTTTAATAGTGTTAATTGATCAAATGCAGGTAGTAAAAGTCACTTTGGAGAAGGAGTACAAATTCATGTATGAGAACTTCGTTGTATCCACCCAACACGCCTTGTATTTGCTGCTCGAAAAAAAAGGCGGGCGAGTCAGTGCATTAAAATTTGATTTCTTGTATTTTAAATACGGAACTCCAAACGACGAAGGGATTGGATCACATCCCATGGCTAAATTTGGGCTTGGATTTTATGATCTGTTTCTCGTAAAAGAATCGTCATGGATTGCCGAGCTAAGCCAGCAAAGGAAGGGTAATACCGCGTGGGATCTATATCGGGGGTGCGATCACTACATTGCCACTTTCAAAGATGTAACGTTGGATGTTGTTAGCAGAGGCTTTGAAGAGATTACTATGTCGATGGAAGAATTATTGGATTTGATAACGAAGGAGGCTGAGAGCCTGTCGGCTGACTAAGATTGAGTTTTAAGATAAGGCTGAAGATATTGGCCCCCTAAAAACGAAGAATGCTTGTGAATATCCTTCACAAGCATTCAGAGTCGTACCTAAGGCCGGAGTCGAACCGGCACGCCCGAAGGCACATGATTTTGAGTCAAGCGCGTCTACCAATTCCGCCACTCAGGCATTTAATAAAGGGTTTCAACCCTTTTGGTAAATGGGTTGCAAATATGTGGAATCTTTTTTTGGGATGCAACCGATTAGACCGTGATAAATTTTTCGAGCGAAAATGCCTCTGCGCGGCTCGAAAAAAGCGGTTTTACACGTCTCCAGACGTTTCCGAACAGGTCGGAGGTGCGGTAGCGTTCCAGGTCGGCGGGCTCTTGCCAGTAGCTTAAGGTGGTGAATATGTGTGAGTTGGTGGCGTCCTTGAGCAGTTCGAGGTGGTGGCAGCCGGGAAAGTTACGGATGGCGTCCTTATTTTGATTAAAAATTTCCAGGAAGTCGGCGACGCCGGCTTCCGTAAAGTGCATGCGGACGATACGTATGATCATGGAAGAGGGTTTGCGGTTATTCCTCAAAAAAAATGTTGACGGCGCTGTCATATTCCAGACCGAGCAGCTCGGAGGCGTTGCCTTTATAGATGCCGATCTCCAGCAGGCCCATGCTGTTAAATACCAGGAAGCATTCGCCGTCGTCAGCCTGGTTGTACTGGGTATGGATGCGGCGGAATTTTTCACCGCCGAACTGAATGGTATATACCTTGTCGCGGCTCAGGATCTCGAATGCGTCGCGCGGAATGTTGGTGATGAGGTTGCCCATGCCATCGACGCGGATCACGGTGCCGGAGATTTGCTTTTTGGTGGCCTTCACCTGGCGGTCGATCATTTTTTTAAACGCCACCATGGGCTTGCCGAGGTTGGTGATCGACACCCCGCTGGCCAGCTTGGCCGCCGTGGGGGCGAAGATGTCACGCTCGGGAAAGGTAGTGCTGATAGTATTGATGGCGTTCAACTCGACCAGCTGCTGGTGCGACTTGTCGGTGATGAGGCCGAAGAAGCCATTATCACAGCCTACAAAAAAGTGATCTTCGAGTTGGACGGCAATGGGCACGTCGCCACGGTTGCCGGTGGCGTCGACCCCGACGAGGTGGACGGTACCTTTGGGGAAATCGCGGAATACGGCGCGCAGTACAAAGGCCGCATGGCCGATGTCGGCTGGCTTGATCTTGTGGCTGATGTCCTCGATGCGTACGCCGGGGTTGACGCTGATGATGCGCGCTTTGATGGCCGCCACATAATGGTCACTTTCGCCGGAATCTGTAAGAAGGGTGACGATGGCCATGGTTGATGCTGCGGCGGATATTCGTTAAATTTGATGGGGCAAAGTAAGCATTTTTACCGCATATCGCGGAAATGAACTTTGTTAAGTCGATTCCTGTATATGTTATTACTTAAACACCAAATTTAGTTGATCGAAAAAACTGTAACTCTTGACAATATTTCCCTGATCGATTTCCTCGGGGTAGAGAACAAAACTATTGATTCGCTGGCGGCGGCTTTTCCGAAGAGCCGCATTGTGTCGCGTGGAAATCAGCTCTATATCAAGGGCACGACCGACGAGATCGTGCAGATTGACGATATCCTGAATTCCCTGATCGAGCATTACCATAAATATGGCAAGGTGACTGAAGAGAACGTACAGAATTATATCGACCACGAACAGGAGCGTATGCTCCCGAAGCATAGCGCGAATGGCAACAGCGACGACGTGATCGTATACGGCACCAAGGGGGCGCCGATCAAGCCCAAGACCGTCAACCAGCAAAAGTTGGTGGACCTGATAAAGGACAACGACCTGGTCTTTGCGCTGGGCCCAGCCGGTACCGGTAAGACCTATATCTCCGTGGCCATGGCGGTGCGGGCGCTGAAGAATAAGCAGGTGAAGAAGTTGATCATCACCCGGCCGGCCGTAGAGGCGGGGGAGAACCTGGGCTTTTTGCCGGGCGACCTGAAAGAAAAGATCGATCCGTACCTGCGGCCGATCTATGATGCCCTGCACGACATGATCCCGTTTGAAAAGCTACAATATTATATGGAACGGGAGATCGTTGAGATCGCACCCCTGGCCTATATGCGAGGGCGGACCCTAAACAATGCTTTCATATTGCTGGACGAAGCCCAGAACACGACGCCTATGCAGATGAAGATGTTCCTGACGCGTATGGGACCGGAATCAAAGATGATTGTTACCGGCGACGCTTCGCAGATCGACCTGCCTAAGCGCCAGCAGTCAGGTTTGAAGGAGGCTGTTCGCATTCTGGGAGATGTCAAGGGTATTGGTATCCTGGAGCTGGATGAAAAAGACGTAGTGCGTCACCGCCTGGTGCGCGACATCATCGAAGCCTATCGCCGCGACGAGCCACAGTAACGCATTTTTTGTGTACCTTCCAGCATGTACCGTTGGATTCCGTATGCATTCGTACGAATGGTTATGTTTTTGTCGGGAGGCATTTTGTTGGCCATCCACGCGCCCGATTGTATTCCTGCCGGTCCTGCTTTGGCGGCCCTGGCGGGAGTAATCATTGCCTATCTGCTTTTTCTTTATTGGCCCGGCGCCACATTCTGCCCAGCATGGCAGGGTGTGCTGGCCATGCTGGCGCTTTTCCTGACGGGTTATTTGCAAGTGGGGTACAAGACCGAGAGTCGCCGACCCGACCATTTGGTGCAGGCGGGCGACTCCGTCCACTATTACCAGTGCCGGGTGGTAGACCAGCCGGTGCCGCGGGAACGATCGTGGAAAGTAACGGTTGCAGTCGACCGGGTCTATACCGGCGTATGGCGCCCCCGTGTGGGTAAAGTGTTGTTATACGTGCGACCGGATGCACTGCCGGCGATGCCTGCGTATGGTGATGTATTGCTGGTGAAAGGCACTCCTGCTACGGTACCCCCACCGGCTAATCCCGGGGAGTTTGACTTCCGGCGGTACTTGCAGTTTCAGAACATTTACCATCAGCAATTTTTACAAAAGGGGCAGGTTGTCCGCATGGGGCATGCGCCACCGTCGCGGGTATGGATGTATGCTTTGCAGGTGCGTCGCTGGGCTGCGGGTGTACTGGCGACTCATATCGATGGTAAGGAGCAGCAGGCGGTTGCCTCTGCATTGGTGCTGGGCATGACTGATGACCTGGACCAGGGGCTGTTGGATGCCTATTCCGCTACAGGCGTTGTGCATGTGCTGGCGGTTTCGGGATTGCACGTTTCTATTCTTTATCTCATTCTCGGCTGGATATTGCGACCGGTGCAGCAGCTCCGTTATGGGCGGGTGTTGCTGGCGGGGGTGAGCCTGTTGGTATTGTGGGGGTATGCTTTTGTGACAGGATTGTCGCCATCGGTGTTGCGTGCGGTGGCGATGTTTTCGTTTGTTGTTGTCGGGCAGGCGTTTCACCGACAGGGGAATGTATATAATATGCTGGCGGCCTCGGCCTTCGTTCTGTTGTTGTACAATCCGTATCTCATTATGTCGGTAGGGTTTCAGCTTTCGTACCTGGCCGTGCTCGGCATTGTATACCTGCAACCGCGGTTGTATACACTGTGGGAGCCCAATGCCCGGGTATGGGATGAACTTTGGAAGATGACCTGCGTCACGCTGGCAGCGCAGCTGGCGACCACCGTGGTGGTGTTATTTTATTTTCATCAGTTTCCGAATTACTTTTTGCTAGTGAATTTATTGTTGGTGCCAGGATCGTCAATCGTGCTGGTGGGTGGGCTGGCGTTGCTGGCGTGTAGCAGTCTGCCGTGGGTGGCGGGTGCGTTGGGATATATTTTAACAGGGTGTATTTATTTTCTCAATGGTATCGTCACGGCCGTTGCGGCATTTCCATTTAGTGTATGGGGTAATATCTATCTCACGCCGCTGCAATGCTGGTTGCTGCTGGCGATGGGTATTGCCGGTGCGGCAATGCTGCAACACCGCCACTATGCTTATGTCGTGATGATGCTTTGCCTGGCGATGCTTTTTTCAGCAAGCCGTTGGCACTATATTTTTTACGAAGTTCGTCCTGCACGCATGACGGTTTATAAAGTGCCGGGTCACAGCGCGTGGGATCTCGTGGCCGACGGCTGCGCCAGCGTGTATGCTGACACCGCGTTGATGAAGGATGTACGTAAGCAGCGGTTTCATATACAACCCAACCATCAACGTTGCGGTGCTGTCGGAGGGGTAGCAGATGCGGTGGAGCGAAGTCATGTAGTGCCCGGGGCGCGGCTGGTGGTGTGGCGTAAGAAAATTATCTTGCAGATTACCGGGCCGGAGTTCCCGATGCCGGAGCGCCTGGCGGTTGATTACCTGATCATTTCCAACAATGCTTTAAAAGATATAAAATTGCTGGCGGCACACATTGATGCCAAACAAATCTTGCTGGACAGCAGCAATACGTATTATTTTGCCACGAAGCTCCTGGACGATGCGGCGCCGCTGGGGTTGCGGGTACATTCCGTCTGGCATCGCGGTGCGTTCCAAGAGATTACCGGATAAACCAACGACCCACTATACTTATGCAGTACGTAGACTACACGGTTGCCGATCGTATCGCGACGATCACCTTAAATCGGCCCGAAAAACGCAATGCCCTAAGCCATGAGCTGATCGCTGAATTGAAAGATTCGTTTCGACTGGCGGAAGGGGACGACGCCGTGAAAATCATTATTCTCCGGGCTGCCGGCGAGGCGTTCTGTGCGGGGGCCGACCTGGCCTACCTGCAGCAACTGCGCAACTTCACCCATGCGGAGAACGTGGCGGACTCTACACACCTGAAAGAGCTATACCTGCAGATGTACACTTTGTCGAAGGTTATTATTGCCCAGGTGCAGGGTCACGCGTTGGCCGGCGGCTGCGGCCTGGCGGGAGTGTGCGACTTCGTTTATGCAGTGCCGGAAGCCAGGTTCGGGTATACAGAAGTGAAGATAGGATTTATACCGGCCATCGTGATGGTGTTCTTGCTTCGCAAGCTGGGGGAGGCGCAGGCCCGGCAGCTGTTGCTTCGGGGTGATTTGATCAGCGCCGAGGAGGCACGTCGGATGGGGCTGGTGACAACGGTGGTGCCATCGGCCGACCAACTGGCGGGCGAGGTTATGGCGTTGGCCCAGCACCTGTGCCGGACGAACTCTGCCGGTGCGATGGCGATGACCAAGCAGATGATGGCCCGGGTACCCGAGATGCCGTTGGAAGCGGCCCTGGCTTTTGCCGCGGAACGCAATGCCGACGCGCGGGCATCCGCCGACTGCCGGCGCGGCATCGACGCTTTTCTGAACAAGGAGAAGATAGTCTGGTAGGGCATACGCACCTCATTTGTTATATTTCCTGCCGTGGATCAAGCTCTTTCCATCTTACAACAATACTGGCAGTACCCCAGCTTTCGCCCGGGACAAGAGGAGATCATTGCCTCGGTGCTGGAGGGACGGGACACGCTGGCCCTTCTGCCAACAGGTGGGGGTAAGTCTATTTGCTTTCAGGTGCCTGCTATGGTACTGGAGGGTATCTGTATTGTGATCACGCCGCTCATTGCCTTGATGAAAGACCAGGTGGAACAGCTGCATAAGCGCGAGATTCAGGCGGTGGCCATTCACTCGGGCCTGCGGCGCGCAGAGATCGATGTGTTGTTGGATAATTGTATTTACGGGCAGGTTAAGTTCTTATATGTTTCGCCAGAGCGGCTGCATACCGAGCTTTTTGTGGCACGGGTGAAGCAGATGAAGGTGTCCCTGATCGCGGTGGATGAGGCCCACTGTATTTCGCAGTGGGGGTATGATTTTCGTCCGTCGTACATGCGCATTGCAGCCTTGCGGGAGCTCCTGCCCCAGGTACCGATTATAGGGCTGACGGCCACGGCTACGCCGATCGTGCGGCAGGATATTGTGGAGAAGCTTGCCTTCCGGCAGCCGATGGGTGTTTTTCAACAGTCGTTTGCACGGGCCAACCTATCGCTGGTCGTACGAAAGGCAGAGAACAAAGAGCAGAAGCTGTTGGAGATTTTGCAGAAAGTGCCGGGTGCGGCCATTTTGTATGTACGCTCGCGCAAGGCCACGCAGGAGATTAGCGAGTGGCTGGTGCGCCGGCGCATCGCTGCGTCGTATTATCATGCGGGGCTGGACTTTGACGAACGCGGTCGCCGGCAGGATGACTGGCTCAAGAATCGTACGCGCGTGATCGTGGCGACCAACGCCTTCGGTATGGGCATTGACAAACCCGATGTGCGGCTGGTGGTGCATTTGGACCTACCAGAGAACATCGAGTCGTATTACCAGGAGGCCGGCCGCGCCGGTCGCGATGGAGAGCGCTCGTTTGCCACGATTCTTTATCAGGATGGCGATGTAGCGAGCTTACAGTTTAAGGCTACTCAGAACCATCCCCCGCCGGAGGTGCTTCGCCGTACGTACCAGGCGTTGGCCAACTATTACCAGCTGGCGATCGGAAGTGGTGAAGGACAGAGCTATGATTTTGACTTACATGACTTCGCGGACCGCTTTCAATTCCAGCAGGCTGAAGTATATGTGGCATTAAAGAAGCTGGAAGAGGAGGGATTGATTCAGTTTACCGAGAGTTTTTACAACCCGTCGCATTTGCATTTTTTGATGGATAAGGGGCGGTTGTATGAGTTTCAGATTGCCAACGCGCGGTTTGATCCGGTTATTAAAATGTTATTGCGCCTGTACGGTGGCGAGCTGCTGGCAGGCTTTGTACGTATATCGGAAGCGTTCATCGCGCGGGCCATGAGTGCCCGCGAGGGAGATATTCGGGCGGTGTTGCAACACCTCGATTCGTTGAAGGTAGTGCTATACCAGCCATTAAAAGATAAGCCGCAGGTGACTTTCATTCTGCCACGCCAGGATGCGGACCGCCTGCCGCTTGATCTGGGACGGTTGGAGGCACGCAAGAAGTTGGCGTTTGATAAAGTGCAGGCTATTACGCACTATGCCCAGCAGACGGAGCGTTGCCGCATGGTGGTGATGCAGGAATATTTTGGTGAAGAGGCCATTGGTGTCTGTGGCCTATGTGACGTCTGCCTGGCCCAGCGAAAGGAGCAAGATGCTTCGGCAATAGAAGAGCTGCATGCTGAGATTCTAACACTGCTGCGGGCAACACCGATGAGTATGGAAGAGCTGGAAGAACGCATTGCACCGCGTGATCGCGAGCTGTTTGTAGACATCGTGCGTGAACTGGTAGACGGCGGCACGCTGGTCTATGACGAGACCTGGAAGTTGCGACATGCGCGATAACGATTATTTACGGAACCTATGAAAAGACTTCTCAAGATCGTATTATCTCTACCATTATTTCTCGGTATTGCCTTGCTGTTGATGCATTGCTCCTTTCAACGCCAGGCGCGAAAGCTTTATGTCGAAGCGGCGAAAGAGAAACCCTTTGATGTGGTGATCGTGCCCGGCGTGCCGTATGAGAAGGAGCATACGACACGGGTGATGAACATGCGCATCTTCTGGGCCAAACATTTATACGACAGTGGCTATACCCGCAATATTATCTTTTCGGGATCGGCCGTATACAGCCACTTTGTGGAAGGCAAAGCAATGAAGATGATTGCCGACTCGCTAGGGATACCGCCTGAGCACACTTTTGCCGAAACCAGGGCCGAGCACAGCACCGAAAATATTTACTACTCGTGGAGATTGGCGAAGGAGATGGGCTTTCAGAAGATCGCATTGGCTACCGATCCCTTTCAGTCAGCCATGCTCAAAAGTTTTATCCGCAAGTACTGTCCCGGAGTGAAGTCGGTGCCCGTAGTAACCGACATACTCGAACTGGAAGGCAAAACGCTGCCGGTCGTCGATACAGCAACGTTATATGTATCCGACTTTGTTTCCATCATGGAACGTGAGTCTTTCTGGAAACGCTTCCGGGGCACGATGGGTAATCGGATCAAAGAAGAAATCCGTCAGGAAGAAGCGGCAAAGAAAGGGAAATAATATACCCTTCGTTACTGGGTCAACAACTCCTGGGCGTTTTCGAGCGCGATCTTCGAAGGCTTCTCGCCGCCGATCATTTTGGCAATCTCTTGTACACGATCCTGCGCTTTGAGCTCGCGGATGTTACTCATAGTCTTGGCGGCAGAGTGATCTTTATACACGAAGTAATGCGAATCACCTTTCGCTGCCACTTGTGGTAAGTGGCTGATGGTAATGAGCTGATGTTTCTTCGACATGCTCTTCATGAGGTTGCCCAACTTGATGGCTACTTCGCCGGAGATACCGGTGTCGATCTCATCGAGTACAAGCGTCGGCATCGCTGTCTTTTCGGCCATGACGTATTTGATGCAGAACATGAGGCGGGAGAATTCACCCCCCGAAGCTACCTGTGCCAGCGGGCGCGGTGCAATGCCTTTGTTGGCGCTGAAGAGTAATTCGATTTTATCGATGCCGGACGACGAGGGCTCGGCGGATTGGCGGTCTACGGTTAGCGTGGCATTCAAAATGCCGACCTCTTGCAGCAGCTTGACAAGCTGTGTTGTAAGCGGGGTAAATACTTTCTGGCGTGACTCGCTCAGCTTGGCACCGCTAGCCCGCACGTTCTTTTCGGCAGTTTCAAAGGCAGCTTTTACTTTGGCCAGTGCTTCGTCGAGGTTGCCGGTAATGCTGTTCTTTTCTTCCAGACCGTTGCGCAGGGCAATAAGCGCCGGTACATCGGCGGCGCCATGTTTTTTGATCAGGCGGTAGAACAGACTCAAACGTTCTTTGATTAGCTCAGAACGCCCGGGATCGAATTCGATAGTCTCTTCTTCACGTTCTGCTTCGTTTAAGATGTCATCCAGTTCAATGATGACGCTGTCGAGGCGTTGCAGCAGTGTAGCATATTGCTCGGAGTAGGCGGCAATGTGTTGCAGGTGGCCGCGGGCTTCGCTCAGGCCGTTGCGCGCGGCATACTCGGATGTCGAGAGCACGGCCAGGAAGCCCTGGAAGCGACTTTTGATCTCTTCGGCATGCTCCATGATCTTAAGCTCCGATTCGAGCTTTTCTTGCTCATTCCCTTCTTCCAGCGCCGCTTTGTTCAGCTCCTCGAGTTGGAAACGGATATAGTCGGCTTCCTGGCGCAGGGTGTCAGCCTCGTCGCGCAGGTTTTCGTACGCTTTTTTGGCTTTGGTATAGGTGGACCAGTCTTCGGCGTACTTGTCGGTAAGCGTGTTGTTCTCGGCGTAGGCATCGATCAGCCGCAGTTGAAAGGCCTGGTTGCCCAGCGCCAGGGTTTCGTGCTGCGAGTGTACGTCCATGAGCAGGCCGCCGAGCTTTTTCATTACCTCGAGGGTAACGGGGGTATCGTTGATGAACGCGCGGGATTTGCCGCCGGGGCTGATCTCGCGCCGGATCACCGTGGTGTCGTCATAGTCGAGGTCTTCGGTTTTGAAGAATGATTTCAGCCGGTAGTGGCGAATGTCGAAGACTCCTTCGGTGACGCATTTTTCCTGTTCATCCCACAGTACTTTGCTTTCTGCCCGGTTGCCCATGAGCAGGCCCAGGGCGCCCAGCATGATGGATTTACCGGCACCGGTCTCGCCGGTGATTACGTTGAGGTGCGCAGACGGCTCGAGCTCCAGGTGGCGGATAAGAGCGTAATTTTTGATGGTCAGGTGCTTCAGCATCAGGCGTTCGTATCGAAGTAGATTTCTGTCAGGGTAACAAACGGGTAGGTAGTTTTCCTCAGGCGCATGTTTTGGAGGGTGATGCCTGTGGCGTTTACGTGCTCCAATGTGCCAAATACAACCGTGCTATCCGTAAGCACAATATTAATTTGTTTGCCCACAAATTCATCGATTCTTTTTCGGATTTGCTCCGGATCGCTCAGGCGAAGCTGTTTGGTACCCATGGGATTGTAGTGCGAAGAACTAGTTCTGGATAATCTTGTCGTAGATGGTACCCGAAGGGTCGAGCGTCTTGATGATGTCGTACGCCTCGCGGCGCACGGGTAGATTACCCGATGAGAATATGTTTACCAGCTCTTTGTTTTTGGCGTCCAGGAAGCTCACCAGCAGCACGGCCGTGGGATTGATATCGCGCACTTTCTTGATGTCTTTCAGACCTTTGAGTATAACCTCGCGGCTTTTGTCAGGATCTTTGTGAAAGATGTCGAGCGCAAGGCGGTGATACGCATAGTAAGCCTTACGCAGGTCGTTCATCTGCGGGTTGTTGAAGTTTTCGACGATCCAGTAGCGGTTACGGTTGCTGCCCAGGGAATTCCACCCCTCGCGGTTTGATTGCTGCGCGTTGTTCACGACCTGGCGTGCTTGCTGGAAAAACGGTGTACCACCCATCTCGCTAAAGGTGTCGTAGTCAATGCCGATGATGACATACGCGTACATCGCCAGCATGGAGGTGAGGTTGTTGGTAAACGTGTTATCGTTGTATTCCAGCGGCTGCGACTCGATATAGTCAAACTGCCAGTCGCGGTCGGCGAAATTGAATACAAGGGTCGGGTAATTGGAATTATATACCGGTCGTGCCGACTGTACCTGCACCGAGGCTTCAAAGCTGGTCGGCGAGTTCATTTTCGTAATCGTGATGAGGATATTGCAGGCGATTTTCTCGTAGTTCTTGTATGTATCATTCGTCCACTTGCGGGTGTTCATAAACTGTTCGACAGCTTTTTTCATGTCGGCGAAGACCGTACGGTCATTGCTTTGTGCACCGGTGGCGTTGATGGAGACAGTGCAGGCCAGTTCCTGGCCTTGTGCAACAACGGCCCAAAGGATACAACCCGCCAGGAGTACTTTCTTAATCATGCAGCTTTTCAATAATGGCGTTGACAATGTCCAGCGCTACATCCTTCTTATCTTTAAGTTCGAACGTCCGCACTCCGTGTTTATGATCGAGAATGGTGACTTTGTTCGTGTCGTGTCCGAAGCCGGCGCCTTTGTCGTTGAGTGAATTTAACACAATGAGGTCAAAATTCTTGGCGGTGAGCTTTTTCAAGGCGTTTTGCTGCTCGTTTTCTGTTTCGAGTGCAAAGCCCGCCATGATTTGCCCGGGGCGTTTTACCTGTCCCAGCGACGCTGCAATATCGCGTGTTTTGGTCAGGGCCAGGGTGAGGTTTCCGTCGGCCTTCTTGATTTTCTGTTCAGCCTTCTCTATGGGCCGGTAGTCGGCTACGGCGGCGGCCAGTACGGCAATGTCGCTTTCGGCGAAAAGCGCAGCGCTGGCGTTATACATGTCTTCGGCCGATACGACGGGAATTACTTTGATGTTGGGATGTTGCGCGCGTTGCTGCGTCGGACCGCTCACCAGGTTTACGTGGGCACCTTCGCGCGCAAAAACTTCGGCCAGTGAGAAGCCCATTTTCCCTGTGGAATGGTTGCTGATAAATCGCACCGGGTCAAGCGCCTCTTGCGTGGGGCCTGCTGTGATCAGCACGGATTTGCCGTAAAGTCGGCCTGAGGCCTGAAAGAACTTTTGCAGCGCAGCGAGAATCTCTTCGGGCTCGGCCATGCGTCCGTGGCCGGTAAGACCGCTGGCCAATTCGCCATAACCAGGCGCGAGTATGGTGTTGCCGTAGGTGTGAAGCGTTGAGAGATTGCCTTGTGTAGCGGGGTGTTGCAGCATGTCAAGGTCCATGGCGGGTGCCAGGAAGACTGGACAGCGCGCGGAGAGGTATACGGCCAGCAGCAGGTTGTCGCAGAGGCCGTGGGCCATTTTGGCTACGGTGTTGGCGCTGGCGGGAGCAATGATCAAGGCGTCTGCCCACAGACCGAGGTCGACGTGGTTGTTCCACTGACCGGTCTCGTCGCGAACAAAGTCCGTGAGAACGGCATTTTTTGAGAGTGTTGAGAGCGTAAGGGGCGTAATGAAATCGGCGGCGGCGGGGGTCATGACGACCTTTACCGTTGCGCCGGCCTTCACCAGCAGGCGTGTGAGCATCGCCGATTTATAGGCGGCGATGCTCCCGCTGACGCCGAGTACGATTTTTTTGCCTTGCATGCGCCGGATCTCGTTACAGGTTGACCGTTATTCGTTAACGGCTGCAATTGTATTACAATCAACAGATAACGATTAACGGCTCGCGCTTAGTCTTGTTTGAAGTCAGTTTCAATGCCACGACGACGGAAGCTCAGGTCGCCATCGAGGAACTCGTCGGTAGCGATGTTGGTCGGCTTCGGCATGCGCTCGTAGAACTTCGAGATTTCGATTTGCTCGCGGTTTTCGAATACTTCCTCGAGGTTGTCTACGGTCGTCGCGAACTCAGCAAGTTTGTTGTTGAGCTCTTCTTTCATGTTTATGGCGATCTGACGGGCACGTTTCGAAATCACTACTACTGACTCGTACAAGTTGCCTGTCGTAGCAGCGATCTTTTCTACGTCGCGGGTAATGATGGATGATTGAACTGCCATAGTATTATGTATTTGTGTTTTTGAATTTGCTAAGTTTTTCCAGACTGTCGGTGTAGAACTTTTCAGCCTCGCGCAGGTATTTGCCCTCGGGATACTTGTCGATATATTCCTTGTAGTGATCGACTACAGCCTTGTACCGTTCTGCCTGTTTGGAGTAAATGCTTTGCTGTGCCAGCTTGTACTCGGCCGAAACGACCAGGAATGAAGCCTGCTCCAGGTAGTGCGAATCGGGAAAGTTGTTTTTAAAGTTATTCAGGGCCACAATCGCCGCTTTATAGCTGCGCATGCGGTAGTACTGGTACGCGTTGTTGAAGCCTTTGGTTTCCAGCTTGGCTTGCGTGGTGAAAATTACCTCTACGGCCTTTTCACGAAAGGTGCTGTTAGGATACCGGTTCAAAAACTCCTGCATGGCGGCCATGGAATTGATGGAGTTGGTCTGATCCAGGTTTGCGTCGGGCGAGGAGGCGTATTGCGAATAGGCATACATGTAGCGCGCTTCTTCGGCCAGGGTGCTTCGCCCGTAGGTTTCATAGAAGGTTTTAAACTGCTCGGAAGCCAGGAGGTACAGTTTGTCATAGAACTGGCAGTACGCCAGGTAAAACTGCACTTTCTCGCCTTCGGGTAAGCCTCGTACTACGGGCAGGATCTGTTCGTACAGCACGGAGGCCCTGTAATACTCCTTCTTATCGTAATAAACCATGGCGGCCTCGTACTTTACCCGCCAATCCGGGCTTTTTTCAATTTTCCGGAACTTGCTGCATGCCGCAACGGCCAGAAGAATGACGAGAAAGTATGAAGCTACTGATAGTTTTCGCATAAGCCCGCAAATATAATACAAGTGAAGAGAACAGAAAAACGCCTTTTCCGCTCGTTTTAAGATGTGGGAAACGTAAAAAAAGTTGTGTTTGGGATGGTTTGTCTAAGGCTTATGGATACAGTAAGTATGCCTTTAATACGGTTTTAGTATGGCTTTGATACGGGTATGATACGGGTTATGATACGGGTTATGATACGGGTTATGATACGGGTTATGATACGGGTAATCCCGGCCTTTAGCTGAAAATGACCCTTGTCTGGGCATGGACTAGTTACTTCTTAACGATCAGTTTGCGGGTCATAACGCTCTCATTTTCGAGGTAGAGCGTGATGAAGTAGATGCCGGCACTCAGCTCATCGGTGCGTAACCGCACCCGATTTTCTGCGCTGGAGAGCGGATAGAGGCCAACAGGGTTGCCCAACAGGTTGTGCATGATGATCTTGGCTTTTACCTGCTCGCTCAGCATGCTGTAGTCGATGTAGGCGTTGTTGTCGGTAACAGGGTTGGGATAAACGTCGTGGATGGTAATAAAACGGGATGAATACAGGTCTTGTTTCTCGGGTTTTTCGTCTACGGCGAAGTTGACGCGGAATTCGACAGTATGGCTAGGGTTGGAACGGCTGAAGGCCAGGTAATGCACGGAGCTGATGCCGGGCACGAGTCCTGCTTCTAACGCAACCTGCAGGCTACTAAGCGTTTGTCCAGGGTCAACCTTGATAATGTAATCTTCGACTTTTTGTTCCAGGCAGTTTTCGCCGACGCAGAAGAAGTTTTTCTGTGTGCTGCCAATCTGGCTATCGATCTTTCTGATAATCAGCGTAATGGACTTGTCAGAAGTGTTCTTAAAACGGATGGGGGCTTTGATCGTTTCGCCGATGAGGCCGCGATACGTGTCTTGCAGGGCGACAACCTCGAAGCTCTGACCGGAGGCAAACCGGAAAAGCAGCGCACAGATCGTCAGCAATAGAAATTTTCTCATAGGCCCCGCATCGTCTACAAAAGTTAAACATTATACGGGAATCTCATACTAGCTGGACAACTTTTTCGTTGGGCTTTGCGTAATTTTAAATTACAAACGTTTTCGGTCTTCGGTTATCGCAGTGGTATCGCTTTTGGCGCGAGGCCTTACCAGTCCTTTTTTGTCTATGCTTGACTCGGGTAACGGTTTAACCATGCCTCCACCCACAGTCTTTTTGTCTGTTATTGTAGTGGTGTCGCCTGCGCGGGGGGTCACCAATTCTTTTTTGTGAACGCTTGCCGCCTTGTTGCTACTGATTGATGGGACCTGTGGTTTTACAACGTCTTCGCGGGCAGGCTTCTCCTTGCCGCGCCACTCAAAGCCTTTGAGCTTCGTGTCTTCAATCTTGAGCTCGTGCGGCGGAATAACACTGGCCTCGGGCTTTTTGTAAAAAGTAAGATTATTCACTTTACCTTGCTTGAAGCGGATCATGATGTTACTGCATATGATCTTGTTCATGCCCGAGGAAAGGTTGGTCTTCTCGTCCAGCAAGAAATAAAGGCTCTCACCGTTACCTTCTACGTACACGTGACTGATCTTCTGGTCACGGAAGTAAGTGGTCATGAGCCGTCCTTTGATCTGGTTGTAGTTCACCAACGTATCGCGCGAGATCACAAAGGAGTTCGCCACCATATGGATGCGGTCGATGGTGTTATTCTTCATCACTGCGCGAATGGAGTCTGCGGTCATTTGATTGCCTTCAGACCAGAGTACAGGCTTCTTATAAAAGTAGATGGTGGAATCGATGGCGCGATATTCAACGGAGTCGGCTACGCCCTGCATGTCGCGTTTATAAATCTTGACGTTTTTGTATGCCAGCAATCTTTTCTTAGCGGGGTCGGGGCTATCGATCGATACCAACGTATCGGCAGACATGAAGAGGGTGTCGCCGTTGTCGGCCACCTTGGCGAGGTAGGCGTTGTTATAGACTTTGGCAATACCTTTGGTTCGGTAATAATCGGCGGCCTGTCCGTAGATGATAAGACTTTCTTTTTTATAGGTCATCACCACATTGCGCCGGAAAAGGTAACGTTTATGAAAATCGTCCAGCTTGTAGTCTTCGGCGTCGAGGGTATAGTCTTGTGTTTCGGCTTGACCGAGCTTGAGGTCTGAGCGTTTGGTGGTGGTTTCGTAAAAGCCACTTTCATACACAATGGTGCTGCTGTCACTGCGTACTACATTGGTGGGGCTTACGAAATAAATGGTCTTGCTTCGCGAATTATACTGAAGGCTGTCGGCCGTCATGGTATAATCCGGGTTTTTTACGTCTACATTCTTTTTGAATGATGCGAGGTTGTTGGATACGTTGTAATACCCGCGTACGCTGGTAAGCGTGTTGACACTATCGACCAGGCGGCCGCCGGTTTTGTAGTAGGCGAGATTCCGGTTGCGGTCGAAGTCGAGGTACTCGGTGTATAGCGTGGCGGTTGCCAGCTTGGTAAAGACAACGTTGTTGCGCAGGCGTGCGAGCTTGGTGTTGCCATCGTATTCCAGCTTGCGGCCGGTGATGGTAACGGAGTCACCTTCCAGGATGCGCACGCGGCCAAAGGCCTCTACGTAGTTTCGTTTTTTGAAGAAATAGGCGGAGTCGCAATAGATAGTGGTTTTGTTCTGGGTCATGATAACATTGCCCAGCAGGCGGTCAAAACGTTCGTCGCCCAGGCGGCCGCCACGCAGTTTGTCGGCCTGTTTGAGGTGAACGCGCTTTTGGGCCAGCAACGGGCTGCCCGCCAGCAGAAATCCTGCTAACAGCAACCAGACGATCCGGGATCCCCGGCGGGCGATGCTTTCCGAGTTTTTCATGATGCAAGCTACAAATGATCTGTCATATGGGCACGAATAACTATAATCGTACCTTTGAAGTCCATGCTAGAGCAATTTCTGAACCATATTCGTGAACACCACTTGTGCGGCCCGACCGATCGCATTTTACTGGCCGTAAGTGGGGGAATTGACTCCGTTGTGATGCTGCGGCTTTTCCACGAGGCGGGTCAGCCGGTTGCCGTGGCCCATTGTAATTTTCAGCTGCGGGGGGAGGCCTCTGACGGCGACCAGCAATTTGTGGAGATTCTCTGCCGCGACTTGGGCATACCGTGTTTTTTAAAGCGTATGGATACGGCTGCCTATGCCGAAACTGAGGGGTTGTCGATACAGCTCGCCGCGCGGGCATTGCGATATGCCTGGTTTGAGGAGGTAAGAGTGCGCGAGGGCTTTGACCGCATTGCTACGGCACATCATTTAAACGATGCCCTGGAAACAGTTCTGCTGAATTGGACACGCAGTGCGAACCCCGACGGCCTGGCGGGTATACCTGTGCAGCAGGGTGCCATCATTCGGCCGCTGTTGTTTGCTACCCGCGCCGCAGTAGAAGCATACGCTGCGTTCAAAGATTTTGCCTGGCGCGAAGATGCCAGCAATCAGACCGATGATTATGCGCGCAATTTTATACGACATCAGGTCGTGCCGCGCTTGAAGGAATTAAATCCGTCGCTGGAGCAAACCGTGTCGCGCGGCCTAGCAAGTATGGAAGGAGTCTTATCGCTTGCGGTCGCAGGTCTCGAACATTGGAAGGCCGTGTATACCACTGCGACGGGAAACCGCATCGCTATACGCAAAGATTTCGCGGCAGCGCCACACGCGGCGGCTATCCTGGCGCGTTACCTGCGTCCTTTTGGCTTTCACTATAGTCAGTGTGAGGGTATGACAAACGCTTTGGCTGGGCAGCCTGGTAAGCAGTTCCTGGCAGAAGCCTATACCGTCATGATCGATCGCGAAGCGCTGATCCTGACACCGCGCAGGGTAGATTGGGAAGCGGTAACATTGGCGACGGAGCACCAGCACGTGGTGTTGGGCGATTGGACGCTCGCGGTAGAAAGGAATGAGGCAGGTCAGCCGTTGATGGGTGGTGCGTGGCACGCTACGGTGGACGCCGATCGCATAACCTTTCCTATTACCTGGCGCCGATGGCGTGCCGGCGATGTATTTTACCCGTTAGGCATGAGTCATGGTAAAAAGATCAGCGACTTCCTGATTGACCGCAAGGTGGCTCGTGCGGACAAGGCTGCTGTGACCGTATTGGAGGCCGGGGAACGGATTTTTTGGGTGGTGGGGCATCGTCTGGACGACCGGTTTAAAGTTACTGCGGCGACCAAACAGGTGCTGACGTTTACAATCCGCGCGCACATTTTATAGAATAACTTTTTCTTTTGGCGCATGGAGTGATAAATTCGCCCCCGGTTTATTTGGAGCATTATCCCTGCCTTTATCCCGAAACGTGCTGATTTTCAAAGCGATATTGGTTCATCTGTCCCCGTTTAACACCCGGATCAGCAGCGTATTTTTCATCGATTTTCCAACACTAAAATTTATATCCATATGAAAGTAACAGTAGTAGGCGCTGGCAATGTGGGCGCTACGTGTGCCGATGTGCTGGCCTACCGCGAGGTGGCTAACGAGATCGTGCTGGTCGATATCAAGGAAGGTTTTGCCGAAGGCAAGGCCCTGGATATCTGGCAGAAAGCTCCGATCGACCTCTATGACAGCCGCACGATCGGCGCCACCAACGATTATTCGAAATCGGCTGGCTCAGACGTGGTGGTGATCACTTCCGGTCTGCCCCGCAAACCGGGCATGAGCCGCGACGACCTTATCGGTACAAACGCCGGCATCGTGAAGTCGGTGACAGAAAATGTCGTGAAGCATTCACCCAATGCCATCATTATCGTGGTCAGCAACCCGCTGGACGTAATGACTTACCAGGCACACCTCACCTCTAAATTTCCCCGCACACGTGTAATCGGCATGGCCGGTATTCTGGATACAGCGCGTTACCGCGCCTTCCTGGCAGAAGCCCTGAACGTATCGCCGAAAGATATCCAGGCGATTCTGATGGGTGGCCACGGTGATACGATGGTACCGCTGCCTCGCTACACTACTGTAGCAGGTATTCCGGTTACTGAATTGATCGACAAAGACAAGCTGAATGCCATTCTGGAACGCACGAAAGTGGGCGGTGGTGAGCTTGTGAAGCTGATGGGTACTTCTGCCTGGTATGCACCCGGCTCGGCCGCAGCGCAAATGGTAGAAGCGATCGTAAAAGATCAGCGCCGTGTGTTCCCGGCTTGTATCAAGCTGGAAGGCGAGTATGGCATTAACGACTGCTATCTCGGCGTACCGGTTATCCTCGGTAAGAATGGTGTTGAGAAAGTTATCGAGCTCGACCTGAACTCTGAAGAAAAAGCACTGCTCGAAGCCAGCCGCAAGGCGGTAAAAGAAGTGATGGACGTGCTGCAAAAGCTCGGCTAATGCTTAGCAAGCCCTAAAATAAAGGCCGCTCCCTGGTATGAGAGCGGCCTCTTTGTTTGCCACTAGTTTAATTGCGAGTGTTGTAGGTGGTAACTAAAAATCCTTTGTCCGCTGGGTTAGGGCCGTTGGTAATCTCATATCTCACTTGAAGCTCCGTTGCGGAAAGTGAAAGGACTTCCTGGTCAATAGTAACGATTGGCCACACCATGGAGAGAACTTTGTTGTCGTTTTTCCAAGACCAAGTGCCTTCGCCATCAAGGTCGGCGCCGCTGTTGTCGCCGCACTGTATATTTCCGGAGCTTGACATGAAGATTCCTTTTTCTTCAAAAAATAAGTAGTCGTCTTTTTGACAGTCACGCAGCCACGAGGTAGTCACATCGATTACTTTGCCTTCGTCTTCTTCTTCATACCGGGTGGGGTACCATTGCTTACCAACCAGCAGATCGGTTTTGTTGGCATCATTATGATCATCATCATTATCGCTGCAGGATGTTGTAAATGTCATTATCGAAAAAAGCAGCAACACCGCAAATAGGCGTAGGTAAGATTTTTGCATAAATAGCATGGTATCAATTAATAGAGCAAAAATGTACATCTGGATCAATATATTTTTGCTCTATTGTCAATCCGATTGGGTCATGTAATAAAATTAATCATTATGCTTCGGCCTTCACTCGCGGATGCTCGCGCAGGCTCCAGCCGAGGCTGCCAAGGAGTACCAATACAGTGAGCCAGGTGGAGGCCATCATCACTTTGTTGCCAACTCTATACGGAGCAGGCTCGTAGCGGAATTCAATGGTGTGATCACCCGCCGGCACAGCCAGTGCGCGCAATACATAGTTCACTTGCAGAATGGTTGTCTCCTGGCCATCGATAAAGGCACGCCAGCCTTTGGGATAGTATATTTCTGAGAATACCGCCAACCCGTTTTGCGCCGAGTGACTTTGATATTTAAGGTAGGGAGGCTTGTGGGTGACGATCGAAATGGTGGCGGCACTGTCGTATCCAAACTCGGGCACTGTCACGGCGGCGGTGTTGACCACGGCGGTCGTTTTTGTGTCGGTGTCGCACAGTGTCGCCAGCTCTTCGGCAGGTGAGTTGGTCTTCTTTACATCGCGTACAAACCATGCGGGGCCATTGGTCTGTTCGTTTGGAATGATCTGGTTGGCCTGCTGTCCATACACCATGTATTTTATGTTCAACATGTTGATGACACCATACGGCTGAAAGTTTAAGTCGCCGGCCCGGATACCTTGTATCAATGCGACGGTTTGCTGCGATAAGCAGGAATCGTACAAGTCCTGGTAGCGGCGCAGCTTGGCGCCGTGGTAGCCGCCCACAGAGTAATGATAAAGCGCGGTACGCGCTTCGCTGGTAAACGCACCCGGCTGAATGTTGTACACGCGGTAGTACGAAGTGTCACGCCGGATGGCCTGGTCGGCAGGCGTCATTTCGGGGGCCGTAGTTTCACGTTTGCGCACGTAGTTGTCTTTCGTAAAGTAACGACGGTCTACGAGGCTTACGTCAAACACAATCATGATGGCTACAAAAGCATAGAATGCGGCCGGTACTTTTTTCCACACGGCAAAGTATAGCATGATAAAGAGTGCGGCAATAAACGCGAGTGACCGGAATGCATCGCTTCGGAACAGGCTCTTGCGGTCATCGATCAATGCGCCGGTAAACCACGACGGCAGTTGTTCTTCGCCTGCACGGGTAAAGCTGAACGCACCGGCAAAGAGCAGCAACAGCAGGCACAGCCCCCCCGTGGCGCCAAAGGCGATGAGCAATTTCTTTTTCGCGACTTTGTCCAGTCCTGTTTCCAGCAGCTTTTCAACGCCAAGCACACCCAACAGGGGCAGTGTAAAGAGTGTGATGGTCAGCGCGAAGGTGACGGACCTGAATTTGTTAAAGCCCGGCACGTGGTCGAACAAGAAGTAATTGAACGCGCCAAAGCTGCTACCCCAGCTGAGCATAATGCCGAGGATGGCGGTGGGCACGAGCCACCAGATGTATTTACGATCGGCAAAGGCCAGGCCGACGGCAAACAAAAAGATGATGGTGGCGCCCGCGTAGTATGGAACAGTATAAGATTGCGGTCCCCAGTAGCCGGACGTGAAGTTGGCCAGTTGGTTGGCGGCTTGCTCGTCGCCCGAGCGGGCCAGGGCCTGGTATACTTCGCTTTTGCGATCACTCACTAAATAATTGGCGGCGCTACCGCCGTAGAAGTTGGGCATCAGCATCATAAACGGCTCCCAGATGCCATTGCTGGCGTCGAAGGCGTATTCACGCGTAAGACCGGAAGCACCTTGCGACGACGGCGCTGCCAGGTCGGACTTACCACGGATGGAGTATGTGCTTTGTTCGGTCACACCCCACAGTTGCCCGATAAAAGTACCGGCGGCAATAACAGCTGCAAGGATCAACAGCGACGTAGCGGTCAGAAAACCGGCGATCCTTTTTTCACGCAACGCGAAGATGAACTGTACGACCCCGTAGAGCAGTACAATGAGCATGAGGTAAAAGGTTACTTGCAAGTGATTCTCCTTCAGTTCCAGAGCGATTGCAGCGGTGGAGAGGCCAAAACCCAGCAACCGTCGACCGGAGTAGGCCAGGTGTATACCCGCGATGACCAGGGGCATAAACGCGATGGCGCCGATACGGCCGTTGTGGCCGGCGGCAAGCCCGACGATCATATACGATGAAAGCCCAAACGCAAGGGCCGCTCCGATGGCGAGATAAGGCCGTACGCGGAAGGCCAGCAGCATGATATAATAGGAGATGAACGCGATGAAGATGTTGGCGTAGGGGTGGGCCAGTCCAAGAGACAGTGCCTTCTTCAGAACGGTAATGGGATAGTTGCTCCAATGCACGTTAACGAGGTATGCGGGCATGCCGCTAAACATATTGTCGGCCCACAGCCCCTCCTGGCCGGTGGCTTCGCGGTAGTCGCGCAAGGTCTTGGATGAGCCCTCCCATTGCTGGATGTCGTATTGCGACAGCACCTTGTTGTCGAAGAAAAATGGGCTGAAGAATACGACGGTAACCAATAGGAACGCGGCGATGGCAACGATGTGGGGAAGAACGTGCCGGGCGAAGTTTATTTTTTTCATGCAGGCGGATTATCGGTGCAAAATAGGAAGGATTAGCTAAAAACCCGCGCCTGGCTTGCAGGTTCGTCCATCGGTCGTGGGTACATTAGGGGTTTTCGTTATATTCGCCCGAACGTCAATTATTGATATGGAAGAAACTACTTTGGGAGATCTACTACTGAGAGCGCTTCCGGCTCTTTTTGGAATATTGTTTCAAGTGGCCATGCTGGCCCTGCCGCTTTATTGTATCATCAAACGGCCAACGGCCCCGGCGTACGTGATGCTGGTGGGTGAAGCGGTGGGCATACCCGGCGCGTTTTTCTCAGCGTGGTTCAGCGTGTGGGGTATAAATGCCAATCTGCCGATGGAAGAAATCGCCCGGTATTTTGGTGTTATGGGGGTCATCTCGAACATTGGTGCGCTGATGTTTGCCTGTGGCTTTTTGCTCTTCCTGCACGATGCATTAAGAAAACGAGTGTCTATATAATACCAGTTACCTATGGATGAATATCAACTCTTTTCCCTTCTTCCCCAGTCTATCGGCGTTATTGCCAACCTGCTGATAGTGGGTGCCACGGTGTACGCCATTGCTACCCGGCCGTCGGTCGCTACGGGCCTGATGCTATTCGGTGCATTTGCACGATTGGTGTGTGGCGTGTTCTTCTCTTTTGGAATCTATTTTTTTGATAACGACTATGAACGGTATACAAAGGTGGTGATGCCATTTCAGATCCTGGTATACCTGGGTATTGTTGCCTTTATTGTGGGCTTTTTTGTGTTTGCGTACAAGTTGTTCTCGACTCCGGCAGAAGTGTAATACACCGTATGATCACGACAGAGAAAGTCTTCGTACTCACATTTCCCGGCAACGGAGCAAATAAAGAAAAGCTCTTTGCAGAGCGTCTGCGACTTTTGCCACTGCCGGAAAATACCCCGCTTGAGATAGTGGACGTGCCGCGCGAGATCGATGCCATGACCGCATTGAAAGCCGCTGGTATGAAACTGATGGATGGATATCATCCCGACGAAAAGAGAGATGTGAGTCTGGCTATCGGTCACTGGCGTGTGTGGCAACAGGCGATACAGGAGGGAAGACAATCCATTGTGGTGTTGGAAGAAGATTTTCTACCCACGGGCACACACTATCACATTCTGAATACCGCGGAGACATCGGACTTGTTATACCTCGGCCGGTATGCCAGTGATGGTGACCGCCCAACCGACATCGGGGGGCTCGTACGGCCGGGTTATAGTCAGGGGGCCTATGCTTATCGCCTCAACCAGCGAGGTCTTGAAACGTTAACAGCGTCAGGTTTTGCACAACATGTCATACCCGCAGGGGAATTGTTCAGCGCCCTCAGCGGCCAGCATCCCGACCGTGAGGTAAAAGAAGCGTATACCGGCCGGCTCGACGTACTGGCGCCCATGAAGAACTTTATTTCGTCCGACGGCAACTGGCACGCTTCGTTGCAGGCTGCCGGAGGCTATATTCCGTTGCATCCGCAGCTATACCAGGCCTTTGGCGAACACGAGTCCGCCTGGGTAAAGCGATATGTCAACCCGCAACTGGTGCACCGCGAGTTCGACCTGATCTGCGACGAGCCGATCGACAACGTATATGCCTTTCCATTTTTTACAGCCACGTTCTGCCAGGAGATCATCGAGGAAGCCGAACACTTTGGTGAATGGACTAACTATCGCGAAAAAGACGGTGATCCCATCGATATTAAACTGAGTTCGTTCGGACTGGACGAGGTGTTTAACCACGCGCTGCGCAAATACCTGCATCCGTTGCTGTTTCATAAATATCAGTTACATGGACAAGGCTGGGAGAGCCTCACGTCGCAGAATTTCATTGTACGTTACCTGGCCGAACGCCAGGGGCATCTTGGTCTTCACAACGACGGTAGCTATGTGTCGCTGATCGTGACGCTAAACCTCGACTATGATGGTGGCGGCACATTCTTTCCGAAGTATAAAAAACTGATCAAACCCGAACAGGTGGGTTATGCGTCGGTACATCCAGGCTTATTGGGATATTTACATGGCGCCCGTCCGATAACACGCGGACGCCGTTATATCCTCGCGTCTTTCTTCTTCTTAGGTTCACGTCCTTTTGCCGACGGTACCTACTAGGCAAACACACGCGGGCTACATATGGTCGCGCAAAATGTTGATGCTGGCGAGCAGAATGAGTAATGCCGTGATGCGTTTGATGTAAATCGGATTAAATCGCTGCGCACCCAGACGGGAGCCGATCTGGCCCCCTACGCCAACCGCTAACAACAAAGGCAAGAGGAAACCCATGTGAATATCGGGTATGCCTTTGGAGAATTGCCCAGCCAGGCCGCTGATTGAGTTGACGAGTATAAACAAACTGGCGAGCGCAGAAATACGCCGCGCATCGCCCCATCGCAGTAAATGTAGAATGGGAGAGAGGAAGATCCCCCCCCCGATACTTACCAGCCCGGAGAGAAAACCTATGCTACCTCCCAGCAGAATATTTGTCGGCGTGGTGTTATACTTTCGTTTGGCGGTCGGTATTTCTTCGGGCTGTATCCACAGCAATATGGAGGCAACAAATAGCGTAACACCCAGGATGATAAAAAAGGTATCGTCTTGTAATTTCCACAGGCCGCCAATGTATGCCATAGGAATACTGGCGACAAGAAATGGCCAGACCTCTTTCCATACAATTTGTTTTTCGCGGTAAAAGATCAGTGTGCCCCCAGTGACAACGATGACATTGCAGAGCAATGCTGTGGGACGTATAACCTCGGGTGTCAGCATGAATAGTGGTTGCGCCAGCAGTGCCAGGTAGCTGGAGCCACCGCCGAAGCCGACGGAAGCATAGATGAGCGCAATGAGAAAAAAGGAAGCGGCAAGAAGAAGGTTGCTGTCCATGGTGTTATCTATCCGCCGATGGTCGACATGGATTCATGCGCGGGCAGGTGATTGCTGCGCGATGCTTCGGCTTCAAACCCATCTTTGGGCCGCTGGCGAAATACTTGTAAGAGTTTTTCGGTAATAACGTCGTCACTGTCGCCTGACCGCAGCAACTGCCGGATGTCGAGCACACCTTCATCGTACAAGCAGGTTTTTAACGTGCCTTGTGCTGTAATACGGATGCGATTGCAGGTGCCGCAGAAGGTGCGGCTAAAGGCTGCGATGATGCCCACAGTGCCTTTATGGCCTGGGATGGCGTATTGCGTAGCCGTGGCGTTGGCAGGGTCGGGTATCTTGTGCAGGTCGGGGAAATGCTCTTTCAGGTATGAATGGATGCGCGCGTAGTTCCAATGCAGCGTGGGGTAATGACTGCCTTCGCCGTTAAATGGCATCTCTTCAATAAATCGTACTTCCACGGCCTGTTGTCGCGTAAGCTCGACCAGGGGAAGTATGTCTTCAATGTTTTTTCCTTCCATGACCACGGCATTGATCTTGGTAGGAATGTCGTGCTTCAGCAGAAGCTCGAGCGTACGCATGACAGGGCCGAACTCGGCGCGCCGGGTGATCAGCTTAAACCGCTCCGCATTCAGTGTATCCAAGCTGAGATTGACCGAGGCAATGCCGAGTCGTTTAAGCTCGGCAACGTGGGGTGCCGTTAGCACACCGTTGGTGGTGATGTGCAGGTCGTTGACACCGGGGGTCTCTACCAGGTTGCGGATCAGGCGCATAAGGTCCATGCGCACGAACGGCTCGCCGCCGGTCAGGCGCACTTTGCTGATGCCAAGTCTCGCCAGCAGGGCGATGGTGCGTTCGATCTCCTCAAACGTTAGTAGCTCCCGTTTGGGCAGGTACTGGATTCCCTCCGCCGGCATGCAGTAAAAGCAACGCAGGTTGCACCGGTCGGTTACAGCGAGCCGTACGTAGGTCAGGGGCCTGTTATGGTTGTCGTAGAGTGTCAGATGTCAAAAGAAAAGCTCAAATTACGAACAAATTTGTGGATACGATCGGTTCCAATAGGGATACTGCTGGAAAACGACCTGGAGCGGTCTAACGGCATAAAAATGAATACAAACATGAAAAAATACACCGTACTGGCCTTTGGCATCGCCAAGGACATTCTGGGGGGGCGGCAGTGCGAGATCGAGCTTCCCGGTAATACCGTGGCGGCGCTTCGTACAGCCCTGGTAGGGCGTTATCCCGCGCTGGCAGGACTGCGGTCGTTAATGATTGCTGTGAATAGTGAATATGCGGAGGACGGGGTGTTGTTGGAGGAACGGGATGAGATTGCTTTGATACCGCCGGTGAGCGGGGGATGAAATGTTATTCGAGAAGATTATTTCTGATGTATAAATCGATAAAGGTTCGGAATGAAAGGGACAAGTTCCCGAGGAATTTCATTAAACGAGATAGCCGTTTTTGTGCCTGGTTCAACATCGGCAATGTGTCTCAGAAAGCCTTCAGAGGAACAACGTAATGAAACTAGATCAAATAATTGAAAGGTTGTATCCAACAAGCGCAGACTGGCTATAAATCTCTCCCGAATAGTGTTGTTATCCACACCATGCCCGCCCGTGAGGACTCTTTGTTTTACTCGTTGAAGAGAAAGTTGAATATTTTCCAGAAAGACATACTGTAGCTCGATCCTAAAATCGTTCTCCTTAAAAGCTTCAATTGTGGGGATGATAGCTTCCGTGTGGTAATTTGTTTCAAAAGCGAAATTAGATCGTGTAAAAAGAGCAGCTTCTCTTTGCATGATGAATAAATCGTGCGTAGCATCACGAGCGCCCTGTCTTACCAGTGGATCATAGGAAAATATGCTCCAACGTAAATCGAGTTCTTTGTCAAAGTCGAACGAGTCGATTCCAAGCTCAATGAGCAATTCTTTGCTATAGGTAGATTTTCCGGCCCCATTGGGTCCAGCAATGATCGAAAGTGTAGCCAACGTTAATAGAATTTAATTGAGATAACGATTTCAAATTTTGATAGGAAAACAGAATGATATTGCTTTACTAAGCAACATCTAATAGGTTTAGTAAAGTTAATTTAAAGCAGAATTACCATTTTTTTTAGAGTGGCGAAAGATATGGCGCACACTCCTCTGGCGTTGGTAGAACCACATGGTCTACCGGGATGTGCCTAAGCTTGGATGCAATCTTATTTGCTTCTCTAGTTTTATAGAGTGACAATTTCACCCCTTCCAGCTTTGTAGGATCAACTTCAGCCTCCTCGGGCTCAATGTGCGGATCAATCGGCATATTAGCTTTCATATAACGTTTGTTTCGACTCAAAACCTTAACAAACCAAAGATACTTAAAATTCCAACACCCTATTCTCCTCTCATAACCTTTTTGCATTTTTGAGCTATGATTACCCTATCCGGAACACCCCTCGATGTACAACAAATAATACAAGCTGCCACCCGCTTGCAAGCCGGTGCTGTAAACGCCTTTATAGGAACCGTACGCGACAACGCCAAAGGCAAACGGGTACTGCGCCTGGAGTATGAAGCATACGAATCCATGGCCGTAGCCGAGATACAAAAGATTGTGGATGCAGCGGCAGTGAGGTGGCCGTTACAAGCCTATGCGATAAGCCATCGGGTAGGAGTATTGCAGCCGGGAGATGTCGCCGTAGTCGTAGCGGTGTCGACGCCGCATCGGGCCGACTCCTTTGCTGCCTGTCAGTATATCATCGATACTCTGAAAGAGACAGTTCCTATCTGGAAAAAGGAAGTGCTGGAAGACGGCGCGGAATGGATCTCTGCACATCCCTGATCGGCATGCTGAATAGGGTATTACCCAAAGATCATTATAGCCATCGATACCATCAGGACGGCGACGAGTAGACTCGCCAGCAGAACAATGGCCAGGTCGCGATGAATCGGATTGATGCTAAGCTTGATAAGCGGTTTCATGACACAGTAGAATTATAGCCCCAAGGTAATGTACACGTAGCGATAAAAGTTGGGTAAAAAGTTATCCCGACAAGGCGCGTAATAATTACCCATAAATATTTCTTTTCATAATCGGTGGCTTCTGAAATGTTTCACCCGGGTTTTATAAAATGCCGACGCCGCCTATAGCGTGTTTCGATCAATGGTCGCCGGAAAGCGGGGTAGCAACGTATCGGGTGGGGGATCACTGGCTGATTTATAGTTGTTTAGCGAAGACCAGGAAAAGTATTTCAGAATGATGTTTTTCTCGTTTGCCGGCGCGGCATTTTGCAGACCTGAATTTTGAGGGGAGGTGTACGGTCGCGGCATACATCCGGGTAAGAAGACGTAAGGTCACCGCCAGTGCGGGCATTTTTTACTATAAAATGACCGAAAAGACTTGCCAGTCTTCTCATGCAGCGATCAACACTTCTGCGTTAACGGCGGAAGTCCTTCTTTCCACCCGTTTTTTCAAGTAATTGTACTTCGCCAATGACCATGTCGTGCGAGAGTGCTTTGCACATATCGTATACGGTAAGCGCGGCTACCGACGCCGCCGTGAGTGCTTCCATCTCTACACCGGTCTTGGCGGTAACGGTAGCCTCTGTGGTGATTACGATGTTATTCTTCGCGGTGGTGATCTTCACCTGGCAATCTTCCAACCCCAGCGGATGGCAGAAGGGGATGAGCTCCGAGGTTTTCTTGGCGCCCATCACACCGGCGATGATCGCCGTCTGGAACACCGGGCCCTTTTTGGTGATCAGCTCGTTGTTTTTGATCTGTTTGAGAATGGCGCTGCCCACCGTGATCACAGCCTGGGCGCGGGCGGTACGGCGCGTAACAGCTTTGGCACTGACGTCAACCATCTTTGGGTTGCCGGCATCGTCGATATGTGTAAATTGTTTTTTAGGCATGTAACTTTCGGATCGAAAACAAAGGTAACGATAATTGCTATGGTAACTGTTCAAGACGCCACTGCCCGCATTTTGCAGGCACTGTATACACCGCGCACCGAAAGCATTCCCCTGGCGCAGGCCCACGGCCGTGTGCTGGCAGAAGAGATCGCCGCCGACCGCGACCTGCCGCCGTTTGATCGTGCCACGATGGACGGCATTGCCATAGCCTACCAAGCGTGGCACGAAGGTCGCCGCACGTTTTCCCTGGAGGGTACGCAAGCCGCCGGCATGCCATCGCACACGCTCAGCCATCCGGCGCACGCGTTCGAAGTAATGACCGGCGCTGTGCTGCCGAGTGGTACCGATACCGTGGTGCGTTATGAAGATGTATCGATCCAGGACAACGTGGCAACCATCACTGTGGCCACGGTGGAACGTGGACAGAGCATTCATTATCAGGGGAGCGATGCCCGCCGGGAAGCATTATTGCTGGAGCCCGGTCTCGTCTTGTCACCGGCGGAGGTTGCGTTGCTCGCCTCGGTGGGGAAACCTTTTGTAAGCGTGTTCGCCCCGCCGCGTGCGGCAGTGGTTTCAACGGGCGATGAATTGGTAGATGTTGACGAAACGCCGCTGCCGCACCAGGTGCGTCGCTCCAATGGGCATGCGTTGGTGGCCGCGCTGGAGGCGCTGCATGTTACCGCTTCGCTCTCACACCTTCCGGATGATAAGGACGTGTTGCAGGCTAAGCTCCGCGGCCTGGTGGAGGCAAACGATGTCATTATTTTATCGGGTGGCGTGTCAAAAGGTAAGTTCGACTTTGTGCCGGAGGTGCTCGAGTCACTGGGTGTTGTCAAGCATTTCCACCAGGTGAGTCAGCGGCCGGGCAAGCCTTTCTGGTTTGGGGCGTCGGCCGGTGGTAAAACGGTCTTTGCGTTGCCCGGCAATCCGGTCTCGACGTTTCTGTGCTTTCAGCGGTATGTCAAACCCTGGCTGCTGCAAAGCCTCGGCGTGCAGGCGGCGCCGGCA
The DNA here is from genome assembly GCF_018598175.1 of Dawidia cretensis. Classification (GTDB taxonomy): domain Bacteria; phylum Bacteroidota; class Bacteroidia; order Cytophagales; family Cyclobacteriaceae; genus Ohtaekwangia; species Ohtaekwangia cretensis. The sequence continues at coordinate 106,348 of NZ_JAHESE010000003.1, forward strand.
TATGCGGTGCTGGCCGTGCCATTTTCGTTTCAGCCCAGGGTAACGTACTTCCTGCGGGTAAGTGTGCGAAACGAACAGGGTCGGCTCATGGCCTACCCCGACGCCGGTGGTGGCTCGGGCGACTTTGCCAACCTTAAAAATGTGACGGGCTTTCTGGAGCTGCCGTTGGAACAGACCCAGTTTCAGGCAGGCGAAGTATTTCCATATTGGCCTTTTCGCGGCTGATGCGGACTCCCCAACATTTTGCTTACCTTAGCCCCCCGAATAATTGTAAAACGAAGCTCATCACTCAAATACCGATACATCCATGTTTGATAATTTAAGTTTCAAACTCGATAAAGCCTTTCAGACCCTGAAAGGTCAGGGCCAGATCACCGAAATCAACGTGGCGTCCACCGTGAAGGAGATCCGCAAGGCGCTGATCGATGCCGACGTTAACTATAAAGTAGCCAAGGAGGTAACAGACGACATCAAGGAAAAGGCCATGGGCCAGGACGTGCTGACCTCGCTGTCGCCGGGGCAGTTGCTGGTGAAGATTACGAACGACGAGCTGACCGGCCTCATGGGCGGCCAGAGCGAAGACATCAAGATCGACGGTTCGCCGGCCATCATCCTGATTGCCGGTCTGCAAGGTTCAGGTAAAACGACATTTTCAGGCAAGCTGGCCAGCTATCTCAAGCGCCAGGGCCGCTCTGTCATGCTGACGGCCTGCGATATTTATCGTCCCGCCGCGATCGACCAGCTGAAAGTGCTGGGCGAGCAAGTAGGGGTGGAGGTGTACGCCGAGCCCGAGAATAAAGACGCTGTTAAAATTGCGAAGGCGGCGATCGAGCACGCCAAAAAAAATAATTACCGCATCGTCATTGTCGATACCGCCGGCCGTCTGGCTGTAGACGAGCAGATGATGGATGAGATCGCGCGATTGAAGGAAGCCCTGAACCCTTCCGAGACCCTGTTTGTGGTTGACTCCATGACGGGTCAGGATGCAGTGAATACCGCCAAGGCTTTCAATGAGCGCCTGAACTTTAACGGCGTGGTGCTTACCAAGCTGGACGGTGACACCCGCGGTGGCGCTGCCCTGTCAATTCGTCGTGTGGTAGACAAGCCCATCAAGTTCATCAGCACGGGTGAAAAGATGGATGCGATCGACCGCTTCTACCCCGACCGTATGGCCAGCCGTATTCTCGGCATGGGTGACGTGGTGACGCTCGTAGAAAAAGCACAGCAGGCATTCGACCAGGAAGAAGCCGCACGACTCAATAAAAAGATCCGCAAGAACCAGTTCGATTTTAACGACTTCCTGTCGCAGCTCGAGCAGGTTAAGAAAATGGGTAACATGAAAGACCTGCTGGGCATGATCCCTGGCATGGGAAAGGCTATTAAGGATATCGACATTGACGACAATTCTTTCAAGCCCATCGAGGCCATCATTCGCTCCATGACGCTAAGCGAGCGCGAGAACCCAGACATCATCAACGCGAGCCGCAAGAACCGCATCGCGGTGGGTAGCGGCACGTCTGTGCAGCAGGTCAACCAGTTACTGAAGCAATTCAGTGACATGCGCAAAATGATGAAAACCATGAATAAAATGGGTGGCGGAAAACGAGCACTTTCAGCCTTGAATCCGTTCGGGCGCTAAGAGCAGAGATTTAACAGAAATTAACATATTAAATTAACCGCTTAGGGAAACTTTTACGCGTACATAGCGTTCTCTAAAATAGTTTACAGGTAATATTTCTATAATAGTTAAGAAAATGCCTCCGCTTTGCGGGGGCATTTTTACATATTGAAACCCAGTTTTAAACCCTTTACACCAAAAACTACAGCTTTATGAAACGTGCAGCATTTTTAATGATCACTTTCCTTTCCGTCGTGTCGCTTGCGTGCGCCCAGGACAAACCTGCCAGCCCCAAGTCAGAAACTTCCGGTAAGGTAGGTGCCGCCACCGTAAAAATTACATACTGCCAACCTTCTGCCCGCAGTCGCAAGATTATGGGTGGTCTTGTTCCGTATGGTGAAGTTTGGAGAACCGGTGCCAACGAGGCGACCACGCTGGAATTTGACAAGCCGGTAAAAATAGAGGGCAAAGATTTACCCGCGGGTAAGTATGCGTTGTTCACCATCCCCGGTGAAAATGAGTGGACCATCATCTTGAACAAAGATGCCAAGCAGTGGGGTGCGTATAAGTATAATGACAAGGACGACGTGCTGCGCGTGACCGTGAAGCCCACCAAGACTCCTGCCTTTGTGGAGACTTTCAACATCAGCACCGGCAAAGACGAGGTCGTATTAAAGTGGGAAAACACGGCCGTTCCCATAAAAATAAAAGGCTAACACTGGCCCTTTCGGCAACCAGGCAAATTAACGGCCCGGAGCACGCGCTCCGGGCTTTTTTTTTATCCGGCCGGCCCGCTATATTTAAGCCACTACAATGATTCATGAAGATTCTCGGCCGTTACGATCGCGTCGACCTACCCATGTTAGGCCTGACCAACATTCATGCGAAGATCGACACCGGCGCGTATACCAGTAGCCTGCACTGTCGCCAGGCGCGGGTGGTAGACGGCCGTCTGGAATTTATTCTCCTCGACGAAGAACATCCTGAATTTACAGGCATGAAATTTTCAGTGGCCGAGTTCGAAGAACGTGATGTCAAAAATTCTTTTGGCGACCTGGAGCGACGTTTTGTGATTGTTTCAACGCTTAAAATTTTTAACGAAGAAATAACGACCGAGTTCTCGCTGAGCAACCGGGGTTCCCTTAAATTTCCGATCTTGATAGGAAGAAAGATCCTGCGTGATCGCTTCCTGATAGACGTTAAACAAAAGAATGTTTCGTACCGTGAAAAGCGGCGATTGCAACGTGCCCTGAAACAGAAAAAAAGCTAGTTCCTCTTTACCCCGATTTCCCCTATGAATATTGCCATATTGTCGCGCAATCCGAAGTTGTATTCTACCATACGCCTCAAGCAGGCCGGTGAAGCACGCGGGCATAAAGTCGAGATCATCGACCACATGAAATGCGTGCTCTTTATTGAAAAGAAAAAGCCGGTGGTATTATACCAGGGGCGGCGCCTGGATTACTTCGACGCCATCATTCCTCGCATCGGTGCATCCGTGACGTTCTATGGCGCGGCGGTTGTGCGGCAGTTTGAAATGATGAAAGTTTTTACAGCGATAGAGTCGCAAGCGCTCATACGGTCGCGCGATAAGCTTCGCAGCCTACAGATCCTTTCGCGCGCCGGACTCGACCTGCCCAAGACCATCTTCATGGACTACTCACGCGACACCGAAGGTATCGTGGAAGCCGTAGGCGGTGCGCCGGTGGTCATCAAGTTGCTGGAAGGCACGCAGGGCCTGGGTGTTGTGCTGGCCGAAAATGAAAAGGCCGCGCAATCGGTAATCGAAGCGTTTCACGGGTTACATGCGCGCATCATCGTACAAGAGTTTATCAAAGAGGCCCGCGGCATCGATATACGCGCGTTTATTGTCGACGGTGAAGTGGTGGGGGCCATGCGCCGCCAGGCAACACGCGAGGGCGAGTTTCGTTCCAACCTGCATCGCGGTGGTATCGCCACCGTGGTAAAGCTCACACGCGCGGAGAAGTCGGCCGCGCTCAAGGCGGCTAAAAAGATGGGACTGGGAGTAGCGGGTGTAGACTTGTTGCCTTCCAACCGGGGGCCGCTCATTATCGAAGTAAACTCCTCACCAGGATTGGAAGGGATCGAAGGCGCTACCAAAGTAGACATCGCGGGTAAGATCTTTCACTACCTGGAAAAGAACGCGCTTAAGAAAAAGATCCAGAAAGATCGCATCAACGCCTGACGGCCCGCCCCGTAACGGCGGGGGGAGTCGCTAATATTTGCTATCTTACGCTGTCCTTAACCTAAGCCAGCATAAATCCCGACTTTTGGTCGGGTGGGAAAACTCCTTATGAAAGACATCACGATAGCGGACCATACTATCCAGGCAGGCGAGTCAAAGACCATCAACATCAATATCGCCCGGCTTCCGTCACACACCGTTATTAACACGCCTATCTATGTATCGCGAGCCCTCGAAGAAGGGCCCGTGCTGGCACTCATGGCAGGTATGCACGGTGATGAGATTAACGGTATGGAGATCGTCCGTCGGATGCTGGAAAGCGGTTTACATCAGCCCAAACGTGGTACGGTGGTGTGTATGCCGATCATCAACATGTACGGCTTCCTGAACTACTCGCGCGAAGTGCCAGATGGTAAGGACATAAACCGCTCGTTTCCCGGCAACCGCAACGGCTCGCTGGCGAGTCGGGTGGCGTATCACATGATGCACGAGGTAGTACCCATTATCGACTTCGGCGTCGACTTTCATACCGGTGGTGCCATGCGCGCAAACTATCCGCAGGTACGCGCTGAGCTCAAAGACAAGATTAACTTCGAGCTGGCCCAGGCCTTCGCCGCACCCTTCACGATCGATGCGCCTTTCCGACCGAACTCACTGCGCAAGGAGGCTTCCCGCAAGGGTAAAAACATCATTGTATACGAAGGTGGCGAGTCCCTACGGTTTGACCAGCATGCTATCAAAGAAGGCATTGCCGGCACCCTGCGGTTGATGAAGTACCTTAACATGATTGACGACGCGCCACATCCCGAGGTGGAAAACAAAGTGATTTGGAGTACCGGATGGATCCGCGCAAAAACGCCCGGCCTCTTTCAGCCCAACGTCATCTGTGGACAGCAAGTACACAAGGGTGACTGGGTGGGAACGGTGACAGATCCTTTTGGAGAGTTTCAGGAAAAGATCCTGGCGATAGAGACCGGCTATGTAATCGGTCTGAACAATATACCTGTTATCAATGCCGGCGATGCCCTGATGCACATCGGCACCGACACATTCTGTAAGTTAGAGAGCATAGGCGACGATTAACGTGGAGGCATTCTTGGACAAATACGGATACCTGGCCTTGACCATCGGAACATTTTTCGAAGGTGAGACCGCTATCCTGGTGGCCTCGTCTCTCATTCACAAGGGCCTCTTCGAAGGGCCCTACACCATGCTCTTTGGTTTTGCCGGCTCTTTTATCAGCGACTGGGTATATTATATGGTCGGTCGGCTGAACGGTAAATATTTCATTGCCCACCGTCCGAAACTGCAAGCGCGAGTCCGGCCCGTACAGCATTTCTTCATGCGTCACAAGTTTCAGATTTTATTGACATATCGTTTCTTGTACGGCTTCCGGGTATTGATTCCGGTCATCATCGGCATGAGCCATATTCGGCCTGCGCAATTTTTAGTATACAGTGTCGTAAGCGGATTGCTGTGGGCCACAACGGTTAGCACGGCAGGCTATCTCGTAGGGCGTTTCCTAAATCTAACAACTGCCGCGTTTGAGGAAAATATACTCTTTATCGTACTGGGCTTTGCGTGCTTTGGACTGCTGGTGGGATATATTGTAAAACGCCTCGCGATGCGCGAGATGCACACGCCGTAACTCAGGCCAATAACTTCATCTCCTGAATAAGCGACGCCAGCACGCCCTCTTTTAAGGAATACGTCGATACACGAATGCGATTAAAATCGTGACGCTCCAGCAAATACCGGATCAAGCAACAAGCCACAACAATCATATCGACACGCATGTCAATCATTCCGGGCATTTGCATGCGCGCTGCGCGGTCCTTGTGAATGAGCTCGTCGTAGATTTCCCAGAAGCCCCCCAAGGACAACGGTGTTTCAATCTCCTCGGCAGTTTTGTGAATATCGTGACGAATACAGAAAATATCGCTTAACGTGTCGAAGGTGCCGGAAGACCCGACGAGCACACGGGTGGGGTATTGCTCCAATGCTTCAAACAACGGTACCAACATTGTGTCGAAATAAACATCGAGTGCTTGCATATCGGCCGGCGTGATGGGATCGTGCTGGTGAAATTTTTCCAGTAGTCGCTGCGCGCCGATCTCCAGGCTTTTTTTCCAGAAGATGGTATCGTTGTCACCGATGATAAACTCCACACTGCCGCCGCCGATATCGACTATGAGCGACCTGTCGCTTTCCAGGTGTAAAGCCGACTTCACACCATGGTAAATAAACTCAGCTTCACGGTCGCCGGATATAATATCAACGTCCAGGTCCGTGAGGGCCTTGATGCGTGCCACCACCTCGTGGTTGTTGCGGGCATTGCGCAACGCGCTGGTGCCAAAGGCATACACTTTTTGCACACCGGCTTCTTCAATGATGTTCTTGAAGCTTTGCATGGCCAGCAGCGCGCGGTGAATACCCGCTTCGGTAATATAGCCTTCGTTAATGCCGCCCATACCGATTTTCACGGCCAGCCGGTCGCGCGAGAGAACATGGTAGCCGCGTTCATCCGCCCCTGCCATAAGCAGGTGGAACGTGTTCGTTCCCATATCGATAATGGCGATTTTTGCGTACATGGGGTGGTTAGAAAGGGCGTGAAGATACGAATTTCCGGTTATAGGTTTGGACTCTCTACTTTTTCTATCTTTAGGGAATTAACCCAAGGACATGCCCAAACAAGTAGTTGAAGAACCCTCCCTCCAGCAGAAGTTTGCCGAGCTCGAACGTAAAAATCAGGAAGCCCTCGTCGGTGGAGGCGAAAAACGCCTCGAGCAACAACACGCCAAAGGAAAGCTCAGCGCACGTGAGCGCATCCTTTTATTGGTAGACGAAGGCTCTTTTGAGGAACTGGGAAAATTCGTCATGCACCGTAGCAAAGACTTTGGTCTTGATAAAGAATATTACCTCGGCGACGGTGTCGTAACAGGGTACGGTACGGTAAACGGCCGGCTCATCTATGTGTTCTCGCAAGACTTTACTGTCTTCGGTGGATCCCTGTCCGAAACACATGCCGAAAAAATCGTGAAGATCATGGAGCTGGCCATGAAGAACGGCGCCCCGGTCATCGGCTTGAACGACTCGGGTGGCGCGCGCATTCAGGAAGGCGTCGTATCACTCGGTGGCTATGCCGATATATTTTACCGCAACACCCTGGCCTCGGGGGTAATTCCACAAATCTCCGCCATCATGGGCCCCTGCGCAGGGGGTGCCGTATATTCACCTGCCATTACCGACTTTATCCTGATGGTCGAAAAGACGTCGTTCATGTTTGTGACCGGCCCCAACGTTGTAAAGACGGTGACCCACGAAAACGTTACGTCGGAAGAGCTCGGCGGTGCCTTTACGCACAGCTCTAAAAGCGGCGTGACACACTTTGCCTGTGCAAACGAGGTAGAGTGTATTACCTATATCAAAACGCTGCTGAGCTATATTCCGCAGAACTGCGAAGACGATGCACCGCGGCTTCCCTATACACCTGGAAATGAAAAACGCCCGGCGCTGAATAATATTATACCGGCTAATCCCAACCAGCCGTACGACATGCGCGAGGTAATTGCCGGCGTAGTAGACGATGGAACGTTCTTCGAAGTGCATAAGAACTTTGCAGAAAACATTGTGGTGGGCTTTGCCCGCATCGCCGGCCGCAGCATCGGCATAGTCGGTAACCAGCCGGCGTCGCTTGCGGGCGTGCTCGACATCGATGCGAGCGTAAAAGGCGCACGCTTTGTACGGTTCTGCGACTGCTTTAATATACCACTGCTGGTATTTGAAGACGTGCCCGGCTTCCTGCCCGGTACCGACCAGGAATGGAACGCGATCATCACCAACGGTGCCAAGCTGCTGTATGCCTTCTCCGAGGCCACCGTGCCCCGCGTGACGGTCATCACCCGCAAGGCCTACGGCGGTGCATACGACGTCATGAACTCCAAGCACATTGGTGCCGATCTGAACTACGCCTGGCCTACGGCCGAGATCGCTGTCATGGGTGCCAAAGGTGCTGCCGAGATCATCTTCAAAAAGGAAATTGCCGAGGCAGAAGACCCCGCGGCGAAATTGGACGAGAAGGTGGCCGAGTACACACAAAAGTTCGCAAACCCTTACCGCGCCGCACACCGCGTATACATCGACGAAGTGATCTACCCCGACCAGACCCGCGAGAAACTTATCCGGGCGTTTGCCATGCTGGAAAACAAAGTCGTGGCACAGCCAAAAAAGAAACACGGAAATATACCGCTGTAGGGGTTATAACGGCAGGGTGTCACTCGTTTTGAAGATACGAATCCTATACCGATAACACGAGTCTATGACTTCACGTAGAAAATTTATTAAACTGACGGCCCTGGGTGCTGCTGCCCTGCCGTTTGCGAAATCAGCACTGGCCCACCCGTCGGCTGCTTATGGCGCTAAGCCCATTGTACTATCGACCTGGAATTTTGGCCTGGGCGCCAACGTGGAGGCATGGAAAGTCCTGTCCACCGGCGGCCGTGCGCTTGACGCCGTAGAGGCCGGTGCCCGCGTGCCGGAGGCTGATCCCAAAGAGACCTCCGTCGGCCTGGGCGGCTTACCCGACCGCGACGGCCATGTGACGCTCGATGCCTGTATCATGGATGAACATGGCAACTGCGGCTCTGTAGCGGGCCTTGAACACATTGTACATCCTATTTCCGTAGCCCGCAAAGTGATGGAGACAACGCCCCATGTCATGCTGGTTGGCGATGGCGCATTGCAGTTTGCACTGGCCAATGGTTTTAAGAAAGAAAAGCTGCTGACGAAAGAATCCGAAAAGGCGTGGAAAGAGTGGTTGAAAAAAGCAGAATATAAACCGGTAGCCAACATCGAGAACCATGATACCATCGGTATCATTGCGCTGGACGCCGCCGGCAACGTGTCCGGCGCCTGTACCACCAGTGGCATGGCCTATAAATTACATGGTCGCGTAGGCGACTCGCCCATCATTGGTGCCGGTCTGTATGTCGACAACGAGGTGGGTGCTGCCACGGCTACGGGAGTAGGTGAGGAGGTGATCCGCATCGTGGGTTGCCACCTGGTAGTAGAGCTCATGCGTCAGGGCAATTCACCGCAGGACGCGTGCCGCCTGGCAGTAGAGCGGATACTCAAAAAGAATCCGGAAAGAGCCAAACAAGTGCAGGTCGGATTTCTGGCCGTGAACAAACAAGGTGAATATGGAGCCTATTGTTTGCAAAAAGGCTTTACCTACGCTGTCCACACGGCTGACGGAAACCAACTTTTTGATGGCAAGAGCCACTTTTAATCCATGCCCTGAAAAATCCGGTGTAGGAGTTTGAAGGTAATGGTAAAAGAAATATCTTTGGTAAAGTTCGTTATAAACCAAACGAATGCTGGCTTATCGAAAGTAACGCCAGTTAAAAATTTTGTCTTACCTAAACCTAGTCCTATAGAGAGTCTCCGTAACCGGGGACTCTTATTTTTTGCCCTTCCGGGTCGCTTTTCCCTATTTTCGGCCCCAGCAAAACGACATACATGAAAATCGAGATAGTAGCGTACAACATTGATTCTGCCCTCAAGGCGCAGGAAGGCGGCGCAGACCGCATTGAATTGTGTGATAGCCCCGGCGACGGAGGAACCACACCGTCGCACGGAACCATCGAAGTAATACGCCAGCATCTGAACATCGATGTGTTTGTGATGATTCGCCCGCGCGGCGGTGACTTTCACTATAACAGCTATGAGTACCACGCCATGAAGCGGGATATCTTACAATGTCAAAAGCTAAGTGTCGATGGCGTTGTATTCGGCATACTAAATCCTGACGGCACAATCGATAAGAAACGCTGCCGTGAGCTGATTGAAAAAGCGCGGCCGCTTAAAGTAACATGCCACCGCGCGTTTGACATGACCCGCGATCCGTTCGAAGCGCTGGAAGATTGTATTGAAGTGGGCTTCGATCGCATTCTTACCTCGGGCCAGCAACCCAAGGCCTTGCAGGGTGTCGACCTTCTGGGCGAGCTCATAAAACGTGCCGCGGGCCGCATTGCCATCATGCCCGGCTCGGGTGTAAATGAAGAGACCGTACAAGACATTGTCCGCAAGTCAGGCGCCCGGGAAATACATTCGTCTGCCGTGGCGTACACCACCAGCGCCATGGAGTACAAGAACCTGGCCATCGCCGGCATGGGCTCTGAAGAAGGCGCTGAATTTAAACTACGCACCGTCGACCCGCAGATCGTTCGCAACTTGCGTACGCTGGCGGAGAAAGTATACTATACCGGTGTATAAAAAAAGCGGTGTCGATTGAATCGACACCGCTTTTTTTATACCTACCAGCCGAATGGCCTAGTTTTTCTTAGCCTGAATCGGGAAGGTTCCAAACTGTCCCACGGCCATGTTACCACTAAAGGTATCACCCGTAATAATGGCCTTTACAAGAATCATCATAGTGTTACCGCCAAACGATACTTCGTATTCCAGCGACAGCTCGTTGCCATTGACTTTCACAGACGACAACGGCAGCTCCTTATTGAAGCGTTTGTTATTGATCGTGCCGCTATATACCTCGCCTTCCTTCTTGATCACCAATGTGCCTTCGCCGCCTTGTGGAGAATCAACAGTATAGTTCCATGAACCGGTAGCATCTATTTGCGCTGCGGTATCCACGGGTGCCAGCGGTTTAACAGGAACTGTCGGAGCGGTGCCACTGCCGCGCTGTGTGCCGCCGCCCTGGCCACCACCGCCTCCACCTTGCATACCACCGCCCATGTCGCCACCACCACCTTCTTTCAGGTCGTCGTTGTTGATAGAGCGACGGCGCTTCGGTCTCGAGTCGACGCTCATCTTGCCAATGCGGTAGCTGAAGTTAACACGGAAGCTCATGTTACGCATGCTGGTCATGCTGTTGCGGTCGATCGTCGGCGTATGCACTTCGCTGCGGATCTTGAACTCCGGCGTAAAGAAATTCTCCGCGCCAAAGCCTACACTGCCTTTCTTATTGTTGAAGTCTTTCTTCATGCCCAGGCTATAGATACCAAAGCCGCCCTGTGTGCCCTGAAGCTGTACCTGGCGTCCGCGGTAGAAACCAAAGAATTGGAAGCCCCAACCTTTGGAGAGATTATAGCTGCCAAATAAGCGATAGCCCATTACCCAACCCGAGTTGGTAGCGTTCGACTGCGCATCGTTCGTACGGTTCTTCAGCATAGAGTAGAACAAGTCTGTACCACCATTCAGTGACAGCTTGCCGACGTTTACGTTCGCGAAGAAGTTCAGACCCACGGCATCTTCCTGACCGATGTTACGATAAGTAGTGCGTACGGTGTCAGGGTCGGCTGGATTATTGCCGATGACGTTGCGTACGTCCTGGATCGCGTTGTTCGTATTACGCCAGAAGGTTGAGAAGTTTAACGTAGTGCCGCCGATAAACGTACTATACGAAAGCTCGTAATTGTTTGTATACTCCGGATCCAATGTCGGGTTGCCTTCGGTAATATCATACGGGTTTGAAGCCTGGATGTTCGGGTTCAGGAACCGGATGGACGGCCGTTGAATACGACGGTTATAGGCGGCCTTCACCGTTTTGCCGTTTGCAAACTTCTTCGATACGTTCACGCTGGGCACCAATGCGCCATAGGCGGGAATGTCGATGTTGTCTTCGGTTTGGGTATACGCATCGATGGTTGTATACTCATACCGTGCACCGCCCTTGAAGCTATAATTGCTGGGGGTTGTATAGGTGTACGACAGATAGCCTGCTACAACGTTCTGATCGTAGTTCAGGTTGTTGGATAAAGAAGAATTTGCCGATGGTATGTACGTGCCGTCGCCTTCGATGTCTATCAGGTAAGTATAATTGCTGTATACTTTACGCATAATGTCCTTTCCACCAAATTCCAGCATTTGATTGGTGCTGATCGGAGTTTGGTAGTCTACCTGAAAGGTCATTTCTTCGTTATAGCTGTCGTTGTCATTTTTAAAGCCCGACCGCGCCGCCGTGCCATCCTGCTCGCGCAGAATGTTCTCAAAGAAGTTTGTGCGATTGTTGATGCCGTAGCTACCCATGATGCTCAGCTCGCGCTGAGGTTTTTCATACAAGTGCGTAAACGTAACGTTCGCGTCGATGGAGTTGGAAAGATCTTCAGACGTAGCGTCCCGCAAGCTGCTGGTCACGCCCTGGCTGTTGGTGATCTGGCTGAAAAGGTTGTCTTGAAAGTTTGTACCGTTACGTGCGCCAAAGCGCACCGACGCCGTCATGTAGTTTTTGTCATTGATGTCGTAGTCCCAGCCCAGGTTGTAGTTGCCAAACAGTCCGCGGTTGCGGGTGTCGGCACTTTGTATGTTAGTAACGTCGCCATCGGCTGATTGGGTCACCTGGTCGCTTTGAAAACTACCTTTCACATTATAATTTGAACGGCCCCAGCCACCCAGCGAAAAGCCCATCTTGCCGCGACGGAAGTTTCCATTCAGGCCCAGGTTAGACCCGCGCGTACCCACGCCGGCGTCTACCCCTAACGTCAGTCCTTCCAGTGTATTCTTTTTCGTAATGATGTTGATGATACCGGCAGAACCTTCTGCATCGTATTTAGCAGATGGGGACGTGATCACTTCGACGGATTTAATCTGGTCGGCGGGAATTTGCTTGAGCGCATCGCCCACGCTGGAGGCCATGATCGTAGAGGGTTTGTTGTTGATCAACACCCGCACGTTCGAGCTGCCCCGCATCGTGACGTTGCCGTCCAGGTCTACCGACAGCATCGGCACGCGCTTCAATACATCGGTACCATCGCCACCACGGGCGGTCTGGTCGTTCTCAGCATTGTATACGGTGCGGTCGACGCGCTCCTCGATCAGTGCCTTCTGTCCTTCGACGACCACCTCCTTCAGCACTTTGGTGCCGGTGCTGAGCTTGATCACGCCCAGGTTGACCTCATCCTTTTTTTCCGGTACAGTGATCTGCTTGACCGTTTGAGTTTCATAGCCAATAAAAGAAACGATCACATCGTAGGTACCCGGGTTCACTTTGCTGATCGTAAACTTTCCTTTGTCATCGCAGACGGTACCGTCAAGCGGCGTTTCAGTGCCTACTGCTACCAGCGCTACCGTCGCGAATTCAACGGGCTGTTGGGTTTCGGCGTCGAGCACTGTACCGGTAATCTTGCTTCCCGCAATAGGCTTGCTGGCCCCAACCGCTACACTGCCTCCACCTTGGCCCTGCGCAAACACACCGGCATGGAGCATAGTGATCACCAGGAAAAAAAGTGCTTTTTTCATATTAAATCTCTCAGGTAAATTGTTAAAAGGGATGTGGGAAATCCGTTATTTCATAGGTCAACGGCAAAGGAAATCTTTTGTTAGTGGCCGCCGATACGTATTATACCAATGGGCTGATTGCTTCGACATTCCGGGTAAAAACTCGACTTTCCCCAAAAGTACGGACAACCCGGCGCACCGGTCGATGAATTTCCGCCAACGGTAGAAAAATGTGAAAAAGACCATACCCGCGCCGTACGATGCCGTAAATTTATTGCGTTAACCCGCAGCATGCAATCCTTCTTTCAACGTCACCGTGTTCTCCTGCTGCACCTTTCGTTCTGGTGCGCCTACCTGTCGTTTTTCATCTACCAATTTTCATCGTTCCGCCACCGCGAACGCGAAGTCGAAATGTTGGAAGTTTTTACCCAGGCGGGCTTCCACGTGGCGTTTAATATGGCCGTCGCCTACTTCAACTATTTCATTGTTCTACCACGCTTTCTCAAACACAAAAAGACCGGCCGCTACCTGCTTGAATTTTTTATTCCTTTTGCCATTCTCACGTTCGGACGCGTACACTTGCAACGCTACCTGGCCGACGGCTACACGCACAAAGCCGGTTATTTATACAGTACAACGTTTGTGGTGCAAGTTGCAGCCACCAGTCTCTTCGTCGTCATCTTCGTGGCTATGCTGCGCTTCTTACAAGAGTGGTTTGAATTCGAATCCCGTAAAAAGGCCGTCGAAAATGAAAAGCTCATTTCCGAGCTCAACTTCCTTAAAGAGCAGATCAATCCCCATTTTTTGTTCAATACGCTCAACAACCTGTATTACCTCGCTTATTCACAATCTCCCAATACCACCGAGGTCATTGCCAAGCTTTCGCAAATGATGCGCTACATGATTTACGAAACTAACCACGCCGATGTGCCGCTGATGAAGGAGATTGAATACATGGAAAACTACATCAGCCTGGAACGCCTGCGCCTGAACGGGCAGATTCCCATCGGCTTTGAGGTACACGGCGATGTACAGAACGTACGCATCACGCCCCTCATCTTTATTACATTCCTGGAAAATGCCTTTAAACATGGCATCGGCGCAAGTCCCGGCGATGCGTGGATCAAGGTTAGCATCCGCGTCAGCGGCAACGAATGTACCTACACGGTAGAAAATAGCAACCATGCCGTCACCGCCAGCGAGCACGGCAAGTCCGGCATTGGATTGCAGAATGTTCAGCGTAGATTAGCCTTAAGCTACCCGGGTCGCCATACCCTCACCACAGAGAAAAGTGCCGACCGCTATACGCTCACACTAAAAATCACCCTGGCATGAGCATCACCTGTCTGATCGTCGACGACGAGCCCTTGGCGCGCAATCTGCTGACCGACTATGTAAGCAAGGTGCCTTCACTACAGTTGCTGCAAGCATGTGCCAGCCCCCTGGAGGCGATCGATGTATTGCGCTCCAACCCGGTGGACCTGTTGTTCCTCGACATTCAAATGCCCGAGATCACCGGCATCTCGCTGCTGCGAACGCTACAGAAACGCCCCCTGGTCGTACTCACAACAGCGTACTCCGAATATGCCCTGGAAGGGTATGACCTCGACGTCGTAGACTACCTGCTTAAGCCTGTTACGTTTGAACGTTTTCTACGTGCAGTCGAGAAAGCCGGCCAGCGCTTAATACCCACCACCACGCCACCATCCGTGCAAACACCGCGCACAGAGCCAACCGAGCAGCAACCCTTTGTATTTGTGAAGGACGGCACCAAGTTGGTCAAGGTACGTTGGGCCGATATATTGTATGTGGAGGGACTGAAAGACTACGTCACGATCCACACCCGCCAGCAAAAGATTGTCACGCTGCAGCGCCTAAAAACATTGGAAGAACAATTACCGGCCGATAAATTTATTCGTATCCATCATTCGTATATCGTTTCGGTAGACGCCATTGATGTCGTGCACAAAGGTGAGGTGCAGATTGGCAACGTGACCCTGCCCGTAAGCGACTCGTATCGAAAGCAGTTTAAGGATTTCACAGATCGGAATCAGATGATGTAAATACCCGCCTGGGTTCTTCTCGTGAAGTTTTGGAAATGTTTCCAACGGGCCGGATAAAGGGGGGATGAGCTAGAGTCAAGCTAGTGTTAACCTAGACTTATGCTAGTGATAAGCTAGTCCTGAAAGGACTAGGACAAATGGTGGTTAAATCCCGTTGATGGTGCAGAAGAGTCTACCCTGGTTGGCGCCAGTCGGTTCAAGCGGATATAAAAATCCAGGTTTTAAACTCCTTCGCTTTTTTAAACTCCCTGCGCATTTTGGTTGATAGCCAAATTAAAATATATTTGCGCTCGCTTTTTCCGGAAAGCATCATTTTCGGGGGATTAGCTCAGCTGGCTAGAGCGCTTCCATGGCATGGAAGAGGTCATCGGTTCGACTCCGATATTCTCCACAAAAAGAGGTCCCAGGGCCTCTTTTTTTTGTTTTGCCCCGAACAAAACACCTGCTCCGGGCTATTCTGTCCTGCATTTATTTTGACAAAGCCAGTCTCGCCGGCACAATGCAGCTTTTCCCCAAATTGTCAATTAATAGCCGTACCTTTGCCGCTTACTGAAAAAAATTAATGAAATCTTTTGAATCCCTGGGCCTGTCCAGGGGACTGGTGGAGTCGGTGCAATTAATCGGCTTCGAAACACCTACTCCCATACAGGAACAAGCCATTCCCGTCCTGTTGAATGGAAACCGTGATTTTGTGGGTCTCGCCCAGACGGGAACCGGTAAGACTGCCGCTTTCGGCCTGCCGCTGCTCGACCTTGTAGACGACAAGAGCCGCGACACACAAGCCCTGGTGCTTGCCCCCACACGCGAGCTTGGTCTGCAAATCGCCAACGACCTCGAGAACTTCTCCGAAAAAGTAAAGCGTTTTAATATCGTCGCCGTGTACGGTGGCTCTAGCATTAGCGAGCAGATTCGTAAAGTGAAAAAGGGCGCACAGATTATCGTTGCAACGCCTGGTCGCCTCATTGACCTGATTGACCGCAAGGCAATTAACTTGAGCACTATACGCTTTGTTGTACTCGACGAGGCCGACGAAATGCTCAACATGGGCTTTAAAGACGACCTTGATAAGATCCTGTCGTTTACGCCGAAAACTAAATTCACCTGGTTGTTTTCCGCTACCATGCCCCGCGAAGTGCGGGCCATCATGAAAAACTACATGACCGACCCGTTCGAGCTGACGGTCGGCGAGAAGAATACTGGCAACGTAAACATCGAGCACCAGTACGTCCTCATTCAAGAAAAGGATCGGTACGCAGCGCTCAAGCGCATTTTGGACTACACGCCCGAAATATTCGGCCTCATCTTTTGTCGCACACGCATTGACACCCAGAAGATCGCCGAGAGTTTAATGAAAGACGGCTACAACGCCGACTCACTCCACGGCGATTTGACCCAGCAGCAGCGCGATCGCGTGATGATTAAATTCCGTCAGCGTAGTTTACAGATCCTGGTGGCGACCGACGTAGCCGCCCGCGGCATCGACGTAGATGATATCACGCACGTTATCCACCTCAACATTCCGGATGAGATGGAATTCTATACCCACCGTAGCGGCCGTACGGCGCGCGCCGGTAAAAAGGGCATATCCATTGCCATGATCTCCAAGCGTGAGCTCAACAAGGTGAAGCATATCGAAAAGACGCTGAAGTCGCCCTTCAAGCGGATGATGATTCCCACCGGACAGGAAGTCTGCCAAAAGCAGTTGCTGGCCCTGATGAACCGCGTCCACGAAGTAAAGGTGAACGATGCGGAGATTGCCGAGTTTTTGCCCGCGATCGAAGAGCAGCTCGCCGACCTCACCAAGCAGGAGCTTATAAAACGATTCGCGTCAATCGAATTTAATCGATTCCTTGATTACTACCGCAATGCGCCCGACCTGAACGCTAAAGGCGAGCGTGGCGAAGGAGCATCTGCAGACGAGAAGTATATATCCTCCGGTTCCCGTCTCTTTATCAACCTGGGTAAGATGGATGGCCTCGATGTGCCCGGCCTGCTGGAGCTGGTGGACGAACAAACAGGTCTTGGCAAGAAAGACATCGGTCGGATTGATTTGAAAGGCGCATATTCGTTCTTTGAAGTGGAGAAAGATCAGGCTGCTCGCGTGGTCGAAGCCCTGAATGGTGGTACTTACAAAGGCCGCCCCGTACGGGTGGAGGTGACCGATGGTAAGGAATCTTCGGGTGGCGGCGATGGCGACAGGCCGTATAGAAAAAGCAAAGGTAGCTATGGAAAAGGTGGCGGCAGCTATGGCAAAGGACCCGCCCGCACTGGCCAAAAGAAACGGTGGTAGTTCTATCCGCCTGTCTGTAACATAACAAAGCGCGCTGTCCTACCGGGCAACGCGCTTTGCTTTTTACCCTTTCCGGTCGGCAGGAAAAATACTGAAGTGCAGCAGCTCGGTGTGCCGGATCACCGATACGTTTGTGGTGGTTAAGATGGCGCGGTGGCTTAGCTCCTTGAAAAGCTCATGCGAGCTGTTGATCACCTTATCATTAAAGGCGATCAGTATATCGCCTTCTTGTAATTGCGAGCGCGACGCCGGCGAGTTAGGCTCCATGCGTGTAATGAACAGTCCGCGTTTATTCCGCAGGTCGTGGTGCTGCTTCACCTTGGGATTGATGGCTACTTCTTGCAGCATCACACCCAGGTAAGCTTTAAATACCTTACCATCGCGCAGCAGTTGTTGCGCGATCTCTTTCGCCGTATTGATATCAACGGAAAAACTCAGTCCTTGCGCCCCTTGTATCACCGCCGTGTTGACACCGATCACATCACCTTCCGTCGTGATCATGGGCCCGCCGGAGTTGCCGGGGTTCAAGGCCGCGTCGGACTGAATAACATTATCGATCAACCGCCCCGACTGTGTTTGCAACGTGCGCCCTAAGGCACTGACGACACCCGTTGTAACGGTGTGCTGGTATCCATAGGGATTGCCAATGGCGATGACCAATTGGCCGATTTGTAAGTGCTGCGCATCCCCCAGGCGCGCTACCGAATATCCTTCGCTATAGATCTTGAGAATGGCCAGGTCCGTGTCAGGATCTTTACCTACCAAAAAGCCTTCGATCTCGTTTTCGTTCAGCAGGCTCACCATGATCTTTTCGGCGCCGTCTACGACATGGCTGTTGGTAAACACCAGTCCGTCCGACGAAAAGATAAAACCTGATCCCGACCCTGCGGCCCGTAGTACACCCTGCGCGTCGCGCTTAAACACATCGATCTTTACCACGGCATTTTTGGTCTTCTCCACGGCGTCGATGATCATTGTCGAAAAAGCATCCATATCGTATTACATAATGTGAGAGAGGGGGACGTCAAATTCGCCGCCAGCAGTTCTTTTCGGAAAGAATGGCTCGCCGCCAGGGCCTTTTACGCCACTTTGGCCGCGTACATCGGGCGACGCCATCGACAGATTGGCCTGGATTTCTTATGCCAGGGACAAAACGGGGTTCTTTTTCCTCATAATTTTACTTCGAGATAACGTGTCGTATTGATTTTTTTCTATATTGCAATGGTTTGCGAACAATGCTGCAAACGATAGTGTTTTTATCTGTGTATGACCTTATGGCTTTTAAAGGCATGGCGCAGGAAAAATGCTGCAGCACGAACTCGTAATCTCTTCATGTCTTTAGTCTGCTTTGGTCGTACGCCCACGCGTAGTATTTATTTTTTGGACCTAACCTTTTTTATCTACTATGAAGCAGATCAATGTTTATCATTTTCTGGGCCTGGCGCTCATGTTTGCAAGCTCTGTGATCTCTATGGCGCTGCTCGCCATCATGATTTTTTAACCAGTCTTGCGCGGTCTAATCAAGTATATTTGGTGTTGGTTGTACACCGTATCTTTACCAGGACGCAACAATCCGTTCATAAAAGTTTAATGCCAGTATTAGGGTGATTCTCTATCTTGCCGCATGAATTTAACATGCATGCAAAGAATCATTGTACTAGTGCTGGTGACCCTGGCGAACACTGCCTGGGCTCAACCGGGCGCAACGACAAAACCCAAGCTTGTTGTGGGTATTGTAGTCGACCAAATGCGCCAGGAATACCTCTCTCGTTATTACTCAAAATTTGGTGACGGTGGATTTAAGCGCCTGATGGGCGATGGCTTCATGCTGCGCAACGCTCATTATAACTATGCACCTACCGTAACGGGCCCCGGTCACGCTTCCGTATATAGCGGCTCAACTCCCTCCATACACGGCATTATCGGCAATGACTTCTACGATAAAGATACCCGCAAGACCGTTAACTGCGTGCAGGATTCGACACGCAAAGCGGTTGGTGCAGACGGCAATGGCGATGTATCGCCCTGGCGCATGTTGTCATCCACCGTCACGGACGAGTTAAAGCTCTTCACTCAGAAACGCGCAAAAGTAATCGGCATCTCTTTCAAAGACCGCGGTGCCGTATTACCGGCCGGCCACATGGCCGACGGAGCCTACTGGTTTGATGGCAAGACAGGCACCTTCATGACCAGTAACTACTATATGACTCAACTGCCGGCATGGGTAACAAAATTCAACTCACTCAACCTGCCCGCGCAGTACCTCAACCAAACGTGGAATACCCTGCTGCCTATCGCGCAGTATACCGAAAGCGGTCCCGACGATTCGCCGTATGAGAAGAAGATCGGCGGCAAATCCAAACCTGTGTTTCCCTACGATTTGCCTGCTCTTAGAGGTAAGAGCACAAGCTATGATCTGCTCTACGTAACGCCTTTTGCGAACGACTTCCTCACCGAAATGTCGAAGGCCAGCCTGGCGGGCGAGAGTCTCGGCAAAGACGATGTCACCGACTTTCTTTGCATCTCGTATTCAACAACCGACGCCGTCGGCCATGCCGTTGGCCCGCAAGCTGTGGAGCTCGAAGATATATACCTTCGCCTCGACCGCAACCTGGCAGACCTGCTCAAGACCCTCGACAAAGAAGTGGGCGCCGGCAAGTATACCGTCTTCTTGACGGCCGATCACGCCGTAGCCGACGTACCCCAATACCTGAAAGACAGCAAAATGCCGGCAGGCTACTTCAGCAACGAATTTGCGCAGGCCAAGCTGGAAGGATATTTAGAGAGCTACTTCCCCGGTCGTAAGATTATTGCCGGCATCGGCAACGAACAAGTGTTCCTCAACCACGACGCCTTCCAGAAAGACCCGAAGTCATCGGGCATAGAAATGATGATCGCCAGCGAGCTGATCGGCAAATATCTGATGACGATGGACGGCGTAGCCAATTATTATACACAGGCTGAGCTTCGGCAGGGCAGCTATGAAGAGAAAGGCATCAAGGGCATGATCATCCGCGGGTATAATCCCCGTCGTTCGGGCGACATCGCCATCGTGTTGCAGCCCGGTTGGTTTGAGTCGGGTTCGATTCAAGGCACTACCCACGGCTCGCCCTACACGTATGACACCAACGTGCCGATCCTCTTCTATGGCGCCGGCATTCGCAAAGGCACGTCCGCGCGCTACCACACTATTACCGACGTAGCCCCCACCGTATCGCTCTTGCTCAACATCAAGTTTCCCAGTGGCTGCACGGGTCAACCCATCGAGGAGCTGTTTGAATAACCGGGTCGCGCGCGGTAAGACACCTGCGGCCAAGCCCGCCCGCCCTGCCTCCGGCACGGCAGGCGGGCTTTCTTTTTGACCGAATTTATTACCTTGTGGCCCGAAACAGCATATTCACTATGGATAAAAAAAGCAAAGAATTCCTGTACGAGTACCTGAACAATGCATCCCCGACGGGTTTTGAAAGCTCGGGCCAACAGATCTGGCTGGACTATATCAAACCCTATATCAGTGACCAGATCGTGGATGTATATGGCACGGCCGTAGGAATTATCAACCCCAAGGCAACGTATAAGGTGGTCATCGAGGCGCACGCCGACGAGATTTCCTGGTTCGTAAACTACATCACAGACGACGGCTACATCTACGTACGCCGCAACGGTGGCTCCGACCACCAGATAGCTCCCTCCAAGCGTGTAAACATTCATACCGAGCGTGGTATGGTAAAAGGTGTATTTGGCTGGCCCGCCATTCACGTACGCGATGCTGCGCGCGAAGAGGCACCCTCGCTGAAGAACATTTTTATAGACATCGGTGCCGCCAGTAAAAAAGAAGTAGACGACCTTGGCATACACGTGGGCTGCGTCATCACCTTTGAAGACGAGCTGATGGAAATGAACAAACATTGGCTCGTAGGTCGCGCGCTGGACAACCGCATGGGGGGCTTCATGATTGCGGAGGTAGCGCGTCGCCTGCACGAAAACAAGAAAAAATTGCCCTACGGCCTGTACGTGGTAAATGCTGTACAAGAAGAAATCGGCCTGCGGGGCGCGGAAATGATTTCCCGCCGCTTAAAGCCTGATTTGGCCATCTGTACCGACGTCACGCACGACACCCAATCGCCCATGTATAACAAGCGTGAAAGTGGCAACCTGAAGGCTGGAAACGGCCCTGTGGTGTGCTATGGCCCCGCTGTGCAGAATAACGTGTTGAAGATGGTAATTGAGACCGCTCAGAAGCGTAAGATTCCTTTCCAGCGCCAGGCTGTATCGCGCTCAACGGGTACAGATACCGATTCTTTTGCATATTCTGCCGAAGGAGTGGCCTCTGCGCTCATTTCCTTACCTTTAAAATATATGCACACTACCGTGGAAATGGTGCATAAAGACGATGTCGAAAACGTTATCAACCTGATTTACGAATTCCTGCTCCAGCTCAAGCCTGGCCACGATTTCCGCTATATTAAGTAATCCTGGGCGAAAAACTTACATCGCTAAGGTAAGCTTCTGAATAGGCTCTTCCAGGCAGCTGGGGGAGCCTATTTTTGTACTGTAGAAATCAAACAACCTACAGGATGACTAAAAAAATTCAGGTTCTGGTACTCGCTTCCTTTCTGGTTTGCGGAAGCGCCTTTGCTCAAGATAGGCCCATGCACGAGGTATACTCCATGATGGTCTTTAACTTCACACGGTACGTACAATGGCCCGATCAGGCGGCCTCAGGTGAATTTGTAATTGGTGTAGTCGGCAGCAACGAGATTTACAAGACACTGACAGATTGGTACGGCGGCAAACCCCGCGGGACAAAAACGTACGTGATCAAGAAATTCAACTCTGCTGCAGAAATTACCGATTGCCATGTTCTTTATATAGACAAGGCAAAGAGCGGTGAGTTTGACGTTGCCAATGCAAAAGTAAAAGGCAAAGGCACGCTGGTGATCACCGACAAAAACGGTTTAGGAGAGAAAGGAAGTGGTATCAACTTCAAGACCGTAGATAACAAACTTAAATTCGAACTTAATCAGAAAGCGATAGAAGCGTCAAACTTGAAAGTTTCCGGTTCGCTTTCTTCCATGGCGATATTGATTTAATGGGTTGTTTGGAAAGCCTCGGGGGTTACTCCCCGGGGTTTTTTCTCATTAATTCGTAGATTGGTAGTATTCCCTAAACTTTAGTCTATGAAACGCCTTGTTTTAATTGCCATCGCAACAATTATTGTTGCGATCAGTGCCAAAGCACAGGAACGCCCGCCGCACGAAATCCACTCTGCGATGCTGTACAACTTTATTAAGTATGTGCAGTGGCCGAACGAAGGGGAGGCCGGAGAGTTTGTTGTAGGAGTTATCGGTGATGATAACGTCTTCAATACACTCAAACAGTGGTACGACGGGAAACCCAAAGGGAGTAAAAAATACGTGATCAAAAAGCTCGGCAATCCTGCTGAAGCCGCCGACTGCCAGGTCGTGTACGTCGGAAAATCAAAGAACAGAGATTTTGATACTATTAAAAATAGCATAACCGGGAAATCTGTCCTCACCGTTACGGATGGGAACGGTCTCGGTCAAAAAGGAAGTTGCATCAACTTCAAGGTGATAGATGGGAAGCTCAAATTTGAGCTCAATCAGACCACCGTAGGTGCCGCAAACCTCAAAGTATCAACACAGCTCAGCAGTATGGCCATACTTATCTAACGCCAAGGGAACGGAGCAGCGATAAAATTCGTTGCTATAGCGATGGACTGGGGAGAGGGACTTTTTAGAGAGTTGGTAGAGCATTCCGAGGATATTCATATCGTCGCAGATAGGGGATTAATCATTCGCTACGTTTCTTCGTCCGTAGCCAAAATCCTGGGCATTGAGCCCGTTTCTTTATTGGGCCGCAACATCCGCGAGTTCATTCAGCGCGAAAAGTTTGAAAACCTTACAACACATCTTCACGAGGGTACGGGCAAATTCACCCATGAATTTATGCTGCCCGGTGCCGACGCGCAGATGGTATACTTCGACGTTTCGGCTTCCCAGCTGCTCGACCGGCAGGAGTTCACAGGCGTCATTTTTAAGCTCAATGACATCACCGAAAAGAAATTGCGTGAAGACGAGCTGATCCGCTCCAACCGCCAGCTGGACCAGGTCATCTATAAAACCACCCACGACCTGAAGGCGCCCGTAATGTCGGCGCTGGGATTGGTTAAAATCGCTGAGATGGTGCCGGATGGGGAAAAGGACCAGTACATCAGCATGATCAAAAAAAGCCTGCTCCGCCTCGACTCCTTTATCGAGGAAATGAATGACTTTTATCGCAACGAGAAGCTGGCCGTACAACGCGAAAAGGTCAGCATCGAGCAACTTCTGCTGGAAGAATGGGACAATCTTAAAAACCTCTACCCCGACAATACCGTTGATGTTTTTTGGGACGTCCACGAAGACTGCGAATGGCATTCCGACCGTTTAAGAGTAAAAACAGTCGTTACAAATATACTTTCGAACGCTATAAAGTACATGGACTTGCAAAAGCAAAACCGATTTATCAAAATTGCAGCGCGAGTTACGGAAGAGTTTTGTGACATAAGCTTTGAGGATAATGGGATCGGCATCGACCCTTTATACCAGGAGAAAATCTTCGATCTGTTTTTTAGAGCAACAGACCGATCGCAAGGAACCGGTCTCGGCCTGTTTATTGTTAAAGACACACTGGAGCGATTGGAGGGAGAAGTTAAAGTAGTTTCGAATCAAGGACAGGGAACGACGTTCCACGTCAGAATACCAAATCAAATACACCAGTCCGTAGGGGTTGGGTGAAGATACACGCACGGGGTCACAGAGTTTTTATAGAGAGGGTCTTTTCTTTGTGTGCTCTGTGCGTTTTTAAGGTCTTATGGAAGGCAAACGAACCTTCCACGCGAAGAAACACGCACGGGGTCGCAGAGTTTTTATAGAGAGGGTCTTTTCTCTGCGCGCTCTGTGCGTTCCTTTTACCCCTCCGTGCAACTTACATTATACATTTCCCCAAAAATTACAGTTGTTTTGTTAGTAACTTTATCGCTATGACCTACACCGATCAGGTAGGAAACAATGTTACTACATACAACGGCACCCCTGAAAGGATTATATCGCTGGTGCCATCGCAAACCGAGCTGCTGGCCGACGTCGGCCTCGAACAGCACGTGGTAGGTATTACAAAGTTTTGTATATACCCGCCGTCCTGGCGCGAAACCAAAACGATCGTTGGCGGTACGAAGAACTTTCACTTCGAGACCATTCATAGCCTGAAGCCCGATCTGATTATCGGCAACAAAGAAGAGAACTATCAGGAGGGGATTGTAACCTTACAGGAGACACATCCGGTATGGCTAAGCGACATCGTGACACTGGAAGACGCCCGGCAGATGATCTTAGCCATTGGCACGCTTACGGGCCGCCTGCCGGCTGCCACTACCATTGTAGACCGCATCAACACAGCGTTTGCCGCTCTCAGGCCCTTGCCGCCAAAACGGGTGGTATACCTCATCTGGCGCGACCCGTGGATGGCCGCCGGCCCGGGTACATTTATTGATACCATGCTGACGGGTCTCGGATTGATCAACGCCGTACAGCAATCGCGTTATCCCACGCTAACGCCCGCCGAATTGGCCGCCCTGGCACCCGACTATATTTTGTTGTCATCAGAGCCGTATCCGTTCCGGCAGAAGCATGTGGAAGAATTGCGGCAACTATGCCCCACTACCCGGTGTATACTGGTCGACGGCGAAATGTTCTCGTGGTATGGCAGCCGACTCATACAAGCGCCGGCGTACTTCAACAGCCTTACGCTGACGTAATGCCAAACGCGTGAAGGTCGTTCCAATAATTAGGATATGATTTCCGTACTACGTCAGGTTGCTCGATCGTTACGTCCATGACGGTGACGAGAGGAGCAAACGCCATCGCCATACGGTGATCTTTATACGTGGCAAACGACGCCGATGCCGGCAATTGTTGAGAAGGAACCAACGTCCAGTGCTCTGTAGAATCCTCTACTAAATCAGCACCAATCTTTCGCAGCTCATTTTGCAGGGCCGCGATGCGGTCAGTCTCTTTAATGCGCAGGCTTTCCAATCCCGTGAAGGAACCGCGAATGCCTTTAGCAGCACACACCACCGCTACCGTTTGGGCCAGGTCGGGACAGTGCGTAAAGTCCCACGCCACGGTAGCCGCACTTTCTTTTTTAGTGAGTGTTAGCAGGCCACCATCGTATACCGCGCGAACGCCAAGTATATCCATGATTTGTACAACAACGGAATCGCCTTGCAGTGATGACTGGAAAAGACGGGGCAGCGATATTGTTGCATCCTGCGCCAAGGCAGTAAATGCAAACCAATAGCTGGCGGCAGACCAATCCGACTCTACGGTAAAGGGCGCGGGTGTATAATGCGTTGGAGGTATTATAACTTTGTCGTCCAGCAGGGTAGAGGAGGCCCCGAAGTGTTTCATCAACGCAGCAGTCATTTCAATGTATGGACGGCTGCCCACCTTGCCTTCCAGTTCCAACGTCAGGCCTTGCGGCAGCATTGGGGCAACCATCATCAGTGCAGAAATAAACTGGCTACTCACATCACCGCGAATGCGGATGGTGTCGCGCTGTTGACCGGCGAAGCCTTGTGTACGCAGTGGCGGATAGCCTTCGCGACCAGTATAGGCAATATCGGCCCCGAGGCTGCGCAGTGCATCTACCAGAATGCCGATGGGACGCTCCTGCATACGCGCGGTGCCGGTGAGCGTCTTCTGCTGTTTGGTGACAGCAAAATATGCCGTGAGGAAACGCATGGTTGTGCCGGCATCTTCGACGTCGATGACCGGGTCTGTCGAGCCCACACGGCGGAGCATCAGTTGGGTATCGTTGGCATCCGACAAATTGTGCAGCTCGGCTGTGCCGCCTGCCAATGCGTTGATGATAAGCGCCCGGTTGCTAATGCTTTTCGAGGCGGGAAGAAGTGAAGTGGTACCCTTCAAAACATTCGTTCGCTTCAGGTGAATGGTTGTGCTCAATGGACTATAAAATTTGGTGGGCAAATTACAGTTTGTTCCAGGATATTTTTCCATCCTTTGAAACATTTGCAAATGAATTCAAGTTATGCAAAGTATGAGAACAACTTCAAAAATAGCAGTCTTAAGCCTGGCCTCCGGGGCCTTGTTAGCAGCATGGTTACTTACAGGTGATCGTAAGGTCAGAACCAGACATTTTGTTACCCGCAATACGGTCAACCTGCGCAAGGTTCAAAAGACGGAAGACGAAAAGACCTTCGACGATTCAGAGATCTATTATATCTGAAGTGAACGGTAAAAACGAAGTGCTTCTTTTACCGCCTCAGGGCTGATCTCGCAATCCCATCGCGCGTTCCCGATTCCTTCCTGGAGAACGCACAATATTTTGTTGGCTTTATTTTTCTTGTCTTGTAACGTCAACGTCGTAGCCGCTTCAATATCCTCTTCCATCAGCGCGACTTTTCCATATACAGAAAGAATATACCGGTATAGTTGTTGAAAGTCCGTCGTTGACAACATGCCCCGTACCTCGGCAATATATCCCTCGGCAATAAGCCCTAACGCCACAGCCTCGCCGTGTAAAATGCGTCGGTTGCTACCCAATAAATAACTCTCCACGGCGTGACCAATCGTGTGGCCGGCGTTGAGAATTTTACGCAGACCTTTTTCGGTAGGATCTTCGGTGGTGACACGCGCTTTGAACGCTACCGAGTGACGTACCAGGGTGTTCCAATCCTGGTCGGTAAATGAATTGCGCACAATCACATTCCACATGGCACGGTCGGAGATCAGCGTATGTTTAATCACTTCGGCATATCCCGAGCGGAGCTCAGCGGTAGGCAAAGTCTTCAGAAAGCCGCTGTAGAGTAACGTCATGACGGGTACCTGAAAAACACCGATGTGATTTTTCAGGTGTTGAAAGTCTACACCCAGCTTGCCACCAATGCTGGCATCGACCTGCGCCAGCAACGTAGTGGGTACAAGAATGAAATCAATACCGCGCTTGTACGTTGCGGCACAAAATCCGCCCATGTCGCCCAGCACGCCACCCCCCAATACAATCAACACCGCGTGGCGATCCAGCGCCTGCTCCGTCATGGCTTGCCAGATATACGTGCAGGTGTCGAGATTTTTCTGTTCCTCACCACTTTTCACTTCTATAACCTGGTGTGGAGGCAACGCCCGCTCCAACAGCGGGTAGCAGTGCCGCCGGCAGTTCTCGTCTGTGAGAACGGCCACCTGGCTGTATTTTTTTTTCTGAAGGATTGCCAATAAATCATTGGTAGGATCGGCGGAAAACAAAATGTTATCGGGCAGCATCAGTCTTTGCGTAAACTTTTTTTCGAAAGTTATTAAAAACCTGACAACTCCGGGCCCCTCGTTTTTGCTAACGTCTGTAAGCGGGTATATTTGCGCCACTTTTAACAGCGTATGCAGGCACACCCCAGGATTTCATTTGAAGACACCTCGGTGGCATTTTCTTACAAGTCCAATGCCGCCCTACGAAAAGCCAACTTTATATTCTCGCTCGTCAACCATCCGTGGATCTCGTCCATGGCTATTGGGTCGACAAAGCTGGCGTTAAAGCTACACTTGCCGGTCGAGGGGCTGATCAAAAAAACGGCATTCGACCACTTCTGTGGCGGCGTGAGTATTGACAACTGCGACGATGAAGTTCGTACGCTGTCGCGTTACGGTGTCGGCACCATTCTCGACTACTCGGTAGAAGGTGAAGCATCCGAAACGGGCTTTGACCAAACACTTGAAGAAACGCTGCGCACCATTCGCAAAGCGAAAAGCAACCCAAAGGGCATTCCGTTCTCGGTGTTTAAAGTAACGGGCCTTGCCAACATGGAGCTGCTGGAAAAGATCCAACGCCAGGACGCCCTAAGCCCTGCGGAGAACGAGGCCTACCAACGCATACAAAAACGGGTGGACGCGATCTGCAGCCTGGCCCACGCCAGTGGCATTCCCGTGCTGATAGATGCCGAAGAAACCTGGATCCAGGAGCCTGTCGATGCGTTGGCGTATGAAATGATGGCCCGCTATAACCGCGAAAAAGCCATTGTCTTCAATACCTTCCAGCTGTACCGCAAGGCCACGCTGCAAAACCTGAAAGATGCTTTTCGCGAAGCAGTGGAAAAAGGCTATCACCTCGGCGCCAAGCTGGTGCGGGGTGCGTACATGGAAAAAGAGCGCGCGCGGGCCGCAGAAATGGGCTACGAAGATCCGATCCAGCCCGACAAGGCCGCATCTGACAAAGCCTTTACCGAAGCGCTGGAATTTTGTGTCGTCAACTTGCGACAAATGGCTTTTATGTGCGGCTCGCACAACGAGCACAGCAATTTGTACCTCACGCAGCTTATGGAACAGCACGGCATTTCCAGCAACGACGAGCGCGTGTGGTTTGCGCAGCTGTATGGCATGAGCGACAATATCTCCTTTAATCTGGCAAAGGCAGGCTACAAAGTGGCCAAATACATGCCTTACGGGCCGGTGCGGTCGGTCATGCCGTATCTGTTCCGGCGGGCCACGGAAAATACGTCTGTAGCCGGCCAGAGCAGCCGTGAACTGATTCTGATCCGGAAAGAGCTGCAGCGGCGAAGATCGGCGCAATAGCCATCTTCCTTTTCTCCCTATTTCGCGTATTTTTGCGGAAAATTTTAATTGATGCAACTCAGCGAACAGGAGATCATCCGCCGGCAAAAGATGGATGAGCTCAGGAAACTAGGGATTGATCCCTATCCGGCCGATCTTTTTGAAATCAGCACCTCTGCCAAAGAGATCCTGGAAAAATACAAACAGGACGAAAACAATTTCAAGGACGTCTCCCTCGCTGGCCGTATCATGAATACGCGTGTCATGGGCAATGCCTCTTTTGTGGAGCTGCAAGACGAGACGGGCCGCATTCAACTTTACCTGCGCCGCGACGACCTGTGCCCCGGCGAAGATAAAACCCTCTACAACACCGTCTTTAAAAAACTGCTCGACATCGGCGACATCATCGGTGTGAAGGGTTACGCTTTTGTCACCCAGACCGGCGAAACGTCGATACACGTCACCGCGCTGACGGTATTGACCAAATCGCTACGCCCGCTGCCGATCACGAAAGAGACCGTCGACGAGCAAGGCGTCACGCACCGCCACGACGCCTTTACGGACTCCGAGCAACGGTACCGCATGCGGTATGTCGACATGATCGTAAACCCAGGGGTACGCGATACCTTCATTAAGCGCACGCAGCTGGTGAACTCCATGCGTCAATACCTCAACGCCAAAGAATACCTGGAAGTAGAAACGCCTATTCTGCAGCCGTTATACGGTGGTGCCGCGGCGCGTCCTTTCAAGACACACCACAATACGCTGGACATGACGTTGTACTTGCGTATTGCCAATGAGCTATACCTGAAGCGCCTTATCGTCGGTGGCTTCAAGGGCGTCTACGAATTCTCGAAAGACTTCCGCAACGAAGGCATGTCGCGGTTCCACAACCCCGAGTTTACGCAGATCGAGCTGTACGTAGCCTACAAAGACTATAACTGGATGATGGACCTCGTGGAAGAAATGGTCGAAAAAGTCGCCATCGACCTACATGGTACTACCCGCGTAACGGTGGGCGAAAACATCATCGACTTCCAGAGACCCTGGAAACGCTTCACTATGTTCGAGGCCATCCAACACTTTACAGGCATCGATATCTCTACCATGGACGAAGTACAACTGCGCGACACCTGCCGCCAGTTGAACGTGCCGATGGACGAAACCATGGGCAAGGGCAAATTGATCGACCAGATCTTTGGTGAGAAGTGCGAGCACCACCTCATTCAGCCGACGTTTATTACCGACTACCCGGTAGAGATGTCACCGCTGGCCAAGAAACACCGCAGCAAGCCGGGCCTGGTAGAGCGCTTTGAAGCCATCTGTAACCGTAAGGAGATTGCCAACTCGTTCTCCGAGTTGAACGACCCCATCGACCAGCGTCAACGCTTTGAAGAGCAGCTGGAGCTGGGCAAGCGCGGCGACGAGGAAGCCATGACCCTGGACGAAGACTTCCTCCGCGCCCTGGAATACGGCATGCCGCCGACGGCAGGTCTGGGCATCGGCATCGACCGCCTGTCCATGATCATGACCAACTCGGCATCGATTCAGGACGTGCTGTTCTTCCCACAAATGAAGCCCGAAAAGCCTATCGCTGGCTTTGACGAGAAGGAATTTGAAGCTGCCGGCGTACGCCCCGAGCTGATTCCGGTGCTACAAAAGCTAGGCATTCAGTCGCTGGCTCAGATGAAAGAGATGAAAGCCTCCAAGCTTTTCAACGACGTATGCGGTACACGCAAAAAGATGAAGCTCGAGATCACCAACCCTACCCAGGAAGAAGTGGAAGGGTGGTTGAAATAATACCGTATTGATTATCATAAAAAGGCGGTCTCGAATAGAGACCGCCTTTTTTTATAGGTTATCAAAGAAAGGCTTGCGCCGCTCCAGCTTCAGATCCTGGAGCAAGCTGGACTTCACATTAATCACAAAATAGAACTGCTGGAACTGACCGAAAGGCGTCCAGTTCACGCTCATGGTCCAGCAGTGCAGGTCGCGGTTAATACCCAGCTGCGTAATAGAGAACTCGCCGTCTTCAAAGTGGTAGCCTGTGCTATAGGTAAACTTCCATTGCTTCGAGAGTGAGAAGTCGCCATTGGCCGTGACGGTCTGCGTAATCCTGGCTGCGGCGTTGACCGGGTGAGAGTACGCGGCGTTATAACTCAGGTTCAAGCTCCACGGTATGTCAAAGTCTACGTAGGCGTCGGGGTTTTCAATGAGAAAATCCTTCTCTTGTTGTGGCAGGTCAGATTTGGCAATTTTATCGCGTGTGCTATTATTTTTATCGCGGGCTTTGGGGTTTAGGTTCGTGCTAATGGCTACGGTGGCGCTGGTGATCCGCCCGGCTTTTCCGTCTTTCCAGGCATACTGTTTCGAGCGATACTCGACGGTGCGACCCGTTTCAGCATTGAAGAGAGAGTCCCGATACACATACGGATCCAGCGTAGCGGAGGCGTTCAGGTTAAACATGTTGTCGAGAATGTTGGTGTTCGCGGCGATACCAATCGGCGCCAGCTTGAACGAGTCAGCCATCAGGTTATAGCTGGTGTTAAACGACAGGTTATTCAACAGCATCACCT
The DNA here is from genome assembly GCF_018598175.1 of Dawidia cretensis. Taxonomy (GTDB): domain Bacteria; phylum Bacteroidota; class Bacteroidia; order Cytophagales; family Cyclobacteriaceae; genus Ohtaekwangia; species Ohtaekwangia cretensis. The sequence goes on from NZ_JAHESE010000003.1 coordinate 137,956, forward strand.
TGCGTGCAACGGAATCCTGTTCCCCTTGCACTTTCATTTCCACGTTGTTACCCAGGCTGAAGCCGATCGAGCCGCTTCGGCCGGTGGTAGAGCCGCCATAGACGGAGCCTTCGTGCCTGGATCTATAATAGAAAGGTTTGTTGTCATAGTATACTGGCGTATATACCGAATCACCCTTTATTTCGTCGAAGGACCTTTTCAATTCTTTCACCGCACCGGCTTTAAAAAAATAGTCGCTGTTCGTGGTGAAGTCCGGAGTATACCCAAAGGACACCGAAGGATTGACTACGTGTCGGATAGCCTTGACTTTTCCTTTCTTAAAGAAATAGGTGCCATACATGCGGGTAGTAAGGCTGGTGCTTACGGAATAGTTCACAATGGTATTGAATCCATTTGTGGTATCCTTGACGTACATCTGGCCCCGGCTGTTAAATGCATAATTAAGCTTTTCCCAATACGATTTCGATTCTATCGAGATCGACGGCGACATGGTAAAATACTTGAACGCTTTAAAAGAGTACGAGATCGGTACCGATTGACGAATACCTTTCCGCCCGTTCGTGAAGAACCGACTAAAATTGGCCGCGGTAAACGGCGCAATGCTGTCTTGCGTGGCGTTAATGGTGCGCCGCCCCAAGTTGTTGGTTACACGGTTCTGTGCCGTTAGCGAATACGAAATCGAAAAGTTATCCAGCACACCGATCTCACCCGATTTCTTTTGGAAAGGATAAATGTTCGTCATATTGGCCGTTAGCGTCGGCAGCGCCAGGTCCACATTTTTTGTAACGATGTCCTGGTTGTGGCTGGCATTAAGTGCCATGGTAAAAGGCGTGCCGGCAAAGCGATGGCTATACGACACGTTCGAGCTCAGCTTCGTAGAGATGTTGCTCAGTGCCGCCGTGTACTGGGCATTGGGACTACCATACGACAAGAAGTTGTTCCGGTTGAAGGTAGACGTGGCGGCGTTAACAGAGGCCGAGAAACGTCCGTTGCCCTTCGACTGGGGCGAGTGGCTCCATGTCAGGCGGAAGTCTTCTGTATAATTGTTAGTCTCGATCTTATCGTCGGTATCCGAGTTACGCGAATAGGCAAAGTTCACCGTGCCGCTATATGCATACCGCTTCAGATAGCTGGAGTTAGCATAGACAGCGTGGCCTCCTTTCGAGTAAATATCGCCCGTCAGGGCCAGCTTGACATATTCGCTGATGTCGAAGAAATATCCGCCGTTACGCAGGTTGAAGCCGCGGCGGCGCTCTTCGCCGTAAGACGGGAAGATAATACCCGATGAGCTTTTCCGTGGCGATGGAAACATACCAAACAGGAAACCCAGGGGAAGGGGAATCTCGTTGAACTCAAAATAAAAAGGCCCCGAGACAATCTTGTCGTGTGGTATGGCTTTGGCCTTACTGGAAATAATGCGGAAGTGCGGATGTTCGAGGTTACACGTGGTGTAAGAGTTGTGAAGGCTAAGGACCTCGTTCTTCTCGTTTTTGAAAGCTGCGCGTGAGCTGACATAGCCTTCGCCCTGCGTGGTGACAACCTCACTGATACGCGCACGGCGGGTCTTGAAGTTGTAGACAATATCTTTGGTTTCGTACAGCTCGGCACCATTTTTAAAGATAGGATATCCCACACGGTGGCCAAGCGAGTCGCGGCGGCCGTGTGCGGTAAGGGTATTGTTGGCGTAGTCAATAATAATTTCTTCGGCCTCGAGCTCGATTTCGCCGTATTTAATCTTCGCGTCACCATACAACCAAACCATCTGGTTGTCCAGGGTGGCCCGGATCGAGTCCTTGGCCGAATAATTGATAGTAGTCTCAATGTCGCCCTTGGGTGGCGGAGTTTTGACCGTATCGGATTTGAGCGTATCCTTGGCTGTTGTCCCCAGTGGCGGAATTGAATCGGCCGAGGTCGGAATGGAATCGTTCGGAATACTAATAACCTCCTGTGGGGTTTTAATACGGGGTTCCACTTGCGCGGCGGCGACAGTGCTGATGAGCAAAAAAAGGAGGATACTAAAATGCCGCACAAATACCGGGTTAAAGGTTAGGTTTTTAGCTTTTAGTGAAAAATTCACATTTTTGCGTAAAGTTATTGCAAATACATTGAACATTGTAAGGCCTGTGAGGAATATTGGACTAACCCTGCTTCTGATAGCAATAACCTTGCTAAATTATTTACCCGTTTCTGCTCAGCACGATTCGAAGGTCGATGTGATTGTCATCGACGCCGGTCATGGGGGCAAAGACAACGGTACCCGGGGCAAGAAAGTAAAAGAAAAGGACCTGGCCCTGAAGATCGCCTTGATGGTAGGGGAGTATATTGAAAAAAATGTCCCCGATGTAAAGGTGATCTATACGCGTAAGGACGACCGGTACCTGCCATTGGACGAACGGGCGGCCATTGCCAACAAAGCCAAAGCCGATCTCTTTATATGTATTCACGCCAATGCCAACCCTAACGCGAAGGCCTATGGTACCGAGACCTTTGTCATGGGAATGCACGTGGACGAAAAAAATCTCGACGTTGCCAAGCGCGAGAACTCCGTGATCCTCATGGACAAAGATTATAAGGAACGGTATGAGGGTTTTGAGCCCAACAGCCCCGAATCGTATATACTTTTTACACTCATTCAAAGCGCCTACCAGGAAAGCAGCCTCAAGTTCGCCCAAAAGGTAGAAGGACAATTTAAAAATAAAGTAGGCCGTGTAAGCCGCGGCGTGAAGCAGGCTGGATTTGTCGTGCTCTGGCGCACCACCATGCCCAGCGTGCTGATCGAGACAGGCTTCCTCTCCAACACGGCAGAAGAGGACTTTTTGGCCACAGAACAGGGCCAGGAGCTGGTAGCTTCGGGCATCTACCGTGCTTTCAAAGAATACAAAAACGAAGTGGAATCCATAAAATCCCTAAATTGACCACCGGAAACGGTACACGGCCTGGGCGGGAATCCATGGACTTCACAGCAACCGCATTTTATACGCATGAAATTATCGAAGGAATTTAAGGTAGGCCTCTTTATGGTAGTGGCCTTCACATTGCTGTACTTTGGCTTCAACTTTCTCAAAGGCTCCGACTTCTTGTCATCCAGCAATAAATATTTCGCCATTTACCAAAACGTCGACAAGCTGACGGAGTCTAACCAGATCTTCCTCAACGGCTACGCCGTGGGCCGTGTAAGCGACATCCAAATCCAGCAACACCTTGACCGTGTGGTCGTGGAGTTGGATATTGATTCGGACATCGTACTGACAGACTCGTCTGTCGCCATGCTGAACGGCGAGCTTCTGGGAGGCCGGTTCATCCAACTCGACATGCACGGCACCGGTGGCCGTGTGCTGGAGGCCGACGACACCATCCGGTCAGAAGTAGCCAAAGGCATCATGGACTTCCTCGCGCAAAATGCCGAACCGGTAGCCACCAGCCTGACGACAACACTGAAAAACGTAAACCGTCTATTGGACGGCCTTAATAACAATAGCGCACGCCTCGACACGATGATGAAGGGCTTGCAAACAACCCCAAGCTTGCTGAACCAAACACTGCGGTCGGCCAACAGCAACATCAACGACCTGGGCACAAACTTCAAATCAGTAGCGACCAACCTCAACGGCACCCTCGAAGAGCTAAAGCCGACGATCGCCAACTTCCACACGCTGTCGGACTCCCTCAAGGTGATGGAGCTCAACCATACCGTTAAGAAAGCACAGCAAAGCCTGACAAAGCTAAATGAGACCCTGGCACTCCTTCACAAAGGCGACAACACCGCCAGCAAACTGTTGACAGAGGACACCCTATACGTGAACCTCAACAAACTGCTGGTATCGTTTGACTCGCTGGCCAAGCACTTCAATAAAAACCCCCGGCATTTCCTATCCCCTTTGGGCAAAAGCAGCAAGACAATCGCGCGTGACCAGGAGCGCCAGCGTAAAGAAGACGAGAAGAAGAAAAAGCAGTAGGATGCGCGTGGCACGTGCCCGGTTTATGGCAACAGTGTCTGGAAGCCCGGACGTACAGTAGACGTAATAATCATTATATGGGATACTATGCACAGCCTTTCGCTGTTGACTTAGAGAAAGTGCGGCAGGTGCTCGGCTCGAAAGACGCGCAATTGGCCGAGCAAATAAAAGCATCTGGTCTTTATGATCACTATGCCAGCGAAAGTGAGGCCGATTTTGAAGAAATTATAGACGCGCTCATATTTCAGTACATCAAACCCGCTGACCGGAAGTCTGGAAGCGGTGGATTTTTTGGGCTCTTTAAAAGCCAGCCTTCCACGGGCCTTGATCCCAAGCTTGCGCATGAGTATGGTTATGCGCTTCTGGTAGCATGCGATGTGTTTGGCACCAGTCTATCTACAGACGATGATATTTTTTATGCCGGCCGGGTCTGGAAGCGCCTGAATGAACTATTGGATAAAGCTGGTGCTACCGTCAACCTCGATCGTATGTGGGGTGAGAAAAACTTGTTTGATATACCGCCGATCAATGACTTTCCAGGCATAAGCCACTATTCCAAACCGGAGATAGAGCACCTGCTGGCCGTGCTGGAAAAGATCCAACCTTCTGAAAAAGATATGGAGTCTGACGATGGCGAAGTATTACAGCTTCTTATCTCGACCTTCACCAACGGCCTTCGCACGTGCCGTGAGAAAGGTGTCGAGTGGGTTTCTTTTATACATTAACGGCCGCTACACGTCGGTGCGACTGGAGCCGTGCCATTTGGAATTGACGAACTTTAGCGATAACATGTGCCTGTTAACCCATCATATTCCCCATGGCCCAGGATTTGGAATTCAACCGCAACGAAGACCAGCTCAAGCAGCTCGTAACACAGCTTCACGCCCGCAGTAAAAAAGTACAGTTAGGCGGTGGCGAGAAGAAGATCGAAGAGCAACATCAGAAAGGAAAGCTCACCGCGCGCGAACGCATTGCCTACCTCATCGACGAGGGATCGGAGCTTATAGAAGTAGGCCTGTTTGCTGGCGATGGCATGTATAAAGAATATGGCGGTTGCCCCTCCGGCGGTGTCGTGACTGGGTTAGGCCACATCAAAGGCCGCCTCGCCGTCATCGTGGCCAACGATGCCACCGTAAAAGCGGGAGCCTGGTTTCCCATCACCGCCAAGAAAAACCTGCGGGCACAAGAGATCGCCATGGAAAACCATCTGCCGATTGTATACCTGGTAGACAGTGCCGGCGTATTCCTGCCCATGCAGGATGAAATATTTCCAGATAAAGAACACTTTGGCCGTCAGTTCCGAAACAACGCGCGGATGTCCTCCATGGGCATTGTACAGATTGCCGCCATCATGGGCAGCTGTGTAGCCGGCGGCGCCTACTTGCCCATCATGTCCGACGAAGCCATGATCGTCGACAAGACCGGCTCCATTTTCCTGGCCGGCTCATACCTGGTAAGGGCCGCCATCGGCGAAGACATCGACAATGAAACCCTCGGTGGTGCGACCACGCACTGCGAGATCTCCGGCGTAACCGACAACAAATTCCCCGACGACAAGAGCTGTCTTAATTATATACGCAACATCTTCGACAAGCTGGGCGCATCTCACAAAGCCGGCTTCGATCGTGTCACCCCCCAGGCGCCCAAGCTCGATTCCCGCGAAATATATGGCATCGTCCCCAGCGATCGCGTCAAGCCCTACGACATGCTGGAGGTGATCAAACGCCTGGTAGACAACTCTGAGTTTGACGAGTACAAAGCCCTGTACGGCAAGTCGCTGTTATGCGGCACCGCGCGTATAGACGGTTGGGCAGTGGGCATTGTAGCGAACCAACGTAAAGTGGTCAAGAACAAAAAGGGCGAGATGCAGATGGGCGGCGTGATCTATTCCGACTCTGCCGACAAGGCCGCTCGTTTTATCATGAACTGCAACCAACGCAAAATACCCCTATTGTTTTTGCAAGATGTGAGCGGTTTCATGGTCGGCAGCAAAGCAGAGCATGGTGGTATTATCAAAGACGGCGCCAAGATGGTCAACGCCATGGCTAACTCCACCGTACCAAAGTTTACTGTTATCGTCGGCAATTCCTACGGCGCAGGCAACTACGCCATGTGTGGAAAAGCCTACGATCCCCGGTTGATCGTGGCCTGGCCCACGGCACAGATTGCTGTCATGAGCGGCGCCTCCGCCGCCAAGACACTGCTGCAGATTCGCGTCAGCTCGATGAAAGCACAAGGGCAGACGTTGTCGAAAGAAGAGGAGGATAAATTATTGAAAGAGATCACCGATCGTTATAACGATCAGTTAAGCCCGTACTACGCGGCCTCGCGCATTTGGGTAGACAACGTGATCGATCCGCTGGAGACTCGCAACGTGATATCAGCCGGTATTGAAGCGGCAAACCACGCGACAGTGGAGCGGTTTAATGCCGGAGTTATTCAGACGTAGACATAAATAAAAAATCCTGGTATCCGATACCACCTGTTAGAAAGAATATGATTTCCAGGATACCTGGAATATCCAGTATATAAATGGATTTAAGGCAGGATCGGAGTGAAGTGTCAATTCTCAATCATTTCTCTTATACCTTTAATGTAGTATTGCCTCTTATTAGATACAGGGCTAATGGATGTTAATCGTCTGTCGCCTCAGGGAGCCCACCCAAGTTTAGCCTTTTAATTCGTTCACATATGCACGAAGATGTTAATGGCCTGCAGTTTGATTTTACTGCTGACAGGTCTGGAAGTGCTCGTCAAGTACGGGTGCTGAAGGAGTTTCATGCCCATAAACTTTCGCCCGAGGCGAGTACTGTGGTGTGTCTGGCCGTTCTGCGCGCCAGAGAATGGCTCATGCAACAAGAGGTTACCAACATGATTGCTTGCATTAACCGTATCCTGGCGGCTCTAAAGGAAGGTGGTGCCACCGAGCAGCAGCTGGATATTTGGAAGGGAAGCCTGTATCAACTCCAGCGTGATTCACGTCTGGCCGCGATGAGCCCAGCAGAAATTGAGGAGATACTCATTCGCGAGGCCACGAGAATTAACGGACGCCTGTCGGGCAACGATATTATTTCCAAACAAGGTAACAACGGACAAGCTTCTATCTATAAGAGGATTGGAAAAACGGTCGCCCTGGTATGCACAGCCGTCTTTGTCGCGCTCGTAATCTCTATTTCTTCAAAGCACATTCAATTTAAATCCAAAAGTTGTTCTGATGAGTCCGTTATCGGTCCTGCGCAATATGTGCAGTTTCCCGATAGATCCTGGGCTGTAATTCTGGGCGGGACGAATTATTGCACGCCTACACCCTTCTTCACCAACAATCGTCGGGAGCTCAGTATTACGGATGGTAGCCTCTATCTGGATGTTGCAAAAAATGCTCAACTACCCTTCGTCGTGAAAACGGCACAGGATGTTGAGATCGAAGTACTCGGTACAGGTTTCAGGGTAGACGCCAACCCGAAAGATGGATTCTTAACCGTCTCCGTTGCGCATGGTCGGGTAGCGGTACGTTATAAAGGCGCAAAACTTGCAGAGCTTATGGAAGGGCAACGAGTAACTGTTTACACAGAAAGCGGCCGTTATAACGCAGAAGCATTTAATCCGGAAAACGTAGATTGGCATTACTCCATGATTGTTCTTCCGCGCGTGAGACTTGAGGACGCTGCCGAAATTCTTGAAAAACGATTTAATGTTCACGTTAAAATTGCAAACGAAGCAATGAAAAATTGCGTGATCGAAGCCTCCTATCCCAAGGACGCATCGTTGGATTTTATCTTGAATTCGTTCTGCACGATGTCTCGTGTGGGCAAAAAGCCAACCCTGCTATTCACGATTGAACAGGACACTGTAACGTTAAGCGGCAGCCTGCCGAATTGCTTAATTGACTAATGAGCCAATGATAAAAGAAGTAGTGAAATGCAAAAACGGAGATAACGGGAAAGACCGGTCGCAGGCCCAGAAGCTTCTTATTAACTACTATGACTCAATGACTGGGGATAAGGAATATTTTTCGATGAATGAACCGAAGAAGCAAAATGAAGTCAGTACAAAATTGGCCATGAGCTTTTTTGAAGGCTTCTTTAGTACGCTGGGCTCTGTCATTGGCGGCCTTGCTAACCGTTTTTTTTAACACGTCCTGTCTTTACATATCTAAACGGCATCCGCAATTCTATTCGCATTTTTATGGAGGGTAGGCAACCGGCCATCAAAAATTGATCTTCAAATAACATAGCAGGTTGCGAATTGGCCTAAAAGACGATTACATTTAGCCGCAGAGAATCTAAATGTATTAGGTGAGAATGATGAAAAGCGTGGTGCTCTTCGTTGCCGGTTATCTTATCAGTATAGCCTCCTACGCGCAACCCAAAGAAAGACCGTATGTAGTACTGGTTTCTTTCGATGGCTTCCGATATGATTATGTGTCGCGGTTCAAGCCGCCCTATTTCCAGGAGTTTATCCGCAAAGGCGCCGCCGCCGAAGGGCTCATACCATCCTTCCCCAGCAAAACCTTCCCTAATCACTATACACTCGTTACCGGGCTTTACCCCGGCCGCCACGGCCTGGTCGACAATGCCTTTTACGACCCGGCCCTGCATCAATACTACGCCATACGAGACCGTGCAGCCGTGCGCAATCCTGGCTACTATGGCGGTACACCCTTGTGGCAACTGGCCCAGCAACAAGGCCTGAAGACCGCCTCGTTCTTCTGGGTGGGGTCAGAAGCTGCCATCCAGGGCAAATACCCAGACTACTGTTTCGACTACGATGAATCGGTGCCTAACAAACAGCGTGTTGACCAAACCATCGCGTGGCTCAAGCTGCCGCCAGCGGAGCGTCCACACTTCATCTCGCTATACTTCTCGCTCGTGGATACCGAAGGCCATCATAGCGGCCCCAATTCACAGGCCTTGCGCGAAATAGTATTACAGGCAGACAGCCTCCTGGGACACCTCATGCACGGGCTGAAAACAGTAGCGCTGCCAGTAAACGTGATCTTGGTCTCCGACCACGGCATGATGGAGCTGAGCAACACTCCAAAAACGTTTGTATCCATTCCCAACCTCTTCGACACACGCGACAGTTCGATCGTATTTGTAAACGGTGGCACCCAAACGCATATCTATACGCATAAAGCCGACTCGCTCTACGACGTCCTAAAGAAAAAAGAATACCACTTTAAGGTCTACAAACGAAAAGAGATGCCCACCCAGTGGCATTACAATCACGAACGGGCAGGCGACCTGCTACTGGTCATCGAGCCCGGCTACTACTTCCAGGATCAACCCCGGCGCGCCGGGCCACAGCCAGCGGTGTTTGGCGCACATGGATTTGACCCCGGTGTTGAGAAAAATATGCAAGGCATATTCTACGCGGCCGGCCCTAACATAAAACAAAGGGCAACCCTACCGCCATTCGAAAACGTGCATGTATATCCCTTCATTGCAACCATATTGGGCCTGGCAATGCCACCGATTGACGGCGATCCGGATATCCTGAAGGAGATATACAAAAAGCGATAGCAGCGCCCGAAATTCCGCCACTTCTTTTCGCTGCCTTAGTATTGTCATGAAACTTTATGCCAGGTTGATGCATCCCTAGAGTTGCACAGGCCAGAGATCAATTTCTGCCATACAGAAATTGATCTCTGTTATCTTACTAGAAGCCAAATAGTTGAATCTTCCGTAGAGACCATGCGAATGAGTGGCTTGCAATCGCCGCTATCAGGATGGGAAGTTCAGGGCGGGGAAATAAAAAATCCTGGCAGGGATGCTACCAGGATTTAGTTTTTAATCAGTGGGCGCGCAGGGATTCAAACCCCGAACCTTCTCATCCGTAGTGAGATGCTCTATTCAGTTGAGCTACGCACCCTGGTTTTTATGTGCCCCAGTGTGATTTGGGAGTGCAAATGTAAAGAAATAATTCACTTTACAAAATATCTGGTTTGGCCCGGACCACAATTAAGGGTATTTTTGAACGTATTTATTGAATAAAAAAGTACATGATCAGAAGAATTGCGGTAGTTATTGCGTTCGTCGCACTTGTGGCACAGGCTTTTGGGCAGGAAACCACCACCACCACCACTACGAAAAGAAAAGGCCATCCGGATATCCCTGGAAACTTCACACTCGAACTGGGGGTAAATCGTGCCTCCGGTGCTCCCGACAACTTCTCCCTGGGACTGTGGGGCTCCCGAACCGTCAATATCTATTATCAATACGACATCCGCATCCTCAAATCCGGATTCAGCTTCATCCCCGGCATCGGCCTCAGCATGGAGCGTTTTAAATTCAAAAACGAGTATACCCTGGCCTACAACGCCGACTCCGTTTTTATGGTGTCCCCGGCGACTGCCGGGTTTTCAAACCTGAAAAAATCGATGCTCATCACCAACTACGTGGAAGTGCCGCTCGAGCTTTGCTTCCGTACCAATCCGGAAGACCCCGCCCGTAGTTTCCGCATCTCGATCGGTGGACGGGTAGGCTACATGTTTGACTCCTTCGGCAAGATCAAATACAAGGAAGATGGCGAAGTGAAAAAGATTAAAGACAAACAAGACTTTGGGCTGAACAAATTCCGCTATGGCGTGTTTGGCAAGATTGGCGTCGGAAACTTCAGCGTCTTCGGTTATGCAAACATGACCGACCTGTTTAAAGATGGACTCTCGCAGAATCGCCAGCCTGTCGACTTCAGCACGTTCACAGTCGGTATCTCCCTGTCGAGCTTCTAATACAAAATATTTTCAAAGCCCTGGTTTAGGATCCATTGTCCTGAACCAGGGCTTTTATTTAAGTCCGTTTCAGGGGGTCACGCCGTTCGGCCTGTTATTCAATGGCCGTTTTTGCCCTGTTGCACAATGGTCACAAAATCATCATACCACAGTGGATTCGGTGCATACGACCCGTCCGCAAGCGGCGTCAGGCTTTTCATGGGAAAAATGGGATTGACAAACCAGGTTGGTGAAGCAGGGCCCATCTTTTGCGGAGCCGATTGGCTTAAATAACCGTATGTGGCCAATACAATACCATACTTCTGAAAGTAACGATAATATGTTTTCATGAAATGTTGCGGAAACCAGCTACGCGATGCAAACATATCCTCCCATTCTTTAGGGCTAACACGCTGCGTATTGGCTTTGCTATACCACTCATAGAGCTTCATAGAAGGAGGGTAGCCATACTGACTCGCGAATGTAATACCCCGCTCGCTATCACCCAATGCGTCTGATACATGTTTATTGTATAAACGAAACAACGAGAATTCAGGGACAATAATAGGCTTGTCTGGCATGATAGTTCGTACGAACTGCAGCGCTTCTGCCATTTCCAAAGAGTCGGAAATATGCAAGTGTATTGCCAATCCTTTGATCGCCGGGTGACGCTGCGCCAATTCGATCAGTCCAACTACGCCTGGAATCTTCTGCTCGTCTTTAAGGAACAAACGTGGCAATGATCCGGTATAAACATCGGGACGTTTTAAATCCTTACGCGCACTATAATACGGCTCTACAACTTCCGACAACAAGCGTTCCGTAAATAAAACCAGCGGAACAATGCCCTTTGCATTTCGCTGTAAATCTTCCTTCTTCGTCTCCAGATTAGGCTCATTCCCTAACGTAAAAATGTCCAGGAATGGACCCACCCTGTTTAATATTCTAGCGGCAGTCTCAAAGTATTTTTTCTCTTCAGGCGATCCCGGTGCAGGAATATTCAACTTGAATTTAGCAAAGTCCCAACGAAATCCGAAAGCGACTTTATAGCCAGCCTTTTTTGCCTCAATCACCTTCGCTAACCCCATTTCCGTATCGACATTTTTTTTGCCGCGTATGTACTCAAAAATGTAAGGCGTTGTACGAACCCATTCCACCGGAGTCTTTTTCAAATAGGTAAAGTCAATGATTTCCGGATCATGGTTAAAATTGGCGCCAATTTCTTGCGCCGGGACTGAAAAAGCGCTTCCTGTAATAAACAGAAAGAGAACGATATACTTCATGGCAAGCGTGTTGATCTTGCTCATGAAGTTATCGTTCTTCGTACAATGCCATACCGTTTTAGGTTCATCGGCATATGGCCGGGTTCACTGGCGAAATACATAGGGCATTATCCAAGTCCAGCCCTGGGCACCAGTTTTATAACATGAGATCTATAGTGAAGAACAACAAATAATCCCAGAAGCGCAGCATAACTTCCGCCGCGCTCCACCCACTCAAATAATTCCCACGCTGGATAGAATAGCTCACTCGTCATCTTCCACACAAAGAATACCAGCACCACATGTTTCACGGGCCGGATCAAGAACGAAAGACCGCAGGCAACCTCTAGAAACCCAACAATGTGTGCCATTAAAACCGGTGCATGAAATCCCAAAGAAATATATTGATTAATCAACCCTTTCTTCTCGATCAGGTTCAGCCAACCATGTCCTACCAGCAACGTGCAGGCAATAATTTTGAGCCAGAGCTCGATCGAACGTAGTTGTTTTTCTGATAGGGGCGTGCCAGGTTCCATTTTCTTAAACCACGAACGAATACCCGGGCCGATGGGGCCCGACAACATCAATAAGATCAGTGGCGCACCCCAGTTGCCCGCACGTTCCAGAAACTCGGCAAAGGGCTCGCCTGAGAGCGGCCGCAGCGAGGCCGTAAACAACCCCCAGAACACCAGCCAGGCAGCCGCTGCGCGGATAGGGTAGACAATAAGGATCAGGCCTAAGAGGATGTCGACAATCCCCACGACGGGCATCAGCTGGTAAGCAAGGGCCTCTCCAATGCCGAAAACACCAAAGTAATTACACCAAATCTGCTTGGTGATGATGCCGAAGGCGCCATGGCCGATAAAACACATAGCGCACGCTATACGAAAGAGATAATGGAGGCGGTTTGATAATGACTCCATAGCAGCTTAGGCTTTTGCTTCTTTCTTGCTCCGGGTGCGCACTCGTTCGTTGATGAACGCACCGACGGCCATGCCCATAATCTTTCCATTTTCATTCGCGGGACGGTAATGAATACCGCCATACAGTCTGCTAAGGGCGGCTTCATCAGAGGCTGCAAAGAACGAGGGGAAGTTTCTGGCGGTAAGGCCAAATTCCATCTCTGTCGAATCGGTAAAAGCAAAGTTATCACCGAAAACTTCTGTGAGGGCGCTGGCAGCGGCACTGGAGATTACGCTATGACCACTGATATACTCCGGAAAGGGGGGTGTTTGTAGTAAAGGCGCCCAGTCCTCATCAATATATTGGTTGATATAAGACTCCGGCCGGATCAGGAGGCTTCGGTATTTTTCATCCCAGCAGGCAATGAAACCGTCTGCCAGGGCTAAGGCTACCCGCACGTATGCTTCGGCCGATCGGGACGCATTGGCATGCGCTTTCTCGCAAGCAACGTCGACAATGTTCATCCAGTGGCCACCCGGCGAGATTTTCTTTGTAGCAAACATCACGTGCCCTCGTACGTTCATCACAAAAGGATTACAGTCCCAGAAGCGCGCAATTTCCTCTTGCTCTTTGCTGAGGGTCTTTCCCGTTTCATAGACTTCGTAGGCCAGCTTGTAAAAATCGCTATTCTTCTCAATAGAGAATGCTGGCGGCGGCTGGCCGCGGAATTGAGAAGCCGAGTCAATCACAAAAGTCCGGATCTTATTCCAGTGCGGCTCAATGGCATCCATATAGGCCGGCGGAGTAGGCTTCCAGGTCGACGGACTATCCTGAATCGAATACTTTGGAAAAGACCGGGTTTGTTTATAGTTGTCTTTCGACGACCAGGCAATGATATGTTCCGCAACAGCTTTACCATACGCCACCGACCGATCAAAAACTTCTTCCGGCATGCCAGACCTGCGATACTCTTCCATCACCTGGTTGTAAAACTCATCCAGTTTATCTTCCGAAAAGATATACGCGCGGCCTGTCTGCAGAATAGCCTGGGTGGATGCCAGGGGAAAACTGTATTCCACGCCAGGTTCTGGCGTGGGAACCGGCGCGAGACCATTAAGTTGCCCGGCGAGCGAGACCAGGGTAGAATCTTCATGGCGGGCCGCTTCGTATGCCGCCACCGTAGTATATGCGTAAATGCGACTTGCAACAGGAGGAGAGAAAATGTCGTGAACGATAATATCTGTTATTTTTTTTACAGAACGATGTAAAGCATCTGGCTTATTGGACTGAGTCCGATATTCGACGGATGTTGAGCATGAGCATACAAGAATGCACATACTAATGGATAGAATGAACCTGTTCATTATTGGACTGGAATGATTAGATACGACTGAACGATAATTCCTTGAACAGAAACCCATCGGCTTCCGCGCAACAAGGAGAAGATGACAAAGCAATGCCGGGAGGGGGGCTAGGCGTTTGTTTCGGGAGGATGAAAGATGATCTCCGCCCAGCGGCAGGAATAATGATGGGAGGGCTCCGGCAGAGTATGCCCGAGCGACCATCCGGCACTTAAAGACAGTATAGTATGCCGGGTAAAACAGTAATATTTCGATAAGGAGTCAATCAATTTTAAACCGGTTCCGTGGCTACCGTCTCCGGCGAAGGCATGGGAGAGGTCTTTGATCTGATTGGCGACCTGGGTAGCCTTATAGTCGTGGATACAGACAACATATAAAGTATCGTTGTAGTGTTTTTGTTTCAAGATCCGGTACACCGTGCCGTCATAGGTAAATTCGCCTTTTGAGGATTCATATTCCTCAGAGCCAGTAGTGTAAGGAACAGCCAGGGGAATTTTTAAGATCATATCTCCGCCCGGTTCCGGAACGCCGGAAGCAATTTTTCGAGAGAGACGATCGGCCATTTGCTCCTTTAGCAGTACAAGAAAGGAGTAATATCCAATGGTGTTGAACACCATCAGAATCAAAAAAAGTGCACAGGCAGATCTCCTAATTAACATCCTATCTTCGCATGCCATCGCGGCAAGCTACGATATTAAGAAAATAGGCGCAGAAATGCCAGCGTACCGTCTATAATGGTTGCAGAGTTCTTACTGTAAGCCATCCACTCCTCATTCTGGGTGCTATTTCATAGACTTCTGCCGTTAATCACCGGCAAGCTGCGGGGTGTCGGAACGGGACAGGTATTCGTATCCCCTGTATAGTACCAGGATCTCCAGCACCGTAGCCGGTATCAAGATGATATAGGTAACAAAGAATAACACCACCGTCACGAGTGTACAGCCAATAATAATCTCCAGAATTCCGGCAACACGGCAGATCTCACCCATGCCATCCTGGAGACGGATCAGCGATACGCCAAACACAATACTCAACGCACCAAAAAGTATAGCAATGACAGCATACGGTAACCACAGTGTGTCCGCAAGCTCGACCGATAAGGAAGCCACATCAAAAATGCCTTTAAGGCCGGTTGCGATAATGAGAACATAGCTTACAATTTTCAGCAACGGATGCTCGAATACAGTGCCCAACGCGATAAACCCTCGCGCAAACAACGTATACGAGATAACCATGACGACGGTCAGGCCCGTGTAGATCGTATTCTCCCGGAGCTCCCAACCGGTGTGATTGATGATCCATGCAATATCCATCGCCCCGAGAATGCTCTGGGCCACCAGATAAACTGCGCCCGCCAGGGCAGCGATCAGCAAAGTGTTTCGGTTTACAATAGGTAAAGTACTTTTAGGTATTTCCATAGCCTGGACAGGTTTTGCAAAAAAAGAATCGTAATGCTCTCCCAGTGCTCCTAACAAAATCTTCACGGTCGACATCCGGGGCAGGACCTCGCCGGCCTCGATACGCTGAATGGTGCGCACGCTTACGTGGCTCTTCTCCACCAATTCTTCCTGCGTCAGGTTCTTTTCCTTGCGTAAAGCAGTCAGTCGTCTTCCTAGTTCCGGTTGTTGCATGGTGATTTTGTTGTCGGCACAATGTTACGCGTTTAACGGCGCTGGGCAGATCGCCTGGGGCGATTTTCACCCGTCGTTTGCCCGTCACTCAGCCGCCATTTCATAAAATGGGACGTCAGGTCATTTTTTTAGCATCTCTGTCTCTTTTTGTGCTACAAGTCTGCCAGAAACTGTTATTTTCGCGCCATATTAATCCTGGTCGAGTCAGTTGCCGAACGTAGCATCGACTCTTTCGGGAGCGATTTCCACCTCGCAGGATCGTCACTGAAGTTTATGTAACTGGTTGATGGCGAGCAAGGCGAGTGAAGTTTTAGCGAGGAGGGTGGAAATCGGTCATGAACAAGCAATGTTTAAACTGTTAAAAATCCTGACGGCGAACACTGTCGGGATTTTTTTTGCCCGCCCGGATCGTTGGCTCCTATTACCTCAGATGACACTTATATTCCCGGGTAGCGAACTGGGACTTAGAATCGCATTTTGGCTACAACGTCCCGCAAATTGGCTAACGACTTACCCGGCAGCATATGCGAGCTTTGTCACACTAAAATGCAAAGCGTATGATTCAAGCCAAAGCCTACGCGGCACAAGCAGCCGATACCCCGCTGGCGCCGTGGAATTTTGAAAGACGAGACGTTGGACCACAGGATGTACTGATCGAAATCGCCTACTGCGGCGTATGCCACACCGACGTGCACCAGGCTCGTAACGAATGGTTCCCAGGTATCTTTCCGATGGTTCCCGGACACGAGATCGTGGGCAAGATCGTCCAGGTAGGAGTCGATGCCAAAAAACACAAGCCGGGCGACCTGGCCGGGGTGGGCGTAATGGTTGACTCCTGCCGCACCTGCGAAGACTGTAGAAACGGACAGGAACAATTCTGTAGTGTAAGTCCTGTGGTGACCTACAACACCCGGGACAAGAACGGTCAGCCTGTATATGGCGGCTACTCTAACTACATCGTCGTACACGAGGATTTCGCACTGCGCGTGTCCGAGAAGCTCGACCTGGCAGGTGTAGCACCCCTGCTCTGCGCCGGTATTACGACATATTCGCCACTGCGTAGACGGAACGTTGGCAAAGGCCACAAGCTGGCCGTGGTGGGACTGGGGGGACTGGGCCACATGGCCGTAAAATTCGGAGCAGCCTTTGGCGCCGATGTCACAGTATTAAGCACGTCACCCAACAAAGCCGAAGCCGCTCGTCGTTTGGGCGCAAACCGCCTGGTGGTAACGAAAGACGAAGAACAGATGAAGGCCGCACAGCGCTCGTTTGATTTTATCATCGATACTGTAGCTGCCGATCACGACATCAATCCCTATCTGGCAACCCTTCGTACCAACGGTGTATACGTAAACGTCGGAATGCCCGTACAACCGTTCCAGGTGCCTTCTTTCACTCTTGCCATGGGTAACAAGGTAGTAGCCGGCTCCGGCGCGGGGGGACTGCCCGAAACCCAGGAGATGCTGGACTTCTGCGCCGAAAAGAATATCGTAGCGGACGTAGAGTTGGTCAACATGAAAGACATCAATGCCGCTTTCGAGCGTATGCTTCGCGGCGATGTCCTCTATCGGTTTGTGATCGACATGAAAACCCTATAGCCACCCGCCCATATCCCTGGCGAAAATCCACGCCAGGGGTATGCCTGCGGAAGGTGTTCTTAAATTTTAATCCCTTTCTAACACCCCTGAAAAGCTGCGAATCTATATCCGTTGTGAAGGGGTAGGGGTATTTCTGCACGATCGAAGCGATGTCCGGTGTGTGACGCTTGTCTGTGGTCGGCGTTAAAGTTGTATCTTCGCTCAAACCCCCGATCGTCATCATATGAGCGAGTCAACACTCCTTTGGCTTTTTTTTCACGTATTCGTCATTTTTATGCTTGCCCTGGATCTGGGCGTCTTCCATCGCAAATCGCATGAGGTAAATGTGCGCGAGGCACTTCTGTGGACAGCCGTATGGATCACGCTCGCCATGCTCTTCAACCTCTTTATCTATCTTCACTTCGACCGTGAGCTTGCCGTGGAATTCTTTACCGGCTACGTACTGGAAAAGTCATTGAGCGTTGACAACATCTTTGTCATGGTCATGATCTTCAGCGTATTTAACGTTCCGAAAGCATACCAGCACAAAGTACTCTTCTACGGCATCGTTGGGGCGCTGATTATGCGGGCTGGCTTTATATTCGCGGGTATCGAGCTCATACACCGCTTCCATTGGCTCATGTATGTATTCGGCGCATTTTTGATCTTCACCGGCATTCGTATGCTTACCGCGAAGGAGGCCAAAGTCGATCCCGAAAACAACACGTTTATAAAAGTCGTTAGTAGTATTTTCCCCGTCACTACGTCATTCGTCGGCGATCGTTTCTTCGTGCGCATCGAGGGACGTCGTTGGATCACGCCGCTGTTCCTGGTCGTTATACTCATTGAAGCCACAGACCTGATCTTTGCAGTGGATTCTATTCCCGCAATCCTGGCGATCTCGGAAGATCCTTTCATCGTCTACACCTCCAACGTTTTCGCCATCCTTGGACTGCGCTCACTGTACTTTGCCCTGGCCGGCATTGAACAATATTTTGCCTATCTAAAGTATGGCCTATCCGTGATATTAATATTCGTAGGTGCTAAAATGGCCTTTGTCGACCTCATCAAGATTCCGATCGAGCTCTCGCTAAGTGTTATCATAGGCGTACTGGCCATCTCCATGCTGGCATCGACCTTTGTCACCCGTCGACGCGAACGTCGTCATGAATAATGCGCTATTTCAGTGCGCCATCCTTTTCCATCTTTGCCAGGACGACCGATGAAAACTCCTTCGAAAACTCGGTCAGGCTGCCCGGATTATAAGTCTCCGACTGCCCCGACCACAATAGCTCCTCAGTCTTAGCGTCATAAAGGTTGGTTTCGAGAAAGTATATTTTATCTTCGGCGTAATAACCCGGTGAATAAAGCGTCGGGTACCAGGTGTTATAATATCCCCAAAAACGGCCGTAATAACCAAAGCGAGTCATGGGAGCATAGCCGTAGCTGCCGGGTACATACCGGTTCTCTGTCTCTTGGTCAATAAGGGCCACTGTTAGGATCGCATCAACATCCGTGCCTTTGATCTTCTCCAGCAAAGCCTCCTTGTCAGGGGATTTTCCCTGTGTGAAAGTAGGAGGGATCACGTCGAAACTTTTCACAGCTTTATACCCGTCTTTTTCCAAGGCTCGGGCCAGGTCATTTTCTACGGTCTGCCGGGCATTAGCACGCCCGGTAAGGGCAGTGACCATAATACTTTGAATCTTTGCACTCGGTGCCTTGTCGTTTTTCCACGAACCGGTCACCTGTGTCGCGGGCCCACAGGAAAACACACCTGCCGCCAATATGAGATATATAATGAATGGGTTTTTCATAATCAGGATTTTTTTTGTCTGTGGACTCTGATAAAAAAATTAGGCCAATAGTGACGAGAAACGCGCAATTGCGCAATTAAATGGACAGGCCGTACCTTTTCGATCTACTCCTTCCGAATCCGCTCCCGCTCGTCTTTCGAAACCGCAGTCCGTGATCGTTGCCCCAACTTTACATTCCCAAATACCCGCGTATACGAGATTTTTACAATCCTGGCCCGAGCCGATTCTCCGCGATACACGTAGTTAGCTTGTAGCGAAAACGCCTCTTCCACCAGCGTGCCAAAAGCACCGCGCACCTTCATCGATTGAAAAATATCATTCACCGTCAACTGAAAACTTCCACCATTTCCCTTCAGTTCCTTCTTAATTCCCGCACTCAAAACACCAAACCCCTGGACTTTTTTAGACCCTTCATACTGCAAAGAATTATACCATCCCGAGACCTCCAATGAAAGATTCCACGGCAACAAAAAAGTCTGATTGCCATTAAGCGAATAAGCGACGTAAGTCTTCTGAAGTTTCTCGCGGGTATGATCAAGCTTAAACTGTCGCAAGCCGCCGTTCAGACTGTAATTCATCGTCCAGAAGGATGTAATCGTGAAAGGTAGCGTGGCCTGCAGCATCAGACTATTTTGATAAGCCATGTTCTGTGGTGCGAGGTACATCAGGTCCCCTGCCGGACTTTCTTTTTGTTGGTAATAAATAATGGGGTGATCATCACGGCTTGCCGTCAGTGAGAAAGCATAATCGCTTAGCATCAATCCTGCTTTTAAATTATGCGTAACCGTGGGCTTCAGCGACGGATTGCCAGTAGATACCGACATCGGGTCACCATACTGCAGGTAAGAGGTAAGGTCATTATAGGACGGCCGTCCAATGCGTTTCGTATACGAGAATTGGAGTGTTGCATCTTCCGTAAGCTTTCGCGATACAAATACACTTGGAAAAAGCTTACCCAACGTGCGGTGAATCGTGTTTTCCTCTTTGTCGGCGTTAGCATGCGTGTACGAATATTCATAGCGCAAGCCGGCAACCAGGTTCAAATCAGAAGTGGCCTGCCAGTTTAAAGAAGAATAGACCGCCCCGATTCGCTCCACCATATCTACGTCGTTTCGATACCGGGCGTTGGTAGTCCAGACACCGTCAACCAGTGTCTCGATACGCGCGAGACTTGTCGTGCGTGTGAGTGTTCCTTTTATACCAGTCTCTAAACGTGCATCTTTACCCAACGCCCGGGTATAATCAGCCTTGACTACGCCCACGTGGATCGGTGTTTGAGATGTACCCCTTTGCTGATCAGAGAAGATACTGCCCGGTGGCACGGCCTCGTTGCCGGCGCGGCCGTAGAACGTAGTGCGTCCGTGCGTAGGGCTGTTTTGGTCATAGTAAAGGTAGTCGAGGTCTACATTCACTTGTTCACCGTCACGTAGTGTTCGCTCCATATAAAGATTCGCGATGGTATTATTCCAGCGATTCTTCCCGTCGATGTGGGAGTCCAGTCCTAACAAAGAGTCCGATTCAAGCAATGTATATATACCGGGATTGGCGATATGGCGCGCGATGCGACTGCTGTTGTGCGTAATACTTCCGCCTACCTTGCCACGGGTAAGATTAATATCTACTCCCGCAATAGCCGTATGGTTATTCGCAGTGGCTTGCTCCGTACTGGAAACATCCACCAAAAGCTTCCCACCGAAAGCCGGCATGTTTTGGGTACTCACCGCGGCCCAGCCGTCCTGGCGGCGGTCGTGCGCAAAGGCGTAAGAACCATAGGTGGTCATGCGCGCCGTGCGGTGAGAAAGGCTTGCGCTGATATTTCCCTTTTTACCCCAGCCATATCCCGCAGTCGCGGATACCGATCCGGTCGTGCCGGTCTCTTCCTGCTTTTTCAAAACAATGTTGATCATGCCACCGCTGCCATCGGCATCGTATTGCGCAGGGGGAGTAGTGAGCAGTTCGATCTTTTCAATATCCCCGCCGTTCATGCCATTCAGCAACGCCATGACTTGTGCTCCGGGCAGCCGCATCGGCTTGCCGTTTAACATGACCAGCACGTTGCTTTTTCCGTTCAGCGAAAGACTTTGATTTCGTCCGTCCACATAGACCCCGGGCGATCGCTCCAACACCTGCAACGCCGTGCTGCCCTGCGTCAATACACTGCTTTGCACATTGACGATCGTCCGGTCAAAAGTTTGCTCAAACAGCGGCCGCTCACCTTGCACCACCACCTCGCCCAGCGTTTGGGCATCTTCCGTCAGTACCTGGGTGCCCAGGTCGTAGGCCGATGCCGTCAGCGTAAAAGGCGGCGTGTCGAAGGTTTGGTAGCCGATGGCGCTATACCTTACAAAATAACGCCCTTCGGCCACCCCGGAAATCCCAAACGTGCCCGATTCCGTCGTCATGGCACCTTTTGCCATCGTGCTATCGGTGGTGTGCAGTATCAGAACGGTAGCAAAGGCTACGGGCTCGCCCGCAGGCGTGCTAAGGGTACCGGAAATCTGTGCGAAGGCGCCATGCGCCACCAGGCATAAAAGGAATACAATAGAGATTTTCATGTCGATGTCTTACGCTAAAAACACCGGCAAAGTAGCCGCGTCGCCCTCCAAAAGCGTCCATTAATACCCTTATGGACGCGTTTTACACGTCGCTGGACTATTTTTGTTCGTATATTCTGGACGTAAGCACTTGACAGATGTGGGAAGAATTTAAACACCAGCTTTCAGTAATTCTTGTGTATGGCGGCATGGCCCAGGGCCTGTTTGTCGTGTTGTTACTAAACCATAAAAACGTACAGAAAAGCCGCGCCAATCTTTTTTTGTCTATTCTCCTGGTGGCCATGACACTCAGCATCGTCCAAATTCTCTACCTGGGCCGGTTCACCGGCTACCTGGCAAACAGCGTGTATGCCCTGGGCGACCCCGCCTTTTTTCTCATTGCCCCCTTGCTTCGGTTTTACGCCATCGAGCTCACGGGCCGTCGTGTATGGTTCACGCCAGCAAGCCTTTTGCATTTCGCTCCATTTGTCGCACTGGTCGTGCTCTCCGTAGCCATCGGCCTACTTCAGCCTGAAGGTTGGAAGACCATCGCCACGGAACATCACCACCTGTTGCACACCGCATTCTGGCTGCTGGTGGTAGTACAGTTTTCGGGCTACCTCTATGCCACTCATGCGTACTGGCTTGCGCACCAAAAGCTCATGCGCCAGGAGCTGTCCAACACAGAAGATGTAAACATTGCCTGGGTCAGATTCTTCCTTATTATATTCATGCTCATCAACGTGTTTTTCCTCTTTAGCCTGTTTGCCGTCGTCCAGTTCGACATGTGCCGCGGCTGGCTGCAAAGCGCAACGGCCGGGGTATTCTCACTTTCCATCTTTGCGTTAAGCTTTAAAGGAATTCTGCAGCGTGACATCTTTAACACGCGGCCACGCGAGAAACCCCTTGTAGCGACTGACGCGACCCCGTTGGTCAAAACCGACCCGGCGCTCGTTACCCGCCTCCGCGCATACATGCATGAACAGAAGCCTTACCTCGACGCCGACCTTACCCTGAGCACCCTTTGCAAACACATCGGCATGAGCCGCAGTCAATTATCGCAGCTCATTAACGACGGCACCGGCGAGAATTTCTATGATTTCGTAAATCAGTATCGTGTGGAAGAAGTCAAGCGGCTCATGACCGACCCGGATGTGCAGAACCTCAATCTTTTGGGACTGGCGTTAGAAGCAGGCTTCAAATCAAAGTCCACGTTTAATCTCATCTTTAAACGCTTCACAGGACAGACGCCTACTGAGTATCGTAAGAATCGTATAGCAGAGAAAGTATAGCCGTCAAAACGGATGTGGCCGTTCGATCAGCAGGGCCTTGCCGGTAACAGGATGTATAAAACCCAATCCGCAGGCATGCAATGCAATAGCATCGGGTTTGTATGCTGTGCTGGAACCGTATAGGCTGTCGCCAATGATAGGACAGCCGACATGCGCCAGCTGCGAACGAATCTGATGATACTTGCCAGTGTGCAACGTGACATCCCACAAAAAGCGATTATCCCCCTGCGGCTTCACAGTATAGTCAAGCCGTATGCTTTCCAGGCCGGGAGCTTCAACGTCCTCGATCACAGCTTTTTTCTTCTCCTTTCGGTGCCAATGCTCGAGAACACCCGCAGGCTGTGATGGCGCGTACGTGGTCAAAGCTTGATAATATTTCTTCACTGTGCGCTGCGCAAATTGATCGCTGAGGGTATGTAAAACTTCCCGCCGTCGGGCGAAAAGTATAATACCGCTAACGGGGCGATCCAGCCGATGAAGGTGTTGTGCGTAAACTGCCTCCCCCGCAGGAACAAGACTTTTTAGGTAACGACGTACCTGGTGTAGCAGGTTGGGATGGCCATTCCGGTCCGGCTCCACCATCAGGCCGGCCGGTTTATATAAAACCAGGATGTATTCATCTTCATAAAGAAGATGTTTCCGAACGTCGATCTGAAAGGACATAATGTTAATACAGCCGCTAGTTTACGGAAATCATTTGGACCTCCCAACCGCTACAAGCAATGATGCAGCCGACGGTTGAAAAAAATAATTTACGGCAACGAGGTGGTATGTATGCTTCTGACCGCTTGTGGCCTTCGCGTCCAGGTAACGCGTTGCATCGCCGGCCACTTCATCGATCAGCGTCCCGTCGCGAAACACACGATAAAACCATACTTCCTGATCCACCGGCGCCGTGCCTGTGTGAGCGGCCCAACTCAATTGAATGCCTTCAGACACAGAACTACCGGCCAGCTTTTGCACAACTTCAGGAGCACTGTGTATGCGTCCCTTCTCCTGGAGAAAAAGCCACTTCACCAAACTTTTCTCTCTGGCTACGTTTTCCCAGCTATTATGCTTGACTCCAGGATATTCAGTATAGCGCACATGCTTGCCCCCGAGCCGGATCATCTCGTGGTATACATCACGCGAATATCGCGCCAATACAATGTCATCATCCGTGCCATGGAAGATCCAAAGCGGTGTTTGTAAAAGACGCGGAGCCGCATCCACACTCGCGCCACCACAGACCGCATAACCCGCTGCAAATTTCCCCCCCTCTTTAGACAAAACAGAGAAGGTTCCAAAGCCACCCATCGAAATGCCATAGAGGTAAAGCCTGTTGGTATTGATCGGATAAACACCTACAAGAGAGTCGACAGCTGCCAATACCTTCACCATATCGGGGCTGTGAGCAGTATGCCAGGCGTCACCCCACCCCACGTTTGGGTTCAAACATTTAGGTGTCAAAACAAAACACGGATGCTCGCGCTGAACCGCCTCGTGATACAATGCTAATTCACGTGAAAGGGTGTCGTTTGCGCCATGCAGATATACGACCAGCGGGTAAGACTTCGAAGCATTATAACCAGCGGGTTTGAAAAAGCCGTAACGCAGGCCATCGTGTCGATGCTCGCTATAACCAGCATAAGGCCGGCGAAGCCCCTGCGCGGCAGCGACCAGCACAGAAGCATTAAAAAAGAGAAATAAGGTCAATCGGAAAGCATAGGACAACATAGCAGTCATGGGACAGGGTGGTTTAAGGTATGTATTCTAAAGTACGCCAATCCTGTCAAAGTGTTTTATCCGGCCCACCGACAGCAAATAAGACCCTCTGGACGGAAGGTGTTACATAATTTATTTGTCTACTAGTTTAATGGATATTATATTGTCTGCATAAAATTCCACCACCATGAAACAAATGAAGTCAACCAACCAAAACAGTCATGAAAAAAACGTTACAGTTGATCATCGCCTTTACGCTGCCGCTGGGACTGACGGCCCGCGCACAAACCGTAACAGGCGTCGTTAAAGATGCAAGGAGTACGCCGGTAGAAGGTGCCACGGTACTCATTAAAGGTGCCGGCAATCACACCACCACTGATGTTAGCGGCCAATTTACCATTCCCGCTCCTGAAAAACTTCCATTCTCCCTTCGCATCAGCGCTGTAGGGTATAAAACGCAGGAAGTACAGGTATACGAGCTTGACGGTGAGCCGTTCGAAATAACCTTGACGGAAGACGGCCTGCTATCAGAAATCGTCGTCACCGCACGCCGCCGCAGTGAAACGGCACAAGAAGTACCGATTCCCATCTCGGTGATAGGAGGGCCTGTCGTCGAAGATGCGGGAGCCTTCAATGTAAACCGTGTAAAAGAGCTTGTACCCTCCGTACAGCTGTACTCTTCCAACCCGCGGAACACAACCCTCAACATTCGTGGCGTGGGTTCTACCTTTGGCCTGACAAACGATGGTATTGACCCGGGCGTAGGCTTCTACGTTGACGGTGTGTACTATGCTCGCCCCGCTGCAACAACATTAGACTTCATCGACATCGAACAGATCGAAATCCTCCGTGGCCCGCAAGGAACACTGTTTGGTAAGAACACCACCGCCGGCGCATTTCATATTACCACCCGCGGGCCCAGCTTTACACCCGGTGCCAGCTTCGAAGTGAGCTATGGTAACTACGGCTATATTCAGGCGAAGAGCTCCATTACGGGCCCCCTGGGTAAAAAGTTTGCAGCACGTCTCTCATTCTCCGGTACCCAACGCGACGGGTTATTAAAGAATGTGGTGACCGATAAACCTGTAAACGATTTGAACAACCTCGGCTTCCGGGCTCAGCTGTTGTTTCAACCTTCTGATGGACTGAAGATCATCCTCGCAGGTGATGCCAGCCGTCAGCGCCCTGACGGCTATGCCCAGGTAGTGGCGGGCGTTGCACCGACATTGCGTCCTACATACCGCCAGTTCGAACAAATCATTGCGGACCTGAACTACCAGCTTCCCAGCCGCGATCCGTTTGATCGTAAAATAGATCACAACACTACCTGGCGCTCGGGCAACGACCTCAGCGGCGTATCGTTGAACATCGACGCTACCATTGGCTCAGGCACACTCACCGCGACAACCGCGTGGCGGTATTGGTATTGGGATCCCTCCAATGACCGCGACTTTACAGGCCTGTCTATACTGCAACTATCGCAAGCCACATCCACACACCAACAATGGACACAAGAAGTGCGCTATGCGGGCGATCTCTCGTCCCGGCTGAGCGGTGTCATCGGTGTCTTCGCCATCGGTCAGGATCTGAAAACAGAGCCTTTCCACATAGAAGAATCCGGCAACGCGCAGTGGCGCTTTTCACAAAGCACTACCAGCGAGCTATGGCAAACACCGGGGCTGTTTGATGGCTACGGTATAAGTACTAAGTCGAGGTTAAAGACCTTTGGTGGGGCTATCTTCGGTCAGCTTGACTGGGCCATCACCGATAGGCTACACTTCCTGCCCGGCATTCGCTTTAACTACGACGAGAAAGAAGTAGACTTCGACCGTCGCACCTACGGAGGCCTGCAGACCGACAATCCCGATCTCATTGCACTCAAGCGCTTGGTATATACCGACCAGGCCTTCAACGCAGACGTAGACGAGTCGAACTTCTCCGGCCAGGTGACTGTTGCATATCGGTTTCTGGAAAAGATCAACTCCTTTGCCACCTATTCCACAAGCTATAAACCCGTCGGCGTAAACCTTGGTGGCCTTCCGACAGCCAACGGCGAAATATTGCTTGACCTGGCACGCATCAAGCCCGAGTCCGTTAATCACGTAGAAGTGGGCGTAAAGACCTCACCCGCCGCCAACGCCACGCTCAACGTGGTCTTCCATCACACCGAGATCGAAGATTATCAAACACAAGTACAGACGGCCGAGGTGGGGGTGAACCGAGGCTATTTAGCCAACGCTGAGAAAATACGGGTACAAGGCATAGAGCTGGACGGGAACATCCGCATCAACAGCAACTTCTCATTTTATGGCGCACTGGCATATACAGAGGGTGAGTACGTATCCTTCACAAATGCTCCGGTACCGCTGGAAGAGACAGGTGGCCCTTCGGCCTTTAAAGATATCTCCGGCCAGAAAATGCCCGGTATTTCCAAATGGGCGGGATCGCTCGGCGGCGAGATAACGTCCAATCAACGCGACTTCTTTGGTCGCCGCGCCCGGTTCTTCGTCGCATTTGATACATATTACCGTTCTTCATTTTCATCGAGTTCATCGCCATCACAATACCTGAACGTCGACGGCTACACACTTGTCAATGCACGTCTGGGGTTCCGCGCCGCCGACGGCCTGTCGGCCTTCATTTGGGCGCGCAACCTGTTTGATAAGAATTACTTCGAACAGCTGCTCGTAGCCGCCGGCAACGCCGGGCACTACGCCGGCGTACTCGGTGACCCCCGTACGTATGGCATTACGCTGCGGTATACATATTAACGACATCGCATAAGAGGGATCGACACCGGTGCGCAGACCTGCGCACCGGCATGGTCCCGTCCACCGACGAACAACCCCGTTCGCAACCGAACAAGCAACATTCTCAAAAGCAGACAAATCTGGCTAAATTAGCCGTTGACCCACTGGCATATTTGTTGTCATGGCAGTATGCATGATAAAAACCCACCTACTCATAACCTTCCGCAGCATGATGAAGAATAGGATCTTCGTCATGATCAACATCTGCGGCATGAGCATTGCCCTGGCCTGTTGCATCATATCGTTTCTTGCCTTTGAGTACGACGCTACCTTTGATGCAATACATAAAAACCGCGAAAGCATCTACCGCGTCAGTGCTGTTCAAACCTTCGAGAACGAGCTCACACGCGTGGGATATGCACCGCTGCCATTGGGCGAGGTAATCGATAAAACAATACCCGACGTCGGTCGCACCACGCACTATTTATATTCGGGCTCCAACTTCAAACGCGACAACGACCTCTTCGCGGCCAACCTCACGTATGTTGATCCCGCTTTTTTTGAAATGTTCTCATTCGATTTTATCGCAGGCAACCCCGTCGACTTGCGTGACAAAACGAGTGTCTTTATTAGCGAATCTATGGCCGTGCGCTTGTTCCGTACTCCTTCAGAAGCCTTTGGTAAGACGATCACACAAGTCTATGGTGGCGAGCTTAAAGAAGTAAAGATCGCTGGCATCTTCCACGAGCCCGCAGCCAACTCCAGCTTCTACCGGCGCGACGGTTCTGCCTATATGAACATAGAGGGCTTCCGCGACGAGTATAAAGACACCCGCGTCGACGACTGGCGCCATGAGACCACGCTATATATACAAATCGAAGACGAGACTCGCGTTGCCGGCGTACAAAAACAATTACAAGCCTACACCGAAAACAACAATCGGGTACGCGAAGACTTTCGCATACGTGAATTTGTACTCGATCCATTCACAACACTGGCATATCGCGATCGCGACGACCAGGTACGTGCCGCAACCTGGGCCGCGCCACCCCTCGCAGCCATTATTGGTTCCGTAATCATGGCGATATTGATACTTCTCATCGCCTGCTTTAACCTGACCAATACCGCCATCGCTATTTCCACCCGTCGCCTGAAAGAGATCGGATTACGAAAAGTGATGGGAAGCTTACGCATACAATTGATCGTACAATTTATTGGAGAGACCACCTGTATATGCCTGCTCGCGCTCATACTGTCGCTGGGCATCACAGACCTGTTGATCGAGGGATGGAATATCATGACCGACAATAACATCCACCTCACCAATCACTATCTGCAAAAACCGGTATTTGTTATTTTCCTGGTCGCTATTCTGCTGGCAACCGGCATTGTTGCCGGAAGCTATCCCGCGTTTTATATCAGCCGGTTTGAACCGGTTACTATTCTCAAGGGGAAATTGCGCTTTGCCGGAACCAATTACTTCACGCGCACCTTGCTGGGCTTACAATTTACCATTTCACTTATCGCCGTGATCAGCGCAATTGCCTTCATGCAAAACGCCCGGTATCAGCGCGCTTATGACCTGGGCTTTGACGTACGGGGTGCGATAGTCGTTCCGGTAAATGATCGATCAGAGTTCGAAAACTATCGCAATGCACTGCAAGCAAATTCCAATATCCTGGCTATCGCGGGTGCAAAAACCGGCATCTTCTCCGCGCATACACACGAGCCGATTCGATACGCGGCGCTTCCCCTGGAAGCGGATATCATTGAAGTAGGGGACAACTACCTGCAAGCCATGGATGTGAAACTGCTGGACGGACGCGACTTTCGCAAAGACTCTCAAACAGACCAGCAAGAGTCTGTCATCATCACGCGTAAGCTCGCCGACCGTTTCGGATGGACCGAATCCGTAGGCAAGGAAATTCTTTGGCGGGACACCATTCGTTTGACAGTGATCGGCGTCGTAAAAGATGTATATACCCGGGGCCTGTGGTATGAGATGGAACCGATGATGATCCGGTACATAAAGCCCGATGAGTACAAACACCTCGTCGTCAGTGCCGATGCGGGCAACGTGTCGTCCGTCAATACTTACCTGGCCAACCAATGGAATGAAGTCTTCCCCAATCGACTATATCCAGGCCACATGTTGGTATCGTCCATGCAGCAGGTCGACAGGCTGAATGTCAGCATCATGTACTCATACGCATTTCTGGGAATTGTCGCCATGCTCCTTTCCGCCACAGGATTGTTTACGTTACTGTCCCTGAATATCATCAAACGCACAAAAGAACTCGGCATTCGCAAGATTCTGGGCGCTTCGACGGTGTCCATCAGTCGCATTGTAAACACCGAGTTCGCCATCATCTTACTGGTCGCCTCCTTGTTGGGGGCCTGGGCAAGCACCACGTGGACGAGTGTGATCATGAGCGCAATTTGGAAATATTACCAGGCGACAAACATATTGACCTATTGCATCGGCATCGGTTTATTACTGGTCATTGCATTGCTGACCATCGGCTACAAATCCTGGCACCTGGCCCGTATAAACCCGGTCGACACGCTGCGTGACGAATAGCGCAACGGCCATTCCACGGACAGGCTGAGCAAAAACTTGTCGGTAACAAATAAACTGTTAATTTCGTCAATCACCCAAACCGAAGAGCAGTTGTGATTGATAACGTTATACAGGAGCACCGACAGGAAGTCCAGGCGACGCCACCGGCGGAAGGAAACAGCTATAAGCTTTTCCAGCAAGAGGCAGCCACCCTGACACGCGAACTGATAACGGGCCATCAGGAAGCATTTCAGCTTATTTATCTCGATCCGCCCTACAACACCAAGCGGGCACGCGGCTCGCGAAAACACTACCGTGACAAATCCGCACATTGGTCTGAGCAGTTGCACGAAGTGGTAAGCAATACCTATAAATTGCTCCGCAGACAGGGATTCCTTGCACTGTCGATCAACCAGATGGAGCTTTTTAACCTCAAGTACATCTGCGATACTGTATTTGGCTCCGAATGTTTTATTGGCCTGTTTCCCGTCAAGATCCGGCACAGCGAACGGCAGCTGATGATCAATGCCACGTATCACGACGTGTACGAATACCTGCTGTTCTATCGCAAAGACAAACAGACCCGATTCTATACCGAACAGAAACATCCCCGCCTGGAAAAGTTTGACCACCGCATCGAAACGTTAACCGATCAACCCCAACGGCGAATCATTCAGGGCAAAGAGGTGGAGATATACCATCCGGGACAATACAAAATACACCGCGAAGCAGCCGCCGTGCATAACCTGCGCCGCTACATCATCGCCGGAAAGCTGGCGACAGCAAACTGGTCGGGCGAATTCTTTGAAAGCTACCTGCGCCCGCTGGGCGAAAACCTGCTGGTGCGTGTGCCGGGTTTGGAAAACGAAGGACTGGGATACCGCTGGTTCCAAACACAAACTGCCAAGCGCAGCAGCGGCGTATACTTTCAGTCAACCCTTACGGCCGGCCGCCCCGTGCTGCCCACTAACGACCTCGACTTTACAGAGATCGTTCCGAACGTCTACAGAGAGGGAGGAGAGGGTATCGACTTCAAAGACTCTAAGAAACCTGAACAACTGCTCGAATACATTCTTTCCATTACCACGCAGGAGAACGACCTCGTGGGCGATTTCTACGGCGGCAGTGGTACCACCCTGGCCCGGTGCATTAAAATGAAGCGCTCGTGCATCACAAGTGACAATGGCGCAGAGGCCATCAATATCATTACGCGTCGCCTCGCCAACCTACGTGAAGGCAAAGACATCGATGGCGTACCATACGACTTCACGCTCGAATCCTTTGGTCTATGATTTACGTCACCCAACTTGTTTACCTGAACGAGGGCCAGGAACAGGCCTTTCATCAATTTGAGGACGTAGTGATCCCACTGATTGAAACGTACAACGGCACGCTTCTTCTCCGCCTTCGCCCAACGCCGGAGACCTATGTTAGCGGTAGCCTTGAACTACCTTATGAAGTCCATTTTGTAAGCTTTCCAACCCAAGCCGATCTCGACGCCTTCAAGCGAGACAAGACCCGTGAAGGAGTTTTGCATTTAAAGGACGCGTCGGTCAGCCGGGTCGTTCAGGTACAGGGTATAAACTAACACCGCCCGCCATGTCAATCAACCTTCCGCCTCTTCCAACGTACATCCCCTGGGTCTTCGCCATCACAACCGTTCTCACGATCTACCTGTTCTGCCGTAGCATCCACTATCCCGGTAGCCAAAAAGATAGACACTACGGCATTATTATCTGCCTGCTGGCGTGGCTGGCCTTGCAAACCGTCCTGACACTAAAAGGTATCTATAACACCGACACGGCTGCGATGCCGCCGCGTATCTTTGCACTCGGGTTGTTTCCCCCATTGCTCACGGTTATTCTCTTGTTTGCCACCAAAGCCGGGCGTCAGTTTGTCGACGGTCTGTCATTGCCTGCGCTTACGTGGCTGCACGTCATACGTATTCCCGTCGAGATCATTCTGTTTTGGTTATCCATACATCAGGCCATCCCGCAGCTCATGACCTTCGAAGGCCGTAACTTCGACATCCTGGCAGGCATTACCGCCCCGATTGTTGCGTATGTCGGAGTAACAAGAGGCAAGCTAAATAAATCGGTGCTACTGATCTGGAACATTTTATGCCTGGGCCTTTTGCTTAACATTGTCGTAAACGCGGTATTGTCGGCGCCCTGGCCACTCCAGCAATTTGCCTTCGATCAACCCAACGTCGCGATCCTTAACTTCCCCTACAGCTGGTTGCCCACGTGCATCGTGCCCATCGTACTGTTTGCACACCTGGCCGCCATTCGGCAGCTAACGCGAACGGCATAATGCCCTTTTTCCCCCCTCAAAAAGGCACGATCGCCCTCCGTCGGACACGACAAATGCCTGTAAATTTGATTATAAACTCTCCCGATCATGCAAAACGTACAGGCTAACACCATCGACGAGTACATCGCAGCATTCTCACCTGCAATTCAGAAGCTCCTCAAACAAGTGCGCGAAACAATCCACAAGGCGGCGCCTAAGGCCGAAGAAAAGATCAGCTATGCTATGCCAACCTTTTACCTGCACGGCAACCTGGTGCACTTCGCAGCCTTTAAAAACCACATCGGGTTTTATCCGGCGCCCCAGGGCATTGAAGAATTTAAGAAAGAGCTCGCCAGGTACGAAGGAGGCAAAGGATCTGTGCAGTTCCCGCTGGACGAGCCGTTGCCACTAACGCTCATCAGCCGCATTGTAAAATACCGGACGTTGCAAAACGAAGCGAAGGCAAAGGAGAAAGAGCAAACAAAAGCCAAAAAGAAGAAGTAATCAAGCAATACCGAGCGCGTCAATCTTCTCCTGGATGCCGCGCTTCTCCGCTTGCGTCCTGGCCAATGTATGTGCCCTGCGGAAATGAGCCAGCGCTTGTTGCGCGTCGGTATGCCGGTATAGCTCGCCCAGCAAGAGAAAATAAAAATGATTGTTTTCAAGCCTGAGCTTCTCGGCTTCTACAAGTGCCGCTTGCCAGCCACGCGCTTTATACAATGCAAATGTGCGGTTAAGGGCAACACTGGGAGAATAATTAATAAAGAGCAAATCATTATATAACTGCAGGATCTCCTCCCATTTTTCTGTCGTATCTTCTTTCATGCAATGCCAGGAAGCGATGCGCGCCTCTAAGTGATACGAGCTAAGATCGTCACCCTCCACAGAGAGATTTAAAAAATGACGCCCTTGATTGATTAACGCCTGGTCCCACAGTTGCTCATCCTGTTCTTCGTACAGCACAGGCAGATCGCTGTAGGACGCCTGGCGGGCATTAAACCGCGATGCGTGAAAACACATCAATGCCAACAGTGCATGTGTCTTGGGAGTACGGGTAGGGGGATAGTCAGTCAACAACAGGCACAGCCGCATAGCCTCGAGACACATGTCCTTTTGCAAAATCCTATCCTGGGTAGTAGAATAGTACCCCTCGTTAAATAACAGATATAGTACGTGCAGTACATTGTCCAGTCGTGTCGCGAGCGTATGTTCGGGTGGAAACTCCATAGCAACACGTTCAGTGCGCAACTTCTCCCGTGCACGAAACAGGCGTTTATTGATCGTCTCTTTATTAGACAAAAATGCCTCGGTAATCTCGTCTATGCCAAAGCCGCATAAAATGCGTAGTGCCAAACCGATCTGGGCTTCACTGGCAATTGCCGGCGTGCAAATCGCAAACATCATCTGCAACTGACTGTCACGAATGCCCTGCTGTGAAAAGTCGGGCTCGACGGCATCCGTTTTTGTTGACGCGTTGGAGGCAACGGAAGGCAGGACATTGTCTTGCAAGATCTTTGTGCGACGAAAGTGATACAGCGTCTTTTGCTTCGCCACGGCATATAGCCAGGCAGTAGCGTGTTCGGGTATGCCACGCTTTTCCCAGCTCTCCATCGCCTGCAGAAATGTCTCACTCACGATGTCTTCTGCCAGGGCGATATGCTCCAGCCCGTACAAGCGGGCGATAACGGCCACCATTTTGGAAAACTCCCGTTGAAAAAGCTGTTTAAGCGCGTCGTGATTTTGTATCATGGAAAAATGGAAAACAACCCCGCCCATAGCAGGCAGGGTTCTTACGGGAGATAAGATTACATGATAGGGCGTATTTCTACGCTGCCTTGTGCATCCAGTGCCGGGCATCCGTGTGCTAGCGTAGTAGCATCCTCCAGGCTTTCTGCCTTCACAACGATAAAGCTGCCCAGCCGCTCGCGTATCTCTACAAACGGACCGTCAGTAACGACGCCGCCCGCTTTGAGCACCTTGCCGGCATCACCCAACCGCGGGCCATTGGATACCAGCCTGCCTTGCGCGGCAATACCGCCGGCCCAGTCTTTCCATTTTTTTGAAAGTTCCTTCATCTCTTCCGGCGAAATTTGACTGTAGTC
The DNA here is from genome assembly GCF_018598175.1 of Dawidia cretensis. GTDB lineage: Bacteria > Bacteroidota > Bacteroidia > Cytophagales > Cyclobacteriaceae > Ohtaekwangia > Ohtaekwangia cretensis. The sequence continues at coordinate 172,403 of NZ_JAHESE010000003.1, forward strand.
GTAGCTTGGTTGGCGAAATAACAATGCGAATTCTTGCATACATGTTTTGTTTAGCGTTGAAGATAATTTAACGGACAATGACCGACAGTGCCGGAATTGGACAACCATCCAGGAAAATATTTCAATCAATGAACAAGACAAATTAAGCGTACTTTTGAGGAAATTCCATAAAACGTAATGATATCTCGACCCGCATGAATACCGCACCGCGTATCGAACAGCTACTCCCCAAAAAACTAATGGGCATGCACGTCCGCATGACTCTTGCCGAAAACCGTACAGCCGATCTTTGGCGCACCTTTATGCTGCGCCGCCGTGAGATATCAAACATCGTGGGCACTGACCTATACTCCATTCAGGTCTACGATCACGGATGGGTTCCAAAGGCATTCACACCTCACATAACCTTCGACCGATGGGCAGCCGTCGAGGTGTCTGACATAACAACCATTCCCGCCGGCATGGAGCCCTTTAGCCTCGAAGGATACTACGCCGTTTTCATACATCACGGTCCTCCCAGTGCGTTCATGCCCACGTTCCAATATATTTTTCAGGAGTGGCTCCCGGCGTCAGACTATGTCCTCGATGATCGCCCACATTTTGAAATATTGGGAGAGAAATATAAAAACGAGCATCCGGATTCTGAAGAAGAGATATGGATCCCGATCCGGCCCAGATAGAATTATTCAACCTTTATTCCGACCGCAAGCTCTTCACCGGGCTCGTCACCGCCGCCCGCAAGGCCTGGTAGCTCACGACCAGCAGTGTCAACACCAATGCTCCGCCGCCCACAAAGACAAACACAGGCCATGCCAGTGTAGTGTGATATTCATAATGCTCTAACCAGCGTTGCATGACCAGAAATGACAACGGCAGGGCCACACAACAGGCAATCACCACCAGCCGTACAAAGTCACGTGACTGCATCTGCCACAGAGATGTTACAGACGCGCCCAGCACTTTGCGAATACCAATCTCCTTCGTGCGTTGCTCGGCAACATACGATGCCAGCCCGAAAAGCCCCAGGCAGCTGATCACAACCGTCAGGACGCTGAAGAGGGTAGCCAGTTGGCCGATGCGCTCCTCGGCAGCGAACTTAGCTGCATAGATATCGTCCACAAATGTATAATCGAATGGCGCCGACGGAATCAACGTAGCAAAGACATGTTGTATGGCGGGTATCGCTTCGTGCGGACTGACCGTTGGGGTAAGACGCATATAGAGCCACCGCATGTCATTTTCAGAGAGAAAGATGATCGAAGCATCCGTCTTCTCAAACGGCGATCCTTTGATCATATCTTTTACCACACCCAAAATTTTGTACGTGCCCCGTTCACCCCATACCAGGCTTTCTCCCACAGGATGCTTCATGCCAAGCAAATGCAACGCGGATTCGTTTATGACAATACCTTGTATATCACTAACGTAGTCACGCGAGAAGTCCCGCCCTTCGGTAAACTCCCAGCCCACCGTTTTGCCATACTCGTGCGAGACGAAGATCGTGTTGAAACTAGGCTCAATAGCCTGACCCTTCCATGAAAAACCGCCATTCCAACCTTTCGTGCTGTTCACCGGGTAGTTAGCCTCTGCCATCTCTTCCACCATACCGGTATTCTTCAACTCCTGGCGCAGCACCTGATAACGTCCTGCATATTCAGGACTTGCAGCCCGCAGCGAAAGCAGCCCTTCGCGGGTATATCCCGACGCTCGATTCTTGCCAAACTGAATTTGTTGATGTACCACCAGGGTGGCAATCATTAACATCAACGAAATACTAAATTGAATCACAACCAACACCTTCCGTGGCGCGGACGCTGCCGGTCCGGCCCTAAAAGTGCCCTTCAGTACTTTTACAGGGCTGAAAGAAGAAAGGTATAGCGCCGGGTAGCTGCCGGCGAGAAACGCAGTAAAGATTGTAAAGCCTACGCAGGCAAGCCAGAAAATACTGCTGCTCCAGGGCAGTGTAAGAGCCTTGTCGGAAATGGCATTAAACCACGGTAACGTCAGTCCTACCAGTGCCAGTGCCACAACAAAGCTCAACCCCGCCATCAAAAACGACTCGCCGTAAAACTGTTGGATGAGCTGTAGCCGGTAAGAACCAATCGACTTCCGGATGCCCACTTCCTTCGCCCGTTTCTCCGACCGCGCCGTACTCAGATTCATAAAATTGATACACGCCAGCAATAAGATAAAGCCGCCGATAATACCATAATACCAAACCGTACGCAACCGTTCACTCGTTACACTTATGCCATTCTCAAACTGTGAATACAAGTGCCACCGGGACATCGGTTGCAGAAATACGGCCGGCTTGTGCTGCAGGTGTTCGGCATCGAGGTGCGGCAACATAATGTCTCGAAGCACAGCCGAGGCCCGCGCTACGTTAATACCCGGACGCAGTTGGGCATAGATATACATGTGGTAATTGTCCCATGTCTCCAATCCCTGGCCTCCCAGATAGTGATCGAGCGGAGCAAAATAGCTTGCTTCATGGAACGTGGTGTTGCGTGGGAGGTCGTCATATACACCCATCACCTTTAGTTCGGCCTGCGCATCCATCGTCACTACCTGGTTCACGGGATCGATATCGCCAAAGAGTTTTTCGGCTAAAGAAGCCGATAGCAGAATCGACTTCATATCTTTTAACCCGTCGCGCGATCCATATTTCATACGCAGACTGAAGAGCTCACCGCCCTCGGGCTGCATGAAATATCCTTGTTGGGTAAACTTCCGCTCGCCCACAGCGACAACACGTTCTTCGAGATTGGCCCGGACCATTGCGACGCGTTCAAACAACGCGTCGTACGTGTCGCCACGTAATAAAGATCCTAATCCCGTGGTGTGGATTCCATTCACTTCAACGGTACCATCCCAGGTCTCCGAGCGTTCTACCTGTACAATGGTGTTATAGTGGTCATGATACTTGTTAAATGAAAGCTCGTCATAGATCCACAGGGTGATCAACAACGCCGTAGCCATACCGGCTCCCAGGCCGCCGATATTAATGAGCGAATACCCTTTGTGGCGAAGCAAGTTTCGCCAGCCGATTTTAAAATAGCTAGTATACATACCATAAGGGGTTTGTGTTGTACGTTCAAAGGCAGACCGGATAATACCCGGCCGGAATAGGAGAATAACATCACCGATAAAACGAAGATCAGCCTGGCGCTTTCCCTGCCTCCGCAACCGTTCATGATATAGCTCCAGCAAGTCGCCTTCGATGTGAGACAACAGCTTCGGCTGGCAAAACCAACGCAAAAAGCGCATAAACAGACCAGGAGGGCCAGGCATCGTCGTTCTGGTGTAAAATTATTTCCTAAATGTAGGAATAACGATAACTGTGCCAGAACCGGAATCGGCGAAATTGACCAGGCAAACAATGATATAGAAGCAGCATTGTTCAGATCTGAACAATGTCCGGGCGGAAATGAGCAGCCCAACAACCCGGCATGGGCGGTATACCTACGAACAAGCGAGTGCTACGTGGGTACCATTCGAAGACGACTTCGTGGTGGAATCCAATCTCAGCTAATCTGAATACCTTTGTCTTCGGCTAGAAATTGTTTGGCCCGTGTCAATCGGAAGTCTTGCAGAAAAGTAGTGGTCGACTTACCCGTCAACGCCTTTAACTTCCGGTGCAGCTGCATCCGGCTCAGTCCCACTGCGGCGATAAACTCCTCTTCACCAAAACCTGCATCCGTAGCGTGCGCGTCGAGCAGTTGGGTCACATGATTGATAAAGTCGGATTCAGGATCCGACAGAAAGATGTCGTGCGTTTGCAAAGCAACCTGCTCGCTGAGCAACTGCCGCAGCTCCTCGCGTTGCTCGATGATCTGCTGTACGCGCGCACGCAGCTCCTTCGGCTCAAACGACTTGAGTATATAAGCATCAGCCCCCGCCTGCAGACCCTGTACCCGTATTTCTTCGTCCGCATGGGGAGTCAGCATAATAACCGGTATGTGGCTGGTAGCCGTGGCATCGCGCAGGCGCTCACAGAGCGCATTGCCGCTCAAGTGGGGCATGACCGTTTCACAGAGCACGAGATCGGGTACTTGCGTATAAACCTTTTCCCAGCCGTCCAGCCCATCCGTAGCGGTAACGACGCGAAAATGATCTTGCAGCGTATTGGTAATACGCGTGCGGGTATCGGCATCGTCAGTAACAACCAACACCAACGCCTGGCGGCTGGCGTCGTCATCTTGAACAGCGAGCATCGCTTCCAGGGTAGTAACCGAAGGTGCGTCAGCCTCGGCTTCGGTCAGCATCGGCCGCAGGCTGGGGGAGGTGATATGCGGCAAGTTCGTCGGGAATGACGGGGGCTTGGGCATATCTATTTCTTGTAACGCACCTTGAGCGTAACGCTTCCGCACGCGGGTGTGGTAAACAACGCCGGCGACCAACAGCACGAACAACAAACTGCTTAGGCCGATAAATAGAGTGCGTTGATCGGAGAGTTCATCCAATTGCAGTTGCAGGGCTTGCGCATAATTTTCCGCCGTCAGCTGGCGGCGCTCGAATGCCTGCTGCGTCCCGGCATAGTGCGCTTCAAGGCGTTGCAAGACCTGCCGCGCTTCCTGACCGTGCACCGTATCGTTTAGTTGCAGATAGGCATGCAGTTGCGTATAGGCCTTGTCAAATTGACGCCGCTGCGCATACCACTGCGCCAGGCGGTAATAAGCTTCCGGAAAGGCGCGCGTATCAGCGGTTTGTGTGGTCGCCAGCAGATCGTCCAGCAGGACACGTTCGTCGGCGCTGCCGCGGCGCCGGGAATTCAGCGTGGCGATCGTCGCGCGAATGTGCGCAGTGGTCGTAGTGTCACCGGCCATATAGGCTAAGGGTAACGCCTGCAATAGATAGTTTTTGGCATTCTCGGCATTGTGGTGTTCGGCGTAGTAAATACCCAATTCCGTCATCAGCGCCAACGTCTCGGCAGTGCGTTGGTGAGTCTGTGCCAGCGCCAGTGCCTGGGTGTAATGCGTGATGGCTTTGCTCGAACGGCGCATGCCGACGTACACGCGGGCAAGCCCGGTGTGTGTAGCCATCAGCGCCGGAGCGTCTTGTTTGGAACCTTGCAGCTTAAGGGCAGCACGAAAGTGTTTTTCCGCCTGGCGATATTGCTCTTGCGCCAGCAGATCACTGCCAAGACCATACAGCGCTTGCCCATGCCCTGGAATGTTATCGGTTGCTTCGAATAATCGCAGGGCTCGGCGATGATAATCTTCTGCAGTGCTGGGATCGCCCAGGGCCTGATAGGTGTCGCCAAGGTTGAGTAGTTGGGTGGCATAAGTAGAATCAGGCGTGCCGGATTCGAGGTAATCCAACGCCGAGGTCATGAACGGTAACGCAGCCTTGGGTTGACCCTGATGGCGGAAGTATAGCCCGGCGGAGATGAAATAATGCGCCGCCACAACATTGTCATGACGGTGTACGTCGTACAAATTTCCAAGAAGTCCCAGGTAATAACGCCCACTGTCGGCGTTGGTCAACGTCAGTTGGCGAAGCTCGCCGGCGAGGGCATGCAGATCGTCACCGGCCTGTGGCGAGCGACGTTGCTCGGCTATGCGATGCTCAAGACGACGAGCGCGTGCAGGCATAGCGTCTTGCCCATGCGCAGTAAACACAATAAAAAACACCGGAAAGCAGAGGAGCCACCGCATAGAGAGTTGGGTTTTATAGACCGAAGGTACAAAATCCGGCCATATCCCACGCCTAAATTTCATCCCCCCATGAAAAGAAACAAGCGTCTGGTCACGGGCGCCACGGCCCATCGGCGGCAGTTTGCGTACATATTTACTCAACTTGCCCCGGCCAACATACAGAATACATAGCGCCGGCAGCATGGAAAAAAGCAGGAATTTCGTAAAATTGATAGTCGATGATTTTAGCCAGAGCCAGCCATAGAAAACATTGTTCCCATGAACATTACACAGTACCTGGGCCGAATCGCTTTTGAGCATACCCTTACCGCCGACACCGATACTCTCACGAAATTGCACCGTCAACACGTTTTTCAGGTGCCCTTCGAAAACCTCGACGTACACTATAAAAAAAGATTTACCCTCGATACGGCAGCGGTATACGACAAGATTGTGAACCAACAGCGAGGCGGGTTTTGCTATGAGCTAAACAGCCTCTTTTTTACACTGCTACAACATGTGGGCTTTCGTGGGTTCATGATATCGGCCAGCATCTTTGACGATACAGGCACGCCCGGTCCGCGCTTTGATCACATGGCCGTTGTGGTGGTGGAGGCAGACACCGACTACCTACTCGACGTAGGCTTCGGTGACCTCTTCGTCACACCGTTGGAAATTGCACCCGGCAAGGTGCAGCACGATGGCCGAAACTACTTCCGCATCGATCCGCATAACGATGGCTACCGGTTGGCCATGTCGTCTGACGGCAATACCTTTCAGCCCAAATATACCTTTACCCTCGACGCCCATAACGTCAGCGACTTCGAGCCCAGCTGCTACGACAAACAAATCAATCCGGACTCGTACTTTGTCAAAAACATCGTCTGCACACGTCCTACCGATGCCGGCCGGATTACGCTGTTCAATGACCGGCTTATCGAGCAACGCCATGAGCAGCGACTCATTTCTGAGATCAGCAGCGAAGACCACCGGAGGGAAGTCCTTCGGTCCGAATTCGGTCTGGCGTTGTAGCCACACACGCACACAACAATTTGTCTCGCCGCACCCCGCCGATTGTCACATTCACCCCTCCCGATACGGCCGTAGAGCATAGTATCTTTGACCCAGGATAAAACATCAACACCCATGACCACCTTTATTAGCATCCTTCTTGCCGTTATCGCACTTCCCCTGATCGTAGCCTTATTTGTCCGGAAGAAATACGCGCTACAGCGGTCCATTACGATTAACCGCCCACGTGCTGGGATATACGACTACGTAAGTCAGATTCGGAACCAGGATGCTTATAATAAATGGGTGATGGCAGACCCACATTCCCGTAAAACTTTCCGCGGCACCGACGGCACCGTGGGCTTTGTATACGCATGGGACAGCGACGTGAAACAGGTAGGGCAGGGCGAACAGGAAATCAAAAACCTGATGGCAGATGAACGCGTAGAGCTTGAAGTACGTTTCGTCAGACCATTTGAAGGACGGGCCGACTCGATCATAACGTTCCAAAGCATTTCCCCAGATCAAACAAACGTTACCTGGGCCTTTCAGAGTGGTATGAAATACCCCATGAACATCATGCTGTTGTTCATAAACTTTGAAAAGATCCTGGGCAAGGACCTGGAGATAACCTTACAAAACCTGAAAGATGTACAGGAAAAATAAGAAGACAGCGCCTTTATAGGAACCTGCACAGTTACATATATTGACCGACACAAATCCAGCTATGGGAGCAGTATATTCTTGCGGGATAACCCGGGCAGGTATAATTTTGGAGTAAATCAATGTTATGCCTAAAATACCGAAGCTCTTCTTATACTCGTTGGGCTTGCCCGACGAACAGTATGCTACCCTGGCACGGCTTGCCGGCAAATTGCCGAAGGAAATTAAAGTGGCCGCCATCGAAAACGCCGCCGACGTGATCCCTGATTCCGCCGGCTGGGTTAAGGCCACCCGCGATGCCTTTACCTACCATGGATTTGACGTGGAGACCATCGACCTCCGTCACTGCCAGGGACAGGCCTTACGCGAAAAGCTGATCCACAAAGACGTGATTTGGGTCGGCGGCGGCAACACATTTTACTTGCGTTGGATCATGAAAGAAAGTGGCGCCGATGAGATCATACCCGCGCTGGTGCGACTGGGCAAAGTATATGCCGGATGGAGCGCCGGCGCGATCGTGGCCGGACCCACCCTCCGGGCCTTCGACGCTATGGACGACCCGGCAGAAGCGCCGGAGGTTATTTGGGAAGGACTCGGCATGACACAAGCCGTCATCGTACCCCACATGGACAATGATGACTTCGCTGCCAGCGCTGCCAAAACCAACCAGCAGTTGCTGGCCGAAGGATGTAACGCACTCGCACTCGACGACATGCAGGTAGTGGTCATCCAGGGCGACGAACAGCAGATCTACTAAACCAAGGCATCAACCTTAAAACATACCACGTATGACGGTAGAAGTTTTTAAAACCAACGTGACCGACGCCGCCGACGCGACCTGGCTGCTGGTGTGCATCCACACCCGCTTCCCGGAATACAAGGCCAACTTTGCCCTGGATGACTGCGACCGCATCCTGCGGGTCCAGTGTAACACAGGCTTTGTTCACACGCAGGCCATCATCCGGCTGATGAGCGAGTCAGGCTTCTATGCCATCGTGCTTAGCGACGATGATAGCGATAGTGGCAGCGATCCGTCCAGCTGGCCTCACACGCTACTGGAGCTGTTTGAGTAGCGATCCAGTAGGAGGCCACAACTTTTTCATGGTAAAGCCGTATCTTTAAACTATATGCACTTTCAGCAGATACCGCCCCCTGAATACCTCAAGCCCTACGTCCGGTATTACTGGACGCTTGAGAACCAGGATTGTGGTGACGAGCTGAAAACCTTTAGCGCCATTGCGGACGGCTGTCCCGGTCTGATCTTTCAACAATTGAGTGGCACCAACTTCTATGACCAGGACCAAAAAAAGCTTCCCGCATGCTTTTTGTATGGGCAGGCAAGCAGCCACCGCGAGCTATATACACCGCAACAGTTCCGACAAATTGGTGTATACTTTCAGCCACACGCCCTACGTACGGTCTTTGGCCTTGACGCCGACGCGCTGACGAACAGCTGTACAGACCTCGGCGGGCTGTCACGCCGGGAGCTTTTCAACCTACCCGAGCGCCTGCTCGATACACGGACCCTACAAGAACAAATCGAAGTACTATCACAATACCTCTTCTACCTCATTCAGCAAAACACCCTGCGCATTGACGCTCGTACCCAGCAGATAGCATCGCACATTGCTGGTGCCCGTGGTGATGTATCCTTGCCGTTATTGCAACGCGACCTGGGCATTTCCGAGCGTAGCCTCGAACGGCGCTTCCGCGAACATATCGGTATTTCACCAAAACTATTTGCACGCATCGGGCGCTTTCAGGCAGCGCTGGACCGTCTGCGTGAGGGGCAGTACGATAAGCTCTCTGACATCGCCTTCGAGCACGGCTATGCTGACCAATCCCACTTCATTCGTACCTTCCGCGAATTTGCCGGTTGCTCTCCCCAACAATTTCACCAGCAATCCAACGAGCTCATCGAAAACTTTCCCGAACGCACGGCAATAAAGGATGCCAAAAAGGAGAAAGAAAAAATACTCGGTCTGGCATACCCCTAGAGAGTACAACTGTGTATCTAAAACAATCGTCCGGTATAAGCTTTTTCGATTAATATAAATTATCGCCTGCTAGGGCTGTTACCACATATATGATGGTGACACGAGTAATGTCATCTTCCGTTATTTGTCGCACAGAACCGGTTATTGTACCGTTGACATAAACGATTAGACGCCGCACACCATGGAAAAGATCGACAAGGAATTTGAAGACGCTTTGGCTAAGAGTTTAAAGACGATAGGGGGGAATTTAAAGCGATTAAGAGAGGCAGCAGAGAAAGATCTGACAGAGGTTGCCAAAGCCGTCCAGATAAAGGCGGAGGTATTAGAGACGATTGAGGAAGGAACGCATGAAATACGGGTTTCGCAGTTAGCGCGATTGTGTGCGTATTATAATGTAACGCCTGTCGATTTATTTAAATATTCAGAAGCTTAAAACCATCCAGGTAACTGATGATCTTTTTGCCGTTGGTGTAATTCTTTCGCCAGGCTTCGATCAGTCCATAAACCCTTAAATGCTTGCATATTGGATCACAAGCTTGATGCTTCCATCAGTACGTAGGGAATTTCCTTGAAATAATTCGAATATATACTCCCAGCAATGCAACTGCGCTATGCATTATCCCGGCAGATACCAAGGTTTTAGAAATCTCGCTTGAATTTATACAACGTAATTTTTTATACCTGAACTAAGTTTTTTAGTTAGGGTTTTTAAAGAAATATTATATTGTTTGTGCTAGCGTAATTCTCTTAACGCACAAGTACCCACCCCGTCTCCCGACGGTAATATTTCTCATACGGCGTTGTATGGCCTATAGATAAAGACAACTATACGGATAAGCCTATTTGTAGTTATCCTACTACAATGACTCATTTTCCACAAAAAGGTATAAGAAAACACAAATCCCGAAATCGTTTCCAGGTAATATTTTACCCGAAAAATGAAAATGTATAGTACATATATATTAAATACCTAGGGTGTTTCCCTAATTCTATATTTAAAGTATAATTTTTGGGGAAACTATTAAATGTTGTCAGTATATTCGGATAAGTAGGGATAGGAGCCCCTACGAAATGCAATTTTTAATTAAAACATTTAAACCCTATGAACATTTCAAATCTACTGACAGTGTCAGCCGCTGTCACCATTGCCGTTGCGGGCACAATCTTTGGCCAGAAAAGTGAGCCGGTTATTAATTATTACGCGATGACACCGAGTGGGTGTATATTGAATTCGAACCCGGGATGTGTTTCAAGTGGAACACTACAATGTTCAGTAATGATTGAAGGAAGTATCTGTCCGATTAGAAAGCAGAATGATTTGGGAAGCCCTTGCGTGATACCGATGTACAAAAATCAATAGGCGGTGATCAATATCCCAGGTTTTGAGGACCAAGATTGGGATTGCTGACAATTTCAGATTGTGGGACAGGATACAGTTCATCTGTATCCTGCCATTTTTTATATTCAATTAGCGACAACGTTGCGGAAGCCTGGTTTGTCCGCTTAAGGTCTAACCAGCGGTGTCCGCCTTCGGCGAAAAGTTCCATGCGTCGTTCCTGGGCGATTTTCTGTAATAGAGCGTCACGGGTAATCGATTGACCTTTAAATAACGCAAGGCTCGCACGGCGGCGGATCATGTCCACATCATCGACTGCGCCGGATAGATTCTCCAGATGTGCACGCGCTTCTGCACGTATCAGGTACAGCTCTGCCAGTCGCAATTCGACGTGAAATTGATCCTGACCATTAGGCTGTTGATATTTGTTGGCAAAGTGATAAACGGTATTGGTATTCCATACATGGGCCGTGTCCACCCAATGTACGAGCCGTTGGTCGCCAGGCTCGGGCGTCTCCAGGAACGATTCTGTTAGGTGAATAAGGGGTCTTTTGTTTAGTCGCTGGAGGAAGAGTTGAGCGTCGTATGGCCCGCTTGGTCGGCCGTCTTTCACGACCGGCAGAAGCTGCCAGATAACTTCCCGGCTGTTTGCCAGAAATACACTGTCGAGGTCGTTACTCAAGGCAAAGAGTGAAGTTTGGTCAAGCACCGCTGTTGCTTGTTGCTCGGCTTCCGTCCATTTTTCCAGATATAAATATACGCGGGCGAGAAATGCCGTTGCTGCCCAGTAGTTCGCCCGGCTGCGGGGATAAGCATCTTTTGTAAGAGAAAGCTCTTTATCAATCGAGAATAGCTGTTGAGCCTCCAGTAGGTCTGACAAAACAGCGTTATATGCGTCTGAGGAGGGTGATCGGCTTATGTGTAGATTTTTAGTGAGTTCAGTGGTGGTGGGCAGGGGGATGGCACCGAACAGGTTAGTGAGATAGAACGTAGAAAAAGCCCGGATAAACAATGCCTCTGCGCGCAATTGATTTTTCATGACAGAGGTGACCCCCTTCGAAGCGGCAAGACCGTCAAGAACGGAATTGGCAAGGTAGACATAACGGTAGCCCGGTTGCCAGCAGTATTCCTTTACCAGTGGGTTAGCAGAGGAGATGTTGTTGATTTCAAAAGGTGCGCGGTCCTTTTCTTCGCTTGCCGGCAGCGTTTTCATATCGTCCGTCGACAGGCTGGTCAAAAGGCTGATACCTGCGTTATTGAAATAAGGCTCGGAAGACATTTCACTGTACATTCCCCGCGCGGCCGTGACGGCTGTTAGATCATCCTGAAATATTAAATCGGGTGAAGGCCGTGTGCCGGGCGGATCGACGTCTACCAACGAATCACAGCTTGGTACGACGCTTATGAAAAGCAAGGTAACGAATCGCGAACAGCTAGATCGGTAGAACCGGGAATTTTTCATAATGCATGACAACGTAATTTAAATTTAAAAAGTTAAATGGATACCTCCAACAATGGTTCGTAACGGAGGAAGATTGGTCGTAAAAATAGTTTCCGGGTCAACCCCTACGTAGTGGGTGAGCGTAAAAAGATTCTGAGCCTGAACATAAATTTTGGCACCTTGCACAGCTAGGCGTTTGGTGAATGACGTATTGAGATTATAAGACAGTGACACATTTTTAAACCGAATGTACGATGCGTCACCATACGCAATGTCACTTGTCATAGCTTTATCAAATGCATTAGCGCCTTCATTGCTTACAGTAAAACGCTGGATGTTTGTGTTATCGCCGGGTTGTTGCCAGCGATCCAGGACGTCCACAGAGGGGGTATTGCCCCTAGGTCCCGCAGGGCCTGTGTTGGCTTCGTAGGTTGAGGCAGTTTGTTTTACAAGCTGAACTAATATATCCAACTGGAAATTGTGAAAGCGGATAGTATTGTCTATGCCGCCATAATAGCGAGTGCCATCACGGTCCAGTGTATAGCGGTCGCGTCGATCAATAATATTATCACCGTTTATGTCCTTTAAAGCGTATAAACCCGTCACCGGGTCCACATAACCCTTGTAGACTTTTCTGCTGTTGAGAGATTCTCCGACAATGTAGCGCGCGGAATCTGCAGAAGCTGCAAGATTGTCGTATCGTACCAGTTTGTTGTAGGGCAATGTAAAATTCAGGCTGGTGGTCCATGAGAAACGCCGGCCGTCTAGCTGCGTTGTGCTTATTAAAAACTCAAATCCTGAGTTTTGTACGATAATAGGCAGGTTAAGGTTTGCCTGTGCAAAACCCGTTACGGTAGATACCTGCGACATCTGAAGTTGATCGGAAGATCGGTTCCGGTAATAAGATAAGTCGGCCTGTATTCTGTTTCGGAAGAAACCCAATGCAAGTCCAATTTCAGCCTTGCGGGTAGTCTCCCAGGAATATAACGCATTGTTCGGTTGGATAGGCGTTACGCTACTGCCACCGTAAGGAAGAGTTTCCTCATACCCGGTATAATATCCGTAGTTGCTTATCTGGTCGTTGCCCGTGACGCCATAGGTAGCGCGAACCTTGCCAAAGCTCAAAAACGTCAGTTTGTCCGAAAATGGCTCTTGTGTAAAGATCCAGGCGCCCCCGACCGACCAGAAATTAGAGAACTTTTTTCCGGCGCCAAACCGGCTGGATCCGTCACGCCGTAACGTGACGTTCAGAATATATTTCTCCCGCCAGTTGTAGTTCATACGGCCGAAAGCTGCCGCGTACCGGTATAGCCACGCGATGGGTTCTGATGCTTTCAACGTGGGAGCTGCGCCCAAATCGCTGATGAAGGCATCATTCGTGTAACCGGTTCCGCTGGTGGCTTGCGCGTCTTGCGTCATATTCTGAAACGTTGAGCCTACCAAAATTTTGAATTTACCTTGCCAGAGATTGCGACCATATTCCAGGATGGGCTCTGCGATAATGGTTCGGAGGGTGTTGTTGGATTCATAATGTTCGCCCGTTTGAAAATCGCGGATCGCAGGCGAGTAGTATCTTTTCGGCAGGATAATTGTTTCCTTTCGGGTAAAAACCGTTTGTCCCAGGTTGGCTTTAAGCACCAGGCCAGGTAACAGTTCATAGTCTAGCATGGTGTGAGCAGACCAATTAGTGGTTTGTGCCCGGTAGGTGTATTCCAAATATGCTAGCGGGTTATACCAGGTATAATCAGCCCAGTTCAGTTGCCCGGTAGGATCATATAGCGAGGGTGCGGTGGGGGGCAGAATAAATGCCTGTTGAGTAATGTCAATCACAGGCAGGTTGTTGTCGTCGGCGGCATAGTTAAAGATCATGTTAGCATGAAAACGATTATTTTTTGATTGATGCGTCATATTAAAAAGGCCCGAACCGCGTGTATAATCAAAACGTTTTGGAAAGACGCCGCCCTCCTTGTAGAAATTTCCGGAGAAAAAGAACTTCGTGTTTTCTTCGCCGCCATAAAGATTAACAACAGCGTTTGTGACAGGAGCAATGCCACCGATTAATTTTTTCTGCCAATCGGTATTGCGAGTAGTATCCCAACGAAGTACGTCCGGAGAATTTTTTGAATCCATCTTCTCTGTGTCACGATCATTCGTGTATGCCTCGTGTCGCATCGCCAGCCACTGCTGCGTGTTGAGCAGGTCAACATAGTGTCCAACCTGGCTAAAACCGGTGTTGATATTAACTTCCGCTCCCGAACCACTTTTCGTGGGGCCTTTGGTGTTAATTAAGATTACGCCATTCGCACCTCTCGATCCATAGATAGCCGTCGCGTCAGCATCCTTCAGCACGTCAATGCGATGGATATTAGACAAGGGGACTAGACTCAAAGAGTTAGCCAACGGCAGGTGGTGAGCATTGGTCTTATATGTCATCGACGCCGATGGATAAGGCACCCCATCGATGATATAAAGTGGCTCATTCCCTTCATCGCGCAAACTATTCTGACCGCGTATTCGAATCCTATACCCGCTGCCATGCAGCCCCGATATCTGCTCCACAAAAACACCCGCCAATCGTCCCTGTATAGACTGCAACGAATTAACAACCGGGCTCCGCTCGAGCTCCTTATACGTCACCGTCGAGATATTCCCAATCCGCTCCGCCTCCGTCACGGGATAATATCCGGTATTGATCATCACCTCCGGCAACGTCATCGGCTGAAGCACAATCTTCTTCGGCGTATGCTCATTCACCGTCACCTGCTTGGTGATTCGCCCCACATACGAAAACACCAGGATGTCATCCTTCGTCGCGGTAATAGCAAAGCTTCCGTCAGGCTCCGAGTGCGTACCCTTGTTTGAATTCTTGATATAAATCGTCACGCCGGGCAGGCCTTCCTCGGTCTCGGGGTCAAGTACGCGGCCGCGGATGTCGAACGTGACCGGGCGGCGGAAGATGATGATGTTGCGACCGTTCTCCTCAAACCCTACAGGGGTGTCGCGTAATACGATCTCGAGGAATTCTTGTACGGAATGGCTGCCTCCAGGCACCGCCAGGTTCTCAAACTGATCGACCAGGGTAGGCTGAAAGACAAACATGAAGCCGGCCTGCATTTGCACCTCGCGGAAGATGTCCATCAGGGACATGCGTCCTTCCGGAACCGAAATATTCTTTCGTGACAAGCTTCCTTGCCCGTGTGCCAGGGAAATGTTAAGCAGTAGGCCTGCGCTAACGAGCATAAAAGCAACAGTACATTTACGCATAATGGTAAGTTTGAGACCAACCCGGAACAACCAAACTTTCTCATTAGTAAGGTACTAATTATTGGTAGGAACTCATTTAGTAATGAGTCAGAAATCATACATAGGTATAAGATATTTTCTGCGAAAACAGCTGGTTTAGAGCGATTTCCCCAAAATATACACGTACTCGACCAGCTAGTTCAAAAAAGAGATCGATTGCATAAAAAGTGCACCGAAAAGGAGACTAACCAGTTATAACGGCATCGACTGAAGCCTGACCTTCTGTGGTGTAAAAATGGTCGATTGTTGAGCCAATAAATCCAGCCAAATTTATATCCAATAAAAGGACACCTTTTCCCGATCAATTACCGCAACCAAATATCCTTTGGAAAACGCCAGGTTCAGGCACAAACACGAAGGGGCTATCCAGACCGGATAACCCCTCCCAAAACAAAACTTAAAACCTAATAACTAAACGGTTCGATTAAAGCAACCTAACGAAAATCTATCCCTTCACCCAAAGACTCCAGTCTTTGTCGAACTTATACCACTTACCGTTTGGGCTGGCCCACGACCACTCCGGCACCTCGGCCCAGGTATTGCCATCCATTGACCATACAAGCTTTTTGTCGTGTATCTTCAACCATTTTCCGTCTTTATCCTGCCAGGTTTGGTCCTTGGAAGTTTCCCACTTCTTGCCATCTTTCGACCACCAAAGCCTGGCTTGCTTATCGAGCTTATACCATACCTTGTCTTTGCCCTCCCAGGTACTTTCCGGAGACTTTTTCCAATTGTCAGAGACAGTGGTTTTTTTGTACAACGGATAACGACGCGCCTGGGCTGCGTTAAAAGTCACCAGGGCAACGACGATCAATACGAGGATTTTTTTCATATGAGTTGATTTAAAATGATTGGTCTATACTTTGATTTGGAATAGTGTTGACTACGAAGCCACGATAAATGGACCAGCAATGGCCAACACCTGATCGGGTGTAAGCGGCTCATCAAATGCCTGCGTGGCAGCGGCGGTAGTGTAGCCAAGTCCGGTGATATCAACAGTCCCTTGCATCGTCACATCTTCGCCGGCGTAGACGGCAGTGGGCACGCCATTGGTCTCGGCACTGGTGATCCAGCCTTTCTCTGCGCGTAGGCGACGAATCATCGAGGCATGGCGCGCTTCGACGGAGTGTATCTGCAACGCCGCGGTCAACGCCGCCTGGCCCACAAGCTCTTGAGCCCGGCCTTTGTAGGCGCGTACTCCTGTGTCTTCAAACGCCTGCGACAAAGTCAGGAACACGGCATAGCTGCTCCATACCGTTGCATATTCGCCATTCGCGGTGAAATCAAATTCCGGCTTCGACACGGGGGTAACATCCATCGAGTCGAGCACACCGAGCAGGAACTGGACGTGTGCGCTTTCGTGCTTACTGATCTGCTGGAAGATGACACGGCGGTTTTCAGGAATCAATCCTTCGGCCATAAGCCCTTGTTCATAAAAGGCATCTTCGAGATACTCCAGCGTCAGTGCATAATTGAGCACATCGCCCACCGACGCTTTGCCTTTGCCATAAGCTTTTTTCAGTGAGCTTCCCAGAATCAGGGGTACCGTTGCTGCTGCCTTCACGCCAACGGAAGCCAGGTTGCCAAACAGGGAGCGACGATTGCTCGTGCGCTCATATACTTCGGGGTCGACCGATTCGATCGCTTTGAATATACGTGATAAGTTCATGCTGCGAGGGGGTTAAGAAGGGAGATTGTCAAAAACGACCGTAGTTTTAACATAGGTACTGGCAATGGCCAGTACGGCCGACGGTGCCCTGACCACATCCAAACCGTCGGACGGAGTCACAACGTCGTCGCCGGAGAAGGCGGCCGTAAAAGGATTGAGCAGGTCGCGTATAGCCGAAGCATGACGTGCTTCCACCGACACGATCTTACCGGCGATCAGCAGAAAGTCGGGGCTCTCCAGTAAAACGCCGGCACCGTTATAGGCCGATACGCCCAGGTCTTCATACGCGCGCGCGGTAGCCAGTACGCTGGCGCGGCTGGTAAAATCAATCGTGCTAAAGTCAAATTCCACATTACCGGAAATAGCAGCATTACCCAGGGCGGCCTTGAAGAAATCACGATGTGCAAGCTCGTGGTCGCGTATTTCCATAAGCAACGTTTTTTCCTCGGCAGGCATGTTAGCATAAGGCGAGCTAATCACCTTTACATAGAAGGCTGCTTCCAGCTGTTCCAGCAAATACGCATAGTTGAGAATACCCGTGTCGCCGCTACCGAGATCGACGCTGGAAGGCGCTTTGTCGTCATCATCGTCGCTGCAGCCGGCCAGTAGTAAGCCCGTGGCAGCCGCCGAGACACCGAGGTACCGTAGAAACGCGCCACGCTTCAACGGTGTCATTAAACCCTGCGGACGTAGTTCGCCCGGAACGAGTTTCGGAATCGTTAATTTGTTCATGTGTAGAGAGGTTTTAATTAAAAAAAATAGAACAACTACAGAAGTTGTTACCATCAGCATACAACGGCTGCCAGTTTCAAATTCATGTCAGTAACTACGAGGTTGTGAAGAGAATTGGATTTCGAAAAGTGGAAAGATTTCAGAAGAATCGTATTCACAACGTAATTTCTATACTATAAATGAAGAGTGTGATTATTAATTCTACACATTTGCCCATCGTGAGGTAAAACATCTACATAAAAAACACCTCTTACCATGGGGCTGTCACAACAAACATTTATCTTGGTAACAGTATCAGCACGGTAGTACCGACATGAAATCAAAGCCCCTCGTTAATCGAAAGTTTACACTCGAACGTTTCCCTGGCAAGGGTGGCTGGACATTCGTCTGCCTGCCCGGTATCACCCCCGACATCAAGCGCCGCTTCGGTATGGTAAAAGTACGCGGCACCATCGACGACTACGACATCAGCCAGTACAACCTGATGCCCATGCGCGACGGTCGACTATTCCTGCCGATAAAAGCGGAGATACGTAAACAGATTAAGAAGGAAGCCGGCGACACTGTACACATCACGTTATACCTTGACGAAACACCGGTAAAAGCACCACGCGAAATGATTCAATGCCTGCGCGATGAGCCCGCCGCCTGGAAATTCTATCAGTCGCTCACCGAAGCCGAACAAAAGGCCTATATCGATTGGATTTATACCGCCAAAAAAGAAGAAACGAAGATTGAGAGATTGGCCAGCACCGTGAACAGGTTGCAGGCTGGATTGAAACGTTTCGATGCGGATAACCGGGAGTAAAGAACGGACAACGCTCACCCGCCGGACGAACAGCATAACGACGCCCCCACGATCATAGCGGTTTTCGTTTTGTTTGCCAAAACTTTTGTTGCCAGGCTCCGTATAACACACTGCCTCAAAATAATATATGTATATCCCCAACCAATTTGCCGCTACCGATACCGTCGAGCTGCTCGACTTCATGAAACACTATAGTTTCGCTACCATTGTGACGGCGAAAGACAACGTGCCGCTGGCAACACACCTGCCGTTTGCCGTGTCAACCCGCGAAGATAAAGTCATTCTCACCTCGCATTTCGCCAAAGCCAACACACAATGGCGCCAAATTGTCGACCGGGTCAACCTGGTGATCTTCAGCGAGCCACACGCCTATATCTCGCCCACACACTACGACAACGAGCAAAGCGTGCCTACATGGAACTACGTTGCCGTGCATGCGTATGGCGCGGCCACGATCATCAACGACCGGGACCAGGCCTTCGAGGCGTTAGAGAAAATGATCGATACCTACGAAGAAGGATATCGTAAGCAATGGGCTGGCTTGTCGCAAGACTACAAGCTGCGGATGCTCAACGGCATTGTACCCTTCGATATAGTCGTCACCGACCTGCAAGGCAGCAAGAAGCTCAGCCAAAATAAAACGGAACAAGAGCAGCAACGCATTATCGATACACTATCGGCCAGCACCGACGGTGCGGCCCGCCAGATTGCCGGCTACATGCGCGGTAATCCGCATCCCGGGGAGTAACAGCCTAGGGCTGGATGCCCAGTACCTTCAGCATTTTTTTATACAGCTCGGTATTTTGGTAAACACCGGCAAAATTGGAAGCCCCTGCGCCATACGCAAACACCATCACGGGTGTGGCGGTGTGGTCGTCCGTGCTGAAGTGGCCGCGAATGTGGCCCTTCTTTAGATCACCGTCCAGCAGCGTAAGCCCACCCGTTTCGTGGTCTGCCGTAACGACCAGCAGCGTCTCCGGATGTTTCGCGACGTACTGCATCGCGCGGCCCACCGCCTCATCGAAGTTCAACATCTCCCGTACAACGTACTCTATATCATTCGAGTGGCCACCCCAATCGATCTGAGCACCTTCGGCCATAATAAAAAATGGTGACTGCCCCGCGCTAAAGGTCTGCAGGGTCTTATCCAATGTGGTGGCCAGCAGCGGACCGCGGCCTTGTTTCATGGACAATCCCAGGGTATTATCCAGCACGACAAACTTCGACGACCGCAGCGTGTCGAGCGTACGAACATCGGTAGCGACTGTATAGCCCTTCTGTTGCAGCTCGCCGCGCAGGTCGCGGCCGTCCTTGCGCTGTAAAAAATGCGCGCTGCCGGCACCGATCAGGACGTCAATGTCGCTGGTCAGGAAGTCAGCGGCAATCACCTCGCTGGAGGCACGGTCAGCCGAATGCCCATAAAAGGCCGCGGGGGTAGCATCGGTAATGTCGCCGGTAGAGATAACCCCCGTTCGGAAACCGTGTTGCCGAAGCGGGGCGATGATAGACGGAATGGGGCGGCTCAGCGAGTCAACACCCACCGCGCGGTTGTTGGTCTTTTTGCCCGACGCCATGGCCGTCGCGCCGGCAGCCGAGTCCGTAATATAACGGTCGGCCGACGTCGTGATCGAAAGCCCCACCACCGGCATGGTGAACAGGTTCAGCGCGCCGTGGTTGGCGGTGTACCCGGCATACTGTTGCGCCAGGCCCATGCCGTCACCGATCAGGAAGATGATGTTACGGGCCACCGCCGTGCTGGCTGGCAATACTGGCGCAGGGGCCACGGAGTGCACATCGGCATTCGTATAGGTCACATGCGGAGTCTCTTTCATAAACGCGTTGAGATCGACCACCTTATCCGTGCCGATATAGTCCACGCCCAGCTTGCCAAGCGTGATCCACGCATTGACCACGTCCGGCGTCGCCCAGAAACGGAATTTCTTGCCACGGGCATGTACCGACTGAATCACGTCCTCGATCTTCGTCCGGTCTTTCGCCAGAATCACCCCCTTGCCGTTCCAGATGGTATACTGCGAAAAGTCGTCGCTCATCATGCTGATGCGGGCAAGCTGCTCCGGTGTGTAGTGCACGGCGGGGCGGCCGTCGAAGTGAATATAAGTGGGGTAAGAAGACCAGGTGGTCGGCTCCGGCACACTGCCGCTCAGCGTAATGGTCAGCGACGGGCACGAAGTCAGCGTAGGATATTTTTGTAGGACCTTGACAAGCGCTGGTACCGTCGTGGCGCCAGGCGTTTTCAAATCGATCATGAGATTCAGCGGCTTACCCTTGGCGTATACCTTGCCGCCATGGAAGCGGATCTTCTCCTGCAAAGGGGTGAGGTATAGTGCCGCCAGTGTTTTTTTTGGATCGATTTCCTGCTCGGTGTGCGCCACGCACAGCTGGCCGTTATGCAAGAATATATCCACTTCGATCGAGCTTGCTTCCTGGTAGTACGCGTTCAGAAACGGAATGGGATGTACGTAGTCGTTGTGTGCATGAATGAGCCCGGTGCCGGAATGTTGTTGCGCACGGCACACGGTTGCCAGGAAAAGAAGGAAGCTGAAGCGTGCTACAGAAAGGTATTTCATGAGGCTTGAGTAATTAAAAGCCGGCAATATAGCAGCTACAGCAGGATGTTCAGGTTAACGGGGTGTTAATTAACGTATGAAGCATGAGGTGATCCGGCTTCGTAGTCAGTTATGAGAACGATTGCTATGATTTATTGAATGAACATTCAATAAACATGTGAAGGCGCGTTAAAGGTTTGTTCATAAAACGATAACACGTGTTTTTTTCTCTCCCGTAGCAAATGACCTTCTTTGCGCACCAAAATATAGGTGCCACAGATTTACGCATCTCGTAAAGCTTCCATAACTTCCAATCATAATAATCAATTAAACTATCAGCCTATGGCAAACATCTATGAACGTATCCAAAAACGTGGCAGTTTACGGCGTCGCTGCGATAAATATATCGTAGCGGTGGCGCTGGCCGTTTTTGCAGGGGCGAACCCCCGACCGTTGCTCGCTGCCGTTTTACAACAGCAGGTGCAATCGCTGACCGTGACAGGTAAACTTACGGATGAAACCGGCGCAGCCCTGCCCGGTGTAAACGTAATGGAGAAAGGTACCACAAATGGTGCAGTAACAGACGCCAACGGTGACTATCGCCTGACGGTGGGGTCTTCCAACGCGGTGTTGGTATTCACCTTTGTAGGTACGGTCAGCCAATCGGTCGTGGTGGGTACGCAGAGCACCATCGACATCCAGCTGATGTCCGATGCATCGACGCTCGGCGAAGTGGTCGTCGTGGGCTACGGCACACAGTCCAAACGCGACATAACAGGTGCAGTAAGCTCGGTCAAGGCCGACGATTTCAACCGAGGTATCGTCAACTCGCCGGAGCAGCTGCTGCAAGGTAAAGTAGCAGGTGTCAATGTCACGTCTGCCAGCGGCGAGCCCGGGGCAGCGCAAAACATCACGATTCGGGGCCCCGGTACGGTGCGCAGCGGCAGCACGCCGTTGTACGTCATTGACGGCATACCGCTGGATAACAGCAACACCGCCGGTATGGGGATTGACAACGGCGGTACGACCAATCCGTTGAACTTCCTCAACCCGCAGGACATCGCGTCGATCGACGTGCTGAAAGACGCCTCCGCGACAGCTATTTATGGTGCTCGTGGCGCGAATGGCGTTGTGCTGATCACCACCAAGCGCGGCAAAACCGGCCAGTCCGGTGTAACGTACTCGGCGAGCTACGGTGTATCAAAACTTGCCCGTAAGATCGATGTTTTTTCCGCCGACGAATTTCGCCAGGCAGTGCCGCAGACAGGCGCAGCCGTGATCGATCTCGGCGGCAATACAGATTGGCAGGACCAGATCACGCGTACAGGCACTACACAAGACCACAATGTGGCGTTTTTCGGCGGAGCCGAGAAGATGAACTATTACGCGTCCCTCGGGATGCAGGACCAGGAAGGTATCCTGAAGAACAGCAATCTGAAGCGTTACACGGGCCGCATCAATGTCAGCCAAAAGGGATTGAACGATCGTCTTTCCCTGGACATGAACCTGAACGCGTCGCACACCCGCAACGATCGCCCCGAGATTTCGAGCCTCGTCAACACAGCGCTTACCGCGAATCCGACCATGCCGGCCTACGACAGTGTCGGTGGAATTTACCAGCGCCAAGACCCGATAAATCCGCTGGCGATGCTCAATACCTATAAGGACATCACCGAGACGAACCGTGTCATCGGTAATATCTCGCCGTCATTCCGCATCATCGAAGGCCTGGTGTATAAGCTTAATGTCGGTATCGACGTGACCAGCGCGATTCAGGATGTGCAACGCATGCCGAGCGTATATCCCGCCCAGGAAGGCCGGCTGGACTCGTATTTCACAAATAACACAAACAGCCTGATTGAGCATTACCTGACCTACAATTTTTCGAAGGGGAATCATGCCTTCACATTACTGGCAGGTCATTCATACCAGAAGATCACATCGAAAACGCGCCATTGGAGCATTTCTACCTTCCCGATCTCCGGTATCGAGCCCCGCTATAACCCCGGCCTTGGCTCGGAGATCGATTTGACGGCATCTGCAGATAACAACCGCCCGTTGGGAAAAGCCGTCAAGAACGAGCTGCAGTCTTTCTTCGGCCGTCTTAACTATATCTTCAAAGAGCGCTATCTTCTGACGGCCACCGTGCGTACGGATGGCTCGTCGAAGTTCGGAGACAACAATAAATACGGTACCTTCCCTTCGTTTGCGGCGGGCTGGATCATCTCCGAGGAACCGTTCATGGCGACCATCCCGGTCAATACACTGAAGCTGCGCGCCGGTTGGGGCCAGACCGGTAACCAGGAGATCGAGCCGAAAGCTTCGTTTGCACGCTACCTGACTGCCACCGGCGCAGGGTATAGTTATCCATTCTTTCCCGACGGTTCCGCGCCGCAAGGCACAATCGTTCAGAACTACGCGAACCCGAACCTCCAATGGGAAATTTCCAAGCAAACAGATGTCGGACTTGACTTTGGCTTTTTTGAAGGAGCGCTCACAGGCTCGGTGGACTACTTCCGAAAGGTAACAAGCAACGTATTGCTGAAGGTTACGGTACCCGACCCGATTCAGCCGGCCTTGTTTTACTGGCGCAACGTAAAAGACATGGAGATCGTCAACGAGGGTACGGAAATGGCACTCGACTACCGCTATGACGCCGGAGCTGACTTCACCTTCCATGTAGGCGGTAACATTACATTCATTAAAAACGAAGTGCGCAACTCGCCGGCTACGTTGATCCCTTCCGGCAGTATTTCCGGAGGCGGCCTCACCTCGGCTTCCGTAAACGGCTATATAAATGGCGAGCCCATCGGCACGTTCTTCCTGCAACAATTTACCGGTATCGGCGAAGATGGCTTTAGTACATACCTCGAGCCCGGGGAAGATGGCGAAAGCCGCTATATTTCCGGAACAGCGTTGCCCGACAAACTTTACAACTTCAACCTGGGAGCTTCCTATAAAGGGTTCGACCTGTCGGTGAATTTCAACGGCCTGAGCGGCAACAAAATTTACAACGGTACTGCGAATCTGAACTTCTCGCGTGCCCAGCTGGCCAAGAGCCGCAATACAACCGATGCGGCTACGAGATATTCAAACGAAGACGTTACCAACGCGAACAGCGTATCGACACGCTATTTGGAAAAGGGTGCTTTTCTGCGTCTGAATAACGCCACCCTGGGCTATAACTTCAGTCCCGAGTCGCTGGGCATCGGTAACTGGATCAAGTCGCTGCGTCTGTCGGTTACCGGTCAGAACCTCTTTGTAATAACCGATTACTCCGGGTATGATCCCGAAGCAAATGCAGAAGGTCGCCGGATCGAAGATGCCAATTCGTTTGGTATTGATTACGCCAGCTATCCGAAAGCACGTTCAATCGTGTTCGGTTTAAATGTTTCATTTTAATTGTACACAGCGTATGAGAAAGAATATATATGTATTGATATTGTTTTTGGGCGTCATGCTGGTAGAAGGTTGCACCGACCTGCAGGAAGAAGTGCTGGACGAGTCACTGACCGGCAACGTGACGAACGGTGATGTTATAGCAGGCACCCTGGCACCGGCCTATGCGTCGCTGTCGGAGGTGTTTCTGCACACCCGCTACTTTGCCATGCAGGAAATCTCCACCGATGAGGCGATCCTGCCGTACCGCGGCGGTACCGATTGGGGTGATAACAATATCTACATCGATTTGCACAGGCATACATACACACCGATGAACGGCCCGATAACCAATACCTGGAATGCCATTTCGCAAGGCATTACGCGTTCGGTAATTGCCGTTTCTAACGTTCGCACCCTGCAAAGCGAAGGTCAGCAGGTAGACGCATACCTGGCCGAGGCTCGTGGTCTGCGCGGTTATTATTCCATGCTAAGCCTGGATCTTTTCGGTATAGTCATGTCCAAAGACACACTCGATGTACGGTCGCGTGTGCTCCGCGGCGACGAAGCTGTCAACTATATCGAGCAGGATCTGCTGGCCGCGGAAGCGGTGCTGGACGATACAAACGGTCCCGGCCGGATCACGAAAGCCGCAGCGCAGGGATTGCTGGCGCGTCTGTACCTGAATGCCCCGGTATATCGTAATCCGTATGCGGAGGCTTACGAATTCCGCCGCGAAGACATGGAGAAGGTCGTGGAGTATTGTGACAAAGTGATCGACGCCGGTAAGTATGCACTTTCGTCCGAGTTCTTTGAGATTTTCGACGACGAAAATCATACGAACAAGGAGCTTGTCTTCGCGATCGACCAACGCGCCAACCTGAACGGCAACAACCGGATGGCATACTTTTCACTGTCGGGTGACCAGTTTCCATTGCCGCAATTCGTAAATGCCAACGGTACCGACGGGCCAGGCATCACGCCGGAGTTCTACCACTCGTGGGTGGATGCCTATGACGGCGCAGACCCTGCTACCAAAGACATGCGTTTCTATAAGAGAAACCTGGACCCCGCCGTCACGTGTATCGCTGCCGCCGATTTTGAGATCGACCGTGGTATCCTGCGGGGGCAGCAGTACGGTCTGCAGACAGACCGGAAGGGCACCCCGTTCAAACGTTGTGCCGACGGAGCGAATTATGTTGTTGGGCCGTTGTTTAACAATACCCGCGGTAACACGACACAACCGGTGATCTTCACGGAAGAAGTTGACTATACAACCTATAGCGGTTACAGCTCGGGCTATCGTGTGTTGAAATACGAGTTCAGCAAGACGTCCGACGACGGGCGAGCAAAGGGTGAATTTGACATCGTACTGCTGCGTCTGGCTGACATTTACATGATGCGTGCCGAGGCAAAGCTTCGGATGGACGACGCTGCCGGCGCGCTGCAGGATGTCAACACTGTACGGGCTGCACGTACTGCCCGGATCGGCATTCCTCCACTCGGGTCGATCGATCTCGATATTATGTTCCGCGAACGCGGCTTCGAGTTTTATTTTGAAATGCTGCGTCGTACCGATATGATTCGCTTCGGCAAATATGAGGATGCGTGGACCGAGAAAACCAACAGCGATCCGCTCAAGCGTCTCTTCCCGATTCCGCAGACTGCCATCGACGGCGCTTCGGAGTTCGAAGGCTTCCTGGAGCAGAATGACAGCTACTAGGATACAGGTATACAGGCTGCCTTCCACCGGAAGGCAGCCTTTTTTTATGTCTTTCCGTCCTGTGGCTGAAAGCCGAGGCGGTCCAGTTGTTTGTCGAGCTCCAGGGCGGCGCTGATAAGTGCCAGGTGGGTGAAGGCTTGCGGGAAATTGCCAAGGTGCGCCGCGTTTTTATTGATCTGCTCGCTGAACAGACCAAGGTGATTGGCATACCCCAGCATCTTTTCAAAGCTATCGAGCGCGCGGATAACCTCGCCGCTTTTAGCCAGCGCTTCGATATACCAAAAAGAACATAGTGTAAATGTGCCTTCTTCGCCGGTCAGGCCGTCTACCGCGGGCGAATCTTTATACCGGTACAACAGCACGTCCATGCCAAGGGTCTTTTCTACGACCTTGAGCGTAGCAAGCCAGCGAGGCTCGTCCGGCGAGACAAAGTGGGTAAGGGGCATGAGCAGCACACTGGCGTCGACCTGATCCGCCCCTTTGTACTGTACCCAGGCGCCGACCTGTGGATTCCAGAAGCCATCGAACACGTCGTAGTATATCTCGTCGCGCACGGCATGCCAGAGTGCGTGGGGATAGGGAAACGAACGATGATCGGCAATTTTGATGGCACGGTCCATTGCCACCCAGCACATCAGGCGGCTGTGTAGGAATTCACGCTTGTCGCTGCGCACCTCCCAAATACTGTGGTCCGGCTTACGCCAGTCCGCAATGACACACTCTACTTGCTTGACAATACACTGCCAGAATTCGTATGTGATAGCATGATGCTGGTTGTTATAAATATAAATCGTATCAATCAGCTCTCCGTAAATGTCAAGTTGCAATTGTTCCTGTGCGCCGTTGCCAATGCGTACAGGCCGCGAGCCTTTGTAACCTTCCAGGTGCGGTAATTCGCGTTCGGTAAGCTCGTGTCGGCCGTCGATGGTATACATCAGGTACAGCTTGCCTTCTTCAGTGCGCGCATGGATCCAGTGTAAAAAAGCAGTAGCCTCTTCCGTAAAGCCGAGACGCAGAAAAGCGTACATGGTAAATGCTGCGTCGCGTATCCAGGTATAGCGGTAATCCCAGTTACGCACTCCGCCGATCGTTTCCGGCAATCCAAATGTGGCCGCAGCGACCATCGACCCGTGTTCGTACGAGGTCAGTAGTTTTAACGTAATAGCCGATCGGTGTACGATCTCCGTCCAGCGACCGCGGTAAGTAGACTGCGAGATCCAGTGGCGCCAGAAATTGATGGTTTCGTCGTAAAGGGTGTTAATATAATATCCGATCGGGTGAAGCACATGGGTCTCATCTTCGGAAACAGATTCCAACACAATGTGGACCGTCTCTGACTCCCGGACGACAAACTCGGTATAGCCGGTGCCTTCGCGTAATTGTAGCGGCACGTCTGCCAGCAGTCGCAACACGACACCGCCATCATGCTCGGCCCGAAAGAAGACCCCCGTCTCCGTAAAACTATAGTTGGCAGTGGCCTGCCCATAATGAAAGGCTGGATGACACTCCATCCGAAAGGTGAGATCGCCGCGTACGGCCGTAACCTGTCGGACAATGGCACACAGATTCTCGCCTTGGTGTTGCACGATCGGCATAAAGTCCGTCAGCTCGGCAATCCCTTCGTCAGAAAAAAAACGTGTCAGCAATACAGCTGTTCCCGGCAGGTATAGCTGCTTGCTATGGTAATCTTGCATCACAGGCGTGATCGAAAATGATCCACCTTTTTGTGCGTCAAGCAGGCGTGCAAACACCGTAGGTGAATCAAACGTCGGGAAAGACATAAAGTCGATCGATCCCGTCAGTGACACCAGCGCGACGGTCTTTAAATTGCCGATAATGCCGTAATGCTCAATCGGGAGATAAGAATCTGTGTGAAGGTCTTCCATGGACGTGTGGGCGGAGCTTGTTACTGCGACTGTCGCCAATCTTCAGACTGGCGTATGAACCTAACGCTTCGTCTTTTTATAATTGGACTCGTATAACTGCGGCTCGTTATCCGGGCTCTTGGCCGGATGGCCCGAGATATCGGTCACTTTCTTCGGAGTCGGTTTTTTAGGCTCTTCTTTTTGGGGCGCAATTTTTTTAGCCATACAGGTATGGGTTTATGTCTGTATCAGGGTGTAAAAACCGTACCCGGTCTACACCGGGTACGCCATGGTGCTTAGCAAAGCGTTTTCGGCTTGCCGGCTGTCCAGGCGTGTATGCTGCACAACCACGGGCACAGTCGATTCAATAATACACGCATAATCCGTATCCAGGGGAATCGGAGCGGGGTCGCTCAGGTCGTTAAAGCGCACGTGTTTCGTGCGGCGGGCGGGCACCGTAACACGGTATGGGCCCACGGGATCGCGGTCACTGAAAAATATCGTAAACTGTACCTGCGCGTCTTCCTCGCCGGCATTGAGAATACAAGCTGTTTCGTGACTCGTCATAGCCGGCGCCGGGCCCGTGCTGCCTGACGGTATATAGCCTTCGGGGATCGCCCACAAGGTATTTCCTATGCTCTTTTTCATACCGGCATCTGATAAAATAGAGTGCCAGCCATGCGGCCGGGCACAAACTACGTCTTGGGCTGAATCAGCTTGGCAACGAGTCCCGTCCACCCCGTTTGATGGGTAGCACCGATGCCACGACCATTGTCGCCGTGGAAATACTCATAGAAATAAATGTAATCGCGGAAATTCGGATCGGATTGAAGCTTCGGATGATGACCGTAAACCGGACGATTCCCGGACGCATCTTTGCGAAAGATTCGCACGAGCCGTTCACTTAAATCATCCGCAATTTCTTGCAAGGTGCGCATCTGTCCCGAGCCCGTAGGATGCTCGATCTTAAAGTCGTCGCCATAATATTGATAAAAACGCTGCAGCGATTCAATCAGCAAGTAGTTGACCGGAAACCAGATAGGCCCCCGCCAGTTCGAATTACCGCCAAACATGGTGGAGTCGCTCTCGCCCGGTATATACTTTACCTTTAAATCCGTACCCTCGGTATGAAACGTATAAGGTTTCGCGTCGTATACTTTTGACAACGCGCGTATGCCGTACGGAGAGAGGAACTCCGCCTCATCCAACATACGCTTCAGAATACGTTTCATGCGATGGCCACGCAGCAGCGACAACAAGTGGCGCTCTTTCTTCCCTTTTTCCACCCACCGTGAAATAAGACCCGCCAGGTCGGCACGATGTTGTAAAAACCATTGCAGTCGCTCGCGGAACTGCGGATTAGATTCGAAGATCTCCTCGTCGAGAATTTCAACAGCAAAGAGTGGAATCAGCCCGACCATCGAACGCACCTTGAGGCGTTTGTACTGGTTGTCGGAGGTATTGAGCACATCGTAGAAGAACTCGTCTTCGTCGTCCCACAAGTTAATGCCCTCGCCGCCGATGTTGGCCATGGCGCCCGCAATGTAGAGAAAGTGCTCGAAGAACTTGGTGGCCAGGCTTTGATATACCGGGTTCTCCTTGGAAAGCTCCAGGGAGAGGCGAAGCATATTCAGCGTATACATCGCCATCCAGCTTGTGCCGTCCGACTGTTCGAGGTATTCGCCGCTGGGCAGCTTCGTGTTCCGGTCAAAAACACCAATGTTATCCATTCCCAGGAAGCCGCCCTGGAAAATGTTATTACCCTCGTTGTCCTTCTTATTCACCCACCAGGTGAAGTTGAGCAACAACTTGTGAAAGACCTCTTCCAAAAAAACGCGATCACCTTTTCCGTTTCGTTTTTCGTCAATCTTGTATACCCGGTACGTTGCCCACGCATGCACCGGCGGATTCACATCGCTTAGTGCCCACTCGTATGCCGGTAGCTGCCCGTTGGGATGCATGTACCACTCCTTGGTGAAAAGCAACAACTGGCTCTTGGCAAACTCGGCGTCCACGACCGCCAGCGGAATGGTATGAAAAGCAAGATCCCACGCGGCATACCACGGGTACTCCCACTTGTCCGGCATGGAGATAATATCGGAGTTCCGCAGGTGCATCCACTCACGGTTGCGGCCCAGCTTGCGGCTGGCGGGGGCAGGTTGACCGTCGTCGCCGCGGATCCACTTGCCCACATCATAGTAATAATATTGTTTGCTCCACAGCATGCCTGCAAAAGCCTGCCGTTGAATGTTCCGGTCATCTTCGTCCTGGATCTTCTCCTGCAGCTCGTGGTAGAAATCGTCGGCATCTTGTACACGCTGCGTAAAGATTTCGTCGAACTTCTGGAACGGGTTGAATAAATACCGGTAGGCCAGGCGTAGCCGGAGGGTTCGTTTCTCGCCGGGAGCAACTGTAAGCGTATAACGCACGGCAGCCTTGGTGCCCCGGCGTGTGGCGTTTACGGTGTTAGCCTTTTTGTTAACGACATACTCGTGAATGCCGTCCTTATAGGTGCCCGGCGATGCATAATTATACAGACGCTGCGTATTGGTCTCGTTCTCGCAGAAGAGCGTCTCACCGGGCTCCTCGGCATAAAAGTAATATTTGCCGAGCCGTTGATGATTAAGCTGGATCACACCCTCTTCATCTTGAAAAAGCTCGGGCTTTTCAGTACCGCTCTTCCACGACCAGATATTGCGAAACCAGACCTGCGGCAACACTTCCAGCGTAGCCGGCTCGCTGCCCAGGTTGTGCACCGTCACGCGAATGAGCATGTCCCGGTCGTCGGCCTTGGCGTACTCCATCGAGATATCGAAGTAGCGGTTGTTGTCAAACACCCCGGTATCGATCAGCTCATACTCGGGGTCAGCCTTGGTCCGCTTGCGGTTTTCTTCCACCAGCTGTGCGTAGGGAAAAGCCGCCTGCGGATACTTGTACAGCATCTTCATGTACGAATGCGTCGGCGTGCTGTCGAGGTAATAATAATGCTCCTTACAGTCTTCGCCGTGATTGCCTTCATACCCGGTCAACCCGAACATGCGCTCTTTGAGAATAGGATCTTTGCCGTTCCAGAAACCGAAGGCAAAACACAGGTATTGTTTGTCGTCGCTAATGCCGCCGATGCCTTCCTCACCCCAACGGTAGGCCTTGCTGCGGGCCATGTCGTGTGTGAGATACTGCCAGGCGTTACCGTTTTCGCTGTAGTCCTCCCGTACCGTGGCCCATTGCCGTTCCGTTAGATAGGGACCCCACTTGCGCCAGTTTTTGTCCTTCGCGACGTCTTCCTGCAGACGTGTCTTTTCTGCGTTCATGTGCTAAAGATAACCAAAAGGATGTATCACCCATTGTCTTCAAAGCCCGGGTATAGCAACATGCCCCCGTCGACAAACAACGTGATGCCGTTGACGTATTCCGAGTCGTCGGACGCCAGCCACACCGCTGCGCCGTTAACGTCTTCGGTCTCGCCAATGCGTTTGGCAGGGATGAGCTTGAGCAGTTGATTATACGCCTGGGGTGTTTGCCAGGCAGCATAGTTAATGGGCGTACGGATCGCCCCCGGGCCGATGCTATTGATGCGGATCTTCTGCGGCGCATACTCCTGCGCGATCGTTTTCATCAGCATCATCACGCCCCCCTTGGAGGCCGCATAATTGGCGTGGCCCGCCCACGGAATAACTTCGTGCACCGAGCTGATACAAATGATCTTGCCCATCGATTTAGAACGCTCGGGCACCATGCCGCGACGCATAAATTCTTTAATAGCCTCGCGCGCACACAGAAACTGCCCGGTCAGATTGATGCCGATCACCTGGTTCCACTCCTCCAACGTCATCTCATGGAATTTGGCATCTTTCTGTAACCCCGCGTTGTTGATCAGAATATCAACGGTACCATAGCGCTTAATGGTCTCGGCAAACATAGCCTTCACGTCCTCCTCTTTACTGACGTTGGCCTTGATCGTAAACCCCTCGCCGCCGCCGGCGTGTATTTCTTTCAACACCTCCGCCGCCTTGTCGGGGCTGCTCGAATAGTTCACCACCACGCGGGCACCTTCCCGCGCCAGCGCCCTGGCAATGCCCGCCCCGATACCCGAGCTGGCACCCGTAACGATTGCAACCTGATCCTGCAGTTTCTTTTTGTCCATGGATTCCCTTTTTTACATTATTGATTTACGAATATTATCACGGTAATGCAAAAGCGTGCCAGGGATATGCACTACGAAGAGTACCAGTCTCCTGCAGCGTATAAAGGAATGACAACGATATTGTTATAGGTTGAATAGTTCTCTAGCGAGAACCGAACACCGTAAGGTGACTTCTTTTCTTGTAAGAACAAGTGCATGCTTTGCATAGAACCCTTTTTCCCTGACTTTACTTCAATGGGAATAATTTGCCCTGACTTTTGAGTAACATAGTCTACCTCTGCGTTGCTGCTTTTGGCTTCGCGGCGCCAATAAAAAAGGGATTCTTGCCGATAACATGAAGCAGCTTTGAGCAATTCCAATCCAACATATTGTTCGGCAATGGCACCTTTATTAATGACATCAAAATCAGTTTCTAAAAACAACTCACCGATGTTTAATTGGAGCAGCCGTTGAAATATTCCCGTGTCTAATAACAGAAGCTTTTTACTCTTATCATTTACCTCGGCACCCAGTGGAATCCCATTAGAAGCCGAATGCGTTACAGCGATGACTAATCCCCCCATCGTCAATAGATCCACAGCTTCTTTTATCTGTTTGTACGTGGAAGAGATGGCCGCCTTTGAATAAATAAATTTACCTCCTGACTGCTGTATAATGGAATCGAAGACCTCTGTGATACGTAAAAAAGGCACGTGGTTTTTATACCTGGCGAAATCGGTCCGCAGTGAGGTGACTAAATCATCGAGCACGCGGCTACACCGTATAAGGTCGTTACTTTCAACGTATGTGGCCA
Source organism: Dawidia cretensis (assembly GCF_018598175.1). GTDB lineage: Bacteria > Bacteroidota > Bacteroidia > Cytophagales > Cyclobacteriaceae > Ohtaekwangia > Ohtaekwangia cretensis. The sequence goes on from NZ_JAHESE010000003.1 coordinate 205,469, forward strand.
CAACCTCCGGCATACCGCCCAGCACCAAAAACCGCTTGAAGTGCGTGATTAGTTTTTGATGGATTACATCCGTCAACGGGTTGCCGGGAGAGGCTTTTGCTTTGTGTGTTACAAGCCCGGACTCTCCAACGGCAGTAAGGTATTCATTAAAGGAAAGGGGGTAAACGAATATAGAGCGAATCCTCCCCACGCCGAAGGAAGGAATCTCAGCAAGTGCAAATTCAAGCAATGAGCCCGCCGCAATGACATGTAGTTCAGGATACTTCTCATAAAAAAATCGCAGGGAGGAAATGGCCGGAATACAGGCCTGAATCTCATCAAAAAAAAGCAACGTCTTTCCTGGAACAATCGGCGTATTGTAAAGCACCGAAAGGGTCTCACAAAGCTCGAGCGGATCCAGGTCGCCCTCAAATACCTTATGAACCTGACGTTGTTCTTCGAAGTTGATTTCCAGGAAGTGCGTGAATTGACGCGCCAGATGCCGGATAGCCGTTGATTTTCCCACTTGGCGCGCACCACGGAGTAGCAATGGCTTTCCTTGTTTTTCAGCCCGCCACGCAAGCAATTCTTGATCAATATGGCGACTAATGTAAGGCACTTATAATGAGTGTTTTACGTTCTGTCGAGAGGCTGCACCGTCCGTAAAAGCTATTTAACAAGGCAATATTACTCCTATTTTGTCTATTTAGCAAGGCAATAATATCCATTCCAATGCTATTTTACAAGGCAATCTGAGTCACTCCGATGCTATTTTACAAGGCAATGACCCCCAGAAAAGAAAAAAGGCCAGCGTAAGCCGACCTCTTTTCCGTTCTCAACCAATATATAATGCACTACGCCACAGTCGGCTGAAGCATCAGACGATTCATCTTCCGATGGAAGAATGCCCCTAAATGATTGGCATTTGCCGCGAGCACGGCCTGGAAGTGTTCTTCTGCCTGCGCGCCCTGCCCCAGGCCCAGGTGCCCCAGACCCATGATGTAGTGGCAGTGAATGCGATTGCGTAGATCAAGATCCTGGTCGAAAACCAGCAGATCGGGCAGTGACACCGCGAAGTAATCGATGCGGATCTTGTCGTTCAGGTGCGCGGCACCGAAGTCAATCAGGCGCTGAAAGATCGTCGTAGCCTGGTCAGGCGTGCCAAGCTTCCTCCAACCGAGACCCTGGTAAAAGATCTTGTCGGGCTGCTGGTCGTTGTAATAGATCGCCTGTGCCGGCTCGCTTAGCCCCTGCGTAGTCTTCCGGAAAAAAGCTTCCGCTTGAGCCGGCTGGTCGAGCGCCTCGTAGCAACAACCCTTCAGATAGAAGATATCATTTTCCTGGGCGCCGTACAGCTTGCCTTCGCCCAGGTTGTGCGGATACGTTTCAGCGGCTTCCAACAGTCCAAGGGCTTCGGTATAGGCACCTTGCAAAATAGCCTCTTTAGCCAGCTCGAGGTGGCAGAGCAGGTATTGACCTACCACCTTGCCCTCGCCGCCTTCCCACGGGTGGAAGATGCGTGCCGCCAGCAGTTGACGTGCCTGTTGGAACTGACCCAACAGATTATACAGCGTGACACGCTCCAGGTATAGATCGTCGCGGTCCACCGTCAGGTCGAGATGTTTCTCCAACAGCGCCAGGCGCTCGGCGTGGGGCTTGTTCAGTTGCTTGTAAAGCTGATCCAGCTCCATCAGCACCCGCGCATCGGTAGGGTTAAGCGCAAAGGCCTGCTGCAGGGACTTCAGGGCTTTCTGAGCATCTTGTTGTTTGTTGTAATACGCCAGCGCCAGGTTGCGATGGGCCGTCGGGAACGAGGCATCGTACTGCACCGACTTCTCCCAGCACGCAATGGCCTCCGTATACTGACGGTTGGCATACCAGTAGTTGCCGAGATAATAATGCGCCTTGGCGTCGCCCGCGTTGGCTGCCAGCGCGGCTTGCAGCACAGGTACATCCTCCAAACGGTTCGGAAAACAATAGTCGGGCGCCGCGGCGGCGGCTTGGGCGTACCACTGACTGGCGGCAGTCGTATCGTGCATCAGTCCGGCGAAGTAACCCAGGTAGTAAAGCACCATGGGGTAAGTGGGCTGGCCCTCTTTCAAGGAAAGCTTCAGGAAGCTGGAGGCTTCTGCATACAGCCCCGCATGCGCGTAGTCAAACGCATACTCGATATAATTGTGCACATACCCGCGTATCAGGCGCTGCAGCTGACCGGTCTTGTCGGCGGCAGCCGCGGCGTTGGTTTCAGGCAGCATGACTTCTTCGTACAGGCAACCATAATTAAAATTGTCAATCGCCAGCGAAGCCGCAATCCACGCATGCGCATCGGCCGTGCGGCCTAACTTGCGCAGTAGCACAGCTTTCAGGTGACGTGCGGTATGGCTGTGATAGTTGCGTACCAGCGACTTCTCCACCAGGTCGAGCGCCTCTTCGTAAGAGCCTCTGCGTGTAGCCAGGCGTGCCAGCTGCAGATAAGCACTGTCTTGCCAGGCAGCATTCCGGCACGCTTTATAGAATACGTCAAACGCTTCGTCATACCGACCCAGGTAGGAGAGACAGAGGCCAAGATTGAAATACGGCTCGCCGTCATACGGGTTAGGATTGCGTTGAGTCAGCGTAGCGATGGCCGTGCGGAAGTACGGCTCTGCCTGTGCGAGCTGACCACGCTTAAGAAACCACAAGCCGAGCGCATTGTTATTGCGAACATCGCCAGGCTCGCGGCGCAAGGCCTCCTGGTAGTAATCGGTGGCGCGATACGTGGCGTGACGGTATTGCTCAATATGTAAGCCTGTAAGAAAGAGCTGCTCCACGCTTGTGATCACAGCGGGGGCCAACGCCGGACTGGCCGGATTGGGAACAGGCTTCACTTCGGGCTTATCCGGTTGATACTCCACCAGTACTTTGCCGGTAGCGCTACGCAATACCAAACGAACTTGTTCCGCCTGCGGTACGCTGTCAAGCTTCACGGTGGCAGTATAAATGTGCTCGGGCGATACGGTAATCACTTCCTGATGCACACCACGGCCAGTATGAAATACCTCCAGTGTGGCGCCTTCGTACAGCGCCGTGGCATATAATTTTATAGCAACCGACGAACCTTGCAGCTCCAGGCTCACCATCGCGTCGCGGGTGGCATTCTTCACAACCCCCAGCTCGCCGTAGGGCATAAAGTACTGCGTAAACGTACGTTCTTCAAAAGGCTGAATCCACGAGAAGTCGGGCTGGTTGTCGGTAAAGACACCCGTCATCAATTCGATATAGGGGCCGTCTTCGTCGGTCAGGTTGCGGTCCCACGCGTAACCAAACTCGCCGTTACCCCACGTCCATTGTTTTTTGCCCGGCGACACATGGTGGTTGGCCACGTGCAGCAACCCGCCACGCGAGTCGTGCTCGTATCCGCCCATAAAGTCATACTTGGACGTGATCGCCATATACGACGTCGGCACCGGTATATTTTTATAGCGCGAAATATCCACGCCGGCCGAATAATCTACTTTATAGTAAGTACCCTTCGCGATCGGAAACTCCGATACATCGCGCTTACCGTGATCAAACACCGCGTGCACGTCCGGCGGGAAAACCGATTGATAGTCGTCGTTTACTTTTACGGCCGGGTTAGCCCACCACAAAAACGTCTGCGGAAAAGGTGTACGGTTGTAGAGCTTTGCGTTGATCTCCAGATACGCCTTGTCGGGATACAGGCGAAAACCCGCCATACCCTTCGTGCGGAACATCCGCTCCACTTCGTTTACCCATACTGTCTTGCTGCCGTCGGCATGCTCCTCAATCGTATAATCGATCGCGTCGAACGTGCTGGGGCGGTGGTGCTGCGGCCAGTTAAATTCAATGCCGCCCGAGATCCAGGGCCCCGTCAACCCTACCAGTGCCGGTTTGATGACCTGGTTATAATATACAAAGTGCCGCTGTCGGATCTTGTCAAAAGCCATTTGCACACGGCCGCCAAGCTCGGGCAGGATCATGATCTTGAGATAGTGGTTCTCCAGGAACAACGCCCGGTAAGACTGATCATGTTTTTCGTCCAGTATCTTTTCGATGACCGGGTGCGGATAGACCACGCCACTGCTGCCCTGGTAAACACGGTTCTCAAGAAAGATTGGATTTTTTTCTGGTTTACCCACTCCGTACGTAGGAATGACGACGCTTTCCTCCCAGACGGACACTTGGCTATTGATTTTCATCTAAAACGATTGTTTTTTGCAAAAATATCGGTCCTTTGCCCCTTATTGGATGGACTAAGTTTCTCTTTTGATGGACAATCTTATTGCGCTAAAAACATGCAGACAATTCGTAAACGGGAGGGATTCGAAGGACAACGGGCCATTGTGCTACCCAAAAAAATACTGGAAGTATGCGGCTATACCCCCCCGGTGAATGCATTATATATAACAGACATCGGCTTTTACCCCCGGGCCACCTATCACTATCGCGAGCGCCCCAACGGCATCTCCCAAAACATCCTTATCTATTGCACAGAAGGAAAAGGATGGCTCGAAGTGCCCACGGGCACATACAAAGTAAACCCCAATGAATTCCTGATCATCCCGGCAGACATGCCGCACAAATATGGCGCCGACGAAAAAAGCCCATGGACCATTCATTGGGTACATTTTAAAGGCATCCAGGCGCCCTACTTTGCCTCCCTGCTATCGCGTCAGTACAAGGAGTATGTAAACTATTCGCCCTTTCTCGACGAGCGCATCCGGATCTTCGATTCCATCGCTCGGGCACTCGAGAGCGGCTATAGCCTCGATAACTTAACCTACTCCAACATCAGCTTTGCCTACCTGCTGGCATCGTTTTCCTTTCCCGAGAAATTTGCGTTGGCACACCATACCATTCAGAAGGATACTGTAGACCTATCGATCGAATACATGCAGCAGCACCTCGATGTGTCGCTTACGCTGGAACAGATGGCATCAGCAATTAATCTATCTGTGTCCCATTACTCCAGCATCTTCCGGAAAAAGACCGGCTACTCGCCAGTCGTGTATTTCAACCACCTCAAGATCCAGCACGCTTGCCAGTATCTGCAGTTCACAACATTGAGAATCAACGAGATATCATCAAAAGTTGGCATCGAAGACCCGTATTATTTCTCCCGAATGTTTACCAAGATCATGGGCATTTCGCCCCAGGAATACCGCAACAAAAAAGGATGAGCTAAATTTTACGACCATAAGAAAGTCCATGATTTAAGTTTAATTCTCCATTCAAACGTTTGCATTCTTGCCCCAATTTTGTAGGAAACGATTTCGGTCTTTATGGGGAAGAGCTCTTATGTATTTTTAATCAGTCTGATTGCCGCGTTCGGAGGACTTTTGTTCGGCTTCGACATAGCCATCTTTTCGGGCACGATACCCTTTCTGCAGCCTTACTATCAGCTCACCGACGCACAACTGGGCTGGACCGGTAGTTCCCTCTACGTAGGATGTATCATCGGCACGCTGATGACCGGCTACCTCACCGATCGTTACGGCCGCAAGCTGCCGCTGACATTTGCCGCGGGCATCTTTATGGTGTCGTCTTTACTGATGGGCTGGTCTTCCACCTATACCTGGTTGATTGTATGGCGCATTATGGCCGGCATCGGCGTGGGCGCGGCGTCTATGCTGTCGCCACTCTATATAGCAGAAGTAAGCCCCGCCGCCATTCGCGGTCGCATGGTATCGGTCAACCAATTGACCGTCGTGATCGGCATTCTGTTAGCATACTTCTCGAACTACCTGCTCGCCGACCTGGAAAACAACTGGCGTTGGATGTTTGCGTCGGGAGCCATCCCCGCCGTGCTGTTCTTTGTTTGCGTATTTCTGGTGCCCGAAAGCCCGCGCTGGCTCTTAAGCAAAGGCCGCGTGGAGGAAGCCCGTCTGGTGTTGCTGCGCCTGGCCAGTAGCGCGACGGTGGTAGACGCCGAAATCCAAACGATTCAAACCGGCATGACCCGCGAGGTAAAAGGCAAGCTGCGCGATTTGATTCAACCTGGCATCGCCTTCATCGTCATGCTCGGCATCACGATGGCCATCTTCCAACAGATCTCCGGCGCGAACGCCATCTTCTTCTATGCACCCATCATTTTTGAAAAGGCTGGAATGAATGTAAAAGATCAGCTCTTTCAACAGATCATGATCGGGGCCATCAACTTGCTCTTTACACTGCTGGCCATGCAGCTTGTCGACAGGCTGGGCCGCAAGAAACTGATGCTGGTCGGGTCAGCGCTCATGGCGATGTGGCTTTTTCTCGTAGGACTGTGCTACGCGCTGGGGTTATTCCAGGGATACTGGCTTACTGTTTTTGTACTCGCTTTTATTGCCACCTATGCTACCACGCTGGCACCCGTCACGTGGGTACTCATCTCCGAGATCTTTCCGACCAAGGTGCGTGGCATCGCCGTGTCGGTAGCAACCTGTGCGCTATGGACGGCGTGCTTTGCGCTGGCCTATGGTTTCCCGGTCATGATCGCATCACTCGATGCGCCCCAGACCTTCTTTATATTCTCTGGCGTATGCCTGCTCTACTTCTTCATTCTGCTAAAATATATACCCGAAACCAAGGGCAAGACCCTGGAGCAGTTTGAGACCGAGATCATACGACACTAAAAAGCTCCTATGAAATAATACCCGAAACACCGAAACACTTACCGAAACACTATTCAAAACAATTACCCTATGAAAAGGAAAACTCTACTTCCTATGGCCGCGCCATACCCAATCGCGAGCGCAACAACCGTGTGCGTACCGGTTCGATCCGATGAACGACCTAACGCCACGATCCTATGAAAAGCTCTTTGCACTATATTCTAAGCTTTATGCTGGCCGTGCTTGTGCCGGCAAGCTTACTGGCGACCGATGCAGCGGCACAATCCGCCCGTGTCTCCGGTCGCGTGATCTCGCAAAGCGATGGCAACACCGAAGAAACACTCCCCGGTGTGAGCGTGTCCATCAAAGGAACTTCGCTGGGTACGGTAACGGATACAGATGGTAACTATACCATCGACGTACCGTCGACCGATGCCACCCTGGTATTTACCTTCATCGGGTATACCACCGAAGAAATACGCGTGGGCGAACAAACGACGATCAACGTAACACTCACTCCCGACATCACCACGCTGGAAGAAGTTGTCGTCGTTGGAGCCGTCGTACGCCGTCAGGATCTGACCGGTGCCGTGGCACACGCCTCCGAGGAGCAACTGCGGCAACAACCTGTATCTACATTCAGCCAGGCCATGCAAGGCCGTATGGCCGGGGTGTTGGTGCAGAACGATCCCCGTCCCGGTTCGAATGGAACAACCATTCAGATTCGCGGTAACAACTCCTTACAGTTCGGTACCAACCCGATTGTTGTCGTAGATGGTCTGATCATGGACGGTGGCCTGAACCTTATAAATCCGAATGACATCGCCACCATCGATGTGTTGAAAGATGCATCCGCAACAGCGCTCTACGGATCACGTGCATCCAATGGCGTCGTTGTCATTACTACCAAAAAAGGGAAGAAGGGCGAAGGCCGCATTACCTATGACGGGTGGGTAGGGGTACAAGACCTGACACGCCTCATGCCGCGCCTCGGTACCAAAGACCTGTTCGACCTGCGTGTAGATGCTTTTGCCAATGGCTATATGGATGACAATCCGGGAGCAGACCGCCAGCAGTATATAAACGGCCAGGTATTGAACGAGAACAATTCGGTAGCCTTTGCCGACTACGAGTTCGACGCGCATCGTAACAATCAGTCCTACGACTGGCTCGATCGGGTGATCCGCACAGGCCGGCAGCAGAACCACACGCTCGGCTTCAGCCGCGGCAATGACGACGGTTCAATCTACGTCAGCTTCAACTACGTAGACCAGAAAGGTGTCGTGCAGAACGCCGGCTACCAACGGTATACCGGCCGGCTCAACGCCGAGCAGTATATCAAGCGCTGGTTGAAGATCGGTACAAATACATCCTATTCGCATAGCGCCGATCAGTTTGTCGAAGGCAGCGTGTTTTCGACTGCCAACGGCGCCAATCCCATGATGGCCATTACCGATACGGCCATGTACCTCAAATGGTCGGGTCTTGCGGATAAAAACATCTACAATCCCCTGCTTAGCTTGCGCATCAAAGGTGACAGCTACCAGACCCGGCTCATGTCGAGTAATTATGTGGCCATCAATCCCCTTGAGGGATTGAATATTCGTTCGACATTTTCCGCCGATGTGATGGACAAACGCGATTACTGGTATACACCTAACAATGTCGGCCAGGCCTTCCGTGCCTCGACCGACGAAAAAGCCACCGGCGTCGCCAGTCTACGCAACGATCACTGGTTGAACTGGCAATGGGACAATTCGATTGCCTACGATAAGATCATTAACGAGCGTCACGTCATTTCAGGCCTGGTGACCGTTAGTGCGCAAAAGAACAATTGGGACTATAACCAAATCGATGCACAAGGATTTGCGACCAACGACTTCGGCTATAGGTACATCAGCGAAGCCTTCAACCGGGACGATTTTAAGGTAGCGTCCGACTTTACAACCAGCACGATTTTATCGTACCTGGGCCGTGTGAACTATACCTACAACGATCGCTACTTTGCTACCGTTACCATACGCCGCGACGGTTCCTCCAAATTTGGCGAGGGCAATAAATGGGGTACATTCCCCTCGGTAGTGCTGGCCTGGAACATCGCGAAGGAATCCTTTATGGAAGGGGCTAACCTCGATCAACTCAAGCTGCGTGCCGGCTATGGCCGTGTGGGTAACCAGAACATTCCGAACTATGCGTATCTCACGCTGTACCGCGCACAGGTAAGTGGCGACGACGTAGACTACAAGCCTGAAGGCACCTTGGGCAACAGCAGCGTAGGATGGGAGAGCCAGAAGCAAGTAAACGTGGGGGTGGATGTGGCCGTGCTGAACAACCGCATCACCTTTACAGCGGACTACTTCAATACCGATAACACCAACCTGTTGATGCGTCGCACGCTGCCGTCGACCAGCGGATTTACCAGCACGATCGCAAACATCGGCGTACTGAATAACCACGGTGTAGAGTTAACGGTAAATGCCAACGTCATCAACACCCAGGATCTGCGCTGGTCCGTTGCCGCTAACTTTACGTCTACGCGCAACAAGATCAAAGCGCTGTATGGCGATGTCGACGCGATCTACAAACGCGGTGGCGCTACCGGCGTGGAGATGCAGCGCGAAGAGAACTACTTCGTCGGGGAATCCGTCAACTCCATCTACGTATATAAGTTTGACAAGATCGCGCAAGAGTCGGACATGGACCGTGTGGCGGCCATGAACCTGGCCCGCAAGGTACGCCCGGGTGATATTCTGCCCCTCGATCGCGACAATGACGGCGATATCGACGATCACGATCGCTTTGCGGTTGGTCGTAAAGACCCTAAGTTCTACGGTGGATTTTCAACCGACCTGACGTTCCGGAACTTCTCGTTGAATGCAGTCTTCAACTACAACTACGGCTCTAAGCGCATCAGCGGCCTGTACGAAGGCTATATGAATGGCACCGGTATGTATGCGGCCCACGAAGACATGCTAAACCGCTGGACGCCCACAAACACAAATACCAACGTTCCGCGCGCCTACAACGGCAGCGACCGCTATGGTTATGGTGATGTAGACCTGGGTGTGCAAAATGCTTCGTTCCTCCGCCTGTCAGCCTTGACACTCGCCTACAACCTGCCTACCAGCCTGGTGCAGAAACTGAAAATGAACAGCTTCCGCTTTTACGTAACCGGCAGCAACGTCTTCCTGGTAACCAAATACAAAGGATACGATCCCGAAACCGGCGACGACTTCCCGAACTCGCGCATGCTTGTAACCGGTGTAAACATTGGCTTTTGATACTGTGAACAGTCGATGCGTTAAAAAAAACTTAATACAATGAACACTAAAAATATCATATTGGGTCTGATGGCCATTCTGCTGATGGTGTCATCATGTGCCGACTTTCTGGATCAGGACCCGCAGACAGCGTTGTCGCGCGAGGATGCCTTTACGAATATCGAAAAACTGGATAGAGTAATTACAGGGCTTTACAACCGGTGGCGGGAGACCCGCAAAGACCGCGGCGGATTCGTATTCGCCCTGGGCACCGACGAAACCCAGCAGGGAGCCTACCAGGTGCGCACGGAAGCACAACAGTCATCGCTCGATAAATACGACGCGACGCTCGTTGCCGGCAACAGTGCTCTTACCGAACAATGGAATAAGCGTTGGCCCGTCATTGTCGATGCGGCAACCGCCATTATTACGCTGGAAGGCAATACCAATGGAGACGCACAACGCGAAATGTTATTAGGTGAAGCCAGCTTTATCCGCGCCGGCGTTTCATTTGAAATAACGCAATATTGGGGTGAGATACCGGTGATGGACCTTGAAAAAGCAGCCGAGTACGGTACAACGCGCCAACCCTTGCCGGTGGTATACGACTTCATCGTCCAGGACCTGGAACGTGCCATCCAATACCTGCCCGAAGATCAGGAAGATAAACGTCGTGCTACCAAAAGCGCTGCGCAGGCCCTGCTCGGAAAAGTATACCTGTATGCGCCCGAGGCTTCCGGCGTGCGTGACTATACGAAAGCGCGTGACCAGTTTGCTACCGTTATCAACAGCGGCCGGTTTCAACTTGTACCGAATGTGGCTACATTATGGGATCCCAATAGCCCCAACCCGGCGGAATCGATCTTTTCGTTCCAGTTTAGCAACGTGTGGCCTGATAACAACCAATGCCAGTGGCAGACCGGGTCACGTGCCGTGGCCAGCATCAGCGACAATGCTTACTTCGGCGGCTACGACCTGCTGATGCCCACCGCCTATTGCTATAGCAATGTCAGTGAAGGAGGTCTGTGGGAAGAAGGAGATACCCGCAAAGATGCCAGCATCCGCTACGACTTCGTCTACAAAGGAACAACACCTGAAATAGCACCAGGCCTGGGTGGCGATGAGCTGGATCCGCACATCAAGAAATATGAAGATGCCCGTCTCGATGGAATCGGAAGCTTCTGGTATTCGGGCAAAAACATGTACTACCTCCGCTACGCCGACATCTTGCTCTGCTATGCCGAATGCCTCAACGAGCTCGGTAGCACCGGCGAAGCCGTCACCACCGTCAACACCGTACGCGCACGCGCATGGGGTGGATCGCTGCCCGCAGACAAACAATGGAATGCCGGCATGGGCCAGGAGGAATTCCGCGACAACATCCTGGACGAACGCATGCGTGAGCTTTGCTTCGAAGGCTGGCGCCGCATGGACCTGATCCGTTCCAGCAAGTTCCGCGAGCTGATTCTGACCCGCAACAAATGGGCCGCTGAAAAGAACACCATTCAGGAGTACCACCGCCGGTATCCCATTCCCCTCGACGAGATCAAGCAAAACGACGAGATCGACGAAGAAGATCAGAATGAAGGATACTCCAATCAATAATGACCGATTGCAGTAAAGAATAATATCAGCACTAAAAGAGGCTCTCACCGGCCTCTTTTGGTGCATATATCTACCGGGAGAGGGAAAATATGATGAGGAGAATAAGAACTATATATTCAGCACTTTTTTGGCTCGCCGCCGTACACCTGGCCATAGCCCAAAACACAAACAACAAAGCCGTCGTTATTCGTACGGTCAACACCAGCCTGGTATATAAAGTCGACAACGACCAGGTCGTACGACAGTGCTACTACGGTAAGGCAATTGACGAAAAAGACGTGGCCGGCATACAGCTCACCAACCTGGATGCCTACCCGGCGTACGGCAAGGCCTATGTAAACGAACCCGCATTCCGCGCGGTGCACGCCGACGGAAACCTGACCACCGAGCTGGTCTACGTATCGGCCGAGGCCCAGGTACAGGACAAAAACATTACGCTCACCCGCATCCGCCTGCGCGACCGGCACTACAACCTGTCGGTAACGCTTTGCTTCAAAGCCTATCAGCAACAAGACATCATCGAGCAATGGACCGAGGTGGTCCACGAAGAAAAGAAAGACATCACCCTCTTTAACTTCACATCCTCGCAGCTCGCCCTGCGCGCCTCGTCGTATTGGCTCACCAGCTTCTACGGCAACTGGGCGGCGGAGATGAACATGAAAGAAGAGCAGCTTACCGAAGGCATAAAAACCATCGATTCCAAACTGGGCGTACGCACCAACCAGTTTGCACATGCATGCTTCATGCTGGGAGTAGAAGGCCCGGCCGAAGAGAATAGCGGCACCGTGATCGGCGGCACGCTGGCCTGGCCCGGCAGCTGGAGCATGGAATTTGAAGTAGACCCGCTCAAGAATCTGCACATCCTGGCCGGTATAAATCCATACGCTTCGCAGTATGTGCTCAAACCGAAGGAAGTATTCAAAACCCCGGCGCTGCTATACACCATCAGCCACGAGGGTAAAGGCGGCATCACACGCAAGTTCCACACCTGGGCACGCACGTACGGCATCTACAAAGGCGACCGACCGCGTATGACCTTGCTCAACAACTGGGAGGCTACCTACTTTGACTTCGACGAGAAAGTACTCAAACAAATCATCGGCGACGCCGCCGGCATGGGCTTCGACCTGTTCCTGCTCGACGATGGCTGGTTTGGTAACAAATACCCCCGCAACGACGACCGCGCCGGTCTCGGCGACTGGGATGTAAACAAAAAGAAATTACCCAACGGCCTCGACTCACTACTCCGCGAAGCCGACCGGAAGAAAATCAAATTTGGCATCTGGGTAGAGCCGGAAATGATCAACCCCAAAAGCGAGCTGTATGAAAAACATCCCGACTGGGCCGTCACTGCGCCCAACCGCGCCATCGACGTAAGCCGCAACCAGCTCATCCTCGACCTCTCCAACCCGCAGGTGCAAGACTATGTATACAACGTCATGGATAACCTGCTGACGCGCAATCCCGGCATAGCCTATCTCAAGTGGGACTGCAATCGCTATGTCACAAATCCCGGCTCGTCCTACTTGCCAGCCGATCGTCAGTCGCATCTGTGGATCAAATACACCGAAGGTCTGTTTGCCGTATTGAAACGCATGCGCCAGAAGTATACCGATGTTCGCATCATGCTATGCTCAGGCGGAGGTGGTCGCATCGACTACGGCACACTGCCGTACTTCGACGAATACTGGATCAGCGATAATACCGATGCACTCGACCGCATCTTCATCCAATGGGGCACAACACACTTCTTTCCGGCGATGGGACTGGCCAGTCACGTATCCGTGGTACCAAACCACATCACACAACGCTCGACACCGCTCAAGTTTCGGTTCGACGTCGCCATGTCGGCAAAGTTAGGCATGGACCTGCAGCCGAAAGACATGAGCCCGGACGAAAAAGAGTTCTCACGAAAGGCCATACAGGAGTATAAAGACATACGACACATCGTCCAGTTCGGCGACCTGTATCGCCTGTTATCGCCCTATGAGCACAAACGCGCGGCCATGATGTACGTCCTGCCCGATCGTACAGAAGCCCTGGTCTTTTCGTATCTGTTAAAGAAGGAGATCTACAGCAACGACCAGGTACTATACCTGCACGGCTTGGAGCCGGCGAAGATATATACGCTAAAAGAGGTGAATAAAAGTCCGCAATATTCAAGAATCTCGGCACTAGAAGGGCAGAAGTTCACCGGCGAATTCCTGATGACCTATGGCGTTCGTTTCCAGATGTACAATGAATTTGAAAGCGTGGTATTCCGCGCAGTAGCAGAATAAGAGCATGTCATGAAGAAGATTGTAATACTGTATTTACTGACCCTGACAATGGTCAACACGTTGTCGGCCTTTACACCGAAGCCGAAGTCACTGACCGTAACATCACCCGACGGCCGGTTAACCTTGCACCTGCATACCGGCGACACATTAGCCTACTCCGTAACCTTTAAAAACCAGGAGATCGTCCTGACGTCACCCATCGCCCTGGCGTTACCGGACCGGGTGCTGGGCGCCAAACCGCAGGTGGTGAAGACAACCACACGCAAGAACAAGGGCACCATCGCGTTGCCGTACGGCAGTACTAAAACACTGGACGACCAATACAACGAGCTGGAGGTAACGTTTGAAGGAAACTATGCACTGACACTGCGTGCGTATAACGAAGGCGTGGCCTATCGTTTTTCCACCACGCTGCCGTCTACCATTCAAATCGTCAATGAACGGGCAAGCTTCAATCTAACAGGTGACCCCGCCGCCATCTTTCCCGAAAGTGATGTGTGGACTTCCTGGGAGGTACCCTATATACCCTATGCGACCGTGTCGGCCATTGCCGAAAATAAGAAGGCACTGACACCCGTGCTCTTTTCGTATGACCCTATACGCGTAGTAATAGCAGAGGCCGATGTGGCCGATTACCCCGGCATGTACGTAGGCAAGCACAACGGCAAGCTGCAAGGTACGTGGGCTGGCTTCCCGGTGCGCACCGAAATGGGCAGCTGGGGTAACTTTGTATCGGTGGTGAAAGAACGCGCACCCTATATTGCCGACACGCGCGGCACGCGCACGTTTCCCTGGCGCATCATCATCGCCACGGACGACGATCGTACCCTGGTCACGAACAAGCTGGTCTATAAACTGGCGCGACCTTCTGTACTCGGCAGTGACCTGAGCTGGATCAAGCCCGGCAAAGCTGCCTGGGAATGGTGGCACGACGCCATGGTAAAAGATGCAGACATCCCCACCGGCATGGACAACCGCAACACCGCCCTGTATAAACACTACATCGACTTTGCGGCCGCCAACCACCTGGAGTATTTAATGATCGATGCCGGTTGGTCCAACATCTTCGACCTGAGCAAAGTCAATCCCAAAGTAGACGTACAGGAAGTGATCCGCTATGGAAAATCAAAGAACGTAGGCGTATTCCTCTGGTGTGTAGCCACGACGTTGATGAACGACCCTGACAAAAACATGGACTTGATTTCGAAATGGGGTGCCGTAGGCCTCAAGGTGGACTTTATCGATCGTGACGACCAGTTGGCCATCCGTTGGTTCGAAGACATCGCCGGCGCCGCCGCGAAGAAGAATCTCATGATCAACTTCCACGGATGCAGCAAGCCCACCGGCCTGGAACGCACCTATCCCAACATCGTCAACTACGAGGCCGTACGCGGCGCCGAGTGCTCGAAGTGGGACCTGACAGCAAACCCGGAGCACCACGTGCTGATACCCTTTATCCGCATGCTGGCCGGTCCGTTAGACTATACCCCCGGTGGCATGCGCAACAAAACACAGGCAGCGTTCAAACCGATCGACCCAGGCCTGCCGTCTACGCAAGGAACCCGTTGCCACGAGCTGGCCATGTATGTACTGTTCGATCAACCTTTCGCCATGCTGTGCGACTCACCCGAAGAATACCGCAAATACCCCGACATCATGAAATACCTGTCCGCCGTGCCCACCAGCTTTGACGAGACACGGGTGTTAAACGCAAAGCTGGGTCAATATGCTACGGTCGCCAAGCGCAAGGATAATCGCTGGTTTGTCGGCGCCATGACAGATTGGGATGGTCGCACGTTGCCCCTGGATTTTTCTTTCTTACCTTCCGGCAAAACCTTTAAAGCCGAAGTATATACCGACGGAACCGACAACCAGGATGCTGCGCAATACACGTACAAGACCCTGGATGTAACAAACCGTTCGAAAACCGACCTGGTGCTCGCACCGGGCGGCGGCGCGGTGGTATACATACACGAATAACAAAAGAAGATGAACGAAGCAACCGACATCGCGATCACAAAAACACCCTGGGGCACACACCACGGAGAAGCGGTATTTCTTTTCCGGCTGACAAATGGCCACGGCGCCTATGTGGAGGTAACGAGCTACGGTGCCACACTGGTATCCGTGGTCGTGCCCGATCGTGCGGGGAAGAAAGAGCACGTGGTGCTGGGCTTCCCGTCACTGGAAGGATACCTGCAGGATCGTTGTTACCTGGGCTCGACCGTAGGCCGCTATGCCAACCGCATAGCCCAGGCCCGCTTCACCCTCGACGGAAAAGAATATACGCTGGACGCGAACGACGGTGTAAACACCAATCACGGCGGCGGCGCCGGCTTTCACGCACGCGTTTTTTCGTATGAGCAACGCAACGACGGTGTAGTGTTTTCATACTCCAGCCCCGCAGGCGACGGCGGGTATCCCGGCGCGCTCACACTCCGGGTAGAGTACCGTTGGAATGCAGAACAAGCACTAACCATTACCTACACGGCCGTGACCGACCAGAAGACTGTTGCCAACTTTACCAACCACGCATATTTCAACCTGGCGGCCGTGGGCACAATGTTGGATCATACGTTGAGTGTTCGGTCTTCACACATTCTGGCCGCTACGCCGGCGTATATTCCTACCGGTGAAATCGTCGAGGCAGGTACCAAACGGCTACAGCAGAGCACTGTCCGGCACAAAGTCATACCCAAAGGAGATCGCCTGGAAGGTCTGAATGAATATTATATATTGGACAAAGCCACGAAGGAAAAGGATCCCGCCGCCGTGTTATACGATCAGGCCTCCGGCCGCCAGATGGAAGTCTTTACCTCGTACCCGGGCTTAATGGTCTATACAGCCGACTACCTGGTGAGCGAGGTGCCGGGGCACACCGCCATCCCGTATAAACCCTTTGGCGGCATCTGTCTCGAATGCCAGTATTTTCCCGACGCCCCCAATCACGCGCATTTTCCCGATACCACCCTGGCGGCAGAAGAAGAGTACCGCGAGTGGATCGTATTTAAATTCAGCACACAAGAGTGAAAGAGCATTAAAGAATAAAACTATATGAAAATTCAAATCCGTTTTAAAATTCTTAGCCTGTGTTTGCTCGCCGGCCTTTGGTCTGCAGCCAACGCACAGGAGTACGACGTTACCTCGCCCGATGGCTCGCTAATGATCCACCTCGACGTGGCAACCGACATCCAGTATGCCGTAGAGAAAAATGGAACATCGGTCATCGCGTCATCGCCCATCGGCCTGACGCTGAGCACGGGCCTGGTCGTAGGCAGCAACGCTACGGTGAAATCCACGGCAACGGTCAGTGTCGACGAGCCCATCGAACGCCTCTACGGTAAAAACGATGGTCTGCGCGATCACTACAACCAGCTGCGCATCGACTTCGAAGAGAACTATTCGCTCATCGTCCGTGCGTATGACGAAGGCGTGGCATATCGCTTCGAGACCGCACTCGCCGGCAACGTCGACGTCATGTCGGAAGAAGCCAACTTTAACTTCGCCGGTCAGACGCAGGTAATTTTCCCCGAAGCCGATAGCGAGATGCGGTCGTGGGAGCGATCGTACAATACGTACGCGTCCATCGCAGCGATCGACAACAAAAAGTTCTCCATCACGCCCGCCATGTTTTCATACGCCGGGTCTGGCATCCGTGTAGTGGTAGCCGAGTCGGACTTGTTGGATTATCCAGGCTTGTACTTGCAGCCCAGCGGCACCACCAGTGTAAAAGGAAAGTGGGCGTATTATCCCAAGACAGTATCCTTCCCCGACAACATCTATGAGTATCATCGCGTAATCGAGCGCGAAGCATTCCTGGCACGCACCGCCGGCACGCGCAAATATCCATGGCGCGTCGTGATCGTATCAACGGATGACAAAACACTCCTCACCAATGAGCTCGTCTACAAACTGGCAACTCCGTCTGTACTCACCAACACCGACTGGATCAAACCGGGCAAGTCGGCGTGGGAGTGGTGGCACGATGCCATTCTGGAAACAACCCAGATTCCGTCCGGCACCAAGAACCTCAACCTGGCCCTATATAAGTTCTACGTAGATTTTGCCGCCCAGAACAAACTGGAATACGTCACGCTCGACGCGGGCTGGAGCACCAGTTACATTAGGGAGCTGTGTCAATACGCAGCCTCGAAGAATGTCAAGATTTTTACGTGGGACTTTATCAACCTGCCGGTAGAAAGCCCCGGCCGCCTCGCCGAGCTGAAGAGTTACGGGATCGTCGGTATAAAAGTTGACCTCATTGAACGCGACGACCAGGTAGCCATCAACTGGTTCGAGCAACTGGCAAAGGCCTGCGCGCAACAACAGCTTATGATCATCTTCCACGGCTGTGCCAAGCCCACCGGCCTGCAGCGGAAATATCCCAACATCGTCAACTTCGAGGCCGTACGCGGCGCCGAGTGTACCAAATGGGACGACACCCCCAACCCCGACTACCATTTGCAGTTCCCCTTCATCCGCATGCTCGCCGGCCCGCTCGACTATACTCCCGGCTCCATGCGCAACGTACGCCGCTTCGAGTTCCAACCCATCGGCACCGGCGTACCCATGACGATCGGCACCCGCACCCACGAAGTAGCCATGTACGTCATGTTCGACCAACCCCTGGCCTATCTCTGCGACGCCCCCACGGAATATAGAAAGTATACTGATATCCTCAGCTTTCTCTCCAGGGTACCCACCGTATGGGACCAAACACTACCCCTGGCCGCCGAGGTCGGTAAGTATGCCGTCATCGCCCGCAAACACGCCGAAGAGTGGTACGTCGGCGCCATGACCAACTACGAAGCCCGCGACATAGAAGTAGACTTCTCGTTTCTCCCCGAAGGCGTCGACCGCGTTGCCGACGTATACCGTGACACCCCGAATTCCGAAGCCAGCGCCAAAGCTTACCAGCATGAGATCATGAATGTTACCAGCCAAAGCAAGCTCACCTTCCACCTGGCTTCAGGAGGTGGGCTCGCCATCCGGGTACGCGATGTAAATGAAGTGACAAGTATCGGAAGGAGTGAAGAGGGCTCGAAAGTATCGATCTTTCAAAACTCCGACAGAACGCGGTTGACAGTACGGTCGAAGGCTCCGGTTCATGAAATTAATATCACCGATATTTCAGGCCGGGTAGTGCAGCACGAAGTAATGGAAGTGCAGCAAGAGACACATGCAATCGATACTACGCGGTTGGGTGCTGGAATCTATGTTATTTATGTTTCTACGGATGAGCGTGTCTATTCATCGCGCATTATTCGATAATTTTAGGATACAGACAGTTGAGGCAGGAGAGAACAGGACGTTACTGTTCTCTTTTGTTTTAATACATATTGTATTCGGGCTTCAGGTTGAGCACCTGGCGTATCCAGCGAGCCCTGAATGGGCGTAACAATTCGGGGCACGCACCGGCGATTAAGCAAAGTTATGCCCAACACCAACGTTAAGTATGGGAATAGCGACAATCTCAGGGGTTGTTTGCGACACTAAAAAAATGAAATCAATGCGGGTGTAAAGCTTCACGTGGCGCTTTCTATTGTCGGAGTCGATGTGATGCAAAACATCGGGTACATGCGTACCAAAAAAATCCAGGAAGATCTGATCATACAATCGGGCGTGCCATATACCATCATCCGCAGCACACAGTTTTTGGAGTTCATCGCGGGCATTGCCAATCAGGCTACGAAAGGAAACGAAGTACATCTTTCCGATGTGCAGTTTCAGCCCATCGCTTCAGATGATGTGGCTGCTTTTGTAGTGAGGTATGCGCTGACAGCGCCTGTTAATGGGAAAACAGAAATTGCCGGACCGGAACGTTTTGCGATGCACGACGTGGTAAGCAGGTATCTGAAACAAACAAACGACCCGCGCCAGGTGATACCCGATGGCAAACCGGCATACTTCGGTGGAGAAGTGACCCACGCAGCACTGGTGCCGGCCGGTGAGGCAGCGCTGGGAGCCATCAACTTTGAAAAGTGGTTAAGCGCCCAGTTACAAAAGGCCTGACGCGGATAGCCATTGATAGAGAACCAATTACTTATTAAACCCAGTAAACACCATGAACTTTTTCTTCTTATATCCCGATAAGAACCTGAAAGACAAAGCAGAAGAACGCCTGATTCATCAAGAGCCATCACACGGCACCAATGAAGGCAGTGAATTTCTTGATGATGCGCTCTATATGCATGACCAGCCATTACTGTATGCCGAAGAAAGCGTTGCAGCCGGGACCCCGAGAATTTTTTGTTACGTTAAACAAAACCACAGGTCGCGATTTAGAAAACCATGAAAGGCCTGACTGCAAGTCAGTCCTTACTTTCCCGTGAACCGCGACGAAGTCGGACCGCTACCGAACGGAACGTTGCAAGCCATTTCCGGGTATATTTATATGTAAAGGATTGCCCTACGCTCCCCGGAATGCCCCTTACCAGGAGAAGTTTTCATATTTAAAGATTAGTGCTATCAATTATACCTGAAAAATCCGGTATAGTACCCACCAGATATCCTGATATAGAATAGATATCCAATAGTTTAATAAGTTTCATTCAATAGATATTCAATTATTATATAGGTATTAAACATCTTATTCTAAAAGTCTTTTTTTTTAAATTTATTCTATTCTATTCATTGACAGTTCCCAACCTTTCCGTACATTCGACGTAGACACCGTTACAACATTGAATGTTGTCGAAAATCCCTCTCGTTACCCAAAAACCAATTGACTATGCCTTTTCTCGAAGGACCATTTGCCTTTACCGGTAAGTTAGACATGCTGAGCGCCTACCGCATGCGCGGCGTCGACAAGATTGTCGTTCGTCGCAAGGGCGGGCCCAGTCGCGAAAAAGTAAAAACCAGTCCCAGCTTTGAAAATACACGTCGCACCATGTCGGAGTTCGGCGGTTGCTCGCGTCACGGCAGCTACGTGCGGATGGCCATGCATCAACTGCGGCGCCTCTCAGACTATAATTTCGGCAGTGATATCAACAGTATCATGCGCCAGGTGCAATTGCGCGACGGTACCAGCGAATGGGGCCGCCGCAGTATCACACTTTCTGAACATACACGCCTGCTTGAAGGGTTTTCAACCATGTATAAAGCGCCTAGCTTCGACTCCATTGTACGCACACCGGTATATTATACAATGGATCGATCCAATCGTTCAGCGCGCATTGAAATTCCCGAGCTGATGCGTGACATCAACTATTTTCCGCAGAATAACCACGCTATGTTTCGCCTGACGGTTACGTTGGGTATTGTGCCGGATGTGACATTTGATGTGGCCGCTAAAGAGTATTTGCCTCCGACGTGGTATGATCCGTCATATTACTCGATCGATATTTCAACAGGTTGGAACCCTTCATTAGAGGGAATGGAAAGCACTGTGCTGGAGTTAGCCATGGATGTACTCCCGCCGGACAACCGGTGGACGTTGATGTTATCGATTGGTATTGAATATGGAGCCTTTCGGGAGGGCGGGAAGATTGACGAAGTGAAGCGGTTCGGAGCGGCGAAAATCCTGGCATTGCGTGGGAAAGAGGATGTGTCGGGTGGTGGCGTTGAGGATGATGGAGTGGGGGAGGAAGAAGTGCATGTGGTGGCGGAACCGGTGACAGCGGATGTACCCGTAGTGGAAATAGAGAGGGAGTCGGAGGGGTATCGGGAGCCGAACGTAAGGTATGTATATACCATGAAGGAAGTGAAAACCGATGAGGAGCAAGCGGTGAATGTTTATACGTATACGATTTCAGTGGCGCCGTCTACCGGCAGCGCATGTCTGGTGATAA
Source organism: Dawidia cretensis (assembly GCF_018598175.1). Taxonomy (GTDB): domain Bacteria; phylum Bacteroidota; class Bacteroidia; order Cytophagales; family Cyclobacteriaceae; genus Ohtaekwangia; species Ohtaekwangia cretensis. The sequence goes on from NZ_JAHESE010000003.1 coordinate 226,975, forward strand.
GAGATGCAGCATCAACGGAAAGAAATATCACGGTATTGGCAACCGGTCACACCCTCCAAAAAGAAAAAGGCCGGTCTTACCACCGGCCTTTCCGGGAAACGTCAGTCCACTGGGTTGGGGTAGATCTGCCAGCCATAGGTATCCCGCAGGTCTACGAGCTTTTGCCAGTCGTCGAGCGTCAGCGGTTGCAGGTATTCTGTTCCGGCCAGATCACGGGCAATGGTTAGCCGTCCCTGGCGGGGGTGTGCTACGACAGAAGTGTGAATGTCGTCAATCATCTTTCGGAAGGAGGCAACATCGAAGTGCGTGTTGTCGAAATAGAAATGTAGATCGTAAAGCGCATGATTGTCCGACACGTCGAGGTAGCGTACCGTGGTCGTTTGTACGGACACCGACTCCAGGTGTTTATTATGGGAGAGGTTCACACGGTCAGGTCCCTCATTAACGCTGAGGTATCGCAGCTCGCCCAGGTGTTCGAGGTTGAGGCTGTTGCCACCGCTGAGATTGTACACATTGCCAAATGATATGATAATTTGGATATCGCCGGTGACGCTGACAAAATGTTCACCAGGGGTGGTGTAGGTGTGCATGATGCGGTAATCATTCTGATACACGACCACCAGGCTGTCGGTCGTGCCGTCGCCCCAGTCGAATCGAACCGTTTTGGGCGTAAGGATATCCCATGTGGCAAAACCAAATTCGAAGCCGGGATTGCCCGGCGTGGTAGCGGCGGTCATGGTAAGCGCGGGGTCGAGCACTACGGCCAGCGGATCGCCTTGTAGCTCGTCCTGTAATTCTTCTAATATAAAGGTGCGGCGATACGGCGCGAAGCCAGGGCGAATGATGATCAATTTATAGGTCTCGGTGGCGACGCCATCGAAGTGCACGGTGTTGACTTTAACACCCAGCATGTCGTCAAAGACGGTGTCCATGCCGTGCAGCACATACGCGTGTGCCGTGGCGGCTTTGAGCCCGCCTTCGTAGTTGGTGACAAATGTCGTCAGCAATAGGTTGGGTGAGATCAGCTCCGGGTCGAAGCTGGCATAACCAAAAGCTTGAGGCATGTGGAAGTCAGTGCTGATGGTTTGTACCCCGGTGTGGGTCACGCGGTCCGCCTGGATGGCGAAGTAAAAGGGTACGGGATGATCGATCAGGCTCGCCAGGGGTGAACCGGACAACGGCGTAGCAAAGATGATGTTGTTTTCGTCGTCGGCTATCAGGAACTCCGTAACATAATAGCCCCCCCAGGGTAGGGCGAGCGGCGCGGTGATATAACCGTTGCCGAAAGAGAGTATCTCTACGGGCTTACGGGTGTAAACAATTTGACCATTGTGTTTTTTAATACTGATCAACGCGTTACTGCCGGGGGGAATGACAAGGGTTTCGGCCGTGCGGCCGTTGTCTGCAGCACCATCGACCTGGAATGCAAACTGGATGTTACCGGGGACGGAGTGTTCGGCTTCATCGTGCGAACACGTCTGAAATAGGAGAGAGAATGGGACAAGCGCCAACCATAGCAGGATTTTTTTCATAACAGGAGGGTTTTGGGGGTTATATTTAACGCAACCGCATCGTGCACGGGGAGGGTAAGAACAACCCGGCATTCGCGGCGATAGACAGCAAGCACACAATGGCACCCGGAAGCACCACGATCCTACACGAAACTCGTTGCAACACGAAATCCTACCGCACAGAAAAGACGAAAGAAAAGGACGACTATAGTATAAGAGATCAATCAGGACTATAAAAGCCAGGGGGCCGATGACAAACGATATAGTCTTTATAAATAGGTGATCGAAGATACACAATTGATGGTGCCTTCGCTGACACCTAAGGGATTATATTTTCAGCCCATGCTACTTAAAAAAATCACGGATAAGGTTCAATACCTCATCAAAATTTGTTTCAAGCACCCAATGACTGCCATCGATAATATGAACCTGGGCATCCGGTAAGTCCCGCTTGTAACAGACCGCCTCATCCACATTAAAGAATGGATCGTGTTTTCCCCATATGACGAGGGCACGAGGTTGATGGACACGGAAATACTCCTGAAAAACGGGAAACATTTTTATGTGATTCTGATAGTCACAATTCAGCTCATATTGCATATCGATATTACCGGGCCTTTTCATAGCGTCCCAATCCAATACCCACAATTCAGGACTTACTGTTGATTGCAATTTTTCAGGCAATCCTGCGGTATATTGCCACTTCACACCTTCCTCGCTTAGGAATGCGTAAAGTTTTTTCTTTTTTTCCGGAGTAGGGTTTTTCCAATATTCTCTCATTTCATCCCAGATCCGATAAACACCCTCTTCGTATGCATTACCGCTTTGTACAATTATTCCCTCGATCTTTTCAGGATGGTTTACGCACAGTTGAAGACCGACGGGAGATCCATAGTCGTGAAGATAGATGGTGAATGACGTTAGGTTTATCTCATCCGTAAACTTGCTTATATAGGACGCTATATTTCTAAATGAATATTCAAATTGATCTTTCGCGGGAAAAGCGCTGAATCCAAATCCGGGATAATCTGGCGCAACCAAATAGAGCTTATCTGATAAAGCGATCATCAGATTTTTAAACATGACGGACGAGGTTGGAAAACCAGGTAAAAGTAATATGGAGGGGTTTTTCCTGTCTCCGGCCTCACGATAGAAAATATCGACCCCGTCAACTTTAATTGTTCTGTTATAAATTTGGCTGCTCATGGTTGTATGCCGGTCAAAGATTGTGCCTCCAGCCGTTGGTATTGTCAAGATCAGTATTTGGTAGAAATCGGAATTTGGTATGTAGAATTTCTTCGCCTTAACCTGTTGCCAGTCTTCAGACTGGCAACAGGTTAAGGCACAAGAGACCCCCGACGAGTCGGGACTAACTCTTGCGCCAGGGATGCACTCAGCGCTGTGGAGACTAACACCCGCTAGCACGCCGGTGTTAAAAAAAGTTGCTAAACCCCAGAACTTATTGCCCCTGGACCCCGTTGGTGGATATATTGAATTATTTCGATGAATTCGGTACCTTTGCCAGCAAAACAGACGAGCGTGAATATCAAGAAGGCTGAGAAGATCTCGAAGGCGTTGGCAGATCCCAACCGATTGCAGATTTTAAAAGAGATCAGAAAGAAGGAGGAATGCCTGTATTGCTCGGACCTGCAGGATATGATCGACCTGGCACAGCCCTCCATCAGTCACCACCTGAAACAACTGACGGACACCGAATTAGTCGTAGCAGAGAAAGAAGGACGCAACGTGAAGTACAGACTCAACAACAAGGTGCTCGATGATTATATCGAGTTCCTGGAGTCACTGAAGAAAGCGTAATTTTTTTTGTTCCTATATATCGAATAATTTAAATAAATCAATAAGTACTAGGATATGACATTTGAACAAATTTACTTCGCACCCCTTTTCCTAAACACATCGAATAATTTAAATAAATCAATCAATTAAAGTTATGAACAAGTCGTATAGACATCGGTTGTATGCTCCCCTGTTGGGAGTCGTCACATTTGCACTTCTCGCAGCCGGTATCGCTGCGTGTACAACAAAAGCAGAAAATCTCGAACAGCCCGCGGTGGTTGCGTCCGCTCCGGTGGGTGTACCGGTAGACGTCATCGTGTTGCAGCCGCACGCCATTCACGAAGAACTGGAGGTGACGGGCACACTCGTCGCGTATCAGGAAGTGGATATCGTCAGCGAGCTTACCCGTCGGATCGTGCAGGTAAATGCGCGTGAAGGTAGCCACGTGAAAAAAGGCACATTGTTATTCCGCCTGGATGACGCCGACCTGCAGGCGCAACTCGAGCGTTTCCGTCAGCAAGAGAAACTTGCCGTGCTAAATGAAAAACGCCTGAAAGATCTACTGGAAAAAGAAGCCATCTCTCAACAGGATTATGATGAGGCCATCACCAACCTGAAGGTATTACAAGCACAGATCAACGAGGTGCTGGTCATGGTCGACAAGACCCGCATCGTGGCGCCGTTCGATGGCCAGCTCGGTATGATCAATACGCACCCCGGCGCCATTGTTTCGGTGAATACGATCCTGACGGATATTGAAGACAATAGCCAAATCAAAGTAGAGTTTTCCATTCCTGAAAAATATACCAACGTCATCCAACTGGGCAGCGAGCAACACTTCACGCTGGCATCCGACGACAAACCCTATACCGCGCGCGTATTTGCCAAAGGTGCGAGCCTGAGCCAGGACACCCGTACGTTGTTGGTACGCGCATTGGCAAAGAACACGGAAGGTAAACTTCTGGCGGGTCAGAGCGCACGCATTTCATTGGGGTTGAGCACTTCGGAACATGCGTTGTCGGTGCCGTCACAAGCGCTGTTACCCTCTACCGGTGGATACACGGTGTATGTAAGCCGCCGCAGTCAGGTGGTACCGGTGCCGGTTAAGATCGGTCAACGCAGCACGGGCCTGGTGGAGATCGTGGAAGGCCTCACCGCCGGTGACACTGTAATCGTCAGCAACTTACTGCGGCTTGGTCCTGGCGCTCCGGTAGCATTTGCTTCTATAAAATAATCCTGGCCATACTCTCTCCTAAAATCAAGTAAAAATCGTCATGAGTGCGATATCACAAGTAAGTATATCCCGGCCCGTATTGGCCGGTGTTATGTCGGTCCTGCTGGTACTATTCGGTATCGTCGGGTACACATTCCTCGGAACACGGGAATATCCCGTTACCGATTCTCCCATCGTCATGGTAACCACGGTATATCCGGGCGCAAGCGCCGATATCATTGCCGCCCAGGTGACCAAACCCCTGGAAGAAGCCATTGCCGAAGCGAACGGCATCCGCGCGCTGTCGTCTGTTTCGCGCGAGCAGGTCAGTATTATCACGGTTGAGTTTAACCTGGACGCTGACCTGGAAGCTGCCGCCAACGACGTGCGCGACAAGGTGTCGAAGTCACGGCAACAGTTGCCGGCAGACATCGAACCGACCATTGTAGAAAAGTCCGGCCCTGCCGAGTTCCTGGTGTTCCTCACGGTTCAAAGTGATACCCGGAGTCTGGAGGACATCACCGACTTCGTCAACATCAATATAAAAGAGCGGCTGCAATCTATCCCGGGTGTACGCCTGGTTGATACCTATGCCGGGCGCAAGCGCTCGATGCGCCTGCGCATGGACCCGCTCAAGCTCGCATCGTACGGATTAACGCCTGCCGATGTTCAGGCTGCCTTGCAACGCGAGAACGTCGATTTGCCCAGTGGCCGGATTGAAGGCGAGAACACCGAAGTCACGCTGCGTACGCAAGGGCGATTGGTGACAGAAGAAGACTTTAACAAGATGATTGTCCGTCAAAGCGAAGGCGCCATCGTGCGGTTCAGCGACATCGGTACGGCGATCATGTCTTCGCAGAACGAGCGCACGGCGATGATCGTCGGCGACGGTACGACCGCGCGTTACGGCGTGGGCACGGGTGTGCAGCCGCAACGGGGTGCCAACTCGCTGGCTATCGTAGATGAATTCAAGACCCGCTTTGACGAGATCGTTCGTACGGCTCCAAAAGACTATATCATCAATCTTGGAAAAGACTTTACCGTACCTGTACGCAACTCGCTGTCGGAAGTGGAAGAAACACTCTTCCTGGCATTCGGCCTGGTGGCCATGATCATCTTTATCTTCTTGCGCGACTGGCGCAGTACGATCATTCCCCTGGTGGCGATTCCCGTATCGATCATCTCCGCCTTCTTTATCATGTATATCGGCGACTTTTCGATCAACGTGTTGACATTGCTCGGCCTGGTACTGGCCATCGGGTTGGTGGTGGATGACGCCATTGTGGTGCTGGAGAATATTTATAGTAAGATTGAACAGGGCATGTCGCCAATCGAAGCGGCGCGCAAAGGCTCTGACGAGATATACTTCGCCGTAATCTCGACGACGGTTACGCTCGCGGCGGTGTTCCTCCCGATCTTGTTCCTGGGTGGTATCACGGGCAGGTTGTTTAAAGAGTTTGCGATTGTGGTGGCCGGCTCGGTGCTGGTGTCGGCTTTCGTGGCGTTGACGCTGTCGCCCATGATGAGCGCGTATTTGCTCAAGGCCAATGCTTCGCACGGCTGGTTGTACCGTAAAACCGAGCCATGGTTTGAAGGGCTGAACCGCGCGTATGAGCGGTCGCTGCACGCCTTCTTTAAAGTGCGCTGGTTTGGGTTTGTGTTGCTGTTGGGATCCTTTGCGATTGCCTGGTGGCTGGCGCCTTCGCTGCCGTCGGAGCTTGCACCGCTGGAAGATCGTTCCATGGTGGGACTGGCCGTGATTGCGCCGGAGGGCACATCCTACGAAAGTATGGAGCAGACGATGAAGGAGATCAATAATTATATTTCCGACTCCATTCCTGACCTGAATGGCAACCGAACCTATGCCGGTATCGCGGCCTCTGTTGGTACACTCGTGCAGCCTGTCAACGGCGGTTTCCAATGGGTGTTCTTAAAAGATCCAAAGGACCGTGTCAGCGGCTTGTCGCAGCAGCAGATCTATGAAAAACTAATCGCGGCTTCCGGCCGGTTCCGGAATGTGATCGTCATTCCCATTCAAATACCGACCATCGGTGGTTTCTCCAGCTCACAGCCGTTGCAATATATTGTGCAGGCGCCTGATCTGAACAGCCTGATCGGCGTCATGCCGAAGCTGATGGGCCAGGTAGCGCAAAGCCCGAAGCTTAGCTTCCAGGATCCTGACTTTAAAGTGAACCGCCCCGAGATCGGCATCGAGATCGACCGTCAGCGGGCCGCCCAGTTGGGCATCTCCACGCAGGAGATAGGCCGCACGTTGCAGCTGGCGTTGAGTGGTCGCCGCTATGGATACTTCATCTACAACGACCGGCAATATGAAGTGATCGGACAACTGGATCGCAAAGAACGTTCTGCACCGGCCGATTTGAACTCGTTGTTCCTGCGTGCCGAGAATGGCGAGATGGTGTCGCTCGACAACCTGGTGAGCATGAAAGAAAGTGTAAGTCCGCCGGCGATTTACCGCTATAACCAGGCGTATAGCGTTACGATCTCGGCTACGCCCGCCGCCGGCGTGAGCCTGGGCGAGGCGATCAAGGAAATGAATGAAATCACGAAGGCTACGTTGCCGCCCGGCTTTAGTACGGCCCTTGCCGGTCAGAGCCGCGACTATGCGGAAAGTAGCTCGAGCCTGATCTTCGCCTTCATCTTTGCTATTCTGCTCATCTACCTGGTGCTGGCGGCACAGTTCGAAAGCCTGATCGATCCGTTTATCATTCTGCTGACGGTGCCGATGGCCCTGACCGGTGCGCTGCTGAGCCTCTGGATCACGAGCCAATCGATCAACGTCTTTAGCGAGATCGGTATCATTATGCTCATCGGTCTGATCACCAAGAACGGGATCCTCATCGTGGAATTTGCCAACCAACGCAAGGAAGAAGGCATGTCGGTAAAAGACGCTGTGCTGGCCGCCTCGGCCTCGCGCTTCCGCCCGATCCTGATGACGACGCTCGCGATGATCTTCGGCACACTGCCCATTGCGTTGTCGCTTGGTACGTCGTCCGGCAGCCGCACGTCGCTCGGTATTGCCGTCGTGGGTGGGCTGATCTTCGCCGGTGTCCTGACGCTTTATGTGATTCCTTCGGTATATTCTTACTTCTCCAGGCCATATGCGCATGCTGCGAAGCCCGCACCGCTTCCGGTGACTGGTAACCCGGCGGCTATTGCCTGATCTTACTCTATAAAAATTATGAAACCACTTCGGTATATCTATCGCACGCTGTTGCTCGCCCTCATCCTGGGCGCAACACGGCCGGCAGTCGCACAACAGTCGCTGTCGTTGCAGGAGGCAGTACAGCTGGCCGACCTGCACAACCGCGAGATCCTTGAAAGCCAGCTCGGCGTCGAGCAAGCTGCCCAACAACGCATCGTAGCCCGCGCGCTTTACCTTCCCTCGGTAAGCGCGCAGGCGGGTGTGAATCATTACTTCGACCTGCCGCCGTTCTTCGGCTTTGGTGAAACCAGCTCGGAAGGTAAAGTGCCTTACGGCCGCTTTGGCGGCAAGGACCAGCTGAATGCTTCGGTATCGGCGGTGCAACCTATCTATAACCCGCTGGCGATCCCTTCGCTGCACCATGCGCGGTTACAGGAACGTGAAAGTCAAACGGCATTACAGGGCCGACGTCAGGAGGTACTGGCATCGCTGCGCGAAACCTATCTCAAGGTCCTCGTGCTGAACGAGCGCATCAAGCTCCAGCAAGAGAGCATTCGCCGTAACAACCGCGTGCTGCAAGATGCCCGCTCGTTGCTGCTGCAAGGTAAAGGGTTGCGTGTCGATACGTTGCGTGCCTATACAGCCGTGCGGAACCTGGAGCCTGAGCTCGTGCGGCTATCGTTCGCGGTAGAGACTAGTACGCTGCAGCTCAAGACGCTTATCGGTGTAGACTCGTTGCAAGACATCGTACTAACCGATTCGCTCGTAGTACCCGGACCGGAAGCAGTGCCGTCGGAAGAAGACGTGTACGCTGCGGCCAAGCGTAACAATCCCTACTTTCAGTCGCTGGCGCTGCGAGAGCAACTGGAAGATCAGCAAGTGCGCATGACGTCATCGCTGCGCAAGCCACAGCTTTCGGCGGTGGCGCAGTACCAGGTGCAGTCGCATACCAACAGCTTTGAGTATGGCAACGCCTATTATCCTTCGGCCTCGTTTGTGGGACTGCAGCTCTCGGTGCCACTGTTTGCCGGGTTTTCCTCGCAAGCGAAAGTAAAGCGGGCTGCCCTGGGACGGCAGCAGGCAGTGTTGCGCCAACAACACGCGCACGAGCAGCTGCGCGCTTCTGTGCACCAGGCGCTTGCCGCGCGCCAGGAGTCGTTCGCGCGACTCGAAACGGCATCGGTAACGCGCGAGACCGCGCGCCTCAGCTACACCATCATTCAGTATCGTTATAAGAGCGGTATTTCTGCGCGTCTTGAGCTGACAGACGCCGAGCTGGCCCTGTCGACGGCGCAATCCAATTACCTCGAAGCGGTGTACGACTACCTCTCGGCAGGCATCGCTTTAAACAAATTACAGGGTATTGCCGATTAAATACGGCACATCGCTTATAGGGAAGACATCCGGTAGCATAAAAGCATGCACCGGGTGTTTTTTTTTATAATATTGCGGCCCAATAATTACGGCGTGGCGCACCAACTTCCCAACTCACATAAGGGTCTTCGTTCAACGGTGATCGGCATCATCGTCAGTACCGCCCTGGCGCTTATCAAAGGCATTGGCGGCATACTCGGAAATTCTTACGCCCTCATTGCCGATGCTATCGAATCCAGCACTGATATTTTAACGTCGACCATGCTGTGGCTGGGATTGAAATGGTCGTCGCGTCCGGCGGACGAAGACCATCCCTACGGGCATGGCAAAATGGAAGCGCTTGTGGCGTTGGGCGTCTCCATAGCGATGGCGGTTGCGGCGGTGGTGATCGCCGTGAAGAGCATTCAGAACATGATTACGCCGCACAAGACGCCTGAGCCGTATACGCTGATCATTCTGGTGGTAGTGATCGCGACGAAAGAGCTGTTGTACCGGTTTGTATTGAAAACCGGTACCGAAATTAAAAGCGATGCTGTGAAGGCCGATGCGTTTCACCACCGCAGTGATGCCATCACCTCGGCAGCAGCGTTTATTGGTATCCTGATCGGCATTGTGGGGGGTGAGGGGTATGAAGTAGCAGATGACTATGCAGCGCTGTTTGCGTCGGCTATTATTATGATCAATGCGTATCTCATTCTACGGCCGGCCATTGGCGAGCTATTGGATGAAGCATTAGATCCTGCCGTGAATACAGAAGTGATGCGTCTGGCAGGTAGTGTGCCGCAGGTGGTTTTGGTGGAGAAGTGTCATATCCGGAAGATGGGGATTTTTAAGCATGCTGACTTGCACATCTGGGTGGATAAGGCCCTGACGGTAGAGGAGGGGCATGCGATTTCACATCGTGTTAAAGATCATATTCAACTAACGCTGCCGGAGTTTACGGATGTTATGATACATATTGAGCCGGCGGGGCACCACGATTAATACAGTGTGCGTGTGAGAGCGGGAGTGAAGAAAGGAGAGCACTCTTGCTCTCACACCTTTTTTCGTTAGCTGCCCAATACGAATGCTGAGAGCAGCATCAAAATCAATATCAACAGAATATAATTCTTGATCGGGTCTGCGGTACTGTGCGGGCGGCGGTATGGTATCCGCGGCATTTTGAAGTTTTTTATCGAGGGTCTCATGGTTTCTCAAAAATTGGTATTATACCAATACTACCATAAGGATGCCAGCCACAAAATGCTGCTGCCGGCCGTGTAAGGCGCCTTGAATCAGCCGATTTTAGCTACAATCTGGGGGAGAGTAGACTTATTTCTACACTATCCGGAGCATGTTGTACGTATGGAGGATGCCGCCAATAGCCCATGATTCCCCGGCATGAATTTTTTCAATTTGTCATCCGGACAGTAATTCCGTCTATATGAAAGATCATTACACACGTTCCTGGCGCTGGTTGGCTTTACCGGCGCTTTTGCTGAGCATCGGGCTTACGGTTGTCTATACTTTCCTACCCGGAGATGCGATCCCCGTAAGCGCGATCTTCGGTCGGCATGAGCATCTGTTTATCCCCGCGACGTATACGTTCGCTGTGGTGGCGATTATCGCCGCATCGTTGCTGGTATATGCCGGCTATCAATTACTCCCGGCGCAACGCCATATTCCCATTTACGACAAGATTGCCCAGCCTATAGTATTTTCATCTCTGCTGACCATGGTGTGGCTTTATACGTTCACGCAAGAGTATTTGTTTGTTGCCTGGCTGGTGCAAGTGGGGCAACTGATTTTATCGTTGGTCATTTTTACGCGCATTCGCAACGAAATGAATACAACGCTATACCGTCAATATAAATGGATTCAACTGCCCTTTACCACGGCCGCAGCCTGGCTGACCTTTAGTACCATCGTGTATGCCGGTGTCTGGCTGAAGTCGATTGGATACGAGGGTGTACCCTTTGGTGAAAATGTCGTCGCAGTCCTCGCGGTGCTGGCCGTGGCCCTGCTGGCGAATGCCGTGCGCAACCGGTATCATGATTTTATTTTCCCACTGACAATCGCCTGGTGCTGCATCGGTATATATGCAGAGCAGCGAAATGCCGAGAAACTGGTGGCCCTCGTGGCGTTATCCACCGGTATATACCTGGTGGCGCGTGTCATGATAGCGGCGGTACGACAAAGCGTTGTGGAGGTGAGCCGGGTGTACGCACCGGTCGGCTCGAGTGGCGTCGGTCGGGTTCCGAATCATCGTTCGCAATCAGCCTAACAGCGTGCGTATTTTCTTAAGCAGGTCGCGGGTATTGACCGGCTTTACCAAAAATTCGTTGACACCTTGTTTAAGGGCTAATGCAATCACTTCTTCTTCGCCGTCGGATGACAGCATGATGATCGGGGTGGGTTTACCTTGTTCCTCGCGCACGCGCTTGAGGATATCGTCGCCGTTGAAGTAGGGCATGTGGATGTCGGTAATGATCAGGTCGAAGTGCTCGCCCCGGTCAAGTGCAGACATGGCTTCCTGGCCGTCACGGGTCAGGACCGCCTTGTAGCCTTGCTCGCGCAGGGTTACTTCTACTACTTTCAGTACGACCTCGTCATCGTCGCATACCAGAATACGCATAATTTTACATTCAGAATGCGGCGAATATAGTAACAATTAGGTTATGGGGCTAAGACCTCATGCCCGCGTGCGAAAAACAGAACACCTGTTCGCCTTCGCTCCCACGCTCATGCTGTTTTTGGGTATACTTTCTGTTGCTTTTTCCTGGCAAAATTTTCAATTTCATCTTACGTATGAGAAAATTACTTCTATCCCTGGCGGTGCTTTGCACAATGGCACACGCTTACGGAAACGTCAAGCTTCCGAAGATCTTCACCGATAACATGGTATTGCAGCGCAATAAGCCCATTCAGGTATGGGGCTGGGCTGATGCCGGCGAAAGTGTAACGGTACAGTTAAACAAACAATCCAAAAAGGTTAAGACTGACAAAGCGGGTAAGTGGACGGTCACCCTTGCTGCCGAAGCCGCCGGTGGCCCCTACGAAATGACCGTAAAAGGAAAAAACAGCCTTGCTGTAAAGAATATTTTAATAGGTGAGGTGTGGGTATGCTCCGGTCAGTCAAACATGGAATGGCCGCTGTCAGCTGCGAAAAATGCAACGCTGGAAATACAGGCCGCCAACTTCCCGGAGATCCGTCAGTTCCTGGTACAAAAAGCCATTGCGTCTACGCCGCAGGCAGATGTGGCCGGTGGCGACTGGAAGTCGTGTACGCCCGAGACCGCTGCTAACTTTACGGCTGTCGGCTACTTCTTTGCCCGCGACCTGTATAACAAGCTGCACGTGCCCATCGGCCTGATCCACACATCGTGGGGTGGTACGCACAGCGAGACATGGACCAGCCGCGAGGCCTTCGAGAAGAGCGAAGAGTTTAAGTCCATGATGGCGTCACTGCCCAGGATCGATCTCGAGTCGTATGCCGCCCAGCGTAAAGAGCGTACTACAACAAAGCTGAAAGAGATGAACATCGTCGTTCCGGCGACAAACGTAGCCGCCTGGAAGAATGCTGCTTTTGACGACCAATCGTGGCCCACCATGTCAATACCGGGTGCGTGGGAAAACCAACGCCTCGACGGTCTCGATGGCGTGGTATGGTTTCGCAGATCCTTTCACGTGAGCGATGCCGACGCTGGTAGAGATGCCGTGCTGACCCTGGGCGCCATCGACGATATAGACGAGACCTTCATCAATGGTACATCGGTCGGTAAGACGGTGGGCTATGACCAGAAGAGAACATACCGCATTCCGGCAGGCTTGTTAAAAGCCGGCAAGAATGTCATTGCCGTACGCGTGGAGGATACCGGCGGTGGCGGTGGCCTGTGGGACGAACCGGCGGCATTGGCTATAACAACCGCTTCGGATACACGCACACCGCTGGCTGGTCCGTGGAAATTTTATGTCGAGCGCGTGGCCGATGGTGGTGGCTCTGTGGGGCCCAACAGCTTCCCGACGTTGCTGTTCAATGCTATGTTGAATCCGCTGATCCCCTATACCATCGCGGGTGCGATCTGGTATCAGGGCGAGTCCAATGCCGGCCGGGCGTATCAATACCGCACAGCCTTCCCGTTGATGATCAAGGACTGGCGCAGCCGTTGGGGACAAGGTGACTTCCCGTTCTACTTTGTGCAACTGGCTTCCTACGAGGCGTCCCGCGGCGCCAACCCCCCGGGCACCAGCGCCTGGGCTGAGCTGCGGGAGGCGCAACGCATGACCCTGGCATTGCCCAACACGGGCATGGCGGTGACGACGGATGTTGGCGAAGCCTTTGACATTCACCCCCGTAACAAACAAGACGTAGGCAAGCGCCTGGCGGCTATTGCGCTGAACAAGGTATATACGCAGGGTAATGTATACTCGGGACCGTCGTATCAGGCGGTAAGGATTGAGGGGAACAAGGCTTTTGTGTCGTTTACGGAAGTGGGCGGTGGCCTGGTGGTCCGGGATAAGTATGGTTATTTGCGCGGGTTTGAAGTGGCGGGAGAAGATAAGAAGTTTCATTATGCCAAGGCCTGGTTACAGGGCAACGAAGTAGTTGTTGCTTCGGACGAAGTGGCGAAGCCGGTGGCGGTGCGCTTTGGGTGGTCTGATAACCCGTGGGATGATAATCTTTATAATAAGGAAGGTTTTCCGGCGTCGCCGTTCCGGACGGATACGTGGCGCGGTGTGACAGAGGGTCAGACATTTACATTTGAATGACAGCACAAACTCCAACGCAGCGGCCCTTTTTGTCTACAAAAAGGGCCGTGCTGTTGGAACACTTTCCAGCTGTGGCAAGGTTTGTGATAGACGGTACTTGCCGCCGGGTTACAAGGCCTAAGGCGGTTGCATTAATGCTGCCAACTAAACTTTACCACATGAGACATGCTGTTTTATTGCTGTTGTTTGTTTGTATCGGGGGCTTCGCGCATGCGCAGCTGAACCTGGACAAGCTGAAGAAGACCCTGAAAGGAGGGGGGATGCCGACAACCGAAGAGGTTGCCGCCGGCCTCAAAGAAGCCCTCACCAATGGTGCCTCGAAGGGATCGGACCTGGTGTCGCAAGCCGACGGCTATTTTAAAAATGCCGAAATTAAAATTCCTTTTCCGCCGGAAGTAAAACAAGTCGAGACCAAGCTGCGCCAGGTAGGCATGGGCGCTCAGGTCGATAAATTTGTCCTCGCCCTCAACCGCGGTGCTGAGGAAGCTGCCAAGGAGGCCAAGCCCATCTTTGTGTCGGCGATCAAGCAGATGACCGTTCAGGACGCCTGGAGTATCCTGAAAGGCGAAGACGACGCTGCGACGCAGTACCTCGACAAAACAACGTCGCCGGAGCTTACTACCAGGTTCAAGCCCATTATCCAGTCGGCGTTGCAGAAGGTTAGCGCTACCAAGTATTATGCAGACCTGGTCAATGCATATAACAAACTGCCGATGGTGCAGAAGGTGAATCCGAATTTGGATGACTATGCTACTGAGAAAGCTATCGATGGACTGTTCGTGATGGTGGCGAAGGAGGAGAAGAATATCCGCGATGATCCGGGCGCACGGACAACGGATTTGTTGAAGAAGGTATTTGGGGCGCAGAAGTAGTTCTGTCTGAAATGACGCATATGAAAGGGCCGTCTCGTAACTGAGATGGCTTTTCTTTTCCACGATATCGTGTAAGTGGTATTTTGTCTTCAGAAGAAGGTGGCTATCTTTAACCGTTGCTGAATCGATTAACTAGCCACGATCTATGCTATCAAACCTGATTACACGCCGCACGGCCGCAGGCATAAGTGCTGCTTTACTTCTCGCCCTTACATCGTATGGCCAGGCGCCATTGTCCTGGGTCGACCCGCGCGTCGGCAACGTCGGCCATTTGCTGGAGCCTACGCGCCCTACGGCGCAACTGCCTAACCAGGCCATACGCTCGTACCCCGGAAGAAAAGATCACCTTGATCCGCAGATCAGCACATTCCCCCTGTCGTTGGTCTCACACCGGCAGGGACACCTGTTTGGCATCATGCCCTACACCGGCGCGGCCATGGCTATGGCCACACCACCGCGTGCCACGTGGGACCCCGAGAATGAAGTATTGACGCCATACTATTATTCTGAATGGCTGGACCAGGAAGAGATTGAGATCGCTTTTGTACCCGGCGCCAAGACTGGGCATTTTCGTATAGTTTTCCCCGCAGGCACCACCAAGAATGTATTCCTGCAGATCAGCCAGGGGGGTGCCTGGCAACGGGTATCAGATCGTGCCGTTTCGGGTACCGAGCAAGTGAAAGGCATGACGGCCTGGGTATACGGTGAATTCAGCAAGCCCGGTGTATATGCCGCGTGTCGCGAGACCACCGGCAAAGGCCAGGCGTGTATGTCGTGGGCAGAGACCGGTGCGAGCGTGATCGAGTTTAAATATGCAATATCGTTTATCAGCGCAGAGCAGGCCCGCAAGAACCTCGCAAAAGAACAACCTGCGTGGGACTTCGACGGCGATAAACAACGTGCGCAGAAGGCATGGGAGGGTGTATTAAACCAGATTGAGGTAAAGGGCGGCACCGACAGGATGAAGCGCACGTTCTATACGGCGCTCTACCGCTGTCAGGAACGCATGGTCAATATTACCGAAGACGGTAAATATTATAGCCATTACGACAAACGCATCCACGACGATAGCCGTCCGTTCTATGTGGACGATTGGGTATGGGATACGTATCTCGCGCACCACCCGCTGCGCACGATTCTGAACCCTGCCCAGGAAGCAGACATGATCGCGTCGTATCTGAAAATGTACCAACAGAGTGGCTGGCTGCCGACGTTCCCGTTGTTGTGGGGCGACAATCCGTGCATGAATGGATTCCACTCGACCATCACGCTGCTCGATGCCTATCGCAAGGGTATTCAGCCATTTGACTTGCCGCTGGCCTATGAAGCAGCGAAAAAGAATGCCACACAGGCGACCATGTTGCCCTGGCGTAATGGGCCGGCATGCTCATTGGATTCGTTCTATCACCAGAAAGGATATTATCCCGCCCTGCATCCCGGTGAAAAGGAAACGGTAGGGGAGGTGCATTCGTTCGAGCGCAGGCAGGCCGTGGCGATTACGCTGGGCCATAGCTATGACGATTGGGCGCTCTCGCAGCTTGCCGTGGCGGCAAAACACAAAGACGATCAAGCGCTCTTCTTGAAACGATCGGCAAACTACCAGAATCTGTACCAGGCCGAGAAAGGATTCTTCATGCCGAAAGATGCCAACGGCAAATGGATCGACATCGACCCGACCTTCGACGGCGGCATGGGTGGCCGTGACTATTACGATGAGAACAACGGCTGGACCTACCTGTGGCAAGTGCAGCAAGACATTCCCGGCCTGATGACGCTGATGGGGGGCAAGCAAGCCTTTGAAGCACGCCTGGATCAACTGTTCCAGGAAGGCCTGGGCCGGAGTAAATACGAGCTGTGGGCGAAATTTCCCGACTTCACCGGTATCGTCGGCCAATATTCCATGGGCAATGAGCCGAGCTTCCATATTCCCTATCTATACAATTTTACCGGCGCACCGTGGAAGACGCAGAAGCGTATCCGCATGCTGCTCAACACCTGGTTCCCCGATAATATCTTCGGTATACCCGGTGACGAAGACGGTGGTGGCATGTCGGCCTTCGTGGTATTCTCCTGCATGGGCTTTTATCCCATTGTACCAGGCCTTCCGTTGTATACCATCGGCAGCCCGGTATTTGAAAAGACGACGATTCACCTGCCCAACGGAAAAGACTTTCAGGTGGATGCCCCCGGCTGCAGCGAGCAGAACAAGTTTATCCAGGAAGCATACCTGAATGGCAAACGCCTGGACGGACCGTGGATGACGCACACCGACATTGTACAGGGCGGTGTATTAAAGCTGGTCATGGGGCCTCGCGCGAATAAGACATGGGGTGCAAACGTAGATGTCAATCGCATCTTACAGCAAGCCACGCTGGCAGCGCCGGCCCGGTAGCACAATATTTACACGTGAATAAAAAAAGGGTGCTCTTAGAAGGCACCCTTTTTAGTATACTTACGCTGATCGGTTACGGTCGGTTCAATGCCCGTACCGCGCGATCATCCACGGTTAGCTGGAAGCTTCGCTTCTTACGATCAAGCGAGTGCGCTACCAGCGGACGGTCTACCAGGCCGGTACGGCCGATCGTACCGCTTCCTGTGATTTGGCCAATCGCTTTGGCCAGCAGGGGTTCACGTGCGTCGCCGAACGGGTACAGGATAAAGTCGTTGTCGGGGTCTACGATGTTGGGGTAGAAGCCGCCGTCGTAGTCAGATTGGTTCAGTGAATTATATACTTTTACGACGATGGGCTGCATGCCCCACGTGTTCGTGGCATCTGTGTCGTCGTAAAGGGAAGTGGAACCAACGTTCTTGCCATACGTTGTGTCACCCACCAGGAATACGTCCATATAGGGACGCAGACCGTTGATGATCAGCTCGCTGGCAGAGGCGGTGCGTGAGCCGGTCAGGATAAAGAGCCGTTTGTTCTGCAGCAGATTGCCCACGTTGGCCGCTTTGTCTGTGAAGTTGACAGTGAGTATGTCTTCGCCAAGACCCGGTTCGTTGAGGATCTGTTGCTCTATATCGTCGTTGTATTCTTTTGTCATGAAGACTTTCGTGTTATTGACGTCTGCACCGAGCAGGCTGGCCAGGTTAAGAGCCGATACTTCAGAGCCGCCGCTGTTAAACCGCAAGTCGAGTACAAGGTCCGTTATACCGGCTGTTTTAAAGCCGTTGATGATCGATTCCATTTCGGTATCGTACTCGTTGCCATCGCTCTGGCCCGAGGCAAAGAAATTATAGACGTAGTAGCCGATCTTGTGCTCACCGGTTTCAATGACGGCGTGCAGGTAGTTCGGGTTTTCGTGGTACTCCTGGGGGGTGAGTGAAACAGTGGCGGGATCGCTCAGGCTTTCATTCTCCACATCCATGGCGCGATACGTCAGTGTATGATTTTCACTTAGGGCCGACAACAAGGTTTGGTAGTTTGAAATGGTGATCTGCGTATTGTTGATGTGCGTGATGACATCGCCGCGTTTCAGCCCGGCGTTTTTAGCGGGTGAGCTCGGTTTGATATACAGTATCTGCGCAATCACATTGTTGTTCGTGTTGCTTTCGCGGTAGAGGGCATATTCGTAGCCGGCTTCTTTACTGATGCCTTGCAGCGAGTTCAACAGCTCCAGGTAGTTGTCCTGGATCCACGAGAAGCGATCGCCATCGTATAACAACGAGCTGAAATACTCATCGGGCGCGAGGTTCTTGTTGGTGTTCGTGGGGAGCTCGTCATTCCACAGATACCAGTCTTGCATGTTCGTCAGGATCCAGTCGTTGACGTGCCGGTTGTTGGCGGAGGCATTGCTGTCATCATCGTCTTTACAGGCTACGGCCAAAAGCAACAACGCACAGCAGGCCAGCAGGGCACCGGGGCGCAGAAATTTGAATGTTTGCATGGAAGTTCTCTTGAAATATTGAAACAATAACGTCACAATGATACGGTTTTATACGTTTCGGGGTTTATTCTTGTCTACGGAAAATGCGGGTTTGTCGCCTGAAATACAGCGACATGCAAAAAAGATCCTCCGGCGGCGGCAATATTTTAGAAACTACGAACGTCTAAAATGCGTTATCCCGAGTGTTTATGCCTAAATCTCTATTATCGGCTCTCTTACTTATTTACCCCATGCAATTCGTTGCCGCCCAGGAAGACTGGAAGCTACGTGACGAAAAGGAGGGTATTAAGATCTACATGCGCTCGGTGGCGGGCTCTGACATTAAAGCGTTAAAGGTATCGTTTTCGATTCAGGCGACAATGTCCCAGATGGCGGCGGTCATTCTGGATGTAGCCACTACCGATCAATGGGTATATAGCACCAGGAGCTGCACGCTGCTCAAGCAAATCTCGCCACAAGAGGTTGTATACCATTCGGAGATCAATGTGCCCTGGCCGGCCAGTAACCGCGACTTCATCGCACGGATTCATGTCACGCAAGACCCCGTGACGCGTATCATGACCGTTGAGTCGTTTAACGAACCCAGCTATGTTCCCGAGAAGAATGGCGTTGTACGGGTGCCACACGCCGACGGGAAGTGGACCATCCGGCCGGTGGCATCATCGCAGTTGCAGGTAGAATATATGTTGCATATTGATCCGGGAGGCGCCATTCCGGCATGGCTCATCAATCTGTTTGCTACGAAGGGGCCGTTTGAAAGCTTTCGAAACATGCGGGAACACATTCGTAAGCCTGCATACCAGCGTGTACACATCCCGTTTGTTACCGATTGACCCTACATCTCAGTGGGGGTTGAGCACAAAGTCCGAAAAGGTGGGGAAATACATCACCTTCCTCCAGTCAATGGTCAGAATGCGCTCGAGAATGGTTTTAAGCTCATCAAACGACGAGGGCTTGATAGCGTATAGATTCGAACCTTCGCGGTAACAAAACTCGATCGTTCGAAGGTCGTCGAGTGACGAGTAAACAATAATCGGAAGGGAGTCGTATTTTTTATTTGCGCGTATTTCCCGCAGACATTGCTGCCCATCTTTACACGGCATGAGCATGTCCAGAAAGAGTATATCGGGTACTTTCTCGTCGAGGAGCTTCATCAGCAGCTCGCCGTTTTCCGCCCGTGTCAGGAGCACCGTCAGGGGTACCTGTTGAATCGCCACCGAAAATATATAGTAATCCTCGTTGTCGTCTTCTGCCAGTAGAACGTGGGTCGTATTGGCGCCGGAAAGGTTCATATTCTTCTGTTTACAGGCTAGATATTGATTGTCAACGTATTAACAAAAAACAAACCATACTTGGTCACAAAAAAGGGGTATTTAACCCGAAAGTCAAACTATTATTTTGAATAATCGGGCAATTTATATTAACCGGTATGCCTGAGATCGATTCCTGGACCTGACGGTTTCGTTAATTTTCTAAAGATCCGTTAACTTTAGCCGCTTTTTTTGTAGACCGGCTTACCCAATGGCGCCTCGCAAGCATATCGTTTTATTGTGTGATGATCCTGCCAGAGCACAACGCGCGCAACAGATGTTGGAGGGCGTGCCGGTGTGTGCTACCGTAGAGGTTGCGGGCGATCTTTTCCATTTGCGGCGCCTGCTCGCCGTACGCATACCCGATGTCATCGTCCTATATCCTGACCCCCAGTCTTCTCCTAGCATGCACTATATAAAGGACTTACGCAAGGATATTTATGCTGACGGTATCCCTGTTTTCATATACCCCGTGCTGCCGGATGCACACGAGCTGGTCCGGATGCTTACTCACCTCCATCCATAGTTGCTCTGCCTAACGTCACCGATACGGTGCGGGATCATAATTTTTTAGTAGCCCATTTCCTAAATCCTATACATATGTCTATTATAAATGTATATTAGGCCCGCGCTAATGCAAAATGTCAGTCTATGGTTAAAGGGAATGGATTAAAATACTCCATCGATCTTTCATTCGAAGAAATCAAATTACCACCCTTCCAGGAGATTCTCATCCTGGGTAAAAACTCTCAGCACGGTAAGATCGGTATATCGAAGTCGTTTGATATGCTTGTTCCTAATGGTTTCGAGCTGGTGGAAGTCGGCCATCCGTTGGTAGAGGCTGTCTTTGTTAACAAACGCATCTTATCCAAGATGCCGAAGGAGAAGGTCATCGATATACTCGACGACAAGGTCTTTCCCTTTGTGTCCGAAGGCGAGCTGCTGAAGGTTGACTTTCGGGTCACGATCTCCTATTCCAACATCGAACAGGAGTTCTGATGACCATCGCCCGTTTCATCCGGCATCAGTACGACGTGGTTCCCGCCTACAGTGGAACACGTTCGATCAAAGACCATCTGGTACAACAGTCCGCGCTGGTTGTGCAGGATGAAAATGAACAGCCCATCGGTGTCCTGACACCCCAGGACGTCGTACAGCACTCGCATACCCTGGTAATCGATTGCCTCACCGAACGCCCCACGCTGTCGCCGGAGTGCGCTATAGAAGAAGCGTTGCGGGTGATGCAGGAAACGCATACCGACGTGCTGGCCGTCATGGACGATGGCAGCCTGACAGGGCTCATCTACAAGAACGATCTGCTGGCGTATGTCACGGATCAGAACAAAAACCTGGAGGGGGAAGTCAACAAGCAAGTAACCGAGCTCCAGGCCATTCATAGAGAGTTGGTATTGTCGCGGCAGATCCTGCAGGCCGTGCTGGACAGTACACAGTCCACCGTCATCCTGGTGGCCCCCGACTATAGCATCTTATTCTTCAATAAAAAGGCAGGCGATGAAAGCCAGGCCTTGTATGGACGTGAGTTGAAGACCGGCATGAATATACTCGACTATACGTTGTACGACACACGGGTAGCGGGGCGTTACCTGTTCGATGCCTTTAAAAGCGACTTTGATCGGGCGCTGGCAGGCGAGTCGGTGGTCACCGAGCGCAAGGTGCAGTTCCCTGAAACATCGCGATGGCTACGCGCCGAATACGGCCCGGTATTTTATCAGGAACAGATCATTGGCGCCACCATTACCGTCGCGGATATAGACGAGCGCAAACGTCACTTGCTGCAGATCGAGCGGCAGAACGAGCTATTGAAACATATTTCCTGGGTGCAATCGCACTATACGCGGCAGCCGGTGGCGACCATCCTCGGTCTGACCAGCATCATTGAAAAATCTACGTTAAGCGAAGAAAACATCCGCATTATTTCCATGCTGGAAGCCACGGCACAGAAGCTGGATGAGGTCATCCGGAATACCGTGCTGACGGCCAATTCCTTAGAAGAGGAACACTAAAAAGGACCGTGTTTTTTTGACAAGTATGTTGACCTTTCCAGAAGGACGACCCTGCGTTTTTGCGCTAAAAACTGCTATTATCAAATTTAGTTAGATTTGTTTTTACTAATAAAATTAGTTTTAGTACGTTTGTATCGGTCTAAACGATTGAGGTATGAAAATGGTAAAAACGGCAAACGGCATCAAAAAAATCGACGATTGGAATCCGGATCTGATCCCCGGGCAATTAAAGCCAATCCTGCAACAGCACCGCGCAACGCTGGTGAATAAACTGATTCAGGGCGAACTGAATACGTACATTGATTATAAATTTTCTTCCCGGGCCAGCGTAGGTCAACTGGAAAAGATTCGAAACAGCCTGGACTTATTGAAAGACGACGGCATCGATCCGGTGCTCTACGGTCCGATCTTCCAGGCCGTGCTGCACAACGATTTTACAAACCTGGACAACGCGTTGTTCTACCGCGAGATCGATGCTACGATCAGCACGCGACTATTGCGCCCGCATACTTTTGAAAAAGGCCAGCACATGTTCTCTCAACAATAGTCCTTTGCGATAACCATTTTTTAACCCCTTATATGAAACAACAAACAACCATGGAGGATACCACGCTACGCCACGACGCTGTCGACATTATAGATGTCATTCGCAAGTTGCGTAACGATCTGATCAAAGATTTTCTGGATGAGCGAAATATGATTGTATACCTCTCCCAGCAATTCCGGATCATGGAGCTGTCACACGTAAAGCTTGAATTTATTAAAAGTGAGCTGAAGCAACTATTGATCGCTCCCGTAAACACGACCTGGTATAAACCCGTTATTGACGACTTTCATCGCACGGGCAGCGCCGCCCTGACAGAAGGAAATGAGAAGCTATTCTATAAGGAGATTGAAGAGGTCTTGAAAAAATATTTATTCAGTTAGGTCTTAGTGTAGGTTTAGGATTTGCCTTAGGGGTAAGGCAAGGCAGCGTGTGGTAGTCCCGGACAAAATGTTGTGTGACAGATTCCGGCAACGCCACGTCGCTGCCCTTTTTTAGGACGTTGGTCGTTAGCACTTTTTTCAGCATCTTGTATCGATGCGTCCAATCGATCTTTACTTTGCCGGGCAGCCGGAACCCGTAAAAAGCTGTATGATCTTTTTGCGTGAGCATATTTTGCAACTCGATGCCGGCATTACCGAAGCCTGGAAATACCGTATGCCATTTTATTGCTATCGCGATAAGATGTTCTGTTACCTGTGGGTGCATAAAAAATACAAACAACCGTACGTCGGTTTTGTAGACGGACATCTGTTGGAGCATCCTGATCTGCTGCCGGAGAAACGGGCGCGTATGAAGATTCTGTTAATTGACCCGGCGCGCGATGTGCCCGTGGCCAAGGTCAGTAAACTTTTGCGTACCGCGCTCAAGGCCCGTCAGCGCTTGGATTCCTGAAGATTTGGCTCCAACTTCGCGCAGCCATGATGCCACGTGAACAGAAGATACTCCCCGCCGTATCCGCGGCCATATTTAACGACCAGGGGCATGTGTTGCTACAGCAGCGACGAGACACCGGCAAGTGGTGTATCATTTCGGGACATGTAGAGTTTGGCGAAACGGTGGAGGATGCGATGCTGCGCGAGATCCGCGAGGAGATCAACACGGCGGCCGAGATCATACGACTTATCGGAGTATATTCCATGCCGGCCTTTGCCACATACGATCATACCGACCATCGTGTGCAGTATATCACCTCGTATTTTGAAGTAAAGCTGCTCGAAGTGCCCGATATTTCTTTTACCAATGCCGAAACGCGGGCGTGGCGTTTCTTTTCCCCCGACGCGTTGCCCGCCGACCTCGACCAGGTCAATCCCTACTGGCTGGTAGATGCGTTGAACAAACAATCTGTCTTTATCCGTTAATAATTCCTTTTCTATGATCCAGCATGCCATCGAACCTGTCTCGCCGAACGACTATGCGGCGATTACCGATGTCTGGGAGGCGTCCGTCCGTGCCACACACCACTTTCTGACCGAAGCACATATTCAGTTCTTCCGCCCCCTGGTACAGCACAGCTATTTAAAAGATGTTGACCTGCGCTGTATACGCAGTGAGGCCGGCGTTATTCTCGGATTTGCGGGTGTAGCCGGTACGCGGTTGGAAATGCTTTTTATACATCCCGCCGCGCGCGGTCGGGGTACGGGCCGGCAGCTGCTGCGGTATGCCATCGAAACATTGGGGATATATGAAGTAGATGTCAACGAGCAGAATCAACAAGCCGTGGGCTTTTATGAGCACATGGGCTTTCGTACCTTTCACCGGGCACCGGTCGACTCGTTGGGAAATCCGTTTCCTGTACTAACGATGCGGCTGCTGCGCAAAACAGCCTAGCAAGTTTTTTCAACTATGATGATACGATCTTATACACGCATAAGTTTAGTGCTGGCCACGCTGTGGCTGGGCGTTGTGACGCACGCTGCCGCGCAGCCGCCCGCGCCGGTTGCCGACTGGAGACTTTGGTTCAACAGGGCTGCGGCAAATTGGAACGAAGCGCTGCCGGTCGGCAACGGCCGGGTAGGCGCGATGGTCTTCGGCGGTGTGCAGTCGGAGCGCTTGCAGCTAAATGAAGAAAGCGTGTGGACGGGCAAGCCGGAGGACTTCATCAACCCCGGCGCACGTGCTGCGCTGCCCGTCATCCGCAAGCTGTTGTTTGCCGGCAAGTATGTCGACGCACAACAACTGGCCATCGATAAGATGATGGGCAACAAAACGGTCAACAGCAGTTACCAGACTGCCGGCGACCTGTGGCTGACATTTCCCGCACATGATTCAGAACCCGAAGGGTACGAACGCGCACTCGACCTCGAGACGGCGATCGCCAACGTACAATACCGGCAAGGAGGCGTAGCGTATACGCGGGAAGTATTTTCAAGTGCGCCCGACCAGGTAGTGGTCGTGCGGCTGACGGCCGACCGGCCGGGAGCCCTGTCGTTACAGTTCGCGCTGACCCGTCCCGGCAGCAACGCGGCGGTATCCGTTTCGGGAAATGATATACTATTACAGGAGCACACCGGTGGAGGGGTAGGTGTAAAACTGGTAACACACCTGCGTGTTATACCCGAAGGAGGTTCCCTGTCCGCCGGGGGTACACACCTCGCTGTAGAGAAGGCTGATGCCGTTACAGTGCTGATTGCGATTGCTACCGACTACACCGGCGGCGACCCCCGCGCGACCACGCAACAGCAGCTGACCGCCGCCGCCGCGAAGCGATATGAAGATTTGAAACGCGCGCATATACAGGACTATCAATCCTACTTTAACCGTGTAGCGCTCGATCTGGGGGTGACTAACGCGGTATACTTTCCTACCGACGCACGCGTGTCGGCGTTGCAGCATGGAAATGAAGATCCGCACCTGGCAGCGTTATATTTCCAGTTCGGTCGCTATTTGTTGATCAGCAGCTCGCGTCCGGGAGGCCTGCCGGCAAACCTGCAAGGCATCTGGGCCGACGGCCTGACGCCACCGTGGAGTGCGGATTATCATATCAATATTAACATTCAGATGAACTACTGGCTGGCCGAGGTAGCCAACCTGTCGGAGTTGCATCTGCCCTTCATTACCTTCCTCGATAAACTGCGCCCCGATGCGCGCAAGACGGCGAAGACTATGTATGGCATTGACGGCACCGTAGCACATTTTACGACAGACCCGTGGCTGTTCACCGCGCCGTATGGCTACCCCAGTTGGGCGATGTGGCCCATGGGCATGACATGGTGTGCGCAGCACGTGTGGGAGCACTATGCTTTTACAGGTGACAAAGCGTTCCTCCAACAATATTACCCGATCCTGAAAGAGTCTGCAGCTTTCTGTGCGCAGTGGCTTGTTGAGAATCCTGCCACGGGCAAGTTGGTGTCAGGTCCTTCTATTTCTCCGGAGAATTCATTTCAAACTGCCGACGGCCGGGGAGCGACGATGGTGATGGGACCGACGATGGACCACATGATCATCCGCGACCTGTTAACCAGCACGTTATTGGCCCAGCGCGTGTTGCATCACGACGAAGCTTTTGGCAAAAAGATTGAGAAGATCCTGGCAAAGTTATCACCGACGCAGATTGGCGCCGACGGACGTATACTGGAGTGGACAGAATCTTTTCAGGAGCCTGAGCCTGGGCATCGGCATATATCGCATCTATATGGCTTGCATCCCGGGAAGGAGATTACCCGCCAGCAACCTGAGCTTTTTGCTGCCGCTCGTAAGACAATCGATTATCGGCTGGCGCATGGTGGAGGCCATACGGGTTGGAGCAGGGCGTGGATTGTTAACTTCTTTGCTCGCCTGGGCGATGGCGAAGCGGCGCATGAAAACCTTGTCGCACTATTTAAGAAGTCGACGTTGCCCAATCTGTTTGATAATCATCCGCCGTTTCAGATCGATGGTAACTTTGGTGCTCCGGCGGGGATGGCGGAGATGCTGTTGCAGAGCCATGATGGCTCGGTGACGTTGTTGCCGGCGTTGCCGAAGGCCTGGGCTACGGGGCATGTGCGTGGGCTTTGTGCGCGTGGTGGTTTTGAGGTGTCGATGGTGTGGGGGGATGGTATCTTACAACAGGTGACATTAAACTCAAAATTGGGTGGGGCTTGTGTGGTGCAGTATGGGGGTAAGACTGTGACGTTACAAACTGAAAAAGGGAAGGTATATACTTTGCGTGGTGATTTGACCACACGGTAACGCGAACAAGCCTGCCCGCCGGCCTGGCGGGCAATTTCCCTGCCCACCACTATACCCGTTTGGCAATATCCGCTTTTAGTCCGATCTTTCCTTTACTACAACAACCCCGTCTTGCATGATTTTATTTCGAAGAACCGCTGCTGTGTGGGTGCTCCTGGCGTTATGCTGGGCGTGTGTGCCGAAACAGCCGGGTGGTGACACTACCGCAACACCTTTTCTCGATTCACTGTCGCAGCAGACCTTCTCCTTTTTCTGGGAGACCGCAAACGCGGAGAATGGTCAGCTGCCGGACCGGTGGCCCAGCGAGAGCTTTTCGAGCATCGCCGCGACGGGCTTTGGTTTGTCAACGTACCTGGTAGGCGTCGAGCGTGGGTATATCACGCGGGTGCAGGCTGCGGAGCGCACGTTGCGCACGTTGAGATTCTTGCGGCGTCTTCCCAAAGGTGAGGCCGCACAAGGTGTGGCAGGTCACAAAGGATTCTTTTACCACTTCCTCGATATGAAGACCGGCCTGCGGTTTCAACAGGTTGAGCTATCGACGATTGATACCGGGCTACTGATGGCGGGCGTCCTTTCTGCGCAGGCGTACTTTGATGGCAGCGATACGACGGAGACGCACATACGGGCACTGGCCGATACACTATACCAGGCTGTAGAGTGGGACTGGGCTATGCAGGACAAGAAGGTCATGAGCATGGGCTGGCATCCTGAGCGCGGTTTTATAGATGCCACCTGGCGTGGATACAACGAAGGTATGATCCTGTACATCCTCGCGATGGGCTCGCCCACCCATACTATACCGGCTGAAACCTGGAAGGCGTGGACCGACACCTACCAATGGACAAAATATCAGGGGCAGGAGTTTGTAAACTTCGGTCCGCTGTTCGGCCACCAATATTCGCATATGTATATTGACTTTCGCGGCATACAAGATGCCTATATGCGTGAGAAAGGCATCGATTACTTTGAAAACTCCAGGCGGGCGACCTATGCAAACCGTGCTTATTGTGTTAACAACGCCGCGGCGTTTGTGGGGTATGATAAAAACACCTGGGGTCTGACGGCATGCGACGGACCTGGCAACGATGGCAAACAAAATCCCAACGTGGCGTTTCAAGGCTACAATGCGCGTGGCGCTTCCCAGTTTTACCTGCAGGATGATGGCACTATTGCGCCGACGGCGGCAGGGGGCTCACTGGTGTTCGCCCCCGAGATCTGTATACCGGCCTTGAAGCATATGAAGCGGCGTTTTGGTGCCAGGGTATATGATCGCTATGGCTTTAAAGACGCTTTTAACCTGAGCATTGTTTATGAGAATGGCGCCACGGGATGGTTTGATAAAGACTATCTCGGCATTGACCAGGGACCGATCGTATTACAGTTGGAAAACTACCGCTCGGAGCTTTTGTGGAAAGTCATGAAAAAGAGCCCCTATATCCGGGCGGGTCTGAAGAAGGCCGGGTTTTCCGGTGGATGGTTAGACGAAAAATAAAACAACAACAGGATGCGGTGGGTGCTGGGATTACTACTGGTATTGGCTGCCGGGCGACCGGCGGCGCAGGAGATCTTTGTGCTGAATGACAGTGTACCGGAGCGAAACTTTATGCCGTATGAGCTGATGTTTTACCGCGACGCCACCAACTCGGTTTCATTCTGGCAGATCTCGTCGCACAGTTTTTCCAATCGCTTTCAACAACACGCGGCCTACCAAAACAAGGATTTCGTACCCGATGCTTCGTATTGGATCAGGTTGCCGATCCGGCATTATGCCCGTAGCCGAAAGGTATGGATGCTGGAATTCTACGATCAGACCATCGACTACATCGAAGCCTATGTTCCGCAGATGGACGGGTCGTATCAAAACGTGGTGATGGGTGACAAACAACCCTTCCGCCAGCGGCCACTGCGTCACAAAAACTTCGAGATCGTGCTGGATGTAAAGGCCGACACGATGATGTATTATTATTTCCGTGTGCAGTCGCATGCCTTTGCCGACCTGCGCATCGGTGTTCGTTCAGCCGATCGCTTTATATACTATGCGCTGAACGAATACTTTTTGTTTGGTATGTTTTATGGCATGATCCTCATTATTAGTTTGTATAACTTCCTGGTATACCTGGCTATTAAGGAGATCAAAAACATCTATTATATTCTCTATATTCTCAGCGTAGCCGCCTACGCCATGAGCTACGACGGCGTCGGCTTCCAGTACCTGTGGCCCTCGCATCCCGAATGGAATGATTATGCGGTGGGTGTTACGTTGTGTTCCGTTATATTGTGGAGCCTGGTCTTTACACGGCGTTTTCTGAGCACGCATGCCAATGCGCCCCGGCTTGACCGCTGGCTGATGTGGATGATCGGGTTACGCTCGGCGTGGTTTGTGGTAGAATTCGTGTTTCTGCCGCACCTGCTTACCTATCGTGATATCGAGATCATACCGTTATCGTTGATCTTTTATACGGGTATAACGGTCTGGAACAAAGGCTATCGCCCTGCGCGGTTTTTTGTGATGGCGTATGGCATTTTATTCTTTGGCTTTTTTATCCGGGCACTGGTCTACTTTAACATATTGCCTTTTACGACGCCCCTGCATTACAGTTTGCACTTCAGCTTTGTGGTGGAGATGTTGCTGTTGACCTTTGCCATGGGCGATCGCATTCATATATTAAAAGATATGCGGGACCGTGCCTTGCGACGGATTATCCATCAGCACGAAGTCAACATGCAGTTGAAAGACAAGGTCACGCGCGAGCTGGAGGAGAAGGTGCACGAGCGTACCCTGGAGCTGCACGAGAAAAATCGACTGTTGGAGGAGACCAATATCAAGGTCGAACGGCAGTCGTACGAGATCAACCAGATCAACTCGCTGTTGGACCTCGACAACTGGAAGCTCAAGAACAGCTTAAAAGAGGTTTTGAACGAGCGCCTCCTGGAGAAGACCATGGATTATCGGCAGTTCCAGACGTTGTATCCCGATACCCTGGCGTGTTACCGCTTTCTGGAAAGCCTCAAGTGGCAGGAGGGATTTCACTGTCGCAAGTGTGGTAATGAAAAGTATTTTGACGGAAGTCAAAAGTTTGCCCGTCGCTGTACACGGTGTGGTTATAATGAGTCCATTACGGCCTATACTATTTTCCACAGCATCAAGTTCCCGGTGGAAAAAGCCTTTTACATTGCCTACCTGGCTGTTGTCGGTAACAAGGATTACACGCTGGAGGCGCTGGCTGCCCAGCTTGACCTGCGAGTAAATACGCTTTGGGGCTTTAAACACAAAGTAATTGAGCGGCTGCTGGAGCTTGAGTCCCGGGGGCGTCGGCCGCATGCTTCGCGGTGGGAAGAGGTTATTATAGACCATGGGCCTGCGCCGGACAAGCGCCTCCATCTTTCTACCACGAAAACTGTCGGGTGATTTTTCTCATTTCGTCACATTTCCATTCCTTTCATCACACCTAAACCGGTGTTTCTGGCACGTTTTAACCAAAATGCTCGCGCGATGTTTTTCATCCGTTAAAACACCTCGAACAGTTATGCGAAAACCTTCTGGAATCGTTTGAAGTAATGTTTTTCTTCTGGAAAAAAGCACCTCACTAAACCGATTGCGAAAACGTTGTTTTAAGCGCATTTCCACGAAATAATTCCGGGTTTCTCTTGCCAAATGCAAACTTCACTAGCGCGAACAGTCCCCAAGACCAACATCTGTTTTGCGAAATGAAAGTATGCAAAGAATTATTACGCTGTTGATTATCTGTGTGTTAGCAGTGCCAGCCTGGGCGCAGACCCGCACGATTAAGGGTACGGTAACCGATGCGGTCGATGGCAGCCCGATGCCTGGAGTGAATGTTATTGTTCAGGGAACGAGCCGTGGTACCGCCACAGATGCGGAAGGCAACTACTCGCTGGACATCGGACAGGAAGAGGCAACGCTGACATTTACCCTCGTAGGGTACAAATCGCAGTCTGTTGCGGTGAGCACTCAGACCGTCGTGGATGTAGCGCTCGAAGGTGATGTGACCACCCTGGACGATATTGTCGTGATCGGCTACGGTGTGGTGAAGAAGTCGGACCTGACGGGTTCGGTGTCATCGGTACGCGGGGCCGACCTGACCAAGGTGCCTGCGGTCTCACCCATGCAGGCGCTGCAAGGCAGGGTGCCCGGGGTACAGGTGGTTAGTACGACGGGGGCGCCAGGAGCAGCGCCTGTCGTGCGGATTCGCGGGCAGGGTACGTTTAATGACTCGTCGCCGATCTATGTGGTGGACGGCGTCATTGTTCAAGACGTCGACTTCCTAAACTCAGGCGACATCGAGTCCATGGAAGTGTTGAAAGATGCCTCCTCCACGGCCATTTATGGTGCGCGGGGTGCCAATGGCGTAGTCATGATTACTACCAAACGCGGCAAACCGGGACAAGAGTATCCTACGATAAGCCTCTCAGCCGAATACAGCGTACAGCAGTTGCAGAACAAGATTGACCTGCTGAACGGCCGTGACTTTGCCACATACGTGAACCAGTTTGCGCCGGGCTCTTATAATAATGTCGACGTTGTGCCGAATACCGACTGGCAGGAGCTTGTTTTCGGCACAGCACCGATTCAGAACTATCAATTTTCTGCGGCAGGGGCATCGGCTAAGATCCAGTATTATATCGGCCTCGGATATTTTAAGCAAGAGGGTATTGTAGAAAAGTCTGCTTATGAGCGCATTACAATAAAGCTGAACAATACCTTCCACTTAAGCAAAAACGTTCGCTTTGGTAATAATTTTACCATTACCCCCTATAAACAAACCAATACCGGTGGCAATGCCGTCTTTGCAACGTACCGCGCCCTGCCGGTGGTGACACCGCGCAATCCCGACGGAAATTTTAATGCCGTGCCCAACGTCGGCAATCCGCTGGCTGATATAGAATATACGAACAGCAGTGACCGTGGTATTCGCGGTGTTGGGAACTTGTTTGGCGAAGTGAATTTCCTCGACAATGCTTTCACCTTCCGTACCAGCGTCGGGGTAGATGCGAAGTATTTTAAGAATCGGGCATTTACACCCGTATTCTTTGTGTCGCCGCAACAACAGCGCTCGCAGAACCTGCTGATAAAGAAGTTCGAAGATCAGGCCACCGTGCTGTGGGAAAACACACTGAACTTTCAGAAAAACTTCGGTGACCACCACATCGACGCTTTGGCAGGCTTCACGATGCAGAACACGACGTCGGAGTTTTTACGGCTACAGTCGCAAAACATCCTGCGTGATGATGAAGACTTCTGGTATTTCAACCAGGGTAGCCCCATTACCATCATTGATAGCGAAAAAGATGAGAACGGTGCCGATCCGAAGTACAACTATTCCATGATATCGTACCTGTTTCGAGCCAACTATACATATAAGGGCAAATATCTTTTTACGGCCTCCTTCCGCCGTGACGGGTCTTCCAAGTTTACAGATATCAATCGCTACGCTGACTTTCCCTCAATGGCTGTGGGCTGGAATATTATCGAAGAGCCTTTTCTGCAAGACGTCACGTTCCTCGATAACCTGAAGCTGCGTGCCAGCTGGGGCAAGACCGGGAACGAAAAGATAGAATATCTCAAAATATACTCGCTGGTAGACAACGGCGTGAATGCGGTGTTTGGTCAAGGCGATCGCCTGTTCTCCGGCGCCACGTATGGCATTACCGGTAATCCTGATTTGATATGGGAAACCACCACGCAGACGGATGTGGGTATAGAAGCCGGTTTTTTTAACAACCGGTTAAAAGTCGAGATGGATTATTACCGTCGGATAACGTCCGACATCCTTATCCCACTCGAAGTGCCGGGCTATTTAGGAAACGGCTCCGGGGCACAGATTACGTTCAACGCCGGCGAGATTCTTAACCGTGGCTTTGAGTTCAACGTGGGGTGGGAGAGCAAGCTCGACAATGGCCTGGGCTACCGGTTGGGCGCAGTCGGTACAACCATTCACAATGAAGTGCTCAAGATTCAAGGTGGTGGAAGTGTGTCAGGGCAATTGCTCGGTCCCAACTCTATTACGCGGAGCATCGTAGGCGAATCCATCGGCAGCTTTTACGGATACCAGGTGGACGGCTTGTTTCAAAACCAAGGCGAGCTCAATGCTTATCCACACATGGATAATGTTGGGGTGGGTGATGTTCGCTTTGTGAATATCAACAACGACAATAAGATCGACGACAGCGATCGCACGTCACTCGGATCACCGATTCCTACCATGCTCTATGGCATCAGTCTTGGCCTGGACTTCAAAGGCTTCGATTTTGGACTCGACTTTCAAGGCGAGTCGGGGGCCGAGATCATGAACTATAAAGAAACAGTGCGCCCCGATCTTTACAATTTTGAGGCGCACGTCATGGACTATTGGCGCGGCGAAGGGACCAGCAACAGCGAGCCGCGTCCTTCCGAGGGTGGAGTAAACTTTTTGCCGTCTTCGCGCTTTGTGCAAAGTGCAAATTTCTTCCGCCTGCGCAACCTCACGCTGGGATACACGGTGCCGAAGTCTATCACGGACCGTCTGGCTGTGAAGGCCGCGCGGGTATATATCCGCGGTACCAATGTCTTTACAGCAAAAAGCTTTACCGGCTACTCACCGGAGATCGCCAATGAAAATCCGCTCGACAGTAAAGTCGACCGTGGCACGTATCCCATCGCGAGTATTTATTCCTGTGGTTTGAACCTGACATTTTAAGAATCGATTGGTTATGAAAAAGAATACAATAACCCTGTATTACCCTGTGATGGTCCTGATGCTGGTAGCCATTCCGTTTGGCTGTAGTGATTTTTTGGATAAGCCGCCACAAGGCAGGCTGGTGTCGGCCAACTTTCCGACGAGTGCCTCGGATGCTGAGCAGGCCGTCAACGCCATTTACAACACGCTGCGTGTTCCCGAATATAGTTTCGGATTATATCCCATTCTCGATATCATGTCGGACGACGCCCACAAAGGCAGTAACCTGACCGACCAGCGCGCCATCGTCGGACCCTATGACAACTTTACGCACGTTGGCACCGAGGCGTCCATTAAGAACTGGTACTCGACGCTGTATCAAGGTGTCAAACGCGCCAACGTCGTGATCGAGAACGTGCCCAACATTGTGATGGATGAGACGTTGCGTGCGCGCTACCTGGCAGAGGCGCATTTGCTACGTGGTCTTTTCTACCTGGATCTGGTGCGTGCCTGGGGCGACGTGCCCAAGATCACCACGGTCGTGGCGCCGTTAGGATTGCCCCGTTCAGCGGCATCGGAGATCTATACGCTGATTGAAGAAGACCTTACGTTCGCCCGCGACAACCTATGGGAACGGCATGATGAGCGCTGGTCGGCCAATGACCTGGGGCGCGTGACCATTGGTACAGCCAATGCATTGCTAGCACGATACTATTTGTGGCTAGGCAATTTTCCGCAAGCTGAGGTGGCCGCCCTGGCGGTGATCAACTCGCATCAATATGACCTGGCGGCATCTTTCGGTGAAGCTCATAGCGAAGCCGGTGAGCAGGGAGTAGAGTCTGTCTTTGAAATAGGCTCCATACGGCAGGAGGGTTTGCCCATCGGTGGGAATCAATATGGCAACGTACAGGGTGTCCGTGGCATTCCCAACCGTGGCTGGGGCTTCAACCGTCCTTCATTCGACCTGATCAATTCGTTCGAGCCCGGCGACCCCCGACTGGATTCTACCGTTCTCGACGTTGGTGAGTGGCAGGATGGTATAAAAATCGTGGGTGATACCGATACACCGGAAGCCTATACCAACAGCCTGGTATATCCCGGCTTCCCGAATGGCATCGGAGAAAAGGAATGTTATAACCAAAAGGTATGGACGCCGGGAACAAACGTGCCCGCGCAGTTTGGCTACAACCGTCGCCTGGTACGCTATGCCGATGTGTTGCTGATGGCGGCTGAAGCATTAAACAAAAATGGTAAGCCTGATGATGCGCTCGACTATCTCAACGAGGTACGTGCTCGTGCCCGCGGAGAAAATCCCACGATACTCCTCGATATCACCGAAACCAACGAAGACGCGCTGAATGAGATTATTCTGCATGAGCGTCGCGTAGAGCTGGCGTTAGAAGGTTTGCGCTTTTGGGATTTGATCCGCACTAATAAAGCCGCCACCGTGCTGGCGCCCTACGGCTATCGGGCCGATAAACATAACCTGTTGGCAATACCCCAAACGGAAGCAGACCTCAACGGCTGGCTGAACAACCCCAACTGGTAATACACACAAACTATCCTAAAATATAGAATAACCAAAAACGAATGAACTATGAAACACACGATTAAGTTCTATGCAATGCTCGCCTGCCTGGCAGGTTTGGCGGTGTTCTACAGCTGTAGTGATGACGATGATTCTCCCAGCACGTTCACCATCGCGTCAGCCATGGCGGGTTCCAAAGATTTGAATGGCGCAACGGCAGCTACAGAGGTACCGCTAGATGCGGACCTGGTAGTGACGTTTAATACCGATGTAGACGAGAGTACAGCTACATCGTCTAACATTACACTAAAGCGTATTTTTGACAATGTAACAGTTCCGCTGGGCTTCGATGTGTCGGGTAAAACACTGACCATCACACCCTCTTCTGAATTGAGCGGCGGTGTTCAGTATCTCCTTAATGTAGGCGCGGGATTGAAGTCTGCGAGTGGTGTAGCATTCGGCGCGGTAGAGCGCACTTTTACCACTGCGGGTACCTTTGCTCCTGACGGCGCGCTGGCACACTGGCGTTTTGAAAACAACGGTAATGACGAGATGGGCGACCACAATGCCGATGCATCGGTAGCGATTACTTATGTAGCCGGTCGGAACGCCAATGCCGGTAATGCGGCCAGCTTTAACGGAACGACCAGTATCATGGAAGTTCCCAATGGCACAGACTTTACAAATACCGACAACTTCTCGATCAGCCTGTGGGTAAATGCCGACACCACAGCGCACAACCAAGGTGGTAACTTTGTATTAGGAATGGCGGCGTCGAACGGCTTCCAGGTGGAAATGCATGCAAAAGACGCTCTACTGGCCGCACAGTATGATGTTGGCGATGGTGCCACCGAGGGCGAGAACACCTGGATTGACGGCAAAGGTAACTTAGGCTGGCAGGGATGGACATTCTCTAAAAACTATGGCCCGCAAGGTTTGGCAGCTCTCATTCACGGCAAATGGATGCATCTCGTATTTACCTATACTGCCTCGACTCGCGTCGGCGCGGGCTATGTAAACGGCGAGCTGGCCAAAACGTTTGACTTTGACAACTGGCCCGATGGTGCAAAACTTAATGCGGCGGGCATGAAATTCAAACCACAGGAAGGTGTGGGCACGAAGCTGGCGTTCGGCTTTATCAACGACATGTCTTCTACCGCTTTCGAATATGGCGACTATGAGAACCCTGACACGCAGCACTACAAAGGATTGTTGGACGATGTGCGCATTTACAATAAGACGATCACCGCACAAGAAATCGAAGTCATGTATAACTCAGAAAAACCGTAGGTTATAGTTCACTACGTTTAGTTTGGTTTGGTAAAAGGTCTTCCGGCATGGCCGGAGACCTTTCCTCTTCTTTTTATTAACCCCAAGCATCATGACTTATTTGCAACGCAACGCCTGGCTATGGATGGTATTTTTAATGATCGGGTGGGTATTTTCATCCTGCGGAGATGATGATAAGGATTCGGTCGAACCGGGTGTTCTGCAACTAACGGCTGCGCAGGTAGGAAGCTATGTGCTGGACCTGACAGATGCTTCTAAAAATACGGCTGCCCCCGTGGAGCAGCCCGTGCTGGCAACCTTTGCCGCAGCATTGGACAAGTCGACGGTAGAAACCTCTGTTACATTGGTAGCCAAAACATCTGGCGAAACGGTGCCAGTGACCTATACATATTCCAATGGTGATAAAACCGTAACGCTTACGCCGGAATCGAATTTAGCCAACAATACCACCTTTCAACTTGTCATGTCCGATGGACTACAAGGCGTGGAGGGCGATGTATTTTCCGGACACACGGTGGAGTTTACAACTGTAACATCTACCATTACCATTACCTCCTTGAAGATTGGAGGTGCTGAAGTACTCACGGTCCCACGCGTAACAAATGTCGCACTATCGGGACCCACGATCGAAGTAGCCTTCTCCAAGCCGGTAGATGCCGCTACTGTCGTATCGCAAAATATTTTTGTTACCACTTCGGCCGGCGCTTTGGTGCCGGCGAGTTTGTCGGTGTCGGCCGACAAACAAAAAGTAACGATCACGGTCACAGGTGCCCTGGGCGATCTGCGGCGTTACATCATGACGCTGAACACCAACGTGAAAGGCAGTGGAGGTGAAGTGTTACAGAGTTTTATCAAGAGCTTTTATACAGCGCCCAGCGAAACACCCGACCACCCGGTCATTACCGACGACGCGCTCCTTACATTACTACAGCAACAAACCTTTAAATACTTCTGGGATTTTGGCCATCCCGTCAGCGGTCTGGCGCGCGAGCGCAACAGTTCGGGTGATGTTGTCACCAGCGGCGGGTCGGGCTTTGGCATCATGGCCATGGTCGTCGGCATCGAGCGAAACTTTATCACGCGCGCCGAAGGCGTCGAACGCATGAACAAGATCGTGACCTTCCTCGAAGATGCTGATCGTTTTCATGGTGCCTGGTCGCATTGGATCGACGGCAGTACCGGCGCTGTGGTGCCGTTCAGCCAGAAGGACGATGGCGGGGACCTGGTGGAAACTTCGTTTCTCGTGCAGGGCTTGCTTACGTTCCGGCAGTATTTACAACCGGCCGATACCGCGGGCAACAATCTCATTAACCGCATCACCACGCTGTGGCAAGGCGTTGAATGGGACTGGTACCGCAAGAACGATGAGCAGGTGCTCTACTGGCATTGGTCGCCGGATTATGACTGGCAAATGAACTTCGCCATGTACGGCTACTTTGAAGAACAGATCACCTACTTCCTGGCTGCGGCATCGCCTACACACGGCATTCCGAAAAGTGTTTATACCAATGGTTATGGCCGCAACGGCGCGATCCGCACGGGTACGACACACTATGGCTATATGCTTCCGTTGGGCACACCGAGTCCGTTGTTCTGGGTACACTATTCCTATCTCGGCCTCGATCCAAATTTCTCGGACGACTACGCCGATTACTGGCAGCAGAACCTAAACGCTTCCAAAATCAACTACGCCTATTGCGTGGCAAACCCGGGCGGTTATGTCGGCTATGGTGAAGACTGCTGGGGCCTTACGTCGAGCGATGATAGTCAGCGTGGATACGACGCGCATTCACCGTCCAACGATAACGGAACGATCAGCCCGACGGCGGCCTTGTCGTCATTCCCCTATACACCGGAGGAGTCGATGCGGGCGTTAAAATTCTTTTACTATTCTGTCGGCGATCGCCTATGGGGCGAGTACGGTTTCTACGACGCTTTTAACCTGACACAAGGATGGACTGCCGACTCGTACCTGGCCATCGACCAGGGGCCGATCATTGTGATGATTGAAAACTACCGTACGGGACTCCTGTGGGATTTGTTTATGTCGGCGCCTGAGGTACAGGACGGCTTTACCACATTAGGTTTCAGTAATTAATAAACGATACTTCCGGTTGGAGCCCCACCTTACGCAACGTCTTCCTGCTACCAGGGAGACTTGCGGGGGTGAACCGGGCGTAAACCGCTAATTTTTTATAGCTATGAACAAACTGTGCTCACTGACGTTGGCCACAGCGCTGTTGTGCGCGGCCTGTTACTCTTCTGAAAAAACATCGACAGGTATCGGGACACGTGTCGACTCCGTGCTGGCGCTGATGACGCTGGACGAGAAGATCGGCCAGCTCACCCTGTTTACCAGTGACATCGATGTTACGGGGCCAACGATGCGTGAAAATTATAAAGAAGATATTAAAGCCGGTCGGGTAGGGGCGATCTTCAATGCCTATGGCGCGGCGTATACACGTAAGCTGCAGGAGATCGCCGTAAAGGAAACGCGTCTGCACATACCGTTGCTGTTTGGGTACGACGTGGTGCATGGCCATCGCACGATCTTTCCGATGCCACTGGGAGAAGCTGCAAGCTGGGATCTCGCGGCCGTTGAAAAGTCAGCGCGGGTGGCGGCCGATGAAGCTTCGGCAGAAGGCCTGCACTGGACTTTTGCACCGATGTGCGACATTGCGCGCGACCCACGCTGGGGCCGCATCACGGAAGGCGCTGGTGAAGATGTCTATCTGGGATCAAAGATCGCTGCCGCCCGCGTAAAGGGAATTCAAGGCGACGGTGTGGGGAGCTTGAACAGTGTCATGGCGTGTGTCAAACACTTTGCCGCCTATGGCGCCGCCCAGGCGGGCCGTGATTATCATACCACCGATATGTCTGACCGCGTACTGCGCGAAACATACCTGCCACCCTATAAAGCGGCACTCGACGCCGGGGCCGCCACGGTCATGACATCCTTCAATGAGATCGACGGCGTACCCGCCACCGGAAATAAGTATCTAATGACGGACATCCTTCGCAAGGAATGGAACTTCACCGGCTTTGTGGTAACCGACTATACATCGATCATGGAAATGATCCCGCACGGCATTGCAGAAGACACCGCTTCAGCAGCAGCCCTCGCGTTGGAAGCTGGTGTGGACATGGATATGCAGGCCGGCTTTTATAACGATGCCCTGGCAGCGTTGGTGAAGGCCGGTAAGCTGAAAGAGGGTCTGATCGACGAGGCCGTACGCCGCATCTTACGCAAGAAATTTGAACTGGGTCTTTTTGACGATCCCTATCGCTATAGCAGCGAGCAACGTGAAAAGGAAACCCTTATGAGTGCTGCCAACCTGGAGGCTGCGCGCGATGTGGCGCGCAAGGCGATCGTGTTATTGAAGAATGACAAACAGCTGTTGCCCTTGGAAAAGGATGTTAAGAAGCTGGCTGTCATCGGCCCGTTGGCAGATGCGCGCAGGGAAATGATCGGCTCCTGGTCTGCCGCCGGCGATTGGCACAAGGCCTCTACATTGCTGGAAGGTGTGAAGCAAGCCGTGTCAGCCGGCACACAGGTGCTTTATGCAAAAGGGTGCGCCATTGACAACGACAGCACGCAGGCCATCGCACAGGCTGTACGCACGGCGCAGCAAGCCGATGTGGTGATCCTGGCGGTAGGCGAAGGCGCCTGGATGACCGGCGAGGCTGCCAGTCGCGCGTCGCTCAATATACCTGGCGTACAACAGCGGTTGATAGAGGCCATCTATAAAACCGGTAAGCCGGTGGTTGCCGTGTTGTTAAATGGTCGTCCGTTGACAATACCGTGGCTGGACGCGAATATACCCGCGATTGTGGAAGCATGGTTACCCGGCACAATGGCCGGTCAGGCCATTGCCGACGTGCTGTTCGGCGATTACAATCCTTCCGGCCGATTGCCCGTGACATTCCCCCGCTCGGTGGGACAAATACCCTTGTATTATAGCATGAAAAACACCGGACGTCCCATGGATCCGAACAATAAATATACCTCCAAATACCTGGACGAACGCAATGACCCGCTTTATCCCTTTGGTTATGGACTAAGCTATACTACATTCTCATACGGTCCGGTGCAGGTTGATAAACAGGAGATGACGCAACAAGACGAGTTGATAGTTACCTGCACAGTGACGAACACGGGCGCGCGGGCCGGAAAGGAAACTGTGCAATTATACTTACACGACGTAACCGGCAGTGTTACCCGGCCAGTGCGTGAGCTAAAAGGATTTAAACAAATTGAATTAGCGCCTGGCGCGTCTCAGAATGTTACGTTCAAACTTACCGCGCATGATTTGTCGTTTTATCGGCGTGATATGTCTTTTGGCACAGAGCCAGGAAAGTTTGATGTGTATATCGGTCCCAACGCGCGGGACACACAAGGGACTGCCTTTGCGCTACGCTAGTAGGCCACTCGTTTCCCTTAACACCGATGGCCAGGTTGTCCAATGATCCCTAAAACTGTTATTCCAGCCGAGGCCGTGAAGAAAAAGAATTAGAAATTATGAGAGTTTTTTTATTACTAATCACCATTCTCTTCGGAGTGTCATGTAAAAACAGAAACGAGAGTATCGATTTGGTTGAATATCAGGATGGAAAGCAGTTGCTTACAATGGATAAACTTGAAAGAAATGGCAGAGAGTTTATCATTCCCAAAATACATCGACTATCCAAGGATTCGGTTTTAGTGGGGAACGAATTGCTGGTGAAAATTTTCCTTGGAAGAAATGATCTGGATTTAGTGAATGCTTTTTTAGATTGTGACTCAACAGTTGTCAACCCAACTGTCGATACTACTACTTACAGGATAAGTGGGTGTTCAAGGGGACTGATTGTTCAAAATGATACAATTTTAATAGGGTTCCATCCAACCAAACCCGGAGTACAAAGATTTTCTGAAATAACGATTTTAACAAAAGACAGGAAAAAAGTTTTTCGTACTCTTAAGTACTCTTTTGAGTACAAGGTTGTTGCTAAGCAATAACGCACCAAGGGGGCCACGGTCATTTGGCGGCGTGATTCAAGATGGAAATACTACGGTATCGGTGTATGCGCAAGAAACTACCTTTGCGCTATGCTGATCAGACTGCCGGGCTGGCGGTAGTCTCGTAAGCATGGATATAATGCGTCACGCGCGCCAGTAGCCCTGGTAACTGGGTCAGGTCCTGATCCCAGAAGGCCGTGTTGGCCAGCGTTTCGCGCACTACATAGTCGGCATCGCCCGTCTTCCAGACGCGGGCGAAGAACTCCAGGATTTCCGGTGTATCGTTCACCGGTAAGGTTTCGCCCTGGTGCGTGCCTTTATAGAAAAGAATGAGTGCTGCCAGTGCATGCAAGAGCTTTTCGGGTAGCGTTCCCTGGCGTGCGTAATACTCCAATACCGACGGCAATACCCGTACTTTATATTTCGAGATCGAGTTCAGGGCAATGCTGCTCAGCTCATGGCGGATAAAGGGGTTTTGAAAACGTTCCATCACAT
This sequence comes from Dawidia cretensis, assembly GCF_018598175.1. GTDB lineage: Bacteria > Bacteroidota > Bacteroidia > Cytophagales > Cyclobacteriaceae > Ohtaekwangia > Ohtaekwangia cretensis. The sequence goes on from NZ_JAHESE010000003.1 coordinate 268,581, forward strand.
CCGCCGCAAATTGCTCCAATTCGCTTGCCGGGAGGTCTAGTGTAGGGATGATCTCCTGGTAGATCGCTTCGCGTAGAAACGTGCCGGTATAGTTATCTTCCACGGCTTCGCGTACCGTGCGCAGGCCACGCAGGTAGGCCACCGGCACCAATGCTGTATGGGCACCGTTGAGGATACGGACCTTGCGTGTGCGATAGGGCGTCAGGTCTTGTACGAACTTTACCTGTAAACCTGCCTGATCGGCCGGGAAGGCTTGTTGTACAGCCGCCGGGGCCTCGATTACCCACAGGTGAAAAGGCTCTGCGGTTACGACCAGGTTGTCGGTATAGCCCACAGCCTGCTGAATGTCGCGAATCGTATCTTTTGGAAAGCCAGGTACGATACGGTCGACGAGGCTATTGCAGAAGGTATTGGCGGTTTGGATCCATTGCTTGAATGCCGTCGGCAGCTGCCAGTGGTCGGCGTATTGCAGCACGGTCTCACGCAGCTTGTCGCCATTCTTTTCGATCAGCTCACAGGGAATCAAAATCAAACCCTTCTCTGCGTCGCCCTGAAAAGTCTGGAAGCGATGGTATAACAACTGCGTTACTTTGCCCGGAAAACTATCCGCCAATGTATTCGGATTGGCATCGGCCGCGTGAAATGTAATACCCGCTTCTGTTGTATTGGAGAGAATAAACCGCAGCTCGGGGTTACGGGCGCGTTCTAAAAAGCGTTCAAAATCATCGTAGGGATTAAACGCATCGGCTACGCAAGTAATCAACCGTGTTTCCGAAACGGTGCGGCCTTGTTGCAGGCCGTTTAACACCACATGGTATAAACCATCTTGTTCACGGAGCTGGGCCGCCATGCCCCGGCTAATGGGTTGAACGACGTCGATGGCGCCGTAAAAATCTGTCTTTTCATTCATGATGTCGACGATCCAGTCGACAAACGCGCGAAGGAAATTACCCTCTCCGAACTGAAGTATTTTTACCGGAAGGGTCTGCGGCTGGTCGGCCGTATGGCGGTTGAGCTGTGGCATGGGGAGCAACAGGTTAGCGTGTTAAAAGTTGAAGTAGTTTTTCGCGTTGTAGTAGCAGATGTCCGATACGATCTTACCCAACCATTTTTCATCGGCGGGTAGCTCACCGTTGGTTACGTCCCGGCCAATCAGGTTGCAAAGGATGCGGCGGAAGTATTCGTGACGCGGGAACGAGAGGAAACTACGCGAGTCCGTCAACATCCCGATGAAGCAGCTGAGCAATCCCATATTGGAAAGAGCATTGATCTGTTTCTCCATACCGTCCTTTTGGTCCAGGAACCACCACGCCGAACCGAACTGAATCTTACCCCTGATGGAGCCGTCGTTGAAGTTACCGATCATGGTGCCCATCACTTCGTTGTCACCGGGGTTGAGGTTATACAGGATGGTCTTCGCCAGCTGGTTGGTGCTGTCCAGCTCATTCAGGAACCGTGCCAGGGCCACGGCTTGCGTATAGTCGCCGATCGAGTCAAAGCCCGTATCGGGCCCGAGGATGCGCAGCATGCGTTCATTGGTATTGCGCAGCGCACCGAGGTGAAATTGCTGGGTCCAACCTTTCTGATGATAACGACGGCCCAGCTCGACAAGTGTAGCATATTTAATATACTGTACTTCGGGTTTTGTCAGTATTTCCTTCTTCAAGAGTTTGGTAAAGATACCTTCTGCCGAGAAGGCTTGTTTGTCTTCGGGAAAGTAAAGCTGCTCCAGGCCGTGGTCGGAAAGTTTGCACCCCAGGCTGTGAAAAAACTCGATACGATTTTCGAGCGCGGCGATCAAAGATGCAAAGCTGTTGATGGTGACGCCGGCAGCAGCCGATAATTTTTCGAGGTAGGCATTATACGTGACCGGGTTTTCCACCGCGTAGGCTTTGTCGGGGCGAAACGTCGGGAGAATGGTTGTAGCAAAGCCGCTGCGTTTGATTTGCTGATGATATTCCAGCGTATCGGCCGGATCGTCGGTGGTACAAACAACCTCTACCTTCATGCGGGTCAACAGACCACGGGTGGTATTGCCGTTTTGTCCAAGCTGCTCGGAGCACTGTCGGTAAATGCTATCGGCAGAGTCGGGCGTGAGTACCTGGTCTACGCCAAAGTAGCGTTTCAGCTCCAGGTGCGTCCAGTGGTAAAGGGGGTTTCGCATTGTATACGGTACGGTGGTAGCCCATTGCTTAAACTTATCTTCGTCCGAGCCGTTGCCCGTGATATATTTTTCGTCAATGCCCAGCGTGCGCATCGCGCGCCACTTATAGTGATCGCCTTCCAGCCATACCTTTGTCAGGTTCTCAAACCGGCGATCGCCGGCGATGTCCTGTGGCGAGAGGTGGCAATGGTAGTCAATGATCGGGAGATCCCTGGCGTACTGATGGTATAACGTTTTAGCAAAATCGTTTGTGAGCAGAAAATCTTCGGTCAGGAAATGCGTCATAAAGCGATAGGTTGTCCGGGTGATGTAATAAAGTTATTTCTTCCGTAGAGAGGATTGCCGGATGATGAGCTCCGGCTTGAGAACGATCTTTTGGGGGATGAATTTTTTCTGGTCTGCGTTGACCTCTTCGAGGAAGATCTCGGCGGCGGCATTGCCGATGCGCATACTGTGCTGCTCTACGGTGCTGAGGGAAGGGTCGGTAAAGGAAGTATAGGTTTCATTACTGAATCCCACCAGGGCCACCTGGTCGGGCACAGCGATGTTATTCTCCTTTAATACTTGCAGCGCGCCTACAATGCCGAGGGCACTGGCGGAAAATATACCGTCGGGACGCTCGCGCAGCGTGAGTAGTTGCTCGGTGCTGTTGCGGCCGTCTTCCAACTGCAGGTTGCTTTCGATCACCAGTGTTTCGTCGTACGAGAGGTTGTTGTCGAGTAATGCTTCACGATATCCGCGGAGGCGTTCCTTGAAGATGCTGATCTTGCGGGTGTTGGTGAAGTGTGCGATGCGGCGACAGCCTTGTTGGATCAGGTGCTCGGTCGCTTTGTAGGCACCCAGGAAGTCATCAATCACGACGCTGCTCACTTCCAGCTCATCGTTCGAGCGATCGAAGAGGATCAGCGGAATACCGCGCTCTTTTACTTTTAGAAAGTGATCGAAGTTTTGCGTCTCCTTACCGTGCGACGCAATGACGCCGTCTACACGTGCATTGAGCAAGGCTTCTACCGTGGCGACTTCCTTCTCGTAATTGTCATATGTTTGGCAGATCATCACATTGTATTGCGAGCCGTTGGCAATCTCTTCGATACCGCGTACCACCGATGAGAAAAAGCTCCGGTCGGCTGTCGGCACGATGATGCCGATGATCTTGCTTTTGCCATTGCGAAGCGCCGCTGCGATGTGGTTCGGTTGGTAGTTGAGCTTCTGGGCTGTTTTTTGAACCGCCTTCTTGGTCTCGGCACTGATGCGCGGGTGGTCTTTCAGGGCACGTGATACTGTGGAGGCTGTAATGTTCAGTTTCCGGGCAATATCGTGTATGGTCGCTTTTTCCTTCTTCATGGTTGACGCTTCATGCTGTACACGTTGTTAGGCCTCGTTGGCCGGCTTGCCGATGGTTGCTAATATACCACCATCAACGTAAATAATCTGCCCGTTTATGAAGTCGCTCGCGGCAGATGCCAGAAATACCGCTGTGCCGCGGAGGTCGTCGGGGTCACCCCACCGTCCGGCCGGCGTGCGATTCAGAATAAATTCATTGAACGGATGGCCATTTACCCGAATGGGTGCTGTCTGCTCTGTAGCAAAATAGCCCGGACCGATACCGTTCACCTGTATATTATACCGAGCCCACTCTGTGGCCATATTTTTGGTCAGCATTTTCAGGCCACCCTTGGCGGCGGCGTAGGCGGTCACTGTATTACGGCCGAGCTCGCTCATCATCGAACAGATGTTGATGATCTTGCCGGCCTTGCGTTGGACCATGTATTTGCCTACATGTTTGGAAACGATAAAAGGCCCGACCAAGTCTACATCGATGACTTGTTTAAAATCTTCCACTTCCATTTCCAGCATGGGCGTGCGCTTAATGATGCCGGCGTTGTTCACAAGGATGTCAATGCTGCCCACTTCGGCTTCGATGCGGGCGACAGCGGCGTATACAGCTTTGTCGTCGGTCACATCAAACAGGTGGCCCGTGGCGGTAATGCCTTCGCGCCTGTATTCGGCAAGGGCTTGTTCCATCTTGCCGGGCGAGTGGCCATTGATGAGCAGGTGTGCACCTGCCTGCCCCAAGCCTTTGGCCATGGCCATGCCGAGGCCGTGCGTACCACCGGTAATGAGCGCGCGCTTGCCGGTAAGGTCGAAAAGTTTACTCATCGCAGCTCGTTTGGTTTAACGCCATCCATATCGCTGTAGTCGAGATTCTCGCCGGCCATCCCCCAGATAAAGGTATAATTGCTGGTACCCGCACCGCTGTGAATCGACCAGGGCGGCGAGAATACGGCCTGATGATTCTGCATCCAGATATGACGTGTCTCTTGTGGCTCGCCCATAAAGTGACACACCGTTTGGCCTTGCGGCACATCGAAATAAAAATATGCTTCCATGCGGCGGGCATGGGTATGCGCTGGCATGGTGTTCCAAACGCTACCTTTTTGAAGCTCGGTGAGGCCCATTTGCAGCTGACATGTTTCGAGCACACTGTTTACCAACAGCTTCCGGATGATGCGATGGTTTGACGTTTCGATCGATCCGATCTCCACGGTGTCGGCGTCGGCAAGGGATACTTTGCGTACCGGGTATGCCGCGTGTGCCGGCGCGGAGTTGAGATAAAAGAGCGGCTTGCCCGGACCTGGCAGAAAGGAGACTTCCTTTATACCGCGGCCTACATAGAGCGCTTCTTTATTTTGTAATGTATACGTTTGGCCGTCTACCTGTACATCGCCGGCACCGCCGACGTTGATGATACCCAGCTCGCGACGCTGCAGAAAAAAGTCTGCTTTCAGATCGTCGATTGGAGTGAGGGCGAGGGGCTGCGTGGTCGGTGCAGCGCCGCCGACAATAAGCCGATCGTAGTGAGAATAAACCAAAGAGATCTCACCGGGTACAAACACATGCTCTACCAAAAAAGCCTCGCGAAGCTGGGCTGTGGTAAAGGTCTTGTAGGCGGTGGGGTGATGGGCGTATTGAGACGTGTGCAACATAATGTGTAATCGGTTGCGCAATATAAAGGAAAAAAAAGCGATAAAATGAAACGCAGATAGGGCTAGTTTTGGCGGGATTTTATTGGTATCGGTCCCAAGCCATACAGAATACGGGTAATTCAACGAAATTTCCCCGAAAAAAAATCTCCACGATAAAATAATTGAAATATTCTTTGGAGGATTTGAAAATCCTTTCTAAAATGCAATCGATTGCGCAACACGAACGATTGCGCAATCGAATTTAAGGCCTTAAAAACCCTTAAAGAAACATGTTTTAGCCAGTGTACTCAATCAAACCAACCCTTAACCCTATGATGCACATTTTACAGTCCTTTTCCCCGGCTGCGAGAGGCTCCGCCAGGAGCTTGTGTCGGGCTGTTCTCTGTTCTTTTATACTGGTGGGAATGCTTTCCCCTCAGGTTCATGCACAAGACGTTACCATCAGCGGTATTGTTACTGGTTCCGATGATGGTGCACCCCTGCCCGGTGTATCCGTTCTCGTCAAAGGTACAACGACTGGCACTACCACCGATGTGAACGGCGGTTATCGTCTGCAAGTCCCTAACCAGGACGCCATCCTCATCTTCTCTTTTATTGGTTATGCACCGCAAGAGATGGCTGTAGGCTCACAGACGACGGTGTCTGTCCGCCTGCAATCCGACCTCACACAATTGTCGGAAGTGGTCGTCGTCGGGTATGGTACTGTCAAGAAAACCGACCTGACAGGATCCGTAGCCGCTGTAGACCCCGAGCAGATCGTACGACGTGGATCGCTGGGTACGGTGGAAGCCGTACAAGGTCAGGTGGCGGGTGTAGATATTTCAAACCCTTCGGGTCGTCCGGGCGCGAACTTCAAAGTACAGATTCGCGGTCAACAATCGCTCAGCGGTGGCCAACCGCTGTATGTAGTGGACGGCATGATCACCGAAAACATTGACTTTCTCAACCCCCAGGACATTGAGCGCATCGACATCCTGAAGGATGCCTCGTCCACGGCCATCTACGGATCACGCGGTGCCTATGGGGTGGTCATCGTCACGACCAAACGCGGCGCCTCGGTAAAGCAGAAAGCTGTGATCTCTTACGACGGCTATTATGGTGTACGCGACGCCGCACGCATGCCCGACTTTATGGACGGTGACAGGTTCTGGAACTTCCGCCAGGATTCGTATATCACCGGCGCCATTCAGGCTAAGCAGGCGTACGACACCAATATTGGCAACAATGCGACGAACAAAGACGAACTCAATCGTCGCGTGGCCGAGAAAGATTATACCGATTGGCCCAGCCTGTTGATCCGTACCGGCCGGCAGATGAACCACTGGATCGGCATATCCGGCATGGGTGAAAACAAGCTCGGTTATACCCTTGGCATGGGCTACCAGGAGGAGGAAGGCAACATTGTACACGACAATTACAAACGTTACAACCTGAAGGCGAATGTCAGCCAGACGCTTAACGATCGCTGGGCGGCCGGTGGCAGTGTAAACCTTTCTATTGCTGAGCGCGAAGCCGGCAGCAGCAACGCCATGGTAAATGCCTTCCGGATGTCGCCGTTGCTGAAACCCTATTTCACAGACTATCCGGACTCGCTCATTGTGCAGCCCGGCAAAGATCTTCCGTATTTAGACTTCACCAGCTCGGTAAACCCACTGGTAGATATGGCCAATGCATCAAACGATACGCGTACGTATTATGTACTGGCGAATGCCTTTGTAGAATATACACCCATTCACTGGTTGAGTGTACGCACGTCGTTCTCCCCCCGGTTCAAATATGAGAAGACGGGTAAGTATTTCGGCACCAATTCCGAAGGCCGCGTAGCCACGTTGCCCGATGCCGAGATCAATACACTGGAATCTTTCTCCTATATATGGGACAACCAGGTGACCTATAATAAAGTGATTGGCGACCATGCCATCAACGCGATGGGTCTGTATTCACTCAACATGTTCCGAGATGAAGCTGTGCTGGCGTCTGCCACGAAGTTGCCTTATAACTCGGGCTTTGAAAACCTTGCCACGGCCGATCCCACGAATCAACGCTCGGACTCGGACTTCAAGAAGTGGTCGCTGATGTCTTACGCGCTGCGGTTGAATTATACCTGGCGCAATAAATACCTGTTCACAGTCTCCAATCGTTGGGATGGCGCGTCGGTATTGGCGAAAGGCCACAAGTGGGCCTCGTTCCCCTCGGCGGCGGTAGCCTGGAAGATCAATGAGGAAGGCTTTATGTCGGGTGTTCGACAGGTTGACGCTTTGAAGCTGCGCGTGAGCTATGGCATGACAGGTAATAACCAGAATGTAAATCCGTACGATACCTATATATCGGTTACACCTATTTATTATGACTTTGGCGGTACACCCTCGGCCGGGTATCCGCGCACGGGCATTGTCAGCTCTTCGCTGGGCTGGGAGCGGACGCAGGAAGTCGACGCAGGAGTAGATTTTTCATTGTTCAGTGGACGCATTACGGGTACCGTGGACTACTATAACAAATTGACCAAAGACGTAATCCTCGCCAAGTCAATTCCCTTTGAAACCGGCGGATACTTTGACCCGGCAGATGCGGCAAAGCCTACGGGACCGCGCGTACGCGACAACATCGGTCAGGTACGCAACAAGGGTGTGGAGGTATCCCTTACTACTGTAAACGTTAGTACCGATGCCATTACCTGGACAACAACCTTCAACTTTGCCAAGAACACGAACGAAATTGTAGAGCTCGTTGGCGGCAAAGTAGACGACATCGCCAATAAGTGGTTTATTGGCCAGCCCATCAATGTCAATTATAACTATGTGTTCGACGGCATCTGGCAGGCCGACGAGACGGAGGAAGCCAAGAAGTATGCGCAGACGCCGGGCCAGGCACGGGTGAAAGATTTTGGTGACGACAATAAGATCACGCCGGACGATCGCCGCATTCTCGGTACTCCAATGCCGAGCTGGACAGGAGGGTTCTCGACGACGATTACCTACAAGGCATTTGATCTGTCGGCGTCGTTGTATAGCCGGCAAGGGGTGCAAGTGTTAAGCCCTTTCCACCAGGAGTTCCTGAACTTCGAAGACCGCGGCCGCTCCAAGCTCAATGTAGACTGGTACATGCAGGAGAATAATGTTACGGCTACACGCGTATCCAATGAGTATCCTCAGCCCAAGAATTCCGGTAAATACTGGAACACCGAGAACGTCGGCTTCTACCGCGATGCGAGCTTTGTAAAAGTGAAGAACATCACGCTGGGCTATACCGTGCCGGCGGCGATGCTGGAACGCGCGCGCATTTCCAGCCTGCGTGTGTATGCAAACGTATTGAATCCGTTTGTGTTTACCGAATACGACGGATTTGATCCTGAGTGGGCCGATGCCACATACGCCAACGGCGGGCTGAGCTCGGTAACCTATCAATTTGGTGTCAACCTCAAATTCTGATGACGATGAAAGCAACGATTAAAAATGTAGGAATGGCAGCATTGCTGATCGCAGGGCTTGCCAATTGTAACGATTATCTCGACGAAGAGAATCCCTCGAATATTTCGGATACAGAGTTCTACAAAACCGCCAACGGCTACGAAGCGTTGGTCAATAGCACGTACGCTTCTTTGCGGGAGGTATATGAATTGCCGTGGATGTTCCTCGCCGGGACCGACGAATTTGTCGAAGGACGCAACGCTCAGCCCGAAGGCATTAGCGAATACCGCAACCTGTCGTCGAACGACGTGAATGTGGAAACCTTTTTCGGTGCTTGCTACAAAGCTATCGGCCGGTGTAATGCTGCTATATATTATTACGACAGAACAGAGAAGACAGCCACCCGCGATATCCGCCTGGGCGAAGTAAAGTGTCTACGGGCCTACTATTATTTCTTGTTGGTACAGCAGTTTGGTGGGGTAAGCATCGTCACCGAAATGTACGACGAGCCGGCGTACAACTTCTCTCGCAATTCGGCAGCCGAAGTATATGACTTTATTTTACAAGACCTGGCGGATGCGCTGGTGCTGGTGCCGGAAACGACAACCTCGTTCGGTCGTATTACGAAGCCGGCTGTGTTGCATTACCTGGCCAAAGTACATCTGACGCGCGGGTATGAAACTTTTGCCGCAGATGACGACTACACCAGGGCGGCAGCCTATGCGGATCAGGCAATTAATGGCAAAACGTTGACGATCTCATTCGAGGACCTCTTCTGGCCCGGGAAGGAAAAAAATTCTGAAGTGCTCTTCTCCATCCAGTTTGATAAAAGCTCGATCAAGGATGCCGCCAACGACGGCAGCAACCAGAATTACTGGTTTGGTCCGTACATGGGCGGTGAGGGCGCGAAGAATGGCTACCCGTATCGTGCCTACCAGCTCATGCCGACGACCTACGTGTATAGCTTGTTTACCGAGAACGATGCGCGCTGGGAAGGTACCTTCATGAATGTATTCTACCCTCGTTATTACGATTTCTACGACAAGTCGAAAGCCGACCGGGCCAACATGAATATTTCGTATTATTATCCGCAGTCCTGGGAGGCAGACACGGCGGCATGGCGTGCCGCTGACCCGGCGCACCGTGCCAAGACGCGGATCATTCCTTTTGGCGATATTTGGATGGGTACTTCCGGTGTTGGTATTGACAACAGTGCGCCGGCCGTACGCAAGTTCGACGACCCTACCGCTACCTTCTCGCTGGGCGGGAGTAGCACCCGTGATATATTCCTGGCGCGGTTGGGAGAAACCTACCTGATCGCGGCTGAAGCGTACTTGCAGGCCGAAGATGTGGCAACTGCCACGTTGCGTATCAACGAAGTCAGACGCCGGGCCGCGAAGCCAGGTAAAGTAGCGGAAATGCAGGTTACGGAGGCAGTAGTCGACCTCGATTTCATTCTCGATGAGCGTGGCCGCGAGCTGCTGGGCGAGTACGACCGCTGGATGGACCTGAAGCGCACGGGTACGCTGGTAGAGCGTGCGAGTGTGTACAATCGGGATATTAAGCGAAAATATTTTGACAACGGTACCAATGCTTTTGAAGGCGCCGACGGCCAGCTAAAACTGTTTCGTCCGATCCCGCAAAAGGCACTTGACCTGAATCAAAATGAGGGGTATGAGCAGAACCCTGGCTATTGAGTGTCACGTAGATAGGCGTATGAACGAACCATAAGTTTATTGGATACTGCACAAATGATGAGAGTTGG